>NZ_JANHJQ010000016.1 GCF_024609785.1 Pseudalkalibacillus decolorationis
CCTCGTTTTTCGGAGGTCTCCAGGGAGGGGTCATTTCTCCGCTACTCGCCAACATCTACTTGGATGAATTTGATTGGGGGATGAAAGCGTCTGGATTCCCAGTCGTTCGCTATGCGGATGATGCCATTATATTTTGTAAGACTAAAACGCAGGCAGAAAAAGCGCACCGAGTAGCGAAAACCATCTTAGAAGACCGACTCCACCTAACGATGCATCCTGAAAAGACGAAAGTGGTTCACTTTAAGGAAGGATTCAGTTTCCTTGGGTTCAATTTCTGGAAGGGCTATATGGTTCTGCCAAAGAAACGAATCAACAAGTACAAGAAAAAGGTTCGCAAACTTACTAGAAGACAACAGGGAAAAAGCCTAGAGGAAGTCATAGTCAGACTTAATAAGTCAATTCGGGGTTTTGCGAACTACTTCAAGGTAGGGGACGTCAAAACAGTCTTTGACCGATTAGATAAATGGATTCGCATGCGGTTACGTGCGTTTATACGAAGAAGAAGGTCAACACTATCAAACCAGCTTATTCCGAACAAAAGGTTGGAACAAGCCGGTCTGGTTTCCTTGGTTGAACTACTCACCTAGTGTTCTTAATCCGGTAGTGAAATTCAAGCAATCCGGTGACGGATGAAGAGAACTCACTCCCGGAAATGGGGAACTGACACAGTGAAAGCCGGATGCGGGAAAACCGCACGTCCGGTTTGACGAGGGGTCCGAGGGTGAAAGCCCTCGTCCTACTCTACTTAATTGTTTGGAAATTATAAATTATTGTTTATTATGCACATATGCATAGTCCTATAATTCTTTCACTTGTCGATTTCACTCAACCAACCTTTGTATCCTTAACTAACACTTTCATAAATTCCCCTACCTTATTCTTAAAAAAGGTTTAAACATTAGTTTTTATTCACAAATGGGTATGTTATGCAAAAATTAATAAAAGGGATACTATTTGTCGATATAAAATTCCTAATTTTTATAATATTTCTTCAAAAACCAAAAATACCTTAGTTGGCATTGTTCTTGCATTAAAGAAAAGAGAATACCCTTTTGAGATAAAAAACATAGAATAGGTTTCTTAACGTATAAATATCCTTGCTAATACTTTCGAATTGGATATAACTTATGGAGTTTTTATTTACAAATGATTATGTGTATTTCGAATTTAAATCACTACTCCTAAACTATTTTTTAGTGATGTAATGAGGACTTTTTTTGAGGGATAAGCAGGAAGGATCTCATAGTAACTATTAAACTTATTTTTATTGTAAAAAAGGGTATTTTCGTACAGGGGAAATTAAATATTCTATAATTATTGGGAGGCGTTAAATTAATGGAAGGTTCTGTTTTTTCGCTCTTGTTACCTTTGATTGTCATGGTATTGTGTTTTACAACCAGAAGGGTAATTTTGTCACTTGGAATTGGTGTTGTTATTGGAGCCTTAATGTACACAAATTTTAATGTTATTTTTGCGGCTGGTTATCTTTTTGGTCAACTTAAAGCGTTATTTATTGAAGAAACTGATACCGGATGGGTGCTTAATACGTGGAATATTTACTTGATTGTTTTCACAATTCTTTTAGGGTTTTTCTCTTCCATAACCCATGTAATGGGTGGGAATAAAAGCTTTGGGGGTTGGGTACAATCGTTGTTAAAAACACGTGTAGGTGCGCAACTTTCATCAGCTATTTTAGGGGTTATTATATTTATTGATGATTATTTCAGCTGTATTGTTGTAGGGAGCATTTCAAGAAGTATAACAGATCGTTTTAAGATATCTAGAGCAAAATTAGCCTATATAATTGATTCAACAGCAACACCAGTGAGTGTGTTAGTCCCAATATCTAGCTGGGGAGCTTTCATGGTTGGATTAATTGGTACAACAATGGAAGATGCAGGAATAACTGGACATTCTTCGTTCAATGCTTTTATGTTGACGGTACCGATGAATTTTTATTGCATATTCGCAATCCTGATGGTGTTCGTTGTTATCATTAATAAGATTAATATCGGATCAATGAAAACTCACGAACTACGAGCACAAACGACTGGAGAGCTTGTTGATCCAAAAAGAAAACACAATTCAAGTGGAGAAAAAGAACTTCCTGAAAGTGATAAAGGTAACGTACGTGACCTTGTCGTTCCTTTTGTTGTTCTTATAATTACTACGTTTTCTGCTTTAGTTATAACAGCAATACCTGGAATTAAAGGCGCAGGCGAAGCTGTAACCTTCCTAGCTATATTTGAATACACGAAATTAGTAGAATCGCTAAGTATTGGGGGTCTTGCAGGGTTTCTTGTTGCAACTGGGTTCTTTTTTTCGAAAAAAATGCCGATGCTACAATTATTTCAAGCGATGTGGCATGGATTTAAGAGTATGCTGCCAGCTATTATGATTCTTTTGCTCGCGTTTACAACCGCAGAGATCATTGGCGACCTCAAAATGGGAGAACTTTTGGCAGGTTTAATCAGTAGTAACGTTAGTCTCTTCTTACTGCCTGCGTTAATATTTATTATTTCTATTATTATCGATTTTGCAATAGCAACAGCCTGGGGGACTTGGGCAATTTTATTCCCTATTATAGGACAAATTTCAGTAGCCACTGATGTGGATTTGTTCCTTCCAATGGTTGCAGCAGCAATTGCTGGATCGATATTTGGCGATCATTGTTCACCTATCTCAGATTCTACAATCTTGTCTTCCATTGGATCCGGAAGTAACCACATGGATCATGTTATAACGCAATTACCATATGGCCTTATTGTTGCAGGCGTTTCGTTTATCGGTTATATCATTTTAGGAATAACTCAAAGCATTTGGATGGGATTCTTTGCGACTACTGCTATCTTTATATTCGTATGTTACGCGTTGAAGAGATTTTATAACATACGAGCGAATACTGTTAAAACCGATGCAGCAGCAGCAAAAGAGTAGTAGATTTATTTATATTTGAGGTGAATTTGTAGATGTTTTTTATGACAACTATTATAATCTCAAATAACGAGAATGATCATATGTTAGTATAAATATCAATTTTAATTAACAATAGAAAGATGAGAGGTTATTTTTAAGACATTTCGTTTATATGTTATAAAGGAAGTCCACTATCATTAAACAGGAGTGAACAGTCATGAATCATGATCAGTTATTTTATCCTTACACATCACAACGTATGACGACTTTTGCAAGAAAAGGGATGGTTGCAACGTCGCAACCACTTGCCGCGCAGGCAGGATTGGAAATGTTGAAACAAGGGGGAAATGCCATTGACGCGGCAATTGCAACTGCAGCATGTTTAACGGTAGTTGAACCGACATCAAATGGAATCGGCGGGGATGCGTTTGCATTAGTTTGGATAAAAGGGAAATTGCATGGACTTAATGCAAGCGGACCTTCTCCACAAAGTATTTCTATTAAAGCGGTAAAAGAAAAAGGATATAACGAAATTCCAACACATGGATGGATTCCGGTTACAGTTCCGGGAGCCCCGGGTGCATGGGCAGAGTTATCCAAACGGTTTGGTAAACTTCCCTTAACAGAAGTACTTAAACCGGCAATTGACTATGCAGAAAATGGCTATCCCATTTCACCTGTACTGGGAAGATTTTGGAAAGAAGAAGCTGATAATTTTAATAAAACTTTGACTGGTGAAGAATTCTCTCATTGGTTTGAAACGTTTGCTCCAAATGGGAAAGCTCCGGAGATTGGAACGATATGGCGTTCTTCGGATCATGCCCAAACATTGCGGTCGATTGCAGAAACAAATGCTGAATCGTTTTATCGTGGTGAATTAGCTGAAAAAATCGATCAGTTTTCCAAGCAATACGAAGGCTTTTTGTCGAAAGAGGATTTGGCGGATTATTATCCTGAATGGGTAGAGCCAATTAAGGTGAATTACCGTGGCTATGATGTGTGGGAAATTCCACCGAACGGCCAAGGACTTGTCACTTTAATGGCACTAAGTATATTAAAAGGTTTTGAGTTACGAGAAAAGGATTGTACCAATACGTTCCACAAACAAATTGAAGCAATGAAACTAGCATTTACAGACGGGCAAACATATATAACCGAGGAAGAAAAAATGTCTTTTAAAGTAAAGGAGTTACTTTCGGAAGAATACGCTGCAGAAAGAAGAGCGCTTATTGCAGAAGAAGCACTTACTCCAGCGCCTGGTACACCCCCAAAAGGCGGAACGGTTTATTTAGCGGCAGCGGATGAAGAAGGGAATATGGTCTCCTATATACAAAGCAACTACATGGAATTTGGGTCCGGATTAGTGGTTCCTGGAACCGGAATTGCTTTACAAAACAGGGGACATAACTTCTCATTAGACCATGCTCATGATAATCGATTAGAGCCAGGAAAGAAAACGTATCATACGATTATCCCAGGATTTTTGACAAAAGGAGATCAACCTGTCGGGCCGTTCGGTGTGATGGGTGGGTTTATGCAGCCACAAGGACATGTACAGATCATCATGAATACAATTGATTTTCACTTGAATCCTCAATCTGCATTAGATGCGCCAAGGTGGCAGTGGCTAAAAGGTAAGAAAGTGCTCGTTGAACCTAACTTCCCAATCACTATCGCACAATCGTTAGCCCGAAAAGGTCACGATATTCAAATTGCATTAGATTCTGGTTCGTTTGGCCGCGGGCAAATTATTTGGAGAGATCCCGAAACAGGCGTTTTAGCTGGGGGAACCGAAGCTCGGACGGATGGAAGTGTTGCAGCTTGGTAAGTAATAAAAAGGTAGAAATTAATTTCACCGCGGAGAATCAAACTCATCTCAACATGAATACATCAAAAAAATGGGATCTTAAAAACCAACTTCATCTGTTTTTAGCTTTTTTTCGTGTAGGCATATTAGGGTATGGCGGTGGACCGTCCTCCATACCCCTTGTCCATAAAGAAGTTGTCCAGAAATATCAATGGATGGCTGATGATGAATTTGGAGACATATTGGCGTTAGCAAATACTTTACCTGGGCCAATCGCTACAAAAATGGCCGGATATATTGGTTTCAGAGTTGCTGGTATTACAGGGATGTTAAATGCTGTGTTGGCAACGATCTTGCCGACAATTGTTTTAATAGTGGTTTTGCTTACGTCGTTAAGAACATTTAAAGATCAGCCATGGGTAGCGGGTATGACCCGGGCAGTTGTTCCTGTTGTTGGGGTAATGCTTGCCGTTTTAACATGGCAGTTTTTCAGTAAATCGAAAAACGGATTAGGTTGGAAATGGAGTGTTATTCTTGTTGTTGCCAGTATTGTTTTAATTGAGCCGCTCAACGTTCATCCAGGTATATTAATCTTTGTTCTGCTAGTAGGATCATTAGTGAAAAAAGACAAACAAAAGACGGAAGAAAGCCGGGCTGTTAAAAGGAAGGATACAGTATGATTGTTTATTGGAACATTTTCCTTGCTTTTTTTATACCTGGTATTCTTGGTTACGGAGGAGGGCCTGCTTCAATACCGCTTGTCGAAAATGAAGTCGTCGACCGTTATCATTGGCTTACCACTGAACAGTTTAGTGAGATGTTGGCACTCGCTAATGCTTTACCCGGTCCAATTGCCACGAAAATGGCGGGTTACATTGGATTCCAACAAGGAGGAATTTTTGGGGCATTTGTGGGTGTATTTGCAACGGTTGCACCTTCTCTTATTTTAATGATCGTTCTTTTAGGAATTTTGTATAAATTTAAGGACTCTCCAAAAGTGAAACGAATGACGCTGCTTATTCGTCCGACGATTGCTGTTTTACTCGGGATTATGGCCTATGAATTTTTCCTAACCTCTTATGAGGGATCCGGACTATTGCAAACGATCGGTTTAGTTGTTGTTAGTTTTTTGCTGCTTGAGAAATGGAAAGTTCACCCCGCTTTTGTAATAATCGGCGCACTCGGTTATGGCGCCCTGTTTTTTAACAGTACCTAATCAATGGAATGATTCAATCTCCGTTCACATTATGAGCGGAGTTTTATATTTTTATAGAATTTTTTTAAAACTTGTTTAATGAATGAATCAATTTATAATTACAACCCCTTGTGGCTCAACGGTTTAAGACATAAATAGGGTATTCCTTACGTAAGAGACGAACATCAAACAGCTATTAAATGGCTAAATGAATTAAGTGATGACGATACTTTAGGGGTTAAATACAGGCTGTTAAGTTGTCAGTATTTTTTTTTTGTTTTCATATTTAATTATTTAGCTATTTCAATTGAACATGTAGTTAGTTTTTCTCAGATAGTGATCCTTTTTTTGAAACGGTAGCATTTTTGCCTAATATAACAGAAAAGACAACAATCACTGCTATTACAAGAGTGAAAAATGTGATGGATTCATCGAGGAAAACTGTTGCAAATAGTATCATCAAAAATGGTTGTAAGTATTGAATCTGACTAACTCGTGCTATTCCGCCCAGAGCCATGCCGCTATACCAAGCAACATATGCTAGAAATTGACTAACAACTGCGAGATAAATAAAACTGACCCAAGCTTGTAAAGGAGCATGGAGCATTTCAGTTGTAAGGTTTAGCGCAACTGGAATAATAAAAAATGGGGCACCGATCATAATCGCCCAAGCAATTACTTGCCAGCTGCCTAATTCTTTCGCTAATTTCCCACCTTCTGCGTAACTAAGTCCAAGTATAATCACGGCTGCTAGTAAAGCTAAATCGGAAAATTGTAATTGACCGAACCCTAGATGAAGTGCATACACAATAACAGCTAAAGAGCCGATTATACTTGAAATCCAGAATTTGAGAGAAGGAACTTCACCAGCTCTAAACATTGCAAATCCGGCTGTGGCTAATGGTAACAGAGCTAATTCCACAGCTCCATGAGAAACAGGCAAGGATTCCATTGCCCTAGAAGTGAGGAGAGGAAATCCTAAAACTGCACCAAAAGCAACAACAAGTAGACTTTTGAATTGGCGAGGAGAAGGGAGTTTTTCTTTTCGAACAATTAATACAACAGCAACTAAAATAGCGGCAACAACTGTTCTTCCCAAACCGACGACCGTGGTCCCAAAATACTGTACTGCAATACTTGTAGAAGGGAGCGTTAAGCTAAAACAAATAACACCTACTAATCCCAACAATAATCCAAATTTCTCCCTGGTTTCTCTCTGCATCTTATCCTACCTACCTTTTTACTTCGTATTATATCTGTACCATTTTCTGCTTTTCTTAAAAAACAGTTCTGATATAATTTAAATATTAATAGGTACACACAATAAAAATAAACCATTTTTTTACCCATCTGTACCGGTACAGTTGAAGGAGGATAAATGTATGAGCTCAAAATATATCGAGATAATGGAAGAAATTAAGCTTCGGCTGGCAGATGGGTCGCTTATTGCAGGAAGTAAACTCCCTTCTGTTCGTCAGCTATCTGAGCATTTTTCATGTAGCAAAAATACGGTCATTAAAGCATACGAAGAACTTGAAAAAGAGCATTTAATTTATTCTGTTCCTAAAAGTGGCTACTTTGTTGTGAATGAATTTCAAAATGCGCCGAAAGAAAATGACGTGATTGATTTCTTATCTGCTGGTCCAGATAAAAACGTTATGCCTTATGTTGAATTTCAACATTGTATGAATCAAGCAATTGAACAATATAAAGAAGAGCTTTTTACATACTCTGATCAACAAGGGCTTTACTCATTACGAGTACAGTTAGTGAAATATTTGCAGAATCTACAGGTGTTCACTCAACCTGAAAGAGTAGTTGTTGTTTCTGGCTCGCAGCAAGCCCTTAATTTATTAGTTTCTATGCCGTTTCCAAATGGAAAAAACAATATTCTAATTGAGCAGCCTACTTATTTCGGATTCATTGAGTCCATCAATCTACAACAAGCTAATACTTTTGGAATTGAGTTATCGATGGAAGGCATTGATCTTGATCGTCTGGAATACATTTTTCGAAATAATGATATAAAATTTTTCTATATTATCCCGAGATTTCACAATCCACTTGGACATTGTTACTCGAATAGCGAAAAGAAAAAAATCGTTGAGTTAGCTGAAAAATACGATGTATATATAGTGGAAGATGATTTTTTAGGAGACCTTGACCCAAATGCAAAATCAGATCCTTTATTTTCTTTTGATCCTTCCGGGAGAGTAATTTATATTAAAAGCTTTTCGAAAATTTTCCTCCCAGGGTTAAGGATTGCTACAGTCGTTCTTCCTACATTAATGATTAACAATTTTTTACGATATAAATTTAGTTCGGATTTTAATAGTTCAGCACTTTCTCAAGGTGCACTAGAAATCTATTTAAAAAGTGGTATGTTTAATAGCCATCTCAAAAAAATAAAAGAGGTATACCATACTAAAATGCAAACCCTTCAAGAAGCCTGTGAATTATTGTTACCGGCTAATACTCATTTTTCAAAACCGACTTCAGGATTCTATCTATCCATCAGTTTGCCCGAGAATGTGACAGCAAAACAGGTAGTTCATATGCTTAACGAGCAGCATATATTTGTTGATGATGCCTCTAGAATGTTTTTGCCAGAATATAAAAAGGAAAATCTCCTTCGATTAAGCATCTCTCAAGTGAACGAGAGTCAAATTAAACTAGGGGTAGAGCGATTGGCTCATTGTATTGCTTTAATTAACAGTAGAAAAAATCATATTACTCCAAAATTCAGATTTAGACTGCAGACCATTTAAATGGTTCGACGTTAATATTTACTTTTCGATTCAAATCCATGCCTTTTTTAAGAGCTCGACACCAAGCTCAATTTCATCACAAGAAAGATGACTAAATCCAAGTTTAATGATTGGGTTATCGGTATTATTTTTAATAAAGTAGAGTGAGGTGGGACACACTTTTACACCATAAGAAGAAGCGCGTTGGATTAACCATTCTTCTGAACGGTTCAGGTGTAATTTGATTAATAAGTACAAACCAGACTGCTCGCCAATAATAGAAATATTTTGGCCGAATTGCTTCCTTAATTCAGAAACTAAGTGCAGCATTTTTCTTTTATAAACAAGACGCATTCGTTTAACGTGGCGATTCCATTCTCCAAATTCCATAAATTTTGCCATTGTGAGTTGGCTGAAAAGCGAAGTGGGACTCTCAAAATGAGTAAAATACTTTTTATAATGATTTAAAACTGACTCTGGCAACACCATATAAGATAAACGGATTCCCGGAAGAAAAGATTTTGAGAAATTCCCTAAATAAATGACTCTTGCTGAATCAATGGAGGCAAGAGCAGGAAATGGTTTTTGTGTATAGCGAAATTCACTATCATAATCGTCTTCGATAATATATCCACGCATCTTGTTAACCCAATGAATAAGCATTTGCCGTTGTTGAATAGACATGCTTACTCCAATTGGACTTTGATGGGAAGGGGTTACATAGATTAATCGTGATTTCATTTGTTCTAATTGTGAAAGATCAGCACCTGTTTCATAAACCGGCAAAGTTTCAAACATAAAGCGATGGAATTGAAAAGCTTCTCTAGCACCGTCGTAACCAGGGTCTTCAACTATAATACTCTGGAATTCATCCTTCAGTATATATCCAAGGTATACAAGCATTTGTTGGGTACTACTTCCAATAATAATTGCATTTGCATTTGTTTTCACTCCGCGTGATTGGAATAAATATGTGGAGATTTGTTCACGCAGGCATTCTTCCCCAAATGGTTCTCCGTATCGAAAGCTATCCTGTAATGTTAATACTTGATTGGCAATTCTCCTCCAAATTTTCAGTGGGAAATGTGTTTGATCAACGGCATCTGCCCTGAAATTAACTACCTGAGGTTTCTTGGACTCTGTTTGCTTTTTATTATGAGAGATTAATGCCTCCTGAAATATTAGGGGTTCTAACTCATTTGCAAAATAACCTTTTCGGCCCTCTCCACGAATATAGCCTTCAGCAACAAGTTGTTCATATGCCATTAAAGTTGTATTACGGCTTACATGTAAGGAATCTGCAAGTTGACGAATGGAGGGTAATTGCTCATTCGCCAAAATGTCTCCTTGTTCAATAAATGATTTAAATTTCTCGTAGATTTGTTTGTATTTTGGGGAGTTATCTTTAAAAGTAAAAATGGTATTATTCATTTGCATTCCCTCTGACATGTATATTTATTTGTTATTGTACCTTTTTTTATGTCAGTTTGTATAATATTATTTTTTTATCGGATATTTATTTTTAATGCTTATATTTTTAAAAACTCAAATATAAGTTGAAAGGATGATTATTGTGTACATTCCTAAGCAATATCGTATGGATCATAATGAGGCAGTTCAAATGATGAAGTCTTACCCGTTTGCCTTATTGATTACTGTTGATGAACATCGTCCATTAGCTACGCATATTCCTTTGGAAATTCGGGAAGATGAAGGGAAAATCTATGCGACTGGGCACATTGCATACGGAAACATGCAGAAAAAAACTTTAGATAATAATAGCGATGTGCTGCTCATTTTTCAAGGGCCGCACGCTTACATTTCATCAAGTTGGTATCAGTGCGAAGAGGTTCCTACATGGGACTATCTAGCTGTACATGCGTATGGAACAGCACGTGTAATCACTGAAGACGAGCTGAAATCGGCTTTGGATACTATGCTTAAACACTATGAGTCTCACCGAGATAATGGTCGGCTCTGGGATACGTTTGATCCAGAGTTGCTTGAGAGTGAAATGAAAGGAATAGTTGGCTTTGAAATCGAAATAACCGCTATTCAATCTGCAGCCAAAATGAGTCAGAATCGTAATGACAACGATTACAAATCGATAATTGCAGAGCTTGAAAAATCAAATGAACAAGGCGAAATTCAGGTTGCTCAGTGGATGCGTGAGCGACGGAAAGGTCTATTTAAATGATTGGTCTAATCCTCCATGACATGTTCATCTTTTCAGTTTTGTACATTTTTTAATGTCAGTTTGAATTATATCATACCGTGCAAACGATATCTGTTATATGTAAAAAATAGGATTGAGGAGATTTCAAATGTATATCCCAGAGCATTTTACGATGAAAGAAGTAACTACTGCCTACAATGTCATACAGGCGAACAGTTTTGCAACATTGTTTTCCATTCATGAAGGAATGCCCTTCGCTACACATTTACCTCTGATGTTGAATAAGGAGAAAACTTATTTGTACGGTCATTTTGCCCGTCCGAACCCGCAGCGGAAGGATATTCAAAATCAGACAGTCTTAGCCGTTTTCCATGGTCCTCATTGTTATATCTCTCCCTATTGGTATGAGACCAATAAAGCAGTGCCAACGTGGAATTATGTGACCGTTCATGTTTACGGAGAAGCTGAGCTAATCGAGGACGAACACGAGTTAATGAGTTCCTTGAATGATATGGTATTGAAGTATGAAGCTCCTGACAGTTCTTACAGATTGAAGGATGTAGATGCTGAATTTCTCGTTGGTATGAACAAAGGTGTTCAAGGATTCAAAATAAAAATCGATAGGATTGAAGGGAAAGCAAAGGTAAGTCAAAACCACTCCTTACACAGACAAGAGCTCATTATAAAACAGTTGGAACAGATTCCATTTCCAAACGAGCAACAAATTGCCTCCTTGATGAAAGCGAACCTTAAAAATAAAGTGTAACCTTGCTTTCACCAATCAAGGAGGAGCCCAATTAAATCATGTGCAAAAATACAATAAGGAGTTGCATTTTATGGAGTTTTCAACTATTTGGCTATTTGTAATTGCTGCTGCTACATTGTTAATAATACCTGGACCAGCTGTGTTATATATTATGGCAAGAAGTATAGATCAAGGGAAGAAAGCGGGCCTGGTATCAGTTCTTGGTGTATCTCTTGGTGGTTCTGTTCACGTTTTAGCTGGAGCAATTGGAGTTTCTGCGATCCTTATGACATCAGCAACAGCCTTTAATATCGTTAAATACTTGGGTGCTGCTTATCTTATCTATCTGGGGTGTAAGACTTTATTTTCTACATCTGATAGAACGACTTCAGAAATTCCAAAAGCCTCTCGCAAAAAATCATTAAAGATTTTTTACCAATCAGCGCTCGTAGAAGTAATGAATCCTAAGACAGCACTCTTTTTTTTCGCCTTCTTTCCGCAATTCATATCACCTTCTGCTGGATCAGTCACAGTACAATTTTTGCTTTTAGGAACTATATTTATTATCCTAGCTTTTATTAGTGATGGTCTGTATGCAGTTCTTGCGGCAAGTATTAGAAAGCGGATTCTGGGTAGTAAAGAGAGTTCAAAGTTACAGAATCGGATAACTGGTTATTTGTATATTGTTCTAGGGGTATTCTCCGCCTTTGCGAGCCCCTCCAAAACATAAGAGTGTTATGATGAAATTTATCGCGTTGTGAAAAAACAAATAGCGATTCTACCAAGACAATAAGTAAAATAAAATGGAGAGATATTTTATGCCTAGCTTTATCATTGAAGATGATTTTTGGTCGTTATTCCCTCATGCAAAAATAGGCAGCTGAAAAGTTATACTTTCTTAACGTGTAAAACTAAACCCTCTCAAAACGATGATTTTTGAGAGGGTTTTTCATTAACATGCATCCGAAGTATTGAAAACTGTTTTGTTATTACCTTATTGAACTAACCTGCGCGCAGTTTAAGTACGTTTCTTCACAATCTTTATTGTATATTAACCTAAATATCCAATAAAAAATCATCTTACCTCTAAAAAATCTAGGGGAGAGATGACTTTTTTCGAACTTTGTTTTAAATGAACACTTTTTAACGTTGATTAGTAAATATTCCTAGGCTATGTCTCTTTTTTTACACGTATCTCCCCTAAACCCCTATTAGCAAAGTAGAAGTTACCAAGGAAAATGTCCGCATCCATTGGGTTTTCAAGCTAGTGAAAGCTATTTTTTACCTAGAGAGAAAATAGCTTTCACTAATTTCAATGAAGAAAAGGAATGACCAAATACAAAAAATGGCTGGATTCCTCTACTTGCGCTTTTTTGCCTACTTTAATATTCCCCTTTAATTACAAAAAACGAGCCCCGAATTGTTCCAGCTAGTTTAGACTTCTGCCTAGCAAACTTAAACTTCCCTTCTAATTCTTTTGGTACGTCCATTCCCTCAGAAAGCTTAAAACCAACGGCCCGCTTCTTAGGGTCATCAACCGTATACATGACATTGACCCCAAGGCCATCCTCATAAAAGACGTAGGCAAATTTGATATTTCCCACTTGAAAACGCGACGTTTCTAAAGGTTTGGCCGCAAACTCTATATCACGTTCTTCTTTCAAAATTCGGTTCACATAATCAAGAGTCTCCTGGCTTTCGCTAGCTGGTACAACCGTAAATTCATGCTTGTATTTGTTCATAAAGTAACGGGCTTCATTAGCACGTAAACCAGCAAACGCTTCTACTACAGGTGAAGACTCTAAACCAACCCTAGACACATTTTTAAAATCAACGATATAGGACATTTCCATCGCTCCTTTTATTTCCTAACAACAGGAATCCAACATTTCACCAAAAAGTCCATCCCTCTTTATAGTTTGCGGCTCTTCGGACGCAGCGCCCATGAAGCGATATTGAGTGCAGCATATGAAAGAGGAAGGATAAAATTGAACCCGTAATTACCAAAATCGTCAGCAAACGCATGAGACAAAGCCGCACCAGTCATTAAAAAGAAGAGACCAGCGTGAGCCCATTCTTTAAGTCGAGGAAAACGTGGCACGACGATAGCAATGACTCCAAGTATTTTCCAAATCCCGAGAATAGTAGTGATGTATAATGGGTAACCAATATTCGTTACTAACTCAATGTTTCCCCCAATTCGCATCAGTTGCCCGATACCACTTAACGTAATTGCTCCTGCGAGTAGTAATGTGATTGACCAATATGCAATCAATTTTCCTTGGAGCTGGGCCTCTACCTTCGCGGTTGTTTCCGCACCAGTAACCTTGCTCATTTGATTCCTCCTCATCATTGTTTCAAGTGAAAACTTATTCAAGGTGGCAAACTTTCCAAATGATTAACTCCTAAATGGAAACCTCCCTTTATTTCCTAACAACAGGGATCCACATTTCACCAAAAACTAAGCCGTTTCGCTCCCCCATCTCAACCGTCGCATTCGGCCCGCCAACATAAGCAACATTCTTTTCTTCTGGCAAGGCTTGACCAAAGGCAATACCAGTAAGCATATTATTCAGTTCATCAGCCGTCTTTCCTTCCCCTTTAACAACTAGGTATTCCCCCTTAGGAAATTGGATCACTCTGGCTTCTTCTGGTGCCGATGCCTCTGTCATGACGCCAGCATAATGCATCATCTTGTTATTTACCGCTTCGTTAACAGCAAAAATGTAGTCATTTGTGGCCATGGATTTTAACGTGTCAAGCCTTCCATCTTGAATGATGGCTTGCCAAAAGTCTACCTTTTCCTTGTTTACGCCAGCTTGGTCTGTGTAATCGCTCTTAAGCTCCGTTCCAAGACCTATAACGGTGAAGCCGTCTTTTTCTTCCAACGTATAATTAGCCATTTTCAAAACCTTCCTTTTTTAGACTTTTTCAAATGATTTGTCTTTTTCATTTGATGGTTATATCATAGCCTTAAATCATGTCAAAAGATGATACTGTTTAGGGGGACCCGATGAAAAAAGTTGAACGGATTAATACCATCATGCGGTATATCAACAACCGCGCCCACTTTACAATTTCTGAAATCATGCGAGAATTTAACATCTCTCGTTCGACTGCTATTAGAGATATCAGAGAAATTGAAGCCATGGGGATGCCACTTGTCGCTGAAGTTGGAAGGGATGGGGGTTATTTTGTTATGAACAACTCTGTCCTGCCCACTGTTCGCTTTACCGATAATGAGGTTAAAGCTCTTTTTATTGCCTTTATGGCCACAAGAAATCAACAACTCCCTTATCTAAAGAGTCGTCAGTCTTTAGCGGAAAAATTACTAGGCCTCATCTCAGAAAACCAGCAAGATGACCTTATTCTTTTAAATCAAATCTTGCTTTTTGAAGGGACCAACCCCCATAATCCCGACCTGCTTGATCTGTCAGACCTACCCCATCCTATTTTAGAAAAGCTCATCCAAATCCTTCTTTCGGATAGCTATTTATTGATTACCATCGAAGAAGAGAAGGTAGTAAAGTCTTATCCGATTTATCTCTTGCATCTTTATCGTGAAAAAAGTCTTTGGCTGATTGAAGGCTTTGACTTAAAGGAAGAAAAGAAGCAGATTTTTTCTGTCGACCATCTCATCAATGTCGAACCCTACCCGACGAAAAAAAGATTAAGTAAGAAAAAGATTTTAGAAAAACTAAGTAAGCAGGAAGAAGTAATCAACCTTGTACTTGAACTTGGTCCAAAAGCGATTGCCCAGTTCAAAAAATATCATCCTTTAAAAGTTTCAATTTCCTATACAAATCCTTACCAAACCACAGCCATTCTAAAGACTTTTATTAATGTTAATAAACCTGAAGAATTGACCGAAATAACAAATTGGCTGCTTTTCCTAGGTAAGGATATCAAGGTCAGGGAAGTGCCAGAAGAAGTCTTAGAAGATTTACAAGAGAGATTAAGCTTATACTGCCCATAAGTGATTGAGGAACCGTTTGAAGACTTAAAGATTAGACAGGCTGAACTTATGAAGCAATGGGAAACTAATTCAACCGGTAAAATGATTAAGTATGTTTGTGAAAAACATTCGTTAACTTTTGTTATTGCGGAGACGGACAAAGATGCAGTAGATTTTTATCTAAGCTACGGATTTATAAATTACAAATTATCAAACCTTAACCAAATTAGTTTTTGCAAAACAGTACTTCCCCAATAACTTCCAACTGTGCTATAATGGATTCAACTTTAAGGAACGGAGGGTTCAGCGTGATAGATTTTATGAGATTCCGGTTGAAAGGTTTTACTGCCGCTAATTAAATAGTGGCTCTGCCAGTGTGCAGAGTAATCGGGATTGGTCTGCTTATCACTACTGAAACCCTATATTTGCTATACGTAAAAAGGGCGAGACAAATCTGCCCTTTTTTTGCACGTTAAGAAAGAAAAATACTTTCTATAGTATAAGTGTAACTAAGGCAATCGCCAGCGCTAAGGCTTGGCGCTAGCCAAGTTTTCTTTATTTTCTTTAAAAGTTGTATATACTGGTTAGCTTTATTGCGATATGCCTATTGATGTGAAAAGGATTCTTTGTTTTGTCCAAAACAAGGGTTTCTTTCGGTGTTTTGTCATGTCCTTTTCCGTTACTCAAGCACAGGTACTGAGCCTGTGTCTTTTTAATTTGTAACGTAACGGAGGAAAATCATGAAAAAACATAAGAAACAGTATCATAAAGTTCGGAAATGTGTGGATGGGCCTAATTTTTCCGGGCAGCATCTGATGCATAATAAACAAATATTGAAAAGTATCGTGAAGCAAGCGGATATCAAGTCTACAGATCTCGTCATGGATATCGGAGCAGGGAAGGGGGCATTGACCTTTCCGTTAGCGGAAAAAGCAAAGAAGGTTCTCGCGGTCGAAAACGATCCAGTTTTTTCGGAGATCCTTTCTAGAAAAGCGAGTGGCTTCTCAAATATTCATATTATCGAGAGGGATTTCTTGATGGTGCATCTTCCGAAAGAACCGTTTTGTGTGGTCGCGAATGTTCCTTATGCGATTACCACGCCTATTCTTAAGAAGCTTCTGAATCGTCCGGACACCGCTTTCCAAAGGGCAGTGCTTACGATAGAAAAGGGGGCAGCCAAGCGTTTTACAGCCAATACAATTACCAATCCATTGATTTTAAGATGGAGAATGTGGTTTAATATCGAGATTACTATGGCGATCTCTCGGGAAAATTTTTCACCACCACCGAAAGTAGATTCAGCATTAATAAGGATTCAGAGAAAAAAGAACCCCCTTGTGGAGCACAAATATCATTCCAAACTAGCATCGTTGGCTGAATATGGCTTGAAGTATCCACATTTACCGATTCATGACGTTCTGAAAGGGATCTTTACAGCACCACAAATGAAACAATTGATCAAAAATATGAGGGTTAAGCGAGACGCTCCGATCAGCAGCTTAAAGGAACATCAATGGGGAGTCGTATTTAATACGATGATTCAATATGTAGAGCCTTATCGGTGGCCGAAAATGAAACGTTAATACCGACTTAATGGTATTTCAGTGCCCCAATTTAGCTAAAGGGGTAAAGAAAGAGGAACGACCAGCCGATGGGCATTAAAAGTCGTTCCTCAAAATCTATTAACCTATGATGCCATTTGCAATTAATAAGAGTACTAGGGAGCCTGCCCATACGAGTGTAGTAGGAACTGACCAGGTAATGATTTGTTCCTTTACGTTCTTAATTCCTAACATACGGTTTACTACCCAGAACAGACTATCATTGAAATAGGAAAATACCATTGCACCAAGCGTTGCTGCTTGTGCAGCGAGAACCATGTTTACATCAAGTCCTGCCAAAATCGGTGCAGAGATCGAGGCACCGGTAATCATCGCAACCGTTCCACTTCCTTGGATCAGACGGACTATACTAGCGATTACGAACGGAAGTAATATCGCTGGAAGAGCGGTCTGGGCAATTTGTTCTGCAATGTAATCTCCTGCGCCGCTTTCTCTCAGGACATTACCGAGTGCGCCCCCAGCACCAGTGACAAGTAAGATAATCCCCGCTTCTTTAATCCCTTCCTCCATTCGTTCAATGGCCGTGGACTGCTTAACATGATTAAACAAGCCATAAATCGCAAAGAGTAAGCCGATCCCAACCGCAATAATCGGGGATCCTAAGAATGTAAGGATATTATAAATTCCACCTTCAAGCCCAATCGCTCCGATGGTCGTATTTAAGAAAATTAGAAAGATAGGTACTAGAATTGGTAAAGAAGAACGGAGGAATGAGGGCAGATTTTTATCTTCCTGCATCTCATAGTATTCTTCCAAGGTTTTTGGTACGTCAGGTCGAACAAAACCTTGCCCATCTTCATCCGGTAATTGATAAATTCTTTTCCCTACCCATTTTGCATAAAAAATTCCGATGATCATAAGTGGTACGGCAAAGATTAGACCTGTAAGAATCATTAAGCCAACGTCTACACCAAATATTCCTGCGACACCAAGGGGTCCTGGAGTAGGTGGTACAGCGTGGTGTGTGACCGCTAACCCGATACCTAGAGCAACACCTAGTCCGACTACTGATTTACCCGTCTTTTTTGACAACGCTTTCACAAGCGGGGTTAAAATAACGAAAGCAGAATCGACAAAAATCGGGATAGAAACGACATAACCTGTTATCGCCATTGCCCATTCTTCTTTCCGCTTTCCTAGCCATTTGATAAAAGTGTACGCTAAACGTTCAGCCGCGCCGGAAATCTCGAGGATCCGTCCCATCATCACGCCAAAGCCGATGACGATACCGATTGATCCTAGTGTGCCACCAAAGCCTGACGTAATCGAGTCAATAACGTCAGGGGCTTTCATTCCCCCGACGATACCTGTGATCGATGCTGCAATGATCAACGCTAAGAATGCATGGACTTTCGTCCGTAATACTAGAAAAATGAGTACAAATACTCCAAGAACAAGACCTAAAATCATTTGTGCACCAGATGGTTCCATACTATTGACCTCCTATCGATTGTTCATTATTTACGCATTATCGCGTGTGAATTTGGATGCATATTTAGCAGCAAGCTTAATGCATTCTTCCATACTGACTGTGCTCGCGATTCCTTTTCCTGCAATATCAAAGGCTGTTCCGTGATCGACGGATGTTCGTAGGAACGGCAATCCATTCGTAATCGAGATCGTCCGTTCAAAATCAGTCATTTTAGCGGCAATATGTCCCTGATCGTGGTAAAGGGAGAGGACCGCATCAAATTTTCCGTTTAAAGCATGATGGAAAACAGAATCTGCTGGTACAGGCCCAACCACATCGATTCCATCCTTTCGTGCAAGTTCAATTCCTGGCGTAAGCTCGTCAACTTCCTCACGTCCGAACAATCCGCCTTCACCTGCATGAGGATTTAATCCAGCAACTGCAAACTTTCGACTTTCAACACCTAAACGTTGAAGTGCCTGATCACATCGATTTAAATAATCACGAACGCGCCTCTTCGTCATCTGGTCAATCGCATCTTTAACACTAAGGTGACGTGTTAGGAAGAAGATTCGCATATTTCGGACCTCGAACATTGTAAGTGGATCATCAGTCTTTGTTAGTGCCGCAAGCATTTCGGTATGTCCGATATGGGGAACGTTCGCTGCTTGCAATGATTCCTTGTTGATTGGGGTCGTAGCCATTACGTGAACGGCACCTGAGTTTGCGAGTTCTACTGTTTTTTTAATATAATCAAATGCAGCTTGTCCGCATTGTGCTTGAACTTGACCGAATTCAAGATCGTCTACCTTCAAGTTAGGTAAGTGGAGGACATCGATCGTACCGTATTGATAGCTTCCTTCCTCAGGGGAATTCACTATATTTAACGTAAGGTTTACATCCATGATTTCAATCGCTTTTTGTAGCACATCTTTATGTCCGATGACGATTGGTCGGGATTGTTCATAAATTTCTTTCTTGTTTAGAGCACCTACAGTGATTTCGGGCCCAATCCCTGCTGGATCCCCCATTGGAATAGCGATGATTGGTTTCTCATTAGTTGTTATCATTGATGATTCTCCTTTCTGAATTGGGACAATTTACTTTTCAAATGCTGCACACATTCATAGATTGCTTTCTTGTCGCCTACCATACCACCCTTTGTGACGATTGATAGCCCATCGAAGTGACCGCCGATGAACGTTCCATAGGCAACGAGTGGTAAAACTTCATCTTTAAGTCGTATACCTGAGGCGCCGCCTACTGCACAAAGCGAGGCTGTTACATCACCGCCGCTTGAAAAGCAGCCTTCAATTTTATGAGGCGAGCTCTCAATGATTTTTCTTGAAATTTTCGCTAATCCATCTGTAATCCGTTTAGCGAGTGCATCCTCAGAAGTGTTCTCGATCTTTGCTTTGTGCATTAAATCAATCCGTTTAGCTCCGGGTTTAAACGTTGTTACAACGAGAAGATTGTCGTTTTCAATTCGTACCAATGCCTCTTTAACCGCATGTTCGATTTCTTGCTCCCAGCCATCTCCGTACGTTGCAAGTTCGTTGGCATCTACCATGACCGGGGCGATCTGTGCTTTGGAATACAAGTATTCAAGCTGCCTCCCAGTTATTGTGGTAGCACTTCCGACAGATACGAGAAGTTTTACCGGACGGACCTTCTGTTGAACGTATTCCCTTGCATAAGAAGCGGTAAGCGGTCCAGGATCACACGGGAACAAATTGTGCGTTTTAATAAAGGTCATTGCTTTTGCGATATGATCAATTTCTTCATCTGTCACGGCGTCTACAGAAATGATCCGAGTACCTTTCTCGATCAACTCGGTCATTCGATTTCTAACAGCTTCGGATCCATTTAATACAGTAGACAAAGGAATATGTTCGACTTTATATTGACTTTGATTTTCGATGATCACCGGAACATAGGATTGGGTTAACGGCTTGACTGGATCACGTGCTACATCCGTTTCCTGTAATGGAACCCCATCGACAAGCAAATAACCACCCGTTGTAACTCGACCGGACTTAGGATAGGAAGGGCAAACTACTGCGACCGAATTCATCCCCAGTTCCTCGAGCATCGTATCAATTTCATATCCGAAATGACCGCGAACTGTACTATCGATTCGTTTGCAATAAACAGTAGTATCATGACTTTTTAATTGGGATATTGCTTTCGCTACACGTCTTTGGCAAACGTCAACAGGTGCGTAACGACTGTCTGTATCAATGGATAGTGCATCATATAATCTCGTATCTGGGAATGGAGCACCGCGGACAACGGTTGCGGTGCGAAAACCTTGCTTCGTCAGTCTTACACCGGTTGCATTTGCACCAGTTAAATCGTCAGCAATTACACCGATCATGTTCAATCCCCGCTTTCTACAATGTGAGTCTGGACGTGTTGTTCAATTAAACGGAAATCCTCATCGTTTATTCCGCTATCCATTATCAACCCATTTAGAGTGGATAGGTTACAAACCTTACTGAATGCTTTCTGGTTCAATTTACTGGAATCGGCAATCAGCCAAGACTCCTCAGCCGTTTCCAACATCAATTTTTTGACAAGTGATTTTTCTAGCGTTGGGGCAGTAACTCCAGCTTGTAGGTCAATGGCATGAGCACCTAAGAAGAAAAAGTCAACATGAATCGTCCTTAAGAACTCTTGTGTTTGCGGGCCGAATAAAGCACCAACGTTATTTTGTAAGTCTCCGCCGGTAACAACGACTTTAATCGAGGAGTTCATAAGCTCAGCAGCGATTTTAATATCATTTGTGATAACGGTAATATCGTTTTTTTGTAAAAGGCACCGAGCGAGCTCGAGTGTTGTTGTCCCCGAATCCAGTAGGATGCTTGAACCATCCGGAATAAAACTTGCTGCCGTTCTTGCTATTGCCCGCTTTTCCTTAACATTCTTAGTTTCTTTATTTAAATAAGGTGTTTCTTGTGTAAGGGAACGTGGAGATACTGCTCCGCCATGTGTCCGTATCAGTTTTCCCTTTTGTTCCAAAAAGTCTAAGTCACGCCGGATTGTCATGGGGGAGACATTGAATGTATGGCTCAATTGCTCAATATCCACTTTCCCAGTTTCGTTAACATGTGAGGTGATTTGTTCTCGACGTTGATCTGGTGACATCGTTTTTCATTCCTTTTTCAAGCTCAATTTGTTTAAAACAATCATTTCACGGTCTATTATGTTCTAAATTAACATTAAAGTCAAACAATATGATCGAATTTATCATATTGATGTTAAAAATGGACATAGGGAATTAATCACGATCATCAATAGTCCCGATCACAATGTCATTCACCTCCGCCTAACATCTTACATTTAAGTTATTTCAATATTCCTCATCTTAAATTTATTTTGACAAACACCGTCGTTTCGTGTAATCTCTTTAGATAAGTTACCTTAGTTGTGGTAACTAAAAAAACCGGAAACTGATTATCTTAACAGAGTGTTTTATAAAAGTATTTTTAATGATGAATCTGTAACCGGTTACAGAATTGAAAGGAGTGCTGGTAAAATGAAAAATAATCCATAGTTAATGGATGGATTGATAGTACATAGTATTCTGTGAATCTATGAACCTTTTAGGAGGAAAAGAATGACGGGCAAATTTGTTTTTTGAAAAACCTGGATGATCAATCTTGTTTTGATGATGATGCTCCGGAAGATGATGATTAATTTGCATAACCATCCGAAAACAGAAGTATTTTGCTAAACTGTAACCGGTTACAGTTCTTCTGTAATATTTTCAATGATTTTAAATTTGGAAAGGTGATAATACATGGAACACGTTATTTTAGATGTTGACACAGGAATTGATGATGCACTTGCAATTGCGTACGCTTTTCGTTCTTCCGAGTTGAATGTACTTGGGATCACAACCGGATTTGGAAATGTTTCCGAAAAAGAAGCGACTCGAAATACTCTTCAAGTTCTCGACGTGCTTGGTCTCGAACATGAAATCCCTGTTATAGCAGGAGCAGATAAACCGTTATCAGGTGTTCATATAAAAGGGAAATCAACGCACATTCATGGTGAAGACGGTCTCGGAAATTGCGGACTGCCGCTTTCTAAGCGGAGGCCTTTATCAACAGAAGCAGCCAATTTTATCATTTCAAAAGTTAAAGAGCTTCCGCATCAGGTCACACTTATTGCTGTCGGACCTCAGACAAATCTTGCAACGGCGATTAAAAAAGATCCCGAGATTGTGAATCTTGTAAAACGTGTGGTCGTCATGGGCGGTGCAGTCACTGTTCCGGGAAATGTGACACCTAACGCCGAAGCAAACATATATGCCGATCCGGAGGCAGCTTCTGTCGTGTTTGAATCGGGAATTCCAGTGACGCTCGTAGGCCTTGACGTAACGATGCAAACGTTGTTGCGGAACGAAGTGGTAAACGAATGGAGTTCTGTCAAATCGGCTTACAGCGACTTTTTACAAACAATTTGTAACAGCTATATTGGTGCTTATCATCAATTTGATTCTTCTTTAGGCGGTTGTGCATTGCATGATCCTCTCGCGGTTGGAGTTGTGATCGATCCTTCGTTTGTAAAAACAGTGCCGATGTGCGTTGGAGTTGATTTAGGGAAAGGAGATACGTTCGGGAAAACCTATGAGGTTCAACAAGGTAAAGCGAACATCGAAGTTTGTCTTGATATCGATGTAGACCGGTTTGTATCACATTTTCTACAAAGAGTTATCTAAGTTCATTTTTATAAAAAAAGTACAGGGGTGTGGGATATATGCAAATATTATGGGGTTTTGCCGGCATGATTGTCCTTCTCGGCATCGCTTTTCTGTTTTCAAAAGACAAAAAGTCGATCAATTTCCGAACGGTTATTGGAGCACTGGCGATCCAGCTGGCCTTCGCATTTGCCGTATTAAAGTGGGCGCCTGGAAAAGCCGCATTACAGTGGGTCTCCGAAAAAGTCCAACTACTGATTGGTTATGCAAGTGATGGGATCAACTTTCTGTTCGGTAATCTTACGAACGGAAGTGCGGAGAAAATCGGATTTGTTTTCGCCTTTCAAGTTTTAACGGTGATCATCTTTTTTTCATCCTTAATCGCCGTATTGTATCATCTGGGGATCATGCAATGGGTTATTCGTATTATCGGTGGTGGTCTTTCTAAGCTTCTTAAGACGAGTAAAGCGGAATCGATGTCGGCAAGCGCAAATGTTTTTGTCGGACAGACGGAAGCCCCTCTTGTTGTCAGGCCTTTCATTAAAAAAATGACGCAATCAGAGTTTTTTGCGGTTATGACCGGGGGAATGGCGTCTGTCGCGGGCTCGACACTCGCAGGGTATATATTACTTGGTGTTCCGGTGGATTATTTGATTGCAGCCAGTTTTATGAGCGCTCCAGCAGGTCTGTTGATGGCTAAAATACTTGTTCCAGAAACAAAACACGATGAAGTGAACAATTCAGTCGATGTTGAAAAGGATTCGGAAACAGTGAACGTTATTGATGCAGCGGCGCGCGGTGCTTCTGACGGTTTGACACTGGCATTGAATGTCGGGGCGATGCTGCTTGCTTTTATTGGATTGATTGCTTTAGTCAACGGAATTCTTAGCGGAGTCGGCGGCTGGTTCGGTTATGAGCAGCTTTCTATGCAAATGATATTAGGTTTCGTTTTATCTCCGCTTGCTTTTATTATTGGAGTTCCCTGGGGAGAAGCGGTTCAGGCAGGATCGTTTATCGGCCAAAAAGTTGTCCTCAATGAATTTGTAGCCTTTTCCGCATTTGCCCCTCACATTGAAGAATTATCCGATAAAACGGTAGCGATCGTATCGTTCGCATTGTGCGGGTTTGCTAATTTTGGATCGCTGGCGATTCTTCTTGGCGGACTCGGTGGGATGGCACCTGACCGGCGTCCGGATATTGCCCGGCTTGGACTTCTCTCTGTACTGGGAGGAACTCTTGCCAACTTGTTGAGTGCTGCAATTGCGGGCATGTTGATTTAAGCAAAATGGTGTCTCATGAGTAAAGAAAGTATAAAAGTTTGCGGCATGGATGTAATGTCCAGCTTCAACGCCCAACCACTTGGATCACTTCAGGCCTCCTGTGGCGGCAACAGCCTCCTCGTCGGTCTTCCAGTGACCTTCGTGGCTAAGCAGGGCGCTTGCGCTTTTCTTATACGTTAAGAAAGTATAAAAATACTTTCTATAGTATAAGCGCAACTAAGGCGATCGCCAGCGCTAAGGCTTGGCGCTAGCCAAGTTTTCTTTATTGAATAAAAGTCTAGTAGACAAATTGGGGGATAAGTATGAGGAGAAAAGTAATTTTATCTGTATTACTGTTATTTTTTCTAACGTTCGCGCTTGTTGGATCACTTCTACCAGTTCAGGCAAATGAGGGTGGTAACAACGATTATATACCTTTTCAAATCCTTGCAATCAATGACTTTCATGGGAACCTTGATACGAAAAGCACATTAAATGGAAAAGAAGTGGGCGGTGCAGCTTATTTAGCCTCACACCTTAATCAGCGTCAAGCCGATATGGAAGCACAAGGAAAAAATAACGAAAAAAAATCTTATACACTTCGTTTACAGGCTGGTGACGCAGTGGGTGCGAGCCCAACCGTTTCATCTTTGCTTCAAGACGAGCCAACTATGGAAGCACTGAATCAAATGGGCTTTAAACTCGGTGTACTTGGAAACCATTCATTTGACGAAGGGATTCCGGAGTTCAAACGACTTTTACATGCAACATCTATTCATCCGAACGTAGCGAAATATACGGAAGGAACGGATTACGAATATCATGGCATTGATGATGATTTTAAGTTTCTAGCGGCAAATGTTGTTGAAAAAGTTTCTGGCGCTCATATTTTTGATCCCTATACGATTAAAGATATTGGCGGTGTAAACGTAGGTTTTATCGGCATTGTAACTCCTGAAACAACAACTTCTGCTGCGCCAAAGTATACAAGTAAGTACGAATTTCTTGATATAGCGAAAACAATCGATAAATATGCAAAAGAATTGGATGGTAAAGGGATTAAAGCCATTGTTGTTGTTGCTCACGAAGGTGCTGCAACACATAATGATGTAACAACAGGCAGAATGGCGAACGTGGCTAAACAAATAGACGATCAAGTCGATATTATTTTTGCTGCCCACAGTCACGAAAAGGCGAACGGCTTTGTTGACGGTAAATTGATCATTCAAGACTATAATTACGGACAAGCCTTTGGCGACGTTCGTACGAAGCTTGACCCGAAGACAGATGACTTTGTCAAAGGTTCGATTAAAGCAAAAGTGGTACTCAATACACGCGATATTAAACCAGATCCAGAAATCCAGGTGATTGTTGATGAAGCAAAAAAAGTAACAGCAGAAGCAGCAAATGAACCGATTGGACAAGCAACTAGTGGGGAACCAATTGGAAAACGTAAGCCAGAAGACGGCGAAAATAAGCTTGGTAATTTGGTGACAGATGCACAACGCATCATGACACCTGAAGCTGATTTTGCGATTACTAATTCAGGCGGTATTCGTGAAGCACTGATTCCAAAGACAACTGACAAAGGTAAACACATAATCACATGGGGAGCGGCCTATGCTGTTCAGCCGTTTAATGGCTATATGCAGCTTGTAGAATTAACAGGCCAACAAATTAAAGAAGCGTTGAACCAACAATGGAAGAACCCTGAAGAAATTATGTTTTTGCAAATTTCAGGCTTTAAATATACGTATGTTGACGGAAGCAAGGTTGCTGATTGTAAACAAAAATATTGTGTACAAGATGTCTTTTTAGCAGATGGAAAGACAAAAATGGATATGAACCAAACCTATAAAGTAGCAATGAACGAATTTTTGGCTGACGGCGGGGACGGTTTTACTGCATTTACGGAAGGTAAAGTTCTAACTAATAACGGCACCGATACCGAAACGTTTATTGCTTATATTGAAAAGTTAGCATCAGAAGGAAAAAAAGTTGATCCAAAACTCGACGGCCGCGCGACACTGGTTGAGCCGTCAAAAAACGAGCAGGACGATGGCTCAAACGAAACAGGTATCGATAAAAATGACGGTACGGCTGATGAGGAAAATTCAAAAAAAGAGGATCCGAAAACAAATGATTCAGGTACGAAAACAGAGGACTCGAAGCAGCAAACTGAAAACCCAGGTGAACAAACAGACGTCCCAGGTGAAAATCCAAATGATTTAAATAGCGGACATAAGCTTCCGGAAACGTCCACCAATATTTACAACGCTTTATTGGCGGGTATCATACTCATTGCCGCAGGTTTCACTGTTTTGGTCAATCGGAGAAAACGAGTTTAATCTTACCCCGGAAGGTTCCGGATAGCCCGGGACTTTCCCTATATCTTAATGGAAGGTGTATCGACATGCGCAAATGGATTGGAATTTTATTATTAATTGCAGGTGTTATTTTTATTTCTGTTGCCGGATATAACCTCTGGCTGCATGATAATGGTCAAGACTATGCGATTCACAAAGCGGAAGCTATTGTGAAAGACACTAAAAATCAACAAGATAGACATTCCAGGAAATTTCAGATGCGCGAAAAATTTGATCCAGCCAAAGGGGAATCGATTGGTATTTTAAAGATTCCAAAACTCGATATTAAACTGCCGATTATTGAAGGAACAGATCCCGAGCAGCTGGTCAAAGGAGTCGGCCACTACAGAGCCACCGCTTTTCCCGGCGGGGATAACCAAATTTTATTGTCGGGCCATCGAGATACTGTCTTTCGCCGCTTAGGTGAATTACAAAGCGGAGATAAAATCATTGTTCAGTTGCCTTATGGAACATTTAGGTATGTGATGAAAGATTCTGAAGTCGTTTCGGCTGATGACACAACCGTAATTCGTTCCACCGCACCGAAAGAGGTCCTGACTTTATCAACATGTTATCCCTTTAATTATATCGGTAATGCACCTAAACGTTATGTGATCAATGCCCATCCGGAGGGGAAGTTGAAAATTAATAAAGTTGTATTAAAATGATTCAAACCGTAAAAAACAATTGACAACGAACTTATATATGAATTATGATTAGTGACAATATACAGAAAAACGTGTTAAAAAAATGAATATGACTTTCTTCTTATCTAGAGAGGTGGAGGGACTGGCCCTTTGATACCTCGGCAGCGGGTTTTATGTTAACCATATAAAACACTGTGCTAATTCCAGCAAATGCATGCAAGCATTTGAAAGATAAGAAGAGACGGTTTACATAACTTGTAGGCCCCTCTTCTTATTTTTCGAGAAGAGGGGCTTTTCGTTTTTCAGAAAGGAGCATTGCCATGATTCACTTTGACCATGTGACGAAGGTGTTTAAGAGTAATGGAGCGCCACTTAAGGCGGTAGACGATGTTGAATTGAAGGTTGAAAAAGGCGAAATTTTTGGTGTGATTGGATTCAGTGGTGCTGGTAAGAGTACCTTGATTCGATTGGCCAACTTGTTAGAACGACCAACTGAAGGGCGTGTCCTGTTAAATGGTCAGAATATCGCAGATCTTTCACAACCAGAGCTACGAAAGGTGAGAGGAAAGGTCGGCATGATTTTTCAACACTTCAACTTGTTGGAAGCAAAAAGTGTGTATCACAATGTTGCTTTCCCACTATCTATAGCAGGGATTCCGAAAAAGGAGATCCAAAAAAGAGTGAAGGAAATATTAGAGTTTGTTGGATTGGCTGACAAAGCGAAGCAGTATCCAGATCAGCTTTCAGGCGGACAAAAGCAACGGGTCGGGATCGCACGTGCTCTAGCAACCTCTCCTGAGATTTTGCTTTGCGATGAGGCAACGTCAGCACTTGACCCAGAAACGACGAAGTCGATTTTGGACTTACTCCGCCGCATTCGTGATGAATATAACATCACCATTCTAATGATTACGCATGAAATGCACGTCATTCGTGAAATATGTGATCGGGTTGCGGTCATGGAGAGCGGTAGGGTGATTGAACAAGGATCGATATTTGAGGTGTTTTCGAACCCTGACCATCAAACGACGAAGAACTTTGTCCGAACCGTCATGCAGGATGAGATTCCGGAATCGATATTACGAATGATTGATAAGCACGACGGACGTAGCCATATTTACCGCGTAACCTTTATTCGTGAAACGGCAGGTGAACCGATTCTCTCTAGGATCGCGAAAGGGTTTGATGTCGAAGTAAATGTTCTTTACGGCCAAATCACCGAACTTCAAGGTGTCCCTTTCGGTAACTTGATCGTTGAGTTCCGAGGAGACGGGGCTGAAATCTTAAAAGCGATTCATTATCTTCAAACCAATGTGAAAATCAAGGAGGTGACATCACATGCAGGTTGATCTACTAACCTTTTGGCCAAAAATTCTTGAGGCAACGAATGAAACACTAGTGATGGTAGGGATTTCACTACTATTCGCGACTTTAATCGGGTTGCCACTTGGTGTTGCTCTTGTCGTCACTCGACCAAACGGATTACTTCAAAATGGTGCCTTGTTCAAAGTGCTTAACGCTATTGTAAACTTTTTCCGTTCGATTCCATTTATCATCTTGCTTGTTGCGATTTTGCCGATTACGCGTTTTCTAGTAGGTACATCAATCGGTACAGCGGCGGCTGTCGTACCGCTTGTCTTTTTCTCAGGTCCATACATTGCACGACTCGTGGAAAGTAGTTTACTAGAAGTAAAGCCCGGTGTTGTCGAAGCAGCAGAATCGATGGGTGCAACACCATGGCAAATTGTGTTTCGTGTTCTTATTCCTGAAGCACTCAGCTCACTTGTGCTTAACATAACCATTGCTACGATCGGTTTGGTCGGGGCATCTGCTATGGCTGGCTTTGTCGGCGGGGGCGGCCTCGGTGATTTAGCGATTGCATATGGCTATCAACGCTTTGAAACAGAAGTCATGATCATAACCGTGCTATTGCTCGTCGTACTCGTACAACTTGTTCAGACCACAGGAAATCTATTATCTCGTAAAATTCGTAGACATTAAGAGGAGGAAACAACATGAGAAAATTACTAACACTATTAAGTTTAATCGCCATCATTGGAAGTCATCTAGCAGGCTGCGGTAAAGGGGAAGGTGCTGAGAACGAAGTCGTTAAGGTAGGATTGAATGGTTCAGGTGTTCCGATCTGGGAGAAAATCAAAGAAAAAGCGGCAAAAGAGGGTATTGAAATCGAATTGGTTGAATTTGCGGACTATGTTCGTCCGAATTTGGCACTAGCGGATGGGGATATCGACCTGAATGCATTCCAAACCGTCTCATACTTTGATACATTCATTAAAGAACATGATTTAGACTTGGCTCCAATTGCGACAACAATGATTGCACCAATGGGGATCTATTCTGAAAAATATAAGGATGTCAGTGAAATTCCAGATGGTAGTACAATTGCATTACCGAAAGAAGCAACGAATATGGGTCGCGCGCTTTTACTGTTAGAAAAAGCAGGTTTGATCGGTTTACCGGAGGACTTTGATGGAAATGGCTCGATCGACAAAGTTGAAGAAAATCCGAAGAACCTGAAGTTGGAACCGGTCGTTGCAGCTCAGACCCCCCGTGTATTACCGGATGTAGCGGCATCGATCATTAACAATGGTGTTGCCGTTGAAGCTGGGTTTGTCCCTGTGAAGGATGCGATCTTCGTAGAGGATGATACAGCGAAACCTTATATTAATATCATCGCTGCTCGTGCAGATGAAACGGATAAGGAAGTCTACAAGAAGATTGTTGAAATCTATCAGCAAGAGGATGTAGCCAACCATATCCGAGAGGTTTATAATGATTCATTGATTCCGACATTCGTGCCGCTTGATGAAATCGGCTGGTAGGGGAGCAGGTTCATGACGATTAACAACGTATCCGACATTAGAAAATCGAACCTTACAATCTATAGAGAACAAACCGAATCTCCAACAAGCAATCAAAACTCAATATAAAGAACGGAAGCTCTGATGCACATGGATCAGGGCTTCTATTTTATCGTGGAATACTTTAAACTCATCTATTTCCCGGGATTTATAAATCTGAACAATATTCCTTGATCAGCCTTGCAGCCTTTGTTTGGCTGATGCCAAGGTCCTTGGCCACTTTTCTAGACGATTTATATGTCTGATAAGAGTTTCTGACCAAGATTCGTTTCGTTTCATTGAGTGCTTTATCCAGAGAAGTTGGAAGAGCAAGTTGAGTAACTTGTTTAACATTATCAGTGATAATATCAGGTAAATCTGCCGCCTGTAAAATTGAATTACTTATAATTATTAAACGCTCAATTAAGTTTTCAAGCTGGCGTACATTACCTGGCCAGGAATAGTGAAAAAGTATATTCAAGCATTCTTCGGAAATGACTTTATTCTCGTTATATTTTTGATTAAATTTATTTAAAAAATTGTAAGTAAGCGGAATAATATCTTCTCTTCTTTCACGTAATGGCGGTAAATGAATATCAATCACATTCAAGCGGTAAAATAGATCTTCCCTAAATAATTTCTTTTCAACCATTTCAGCCAAGTTTTGATTGGTCGCAGCCACGATACGGACATCGACTTTTTTCATTTCATTACTTCCAATAGGAATGAACTGTTTTTCTTGAATTAGCTGGAGAAGTTTCGCTTGCACAGATAAAGGCATTTCCCCGATTTCGTCCAAAAAAATAGTACCGCCATTTGCCGCTTCGATTAGTCCTTTTTTCCCTGATTTATTTGCACCAGTAAAGGCACCTTTTGAATACCCGAATAGCTCAGACTCCAATAACTCTTCAGGGATTGTGGCACAATTGATTGCAAGAAAGGGACTGTTTTTCCGGTTGCTTATCTTATGGATATATTGGGATAATACACCTTTTCCTGTTCCGGATTCCCCGAGAATTAGAATGTTAGCATCTGTCAAAGCTACTTTTTTGCAAAATTCAAGGATTCTTTTAATCTTGCCGCTATTCGTCACAAAATGAGATTCCTCTTCATTCTCCTGAGTGGATTTTGACTCAACAGATTTTTCTCTTGCTTTCATCATTCTAATTGTTTGTACCTCAGTTGATGTGATGACAACAAGTTCAATGTCCTTTTTGTCATTTAGTATCGGGATTGCAGATGTCACTAACTCGGCACCAATATATGTTTCCTGCCTCAAATAGCAAGGTTCTTTTCTTTTATATACCTCCGGCACGATAGAAGGCTTCCAATATCCTTTTTCAAATAATTCAACATTATATTTACCGATAACATCTGTTGGTTTAAGCCCATAGTGCTTTTCGCATACTTGATTGACATAAAGAATTCGCTTTTCGCCATCAAGGACAAAAATTTCGTCAGAGGAGTGGTCGAGAATTTTTAAAAGAGTTTGTAGTGTCATCTCTACATTGCCTGTGGGATTAGATATTTTCATTGATGAGCCCTCTCTTTTTGAATAGTGAGTTAGTTTTGCTTACAAATAAATGATTATGAGTTAATTTTAACTCAATATTTCAGATTCTTCAGTAAATTTTTAATTTTTTTACTTAATTTTCTTAGTTTAACAACATTGGCACAATAATTGCATTAGAAATGATACGGGTAGTAAATATTATTTCTGTTTATTTAAAGTGGAAAAATATTGTTTAATTGGAGGAGAAAAAGTATGGCTTATAACAACGTACAAAATGCAACCAATCGAACATTTGAAAGAGCATTACCTTATGACAAATATACAGATCCTAAGGTATTAGAAAAAGAAATGGAGCTCGTTTTCTCAAAGTCGTGGCAGCTTGTAGGCCATGTTAGTCAAGTAGAAAAAGCGGGAGATTTTTTTACAACTGAAGTAGCGGGTGAGCCTATTATCGTAAATCGCGGAAAAGATGAAGTGGTACGTGCATTTTACAATGTTTGTCCGCATCGTGCGACAAAGCTTGAAAGAACAGAGGCGGGAAATAAGAAAATTTTACAGTGTGGTTACCATGGATGGACATTCAAGCTTGATGGGCAGCTGAATAAAGCACCTAACTTTCGAGGAGAAGATGAAGCTTGTGTGAAGGATGCTTGTTTACGATCTGTCCGAATGGAGGTTGTGGAATCATTAATTTTTGTGAACCTGGATGACAACGCGGAACTGTTAAGCGAGTCATATGGAGATTTCTTCGATAAATTGGGCAAGTTCCCTTTTTTAAGTGAGTTAAAAAGAACTCACCGAAGAACACGAGTTATTAAAGCGAACTGGAAAGCTTATATAGACAACTATTTAGAGTGTGATCATTGCCACGTTGCCCATCCTAGTTTCGTTGCGGCGTTGGATATGAATGATTACCAAATTACTATGTGTGACAATTATTCTATTCAAGGTACCGTTGTGAAACCGGATAAGAAATACGGAACAGTTAGTTTAGATGAAGCTGAAATGCAAGGCGGTTCATTCTACTGGTTGTGGCCGAATTTGATGTTGACGATTTACCCAGGTCCTGGGAATATGGCAAGCATTCAAATGGTACCGATTGACCACGAAACATCTTTAGCCGTTTACACCTATTATTTCCGTGATGAAAACTTGTCTCAAGAGGAAAAGGATTTAATGACATTCGCTGAACAAGTTCGTCAAGAGGATATCGAGCTTGTAGAGTTGGAGCAAATTGGATTTCGTTCCCGTGCATTTAATAAAGGAAGATATTCATCTTCAGAAAAAGCGATCGGACAATTTCATGAAATGGTATTGGAGGCCCTCGATGAGTAAAAATGTGAGTGAAGTAAAGTCTACGAAAAAGTTCTTAATGATCAATGGCCAAAAAATAGAAACAGCTAAATACGCATCTCTTAAATCCCCTTATTCTGGGGAAGAAATAGCCGAAATTGCAATGGCAGATAAAGAGCTCACTGCAAAGGCAATCGATGCCGCCTACAACGCACGTGAAGTAATGGCGAAAATGCCAGCTTACGAACGTGCAGAGATATTGGAAAAGGTTGTTATCCTTTTAAAAGAAAAAGCAGTTGAAGCAGCAGAAATTATTACTGCTGAATCCGCAAAACCAATTATGTTCTCCAAAGCAGAAGTGGCGAGAACAATTGAAACTTATAAGTTTGCAGCTGAAGAAGCGAAAAGAATTCAAGGCGAAACGATACCTTTTGATGGTGCAACAGGAGGAGTAGGCCGAATCGGATATACGGTAAGAGAACCTATTGGTGTCATCGGAGCAATAACACCTTTTAACTTCCCAATGAATCTTGTCGCTCATAAAGTAGGACCGGCAATTGCAGCGGGTAACACGATTGTCTTAAAACCAGCTTCACAGACACCACTTTCTTCCCTTTTTATTGCTGAGATCTTCGAGGAGGCAGGTCTTCCGGCCGGCGTATTAAATGTTGTGACCGGGCCTGGCGGTATTGTAGGAGAAGCAATTGTTGAAGATGATCGAGTGAGCATGGTTACATTTACAGGCAGCCCAAGTGTAGGGATTGGCATCCGCAGTAAGGCTGGATTAAAAAAGACCACATTGGAACTCGGTTCAAATTCAGCATTAATTATTGATAAAGAAATTGACATTGATCAAATTATCGATCGCTGTATTATGGGCGCTTTCTCCAACCAAGGACAAGTATGTATTTCCTTACAGCGGGTTTATGCCCATGAAGATGTTTTTGAAGAGTTTGTAACGAAGTTCACTGAAGCGACGAAGCAACTGAGAATTGGCGACCCGTTTGATCCGGAAACATATATTTCTGCTTTAATTACCAAAGGAGAAGCGGAACGTGTATTGGGATGGATTGACGAAACCAAAGGCAGTAATGCAAACATCGCAGCAGGAGGAAACCTGAAGGACGGTATTCTTGAGCCGACAATTATTACGAATGCGGATCACGATTTAAAAGTATCCTGTCAGGAAGCCTTTGCACCTGTTGTAATTGTGAACAAAGTAAGTTCAGTAGAGGAAGCGGTTAATCAAGTAAATGATTCTCGCTTTGGACTGCAGGCTGGCATTTACACGGATAGTGTAAAAAATGCTCTATATGCTTCACAGGAATTGCACGTAGGCGGTGTTATTATTAATGACGTACCGACATTCCGTGTTGACCAGATGCCATACGGCGGAGTAAAAGAAAGTGGCACAGGCCGTGAAGGTATTAAGTATGCAGTGGAAGAAATGACCGAAATGAAATTGACCGTTTGGAATCAAAGCTGATAAGAAAAGCGCAAGCGCCCTGCTTAGCCACGAAGGTCACTGGAAGACCGACGAGGAGGCTGTTGCCGCCGCAGGAGGCCTGAAGTGATCCAAGTGGTTGGGCGCTGAAGCTGGACATTACATCCATGCCGCAAACTTTTATACTTTCTTTANGGCTGTTGCCGCCGCAGGAGGCCTGAAGTGATCCAAGTGGTTGGGCGCTGAAGCTGGACATTACATCCATGCCGCAAACTTTTATACTTTCTTTACTGATAAAGAAAACTTGGCTAGCGCCAAGCTTTAGCGCAGGCGATCGCCTTAGTTGCGCTTATACTATAGAAAGTATTTTTTATACTTTCTTAACGTGTAAAGAAAACTTGGCTAGCGCCAAGCTTTAGCGCAGGCGATCGCCTTAGTTGCGCTTATACTATAGAAAGTATTTTTATACTTTCTTTAAAGGGAGACTTTTGTTGTGAAAAAACTTAAAATTGCTGTAATTGCGGGTGATGGCGTCGGACCCGAAGTCATAAACGAGGGGATCAGAGTATTAAAAAAAGTAGCTGAAATTGATTCAACCTTCCAATTTAACTTCACCTATTTTCCATGGGGCTGTGAATTTTACTCGAAAAACGGAAAAATGATGGATAATGAAGGAATTGAACTGCTAAAAGAGTTCGACGCCATATACTTGGGGGCAGTTGGTTTTCCCGGTGTCCCTGACCATATATCGTTATGGGATTTATTGCTGAAAATCCGAAAAAGTTTTGATCAATATGTTAATATACGCCCCGTGACATTATTAAAAGGGGCAAAATCTTCCTTAATTGATGTACAGCGGGAAGATATCAATATGCTATTTATCCGTGAAAACAGTGAAGGTGAATATTCAGGGGCAGGTGACTGGCTGTTTAAAGGACAGGATCATGAAGTGGTTTTACAAAACAGTGTATTTTCTAGAAAAGGTACAGAACGAATTATCCGTTATGCATTTGAAACGGCGAAAAAAGAAGGAAGGTCCCTGACAAGTATATCGAAGGGAAACGCATTGAATTATTCGATGGTCTTTTGGGATCAAGTATTTGAAGAAGTGAGTGCTGAATATCCTGAAGTTGAAACCGCATCTTATCTTGTCGACGCTGCAGCAATGCTAATGATCAAAGATCCGAAACGATTTGAAGTCGTCGTAACATCAAACTTATTTGGTGACATTTTGACAGATTTAGGTGCTGCAATTGCAGGTGGAATTGGGCTGGCTGCAGGCGCAAATATTAATCCTGAAAGAGAATATCCATCGATGTTCGAGCCCATTCATGGTTCTGCGCCTGACATTGCGGGACTAGGAATCGCTAATCCGCTTGCCTCGATTTGGTCAGCAAGTCAGATGCTCGACTTTTTCGGCTATGAAGCATATGGAAAAATGGTGCTTAACGCGATTGAACAGCTTTTGGTGGAAAGTCAAGTACTAACACCAGATATGACTGGAACGGCTTCTACTGGTGAAGTAGCAGATCGGGTTATTGACATAATTACTTCAACTGTTCCTTCAAACAACTTAGAAGTGTAAAAATGTACGATATCATATGAAGAAAAAACTTCTTCATATGATATTGGATTAATTTTTGCATTTATATATAGTTTTGGTACAACATTTAGAAATCGCTTACATTAACGTGGATTAAAAAAATCCTCAAACAACCTATTATAAAAGGAGTGTTTGTATGAATGGCCAAAAAACCGTATTTTATTACTCATTGGCTATTAGCTTAGCCTTAATAAGTGTCGGAGTATTTGCACCAAAACAGTTAGAGAGTTTTTCCAGCTCATCTCTGAGTTTTATCTATAATAATTTAGGCTGGTTTATTCTGGGCAGTGTTTTTATCTTCTTCGCTTTTTGTATGTATATTGGATTATCGAAGTTTGGACATATACGGTTAGGTGATGACGACGATCGCCCTGAATATAAAACAGCTACTTGGATTGCTATGCTATTCAGTGCTTCAATCGGCATTAGTCTTGTGTTTTGGGGAGTTGCAGAACCTGTATCCTACTATATTGATCCTCCGTTCGGAAAGGAATCCTCCGAACAGTCAGCTAAGCTGGCCATGCAATTTGTCTATCTGCACTGGGGTGTTTCCGCCTGGGCATGTTATGCAGTTGTAGGAGTTTCCTTAGCGTTCTTCCAGTTCAGAAAGAAATTGCCGTCCTCCTTAAGTTCCGCTTTTTATCCATTAGTAGGTGACAAAATTAAAGGTTCTTTCGGTAAATTTATCGATATTATTGTTACTCTTTCTATCGTCATTGGGATTGCTACGTCCCTTGGCTTTGGAACATTGCAAGTGAATAGTGGAATGAATTACCTTTGGGGTATTCCAGTAGGCTTTTATACTCAAGTTATAATAATTGCTATTGTAACCACACTCTATCTTGGATCAACTGTTTCAGGGCTTCAAGGTGGCATAAAACACTTATCCAATCTTAATATGTTTTTAGCTTTTGCTTTATTAGGATTTATGCTTTTACTTGGACCAACACAATCCATACTCAAAATCTTTTTACAAGGAGTGGGGGATTATGCCCATAACTTTATAAACATGTCGTTCCGAACTGAGCCATATAGTGATGGATCATGGATCGCAAACTGGACATTATTCTATTTTGGTTGGTGGATTGCTTGGGCACCGCTTGTAGGAAGCTTTGTTGCGAGAATTTCTAAAGGAAGAACAATTAAAGAATTTATGATGGGGGCTATCTTCATACCTGTTCTTGGTTCCTTTTTCTGGTTTGCTGTTATGGGTGGTTCAGCCATCGATCTTATCGAAAATCATGGCAAAACAGCGATCGCAGCTGCTGTATCTTCGGATGTGACATCTGCCTTATTTATGTTTTTTGATTACTTCCCAATGAGTGTATTTTTAAGCATTTTAGCAATGGTACTCGTGCTTATTTTCTTTATTACATCTGCGGATTCAGCAATTTTTGTTCTAGGAATGATTAGTGAAAATGGGAATCCGAATCCCACTCATACTACCAAAATCATTTGGGGTGTCGTAATTGCAGCAGTCTCAGCTGTATTAATTATGACAGGCGGTTTGTCAGGCTTACAATCAGCACTAGTGGCAACATCGATACCCTTAGCAATTTTAATGCTGTTTATGTGTTATTCCACATATAAGGGGCTGAAAGATGAACTGTTACTCATTTCAGCGAAAAAAGAGCAAGCAGTCAACTTGAAAAATAACATTGCCACTAAAAAAGCATAGATATCAACTTATAATCGCATATGACACTCTAAATTCAGTTGAGTTAGAGTGTCATTTTTCTAGATTGATAAAAAGAATTATGGAACAACTGAACTTAACTTTATAAAAAGGTTAGACACCTTACAGGAAATCAAAACCAAATACCAAGCAGAAGGCTCTGATTCGGTTGAATCAGGGCTTTCAGTTTACCTAGATGCGCTTTTACAAGCAGACATAAAAATTGAAAGCTTACTAGAATTAAAAACATTTTTAGCTAATTTAAACGTTGATTATACAGAAGTTAATAATTAAGAATCTGAATATATTCGGTTATTCAACAAACGCGTCCATATCGTGGAACAACAAGCTTGAAGTTTTATGCGTTCAATCAGGATTTTCAGTGTTATAACTTTATCATGTGAATATATGTTGAATTGAGGTAAGAAAATATCACCAAAAAGAAGAAGCCGGGGGAATCCCGACCTCTTTTTGGTTCTGAAGGATTTAATCACTTCAACAGAATTTTGAACTTTGGAGATTTGTAGTATATGGCCTTTTAAAGAATTTAAACAACTCCCTTTTTAAAATAATAAAAATCAAAATTGGAGGAAGATTAAAGATAAAACTAGTTGAACTTAGGAGGATTTAAACGTGACCACTTCAGACCACCTGTCAATTTCAGCGGCAGAATTAGGAACGTTATGGATGGGCTATGAAAACAAAACGATGAACATGAGGTTTTTGGAATACTACATTGAAAAAGCAGAAAACCCGGAAGCCAAAGACATCTTAGAATCCTATTACAACAAGGAAAGTGAACATGTAGAAACACTGATAAAAATTTTTCAGGACGAAGGGGCTGTTTTGCCTGTAGGATTTACTGAAAAAGACGTTACACCGGGGGTACCTCGTCTATACGATGAAATGTTTGATATCATGCACTTGCGTTTGATTACATCAATCAATATGGGGCTTTTCACAATACATCTTTCTATGGCTTATAGGGATGACATAAGAAAGTTATATCAGCGTTTTACGGCTGATGCTCAAGAAGCTTTTGACCAAACAACGGGTTTTCTGTTAAAGCATTCGGCTATCCCTCGTCCTCCTTATGTCACAATGCCAAAAGATGTTGAATTTGCACGCGACAAACAATATATGTCTGGATTTAACCTGTTCAGTCACAAAAGACCTTTAAATACGGTTGAAATTGCCCACCTTTATCTAACTTTAGAAGCAAACACAATAGGCATGACACTCATGACCGGATTCGCCCAATCAGCCCAAAATAAAGATGCTGCAAAAATTTTCTTTGATGGAAAGGAACTCGCGAAACAAATCGTTACCACATTCAGTGACGTTTTGCGTCAAAGTGATATACACGCCCCATCTATGTGGGCAGGGACAGCAACCGATTCAACCAATGCCCCCTTTTCAGACAAAATGATGATGTATCAAACCAGCGTTTTCTCCAGTTTTGGTCTGACAAGCAATGCTATCGGTTCAGCCTTTAGTTTACGAAGTGATTTACCTTTAAAATTGGCAAAATCTGCACAAGACATATTTACTTTCGCTAAAAATAGTGGGCAGGTCATGGTCAAAAATGGATGGCTGGAAGAACCCCCTCAAGCGGATGACAGGACAAAATTAACAAAGGGACAGAGCAACAAATAAAGACAAAAGATCAGTTAATGCTGAATTCCATTGCTTTCTTTTGACGCACGAAAAAAGAGCAATAGCTAAAGGGAATTTGATAAAACTTCATCATTTGGACTGGTCATATGAATCGAAATAATAAGTATGAAAAACTCTTTTGGAGTATTGCATTACCGGGATTTGGTCAAATTTTGAACGGTCAGTTTCTTAAGGGGTTCCTTTTCATTGTATTGGAATTTCTGATTAACGTTCAATCCAACTTTAACAAAGTGATTTTTTTAAGTTTTCATGGGGAAATTGAAAAAGCAATCCAACACGCGAATTATCAATGGCTAATGTTTTACCCCTGTTTATACTTTTTTTCGATGTGGGATGCTTTCAAAGATGCGGGTGGGGGTCAATCGCCATTTTCATTTTTGCCGTTTGTTTTTTCCGCCTATTTTGTAACAGTTGGTCTCATTGTTTCGCCTACCTTTAAGATGATGGGAGCATTACTCGGTCCTGTATGGTTACCTATGCTTTTTGTGATTCCCGGAGTTGCCGTGGGACTTATTATCAAGGCAATCATAATGAAGGCGGGTCAATCCATCCATTAGAAATTCAAGGAATTTCGCCAACATTTTGACGGTCTACCTAGGTTAAGGAACTATCCTCCATAAAAGGGCCCAATTGTTGAATAACACTGACAGAGAATGATCAAACTTTTTTACAAAAATCATCCCTCACGAAATATCTTAAGGGCCTGTTATGATCAATCTTTTTTAAAAATGGGCTCTTGTATTTGTGTTAAATCAGGTTTTATAAGACCAACAGGCTGATAATTGATTATCCCATATTTCGCTTTGTCATTTATACCTTCAAAAAGTGCATAGTGGTAAATAAAGGGGCTGTCCAAATTAGAAGGATAAAATTGTAACACTATAAACACTCTGGAATAAAGTTGATTCTATGCCAAGATTTTCATAGAGATTTTTCAAATAAAAGGAGTTATTACGGAATCACTTATATATCAGGATGATTACTCCATGATCGTTCTTGGCGCGATTCACAAACAGTGGATTACGTCTTTCTTTATGATTAGTTGGAGGAATATTTTACATAAGAAGTTGTGTAGGTGGAGTAGTTCTACTTAATGGATCGTTTACTTGAAATTGAATTTCTGAAATCTTAAGTGAAAGGTTAAATGGAAGGATAAAGAAACAGCTTGGGATTGGATTGATATTCGTAGTTGTTGTGTCGAATGCGATCCCATACTGGGTTGTATCGAAATGATGATTAAAAAGAACATAGAAATATACCGAAGAAAAGCTCTGATTCAATGGAATCAGAGCTTTTACTTTACCAATAATTAAATATCAATAAATGTTGCCGAGAGATAGGTTAAAACTATTTTGAGGTATTTTTTATATTCATAATAAAATTAATTTTCCGAATATTTATTGACTTATAATTCTATTTGTCTTACAATTAAACAAATTTAACTTATGACAAATTTAAAGGTGAGAATTATGAATCTGGATCAAAAAGACGTAAATATAAAATCGGTGAAGAGGAAAACGCTTTCGAAGCAAGTTGTCGACCAAATCATTCAGTTACTGGAGAATGGGCACTTTAAAGCAGGGGATAGATTGCCGACAGAACTAGTTTTGATGGAAAAACTTCATGTGAGCCGGCCAGTTTTACGAGAAGCTCTAAGTTCTCTTGAAACGCTTGGGATCATTCATCGCAAAACCCGCGAAGGGACATTCTTTTCTGAAAAAATCGGAAGTGAACCATTCTCATTAATGCTGGCACTTTCTACAGGGGATATTCCGTCCATCATGGAAGCAAGAATTTCCATTGAACTCGGCTTGATCACGTTAGCAGCAAAGAAAATAACGGACAAGCAATTAGAAGAATTAAGAAAGACCATCAAAAAAATGGGTGAAAATCCAGATGATTATTCGGAGTTTGATAAAGAATTTCATAGGATCATCGGTTATAGTGCAAACAATGTAATCGTAGAGAGCCTGGTTGATCCACTATTGAACATGGTTGACCAAATGTTGCGTCAAGTTTCACATGAACATAAAGATCATGAGGAAACGATGGAGCAGCACATTGCCATATACAATGCACTTAAAAAACACGATGTAATGGAAGCGCATACAAAAATGTATAACCATCTCGAGTACGGCCGGAAAAAAATCATGACGATCATTAATGAGGATTCTTAAAATTAAATCATATAAATGCGTGTTCAAAAAGGAGGACAAAAAGAGCCAAGAAGTTCGAGGCGTGAAAATCTCGAGGACCAGAACGACGAGCGGTACTAGCATAAACACTACGAGTTGTACCGAGGAAGCTTACATCCAAGAATACGCTTGTAGACACAGGTACATATGGAACTTCGACTAACGACTTCACGTCCTGTGAAAACGTCGAAGTCAGCACGTCCGTGTGCAAGTCCGCGGAGATCGAACACAAGAATAACCTACGGAAGCGGTACCTCGCACGCAGGAAAAGTGTTCTCCTTTTTCAAGGAACGAAGAAATTCGACAGCTATTTTTACCGGACTTATTTGAACAACCTCTAAAAGGAAAGGTGAGAAAAAAATGGACATGAAAAGAAAAGCGCCAGTAGGAATTTTAGGATTTCCAGTCGCTCCCTTTAACAGCAAAGGGGATATTGATGAAAAGGCTTTGAGTCAGAACATTGAGAACCTCGTTGATGAAGGTCTCTCAGCGATCTTTACCGCATGTGGTTCAGGAGAGTTTCAGTCACTTAACATGGCAGAGTATAAGACGATGGTTGAGGTAGCAGTTTCATCTGTAAACAAGAGGATTCCGGTTTACACCGGAGTTGGAGGTAATATTTCGACTGCTGTAGAATTAGCCCAGCTTTCCCAAGACCTTGGAGCGGACGGATATTTGATTTTACCGCCTTATCTGATTCATGGTGAACAAGAGGGACTATTCAGTTATTTTAAATCTATTATTGAAAGTACAGACCTGAATGCAATTGTTTATCAACGGGATAATGCGATTTTGTCACTTGATACGTTGGGACGTCTTGTAGAGTTTCCACAGGTTGTCGGCTTTAAGGACGGTGTCGGTAACATGGACTTAAATATGGAATTAACGCAATTTATCGGTAACCGTCTTGAATGGTTGAACGGAATGCCGCTTGCGGAAGTAACGATGCCTAGTTACATACCTCTTGGATTTACTTCTTATTCTTCTGCAATTTCGAATTATATACCCCACATCTCAAGAATGTTTCACAAAGCCCTTTTAGAAAATGATCATGAAACCGCTGATGATTTATTACAAAACATTATTCTGCCGATTAATACGATCCGTAAAAAGAAAAAAGGTTATGCTGTCTCACTAATTAAAGCCGGTATGGAGATTGTCGGGTATCCTGTAGGCAATACGGTTCGACCACCGGTTGTTCCTGTTGAAAAAGAACACTATCAACAGCTGGAGAAAATCGTCAAAGTCGCGATGGAACGATATCCGAAAAATACAGCAATCAAATGACTTGTGTTGTAGGGTGTTACTCAATTGAATGATGGCTGTATCCATATCGGATCAGTCATTAAAATATATTCACAAATTGAATTGGGGGAAGACAATGAGTGTAGAAATCGAGCAAAAGAAGTATCGGAATTTCATAAACGGTGAGTGGGTTCCATCGAATACAGGTGAAGTTTTGGAGAGTCGAAATCCAGCAGATGCAGACGAGGTTGTCGGATACGTTCAAAAATCATCAAAAAAAGACCTCGATGACTCCGTAAAGGCTGCAAAAGGGGCTCTGCGATCTTGGAAAAAACGATCATCAGTAGAACGCGGTCAATACCTTTACAAAGTTGCAGATATCTTAGAAAGTCGCCTTGATGAGGTTGCTGAAACGATGACGAGGGAGATGGGTAAAACACTTCCGGAAGCAATGGGAGAGACAGCACGGGGTGTTGCCATTCTCCGGTATTACGCCGGTGAAGGCATGCATAAAATCGGTGATGTAATTCCTTCTACTGACAATCGTGCATTGTTGTATACAACACGGGCATCACTGGGTGTGGTTGGTGTCATTACGCCATGGAACTTCCCAGTTGCAATTCCAATTTGGAAAATGGCTCCTGCTTTGGTTTACGGTAATACAGTTGTGTTGAAACCAGCGAGTGAAACGGCGGTAACAGCAGCAAAAGTCCTACAATGCTTTCAGGAAGCAGGATTTCCGTCAGGGGCTGTCAACATGGTTACAGGACCAGGTTCAGTGATTGGACAAGCAATTATTGACAACAAGGATATCAACGGGATTACATTCACAGGGTCAAACGAGACTGGAAAAAGGATTGGTCAAGGTGCTTTGGCACGCGGAGCCAAGTATCAGCTGGAAATGGGAGGTAAAAACCCAGTGATTGTATTAGAGGATGCTGATATTGATTTGGCAGTTGAAGCCACCATCAGCGGGGGATTCCGCTCAACGGGGCAAAAGTGTACGGCGACAAGCCGAGTGATTGTCCATCGCAGTATATACGACCAATTCAAAGAAAAGCTCTTATACCGAATCGATGAAATTACCATTGGGGACGGAATGAATGAGGGAATTTGGATGGGTCCTTGTGCGAGTGAGAGCCAATTGAATACGATATTATCTTACATTCAAAAAGGTAAAGAAGAAGGAGCAACATTGATTAAGGGAGGTAAGCAATTAACGGATGGTCCATTTGAAAAGGGCTATTTTGTGGAACCCACTGTTTTTGAACATGTAAAACCAGAAATGACAATTGCTCAAGAAGAGATTTTTGGACCTGTTTTAGCCCTAATGAAAGTGGACAGCATTGAAGAGGCGTTAACGATTGCAAACGATGTGGAGTATGGCCTTAGTGCATCCATATTTACAACAAACATACAACATATGCTTTCATTTGTAGATGATATGGAAGCGGGGTTGATTCGGGTTAATGCGGAGAGTGCTGGTGTTGAACTTCAGGCGCCATTTGGCGGAATGAAACAATCAAGTTCCCATTCTAGGGAACAAGGCCAAGCAGCTATTGAATTTTTCACCTCTATAAAAACAGTCTTTATAAAGTGATAAGAAATTACGAACTCTATCATTCTTTTAGACAATTAAATGAAAACAGGTGATGCTCATGATGAAAGTATCGATTACGGCAAACACATTCGAATTAACAGACGGTGATTTAAAACAAATGAGTCAGTTAGGTGTTGACTGTATCGACTTTGGGAACGGCGCTTCATTTCCAGGCGTTAAGGAAGAAGGTTACCCTGATCTCGATGAATTGTTAAAGCAAAAACGGCGAATTCGTTCATGGGGAATGGATATAAACCGCGTAACACTTCCAGATATAACAGATTCATTTATGCAGGGTGAACCAGGGAGCGAACAGCAGGTTGAAAACAGTGTGAATGCTATAAAGGTGTTTGGAGAAGCAGGAATCAAGATTGTGAGACAACGATTTGCAGGAGATGTAATCCACGGTCTAACCACTACTTATCAAGCAGTACAGAGAGGTGGAGCTATATCAAGAGGTGAAAGCCTGGGATTTACTAAGGTGAAGCCTGAAACGCCAACACTTGGAGAAGCACAGTTATGGCGTGATAAATTCCGTGAAGTCTATAAAAGAACTGTTCCGGTTGCTGAGGATTATGGTGTCAAAATTGCGATGCATCCATCGGACACACCTAACCATGACACTCCTTTTGGAGGATTAGGACTCCACCGTATCATTGATGAATTCCCAAATAAAAATGTTGGTTATATTTATTGCGTTGGGACAAGAGCTGAAGAAGGCGGCAGTTCGCTCGTATTGGATGAAATCAATCACTATGGGCGCAAAGGTAGGTTATTCTTGATTCATTTCAGAAATGTAAGGGGAAGTTTACCGACGGCTGGAGGTTTCGAGGAAGCTTTGCTGGATGATGGAGACATGAACATGTTTAAGATCATTTTGGAACTTCGAAAGGTCGGCTATGACGGATGTCTTAATCCAGATCATGTACCGCTTATGGAAGGTGATAATCCAGATATGAATAAGAACTGGGCAAACTCGAATATTGGCTGGAGTTACTCAAGTATCGGATTTGCCTATTCAATCGGCTACATTAAGGCTTTACTAGCAGCATTAGTAGAATTTGAGAGATAATTATCCATTAATAAAGAAATAGATTAATAGAAAAAGACATTTATGAAAGGTTGGAAACACTGAAACCTTTAGGGAGGTGAGATAGGCAGGTATATCGGAAAGCTTGCATCCCGATAAAGTTTATATGTTGGTACGCTTAATTAATAATAATTTAAGGAGGGTGTCTTAAGTTGAAAAAACTCTTTTCATTTGTCCTAGTCTTATTATTAGTAGCAGGAGCTCTTGCTGCATGTTCAAGCCAAGAATCAGCATCAAGTAAAAGTACTTCTGGGGAATCATCAGGAACTTCCGAAAATGATGATGGTAAATTCCCGAACAAGCCTATTAATGTCATCGTGGCATACGATGCAGGAGGGGGAACGGATACAACAGCGCGTACATTACAACCTTATCTCGAAAAAGAATTAGGGGTACCGGTGAATGTTATCAATAAACCAGGCGGCAGTGGCTGGGTTGGCTGGACCGAAATCGCCAATGCCGAACCTGATGGTTACACAATAGGATATCTTAATTCTCCAAATTTTGCAAGTGGATTGGTTAATCCGACAATGCAACGTGGTATTGATTTAGACAGCTTCACAATATTGGCAAATCATGTAGCAGACCCCGGGGCAATCGTCATCCGAGCAGATGAGGACCGTTTTACAAATTTCAAAGAATTAATAGATTATGCAAAGAAACATGAACTAACAACTACCGCAACTGGTGTAGCAGGGGATGACCACTTAGTTACATTGAAATTGAATCAGAAACTCGACACGAAATTTCGGGCTATTCAATTTGAAGGAACAGCTGAATCAAGATCTTCATTCTTAGGTGGACATGTTGATGTGTTAATAACTAGTGTAGGTGAAGCTTATTCAATGCACCAGAACAATCAACTTAAAGTAGTTGCTATAACTGCAAAGGAAAAGTCATCTTTTTTGTCTGATGTTCCTACTGTTAAAGAGGCTGGTTTTGATGAAATCATTTCCCAGTCGACAAGAGGGTTGGTAGCTCCTAAAGGATTACCTGAGGAAAAAGTGGAAATTCTGCAAGACGCGTTAGAAAAAGCGATCAATAATACTGAACATCAGAAAAAAATGAAAGAACTAGGTACCCAGGTTCTCTACGCTAATGGAGATGAATATTTGAAGTTATTACAACAGGATATAGAAGACGTAAAAGGATTAAAAGATTTACTAGGGTGGTAATTCTTAGATAACCGGGTTTCTTTAGCCCGGGTATCTTTTTAAAATAGGACTTTATTATTGGAAGGGAGTTGCTTTGGGGTGGGAAACTTTGGAGTGTGGATTGGAATTTTCATCCTATCGATTGCATGTTTTATATTTTGGTCATCTCAGCCTTTGCAATATTACGGAGAATATGGTCCTGGCCCAGGTCTGTTCCCAACCTGGCTTAGTGGTGTACTTGCACTGCTTTCAATATTGTACATTATTGATTGCTTAAGGAAAGAAAATAGAATTTCATTCTCAAATGTAATTCCTAAAGGAAAGGTACTATTTCGAGTATTAACAGTTGTTGCGTCCATTGTGGTTTTCATATTGATCGCTCCATGGACGGGTTATCTGATTGCCGGTATCATCGTTACGATTATCATGCTTCTTCCTGATTTCAAATGGTATTCTTCACTTGCAATTTCAACGATAGTAACATTCGCATTGTTTTTTATTTTTAAAACATTACTAGATATTCCGTTGCCGGTAAACGCATTCGGTTGGTAAAGGAGGGAGAAACGTGGACGCATTCAATTTATTGATGTCAGGATTCGAGATCGCGCTTACATGGGAAAATTTATTGTATTGTTTAATTGGGGTTTCAATAGGAATGATGGTCGGTATTTTACCAGGATTAGGTCCAAGTGCGGGTACAGCTCTTCTTATTCCGATGACCTTCGGAATGGACCCTATCTCAGCGATTGTCATGCTGTCCGGGATTTTTTATGGATCCATGTATGGCGGTACCATTACAACGGTTTTGGTCAATGTTCCGGGGGAGGCAGCTTCGGTTATAACAAGTTTAGATGGGTATCCGATGGCAAAACAAGGTCGTGCAGGTGTCGCGCTTGGAATATCTGCAATTGGCTCTTTCATTGGGGGAACGGTTGCGATCATCGGCGTTGCAGTAGTCGCTCCTCAACTAGTAAAGTTTGCATTGGCTTTCGGACCTCCTGAGTTTTTTGCCTTGATTGTATTTGGTATGACGATGGTTGTAGGTCTTGCCGGAAAATCAATCATTCGTGGTTCGATTGCGGTGGTGCTAGGTTTAGTGTTGGCGATGGTCGGCATGGCGCCAGGTTCTGGAGTTGTTAGGTTTTCATTCGGGATCCCACATCTTATCGACGGTTTGAATTTTGTTACGATCGCGATGGGCTTGTTTGGCCTCTCAGAAATATTGTTAGGTATTGAGCAACAAATGAAAAAACCTGAAAAGCCTCCAGTTGTGAAAGGGCTTTTTCCTTCCCGTAAAGAGTTGAGACCATCACTCATGTCGATTGGAAGGGGTACGGGGTTAGGTTTTTTCATGGGGCTCATACCAGGAACAAGTTCTGTCGTTCCAGCACTTATGTCTTACTCGATAGAAAAACGAATTTCCAAGGATCCTAAACGATTTGGAAATGGTGCAATTGAGGGAGTTGCCGGACCTGAGACAGCCAATAACTCTTTTTGCGGCGGTGCTTTGATTCCTCTATTTTTACTAGGAATTCCTAGCTCAGCAACAATGGCCGTATTGTTAGGAGCCTTCATCTTACATGGCCTTCAACCTGGACCGACATTGTTTGTACGTCATCCCGATTTTGTATGGGCAGTCATCGCAAGTATGTTCATCGGAAACTTGCTTTTATTATTCATGAATTTACCGATGGCCAAAATGTGGGCAAAAGTTGCAAGTGTTCCATTTAAACTATTATTTCCGATTATTATTGCCATCTCTATTGTCGGAACATATTCCATTAGTAACAGTCTTTGGGATGTAGGAGGGCTGCTCGTATTTGGTTTATTGGGCTATTTTTTGAAAAAGGCGGATATTCCCGTTGCACCAGTAGCTTTAATGTTTATTTTAGGTGACCTGATGGAAAAGTCGCTGCTCCAGTCATTAGCTTTATACAAAGGAGACTTCTTCGCAATATTTACCCGACCATTATCCGGAACATTATTGGCACTGTCAGTGTTGGTGATTACTCTAAGTATTGTTGCCGGATTTAAAAGTAAAAAAGATAACTTAGTAGATGTCGAAGCGTAAACTGTTACTGGTTGCATATTGTTATTTTCAGAATATAGAGTAGCAAAAATAAATCCCTATGATAGATAAAGTAAGTTTTTTCTTTAAACTATCATAGGGTTGTCTATAATAAATATCCGGATGATGATTGTTAGTATCTTTTTATATTGCGTTGCCAAAGATTGAGGCCAGTAATCAAATAATTTCAATTTGGAAACCTTCTTATTACCGTTTATTATTTGTAAACAGGAGGAAACCATACAATTTATCATAAAAGCCCTAAAGTCATTTATTTATTTTTTCACCCATTTCATCATATCTATTTCGTAATTGGTAAATAATATCCAATAGGTGATGATAATGGATAAATTAAAACTCACATCTTCCGAAATAGGAACACTGTGGGGAGAGTATGTAAACGGAACAATGACAGATGTAGTAATAAGATATATGTTCTCTATTATTGAAGATGAATCGATAAAAAATATTTTTGAGGACGCTATCAAAACATTCGAAAAACAAAAGAAACAAATCGTAACCTTTATGGAGAACGAGGGATTTCCCGTTCCAATTGGATTTACTGAATCTGACCTCAATAAAGGTGCAGAAAGATTATTCACTGATATTTTTTGCTTAACTTATTTACATATCATGACTTTGCATAGTATGCTCGGACATACCACTGCATTAGGTGTTTCTGTTAGAAAAGACTTAAGGGATTTTTACGATTCATGCGATAATGATGGGAAAAAAATGTATCATCAAACTATTGAATTGTTGCTTGAGAAAGGGAATTTTCAAAGAGATCCTTTATTTTACCCTGCCGTGAACCCTGAAATTATTTCTAGCCAAGATTTTACAGATGGTTTGTTTGGAAAAGGAAGACGTTTATCTGCACCAGAAATTATAAGTATTTCTTTCAACCTTAAAAAAAGTATTATGGCTAAAACTCTTTCTATCGGATTTAGTCAAGTCACTCAAACAAAAGAAGTAAGAAAGTTTTTAGAGCATTCCGAGAAAACGGCGGATGAACAAATACAATCCCTTTCAGATATCATGCATTCGGATAATTTACCAATTCCTAAATCATGGGAAACGGAAGTGACAACTTCAACGGACTCTCCCTTTTCCGATAAGTTAATGTTGTATCATATTGGTTTCCTGTTTCAAGCTGCACAATCATATCACGGGGCAGGTTTAGCTTCAGCCATGCGAACAGACCTTGTAAAGACTTATGAAAGCGCTATTCTAAAAAATCTAATGGTAACAAAAAAGTGGTTTAATCTTATGGTACAAAATAAATGGTTAGAACAACCACCACTTGCTCCTAATAGAAAAGAAATTGCAAAAGAAAAGTAATTAAAAAAACATCCTCTATTTTAATCTTGCAACAGAAAGAATCTTCTGTTATATTACAATCAATTAAATATTTTCTTACTTCAATATCTTTTGAAGTGAGGATAGAGGAGCAAAGACCATTAGTACACATTGTGAGGATAATGAGATCCATTGACCATTGTGGAAAGGGGAATTTGCCGAAGCGGAAAGAATCTCATGTTCTTGAAGCTGGTTCTGCTATTGAATAAATACAGGACTGTCATATAGGAAACTATATGGAGGGCTATCTTACGCACGGGAACGATTTTTGATAAATATTGTTTCTACTGCAACAACGAACCCTCGTTGTTGCTTTTTTGCGTTACATTTGAATGGCCTTAACCCCCTCTATTTTTTTAAAAAAATTATGTAAAGGGTGTGAAGTTATGAATTTCGGCCAAGTTTTAACAGCAATGGTTACCCCATTTGATCATAATGGTGAGGTTGATTTTAATGCTACGAGAACTTTAGTAAATTATTTAATTACTAATGGATCTGATGGATTAGTTGTAGCTGGAACAACAGGGGAGTCTCCTACATTAACAACAGAAGAAAAAGTAGATTTGTTTAAATATGTTGTAGACGTTGTTGATGGAAGAGTTCCAATCATAGCTGGAACTGGCTCAAATAACACGAAAGCTTCTATCAGCTTAACAAGGCAAGCAGAAGAAGCAGGAGTCGATGGAATTATGCTCGTTACTCCATACTATAACAAACCGTCTCAAGAAGGATTATTTCAACACTTTAAAGCTATTGCCCAATCAACGCCATTACCGGTAATGCTTTATAATATCCCAGGACGAAGTGTTGTAAACATGTCAGTAGAGACGATTGTTAGTCTCTCAAAGATTAACAATATTGTGGCAGTAAAAGAAGCAAGTGGCGACTTAGATGCCATGGCACAAATCATTAGCAAAACACCTAGTGATTTTACGTTGTACAGCGGCGATGATGGGTTAACATTACCGGTTTTGGCTATCGGTGGAGCGGGTATTGTTTCGGTTTCCTCACATATCATTGGTAATGAAATGCAAGAAATGATCAATAGCTTTAAAAATGGTAATGTCAATGATGCTGCTTCTACACATCGTAAACTTCTCCCAATTATGAAAGCATTATTTGCTGCTCCAAACCCATCACCAGTAAAATCAGCATTAAATATGAAAGGTTTAAATGTAGGAGATGTCCGCTTACCATTGATCCCTTTAAACAATGAAGAGAAAAGAATACTACAAAGAGCTTTACAACCTAGTAACATAGAATCTGTGCTTGTTAAATAACTAGTAAAAAGACCACATTAATAGAGAGAAATAAGTTTCCTCTATTAATGTGGTTTTTCTTTCACGTTAAGAAAGTATAAAAATACTTTCTATAGTATAAGCGCAACTAAGGCTCAGCCAGCGCCAAAGGCTTGGCTTGGCCAAGTTTTCTTTACCTGCTGGTTCTCATTAATATTATCCCTCAGCCAAATACTACGATCAGCTTAGAGAAGCACTTCAATTATTATTGCAAAAAATAGTATCAAATAATTGTGCAATTAACAGACAAATAACCGGAAAATAACATTATACGAGGAATATTTCATAAGTAATTAGGTGTGTTAGTAAATGAATTTAAATTCCTGTTTTTATGCCAAAACTTATTAAAATTAAGCCAGCTGATTTTTGGAATGCCTTCTGGAATTTTGAGTTGTTCAACCATTTTTTTACGTAATCAATTAGATAAACAAGAAATAGAAACCACAATACAGCGAGTAAGGTTAAGATGAAGGCTAATACAATCAATTGCTGGCTTACATTTCCGTTCAAATTGATAAATTGTGGCATGATTGTTATATAAACTAAAACAGTCTTTGGATTAAGAATATTATTAAGTAACGCTTGCATAAAGGAATCTTTATTATGCCGATTTGAATACTTCGTAGGTGTATTTGCTTGAGCTTGAATTTCTTTTAAAGAAAAAACGCTTTTAGTAAAAAAACTTTTTATCCCTAAATAAATTAAGTAGGCGGCTCCCAAATATTTGATGGTGCTGAAAAGAATGACGGACTTTGCAATGACAACAGATAAGCCAAGGATCGCAATCAATGTCCAAAACGAAAGTCCCATTGCCATTCCTAGAACCGTATAACGGCCGGCGTTTGGACCATAGCTAAGCGTGTTTTTTACAAGTAGCATAGTATCTGCTCCAGGTATGATAACCATCATTGCAACTATTGAGATGTATGTTAGTAAGTTATCCATGTATTTCACAGCTCTTTTCTATTTTAGTCCGTCCATTGTTTACAGACATCAATCCATTTTAAATAGTGTGAATGTTTTTCCAGTTCGTCTATCGTTAATTCAATTGCGCTATTTCCACTACCGCAGGCAGGAAAAACCGTTCTAAAGGGATTCAGTGATTCATCCAGGTAAACCTCTATGCCTTCATTCACGGCAAATGGGCATACACCGCCTACAACATGGCCAACATAAGTTTCTACTTCGCTTACACCAAGCATTTTTGCCTTTGCCCCGAACTGCTCTTTGTATTTCTTGTTATCAATTTTAGCGTCCCCTGCTACAACAATCAGTAAAATCCTACCTTCTAAATTAAATGAAAGTGTCTTTGCTATTCTTTGGGGTTCACAATGTAATGCTTGTGCTGCCAGTTCTACCGTTGCACTAGATTCAGATACCTCTATAATTCTATCTTCCATATAAAATTGTTTAAAATACGATTTTACTTTTTCAAGCGACATGTTTTTCTCCTTTCCTTCTTATGAGCTTTGTGATTTATCCTGTATTTTTAATATGTACTGATTGTAACATCGGAATCGTATGGTTCAACCTGGCGATAAAATTGCAGTGGATAGCTATACTTATCCAAATTTTATTGAACTAGCAAATATGCTGAATATACAACTAATCCCTATTGGAGGAGATGTATTAGGAATGATGCCGGATCAGTTGGATTTTGTATGTAGAAAAACTAATTTACAAGGTAAAAAGAGATTGCGAAAGAACGTAATCTCATCTACCAGAACTATTTTAAAGTTGATAATCCAATGAAAGTCCTCTCAGTTTTTTTCGCACGTTAAGAAAGTATAAAAATACTTTCTATAGTATAAGCGCAACTAAGGCGATCGCCTGCGCTAAGGCTTGGCGCTAGCCAAGTTTTCTTTATTGGCTTCCACTTGCGCATAAGTATCATCCGCAGCAGTTTGAGCAGGAGGTTTTTGCTCAGGGTATTCGTGTTTATCATTACTCCTTTTTACATACTTCCAATGTTACGAGCCAATTCTGAGCATGTTATGTGAAGATCGAATATAATTAAGTCTACTAGTTTAACATTTTTTATCAAGGAGTATTGGCTATGAACCAAACTTATACATTGACAGAAAAAATAAGACAAATATTTATCATGTTGATTCCGATCTTGATCACACAGCTCGGAATGTTTTCGATGGTGTTTTTCAATACCATCATGTCAGGGAAGTACGATGCAACCAACCTAGCGGGAGTCGCGATCGGCTCCTCTATTTGGAATCCGATTTTCACAGGGTTAAGTGGAATCCTTCTTGCTGTATCTCCGATTGCAGCCCAGTATTTCGGAGAAAAGAGGAATAAGGAAGTTTCCTCTGTTGTAACTAATGGAATTTATTTGGCGTGTGCGATCGGTTTTTTGGTGATCATACTGGGATTCTTTCTGTTGGATCCAATATTGAACAAGATGAATTTGTCATCGAGTGTACAGGAAACAGCTCATGATTATTTGATTGGGCTGAGTTATGGAATCATTCCTTTGTTCATTTTCAATGTATTCCGATCTTTTATCTATGCATTAGGTAAGACCCGTGTCGTGATGGTCATTCTTATCTTGGCATTGCCGATCAATTTCTTTCTGAATTATGTGCTCATCTTCGGGAAATGGTGGTTTCCAGAGCTCGGAGGATCAGGGGGAGGCTATGCGACTGCTTTCACATTTTGGTTCATATTAGGGATGACAGCGTTCATTATTAAAACACAAGAAATTTTTTCTTCGTATGTTTCTTTCACCAATTTTAAAGAGTTTTCATTGGATAAATGTATCGAGATTATAAAAATTGGTGTGCCGATGGGACTTTCTATTTTCTTTGAGACGAGCATGTTTGCTGTTGTGACAATATTGATCAGTAAATTTAATATTGCAACGATTGCAGCGTATCAATCAGCCATGAATATCGTATCATTTCTATACATGATACCAATTAGTATTTCTATGGCACAGACTGTTTTGGTCGGGTATGAAGTAGGAGCACAACGGTATAAAGATGCGAAAATATATAGCTGGCTTGGGATTTATTTATCAATGTTAAGTGCTCTTGGTACAGGCTTGTTCGTTGTGCTGTTCCGTTATGAGATCGCTGGCTTATATTCAAATGAAACTGCTGTCATTCAATTAACTGCCCAATTTTTGATTTACGCATTGTTCTTCCAGCTATCGGATTCTATACAGGTAACCGCACAAGGAGCTTTAAGGGGATATAAGGATGTGAATATCGCATTCGTTATGACCTTAATTGCATATTGGGTTATTTGCCTACCAGTTGGCTATTTCTTGGCCCATCATACGACCCTTGGAGCCATTGGTTATTGGATCGGGTTAACGGTTGGATTACTTGCAGCAGGAATATGTTTATCGATAAGACTGATTTATATTCAAAAGCGGAAATATAAAAGTGTGAAGATTGAAGCGGTAGTATAATACATGTTGGTAATCGTATGAAGAAACCCACTATGAATATCAATTTTATGGTATAGTTAAAGCAGATTTTATAAGAAAGGGTGTGACGCTTATGGTACGTTTAAATAATTCTGTCGCTCGTTGCTATAAGGCTCATGAACAACAATTGGAAGGATGGGGTTACACTCTTGATTACAGGAAAAAAGGTCGAACTGCGACCGGTATCGTTGGAAGACTTTAAAAGAACATACCAATGGCGAAACGATGAAGAAACTGCGAAATTAGAAGCTGGCACTGGTTTATTTCACCATAGTCACGTTCCCCTGGAACAGATTGAAGACACGTATGAAAAGGCAATTAAAAAGCTGGATAAACGTGATGCTGGAGAATTTTCCATTTATACACAAGAAGAAAATCCGAAACATATTGGTTTAATTTGTTATCGCGAACTGAACATCGTTGCACGGCGTTGTACTCTAGGCATAGGAATTGGAGATAAAGAGTATTGGGGCAACGGTTTTGGGTCGGATGCGATGAAGGCATTGATCAACTACCTGTTTCAAACGATGAATCTAAATCGGGTGCAGCTCGATACGTGGAGTGGAAACGTGCGTGCGATTCGATCTTATGAAAAATGCGGTTTTGTTGTCGAAGGGAGATTGCGTAACCACGCTTATATAGACGGAAAATATTATGACACCATTGTGATGGGGTTATTAAAAGAAGAATTTCAATATTAAAATTTTGGGCACCTGAGTAAAAGAGGTGCCCATTCTTACACGTTAAGAAAGTATAAAAATACTTTCTATAGTATAAGCGCAACTAAGGCGATCGCCTGCGCTAAAGCTTGGCGCTAGCCAAGTTTTCTTTATTTCCTTTATGTGAACTACTAATCTCATTTAACTACTAAAACCGAGCAGCTTGCCTGCTTCGTCACCTTTTGGCTCACACTTCCTTGTACCAGCTTTTTTAAGCCGCTGAGACCTCTGTTTCCGATTATAATTAAATCCATCTCGTGTTCCTCAGCATAGTCACAAATTCGTTTAGCGGGCTCCCCTTCTAATACAATAATGTTCGCGTGCATGTTTTCTTTGATCAAAGCAGTTTTAGCCTCATTAATTGTTTGTTCGCCCTTTTCAACTAGTTCCACTTGTTTATTTTCCTGTACTTCATTTCGTTGTACTACCGGCGGTATCGCTCCGGGCGCTACATAAGCAGGTTCAGGCTCAGCGTTCACCACATTGACAATAGTAAACTCTCTAAACTGATCATCCTTCATGTAATCCATACCTTGTTTTAAGGCGTCCATACTTCCTTTAGAACCATCAAAGGCGACAAGCACTTTTCTATAACCCATTCTGATCATCCCTTTCACTTTGTTTTTTACACGTTAAGAAAGTATAAAAATACTTTCTATAGTATAAGCGCAACTAAGGCGATCGCCAGCGCTAAGGCTTGGCGCTAGCCAAGTTTTCTTTAAAAGTGTCTGGTTTCTAGCTAGATTGAATGAATTAGTTATTAGAAGTTTTGGCCATGTGAATCAGTACTAGGATGTTCTACTGAAGTTACTGTTGTATTTAATATAATCATTACCCCTTATCTGACGACCTCAAACATTGATCCTATAAATACGTGTTTACGGAGATTCATAGTATCAAACAGATGCAGAAGATTGTTTAACCTTTTTGCGTTCATGATGATTGATATATTTGAAAAATGGTGGCAGAAGGATAAGGACAACGATGATTCTTAATACTTGAACAGCTACTACGAATGTGGAATCCGCATCTAAAAGAATCGATGTTGTGGCCATTTCAGCGATTCCACCAGGTGCAAAAGCTAAGGTGGCGGTAACAAATGATATTCCTGTCATTTTCGCTACGACAAAAGAACATCCTAGTACTGCTAAAATTAGAGCAATCGTGCAAATCAATGACATGTACACCGTTTTTCCTATCCCGATCAATAACGACTTATTGAAACTCGATCCAATGCTAGCAGCAATGAAGATCTGTGCTAGGATCATAAAAATAGATGGCCACCAGGAAGTGATCGTGTGTCCGACATAAGAAGAACTGATCGTTTGGACCAAAGCAACACCAAGCATGCTTCCAATGACCCATGGAGCAGGAAAGTTCAGTCGTTTTCCTAATAAGGCTCCACCCCATGCTGAAAGTGCCAAAACAAGCGTCCAAAGAAACGGCACTACCTCGAATTCAGAAATACCATTCTGCAAAGCAAGTGTACTTTCTGTTTCGGATCCGTCCGCACTTACGAGTAAAGAGGAAACAAGCAGAGGTATGCTCAGTATGACGAGGAAAACACGCATTGTTTGTATGATGCTGACCACTGCGGTATTGGCACCGACCTCTTCAGCAATTGCTGGCATTGCCGTCAATCCACCTGGAGCTGTACCATAAAAGCTCGTCAGAAGATCTGTCTTTGTATATTTCCAAATGAAATAGCCTGAGAGAACAGAGAAAATGATTGATAAGAAGAGCATAGAAAGGATCGCTATCGAATTGTCCATAAAAATTTGCAAAACGGACAAGTTGATTTGTTGGCCCAATTCTATTCCTAAAATACATTGGCCGATCCATAACCAAAATTTCGAGAGTCCTTTTTCATTTACAGTCATGGACCGCATAAACGTAGGTTTTTTATAAGAAAGTACTGTAGCAAGAAGCATTGTTCCAATCATCCAGCCAATTGACATTCCAGTTAAAGCAAACAAAAATCCTCCAATGCTGCTTACTAAAATAAACAACATATTGTTGAGGAACACAGGATGTTTTTTCTCCAAATTGAAAACCTTCTTCCATTATGGTGAAGTATATCCAAACTATAGTATACTTTTTGGTATAAATAAAATATTAATGTTATATGGATATCCATCAATTATAGTTATGGCTTGGAGGCGAAGATTTGGATACTCGGGATTGGATGATTTTACAGATACTGCACACGGAACAAAACATAACGAAAGCGGCAAAAAGACTGTATATATCGCAGCCTGCATTAACCAACCGTTTACAGCAAATCGAAGAAGAATTTAATGTTAAAATCGTGAACAGGGGGAGACGTGGCATTCAATTTACGTCACAAGGGGAGTATTTGGCGAAGTGTGCAGATGAAATGTTGTTGTCCATTCAACAAGTGAAAGAAAATGTCCTCAACATGGAAGATGATGTATCGGGAACATTGAGATTAGGTGTATCCAATTACTTTTCACATTATAAGTTACCAGGACTACTAAAACGTTTTAAAGACAAATTTCCTGAAATTGAATACAAAGTTACATCAGGATGGAGCAGTGAGATCGCACCTTTATTACCGAAAAAAGAAATACATATTGGTTTTGTAAAGGGTGATTTCAATTGGGCAGATCGTAAACATTTGCTGTTTGAAGAGACGATCTGTATTGCCTCTAAAGAAAAAATAAGCCTGAATGAACTTCCCCAGATCCCTAAAATTGATTTCCGTACTGAATATTCATTAAAAAGTATCATCGATCATTGGTGGTCGGAAAATTATTCACAAGCACCCTTCGTCAGTATCGAAGTGGATAAGGTAGATACGTGTAAAGAAATGGTCCTGAACGGATTAGGATATGCGATCATCCCGAGTATGATTTTGAAAGATACAGAAGGAATAAACAAAATCAATCTCAAGACAAAAGATGGAGAACCACTACTCAGAAAAACATGGATGTTATACTACGAAGAATCATTGAATCTGAGTATGGTAAGAGAGTTTGTCAGTTTCATTGAAAGTATCGACTTAAATAATAACTTCTGAAAAGTAGGGTAAGCACTCACTTCACCTTACCGAACCTATTTGGCATGGGTGGGTATGTGCCTCTCTCGCATACCTAAATAATTAATTTAGAGAATTCTTAAAATATTTTGTGGAATTCTCTTTTTTATGTTAACATGTTCTTTAAATGAACATGTTCATATAATCTGAATATTACAATATATGAAAGGGGCCTAGAAATGACGGTAGAAGGGGAATCAATTGAAAAACGATTGAAAGCGCTTCGACAACGGATGGATGATAAAGGGATAGACGTTTCGTTGTTGTGGGATCCGGATAACGAGTATTATTTAAGTGGATTCAGGGCAATTTCTTACTCTCGTCCGATCGTATTAATCGTATATAAGGAGAAAACACAGTATATCATTCCAGCATTAGAAAATGACCATGCTCGTGAAAAGGCAAAAGTCGATGAGTTTTTTGTCTATCACGAAAAAATTCAAAACAGGCATATGGATACAACTTATTTGCAGCCGCTTCAGCGAATATTGAACGAATTGACTAAAGACAAGGTGTTCGGTCTAGAATTGGATATCGTACCTGCTTTTGTTTACCGGTTACTTCAGGAAAAAGGTTTTGAAATTAAAGACATAGGTCAGGATCTTATTGATTTACGTGCTATAAAAGATAAAGAGGAAATCTATTGGCTTGAACAGGCAGGTCGCCTCTCTGATATTGCACTTGAAGCATCATTTGCAAATGTAAAAGCAGGGATGAGTGAATTGGAATTTGACTCTTTTGGTGACAGCAAATTACTAGAAATGGCTTCAAAAGATTACCCGGATCATATCGTTGGTTATGAAAACTGGACTTGTTCAGGTATCGAGCGCAGTGTAATGCCGCATCTGTATTCCAGTACACGCAGGTTTAATGAAAATGATGTCATCATTCACAGTCGTCAAGTGTGGATCAACGGATACCGGGCTGAGAACGAACGTACTTTCTTTGTCGGTCAACCATCAGATGAACAAAGGAAATGCTTGCAGCTGGCGATTGATGCGCAACAGGCAGGCATGGATATGATCAAGCCAGGAGTCAAAGCGAAAGATGTGGATATTGCTTCATTCAAAGTATTTGAAGAAGAAGGATATGGAGAGTATGTGCAACACCGTATTGGTCACGGTTTAGGCTTGACAGAACACGAAGAACCTTATCTCCGTTTTGACAATGATCTTGTATTGGAAGAGGGCATGGTTTATACAATCGAACCCGGAATTTACGTACCTGGAGTCGGCGGTTTCCGTCATTCAGACACTGTCATTTTGACGAATGACGGATGTCGTAGCATTACCCAATACCCACGGAAATTAGACGATTTGATATTTTAATATACAACATTGGAGGTGCTTAAAACAATGAATCGTAAACTTGATAATTCTATTTTCTGGCCTTCCATTGTATTAGTGGTTCTCTTCACATTTTTGCTTGTCATTTTCAGGGAATCTGCAGCACCTGTTCTAGCAGGTATGATGTCCGGCATCAACAACAGTTTGGGATGGGCATTTGAATTTCTGACGATTGGTTTATTTATTATATTGCTTTGGCTGATGTTTGGTCGTTTTGGAAGAGTGAAACTAGGAAGTGCAGATGATCAACCGGAATTCTCACGATTTAGTTGGGGAGGGATGTTGTTCTGTGCAAGTATGGGTACAAGCATTATGTACTGGTCGATTGTGGAACCGCTTTATTATTACACAGGGCCTCCCTTTGGTATTAAGGCGAATTCTAAAGAAGCAGCAGACGTTGCATTAAGCTATGGGTTATTCCACTGGGGAATTTCAGCCTGGGCTCTCTACGCATTGCCAGCTGTAGTCATTGCCTACAGTTTCTTCGTCCGAAAGGATGCATCACTAAAAATCAGCACTTCCTGCAGAGGTGCATTAGGAAAGCATGCGGATGGACTACTTGGTAAAATCATCGACATCCTTGTAATTTGGAGTATGGTAGGCGGCTTGGGTACATCATTAGGGCTTGGAGTTCCAATGGTGTCCGCTGTCATTGGAGATATTTTCGGTATCGAACCGTCTATTGGATTAAGCATTATCATTATTATCATATGGACCGCCATTTTCAGCTCCAGTGCTTACCTGGGCTTATACAGCGGGATTAAAAAATTAAGTGACTGGAATGTTTACATGGCGTTGGGAATTGCAGTATTTGTCATTCTGGTGGGACCGACTCTGTTTATTCTGTCTTACTTCACAAACAGTATGGGCATTATGCTCGACAATTTCATGAGAATGAGTTTATATACAGACCCTATCTATAAGAGTGGATTCCCACAAACCTGGACGATTTTCTATTGGGCATGGTTTGCAGCAACTGCCCCATTTATCGGACTGTTTGTTGCCAGGATTTCTAAAGGACGTACCATTCGTGAACTTATAGCAAATGTTTTACTATGGGGATCTGTCGGTAGTTGGTTATATTTTGCAGTATTTGGGGGCTATACGTTGAATCTCGAATTAACGGGAGAGTTACCTCTGACAAAAATATTGAGTGAACAAGGCGGTCCAGCTGTCATTGTGGCAGTATTGAACTCATTACCATTAGCACCAGTCGTATTAATCTTCTTTCTTATTCTGGGCTTTATATTCCTGTCAACATCTCTCGACTCAGCCACCTATGTCATCGCAAGCATTGCAACAGCTGAATTAAGAAGTAATGAAGAGCCTGCACGCTGGCACCGATTATTATGGGGTGTAGTTCTTTCAGCAATGGCGATCGGTTTAACAATCGTTGGCGGATTAGAAGTCGTGCAAACTTCATCTGTACTCGTATCAGTTCCTATAATCGTTATCTACGTTTTATTATGTGTTTCATTGATTAAGTGGTTGAAGCATGACGAAAAGAACCTTGTATATGTTGAAAAATAAGCGATTGTTAATAGTGTGAATTTGCCCCATTTAGAAACAAGGTCTACAATTATAGGTAGCATTGAATGCTGTAAACGATTAGGTCAGGAAGTGAATAACGTGAAGGCTGGGAGAAGAGAATTAAAAAAAGAACGCATGTGGGGCTATTTTATCGATGCGACTGTTGATGTGATAGAAAAAGAAGGAATCGATCAAGTCACAATTCGAAAAGTGTCCGACAAAGCCGGTTTCACAAGTTCAACGGTCTATAATTATTTCCAAGAGTTCTCGCATCTAATCTTCTTTGCTGCTATGCGCTTTACAAAGGATTATATTGAAGAATTACCAATTTATATAAATCAAGGCACAAATACGATTGAAAAATGGTTGTACATTTGGGAATGCTTTTGCAAACACTCATTTGAAAAACCTGAAATCTATTCAACTATTTTTATCAGCAATCTCGGTTCTGTGCCTGAAGACCTTTTGGAAAATTACTATAAAACGTATCAAGATGATTTAATTGGTCTGCCTGAACCTATTCGTATCATTGTTCTAGAGCACACTTTTTCGAAACGGAGCGCTCTATATTTGCAGGAGGCAGTTGATGAAGGACTGATTGAACAAAGGGATGTTGAGTTTATTTCCGACACGACGATGTTAATATGGAAAGGTATGATGTCTACGGTGTTAAATCACCGGCGAAAATACACCACTGAAGAAGCAATCAGACAAACCTTGTTTTACGTGTATGAAAGTGTAATGAAAGTTGTTACGTCGGATAAAAGAAAAGAAATTAATGTTGAATTTAATTATTGAAACATGATGTTAAAAGATACAGAAGGAATAATTAGGATCCTTTAGCTATAGAAGTACCAGCCAAGTTAATTCAAAAGTTGTCACCTGAAGATATCGAGCGTGCAAAAGTAGTTTGCTCTGCATCATTATGTTAATCATGGAGTTATGTTATATAGAAGAAAATATTATCGACAATCTGATAAAACCTTATTATTTAGGTGTAACGAACTGGAATTCACTACCTTAGTAAATGCAAAATTAAAATAAGTGACCTTGTTCATTCTAATCAGATAACAAGGTCGCTTACACTGTTAACGTACCTATTACTTATATCCCTTTAGATGTTGTTATTGGTAGTTCTATTAACCAATGATCCTTCTGATTTTCTGGTAATGTGTAAGAAAGCAAATTACTTATTTAGCTGATAAATTCTCAAAAGAATTAATTTAAGCTAACATGTAGGAAAACCCATAACTTTTCTTTGTATATACAAACCCTTCCAAAATCCTTCTTGCTGTACGTACCACTTTGATTGAACTAATTTGTCCGGCGATTAAATCTACCTTCGTTTGCATAATACCGGCAGGGTGTGCTATCCGAAATACCTCTTGATCAATTGATACTATATCTGATAAAATCGTATCCTTTAAAAAGGCACCTGCGGTTGTACAAATGGCACCTGTAATCGCTAGAGTTTGATGTGGTTTTTGCATAGACATCATTCTTATCGTACATTCCATATCTGAAGCTTTTCTTTCTACCCCAGATGCATCAATGTAATCCATTGCGGGAGCGATAATAGTCATTTTGGGCACAGCAGGAGATTTTTTAGTTGCGTCTCCTTTAGTGGCAAATTGACACATTTCGGCTGTAATTGACCTGATTTCCTCAAGTTCATTCAATTTTTCTTGAGTGAATTCATGAGGCATTTCAGATCCAATGAGGCCGACATCATTAGCTTTAACAAAGACTAATGGATTGGCAACATCAATAATGGAAACATTTAGAGGGCCTCTAGGTGTTTGAATCACATCGATCGTGTTTCCAGTCGGAAACAGCTTTCCGGTTACTGCGCCTTCAGCTTTAGTGAAAGAAAGATAAATAGGGGAACCTGTTCCCGGTACTCCAGGAATTGAACACATTCCATCTGTTTTGACATGCCCTTTTTCAACTTCAACCTCAGCGATAATCACCTTCTGAGTATTTGTGTTAAATATTCTGACTGTTGTAATAGGCTCTGTCGCTGGTACAAACCCTTGCTCAATTGCAAAAGGTCCGACCGCTGAGGAAATGTTTCCACAATTCCCTTGAAAATCAACTAATTGATCTTCAATACTTATTTGTGCAAATGTGTATTCCACATCTATCTCTTCTAGCTCAGACTTCTTGATAATGGCTGCTTTACTTGTTAATGAATCTGCTCCACCAAGGCCGTCAATTTGTCTATGGTCTGGACTTCCCATAATATCCAAAAGAAATTCATCCCACAGCGATTGATCGGCTGGCATATCCTCAAAATGGAGAAAAACACCTTTACTTGTTCCACCACGCATAACCACAACAGGCACTTTCATTTCCGATAACCACCTTTTCTCATTTGTTTTTCAAAAAAGTACCGGTGCTTCTAAAAAAATAGTATGATAAGTATAATCATAAGTAAAATAGATAATTTATTTGATAAAACCAAAAAAAAACTTATAATCAAATTGGTTGGTGTTGTACAATATGGATGAAAAAGACTGGAACGCTATAAGAATTTTGTATGAAGAGAAAAATATTAGCCGTGCATCAGAACGATTATATATTTCTCAACCAGCGCTTACTTACAGACTTAAAAATTTAGAAAAAGATTTTGGTACGAGTTTGTTTTATAAAATAAGAGGTGGTATTGAGTTTACTTCCGAAGGTATACATTTAGCAGACTACTCAGAAGAAATGATCAAAAAGTTGCAAAAAACGAAAGACTATATGTTAAATATGAAAAGTGAAGTGAGAGGAACATTACGTCTAGGAGTATCAAGTAACTTTGCTCAATATAAGCTACCCAAAATACTAAAAAGGTTTTCAATGAAATATCCAAATGTACAATTCAATGTGAATACAGGGTGGAGTACAGATATCATGCACCTTCTTGATTCCTCTAGTGTACAACTTGGGATACTACGTGGTAATTACGACTGGTATGGAATAAAAACATTACTGAATAAGGAAAGACTTTGTCTGATTTCTAAAAAAGAAATCGATATGGTTAATTTGCCTGAATTGCCATTTATTAATTACAAAACAGATAGCTCACTAAAAAATCTAATTAATGGGTGGTGGCATGATAGGTTTTCTGAGCCACCATTCGTTACGATGGAAACAGACAGACAAGAAACGTGCAAAGAAATGGTCAAAAATGATTTAGGCGTTGCGATCCTGCCTGAAATTTGTTTACAACCTTCTGATAACCTTCATACATACGGTTTATCTTACAAAAATGGAGAACCCGTACTAAGAAATACTTGGTTGATGTATAATCAAGATTCTTTAAAACTATCCACTGTTAAAAATTTCATTGACTTTTTAAATGAAAATCCTAATATTTGATTGATTTAGTAACGAACATTTCCACATAAAGAAAACTTGGCTAGCGCCAAGCCTTAGCGCAGGCGATCGCCTTAGTTGCGCTTATACTATAGAAAGTATTTTTATACTTAACGTGTAAAAAAGAACGAGGGAGCATTCCTTCGTTCTTTTTTATCAACTAATTCCTTCTTTGGTTTATAAGATATTTTTTAAAAATGTATTAAAAAATATATATTTTACTTATTTTTATACTTGTAATAGTCTTAAAATATAAAATATTTAGAAAAGCGCTTGATGATACAGATGTACTTGGATATTGAACACTATACATTCTTTTCATTTGTAAGCGCTTTTTTACTACTAGGAGGGATTAGTATTCTTACATTTTTAGGAGTTTCAATGGTAGTCGTCTTCACTTATTTGATTATGGCAAAACGATTATCACCTGTTGCAGCCCTTGTAATAGTTCCCATTGTCTTCGCGTTAATTAGTGGTTTGGCTCAAAGCTCGGGGATATGATGCTTGATGGTTTAAAGGTTGTAGCTCCTTCAGCTGCTTTACTACTGTTTGCTATTTTGTTTTTCGGTATATTGATCGATGCGGGACTCTTTGACCCACTTATAAATAAGATGGTGAAAATCATCAAAGGCGACCCAGTTAAAATAGCTATCGGAACTGCAGTGATTGCAATGACAGTAGCATTAGACGGGGATGGGACCACTACTCATATGATTACGATTTCAGCAATGTTGGCACTATATCTACGATTAGGTATGAATCCTCTCGTGCTTGCAACAATATCTATGCTTTCCGTCAGTATCATGAGTGGTATGACTCCTTGGGGTGGACCCGCTACAAGAGCTATCGCAGCTTTAGGACTCGATGCAAATGAATTCTTTATCCCACTACTACCGACAATGTTTTCAGGAATGGGATGCATTCTTTTTATTTCCTATCTTCTTGGGAAAAAAGAACGCGCAAGAGTTGGTATTATCCAAACTGAGGAAATCCCCGCGGATGTATTGGAGTCAAATGAAGCAGCTGCAACTTATTCACTGCAAGAAGATATCAAACGTCCTAAATTAAGGTGGGTAAACCTGATTCTGGTACTTGCTGTTATGGTGACCTTAGTTATGGGAATCTTACCTGCCCCTGTTTTATTTTTGATCGGCTTTGTAATCGCTGCCATGATCAACTATCCGAATCTAGAGCAGCAAAAAGATCGTATTGTATCGCATGCGGGAAATGCTTTAACTGTTGTCACATTAGTGTTTGCTGCAGGTATCTTCTCAGGAATTTTTTCCGGAACAAAAATGGTTGATGCAATCGCAAATTCATTGGTGTCAATCATTCCAGAGTCTTTAGGTTCTTTTTTCCCTTTAGTTGTTGCAATAACTAGTATGCCGTTTACATTCGCTTTATCCAATGATGCATATTACTTTGGGGTTTTGCCAATTCTCGCTGAAACAGGAGCTGCCTATGGTGCAAGTCCTCTAGAAATTGCAAGGGCTTCAGTATTAGGGCAACCAGTACATTTTCTAAGTCCACTAGTTGCATCGACTCTTTTGCTGGTAGGAATGGTCAAAACAGACATCGGAGAACTTCAACGTTTTGCATTTAAATGGGCTGTTCTTTGTTCGTTAGTCATTATGATTGTTGCTTTCTTAACGAGTGCAATCAGTTGATTTTTCACTTCTCATTTTAAGGCGTATCATAATAATTTTGGTGGAGGCTTCCAAATGCAGTTCTTACCCCTATATTTGGATGGCTCCCCCAATTTTTTTCAAGTAGTCTGAGAGAAAATAAGTATCGATACGGTTAATTTTTAAATATGAGCAGGTATTTAATGCATACTTCCTATCTACTTGCTTCCATCCCTTGATACATTTCCAACTATCTCTATATTAGTAATAACTTTTGTAATAACATTAGCAAGTTTCATTACGGTAAACAAACGGGTATCATTCAAAAATTGTGATGTTGGCAACGGGTCGATATAATTAACTATCCCCATGAAATGGTAATCTCCTATTTCCGGTAACATTTTCTCAAGGGCTTTTCCTGGTACAAGAGGACCCTCTTTAAAAATGACATGCCCAACTTGATTTTTATCACCTAGACAAGCATCAATACTAAAGATAAGAGGCTTTTTAAATTGTTTATTGATCTCTTTCAGTGTGCCTTTTACATTAAACGCATGAACCGGTTCTTCTAATGTTCCATAAACACGATAAGGAACCTGATTTTCTTTGAGCATCGTTCCTACTAAAGGACCTAAGGAATCGCCTACATATCGGTCTGATCCGATACATAAAAAGACAATATCACTATCCATACGTGATGATTGTTGTATAATTTCCTTCATTTTAAGTGCTAATATTTCTATTTCTCTTTCTTCTGTTTTTTCATTAGATTTTACATAATATAAATTTGCTGCTTGATCTTTTATATCTTTTTCGTTATAAAAAGGGCTCACTATTATCCCCCTAAATTATTTTTCAGCTAATAATTGGCTGAAAATGAGATTGAAACCAGACATTTTACAATACTGGTAATCAGGCTTACAACAAATATAGTCTATTTTTAGAAATAAATAAAATATTGAATTTTTATTTTTATTTATAAGTAAAATTGATTGCTAAATTTTTTCATTACACCTTAAAAGTTTGTAGAATGAGGTGGCTCTTGTTACTCTACTGAAAAATTCATTCATTTTCGGGAAGATTGATAGAGTCTAGGACATTTAGAAAATTTTGTAATACATCAGACTTTTCCCCACGCCGCCATACCACCGCTCTTTCCATTGTAATTGTTACATCTTCCAATTTTCTATAAACGGCCCCTTTGAGTGGAAATTTTGAATTAACAAGTGAAACCCCAATACCAGAAGAAACTAGAGCAATAATGGTTTGTACGTCATGTGCATGAATGGTGATCTTGGGGGTGAATCCAGATTGATGGCAGATTTTTATGAAGGTATTATAATAATCTACACCTGCTGTCTTTGGTGTCATAACGAAGGATTCTTCAGCTAAATCGTGGATGTAAAGCGGTGACTTCTTACTTGTCAAGGGATGCGTTTCCGGTAAGACCGCCATGAACGGAATTTCTCCCAATGATCTAACATGAAGTTGATCACTGATGACAGGAGAGGCAACAAATCCCACATCTATACGCTTTTCGTGCAAGGCACGAATCTGGTCAGCTTTGCCCATTTTATGTAAGATTAATCCTACAAGAGGATATTCTTCTTTAAACTTTCGAATAATTTTAATAACCCCTTCAGATGTACCTGTAAAACCAACTGTCAGACCACCATGCTCACCTTTAGATGTCATCTGTGTAATAACGCGTGCTTGCTCAACTTGATCAAGGATTTGATATGCTTTCTCCAAAAAAACTTTACCTGCATTCGTCAACTTAACATTACGTTTTGTTCGGTCAAACAACCGAACATCTATTTCCTCTTCCAATTTTTGAATCTGTCTACTAAGTGGTGGTTGTGCAATATGTAGACGGTTGGCGGCCCTACCAAAATGTAATTCCTCTGCAAGAGTTATGAAATAACGTACGTGTCTAAGCTCCATTTCCATCACCTTTCCTTATGTTTAATACCTTAATAGTATTAATACCAAACTATTTATGTATTTCCCTTTTTTTTATTGGTATTTTATAATCAACATAATTAATACAAAGGGGGAAGGAAAGGGGGAATTACCACTTGAATATTTTCAAAATTTCGATTATTAGGTTTTCATAATGAAATTATTGTTACTGATTGTTTAGGAGGGAAGAGGGTTTTGAGGTGGTTTCCACCAAATTAATTATCAGAATATTATGTATTTTAAATGAAAAAATGATCTTGTACTAGGACTATTGTGTAAGGATAAAGGTGTTTTTAAAAAAGACTTTTGAGGAGCTGAGCTAATGAATTATAACAAGCGGTTAGACAAGTTACGAGGTTTTATGGAAAAGGAGAAACTTACAGCCGTATTATTAACTGATCCAATTAACCAGAGTTACATGACTGGATTTGAAATAATTACTTATTCCCGTCCAATTTTCACCTTAGTAACCAAAAATGAATGTATCTTAATAGTTCCAGGCTTAGAGGAGAAGCATGCCAAATTGAAGGCAGAATATGATCGTTTATTTGTATATTATGAGCATCCTGAAAAAGCAGACCAGGGAACTGACCCACTTGCGTTGATTATAAAATGCTTACAAGCTCTAAAGGGGGAAAGAAGACTCGGAATTGAGTCTCGCTCCTTACCTTTTGAATTAGCAAGTGTCCTCCAGAGAGATAACTGGGAATTAGTAGATGTTAATTCTGAAATGATTAAAAAGCGAGCGATAAAAGATGAGAAGGAATTAGAAAAAATACGCCAAGTCTGCTCATTAGCCGTAGGTTCTGTACAATCAGCATTTCGAGCTCTTAAAGTAGGAATTACTGAACGAGATATTGAAGATGCTGCAGCCAGCGCATTTTATCAAGAAGCCTCTTACCTTTACCCCGACTCATTCCTTATCACTAGAGGAATGAGTCCATCTGGAATAGAACGCACTATTCTGCCTCATGTATTTTCAAATTTAAGAAGAGTAGAATTAGGCGATGGATTAATTATTACAAGAATTACTTCACTAGATGGATATAAAGGTGAATGTGAACGAACTTGTTTTATTGGGGAGCCAACCACTAAGCAAAGAGAATTGTTCGAAGTGATGGTTAATGCCCAAAGAGCCGCGCTTGATACAATCAAAGCTGGAGTTAAGGCAAGTGATGTAGATACCGCGGCACGCTCATTTATACAAAAGGAAGGATATGGTGAATACGCCGTTCATCGCACTGGACATAGTATCGGTCTAGCTGTTCATGAGGCCCCTTTCTTCCGTTTTGATGAGCACTCCATATTACAAGAGGGGATGACATTTACGGTCGAACCCGGTATTTATGTTCCTGGAATAGGGGGCTTCCGTCATTCAGACACAATTCTCGTTACAAAAAATGGATACGAGATGTTAACCGAATGTCCGCGCTCAATTGAAGAATTAATTTTTAATCCTATAAATAGTAGGGTATGAGCAGAGTCATAAAATAGAAATTCATTTTCATATGGTAGATACAGTTTAGGGAATTTAACCCAAAGGGGAAGTATGAGATATAGATCATAGGGAGACCTTTTAAACCTTCTAACTGAAGGTTTAAAAGGTACCTTATCTCCGGGACTTAAATTAGTTCATATTTATAGAGGGGGAAAACAATGGGAAATGTTATTCAGATAAGTGCAATTGTTATTTACTTATTACTTATGGTTGTTCTTGGGATTTATTATTCTAAACGGGAAGTTAAAACAAGCGAAGATTTTTTAGTTGCTGGCAGACGCTTACCTAAATTTGTTCTTATGGGTACTCTACTTGCTACTTGGGTTGGTTCGGGAACAGTGGTTGGAAGTGCGAGTTTTATATATCAATACGGTCCTCTAGCTAGTTTGCTAATTGGTATAAATGTACCGTTGGGAATAATAGTTTTATATTTTATTGCAGATAAAGCTAGAAATTTAAAAAAATACACAGTTCCTGAAATGCTTGAAATACGGTATGGAAGTCTTGTGCGTTTAATAGCCGCAATTTTTATTATATTAGCTTATGTAGGCATTGTTTCGTATCAATTCATCGGTGGTGGCTATGTTCTTAATATTACAACAGGGTTGCCCGTTGAAATCGGTACAATTATAACAGTTATTTTAGTTATTTTTTTATCAACTTCCGGCGGATTATTTTCAGTAGCTTATACAGACTTTGTTAGCTCACTTTTAATTGTCTTTGGCTTTTTACTAGGCTTACCTTTCCTTTTATTTACTGTAGGAGGATTCAATAGTTTTACATTAAATTTACCCGACCATGCCCAAACATGGACAGGAGGTTTAACAGTCCCCCAAATGCTAGGTTACTTTTTACCAACGCTTTTATTAATATTAGGTGATCAAAATATGTATCAGAGATTTTCTGCAGCAAAAGATGCTGAAACGGCAAAAAAATCAACTATAGGATTTTTCTTTGGTGATATTGCTATTAAGGTATTAACTGTTATCTTTGCAACTTCAGCAATCATTCTTTTCCCAAACATCAATCCTGACACAGCTATTCTCCAAGTTGCTGTTAACGGAGTTCCTATATCAATAGGGGCAATTATATTATCGGCAACCGTTGCTTTTGTTATCACTACCGGTAATTCATATTTATTATCAGCTGCAGGAAATATTGTTTATGACATCTATGCACGATATGGACGTAAGGAGATTCCAGAAAAGAAACTATTGGGCTTTAACCGGATAACGGTTGTTATCCTAGGGGTTTTTGCTTATGTTCTCGGTAGCTTTTTCCCAAGTGTATTAGCAATTCAAATGTATTCCTATTCGATGTATGGTGCTGCAATCACACCATCTATTTTGGCAAGTTTCCTTTGGAAACGTGCAACTGGTGCTGGAGCATTGTCATCTATTATTATCGGGGGAACAGCTACAATGTTTTGGGAACTAGTTTTAAATAAACCATTGGGTTGGAACAGTGTTCTTTTTTCTTTGCCATTGTCAATAATAGCTCTAATAATTGTAAGTTTGGTTACTAAAGATAAGAGAATTAATTTTGGCAATCATACTATTAAACAAAGTAAAAATACAAATAAATCAATTAATAACTAAGGGGTAGTGCCACATCCCGTAAAGATAGCACCGGCAATTTTTCAGGTTGTTAGATGTCTGTTGGTTCACAGCTTTATGCCGATAATACCTGTATCAATTTGTCGTTACAAGAGTGAAATGTCTATATTAATGACAGCAAAGTGATCATTGGTTGACCGATTGCTTTAGATAAGGTTTCACCATACTTTGGGTGGTAACGTGGCGCGGCAAAAACCATCTCCGCAGCATATAGCCGAGTTTCGCGGCAAAATCTTATTTATCGCGGCAAACACCTCAGTTCCGCGGCAAAATCCACTTTATCGCACCAAGTTACCTCGGTTCCACGGCAAACCATCTTTTCACGGCTACATTCTTTGGTGAAGAACCGGAAAAAACTGATTTTATACCGTTTTAGGGAGGTTTTACACGTGTTTTGTAATCGTTCCATAAAATAGGGTCCAATAAACTTAGGGAATGACTTCAAAACAGAGAATTCAGGCATCTGCAACACAACATTTTGACGTTATTAAACCTTAATATTACAAAAACTACGTTAGACGTATGGATCCGGATACTTTTGAGTCAGTCCCTTTTTCATGATTCAAAAGTTTCGAATCATAGCGAAAAAGCAGGATATCCGATGAGATTAATCGAAATATGAACTAAACATTTCGAAAAACAATCTGAGGTGAATGCATTTGTTATCGATTGAATCCTCTATTGAATTGATTCCTTTTCCTGCTTTTATTACAAAAATGGACGGTACGATTTCACTTGTAAACCACTCATTTAAAGAAGCGATAAATTCCGTTAATTACTTTTCTATCCACCATTTATTTGACGATATCGACATTCAAGGTGATGGGGCATTTATGCTTGCAAGAAGAAACCAGAGACACTTTTTGTTTCTCAGGAATACGATTGATGGGAATATCCATTATATCGGGAGGGAAGGGAAACATTTTCAAGAGCTTCAACAACAAGTTTCTGAATTGAAGAAACTTAACCGGGAACTAGATTCGATCATTGATAGTTCATATGACGGGATTTATATAACAGATAATAAAGGTATTACTTTGAAGACGAATGCGGCGATTGAACGAATAACAGGTATACCGAAAGAATACTATATCGGGAAAAATGTAGACCGATTGATGGAAAGAGGAATTTTGAAGGATTCTGTTACACCTAAAGTACTGAAACAGAAGCGTCCTGTATCCGTTGTTCAGGAGAATTACCGGGGAAAAGAAACATTGATAACAGGGAACCCTGTATTGAATGAAAATGGTGATATTGAAAAGGTGATCACAAACATCCGTGATCTATCAGATTTAAATCGCTTACTTACAGAGCTGAGCGAAGCAAAAAAACGAAATAACGAATATGAAAAAGAATTGAAGAAGCTAAAAGGATATACTGATCAAGAATTAATCATCGAAAGCCAACCATTGAAAGAGATCTATGAAATGGCTGAGCGAATAGCGGATTTCGATGCGACTGTTCTCATTTTAGGTGAAACAGGTGTTGGTAAGGATGTTCTTGCAAGGTTCATCTATAGGAATAGTAAGAGGTCAGAAAAAGGTGAATTTGTAAAAGTTAATTGTGGTGCGATTCCTCCTGACCTATTAGAATCTGAATTATTTGGGTACGAAGCAGGGGCGTTCACAGGTGCTAATAAAAAAGGGAAGCCGGGTTTGTTTGAAGTGGCTGATAAAGGGATCCTATTTCTCGATGAAATAGGGGAACTTCCGAAGAATCTTCAGGTCAAGTTGTTGCAAGTGATTCAGGATGGTCATACCCAGCGTGTCGGAGCGACCAAAGCTAAAAAGGTGAATGTCAGGATCATAGCAGCGACTAACCGGGATTTACAAGGGATGATCCAAGATGGTGAATTTAGAGAAGATCTTTTTTACCGGCTGAATGTCATTCCAATAACCATCCCACCACTTCGGGAAAGAAGAGATGATATATTGCCTCTTCTACAGTTTTTCCTAGAATTAACGAATAGGAAGTATGGATTAGATAAAGAGATGGATGAGCGATTAAAGAGTTTCCTTTATGAGTTAGACTGGTCTGGAAACGTAAGGGAAATGTCCAATCTAATTGAACGGCTCGTACTGACAACATCCTCCAAGGGAATCTCAATTGACCATTTACCTGAAGAAATCGGTAAAAAGAATCAAAAGATCCGTATTTCAGAAATCATACCGTTGAAAGAGGCAGCTGAAATTGCGGAAAAGAAATTATTAGAACTAGCCTCTAAGCGTTACGAGACAACCTATGAAATTGCAAAAGCACTGCAGACTAGCCAGCCGACCATTGTTCGGAAGTTAAAAAAATACAACATGGAAATAAAATAAAAGTAGCGATTGCATCTTGGTCTGACATATCGACAATCCTTAGAAAATAGTCAATTAGGTAGAGGCGATTAATCCAATTCCATTTCAATTATTCTTACCGTTTGCTTTTATGATTACAAATCTGGATCATTAAATGCTGCAAGTTTGCCCAAAAGCAAATGAATACAAAATAAGAAAAGGCACTCTATTAGCTGTTACAGACGATAGAGTGCTTTTTTTGCACGTTAAGAAAGTATAAAAATACTTTCTATAGTATAAGCGCAACTAAGGCGATCGCCAGCGCTAAGGCTTGGCGCTAGCCAAGTTTTCTTTAATTATGAAACTTCCTTCCTTTTGTGTGTTAATCATAAAAAAGCAATGAAAATATTGTGGTGTGAGCACGTTGTCTAGAGGTGATCATAATCGTTATAATTTTCTTAACAAATAAGATAGTAATATAAATTCCATGTTTCCATCTACAGGATTACAGGAAAAGTGACAAATATAGGGGGTGGTAATCTTGGAAGCCATAAGCAAACGGTTCTTCTTGTATCTTTCCAACAACAAGCTATTAGATGGCTTGGCAAAGCGTTGGGGAACAAAATTTGGGGCTGACAAGATTGTTGGGGGAGAAACATTCTCTCATGCAATTCCACTGATTAAGAAATTGAACCATGATGGATTACTAGTTACAGTTGATCATTTGGGTGAATTCGTCAATTCCGTTGATGAAGCAAGAGAACGGGCTCAAGAGTGTCTCCAGAGCATTCGCGCTATTGCTTTTCATCAATTAAATTCTCAAGTGTCTGTGAAACTGACATCATTAGGCTTGGACATCAGTCAAGAACTGGTTATGGAAAACATGGAGCTGATTTTGTCAGAGGCAAAGGAACATGGAGTTACGGTGACCATTGACATGGAAGATTCTTCTAGATGCCATGCTACCCTTGAGATTTATAAAGCATTAAAGCAGAAGTACGAGAACTTGGGAACTGTGATTCAATCCTATCTCTATCGATCTGATAAGGATGTAGATGATCTTGATAGTTATGAACCCTATTTAAGACTCGTAAAAGGGGCTTATAAGGAATCTACTAAAGTGGCTTTTCCTGATAAGCGGATGGTTGATGAGAATTTAAAACGTCTCATCAAGAAAAATCTCTTGAACGGTCATTATACAGCTGTAGCTAGTCATGATGATGCTATGGTCGAGTACACAATAAATCTCGTAAAAGAGCACGGAATTCCAAGAGATCGCTTCGAATTTCAAATGCTCTATGGGATGAGAAACCAAATGCAAACCGATCTTGTGAAAGAAGGATATACGGTTCGCGTTTATCTCCCGTATGGAGAGGATTGGTATGGCTATTTCATGAGACGATTAGCTGAAAGACCTGCGAATATTGCATTTGCTATCAAAGGAATTTTCAGTAAGTAAAACCTAAAGGAAGTTCAAAAAGTATCCAAATGATAAACGGCGAATTTCTGCGTTACTCGGTTTTTCCGGTCCTCACGTATTAACACCATACGCTTCGGTCCTCAAAACTGTCGTGTCTTGAACTTCTTGTTTCTGATTCGTCTACTTTTTGAACACACACTAATTTGAACACACACTAAAAGATAAAGGGGAATTTCATTATGGTAACACCTTATAAACATGAACCATTTACTGATTTTACAGTTGAGGAGAATAAGAAAGCTTTTGAAGATGCATTACAAACAGTTAAAGCAGAATTAGGACAACAACACGATTTGCTTGTAAACGGTGAACGCATTCATACCGAGGAACAAATTGTTTCCACAAACCCTGCTAATACAAAGCAAGTGGTAGGTTCTGTCTCAAAAGCGAATCAAGAAATTGCGGATCAAGCTGTACAAGCTGCTGCAGAAGCTTTTAAAAGCTGGAGAAAATGGGATGAAAGAGCACGTGCTGAATTACTTTTCCGTGCTGCTAGCATTATTAGACGACGCAAGCATGAGTTTTCCGCATATTTAGTTTATGAAGTAGGTAAACCGTGGAAGGAAGCGGATGCCGATACAGCAGAAGCGATTGATTTCTTAGAATATTATGGTCGTCAAATGATTGAGTTGAAAGCCGGTAAGCCAGTGGAAAGCCGTCCAGGTGAACAAAACCGCTACATTTATACTCCAACAGGTGTGGCAGTTGTTATTCCTCCTTGGAACTTAGCGTTTGCTATTATGGCGGGTACGGCTGTTGCACCGATTGTAACGGGGAGTACAGTAGTTATGAAGCCTGCAAGTAACAGTCCAGTGGTCGCAGCGAAATTCGTGGAAGTGCTAGAAGAAGCGGGTCTTCCAAAGGGTGTATTGAATTTTGTACCTGGAAGCGGTGGAGAAGTAGGCGACTATCTAGTCGATCATCCAAAAACGTCCCTTATTTCCTTTACAGGCTCTCGCGATGTAGGTACACGGATCATCAAGCGTGCGGCTGAAGTTCAGGAAGGTCAGAATCATTTGAAACAAGTGATTGCTGAGATGGGCGGTAAGGATACGGTTGTCGTTGATAACAACTCCAATTTAGAGACGGCTGCTGAAGCGATCGTTGTGTCTGCTTTCGGCTTTTCTGGACAAAAGTGTTCGTCAGGTTCACGTGCTGTCGTCCATGAAGATGTCTATGACGAGCTGCTTGAAATGGTTAAAAAACGTACAGAAGAATTGACTGTTGGTAATGCTTCTGAGGAAAATGTGTATATGGGACCGGTCGTTGACCAAGGTGCTTATGACAAAGTGATGAGTTATATCGAAATCGGTAAAGAAGAAGGTCGCTTAGTTACTGGCGGAAAAGGCGATGATTCTAAAGGTTATTTCATTGAACCTACTATTTTTGCTGATCTCGATCCTCATTCTCGCATGCAGCAAGAAGAAATATTCGGGCCAGTCGTTTGTTTCACAAAAGCAAAAAGTTTCGATGAAGCAATTGAGATTGCCAACAATACAGAATATGGATTAACAGGAGCGGTCATTTCAGATAACCGTGATCACCTTGAAAAAGCAAAATATGATTTCCATGTCGGCAACCTATACTTCAACCGTAACTGCACAGGTGCGATTGTCGGTTATCAGCCTTTTGGCGGATTCAAAATGTCAGGTACCGATTCTAAAGCAGGCGGTCCAGATTACTTGGCGCTTCATATGCAAGCGAAGACGATTTCGGAAACATTTTAATGCTTTGCGTTTAGATTCTTACAGAAAAGCTCTCCAACTTGGGGAGCTTTTCTTTTTCTTTCCACGATAACTCGCTATAATAAGGTAATAACCTACTCGGAAAGGTAAGGATTCCTATGGAAGTGAAAGAATTGATCCTCCAAGCAGAGGATATTCATAAAGCAACGGAGCTGATTAGTTCAAAGTTATCGAAACCTGTGATTATTGAAAATAAAAATTTTGAATTGATTTCTTACAGCTCCTCATTCGATAAATTCGATCAAACCCAGCAGAAGACGATACTTTCAAAGAAATGTCCAATCTTCATTATTGATCGATTGAAAAAAGAAGGAATTGTTCAGCGCCTTGAGAAACATTCCGATCCAATTCGAGTCCACCCTATTGAAGAATTAGGTTTTCATCAGCGTGTTGTGATTGCTGCCAAGCACCTCGGGCATACGATGGGATATATTTGGATCCAGGAATCCGATCAACTTTTAGACAGTGTGGAGCTTGGATTCCTTGAGGAGATCACCCCACACCTTGGTAACTTGATCCATGATGTTTTTACAAAGCTCAATGCCAAAAAGGGTAGAAAAGAAGAGGTATTGTGGCAGCTGCTTCATCATGAATATGGAAGTGAAAGTCAGTTACTGAATAATGCATCTTTAGCCAAACTTACATTGCCTGAACGGTTTTCTGTTGTTGTTTTTTCTGTATCAGCACCGCGGTATAAATTTATGCTTGATGACCTTGAGAAGATTGTCCACAATGCTTATAGCCATACACAAATGTATAGTTTGAAAACAGAATTCCAAGTTATCTTAGTTCTCTACGGTGCAGCACGAAAGAAGTTTTCTTCACTGGAATTGGCTAGGAGTTTGATTGAAGAGGTTAAGCAGGAAATCGGAGAAGAAGAGTTTTATCAATTTTTAATCGGGGTAGGAAAAGAATATAACTCCTTGTATCATATGAGAAAAAGCTTTCTAGAAGCACTTGAGGTCATTGAAACGGCAAACTTTATTAGTCCTCGTCCTGAATCAATGCCTCGCGAATTTGCTTATCTTGGAATTTATCGTTACTTAGCGACTCTCTATGAAAAGAACAGTTCAGAAGACTATTACAGTGATGATTTATTATCATTGATTCAGAATGATGCTGAAAAACAGACGGATCTGCTTCGAACGCTTGAAGTTTATTTAGCGAATAACGGGAAGGGGAAACAGACCGCCAATGAATTGTTTATCCATCCTAACACACTAAATTACCGAATCAAAAAAATACAAGAGCTCACTAATATCGATTTCAATGATTTTAATATGAAATCATATTTATATACTGAATTGTTATTATTGAACAACGTTGCGGCTTACTATCAACGGTATAAAGGAGCCGTGAAAAAAGGAATCCCATCATGAGCATAGCTTTTTGAGAAGTCTTGTAGAAAACGGTCTCTACAAGACTTTTTAACAAATATATTTTTAGTATATGAAACGAATATTTGAAATTTTTTTACACGTTAAGAAAGTATAAAAAATACTTTCTATAGTATAAGCGCAACTAAGGCGATCGCCTGCGCTAAGGCTTGGCGCTAGCCAAGTTTTCTTTATAAGGCTTAGTCCCCTCTCCACCCCTCTCCATTACGGGTATATGGATCTGCCTTTACTTTGTAGGTGGATTTCCGGATCCGTTTTGATTTCTTTTTGTAACCGAGATGAGGTATTGGGAACTTCTTTTTTTGGTTCGTAATTAAGTACATCAGAAGAGTAAAGAGTAATGACCATACTTCCTTCATATCGTTTAGCTCGAATCAATATTGGTTGGTTATATTTATTTTTGAATCGAAAGTCAGGTCCGTACCAGCTTACCGTAGCATCACGCCCTGATGGAACATAAGGTACTTGCTTACTGTGGGAATAGCGCTCTATAATTTGTAATCCCGCACGATCGACAGCATTAAATAATGTTGATGAAACCTGACAAATTCCACCACCAATTCCTTCAGACAATTCCCCTCTAACGATAATGGGAGCACGCATGTATCCCTTGTCCCGGGTCCGCTTTCCTACAACTTGGTTAAATGAGAACGTTTCATTAGGAAAAACAACGTGATTGTCAATTGCTTCTGCGGAAAGTGAGATATTGTGAGAACGACTTTTGTTGTTAGAATTAAAGTAAGTCACGTATTGACCAATCCGTTGTACCCGGATGTGAGCAAGTAGTTCACTGTCAACTTTCGGATAGATGTCCAACTCCGGCACTTCTATTTTTGAGGGACCATTACTATAGAAATAATTGTAGAACTGCTCCTTAAACGCCTGCCGATAAAGGCTGTAACCTACCTGTCCTGGGACGATTCTTCCCTGATCGTCGATTGTGGCATTTATGGGAGCCCGGTATACTTGCTTTTCAAGCTTGTCGGTGAATTGATTGTATTTTTTACGATCAATCATTGGAGTATTGGGAATGGGCACGTTAAAGTTTTCACGGTTAACAATGGCAATCGTCTGCCCTTGTTGGGTGACCGTTAAGCTGTCAGGAAGCTCGACAGGTTGAGCCAATAACAAAAGACCAGCAATCAATAGTTGTCTCATAAGTCGGTATACCTCCCACCATTAGTATGAACAGGTGTTTATCCTTTAATGTAAATCAAGCGTAATAATTGTAGTCAGTATTAAACTATTGTTCGATTTTTTATCTTATAATCGGTACTAGCATAGTCATGATTACGATTTCTTTTTTTTGTTTATTATTGTGCATAAGTTAGTATGAAGGAAATCTTACATAATCTAGTTGTTTTTCGGAAATCTAATATGGGGAATCATGTCAAAGTTTTAAGAGAAATGGTTGAGGAAGCAGAACAAAAACAATTCGGTTTTGAAATGAAATTAAAGCTTACTAGGTATTAAACCTAGTAACAAACTGGGTAAGGAGAGTGAGGAATTGCAGAAACTAAAACAGATCTTCAATCGTATCTTATACCTACCACCGTATCAAAAAACGGATCGTCCCATCTTAGCAGCAATAATAGGGAATGATAAAACACTAATAATTGATGCTGGAAACTCTTCAAGTCATGCAAAATTGTTTCTGAATCAATTGGAGGAACGTAACATCAAAGGAGACTGGCTTGTCCTCACTCATTGGCATTGGGACCATATATTTGGAATGAGTGAAATGCAAGTTCCGATTATTTCCCATTACAAGACACGTAACAAAATCAAAGAATTACAGGATCTGTCTTGGGAGGATAAATACCTAGATCAACGTGTTAAAGAAGGAACAGAAATCCCATTTTGTGCGGATGCAATAAAGGAAGAGTTGGGGGATAAGAGGGATATTTTTCTTCCTGATCCTGATCTTACATTTGAAACGCAAATGGAAGTGAATTTAGGCGAACTGACTTGTGTAATCATCCATGTGGGTGGAGATCATTCCCATGACACCAGCATTATTTATATTCCTGAGGAAAAGGCCCTATTTCTAGGGGATTGTCTGTATGCAAATCTCTACGCAAAAAAATGGAACTATACAATTGAAAATACACTCCGGCTAATTGATCGAATTGAAAAATATGATGCGGATATTTTTTTTCTTTCCCATCATCAGGATCCATTAACCAAAAAGGAATTTAGTTCTTTCCTCCATCTTCTAAAAAACACAGCCTTTCTTACAAAAAAGTATGAAGGAGACCAAGAAGCTATTGTTAGAGAAATGTCTAAGAGTTTGCAAAGGAGATTAAACGAAGTTGAGATCGAGACTATTAGCTATTTTGTTAATGGCTTTTCATGAAATTATTGATTCAATCAAATCACTCTTTTGGAAGGGGTTTTGACCGTCCACCCTGCGTCAATATGGTTGTTCAAAAGTAAGTTATAACAGACCATAGCAAATTGTGCTAACGCATGTTAGTAAGGTAACGATTATTCCTTTAAATGTAATGCTTTAGACAATCGTAACAACTATGTGAAATTTTTCACAAATTTTATTGTTTTACTCAATCCAACTATGCTATAATTCGATAGTCAAGATCATTCCCTCGATTTTGGCAATTAACTCCTCTCTTTATATGAGCTCATTCACTTCCCTACAGCCTTGTAGTCGACAGTGATATTCCTATTCGTTCAAATTTTAAAACCGGTTAAACTACAAATAACTTTGTCTTTGTTTTTTGCTTCGAGATCCATGGTAGGAAAAAGCAAGGGGACATATATATCAACATAATCAGGTTTCTAGTCGTCTAGACTTGAGTTTGTTATGAGATTTATATGACCATACTGAACATGTAGTCGATGTTTTTTTAGTTTGGAGAGAAAGAACGGGCCCGGTCACCTTCCTTGCTTGTGCATAGTATTTCGAAGCTCAATCAAATCAATCATGATTTGTTTATTTAATTATGGAAAATGAGGTGAAGCAACGTGAAACTAAACCCGGTTGAGCAAGAAAAATTGATGTTATACTTTGCCGGCGAACTCGCTTTAAATCGTAAAGAAAAAGGTTTGAAATTAAATTATCCAGAAGCGGTTGCTATAATCAGCCGTTTTATTTTGGAAGGTGCAAGGGAAGGAAAAACAGTAGCCCAACTGATGAGTGAAGGTAAACATGTCCTTACACCTGAAGATGTGATGGACGGCGTTCCCGAAATGATTAAAGACGTCCAAGTGGAGGCAACTTTCCCTGACGGTACAAAACTTGTAACGGTCCATACACCCGTTCAATAACAACGAAATGAACAATGGATTGAGGAGGCGTTAATATTGATACCTGGTGAATATAAGATTGCTAGTGGCGATATTGAAATCAATACCGGAAGAAAAACAAAGACTATCCGTGTTGCAAACACTGGAGACCGACCGATTCAAGTCGGTTCCCATTATCATTTCATCGAAGCCAACAAATATTTAGATTTCCAGCGTGAAGAAACAGTCGGTATGCAGTTAAACATCCCATCTGGCACAGCTGTGCGGTTTGAACCCGGTGAGGAAAAAGAAGTGGAGTTAACCGAAATTAGCGGTCGACAAAATGTATATGGTCTAAACAACTTAACGGACGGTTCAATTGACAATAAAGAAGAGATTATCGAAAACGCGGATAACTCGGGATTTAAAGGAGCGGATGCCGAATGAAAATCTCTAGAGAAAATTATGCAAATATGTACGGACCTACTTCAGGTGATATGGTTCGGCTTGCAGATACCGATCTATGGATAGAAATCGAAAAGGATTACACACATTACGGTGATGAAGGTGTATTCGGTGGCGGTAAATCTTTACGTGTTGGAATGGGGCAAAACGGTACCCAAACGCGACTTGAAGGAGTACTTGACGCTGTGATAACCAACGTTGTTATTATCGATTATACCGGAATCGTGAAAGCCGATGTTGGCATGAAAGATGGAAGAATTGCCGGAATTGGAAAAGCCGGAAATCCCGATACGATGGATGGTGTTGATCCGAACATGGTGATCGGTGTCGGAACGGAAGTTTACGCTGGCGAAGGTTTAATTGCGACAGCTGGAGCAATTGATACACATATTCATTTTATCAGCCCCGACCAAGTGGATGTTGCGCTTGCCACAGGAACTACCACAATGATTGGAGGGGGGACAGGCCCTGCTGCAGGTTCGAAGGCAGCAAGCTCCACCCCTGGGGAATGGAATATCTTTAAAATGTTAGAAGCTGTTGAGAATTTACCAGTTAACATTGGGTTGTTAGGAAAAGGAAGTGCTTCCACACAAGAACCGCTGATTGAACAAATCAGGGCCGGGGCTATTGGCCTGAAAGTTCATGAAGACTGGGGCGCGACTCCTTCCGCACTTCATCAAAGCCTGACCACTGCTGATGAATATGACGTCCAAATTGCACTTCACTCAGATACGTTAAATGAGGCAGGATTTGTCGAAGATACGCTCAAAGCGATTGACGGCCGGGTGATTCATACGTTCCACACAGAAGGGGCAGGCGGCGGCCATTCCCCGGATATGTTAAAGATGGCATCGTATCCGAATGTACTGCCTGCGTCAACAAACCCAACAAAACCATTTACCACCAATACGATTGATGAACATCTGGATATGATGATGGTGTGTCACCACTTGTCACATGACGTTCCTGAAGATGTCGCTTTCGCTGATTCCAGAATTCGTCCAGAGACAATAGCCGCTGAAGATATCATGCACGACCTCGGTATTTTAAGCATCATGTCATCGGATTCGCAAGCAATGGGCCGTGTGGGAGAAATGATTATTCGTACATGGCAGACAGCTGATAAAATGAAGAAACAGCGAGGCACCTTACCAGAAGATCAAGGAAAAGATCATGACAATTTTAGAGCCAAGCGATACGTTGCAAAATATACGATCAATCCGGCCATTGCCCAAGGGATCAGCCATGAAATCGGTTCGATTGAAGTTGGGAAATTAGCGGACATCATCCTATGGGATCCCATGTTCTTTGGTGTTAAACCCGAAGTTGTCATTAAAGGCGGATTGGCTGCTTACGCACAGATAGGTGATACGAATGCTTCCATCCCAACACCACAGCCGATGATGGCTCGGCGGATGTTTGCCTTCCATGGTAAAGCCACGGCACTTACGAGTATGACATTCCTACCGAAAGTAGCTGTCGATAATGCGATTCCGAAACGTCTTGGATTGCAAAAACAAATCGGGGTTGTTAAAAACTGCCGGAATATTGGAAAAAAAGATATGAAATTGAATGCTGAAACCCCGAAAATTGATGTCAATCCGGAAACATACGAAGTGAAGGTGAACGGCGAATTGATACGTTGTGAACCGTTTAGCGAGCTTCCTATGGCACAACGGTATTTCTTATTTTAAAGGGAGGAGAACGGGCATGCTTATTCAAAAAGTTATAAGGAACATTGATGATGAAAAAGAAGCGCCAAAACGTCGTGAGTGGATTGAATTGGACTGGGAAGAACTAAATAAACGTATCTTACGCAAAACAACGGATCAAGGTACGGATGTGGCCATTTCCCTGGATCAGGATCAACCCCTTCACTTCGGTGACCTTATATATGAAGATAAAGAGAGACAAATCGCCGTACGGACAAAGCTTGAAGAAGTGATCGTTATTCATCCGAAGACGATTACTGAGATGGGTAAAGCCGCTTTTGAACTCGGGAACCGTCATACACCGTGTTTGATAAGTGAAAATGAGATTATTGTTCGATACGATCATACATTGGGAAAATTGCTAGAAGAGGTTGGTGTCGGTTATGAGCGTTCAGAAAGAAGATTCAAACAACCGTTTAAATACCGGGGGCATCAGCACTGAGCAACAGCTTCTCCACCTGTTTCAGATACATGATTCAGCGTTTCCAATTGGCTCCTATACACAGTCTTTTGGGATGGAAACGTACATTCAGCAAAATTTGATTACAACGAAACAAGAATTGGTCGATTATTGCAAATCTTATTTGTTTTATAACCTGGCCTGCGGGGATGCGATTCTTGTTAAAGAATCGCATCAGGCTGCAGAAAATAAAGATTATGACAAACTTGTCTATCTAGAGCAGATTTGCAACGGAATGAAATTGGCGCGGGAATTGCGAAGTGGCAGCATAAAGATGGGCAAACAGTTCCTGCAAACGGTATTGCCGCTCGGTGAATCTGAATTAATGAAAGAATGGAAAAGCAGGTTTGATGATAAAGAAATCAAAGGTCATTATGCCGTTTTGTATGGTATTTATACTGCCAGTCACGGTATTGATAAAGAAAAGACCGTTTCTAGGTTTTTATACGCCTCCATTAACGGGCTGATACAAAATGCGGTTCGAGCCGTCCCGCTTGGACAAAACAGCGGTGTACAAGCTTTGTATGAGTTACTTTCACTAATTGAAGAAGCGGGAAACTGCGTAATGAACTACACATTGGATGATTTGTACAATAATGCATTGGGAATTGAAATGGCGTCGATGAAACACGAATACCTATTTTCGCGCTTGTTTATTTCATAATTTTCGGCGTCGTCACATAAAAAGGAGTAGATGAACATGAAACCAGTACGACTTGGAATTGGTGGGCCTGTTGGTTCAGGAAAAACCTCACTTGTAGACAGATTAACAAGTGAACTTTATAAGAGGTATGAAGTAGCGGTCATTACAAATGACATCTATACGAGAGAGGATGCCGAATTTTTAATAAAGAGCGGCGTTTTAGAAGAAGACCGAATTATTGGTGTCGAAACAGGAGGATGCCCGCATACAGCGATCCGAGAAGATGCTTCGATGAATTTTGAAGCTATTGATCAATTGAAAACAACGTTCAGTAATTTGGATATTATCTTTGTGGAAAGTGGTGGGGATAACTTGTCGGCGACATTCAGCCCCGAGTTGGTCGATGCTTATATCTATGTGATTGATGTCGCAGAAGGACAGGATATCCCCCGTAAAGGTGGACCGGCATTATCTCGTTCGGATTTGCTTATGATTAATAAAATAGATCTTGCTCCACATGTAGGTGTAGATTTGGATCAAATGGAAAGCGACACACAGAAACTGCGCGGTGGACGTCCATACGTATTTACTGACTTAAAAAGTAAACAAGGACTGGATGAAGTGATTAACTGGATCAAACGTGATCTATTATTAGAGGGGGCCGATTCCTCTGGAACAAATACTTCAACCGCCTAAAATCAATCATCACGGAAAACTATTGTTGGAATTCCAGAAGAAAAATGGCCTAACATGTTTAACAGACTGCTTTCAACAATCACCGTTAAAAGCGAGCCGTGCATTATATCTTGATGATAAGGAAAAGGCCACGGTTTACCTCATGGAATCGTCGGGTGGACTGGTAGCCGGAGACCGTAATGAATACAAGGTTCACTTAAAGAAACAGGCTAATGTCTGCCTTCTCCAGCAATCGGCAACAAAAGTATATCCGTCTTTGAATGAACTTTCTTCCGCTCAACATGTCTCTGTGCAGCTTGATGGAGGGGCGCGTTTGGAATGGATGCCGGAGGCGATTATTCCTTTCAAAGACGCAAAATTTAATGGAGATACAATGATTCGGATGAAAAGGGATTCAACACTATTGTGGGGGGAAATCATATCGCCCGGGCGCGAAAAAAGAAATGAATGTTTTTACTATGATGAATTCCGGTCAAGTTTTCAAATTTGGGTCGAAGAGGAGTGTCTTGCTTATGACACCCTCCACCTTTCCCCGACAAGGATGCCGCTACAACAGATCGGATTACTCGAAAAATCTTTATATATTGGTTCATTGTGGTTTGTTTCGCCAGAAGTTCAATCTATAAGTATAAGAGATTTACATGATAAATTCAAAATCTCCAAAGATATCAATGCCAGTGTTACAGGCTTGGAAGGGAAAGGACTTCATTTCAGGTGGCTTGCCACCGATTTATGGGCGCTGAAGAAGGAAATGAATAAAATATGGAATCAGTTAACTTAGAGTAGAATTATTAAAGGGGGATAAGAAATGGAAATCAGTTTTTTAACAGTTTTATTGTTCGGTTTTATATTGGGGGTTAAACATTCACTCGAACCTGATCATATTATTGCTGTCTCAACCATTGCCAGCAAAACGAAAACGTTATGGCGGTCTTCACTCGCAGGTGTATACTGGGGGATCGGGCATACGGTGACATTATTTATAGTGGGACTTGTATTGATTGTCCTCAAAGCAGAGGTCAACGAAGTATTTGCGTTGTCACTCGAATTCCTTGTTGGAATTATGCTCGTTTATCTTGGAGTTACGAGTATGTTTGTTTATAAAAAGAGGCTGGTCGAACAAAAGGAATACTCACGGTCACCTCATATTGCGTACGGAAAGTCTTTCTTGATTGGAATTGTACATGGTCTGGCCGGAAGTGCGGCAATGATTTTATTGACGGTTTCTACCGTATCCAGCGTATGGCAAGAAGCGGTCTATATTATTGTGTTTGGAGCTGGAACCATTGTCGGGATGCTATTTTTTACGACTCTCATTGGTGTCCCGTTTGTGTTGAGCGCTGACAAAAAAAGACTTAACCGTTTGCTCACACAAGTGACTGGGGGCATTAGCGCGGTATTCGGGATCTATTACATGTATAATCTCGGCATCACGGAAGGATTGTTTAAACTATGGTTAGAATAAAGCATCATTCTATATATCTTTTTTGGCCTTCCGCGTAGTTATTGCACTTTTTATATAAAACTTGGGCTGTACCGGCCTCTTTAAACTTATTTAAAATTCGATTGGCGCTAGTGGAGGAACTGTCGGTTAGGACAGTTCCTTTTACTATTTTAGTACCGACCGATATGGAACGATCAGAAATATGGCTCTTTTTGATTGTTCTCAAGTTGTTTACGTTGAAATTCGTTAAAGATCATTTTACTCATTATTTATTCAACGTTCTCTCTAATTGATTTCATTATAACGGGTTCTCTGTGATAAACCACAAAAAATCTCGAATAGTGGACTTTTTTATAAGTGTCCATTATTCGGGATACAGTTCATCTTTCCTCCGCTCAGATTTTTTAAACAAGATTATGTCAAAAAAAGAGAGGCCGGAAGCTTAACTCCAACCTCTGTTATAATGGTTTGTTTAATTGTTTGTCTTCAATCTTCTTTTCGATTTTTTCCATTTCATCTTTGCTGTTTATTAAATATATTTTATTCTCTATCACTAATTGCTTAAATGAAACGTTTCGTGGCTTTCTCATTTCACCAACTCCTTTCATGTAAATCTATATCTCTATTATACTTTATATAACTGTATTAAATTATAACAATCTTATGAAAATTCATTGTATTAAATAACCCCGATCCCCTTAGTTGCGCTTATACTATAGAAAGTATTTTTATACTTTCTTAACGTGCACAAAAGGAAACATCTGCAGGCGAGCAGATGCTTTTTCAACAAAAGAGGGGCAAATATTTTATGGATTTAAGTATTCTATACGAGATAATCATTTCTAATAAAACTAAAAGAAGATATTTCTTCCGTAAAAGTCAAATATGATTTCATCACGAAAACTGCTTTACTAGTTCATGAATTTTTTCGGGTTTTAAAACCGATGAACTAGATTCTTCAGTTTGAAGGGTAAGAGCAGCACCAGCAAGTCCTAGTTGGCAGGCACTACATAGCGATTCTTCGTTCATGATTCCATATATTGCACATGATGCAAATGCATCACCAGCCCCTGTGACATCAACAACATCCGTTTTGAAAGGAGGCAAATGCCCAGATTCCTCAGAAGAGAAATAATAAACCCCTTGATCACCAAGCGTAATAATAACTTTTTGAACGCCACGCTGTTGAATCTTTTCACAGGCTGATTTACAATCCTTGATTGAGTCGATTTTTATTTCAGCAAGCACCTCTGCTTCTTCTCGGTTAGGAATCAGCAGTTCTACTCCGTCAAGTCGAAAAGGAAGTTTTCGTGCCTTGGCTGAAGATACAGGGTCAATATAAATAGGGACGTTTTCTTCAGTGCAGCGTTTAATTAAAAAACTGACACATTCCTTCGGAATATTCGTATCCAAAAAAACAGCTTTTGAGGAAACGATATAGGACCATTTTTCCTCAAACATGGAAGTTGTTATTTTTTCGTATATATTCATATCAGCCATTGAGACAATACTTTCACCAGTAATATCCAATAAGGTGGTAAAAGTCCCTGTCCGTTCTGTTGGTAACACCCATACTTGGCTCACGTTAACTCCTTGACTTTTCGTTTCATTCAGTATCCAGTTACCTTCTTTGTCGTCTCCCACACAAGTCATAAGAGAGGAGTTGCAGCCGAGTCGACTTAAATTTTCAGCAAAGTTGCGTGCTACACCGCCACAAGCTTCAGTAATTTCGACCGGATTGGATGAATATAAACGCACCTTCTGATTTGTACGCGCTTTTCGATCTGTGTTTGCCCCTCCGATACACACGATTGAAGATTCTTCTCGAAGAATATAGGCACGTCCTTGGATTTCACCGCGTCTCGTCAGGTTAGCAATATAATTAGCAACGGCAGGTCGTGATAAACCGACTTTACTTGATAATTCTTGCTGTGAAATAAAAGGATTCATTCTTATATGATTTAAAATTTGTTTCTCTTTATCCATGATACAACCTCATTTCTCCTTAAACAATAATTTAATACATAAACTATTGTTTGTAAACGCTTAATATTAAATGCCATTTTCAAAGCATTCTTATAGCTTAATCATAATAATAACTTTTTTCTGTCTGTTTATTTAGATAGGCGATATTTCTTGCATTTTGGAAATATCGCTTATGTCAAAAATTGCTTAGCGTACAAATTTCTCGTTTTTTTCTCTCAACTCATCTCTTTTCTTAGCTTTCAATCCAAATAGATTTGCTCCTTTAATTCAAATTTCAGCTATATTTATAAATGGGTTTACCACTTTTTCTATTATTTTCATTACTAGATACTGATAAATTATACGTGATCCAAATCTTACTGAGATGACATAGTCAATTCATTATAACCAAAAAAATAGATTGCAAAAAAGTCTATATGTGCTTTATATTGGAGATTATGATTTTTTTGCCATAGGAATGTTAAAAAATCATAATAATAAAAAGGAGGAGTAGAATGCTGAAGATGTATCTATATCCCTTGTTAGTAGTTATAGCAGCTAGTAGTTATGGTGTAGTTTCAACCATCATAAAACTAGCAATGCATAGTGGTTATTCGGTGTCGGAAGCAGTTACAAGTCAATTTTTTATCGGTTTTTGTATCGCTTTGTGTATTTTCTTTCTTTCAAACAGAACAAAATTAAGCTTTAATGGATTTAAAATTCTTATCTTTGCAGGCGTTTTAACAGGGTTGACAAATATTTTATATGGTCATTCTTTGAATTATTTACCTGCTTCTTTGGCAGTTGTACTACTGTTTCAATTTACATGGATAGGCATGTTGATTTCTTGTATAACAAAACGCCAATTTCCTAGTCGTATTGAATTTATTTCTTTAATAATATTGATTACTGGTACCATACCAGCAGCTGGTTTGATTGATGTTGATTTATCTCAAATACCTTTTCAAGGTTGGTTATGGGGGTTATCGGCAGCTCTTTGTTATTCCCTATTTTTATTTGTTAATGGTAGGGCAACTAAAAATATGACAACCTCTAATCGGTTGGTATGGGTTTCTTTTTTTGCTTTTATTATGTCGGCTGTTTTTCAGTCTCCTGAAATTATTTGGAATGGGACTTTGTTTAACGAAGGACTTTGGATTTATGGTTTGGCATTAGGGTTATTTGGCATGATTATTCCAGTTTTCTTATTTACTATTGCAGTTCCTAAAGTTGGATTGGGTATGTCATCAATATTGAGTGCTGTTGAATTGCCAATCGCGGTAATGGTGTCAGTCATATTACTAAGTGAAACTGTTACTACGTTGCAAATAGTAGGTATAGCAATCATTATTCTCGGTATGAGTTTACCAACAATGCTAAATAGAAATATATTATCAGTTGAAAATAAGGCTGTTAAACAAAAAGTAAAAAATAAATCTTACATGTTTGGTGAATTTAATAAACACAGTAGCTAGAATCATTTCAGTTATACGAATACTAGTTCAGACTTACTAGTTGTTACTTTTCGACCCCTATCTTTTAATCAAAATTATAACAGAAAGTGGAATCATTATTGAAAATATATTGCTGATAGACAATGCCTCATCCAATAGATAAAACGGATGAGGCTATTTTGGTTAGGATCAGCATCAATTTTAAGTGCTATTGTGTTACCAATTTTTGTTGTAGATTTTGTTTTGTTAGTACATGAAAGTGTAAATATTGTACAGGTATCTGGTATGGATCTTATATTTATTGGGCTGATATTACCATCAATAAAGGCAATAAATTGCGATGATAAACAAAATAATATGAAATAATGTGTTGGTTTTTATTGAAAATACTATTGACAATTTAAAATGAAAACGTATACTAAACATGTGTTTAATTAATAAACATTTGTAATGAAAAAAAGGGGGGTGTGAAAATGACTGATGATATTAATGAAAATAAAGAATTAATTTTAGGCATGATTAGAGAAAAGGGTTATGTTTTAAATAATACAATCCCTATTATTTGCATAGGGGGAGCTAACGTAGATAGGAAATTCTATGCGAAATATGAAATTACTAATGGAACGTCTAATCCAGTAAAATCCTCTAGAACGGTTGGGGGAGTAGCTAGAAATATTGCCGAAAACTTAGGAAGATTGGGTGAGGAAGTTATACTAATTTCAGGAAGTGGTTACGATTCGGAATGGGAAGAGATTTATAATTTATCGTCACCTTTTATGAATTTAGAGCATGTCGCTCAATTTGAAAATTCGTCAACAGGTTCCTATACAGCAGTTTTAGATAAGAATGGTGATCTATCAATTGCATTTGCAGACATGGATGTTTATGAAACTATTACACCTGAATTGTTGATAAAAAACAGGAATATTCTTAGAAGAGCTAAATGTATCGTAGTGGATTTGAATTGTCCAAGTGAAACGATTGATTTTCTTTGTTCCTTCACATCTAAATATAATATTCCATTGGTCATTATCCCTGTTTCGTCTCCAAAAATGAATAAACTTCCAAAAACTTTAAACGTAGTGAGCTGGCTCATCGTAAATAAAGATGAAACAGAAACTTTTATGAATATTAAAATTAATGATGAGAAAGATTGGGAAAATTCAGTTAAGAGGTGGTTAGAGTTAGGCGTAAAAAATGTAATTGTAACCAATGGATCAAAAGGTGTAATGACAGGTAATGAGACTGGTGAGATTCATTTTTTCCCAGCTATCGAAACGCCAATGGTGGTTGATGTTACAGGTGCAGGAGATTCATTTTGTTCAGGTGTTATATATTCCTGGTTACAAAAGAAAGAGATTAATTACATTATAAAATCTGGTTTGGTCAATGCCCATAAAACAATTATGTCAAAGTATACAGTTAGACCGGAATTATCACAAAAACAATTTATATTAGATATGGAGGCTATTTAAATGAAAAAATATATTGAATTATCTACAGAGGTACAACAAGCAAAAGAGGAAGGAAAAGCAATCGTTGCATTAGAATCTACTATTATTTCTCATGGTATGCCTTATCCTCAAAACGTAAAAATGGCTCGAGAAGTTGAACAAATTGTTCGTGATAACGGGGCTGTTCCAGCAACAATTGCGATCATTGATGGGAAAATTAAAATTGGTTTAACAGATGATGAATTAGAGGTATTTGGTAAAAGTTCAGATGTTGCTAAAGTATCCAGACGGGATTTACCTCAAATTATTGCTACAAAACAATTAGGTGCAACGACTGTCGCAACAACAATGATTTGTGCTGATTTAGCAGACATCAAAATCTTTGTAACAGGTGGTATTGGTGGGGTTCATAAAGGGGCAGAAACCACTATGGATATCTCAGCTGACCTTGAAGAATTAGCTCAAACCGATGTAGCTGTAATTTGTGCAGGTGCTAAATCAATCCTAGATTTAGCTCTTACTCTAGAATACCTTGAAACAAAAGGAGTTCCTGTAATTGGATATGAAACAGAGTGCTTGCCAGCATTCTACACAAGAAAGAGTGAACATCAATTAAACTTCTCTACTAATTCAATCAATGATATTGCTGAAACATTAAAAACTAAATGGGAATTAAACCTTAAAGGTGGAGCAGTAATCGCTAACCCAATTCCTAAGGAATATGCTCTGGACGAGGATTATATCAATGGCATTATCGATCAAGCAATCAAAGAAGCAAAAGAAAATCATATTAGTGGTAAAGATAGTACACCATTCTTGCTAGGTAAAATTAAGGAATTAACTGACGGTAAAAGCCTTGATGCCAATATAGAATTAGTAAAACACAATGCTAAAGTAGGAACTCAAATTGCAGTTAGTTTCAATAAAAAAACTAAAATGAGTTCGTAATTAGTATAAACTCAACTTCTATAAAGTTAACTTTCTCAGATTATTGCTTATAACAATATCAACTAGACTTTATAGAAGTTGTTTTTTAAAAGAGATGAAAACGCTAACATCTAAAGGGAGAGGCTCCACATGAATTTTATATTCTTAATAACAGGAATTTTGCTTGTTTTTGTTATTGCTTTTTTATTTAGTAATAATAGAAAAGAAATAAAATATAAACGAATTCTGATCATGTTAGCTGTGCAGATCGTTTTAGTATACTTCATGATGAATACTAGTATCGGTTTAATTGCTATTACCAAAGTGGGCGTGTTTTTTGAAAAATTAATGGAGATTGCTGATTCAGGAATTCAATTTGTATTTGGTGGTATGGTGAATAAAGGTGCAACAACGTTTTTCTTTGTAGCGTTATTGCCTCTTGTTTTCATCTCAGTTTTAATTGGAATACTAAATTATATAAAAGTATTACCATTCATAATCAATTATTTAGGTCTATTTTTAAGTAAAATAACTGGAATGGGTAAACTAGAAAGCTATTTTGCTGTATCTACAGCTGCATTTGGGCAACCAGAAGTGTTCTTAACAATTATCAAACAAATTCCCCTTTTATCTCCAAAAAGACTTTACACAATTTGTACTTCGGCAATGAGTGCAGTAAGTATGGCGATGGTTGGGGCGTATATGACGATGTTAGAGCCAAAATATGTTGTAACAGCCGTTGTATTGAATATTTTTAGTGCACTAATAATTGCTAATATTATTAACCCATATGATTTAGAAGATAATGAGGATTTAATTCAAATTGAAGAAAAAGAAAGAGTTCCTTTCTTCCAAATGGTTGGAGAAAGTGTAATGGATGGATTTAAAATTGTTATAGTCGTTGCTGCAATGCTATTGGGGTTTATTTCCTTGATGGAATTGATAAATGTGATCTTTTTAGGCATATTTCAAGTTTCTTTCCAAACGGTTATTGGTTATATTTTTGCACCAATCGCATTCCTAATGGGAGTTCCATGGGCAGAGGCTGTACAAGCAGGTGGGATTATGGCTACAAAACTTGTTACTAATGAATTTGTTGCAATGTTGAATTTTGGTGAAATATCAAAACATCTTTCCGATAAAACAGTTGCAATTGTATCCGTTTATTTAGTTAGTTTTGCAAATTTTGGGACAGTAGGTATTGTTGCGGGTTCAATCAAATCAATCAGTGAAAAACAAGGCAGTTATGTTTCAAAATTTGCTTTAAAACTCTTGTTAGGGGCAACATTGGCTTCTGTAATTTCAGGTACAATTATGGGTGTTGTCATTTAATTTTTATTTTATATAGAGGTGATATAGGATGACTGCAAGAAAAATTATTATGGATTGTGATCCAGGTCATGATGACGCAATTTCAATTATTTTGGCTGCTGTGCAACCGGAATTGGAGATTATAGGTATTACGACGGTTTCTGGAAATGCAGAAATTGAAAAAACGACTATGAATGCATTAAAAATATGTGATTTAGTATCCTTAACTGATGTTGTCGTTTCCAAAGGGGCAAGTGAGCCATTGGTTCGGTTTCGAGAAACTGCACCTAGTATTCATGGAGATTCGGGTCTAGATGGTCCGGTGTTGCCTGAACCTTCCCGCAGCTGGAGTGAGGAACATGGGTCTGATACAATCGTTAGACTTATAAAAGAATCAAAAGAGCCTGTTACAATTCTTCCAACAGGACCATTAACAAATATTGCGTTGGCTTTATCCAAAGCACCAGAAATTAAGGACAAAATTGAAGAGATTGTACTTATGGGTGGTGGAACATATGGTAACTGGACACCAACTGCCGAATTTAATATTTGGGCTGATCCAGAAGCCGCAAAAAAAGTATTTGATAGTGGTATACCAACAGTAGTTATGGGGTTGGATATAACACATCAAGCCTTAGCAACAAAAGAGGTTATCGATCAAGTGAATAAAATTGATAACAATGTTGCTAAAATAGTTGGTGAATTATTAGTGTTTTTTGCATCAACATATAAAGAAATGTTCGATTTTGACGGTGCACCAGTACACGATGTATTAACTGTTGCATATTGTGTTGCACCAGAATTGTTTAAAACAAAAGATGTAAATATTACAGTGGAAACGAAAGGAGAGTTTACTGCTGGAACAACCTTAATTGATCTACATGGGATCACTGGTAGAAAAGTTAATGCTAAGTTTGGTTTAGAACTTGAAGTAGAAGATTTTTGGAAGCTAATGATTGAAGCACTTAAAAGGTACTAGAATCTAATATTAAAGGATGTTAATAAGTTTGGTGAAATATATTTGGATTGCAACTAATAACGTAGGGAAAGCTTCATGATTTCAAGAGATGTTTTCGTATTTAGGTTATAAAATAAAAACGTTGAATGATTTACAATGGTGCTCCGAAAAAGGCCGCAGCTATTTAAAGTAATCGCGATTGTTAAGACTAACGCGAGTAACCATAAAGGAATACTTGGATACCATATATGGATAATAGCTGCACCTGCAATTGCTTCAATGGCAATAACGATAACCCATTGAAACCAATAAAGCACCAACTGTTACGCCTGCTCATGGTCCAATTGCGTCTCGTGCATATTCAGAAAATAAACTGCTTGCAGGATTAGCGTGACGATTTCACCCAGTATTTTCATAATGAAGAATTAAAACACTAGAAATTACATAAGAAACTAAGATACCAGGCCCGACCTTGTGTAGGCCTAAATCACAAAGAAAGAGCGCAAAGGGTTTGAGGAGATGCAGACCAAACTTTTCCATTTATCAACAATAAAAAATCAGTTAAATGATAAGTTCTATTTAGGAGAAAGGGCGTCAGAAACATCAGTTGCTACCTTCCCCTAAGTTGTTGTCTAAGAAATGTTTCCTAGGGTTTCAGCACTATAATTGGCTTAACTATGTATACTTATGTATGCCTATGGAATGAGATTGCTTTCTGAATGTTTAATCTTTCTTTTTGTATGGAAATACATAGAGGTAATAACTATCTTATAAAATGAAAGGGGCTTTGAAAAAAATGAAGCGTGCGACATTATTTTTAATTATGCTGATGCTCGTCCTTGCTCTTGCTGCATGTGCTGGTACTGATGACAACAAAGAAAATCAAAATGAAAAGTCAAAAAAAGGGACAGGTATGGAAAAAGACAACGGAGAAAAGGAAAATAATAAAGATACAGTAAATGTTAATTTGAAAAATGGGGACGGAGATAAGGTAGGTTCTGCAAAATTAAAACAGGAATCTAATGGTGTGAGGATTCAACTTAAGGTTTCTAAGTTGTCTAAAGGGACACATGGGTTCCATATCCATGAAAAAGGGCAATGTAAAGCACCGGACTTTAAGTCAGCGGGCGGGCATTTCAATCCGACAGACGCGAGTCACGGTTTTGATCATCCAAAAGGAGAACATGCTGGTGACCTCCCTAATATTGAAGTAGGAAAAGACGGAACCGTTGAAGAAGAATTTCTAGCGAAGAATGTGACATTAAAGAAAGGTAAAGAAAATTTATTATTCGATAAAGACGGAAGTGCACTTGTTATCCATGCTGAAGCGGATGATGGTAAATCCCAACCTTCAGGTGATGCGGGAGATCGTGTGGCGTGCGGTGTAATAAGTGAATAATCAGACGCCGGGATGGGAGGGCACTCCTCCCGGCTGTTTTGTATCAACTATTATGATATTCCTGAAGACGTAGCTACTGGAAGCTCTAATGTTGCATAGCTTTTATTAGGATAAATATCATCATTTTGAAAATGGTAAATCCGTTAAGTTACTCGCTCCATTATTTTTGTCGGATTTATTGTACTCTCATGCTAAGATCGGATCAGTGAACTCTTGGCAGCATGTTTTATGAAATTTGTTTGTGATCAAATCAGTGACCTTGATTGGTCGATCGCTCTCCAACAACTAATCGAGCTTCTTCAAGATACCCTTAAGAAGACGAACAAAAAGACGAAGAAACTGATTAAAAATCGAGTACAACAATGGATTGTAGGTTTACCTAACTACATCAAGGGATACCTGCCTATTTCAGTCTGCGAAAGTTGAGTCGATAAAGAAAACTTGGCTAGCGCCAAGCCTTAGCGCAGGTGATCGCCTTAGTTGCGCTTATACTATAGAAAGTATTTTTATACTTTCTTAACGTGTTATCAAAAAGTCATTTGAGCTCTTTAGGTGACTTTCATATTAAAGATAGCTGGTGATTTTCTATCTAATTCCGTACAATCCATGATAAAATAGGAAAAAAGAAGCCGGAGGAAAAACCAAATGGAAGAAACATTGATACAAATTCTCAATGAAATTAAAAAAGTGAATAACCGTTTAGTTAACTTAGAAACAGGACAAGAACGTATAGAAACAAAAGTAGACCATCTCTCATCGGAAATGCGTAGTCATTTCAATCACATTGAAGGAAAGTTAGACCAACACCAAGCTGTGTTCAAGGTTGTTTCAGATGAAATGAAAAGTGTTAATTTTGATGTTGATTATTTGAGTTCTAAAACCGGAAAGCACGATACAGAAATCAACAATATAAAGAAAAAACTTCAATCTTAATAGACTACTTAACTCCTTTTCACGGTCTACCATCATATCAATCCATTGTTCCCCGTCCTCAATCAATCCATATTAATTGTTTCTCTTCTCGCCGCCCTAGGACTTTTAATTTCAGTAACCCCCCTATAACCATTTCCATGATCCTCCAAATCGATTCAAAAGTGAACTCAAACCGCTAATTGACACCTAAACTATAGCATCCTCTATTTCAATTCTTCCCATTAGATCTTTCTTCTAGCAGTAACTTTGTAATTCGGCCTGATAAATCGTTTTGATATTCCAGTTGCATTCTCATTAGCATCCATTAATTCTTGACATTCCCTTCTTGTTGGCATGAAAATTGCAATTAATTGAAGTGAGAATGAAGGGGGTAATAGTGATGAAGATTGGTGTTGCCGGTGCTGGTGCTGTTGGTGGTTATTTTGGCGGGATGCTTGCGAATGCAGGACATGAAGTCATTTTCTTGGCTAGAGGACAGCATTTACAATCAATGAAAGAAAATGGAATGCGTATTGAGACTTCTGAGGGGAACTTCAATGTGAAAGGGACCTTTTCAGACGATGTTCGAGATTTTCGAAAAGTGGATCTCGTTTTATTTTGTGTTAAATCAACGGGTACATCAAGTGTAGCAAAACAATTGAAGTTTGTTCTATCTGAAACGGCTAACCTACTTGTTATGCAAAACGGGGTCGATAATGAAGAAACATTAAGTGATATTTTTGGAAGAGAGCGTGTACTGTCTACTGCAACTTATGTCTCCGCGAGTGTAAAAGAACCTGGAGTAATCAGTCAGTTTGGTTCACCGAGACTTCCGATTGGTTCCCTAACTCATGCTTCTGAAGAAGCGGCTAAAGAAGTAGTCGATGCATTCAATCACGCCGGAGTAAAGTCATGGTTTTCTAGTGATATTATGACTGCGAAATGGAAGAAACTATTATGGAATATTACCTTTAATCCTCTCTCAGCAGTTGTGAATGCGGATGTAGGACAGATTTTAGATGACCCGTTGTTACGGCAGACCGCAGAGACTGCCCTAAGAGAAACGTGTTTGGTTGCTGAAGCTAAAGATATCAATGTGGACTCTGAAGTAATTGAACAAATACTCGAAAGTGCTGAAAAAAGAGCGCGAAATCATAAAACATCAATGCTACAGGACCGGTTACAGGGGAAAAGGATGGAAGTCGAATCTATATGTGGCTATTTGGTTCGAGAAGGGGACAAGCTCGGGGTTGAGACACCTGTTTTGCAATCAATTTATTCGATTCTCTCTTTCATGGACCGACAAGAAAATACATAGAATCTAAGAAAATTCATTTTTGAATCACGCTGATCATGGTTTTGATTACTCAGGCCACATGGAACCGGTTAATACAAAAATGAATCAAGGATACAAAGATGAATCAATTATAGCATGTGAAAGCCATCATTAACGAGCTTACTAGACTCCCCTAATAAAAAAATATTGCTGTTTGGTCAGCTGCTATCCCTTATTTTCTAACTATTTAAAATTTTGGCACAGTACTTGCATTTATTAATCGTGACACCAAAAAGGGGGAATTACAGAATGCCTGCTACTATGGTAAATGAATTAGATCAAATGAAAACGATGATTCGAAATTTCGTAGAAAACGAAATTGATCCATGTGCACAACAAATTGAAGATGAGGACACGATTCCGCAACATTTAGTTAAAAAAGCGAAGGAACTAGGATTATTCGGTATGAGTATCCCAGAAGAATACGGTGGAATTGGACTGAATGCGGTTGGTAAGGCAATCGTTCTCGAGCAGTTAGGGAGAACGCACAATGGTTATGTTTCTTTAATCAGCGCTCATACAGGTATCGGTAGTACTGGGCTTGTAAAGCTAGCTTCTGAAACGTTAAAGCAAAAGTACTTACCTGACATGGCAGCCGGAAATAAAATTGCTGCATTTGCATTATCTGAGCCGGGAGCTGGATCGGATGCGACTAACCTTTCAACTAAAGCTGTCAAACAGGGAGATAAGTGGATCCTGAATGGCATGAAGCACTTTATTACGAATGGGCCTGTTGCCGATATCTTTACAGTAATTGCTTCTAATGACAAATCCAAAGGAGCTAAAGGTATAACTGCATTTCTAGTTGAAAAGGATTTTCCAGGGCTAATTGTTGGAAAGCGTGACAAGAAAATGGGGCTTAAAGGGTCCTATACATGTCAAATTTTATTTGAAGATTGTGAGGTTCCTGAAGAAAACGTAATCGGCGAAGTTGGAATGGGATATGTCTCAGCACTCAAAATCCTTGGGGAAGGAAGAATAGGTCTAGCTGCAAGGGCGGTTGGCTCTTGTGAAAAGTTGATTGAAATGTCAGCAAGCTATGCGAAAGAAAGAGTTCAGTTTGGTAAGCCTATTGCGTCAAATCAAGCGATTCAATGGATGCTTGCTGATATGGCAACTGAAACGGAAGCTGCAAGAACGCTGATGATGAAAGCTGCTGAGATGATTGATGAAGGAAAGAAGGTCATTAAAGAAGCCTCAATGGCTAAACTCTTCGCTTCAGAGGTATTTAATCGTGTGGCCGACAAGGCTGTCCAAATCCATGGTGGAATGGGATATGTTTCTGATTATCCTGTTGAACGTTTTTACCGTGATGCACGAATCACAAAGATCTATGAAGGTACAAGTGAAATCCAACGAATGATCATATCTCGCCACATACTAGCTGAAAATTAATCAGTCCATTGTTGGTTACTTACTCTTTGCTTTTGTACATGTATGAAACAATTGTTATTCAATCCGTTCGTGAAGATGAAAGCGTTAACAAATAGTATGGAAAGGGGTTGATAGGATGAAACAAGGACAAAGTGAAGATGCAGCAAAGAAAATTGATACAACGATTAAGGAAAAACCAGCGTTTATTGAAGAACTATGGGGATCGAGAAAAGAGAAGTGGAATTTTGCTAGACTACTTGTTTTGATTACGTCTATCTTGGCGATCGGTTTATCCATTTTTCACATTTACACGGCTGGCTTTGGAACACTATCTTCATGGCAACAAAGAAGTATTCACGTCGTCTGGGCGTTGCTCCTAATCTTTCTGCTATTTCCTTTTAAGAAAGGAAGTAAGTTTGGTTGGGTTGACGTGCTGTTTGTTCTGATCACAGTAGTGGAGACATGGTTTATTATATTCCAAGGTCAAGAGATTCTGAGCAGACAAGGGAATCCGAATACAACGGATCTCGTTATAGGGACCATTTTCATCGCGTTAGTACTGGAAGCGACGAGAAGAACGAATGGCTTTCTGATGTCATGTATCGGCTTGTTCTTCATCGCCTACATATTTCTCGGTCCTTATTTCCCAGGTGCACTCGCTCATCCAGGAGCGCGATATGGGAAAATGATTGATCAAATGTTTAATGGCACCCTTGGTATTTTCAGTGCTCCAATCTATATCAGTTCGACTGTTTTGATTCTCTTCGTCATATTTGGGTCCTTTCTAATGAGGTCTGGAGGGGGGCAGTTTTTCACAAGTTTTGCGTTTGGAGCATTAGGACATCGAAAAGGCGGCCCTGCTTTATCAGCGGTTGGTGCGAGTGCATTGGTCGCGACGATTACAGGGAATGGGGCCGCGAACGCAGCGATAACCGGATCCTTTACGATACCACTTATGAAGAAGCTGGGTTACAGTAAACGATTTTCTGCCGCTGTAGAAGCAGTCGCATCTCAAGGTGGACAAATTATGCCGCCAATTATGGGAGCTTCGGTGTTTATTATGGCCGAAACTACCGGGATTCCTTACATCACCCTTGCATTGTATGCGTTAATACCAGCTGTCATTTATTTTCTGATTGCTGGGTTCATTGTATATTTTCATGCAAGGAAGCTCAGGTTTGAAGGGATTCCTAAAGAACAATTACCCGATCCGAAAAAAATCCTTCTAAGTCAGGGATACATGTTCTTACCTATCATCTTGATTATTTACATGATGATCGAAGGCTCTAGCCCGATGAAGGCTGGTTTCTACGGCATTATTACAACGATCATCCTAAGCTGGATACGACAAATGACAAGGATGAATGCACTCGATATCCTAGCGTCTCTAGAAAATGGTGCAAAAGGGGCATTAGCTGTAGTTTCGGCCTGTGCAACAGCAGGAATTATCGTAGGGGCTGTGTCACTGACAGGTTTAGGACTTACATTCTCACGATTTATGATCGATGTTGCGGGCGGTAATTTGTTGCTATTGCTTGTTATGCTTGCGATTGCCTCTATTATTCTTGGGATGGGAATGCCTACTGTTTCGGCATATGTGATTCTAGCAGTATTGGGTGTTCCGGCATTAGTAGAAATGGATGTAAATATAGTGGCAGCCCATATGTTTGTCTTCTATTTTGGGGTTATGTCAGGCTTGACACCTCCAGTGGCCATTACGGCCTATACAACGGCAGGTATTGCTGGGTCCAATCCGACCTCAACTGCTTTTTACGCGGTGAGGATCGCACTTGGAGGATTCTTCATTCCATTTGTGTTTGTCTATAATCCCGAACTTCTCCTTCAAGGAGGCGACATAGGCTCGATTATCCTTGCATTAGTTACTGCGGTCATCAGTTGTGTGCTTTTTGCGGGTTCAGTGGAAGGGTATTGGTTTGGAGATTTAACAGGTGTCATACGAATCATATTGTTTGCTAGTGCTGTTCTACTTATTATTCCTGGACTCATAGGTGATTTGATTGGGGTAGCACTCTTTATCCTCGCCTACTTCTGGCAACGTTCTCAACACATTAATAAAAACACGCCACAGCAAATTGGCGGGTAAAAAGGAGGATCATGATGAGAAAAGTAATAACGGTTTGTTTGATATCAATGCTATTAATGATTATGACTGCTTGTGGAAGTGAGAGCGCTTCTGGTGATGGAGAAGGCGGACTAGAGGCGCCTGATAAATTTTTGAAGGTGGGGTCTGGTCCGATGGGCTCTGGATGGTACCCGATTACAACAATCCTTTCAGAGCTTTACATGGATAAGTTCTCTGGCTTGAATGTATCGCAAATCGAAGGTGGTTCCACTGCAAACTTGAAAGCACTCCAAATAGGAGACATCAAATATGGCATCCATTATACGTCTGACTATGCTGATGCACTTAAAGGGTCTGGAAGCTTTGATAAGGAACTGGATCAAGTAGCTGGCCTGGGATCACTATATCCGGTATATCAGACGATTGCTACATTAGCGGAAAACGAGGAAATTAACAAAGTGGAAGACATCGTAGACAAGCATATTTTCCTAGGTCCTAAAGGTGGAGGAGGACCGGTCGCTTTTTGGAATATGATGGAGGAGTACGGAATCGATGAGAAAACGATCGAAGATGCAGGTGGAAAGATTTCTTACGGCAACTATAATGATGGGGCTTCTATGTTAAAAGACGGCATAGTTGACATTTTCGTCGGTGGTGGAGCTCCACAAGTGACCGCTTTGCAGGAGATTGAAGTGACACAACCTGTCAAAGTGATTCCGATCGATGAAGATAAACTGAAAAGCATCAGGGAGAAAGGAATTGGAATTTCTTCCGACCAACTTCCTGCAGGAACGTACAAAGGACTTGATGAAGACATTCCAACTTACACGCTTGTTGCCATGTTCAGTGTGAGAAAGGATCTCGAAAAAGAGTATGTATATAACCTTACAAAAGTATTTTGGGAGAATCAAAAACCATTTGAAGACCAGCTTCCACAAAGGGCTAAATATTTTACGCTAGAAACTGCTCTGGATGGAATCGACCCTGAAACGCTACATCCTGGGGCTGTGAAATATTATAAGGAAAAAGGCATCATCGAATAATAAGAGGATCACGATCGAAACTAGAGGGGGATCGAAGTGGGAAAACTTGTTGAACGTCCCTGGAACACTGCATATCAAGAAGCTTTCAATGGTCAATTTGAAATTCCAGAATGCTCCCTTTACCGTCTTTTAATAGATAGTGCACATCAATATGGAGAACAAACTGCTTTAATCTATCAAGATGAGCGTATTACATTTAATGAACTAAAGGACCGGGTTGACCGATTAGCGGGAGCATGGAACAAACTGGGTATCAGTAAGGGGGAACGGATAGGTTTGATGGTCACCAATCATCCAACGTATGTCTATTCCTATTACGCAAGCCAAAAGCTAGGCGCGACAGTGGTCCAAATGAATCCAATGTATACGCCGAGAGAAATGGAATATATCGCTCATGAAGTTCAACTAAGCCATATTGTCATAGAAAGCCACAATGCTGAAAAAGTGAAACAAGTTTCAGAAAGTCACTCTTTCAAAAATGTTTTTGTCATAGCTGAGGACGAAGAAGATAAGCCGTTTGGACATAATTTGATTCATCTCATCAATTCAAATGAACCTCTTGTACATGAGGAAGCCATTTCACCAAAAGACGATGTAGCCGTTATTCAATTTACAGGTGGAACGACAGGAAAGATGAAGGGGGCCATGCTAACTCATTATAATCTCGTAGCAAATGTTATTCAAAGCTGGATCTTATACGCCCATAAAATGAAGCTTGGAGAGGAAGTGACGCTTACGTGTACACCACTCTATCATGTGTATGCGATGACGAGCGGAATGAATTTAAGCATCTATATCGGTGCAAAGAATCTCATTGTACCGAAATTTGAGATTACTAATGTCCTAGAAATAATTAAAGAGCATCGACCTACATTCTTCCCAGGGGTTCCGACCATGTACAACGCTTTTATAAATCATCCAGATATAGAAGACTATGATTTGAATTGCTTTAAGTTTTGTTCAAGCGGGTCTGCTCCCTTGCCGGTTGAAGTGATCCATCGGTTTGAGAGGATGACCGGAGCGATCATTGGTGAAGGTTATGGAATGTCTGAAACTTCTCCATCTACCCATCGCAACCCGATACTCGGTATTCGGAAAGTCGGAAGTATCGGAATACCGCTACCGGGAACGGATTGTAAAGTGGTTGATGGGGATAGAAACGAGCTTCCACCAGGGAGTGTTGGTGAACTTGCGATAAAAGGTCCTCAGGTTATGAAGGGATATTGGAGAGATCCAGATGAAACGAAGAAAACGCTACGTAATGGTTGGCTGTTAACAGGAGATCTAGCCTCAATGGACGTGGATGGCTACTTTTATATCGTTGGTCGTAAAAAAGAGATGATCATATCAGGAGGTTTCAACGTGTATCCGCAGGAAGTTGAAGGGGTCCTGTATGACCATCCAGCTGTGAAAGAAGCCGCGGTGATAGGGATCCCCCATGAATATAGCGGTGAACAAGTAAAGGCGTTCGTTGTTCTGAAAGATTCTACAACCGTTACCGAAGAAGAAATAAAGCAGTTTTGTTATGAGCGATTAACGAGATATAAAGTGCCTAAGGAAATCCAAATACGTGAGTCCCTTCCTCGTAATACGGTTGGGAAACTATTGAAGCGTGTGCTTGTTGAAGAAGAAAAGCAAGCAAAATAGATTGATAGGAGGGGGTGAACTCGGAAGAAAAACAGGCAAAGGCTTCTATACCTACTCATAAAGGGAGTGATATCAATGGTTATACAAAATCTCGATGTCGTGATCGAAAATAATCTCGCTTATGTGAAGATTAACAGACCTGAAGTTCGAAATGCTTTAAATAAGGAAACGTTGGATGAATTGACGATAGTCCTTGAACGGTTGGAAAGTGATGAGGAAGTAAAGTGCGTCATCCTTACGGGTGAAGGTGAAAAGTCATTTGCCGCAGGAGCAGATATTGGACAACTCGAAAACAAGACGATGCATGATGCTTTGAAGGCTGGTGGCATGCAACAGGTTTATGACTATATTGAAGGATATAAGAAGCCGACAATCGCGATGATTAATGGATATGCGCTAGGCGGAGGTTGTGAGCTTGCGATGGCGTGTGATGTACGGATTGCCTCCCGAACTGCAAAGATGGGGCTTCCAGAGTTAAACCTATCGATCATACCTGGGGCGGGAGGGACACAACGCTTAACCCGACTCGTCGGTAAAGGGAAAGCATTGGAATTGATTTTGACAGGGAAAATCATTTCTAGTGAAGAGGCAGCGAATATTGGGCTTATAAGTGAAGTCGTGGAATCTAGTCAATTAAAAGAAAAGACGGTCGAGGTTGCGCAACAAATCATCAGTAAAGGGCCTCTAGCAGTTATGCTTGCGAAACTCGCGGTCAATGTTGGTGCAGAAACGGATATGAAAACGGCGCTTATCATCGAAAAGCTGTCTCAGGCCATTTTATTTTCTTCAGAAGACAAACAAGAAGGAACAAGGGCATTCCTTGAAAAACGAAAACCAGCCTTTCAGGGAAAGTAGTTGGAAATGAAAGTAGAATACCCATATGACAGGATCCAGAAGGACTTTGAGACAAGCCCTTTCTTTAAGCTGCTTGGTTTTCGATTCGTTGAATTGACGGAAGACGAGGTCATACTTGAACTTCCTATTGAAGAAAAATTGCTTAATACAGCCGGAAACCTGCATGGTGGCGTTTATGCAACATTAATTGATAACATCATCGGTCTTAAGCTCAGATCTATGTATGGCCAGCCAATGATTACAGTTGATCTGAACGTTAAATATATTGCACCAATAAACCGTGGGAGGATAACTGCCAAAGCAAAGGTTTTTGGTAATGGGAGAAAAATCAAGATGGGTGAAGGGGAAGTATACGACCAGGACGGAAATCTACTGGCAAAAGGATACGGTACCTTTAAAGTGGTAAAGGGATAATAATAACGGAAGGAGAATGATTATATGGACATTTACGTCCTATTAAAACGGACATTCGATACAGAAGAGAAAATTGTCATCAATGAAGGTAAGGTCAGCGATGAGGGTGTAGATTTTATTATTAACCCCTATGATGAGTTTGCTGTGGAAGAAGCGATTCTGCTTCGGGATAAGCACGGTGGTGAAGTGACGGTCGTCAGCGTCGGTAGTGAAGAAACCGAAAAAGAGCTCCGAACTGCACTTGCGATGGGGGCTGACAAAGCGGTTCTGATTAATTGTGAGGATTTGGAAGCTCAAGATCAGCATACGACGGCATCAATCCTTGCAGCCTTCTTTCAGGACAAAGATTATGATCTGATTCTTGGCGGCAATGTTTCCAACGATAATAGCACTGGCCAAGTCGGTCCACGTTTAGCTGAACAATTAGGATTACCTTATGTGACAATGATTACAAATATTGAGGTCGATGGAAACACAGCAACACTGAAACGGGATGTCGAAGGAGATACGGAAGTCATTGAAGCGACTCTTCCCCTTTTGGTTACAGCTCAACAAGGTCTTAATGAACCGCGTTACCCCTCTCTCCCAGGAATTATGAAAGCGAAACGAAAACCGCTTGAAGAAATCGACTATGATGACTTGGACATTGATGAAGATGAAATCGAAGCGAAGACAGAAACGATTACGACCTTTTTGCCACCGGAAAAAGGAGCCGGAAAAATTCTTGACGGTGAACTCGAGGTACAGGTTAAAGAGCTTGTCTCGAACCTTCACCAGGAAGCAAAAATACTATAGGGAGGAATTAGAATGGGGAGAACAGTACTTACCTTTGCTGAAATACGTGAAAACGAACTACGGAATGTTTCATTTGAAGCACTTGCAGCAGCTAAAGATATTTCAGACGGGGGAGAAGTCGTTGCGGCAGTTGCCGGTTCTGATGATGATTCGCTTGCAGAAACACTTTTCCACTACGGGGCAGATCGTGTTGTAAAAGTAGAAAATGAAATCTTAGACCACTATACGAATGATGGGTATTTCCAAGCTTATTTACAAGTTATCCAGACTGTAAAACCCGATGTTGTCATACTAGGACATACGGCACTTGGGAAAGACCTGTCCCCACGTTTAGCAGCCAGGTTTAATGCTGGACTCATTTCAGATGCAACCGATATTGAGGTCATTGATGAGGAAGTTGTTTTTACAAGGCCGATTTATTCCGGAAAAGCGTTTGAGAAGAAAAGGGTAAAAGAAGGAACGATTTTTGCAACGATTCGTCCAAACAATATTCAAGCACTTGACAAGGACTCCAGTCGTACAGGAGAAGTTTTAACAGAAGAGGTCGTTATTAACGATTTACGTACCGTCGTAAAGGAAGTTGTGAGAAAAGCAACTTCTGGCGTAGATTTATCCGAAGCCAAAGTGATCGTTGCTGGAGGACGTGGAATCAAGAGTGCTGAAGGTTTCAAGCCATTAGAAGAGCTTGCTGAGGAATTAGGTGCAGCAGTGGGTGCTTCCAGGGGTGCATGTGATGCGGATTATTGTGATTATTCCTTGCAGATTGGACAGACAGGAAAAGTGGTTACCCCGGATTTATACATTGCATGCGGAATTTCAGGCGCCATTCAGCATCTTGCAGGAATGTCCAACTCTAAAGTAATTGTTGCAATCAATAAAGATCCTGAAGCGAATATATTCAATGTCGCTGATTATGGCATTGTAGGAGATCTTTTCGAAGTTGTTCCGTTGCTGACTGAAGAAATTAAGAGCTTGAAGGTTGGCGTCTGACACAAAACACATTATTAATTTCTAAATACCACAATGCAACTCTATCTACAGGAGGAATCTGCAATGGATTTTCGTCTAGATGAAGAAATTGAATTTCTTAAAACCAATATACGCAACTTTGTTAATAATGAAGTTGAAAAAGTGGCGATGCAAATTGAAAAAGAAGATAAAATCCCAGAACGTATTATTGAATTGTCTAAGGAAATGGGGTTGTTCGGACTAAGTATCCCAGAAGAATATGGCGGACTAGGAATTGGAATGGTTGGTAAATGTGCCTTATATGAAGAACTGGGAAAAACACACAACGGGTACACGACTTTAATCGGAGCACATACCGGTATCGGAACAGTCGGTATTGTAGAGCTTGGGAATGAAGAGCAGAAGCAGAAGTACCTCCCTGACATGGCAAGTGGAAACAAAATTGGAGCGTTTGCATTAACCGAGCCTGAAGCGGGTTCCAATGCATCCAACCTCAAAACCACCGCAGTGAAAAGGGGAGATACGTATATTCTCAATGGCACAAAGCATTACATTACAAATGCGATTGAAGCCGATGTATTCACAGTTATGGCCGTCACGGATCCATCTAAAGGGGCAAAAGGGATCACTTCTTTTATTGTTGAAAAAAGTTTTCCTGGCTTTCAGGTTGGGGCGGTGGAGGAAAAGATGGGATTAAAGGGTTCTCACTCTGCTGAATTGATTTTCGAGGATTGTGAAGTACCGGAAGAAAATGTTCTTGGTGAAGTAGGCAAAGGATACATGAATGCCCTGAAAATATTAGCGAACGGTCGTGCAGGTCTTGCAGCACGGAATCTCGGCTCATGCCAAAAACTGCTTGATATGTGCATGGAATATGTCCAAGAAAGAGTACAGTTCGGTGTACCGATTATCGAACATCAAGCAGTTGCCCATATGGTAGCGGAAATAGGAGTTGAAATCGAAGCACTGCGATCCTTTACGTATCGGATCGCGTGGAAGGTGGATCAAGGAGAAAAAGTCATTAAGGAAGCTGCGATGTTAAAGTTGTATGGTTCTGAGGTGTATAACCGTGTTGCTGACAAGGCGCTTCAAGTGCATGGCGGGGTTGGATATATTTCAGATTATCCGATTGAAAGATATTATCGAGACGCGAGGATTACGAGAATCTATGAGGGTACATCCGAAATCCAAAAAAATATCATCGCAAGCCAGCTTCGGAAAGAATACAGCTAGTTTTTGTAAATCAAATAGTCGGGGTGGAACGTAATGAATGAAAACATTGTAATAGTAGAGGCGGTCCGGACACCTGTCGGAAAATATGGTGGAGGTTTAAAAGACTTCAATTCTGGTGACCTAGCTTCCATTGCCATTAAAGAGGCAATCAATAGGGTAGGGGTCTCTCCTGAACAGGTTGACGAAGTGATTTTAGGAGAAGTTCGGCAAACAACTGAATCTTCCAATGTGGCAAGAGTTGCAGCTTTAAGTGCTGGCGTACCTGAAACATCTCCGGCTTTCACGATCAATCGCCTGTGTGCATCAGGTATGCAAGCCGTTGCCTCTGGTATCCAGCAGATTGTATCCAATCAAGCAAACATTGTAATCGCAGGTGGAACCGAAAGCTTAAGTAATGCACCGGTTTATATTCGTAATAGCCATTTTGGTGGCGATCGTACTCGATTAGTTGATTCAAATCTTGAAGTAGGTCAACAACCGATTGAAATGTATGGTAAGAACCTCGGAATGGGTATGACAGCTGAGAATGTCGCTGAAAAGTACGAGATTTCAAGAGAAGATCAAGATGCATTTGCAATTGAAAGTCAGACACGAGCTTTTACAGCAATAAAAAATGGAACGTTTAAAGAGGAAATCGTTCCGGTTACCATCAACCAAAAAAAGAACACATTCGAATTTGATACGGATGAACATCCTAGACCGAATACCTCATTAGAAAAACTTTCTCAACTAAAACCTGTGTTTAAAGCAGATGGTACCGTAACTGCTGGGAATGCATGTGGCCGGAATGACGGAGCAGTCGCTTTAGTATTGATGACTGAAGAGAAAGCAAAGGAATTAAGTCTTAACCCCCTCGCTAGAATCGTTGACTGGGCAACTGCCGGTGTCGATCCGAGAGTCATGGGGATTGGTCCTGTACCTGCCGTCAGTAAACTACTAAATCGTACGGGTCATAAGCTAGATGAGATCGGCTTGGTTGAACTAAATGAAGCTTTTGCATCCCAATCACTTGCTGTCATTAGAGAACTGGGGCTTGATCAAGAAAAGGTGAATGTCAACGGTGGGGCAATTGCTCTCGGGCATCCATTAGGAGCAACGGGAGCTCGCTTATTGACATCATTGATTTATGAAATGAAACGCCGCGATGAAAAGAATGGGATTGCAACCCTTTGTGTAGGAGGAGGACAAGGGATGGCTATGATGGTAGAAAGATTGTAAAATTTAATTTAGGGGTTGTATTTTCTGAACTTTCAAAATATGATAGTAATATAACCTACTAACCGGTTGGTATGTAAAATATGAAAGTAAAAGTGCGTGTTCAAAAAGGAGGACAAAAAGAGCCGAAATTTCTGAAGTTCAACTAAAATCGTCACTTCCTGTGACAACGTTGAACTGACTCACATCCTGTGAGCCCGAGGCGTGAAAATCTCGAGGACCGAAAACGTATACTATTAATACGTGAGGACCGGAGAGATCAAACAACGAAGAAATTCGACAGCTATTTTTACCGGACTTTTTGAACAACCTCTAAAATGATTGAACAGAAGCTATTGTCCTAAAATCATTAAAAGAATGGGGATAGTTCGATGCATTTACGTCTGACAGATGAGCAAAAAATGGTACAAAAAACAATAAGGAAATTTGTAGAAAAGGAACTAATGCCACTAGAAAATAACGTGTTACGAAATGAGAGAGAAGGGAAACCGAGTCTTGATCAAGGAAAAATGAAGGAGCTACAGCTAAAGGCAAAGGAAGCTGGATTTTGGGGGATCAATACACCAGAAGAATATGGTGGTGCTGATCTGGGGCAAATGATGCTCGCTATCGTACAAATGGAAGTTGCCAAGACATTTGTACCGTTTCAGTTTGGAGGTTCTGCTGATAACATCTTGTATTACGGAAATAAGCAACAGAAGGACACCTATTTATATCCGACGATCAATGGTGAGAAAAAATCTTGTTTTGCGATGACTGAGCCTGGAGCAGGATCCGATACGAGGAATATTAGGATGACCGCCGTAGAGGATGGTGGTGAATGGGTTTTAAATGGAGAAAAGACCTTTATTACAGGCGGAAACGAAGCAGACTTTGTCATGGTTATTGCGATCACTGATAAGGAATTACATCAAACTTCTTCTGGTCGGAAAGGGGTAACGTGTTTCATCGTGGACCGATCGATGGGATGGAAATCCGAATACATCCATACGATGGGAGAATGGGGTCCTGCAAGCTTGATTTTTGAAAATGTACGGGTTCCCAAGGAAAATATCTTAGGTGAAGTAAATGGTGGATATAACCTTGGACTGGAGTGGATTGGTTTTGCAAGATGGATTGTTGGAGCTCGAGCAGTAGGTGCTGCTGAACGATTATTGAAGATGGCCGTCGATTATGCCAATGAACGTGAGACATTCGGAAAACCAATTGCGACCCGACAAGCCATCCAATGGCAGATAGCTGATTCCGCCGTCGAAATTGAGGCGGCAAAATGGCTTGTCCTTAACGCTGCTTTTACATTAGACCAAGGTGAAGACAACCGTCATGCAGCATCTATGGCGAAATTATACGGTTCCAATATGGGTAATCGAGTGGTCGATCGAGTCTTACAAATTCATGGAGGAATGGGCTACACGAGGGAATTGCCTATTGAACGTTGGTATCGTGAAGCCAGATTGTGGAGAATTTACGATGGTACGGATGAAATCCAGCGGTTGATCATCTCTAGGAACTTATTAAAAGGACACGTAAAAATAGGCTGAATAGCATAATCTATTAAATATATACGAGTCTGATAGTTACAGATTGGATAGTACCGAAATTAGGCTCAAACACCGAAGTTTAGGGTCCAAGCGCTGAATAAAGCAAGTTTAGGACCAATAACGCGGATCCAGTGCTCATATAAAACAGGGAAGAGGTGAAAGACTTAATGAAAGCACTCGTTTTGGAAGAACAAGCAAAGCCGATGGTAGTCCGTGAAATGCCAGATCCTCAGTGTAGTGCTGATGGTATCATTCTTCGTGTCGAGGCAAATGGGGTATGCAGAAGTGACTGGCATGCATGGATGGGTGATTGGGATTGGTTAAAGCTTCCCCTTCCGCATGTTCTTGGACATGAATTCTCCGGCGTAATTGAGGAGACGGGTAAGCATGTTAAGCAATTTCAAAAGGGTGACCGTGTGATTGTCCCATTTACACTTGGGGATGGTAGTTGCCCTTATTGCCAAAGTGGTCATCATAACGTCTGTGAAAATATCCAAATGCCTGGTTTTACTTCTTGGGGAGGATTTGGTCAGTACACACATGTCCCTAATGCTGATGTTAACCTGACAACGCTTCCTGAAACGATCGATTTTACGGTGGCAGCAGGGATGGGATGCCGCTTTATGACTGCCTTCCATGGAATAACTGGTCAAGCAAATGTTAGACCGGGAGAATGGGTTGCCATTCATGGATGCGGTGGAGTAGGATTATCAGCTGTTCAAATTGCCGATGCAATAGGGGCTAATGTCATTGCTATAGACATTGATGATGAGAAGCTTTCGTTTGCCCGTACAGTAGGTGCTGTAGTGACCGTTAATGCAAAATATGAAAACCCAGTCCAAGCAATCAAAGAAATAACAAAAGGGGGTGCCGATGTTTCCGTCGATGCACTTGGTATCACCCAAACCTGCCAGGCTTCGTTACTGAGTCTGAAAAAGCGGGGGAGGCATCTTCAGCTCGGGTTAACAACAAAAGACGAAGCGGGTATGATCCCGATTCCAATTGATCTGATTGTTCAGTCTGAAATCCAACTTGTCGGCTCACTCGGTATGCCTCCTTCCAAGTATCCAACTATGCTAAGAATGGTCGAAACAGGGAAGCTGAACCCAGAAGCGCTCATCACCGATAAGATCTCATTAGAAGGGGCACCTGGTGTATTCGAACAAATGAGCAATTTTCAAAACATTGGTGTGACAGTTGTGAATAAATGGTAGTGTACGGGTTTTGCCGGTTGAATTTTAAAGAATGGAGGAATTACATATGACAGGGAGATTTGATGGAAGGGTTGCTTTTGTAACAGGAGGGAGCCGCGGGATTGGAAAAAGTATCGTTCAAGGTTTTGCAGAGGAAGGTGCTAAAGTAGCGATTATTGATGTCAATGAAGAAGCGTTAAGTGAAACGACGAACGAATTCAAAGAAAAAGGATTCGAGGTCTATCAAAAGGTTGCCGATGTCGTAGATGCCCAGCAAGTTAAAATGGCCATGAAGGAAGTTGTTGATACGTTCGGGTCAATTGATATTCTTGTTAATAATGCCGGGGTCATCCGGGATAATATGCTATTTAAAATGACTGATTCAGATTGGGACACTGTCATGGGGGTTCATCTGAAAGGTTCTTTCAATGCTGCTCGTGAAGCCCAAAAGTATATGGTTGAAAATAAATATGGCCGTATCATTAACATCTCTTCGACGTCTGCATTAGGGAATCGGGGTCAGGCGAATTACGCAACGGCAAAAGCTGGATTACAGGGATTCACAAAAACGCTCGCAATTGAACTAGGCAGATATGGTATTACAGTAAATGCAGTTGCCCCAGGGTTCATTGAAACGGAAATGACGAAACAAACAGCTGCTCGAATCGGGATTTCATTTGAAGATCTAATTAAAGCAAGCGTCAGCAATATTCCAGTAGGAAGAAGTGGAAAGCCTGAGGATATAGCTAATGCAGTCGCCTTTTATGCTGATGAAAAGTCGTCCTTTGTGAACGGTCAAATTATATATGTAGCCGGTGGTCCTAAAGACTAAATTTTATAGGTTGTTCGAAAAGTCCGGAGGCTAACAGGATGTTAGTCAGTTCAATGTTACCATAGGACGTGGTGGGTTTAATCGAACTTCTTCGTTCCTTGGATGTTCAAATATTTACAGCGAGGTGATAATCGATGTTAACACATTGCATAGGAAAGAGATCTAGTGTTGTGAAAAACACAGTCGAAAGAGGAGCAGTTAAAAAGTTTGCGGAATCAATCGGGGATATGCATCCGATTTTTGTATGTGAGGAAACTGGAAAACAATCCCGCTATAAAAATAATATTGCTCCCCCAACCTTTCCTCGGGTGTTTGATTATGGGACGATTGAGGAGCTCAACTTACCGAATAAAGGTCTTATTCACGGCGAACAAACCTATCATTATGAAAGGCCGTTGATCGTCGGTGAAGAGATTCGATGTTATTCAGAAGTAACGAATTACTATGAAAGAAAAGGAAAAAGCGGAGAAATGGGCTTCTTATTATTAAAACGATATGGCGAAGACCTTGAAGGGAATCTCATTTTTACCGAGGAGCAGGTTGTCATCATAACAGAAGCGGTTCGGAAGGGGATGTTTGTTTGAACAAGTTAGCAGACTTACAAGTTGGTGAATCGCTTCAAGATGTAACACTTACACCGGTTTCTAGGTTAGACTTGATCAAATATGCTGGAGCCTCGGGAGATTATAACCCGATTCATACGATCGATGAAGAAGCAAAAAAAGCTGGATTACCTGGAATTATCGCACATGGAATGTGGACGATGGGAAATCTTGCAAAACTTTTTACGCCCTATTATGAGGAAACGTTTATCCAAGATTACAACATCCGTTTTAAAGGTATGGTCCGATTAAATGATGTCATCACGCTCAATGCAATTTTAGATAAAAGTGATAATAAGAAGATGGATTTTAAAGTGAACGCAACCAATCAAGATGGACAGGAAGTTATCAAAGGGAATGTCCTGCTTTGTAAAATTTAAAATTTGAACAAAACGATAAGTCCAGGTGACAGTATAAATCCAACAGATTAAAACGTATCTATAAAGAAGTTCATAATTCAGAGGAGGTGTCGTATGAATTTTGATTACTCGGAAAAGGTCCAGGACTTACAGGGAAAACTGACTGCATTTATGGATGAATATATTTACCCTAATGAGAAGGTATATGAAGACCAGCTTAGTAAGGAAAATCGCTTTTCAACAGTTCCACCGATTTTGGAAGAGTTGAAGAAAAAGGCGAAAGAAAAGGATCTATGGAATTTATTTTTACCTGAAAGTGAGTACGGGGCAGGACTAACAAATATTGAATATGCTCCATTATGTGAAATTATGGGCCGATCTAGCATTGGGCCTGAAGTGTTTAATTGTGCTGCACCAGATACAGGGAATATGGAGGTTCTTGTCCGGTATGGTTCTGACGAGCAAAAAGAAAAATGGCTGAATCCACTATTAAATGGAGAAATCCGTTCTTGTTTTTCAATGACAGAACCTGATGTCGCTTCATCGGATGCAACGAATATTAGAACGAGTATTGTCAGGGATGGTGATGAGTATGTCATCAATGGAACGAAGTGGTGGTCGTCCGGAGCAGGAGATCCACGTTGTAAAATTGCGATCGTAATGGGAAAGAATGATCCCGATGCACCTAAACATGAGCAGCAATCGATGATCCTTGTTCCACTTAATACTCAAGGTGTCAATATAAAGCGAGTTCTTCCCGTTTTCGGTTATGATCATGCCCCACACGGTCACGCTGAAATTGAATATGACAATGTCCGAGTCCCTACTTCAAATCTGATTTGGGGAGAAGGAAAAGGGTTTGCGATCGCTCAAGGAAGACTTGGTCCAGGAAGAATTCACCACTGTATGAGAACAATCGGAGCGGCTGAAAAAGCATTAGAGGATTTATGTAAGCGTGTACAAGAGCGAGAAGCTTTCGGGAAGAAACTTTCAGAGCAAGGTGTGATAAGCGAATGGATCGCGGATTCGAGAATCGACATTGAACAGGCCCGATTACTAACATTGAAAGCTGCCTATATGATGGATACGGTTGGAAATAAAGGAGCAAAAGCAGAAATCGCGATGATTAAAGTTGTTGCACCTAATATGGCACTAAAAGTAATAGATCGAGCCATCCAGGCATTTGGTGCGGCTGGTGTCAGTAATGATTATTCATTAGCAGCAAAATGGGCAAATATCCGAACCCTTCGCTTAGCTGATGGACCGGATGAAGTGCATCGCAGAGCAATTGCCAAATACGAACTGAAGAAACATAGGAATGACAAACAGAGGAGGGAAGAAAATGCATATCAAGGAACTGTTTGACCTGTCCGGAAAAACCGCGATTGTAACAGGTGGCGGGAGAGGTTTAGGAAAACAGATCGCTGAAGGATTTGCAGAGTCGGGAGCAAATGTCGTTGTTTGTTCAAGGAAGGAAGATGCCTGCAAGGAAGTAAGCGAACATCTAACAAAACTCGGGGTAAAGTCATTCGCAATGAAATGTGACGTTACAAACCCGGATGACATACAAAATGTCGTTCAAAAGACATTGGAACAGTTTGGGAGAATCGACATCCTAGTCAATAATAGTGGTGCTTCCTGGGGAGCTCCTGTCGAAGAGATGCCACTAGAAGCATGGCAGAAAGTAATCAATGTGAATGTAACCGGAACCTTTTTGATGTCACAGGCGGTTGGAAAAGTGATGTTGGAACAAGAGTCGGGGAAGATTATAAACATTGCATCTGTTGCAGGTATGAAAGGATCGAATCCAAAATACATGGATGCGATCGGCTATAATTCAAGCAAAGGAGCCGTGATTACTTTTACTAAGGATTTGGCCGTCAAATGGGGTCCACGGGGTATCCATGTAAATGCAATCGCGCCTGGGTTTTTCCCTACGAAAATGTCATCAGCATTAATAGAACATGGTAAAGACGCCATCCTAAACGGTACGCCTTTAAGAAAGTTCGGTACTGAAAATGACTTGAAAGGGGCAGCCGTATTTTTAAGCTCAGCTGCTTCAAATTATATTACCGGTGATGTGTTGGTTGTAGACGGGGGATCGCATGCAATGTAGTTCCAATTATTAATGTGAGGAAGTGAAAAATAAATGAATAGAGATGCTGTCATTGTATCTGCGGTTCGAACAGCTATTGGCAGACAGGGAGGGGCGTTAGCGACCATTCCAGCCCATGTTTTGGGAGCGGAAGTCATCAAGGAGGCTGTGACCCGCGCCCGTGTCCTCCCAGAGATGATTGAAGATGTTATTATCGGAAACGTCTTAAGCGGTGGAGGGAATATTGCTAGATTATCAGCATTACAAAGCGGACTCTCTATTAATCTGCCGGGATTAACGATCGACCGTCAATGCGGATCAGGATTAAACGCGATCAATTTAGTAGCGCAAGCAATATGGTCAGGAGACGGCGATGTTTATGTAGCAGGTGGAACAGAAAGCATGAGTCGTGCACCATACCTGATGGATCGACCAGAAAAGGCGTACAGCCCAATGCCCCCTAAATTCAGAAAATCTCAATTGTCACCAAAAGATATAGGAGATCCGCCAATGGGCATTACAGCTGAAAATCTTGTGGAATATTACAAGATTAGTAGACAGGAACAAGATGAATTCGCTCTCCGAAGCCAGCAAAGAATGGCAAATGCAATGGAAGAGGGACGGTTCGATGAACAAATTGTACCGTTGCACATTCCAGTTCGAAAAGGAGATCCGATTGAATATAAAATCGATGAACATCCACGACCGCAAACAACGATAGAAGCTTTATCCAAGTTGAAGCCAGCCTTCATTGAAGATGGTACAGTTACTGCCGGGAACAGTTCAGGATTAAATGATGCAGCCTCTGCTCTCGTTATTATGTCTAGAAAAAAAGCGGAGGAGCTTGGGGTAACTCCATTAGCGACTGTAAGAGCATGTGCTGTAGCAGGTGTAGACCCTAATATAATGGGAATCGGGCCTGTTCCTGCTACCAAAAAGGTGTTGGAAAAGTCAGGGCTCACTCTTGATGACATGGATATCATTGAAATCAATGAAGCCTTTGCAGGACAAGTGCTTGCCTGTGACAGAGAACTTGATATGGATATGGATAAAGTAAATGTAAATGGCGGTGCGATAGCGCATGGACACCCACTTGGAGCAACAGGAGCTATACTGACAACCAAAGCTATATATGAGTTGGATCGATCCGGTCGGAGATATGCTCTCATTACTGCATGTATCGGCGGTGGACAAGGTATCGCGACGATCATTGAACGTGAATGACACCCTATATAATACACCTTTTACAGGGTAGGTAACGGATTCAGCTTAATTTAGATATGATATAATTTTTTATACTATAGAAAGTATAAAAGTTTGCGGCATGGATGTAATGTCCAGCTTCAGCGCCCAACCACTTGGATCACTTCAGGCCTCCTGCGGCGGCAACACACTGAAGTACTCCATGTATATTCCTACGCAGGGCCGAACTTGTTTGGGCCGAGCCTCCTCGTCGGTCTTCCAGTGACCTTCGTGGCTAAGCAGGGCGCTTGCGCTTTTCTTATATCATACTTAAATGAGAGGAACATCCGAATGAAGCAAAAAATTATTGATACAAGTATCCATTTATTTGATAAGAAAGGTTTTACCGAAACTTCCATCCAGGATATCGTGGATGATGTCGGGGTTACAAAAGGGACATTTTATTACTATTTCAGCAGCAAGCAGGAACTGTTGCGGGACATACACCTAAGCTATATCGAATTTTTGTTAACACAGCAAGAAGAAATTATAAATGATACATCTAAGGATAGTCGAATCAAGCTTCGGGATACCATGTATTTGCTGATTCACAACATTCAGCAACGTAGGAAAAGTGCGCGGATTTTCTTCAGGGAGATGAGAAACCTTGGCACCGAGTATCTTGAACAGAATATGCAAAAAAGGGACCTATTCAGAAAAAATTTACAGACAGTCGTAGAGGAAGGGATAAGAAAAGGGGATTTTGATGAAAACCTGAACCCCGATATGATTACCCGTGGTATTCTAGGCGTTACAAACTGGAGTTATTACTGGTTCAATCCGGAAGGTGAACTTTCAGAAACGGAGCTCACCGAAATTTATCTTGAAATGATTTTAAATGGAATTAATAAAAGAGATTAACTTTCATACGGGTGCGGATTATCTAAGTTCTGCGTTACTTAGGTATTCGATTAGATACGTAGCATCTGGTAAATTCATGACATCCATATGGAAACCATACTAACTGGTTAGTAGAATGTTGAAATGAGGATTGGGATGTGAGAAATCTTGAACCAAGAAACCGAAATAACGGTAAGGTTTTGTGAAACAGATGCAGCTGGTCATGTTAATAATACGAGCTATTTTATTTATTTGGAAGAGGCCCGTGGCAAATTTTTTGAGAAAATTGTACCGGATCGCAATGCCACTCCTGGCAGATTTATTATTGCCTCGACGAAGTGTGACTTTTTGGCACAGGCTTATTTCAATCAAAAGTTAACCGTATCCACCCGGATTTCGAAAATAGGTACGAAAAGCTTTAGTTTTGACCATATGATCAAGGCGACCGATACGGGGTTACTTGTTGCGAAAGCAGAAGCGGTCATTGTTTGTTTTAATTATGAGGAGCAAAAGACTGAGCCGATTCCGTCAAATCTTAGAAATGTTTTAGAAGGTCATCTTGTAACAAATTAAAGGAGGATTTCTTATGACCTCTCAGACGATCCCTGTTCGTAAAGGGGAGGAGTTAGATCTTGAATCAATTGAACTTTTTTTACGAAAACAGTTAGATAATTTACCAGATGATCCGCTAACCGTAAAACAATTCAGCGTTGGGCGTTCGAATTTGACCTATCAGTTGAAGGTTGGTGACTGGGAAGCGGTGTTAAGACGTCCGCCATTAGGCCCAGTAGCTCCTAAAGCACATGATATGGAAAGGGAATGTCGCATTTTACAAGAAATTAATCCCTATTTTCCAGTAGCTCCAGAGCCGTATCTTTTTGCAGATGAAGATGTGATTGGGAGTCCATTCTTCATTATGGAAAGAAAGCAGGGTGTCGTCCTAGATACAAAATTTCCAGATGATGTGGTAGTTACGGAACGGTTATGTGAGAGAATTTCTGAAACGATGGTAGATTCACTCGTCTCCTTACATAACATCGATTATACGAAGACAAAGCTGAAAGAGATGACAAAACCCGATGGATTTATGGAAAGACAAGTACATGGATGGATCAAGCGGTATGACAGATCACAAACAGACGAAATCCACGGCTTAGAACATTTGAAAGAATGGATGGTCAACCATAATCCAAAATCTCAGGCACCGACGATCATTCATTATGATTATAAATTGAATAATGCGATGTTCTCTCATGATTTAAGTGAAATGACCGGTTTGTTTGATTGGGAAATGACAACCGTAGGGGATCCGTTAGCTGATTTAGGAGCTGCGATGAGTTATTGGATTGAAGTGGATGACTCAGAACTTTTGAAACGTGGGATGGGAGAAGCACCGATTACGACGCACCCTGGTTTTATGACAAGAGATGAATTCATCAATTGTTATGCAAATAAAAGTGGCAGAGACATATCAGACTTCAACTTTTATTTAACATTTGCCTACTTTAAACTAGCTGTCATTTGCCAGCAAATATATTACAGGTGGAAAAAGGGACAAACAGAAGATGAGAGGTTTGTTAACTTAAATCAGTTTGTACGCAATTTAATTCAGCATGCCTTATCTACTGCGGAACGGGGAATGTGAGGTGCTGTCTATGAAAATCCATCTACTGCTGAAAAAGGAAGACATTGATAAAGAAAAGATGAAAGATAATAAAGTAGCTGTCGTTTTTGATATTTTACTTGCCACTTCTACGATAACAGCAGCATTAGATTTCGGGGCAAAGGAAATCATTCCAGTCCTAAATGGTGAAGAGGCCCAAAAGGAAGCGTTTGGGAGAAGTGAAGGAAGTTATGTACTTGTTGGGGAGTACGGTGGTAGAACAATTGAAGGATTTTTATCCCCGAACCCGATGGATTTAAAAGAGAAGGTCAATGGGAAAACGGTGATTCTATCCACGACAAATGGAACCGTCGCCATCAAGAATTCAGCTGAAGCAAAAGCAGTTTATGTAGCATCACTATTAAACAGTCAAACGGTAGCGGAACATATTTTAAAAAGCTACGAGGATGAAACGATTGTACTTGTTTGTTCAGGCTCATCTGGAGAGTTTAATGTGGAAGACTTTTTTGGTGCAGGTTACTTTATTGATTGCATTGCTTCCCAACCTAATATGGAACTGGAATTGACGGATTCAGCGATGGCTGCACATCGTTTTTTTACAGGGAATAGAAAGGAAAACACAAAGATTTTAAGAGAATCACAAATTGGAAAGATGTTGCTTCGCTATGGCTATGATAAAGAAATCGATTTTGTAGCAAACTACAGCATCTTTCAGGTGATCACTCGTTTGGAAAATGGAAAAACCCTTGGTAGTGAGGGATCGTTAGTAAAGAAGGTTGGTGGGGAATAGGTGGCTAAATTGAAAGATGCTATAGCTGTCGTTACAGGAGCTGGTAGTGGTATTGGGCAAGAGACTGCAATACGATTCGCTGAAGAAGGGGCAAGGGTAATCCTAGTTGGACGTACTTCTTCAAAACTAGAACGAGTCGCTGATCGAATCAATAGCCACTTACCTGAACAAGTTGCAGAGGTTTTTCGAGCAGATGTAACAAATGAAGAGGATGTCCAAAATCTTGCACAATTTATTCAAAAGAAATATGGAGATCTTCATGTATTAGTTAATAATGCTGGTGTTTCAAGTAAATCAACGATATTGGAAATGGAAACAAGCGAATGGGATCGAATCCAGGATACGAATTTGAAAAGTACGTTTCTCGTTTCGAAAATACTCGGAAAGGTGATTGCTGACGGTAGAATAAATGACAAAGATTCTGGAAATGTAAGAGATCGCGCTATCGTTAACGTTGCTTCCTTATCAGGGCACAAAGCAGGAGCGCAAATTCCACATTATAGCTCTTCGAAAGCAGGGGTTATTAACTTTACAAAAGCACTTGCAGTCGAATTTTCCCAGTACGGAATTCGAGTTAATTCCGTATCTCCAGGTTATACAATTACACCACTTACAGAGGAGGGATTGAAGAATAATCGGTTTGAAGAGGCGATCAAAAGACATACGGCATTGAAAAGAGTAGGAAAACCGAAAGAGATTGCTAATGTAATCGCTTTCGCAGCTTCTAGTGAAGCTTCCTATATGACAGGTTCTGATCTATTAGTAGATGGAGGATGGCTGGTTACTTAATATTTTCATTAATCTACTATAGGTGTTTTCGATAGGAAGATTTACGGACGTAAATCTCCCATATTGGAATTTTCGGGCTACTAATACAGTCAAATGTCACAGATCAGCTCTGTATTATTCTGTTTCTTGTACTTTATTCAGTATTTTGAGAAGAGCCGGAAGGTGAATTCGATAAATACGAGCGCAACTCAGAAAATACGAGCGCAACTCAGAAAATACGAGCGCAACTCAGAAAATACGAGCGCAACTCAGAAAATACGAGCGCAACTCAGAAAATACGAGCGCAACTCAGAAAATACGAGCGCAACTCAGAAAATACGAGCGCAACTCAGAAAATACGAGCGCAACTCAGAAAATACGAG
>NZ_JANHJQ010000017.1 GCF_024609785.1 Pseudalkalibacillus decolorationis
TGCTTCGCCGCGCCCCTCATCCGCTACAGCCACCGCAATATTTTTCTTTGAGACGTCTAAACCTACGTACTTTGTGGTATCCTTCATACTAACTAGCTCCTTTCGTAATTATAGCTCTGATTTGGTATGTTGTTGCCTTAAACACAGTATTACCAAATTAACCTACGTTGTTACGAACAGGGGCTAGTTTCGTTCATGATAACTTATGCTTGCGAGTGCAAGCGCTGGAGATTCTGAAACATAACACGCTTTTTGTGTTTGTCGAAGAATTGAAGCGACGATCTGCGCACCTGGGCGCTGCAGCTAGACATCGCATCTATGTAGCAATATTTACCCTTTCTTTACTTCTGAGAAAGAATCAATTTTGAGGGATTAATCGAATGACTTCTTTTCGAAACCATCGAAAATGTCTTCAAGCTCTGTCATAAAATTCAACTGGAGCGGGGCGGGAAGTTTGTTCGATACCCCCTCAATTTCCGGCATGGACTCCAATTGCTCCAACTTGTCTGGTTTCGTTGATAATTGTAAATACCATTTCTTTAGCTCATCAATCATCAAATAAAAGTGACGTTCAAACCGTTCAGCCCACTCTGCACCATCGTCTCCAAAGGTACTTTGCATTTGCTCCCAATCAAATAAAGCCTTATCTAACGCTTGTTCCACGGATGTAAACTCGTTCATGTTTTCTCCTCCGATCTATTAATCTTGTATTTTGCATACGCATAATGGAAAGAAGAGGCTGACTCATATGAATCAACCTCTATCCATTCATTCAGTTATCGTTTCTTAGAACAACCCAACTGCTTTTCCATCGTCAGTAACGTCCATGTTCATTGCAGCAGGTTTCTTCGGTAAACCTGGCATTGTCATTACGTTCCCTGTTATGGCTACGATAAATCCTGCACCTACTGAAGCGCGAAGTTCACGAATCGAAATTTTAAACCCTTCCGGGCGTCCAAGTAGTGTTGGATCATCAGAAAGAGAATATTGTGTTTTGGCCATACAAACAGGTAAGTTACCCCATCCATTCGTTTCAAATTCTTTCATTTGCTTTTTCGCTTTCGTAGATAATTCAATACCATCGCCACCGTACACTTTTTTCACAATCGTATTCATTTTTTCTTCAATTGAAGAATCAAGTTGATACAGTGGTTGATAATTATTTTCTGAAGACTCGACCATATTTACTACTTTCTGTGCAAGTTCTTCTCCACCTTTGCCGCCATCAGCCCATACTTTAGCAACGGCAACTTCTATTCCTTGTTTTTGACACCATTCTTTAACGAATTCAACTTCACGATCCGTATCCTTCACAAAATGGTTGAGTGCTACAACAAAAGGTAATCCAAATGATTGTATTGTTTCAATATGCTTTTGAAGGTTAACCATACCTTTGTCTAATGCTTCCAGATTTTCTTCCCCTAGTTGATCTTTTGGCACTCCACCATGCATTTTTAACGCACGAACTGTTGCCACTACAACAACAAGACCCGGATCGATTTCTCCATAGCGAGCTTTAATATCAAGAAACTTCTCTGCTCCGAGGTCAGCACCAAATCCAGATTCAGTGACGACGTAGTCGCCAAGCTTCGAAGCCATTTTAGTAGCAATGACACTGTTACAGCCATGTGCAATATTCGCAAAAGGACCACCATGGATTAACGCAGGCGTATTTTCTAACGTTTGGACAAGATTTGGATGGAGTGCGTCTTTTAATAGTAAGGTTAGCGCTCCTTCCACTCCAAGGTCTTTAACAGTTACTGGTTTTTTATCTTTGTTATAAGCGATAACCATTTTAGAAAGACGTTCTTTCAAATCGCGTATATTACGTGCAAGACAGAAAATGGCCATAATTTCAGATGCCACGGTAATATCAAATCCGTCTTCACGTGGAACACCTTGAACTGGTCCACCTAGTCCAACAACAACATTTCGGAGTGCACGGTCATTCATATCAACTACACGCTTCCAAACAATCCTTCTTGTATCGATATTCAGTTCATTTCCTTGATGAATGTGATTATCGATTAAAGCAGCGAGTGCGTTGTTAGCAGTAGTAATCGCGTGAAGGTCTCCTGTAAAATGAAGGTTAATTTCCTCCATCGGCATTACTTGTGAATAACCACCACCGGCAGCTCCACCTTTCATACCCATGCTTGGTCCAAGGGATGGTTCTCGCAACGCGATGATTGCCTTCTTCCCAACCCGATTAAGAGCTTGTCCTAATCCCACCGTTACCGTTGATTTACCTTCTCCTGCAGGGGTTGGGTTAATAGAAGTCACAAGAACAACTTTACCTTCTTTTGTATCCTTAAGACGGTCCATTACATCAAGTGAAATCTTTGCTTTGTAACGTCCGTAGGGTTCTAATTCTTCTTCTTTCAAATCCAATTTCATAGCAATTTCTTGGATTGGTAATAAATCCGCCTCTTGGGCAATTTCAATATCAGATTTTACTGCCTTTTCAACCATTCCTTTTCCCCCATTATCTCTTTGTTAATGCGTTTTTATATTGTTTTCAGTTGGTGATATTTCGGGTTCAGGATCGCGCTCCTCGTTTAAACTCGTAACAAGCAGTTGAATCAAAAGAAAAGCAACAATAATCGTCCAAAACCACCATTTTTGCCAGATTGGTTTCGTTCGCATACCTTAACGCCCCTTTATTACGATAACAATTCTCTGAAAAAAATGAAAGCACTTTCACATACAACCTATTCTCAACTTACTTCTTTTCAATTAACCGTGTTCCTTCAGGAGACTGCTCCACTTTTTTCTCTTTTAACAACTTTCCAATCGCTCTTTTAAAAGCAGCCTTTGAAAGATGAAACTGCTCCTTTATTTCATCGGGGGAGGATTTATCATGATAAGGCATAAACCCATCATTTTCAGATAAATAAGCTAGGATTGTCTCAGCATCCTCCCCATAGGCAATTTCTTTAGGTGCTTTCAGGGAAACATTTATTCGTCCATCCTCGCGTATAAATGTAACGCGAACTTTTACTCTTTCGCCGAGTCTTACAATCCTATCTGTTTCATCTTCATGGAGAAAAGCAATATATTGTTCATCTGTAAAAATGAGCACACCGAGCTCACCGTGACGGTACACATAACCTTCCAAGTATTGATTTCGAATCGTATCTGGAGCAGGCTCAGACAACGTTTCAATCTCTTCGCTTGTTGCTAAATCTGCAAAGAGTCGGCCTCTTTTATCAATTTTCATGCCGCAATATAGCTTATCGCCCTCTTGTGGCCATAAGTTCCGATCCGTTTCAAGATCGTCCTTAGATAGCAGTAGATCCTTCTTAATCCCAATGTTCAGGAAAACACCTAAATTATGCTTCACACCCACAACCTCAAGCCATGCAACACTATTTAAATCGATAAATGGCATCGTCATCGTAGCTGCAAGCCTACCTTGATGGTCCTGGTATAGAAATACGTTTACCTTTTGATTTTCTTCAAGTCCTTCAGATGCCTCTAGTTGATGAAGAAAAACCTCATCACGATTCGAGTTCATCAATATGTATCCGATTTCCGTCGTACGTGCCACTGTTAAATGAAGTGTCGTACCCGGTTTCATTGCATTCAAATTCATCATGTAAACATCCTCTTTTTCATTCTTTTTACATATATACTACCCTATTATAACAATTGTTTAGCTAAATAATCTAATCTTGTTGATTATCGTTCCTATCAGCTAGGGTATAGTATAATGTAGATTAGTTATCACGAAAAAATAATTTCAAGGAGGAATTATAATGCCAAAAGTAACAGTGCCTGATCACGGGACATTTGAAGTTGAAGAAGGAAAAAAACTTGTACTTGCTCTCGAAGATAATGGAATTAATATTCTCCATCGTTGTGGCGGAAAAGCTAAATGTACAACTTGCCGAGTCGAAGTCACAGCTGGTGACCTTGGGGCATTGACCGATATCGAAACGGAAGCTTTCTCACGTAAAGGGATCCAAGAAGGACTGAGATTATCCTGTCAAGTCAGGGTGTATGACGATGTTACGGTACAACCCGTGATGACAGAAGGTAATTCAGACCTTGATGCAGGACCCCGCCCAACTGAGTAAGAACGAATATGGGATAAGAAAAGCGCAAGCGCCCTGCTTAGCCACGAAGGTCACTGGAAGACCGACGAGGAGGCTTTTGCCGCCGCAGGAGGCCTGAAGTGATCCAAGTGGTTGGGCGCTGAAGCTGGACATTACATCCATGCCGCAAACTTTTATACTTTCTTAACGTGTAAAGAAAACTTGGCTCAGCCAAGCCTTTGGCGCCAGCTGAGCCTTAGCTGCGCTTATACTATAGAAAGTATTTTTATACTTTCTTATCGTGCTAAAAAACTGACTCAGTGAGTCAGTTTTTCATTTGATCCATCCCCTTGCCACTCTTCTAAAAAATCTTCAACAAACTGTTCGATAACAGTATGCCGCTCTTCAGCAATTTGTAACGCTGTCTCGGTATTGATCCGTGATTTAAGCTTTAATAGCTTTTCATAAAAATGATTCATTGCCGTACTCTTTCCATTTCGGTATTCCTCTTTAGACATTGTTTTCAATCTAGGAGGGATTTTCGGGTCATGCATGGGATGACCTTTTGCACCTGCATACATGAATGTTCTTGCAATGCCTATCGCTCCAAGTGCATCAATCCGATCGGCATCTTGAACAACTTTTCCTTCAATAGTACTCATTCCATGTTGTGAACCGCCTTTAAACGACATTGTGGTTATGATCTCAATAATGTGGATACAATCCGACTTAGCCACACCTAATTCATTTAATAACTCTTCCACTCCTATAACCGCTTGTTCTTCATCATCAACAATTTTATCATCGATCACATCATGAAGAAGCGCAGCAGCTTCACAAATGAACCGATTAGCTTGTTCCTTTTCAGAGATAGTAATCGCAAGTTTCCGAACACGTTCAATGTGGAACCAGTCATGCCCTGAAGTATCATCTTGTAGTTTTTCCTTCACATAGTCCTCAATCTGTTTTAAAATTTCCGTTATCGTGTGCATTCTTTTCCCCCAGTTAAATACTAAAACAGCATCTCCTGAGAAATGCTGTGCCAAATCATACTTATATACTCTACACAAAAGTTATTTTACCATCTGGCTCAGGAAAATCAGTTGTTCTCTGTTTGCTTTGTAAGTAGTGCTACTCCAAGTGTTTGAAGGCGTTGCCCGATCGAACAATCCCGATTACAAAACCGTTGTGCATACTTCTTTCCATAATCTTTTCGGAACGCATCACGAACAAAACAATCTCGACAATACGTATTTAACGTCCATTCAATTTCCTCTGTCACAACCCTTCGTTCCATACGATTCACTCCTGGTAAAATATTAACTATAGTATCTCATATAATAACTATTTTATTGCAAAATCATTTATTTTCTACTCTAAAGTTTGCCACAGTTAAGGAGCCAGAAATCCTCTAACGATAAGAGGGAATCTGGCCCGAAAATACAAAAAAGTTTTTTGTTGCGAATAACGCTTAGCACATCTAACCAGAGCGCTTCCGCTTTTCTATGATGTCTAGCTTCAGCGCCCAGGTGCGCAGATCGTCGCTTCAATTCTTCCACAAACACAATAAGCGTGTTATGTTGCAGAATCTCCAGCGCTTGTCACACCTAACCAGGGCGCTTCCGCTTTTCTTATTTCGATTTGTTTTCTAAGACGTTTATTAATTCACGTAAATAATCAGGTAGATCGGGTGGCCGTCTACTTGAAACAATATGCCCATCAACAACTACTGCATCGTCTGTCCAGTCTGCCCCTGCATTTGTCATGTCATCTTTAATTCCAGGTGTACTGGTAACTCTTTTTCCACTTAGGATCCCAGCAGAAATCAAAACCCATCCAGCATGGCATATTTGGCCGATTATCTGCTTTTGATCGTTCATATATTGGATGATTTCAATCACCTTTTTGTCTCTTCGAAGTTTATCCGGGGCCCATCCACCAGGAACAAGTACTGCATCATATTCATAGAAGTTCACATCATTATAGCTATAATCGGAAACAATCGGAACACCGTATTTCCCTACATATTCCTTATTCTCTTGGTCGCCAACTACATGAACAGTCGCACCCTCTTCACGTAGTCGTAGCACAGGATACCACATCTCAAGATCTTCAAAATCGTTTTCAACGAAGGCAATGACTCTTTTATCAGACAGTTTCATTATGAGAACCTCCCTATTTCTAATATAGATTCGTTACCGATATCCATTACAAGTCGGTTAGGAATTCCTACCTTAATGGGTATCGTAGTCCTATTCCCGTTATGTATGCTATTATAACGTTAGCATTTTGAATTTAAGTAGGTGAATAACATTGATTCAGATCTATACTGATGGTGCTAGCTCAGGCAATCCAGGTCCGTCTGGTGCTGGCGTATTTATAAAAGGGCTTCCCACTGGTGCGGAGTTCTATTCCATTCCACTCGGTGTGATGAGCAATCACGAGGCCGAGTATTACGCATTGATTCACGCCTTAACGATTTGTGTAGAAAAAGGATACAAAGTGGTTTCATTTCGGACCGATTCCCAACTCGTTGAGCAAGCCGTTGAAAAAGAATACGTTAAAAAGAACCTTTATCAACCACTTCTTCAACAAATTCTTATACTGAAGGATCAGCTTGACCTCTTTTTCATAAAATGGATACCGAGCTCACAAAATAAGAATGCCGATGCGTTGGCTAGAAAAGCCATACAGCTAAATGTTTAAATAATGACTAGAAGTTCCTATAGGTACCATGTCAGGTTTTTCGGGTTACCTATTATGACATTCGAATGCGCAATTCTAGTCGTTCAATCTCTTCCTGTAGCCGTTCACGATCAAGCTTCAGTGAATAACCATCCCAAGGCGATTCCATCAGGACTGGAATATCTGTATAAATCGTGACAAGCTCTTTACTCAAAAACGCCAAATCTCTACCTTCTGCTATCTTTTTCCGATACCGTTTAAATAGCGGGTCAAGCTCTTCCTCCTCATAAATCGCTTCAACATTGCCATATTGCTGGATCAGTGGAAGAGCAGCTTTTTCCCCTACACCATATACTCCAGGTATGTTGTCACTCTTATCACCAAGCAATGCTTTCACATCAATCCATTGTGAAGGCTGAATACCGTACTCCTCGTTAAAATGCTTTAATGTGTACGCATTTTCTTCCCTCTTTTTCGCGATGATCTGAGATACGCTCCCTGTTATAAGTTGGAGTAAATCACGGTCATTACTATAAATAAAACAATCGCCATCCATTTCATCCGACCATCGACGGGAGAGTGTCCCTATAATATCATCCGCCTCATACGGACTCAAAGTCAACTGCGTAACTCCGACCACATCAAACAGTTCCGTCAACGTATTATACTGTTGAATCAATGGCTCGGGAAGATCATTCCGTGTATTCTTATAATCCGGAAATCTTTGTTTACGGATTGTTTCTTCACGTTTCACATCCCAGGCAATCAGGATGTGTGAAGGCTCGTACTTTTCCAAGAGATTCAACAACTTCTGAACATTTACTCGCAAAGCATTTGTATATAAACCTGTACTGTTTCTAGGTAGCTCATGGTCCTCTTTTCCATAGCTTGTAGCAAAATAACAACGGCTCAATAAGTTAAAGCCATCGATCAATAATAATCGGTTCCCCATTTGATTTACCCCCATCACAGATAATCAATCTAGTATTATTTTAACACATTCCCAAATAAATAAGAGAGACTGACTCGTCGATGAAACGAATCAGCCTCTGTATTAAATAGTTATGTAACCCGCACTTGCCGTGGCACTTCATGACTCATAAACCTACTTTTTTGCAGGTGGGTACCCGCATCAATCCGTTCGTCTTCCACTCAAGGCGGCTTGACGTCAGGGTTGAAATTTAAGGTTCCCTTTGTCATGGTATCGGTTTAAGACATAAACGTGCCACTAACAATGCAGGAACTTAATTATAACTGGAAAGTAGTATTTTTGTAAAGACAGCAGCACCACACTATTATTTTCCTTTTATTCGGGTATATTGTTGCAAACAATGGATAATTCGACAAAAAAAGATGGTATTTTTTTCAAATTACTACAAACTTCTAAGGAAAAAAGAACTATGATTAATACTATGATAAAAATTAGTCACCTCTTGTTAAAGGCAAACTCGTCGAAAGACTTGGACGCAAAGTCACGGATTTAAAATCTAAGGACTATGATAGTTGGACTACCCTGGGGCAAGTTATTCTATGATGGAGGGATAATCGGGTATGGAAAAAGGGGTCAAAGAGAATCATTTAGATAGCGAATGGATTGAACTTATGAAGGTCGCAAAACAAGCAGGATTGACGAAAAATGAAATAAGGGAATATTTCCAGAATCACTTCTCTTTGAAAACTATAGCACCAAAGGCGTAATTGTCTAATACATAAGGTGTTTCCAGACTTTTTATGGTATAATAGCAACACTAAAGAACTGTCATATGACCTGAAGGAGTTCAAAAATGATTGGAGAACGTCTTAAACATTACAGAAACAAAAAAGGGATTTCTCTGTCAGAGCTTGCTGATCGTGCAGGTGTTGCAAAGTCATATTTAAGTACAATCGAACGAAATGTCCAATCAAATCCATCCATCCAATTTTTGGAAAAGATTTCAAACGTATTAAATGTCCCTGTCGATACGTTGTTGCATGACCCAGTTGATCGTGAAACAGATGATTTAGACAACGATTGGCTTGATCTTGTGCAAGAGGCGATGCAATCCGGCGTATCGAAGGATGAATTCAAGAGCTTTCTTGAGTATAATAAATGGAAGAAACAGCAGGACAACAAATAAAGCACTAGTCGCGGTATGAACTGGACAGTGCTTTTATTTGATTCCATATGTCATGTGTTGATGTTGAAGGAAGTTTCGCACATCCTCTCTCGATAGTCCTAATCTCCTCGCTTCATCCATCAATCGAATCCACTCTGGATCAATGTACAAGTCCCCCATCTCAAAAACATCCATATCCAGTTCTTGTGCAATTTTTACCATTTTAAAAAAAGAAGGATTCGGTATTTTTCCATTCTCCAAATTAAGGATATATGCTTCAGAAACCTGGACACGCTTTGCTAATTCGATTACAGACAACTTATATTCCATTCTCAATTGTCGAACTATATCCCCAAGGTACAACGTCAAGTCCCCTTTCATGTTGAGAAATCAATCAATGTACCCACCTTTAACTCTCTGAACAAGATATCATCATCAGGTACATACATTTTGGGAGCTCGAATTGCCTTTTCTAATTTCTCAATAGCAGCTTTCGTATATGCATATGGACAATTGCCTACGACTTGATAATCAATACGAAGCTGGCCAACATTTTCATGTAAATGCGTTAAACAAATTTTCCGGTTATTTATAAACGAAATATAATCCCCAGTAATACGTCGAATCAAATTATTCACCTACTTGATATAATTTTCCAAACTCGCTTGGACAATCAACCGATGGGTAGGATCTTTCATCGGCTCACACGTAATTAGTGTTAATACACTTTTGTCTTGCTTTGATTTAAGAATAGATGTGTCCTCTGGAAGAACGATTGTGGTATTAAAAACAACGTATCTATATGTACCCTCTCTAGTTGTAATGTTAATTTCATCCCCAACGACAATTTCATCAAGCCGGTTAAAATCTTTTCCGTATGTGTAGCTACGGTGAGCTGCTACTGCTGCATTTCCTTGTTCGCCAATTTGTCCTGTTCCTTCTAGGTGGCCTGCAGCATTTTTCATATTTTCAAGGGTGGCTCCCTCAACGATCGGCATCCTTAAATCGATCTGGGGTATTTCAATTTTTCCAATTAGTTCACCTGAGGAGAGAGCCTCTGTTTCTTCCTGTACTGGCTTCTTTTTAGTGTGAAATACGTCATTTAATGATGTATAACTAAGCTTCGCATCTTGTGAAATTTCCTCCCAATCCCCGAGTAGTTCCTCCTGATGGTTCAAACTATACTGAGCTTTAATGACAGGAAAGGCTGCAACTACAATACCAACGATGATCAAAAAAAGTGAGAAAATCACTTTCATATGCAACTACCTTTTAACCTTAAATCTAGGGCGATCACCATTAAATCTCTTGCTAAGTACCCCTACACCAACCCCTGCTATCATCATTCCTGATAAGTAGTACCAGATTGGATTCGATTCACCTGTTTGTGGGAGACTACCACCTTCTGTTGAATCAGAACTTTCGTCTTGATCATCATCTGTCTGATTGTCCCCAGGCGGATTACTATTTTCATCATCTTCAGTATCAGTAGGAGGTTCTTCTGTATTTCCATTACCTCTAGCAGTAAAAACAAGGTCAAATGCAGTTTCTAACCCTTGAAATTCGTTTCCTGATTCAGGTGGAAACGAAACAGTTACGACTAACTCGTCCCGATCATGATGGGCTAATTTCTTTTCTATTAGTTGGTCAAATTCACTTAGTTTTCCTTTGAATAATACGGTACCATTCTTATCCTCAACATTTATTAATAATTGCTCATAAAGCTTTTTAGATCCATCTTTAAAAGAAGCTAACGTCGTATAACTAAAATCCACATTCCCATCGTTCTTAACAGTTAATTTGCGCTCTGCCCAATCACCTGGCTTAAGGTTTTTCAAATCGAAAAGATAGCTTGAAGGTGACGTACTAATATCTAACACTGGCGAGCTTTTATCAGCACCTGTTGACATGATCGGTTTATACACAACGAATGCCAACATAAAGACGCTATACAAGCATATGATTGTCATGAACACTTTTTTAATTCTCATGAACATTACTCCTCTATTTAATTTTTGGCAAAGGAGCTTCATAGTTTAAGATCATAAAAGAAATGAGGAGGTGAGATTATCCCACCTCCCCTTGTTGGAAAATTGATTATTTTTCTTCACCAGCTGTTTGGCTACCAACGAAATCCCATACCAGTTGTAAAGAATCTCCTTGGAATTCGTTTTGATCTGCACCGTTATCTACGAATTCGAATTGGACGTAAAGCAAGTCACTTGATCCCGCTACTAAGCCTTCACTACCCCACTCGTCACCGAACATGTGTTCGAATTGAGCTTTTACAGCTTCTGATGACATCGCTTTAAGATCAGCAAGTGTTGTAGACCAAACTGGAACATCTAGCTTATCAACATTGAACATAAAGTTTACTCGTATGTGTTCGCCAAAGTCACCAACATTATCACCCGCAGCATCCGTTACCGAGTAATCCGTGTTTACCACAACATTTTTAATGTCTAGTGAACCTCCATTAACAAGTTCAAAAGATCGAAGCATTGTATCACCAGGTTTGATATTATCCACATTTATGATTTCTTGTGGATCAACGGATAGATCCAATGTACCTGCTGCAAATGTATTCGTTGATGTTGCAGTATCACTAAAGTACGCATACGTTCCTCCCCCTACTAATGCTAAACCTAGTGCTGCAGATGCTACACCCATACCTAACTTCTTCTTAATACTCATAACCTTTTTCCTCCTTTACCCTAGTGGGTATGTAAAGTTTTTATTTGAATCCGCACATGCGGAAATTCAACCCATTTAATTACTTGAAGATGTTTCTTCTTTTTTTGGAATATCAATCTCTTTAATCGATTTCCAAATTGTAAATACCGAATAGATGATTAGTAGAATCCCTGGTATTACTAGTAGAATCGCTGTGCCAATTTTCGAATTCGCAAAGTTCATGAAGTAGCCTACGAACGGGATCGTGAATCCTTCATATTTGGCAACAACATTTTCTGCTAACACTGGCTCTAAATCGGCACCGTCATTGTTGTCACCTTTCGTAATGTATTGAACGTGGTTCCCGCTGTTTTTCACTTCGATAATCCTATGAGTGATAAGCGTTTCAGCATTTTCCTTAAAAGTGATGATGTCGCCTTTTTTAAGTTTTTGTTTATCGATAGTAGGATCGACTGCAATAATCGAACCAGTATCAAAGGTGGGTTCCATCGATCCAGACAAGACGGATTTCAATTGGTAGCCATAAAAATTTGGTTCTCCACCTGATGCTTTAGAGCTGACGACCATAAAGATCATGACTACAAACACTGCAATTAAAACCCAGGATGTGATATTGCTAACCCATTTTAATACCTTTTTCATGTACATCACTCCGTAGTTTTTGATGTGGAATCATCAGATTGATTATTTTTGTTTGGTTGTGACTTTTTTGGTTTTTCACCGGTTTCGTTTGCTCCAGGTGCGGGTTTAACTTCGGAAGTTTTCGCTTCTTCACTTGGACTCTCTTCTTCAGATTCTTCGGTCGATTGATCTTCCTCAACTTCTGTAGGTGGTTCACTTTCAGTAGACGAATCATTTTCAGCTGGTGGCTGTTCTGGCTCCTCTGTTTTTTCATTCTTCTCTATGTTATCTTGCTGTTTATCACTAGACTTGGATTCAGCGTCCTGCGGGCTACTCTTTCCTTTATCTTTGTCTGAACAAGGTGCGTTCGTGTGGTCATCACAATCATCTTTGTTATGGCCGGGATTATCTGGATCTGTCTGTTCTCCAGTATCTTCATCACCGTCTTCAGGGTCATTTCCTATTCCTGCATTGTCTTTACACACATCCTTGTGTGACTTCTTATAATCTTTGTCAGCACAAAAGTCAGCAGCGGCTGTGATCCTACCTTGTAAATTGCTAGAATCACTGAAATAAGAATAGGTACTTTGAACGGTAAAACCGAAAAGAAAGAAAATAAGGAGTGCGAGTGTAAAGTTTAGGAAGACATTGTACTTCCTCTTTCTTGATGAGCCTTTTCTAGTTCTCTTTTTCCGACTTGGGAATTCTGTCAATCATTTCACCTACTTATCTATTAGATTTTACTGAGTAGGTCCGTTATGTTCTATTGTTTGTTCTTTTTAACGAACATCTTATAATTGGAGTATAAACCGTTATAACGAACAAAAAAAGCATGAAAAACAATCATATTGTTCCATTTAAAGAACTTAAGGATATGTTACCTTCTATTTTCTTCTTTTTTCTTAGTTTTTTAAAATTTTTGGTTCTTTAGAACGAACAATAAAAAACACCAATCCTTATCGGATCAGCGTTTTCAGAGATTGGATATTTTTGTCTTGCTTTTAAGTTGTGTATCTAAGGTACTACAATGTTTCTTTTTTACTAGAACAAGCTTCTCCTACTCACTTTCCATCTTCTTCTGTTCAACTTCTGCATAGCTGTTGTTCTCTGCTTGTTCTGAACGTTTTTGCATTTCTTTTGCATTGTTATTTCGTTGTGCGTTTGCATTACCCTTCTTTTGTTTACCCATTTCAATTCCTCCTACTTCGGTTTCTTTTTAATATGTACTGTTTTCAATTCATAATTCATCCAATTTTGGTAAAGCTATAGGCAGGAGGTGTTCAACATGAGTGGACCATACTTATGTCCGAACTGCACAACAAACAGAACTCGATTCAACATGATCGAACAGATTCCGAAGGCAATTAAAATGGATCCTGAGTCTGGTGAGGTTGTTCAGGAATACACGAATGACAATCTGGATGCATTCCATATCCCGTATAAAGGCTCTCATTACCGAGTTCAATGTGGAGCATGCGGACTGATCGAAAATGAAGAAACGTTTAAAGCTCGTGCAAGTTCATCGAAAAATCCGTTTTTATCATGACAAAAGCACCCTAAGCAGGTGCTTTTGCTTTTTATTTAAAAGTTGGAGTGTCAAGCTCACCTTTCGAAATATAAAGACCCTAGGTGCCTTAATCAATAGTTGGTCGTTCAAAGGTGATTTGATTTTTTGAAAAGGTTTGTATTTCCGGAATATTTAATAGTTTGACATGAATTTCATCAGTTTGCTTAAATTGTTTTGCTTTAAATCCATAGTATAGTGATTTCCCTCTTTTTGTTGATAAGCCATAATTCTTCTCAATTTTTAATGGTGTCCCATTCCTATCTGTCACTTCCAGCATCGGTTGATTTCCAGCCCGATATTTTTTAGGTATCTTTTCCTTTTGTTCTTTCGTCATAAACCATATATCTACGTATCGTTTGTTCTTATTGTTCACGTAAAGTTCGTAGCCAACAGTTCTGCCTTTTTTCACTAATTTTTTGAGTACAAACTCATTCTCCCCATAATTTCCAACTTTGTGGTCAATTAGAAGTTGTGTGGTATTGGCAATTGGATTTGCAGCTTTATCCTTTACTACTTTTTTGAATGAATGAAGTTCCTTCGCAGTTATCGTAAATTTAATCTCTTTTTCTGATGGATTGATACCGTTGATTAGCTGGATGTTTAATTTATTATCCCCGGCTATTGGTTCCATGTTGGGTACAATCAAATAAAACTCACCGTTCCCATTCTGTAAAAGTCCTGAAGTGTGCACATAATCATTTATTTTAAAAGTGATTTTCTGAAACGTTTCACTTTGATTTGGAAACTCCAAATACAATCGGCTATTCTTTAAATACACATCTAAACGCTTAAACAAAACGTGATTTCCACTTCCGATATCCACTTTTTTATTTAATTTTATTGACTTAAGAACCTTATTCCTTTTACCTAAATCCATATGAAATGTGATATCATCGACCTTTGTTGCAGATTTTTCCTTTGTAATATGAACGAGTTCAATTTCTTCAAAGCTTACATCCTCAATTAACCGAATAGCATCCTCAGTAGATTTTAACTGATCTTCGTCTTTAACCCAATTTGTAAGTGTCTGATTGGTCTGCTCGGTTTTCTTTGTATCGATCCATATCATTCGGTACAACCGATTCTCATAAACAATCCCTTCACTAACCCACCTGTATGGACTATTTGAAATGGACACATCAATTCCTAGCTCGAGGGGATCTTTCCCTTTTGCTTGTAACGAAATCCGATTCATCGACAAATATGGGACTGACCCTGGCTTTTTGTCATCAGGTAAGAGATTTAGGCTGTATGTTACTAAAAAGCCAAGATTATCCTCCCATACCTTTTCGATTCTAAGTTTTCTATTGCTCTCTAATATTGAAACTTCAACGTGATCTAAATCGGTTGCAAAATCATGCTCATAAACCTTTTTTAAAGTCTCTGAATCGTAAAACTTCATTCCAGCAATCAGTTTCTTTTCAAGGGCTTCTTTAGATTCAACAACGTTAAATGCATCTGTATCAACTGCGAATGACGTCTCCTCGTTATGCTTAAACCATTCACTAATCAAGAAAAATACGGCAATCATAGTAATAACAAGGAACACCTTTAGCCCTTTTTTACCTCTCACGTAAAAAATCCCCTTTTTATTATAAATGCAGAATCACTTGTCTTTTAATTATCCGGTTGAAATTTATCCGGCACCTTGATTTTCACTTCATTTTCCTCAATATGAAGGCTTTCCGGAAGTTGGAACAGTCGGATATTAATTTCATTTAAGTTCATAAATTGATCTTTATTTAAACCTAAAACATCAACCCCGTTTCTACCAAATTGCTCTTCAGTCGGAATTGGTTCACCTTCCTGATCAGTTAGTTCAAAAAAACTAAAAGGGTAGGTCTGTTCAAATGATGGATGTTGTTTTAACTGTTCTTGATAACGAGTATAATCCTGGAAATTAACACCATAAGAGTGATCGGATTCCTGCTCGACCTTAATCTCGATTCCGACATAATTCTGTCCTAATCCTTGAGGTGACATGGCAAGTTGGTATAACGTATAATCTGTTCCCCCTACAGAGCCTATTTTACGATCGAAGGGTAAGGTTAGATCTTGCTTTTCTGTCATTTTTTTCTTAAACGCTTCCAATTCAGGTTGTTTAATGACGGTTGTTAACTCTTTTTCACTATGAAATACTGCCTTTTTAAATTCGATATTATATTGGGATAGCTGTTGACTCGGATCAAAGGGAAGGTGGACAAAAGTTCTTCCTTCCTCATCTTCGGCAATGATTAATTCATGAAACGTTTTGTTTAACATGACTTGAAACTTATTCAAGTTGTTTTGAGATGGATTTGCTTCAAAATATAATCGTTGATAATTTAACCCAAAGATAAGTTTTTTTATCTCAATTGCAGTGTTATTCTCAAGCTGAATGGTTTTGTTAATGGGAACGGACGCCAACGGCTTTGTCTGACTTGAGAAATCGACATTCAATGGAATATCTTCAATTACGATCCCTCTCTCAGAACCATCTACTAATTTAGCGTCGTTAATGGCCACACTATCGACTTGAGCGAATGCTTCATCGAAGTTAAACATTCCCTTTTCTTTGTCTTCAATCCAACCCAAGAATTTCTCCATGACCATTTCATTCAATTGCGGACTGAACCATAAGGCACGATATAATCGACCATCCAATACGACCCCTTCACTTAGTTCAGTAAATCCATTCTGTCCATGGAGTAGGTGCTGTACATCCAGCCTGATCGCTTTCTCCTTATCGTTATGTAATGTGAGTCCTTCAAAATTTAAAGAAGGGATCTCATCCGGCTTTTCATCCCCTGGCAATAGGTTCATACTATACAATAAGTAAAAGCTGAAGTTATCATTCCACATTTCATGGAATTGAACATCACGATTCAGCTCCATGACTGTAATCTTTTCCTCTTCAAATGAATCCATTAAGTTATAGTGATAAACACTTTTCAAAATATGTGCTTGATAATCATCCATATATCCAAGTAAAATCTTATGTAACTCGTCTTTGGATTTGGCAACCTCAAATACTTCTTCATTTACGGAAACCGCTGATTTTCCGTTTTCCTGAAACCGTTCTGCTATGTAAAAGAAACCGATTACAACTAGTATAATTGCGATGAATCTTACCCCTTGTTTTTTCTTTTTCATGACAACCCCCTTATCTTTTCATCGTACCATAATTTTCTTCACCTGGGAGTTAATCTGTAAGAATTTTGGGATAATTCATATAAAGAAAACTTGGCTAGCGCCACGCCTTAGCGCTGGCGATCGCCTTAGTTGCGCTTATACTATAGAAAGTATTTTTATACTTTCTTAACGTGTGTCCCGAATTTTCTAGTTGAATTGTTCTCAGTACGGATAGATTCCAGGTTTTCCGGATGAATTATTCTCAATGCGGATGGATTCCAGGTTTTCCAGATGAATTATTCTCAATGCGGATGATTTCTGTAAACTCCGGATGATTTCTATTAAGAATAGCTGTTAATTTGCATGTTTTTCATTAAATGTGATCTTCTTGTACTCTTGAAGAATACTCATTGCTACTTTTAAGGCTAAATGGCTTTAAACAGATCTCTAAAATGTACAATCACCAAGTCTAAAGACCATTTCGAATCAAAAGTTATCCACAGCTTAAGGATTTTATAGTTTTCTGTAGTTTTCAAAACAACAAGAAAAGCGCAATCGCCCTGTTCAGCCCTGAAGGTCACAGAAGGCTAGACAGTACATCTATACAACAAAAATTTTATGCTTATCTCCGTAAAAAGAACCACTCAAGATATAAATTACTCTTAAGCGGTTCTGTTGTACTAGCTCGTAATCGTTTGTTGGAGTTCTTGAAGTTGCTTCTCCATTCGATTTAACCCTTCGTCCAGTTGTTCATCAGTGATTACAAGGGGTGAAAGGATTCTCACAATATTACTGTATAACCCTGCTCCCATAATCGCAACACCGTTCTTGTTGCATTGTGAAGTGAATTGCTTGGTTAAGATCGGATCGGGTTCCTTCGTTAATGGATCTTTCACAAATTCCATCGCACACATTGCTCCTAGTCCGCGTATATCGCCAATGAACGAGTATTCTTTTTTCCATTGCTTAAAGCGGTCCATAATCCTCTGACCAATCATGTTGGCGCGGTGTAAGAGATTATCTTCTTCAATAGTCTCAATTACCTTTAAAGCAGCAACACATCCGAGTGGACTTCCTCCATACGTTCCGCCGATTTCACCAGGATTGGGAGCATCCATTATCTCAGACCTGCCTGTTACTGCACTAATCGGCAGCCCAGCAGCGATCGATTTTGACATTGTCATTAGATCTGGATGGACACCGAAGTGTTCTGTTGCGAACATTTTTCCTGTTCGGCCAAATCCAGTCTGAATTTCGTCCATGATCATAACAATTCCATATTGATCACAGATTTCACGAATGCCTTGCACAAACCGTGTAGATGGAATTACAAATCCACCTTCACCTTGCACGGGTTCAAGAATGATCGCTGCAACTTCCTCTACCGGAACCTCTGAAAGAAAGAAGTCTTCAAATTCTCTAAGGATGGCTTCATCAACTTCCTCTGGAGTTCGCTCATCACGATAATAATATGGGTAAGACATTTTATAGGTATCTGGTGCAAAAGGACCGAAACCGAATTTATACGGCTTTACTTTACTAGTTAAACTCATCGCAAGCAATGTCCTGCCGTGGAAACCACGATCAAATGAAATAATCGCTTTTTTACCCGTGTACTTACGAGCAATTTTAACCGCATTCTCAACCGCTTCAGCTCCACTATTTAAAAAGAACGTCTTTTTCGGAAATTCACCTGGTGTAATTCGATTTAAGGTTTCTGCAAGTTCTACATATGGTTCATACATCATGACGTGGAAGCATGGGTGAATATATCGGTCAAGTTGTTCCTTTAACGCTTCAACGACCTTCGGAGGGCAGTGACCCGTATTTAGCGTTCCAATCGCCCCCGCAAAATCAATAAATTCATTCCCATCTACATCCTTCATTAAAGCTCCGTTTGCTTCTTCAACAAATGAAAGAATCGTATTAAATGGCCCGCGGGGTACATTTTCTTCCTTTCGTTTTAAAAGTTCTTCAGCTTTTGGTCCAGGATAGTTCATAGGTTATCCCCTCCACACCAGTCATAGATTACTAAGGTGAAAATTTGAGCAGCTTCGAAAATTTTATCAATTTCGATGTATTCATTTGGGTAATGTGCAACAGAGGTTACACCTGGTCCAATAACAATTGACGGGGTATTGCCGACTTGTGTAAGAAGACCACCATCCGTTCCCCATGGTGATGCTTCAATGACAGGCTCTTTTCGAGTGACTTCTTTAAATCGATTTTGTAAGATTCCCATCAACTCATGCTCTACATCGATTGCTCCTGGTAGCCATTGTGCACCGAACCATTCGATTTTCAATGGGTGATCGTTGAGCCATTCATCATCAATCTCAGCTAAAACACGTTCGAATTCTACTTTTACCTCTTCTAAACTTTCTTCAGGACCAACTCCAATTCTGCCTTCAATAGTAACTTCATCCGGAACAGATGATGGCCAACTACCACCATTGATCGTTCCAATATTGATAGGCAACGGAATCGGAGTGTTTTTGTATAGAGGACTCGTAACCCTACTATTACGAACGTGTTCAAGTTGTTGGATCTTTTTAACGACAAGCATAACTTTTTCAATGGAGCTAACACCTTCATATCGCGTACCGCCATGTGCAGCTCTTCCGACTACATTCACACGAAACCACATTGAGCCTTGTTGTGATGGGAATATTTTCATATTGGTCGGTTCTGGAATAAGTGCGGCATCTGCTGTGTGCCCCCGAAGTATTGCTGCTAATGTACCTGCACCGCCGCTCTCCTCTTCTATAACACTATGAAAAAGAACATCCCCTTTAAGGGAAACACCTAAATCTTTTAAACATTGCAGGGCAAGCAGGAGCGAGAGATTGCCCCCCTTCATATCGGTAACTCCTCTACCATACATTTTGCCATCTTTAATGTGTCCACTGTATGGATCTTGCTCCCATTGGTTTAGATCACCTGAAGGGACAACGTCAATATGCCCATTTAATACAAGGGATTTCCCACCACCCGTACCTTCCCATTTCCCGACAACGTTTGGACTTTTGGAAAAGTCTTTTCGGGTCGCACAAAAATATGGGTGATTTAAGAACTCCTCGTCGTCCGGAACCCAATAATCAACCTCTAAACCCATTTCAATTAACCGGTCCCTTACAAGCTTTTGGACACCTTCTTCTTGCCCCTGCACACTTCCCTCTTGGACGAGTTTTTGTAGGAATGAGATTGCTTCTTCCCGATTAAGTTCCATCCATTTCCAAACCTTTTCTCGCATGGTATCCCCTCCCTTTATGTAAAGAAAACTTGGTAAGGACGAACGCAGTGAAGACCGAACCTTAGTTGCCCTTATACTTGGTTCCAAGGTCAAGCTTTGGTACAGACTGAGCCTAATAAAAACTGGGGCTAAGAATTAATCGAGAGCATTGTACTCACCTTAAAGTCCGCATCCGTTGCTTGTTCAATTTCTTCTAGGGTATATGGACTCATTATTTCAATTAATTCTAGACCGTCCACGTTTATTTGGAACACAGCCATTTCAGTTATAATCATGTTTGCACCTTTTTGTACGGTTAAGGGAAGGGTGCAGTGCTCAACTATTTTGGATGCCCCGTCCTTATTTGTATGATTCATAAGGATGATTACCTTTTTTGCCTTTTGAGCAAGATCAATCGCACCACCCATCCCTGGTACTCGTTTTCCAGGTACAATCCAGTTGGCAATATCTCCATATTCACTTACTTCAAGAGCTCCTAAAATAGTCAAATCAAGATAACCTTTGCGTATAATCCCAAATGCAGTAGCACTGTCAAAATAAGATGCCCCTTCGTTGAGCGTTACTGGATACCCCCCCGCATTCGAAAGATGTCCATCTTCTGTACCTGGATCGGGGGAAGGACCCATTCCTAAAATTCCATTTTCCGTATGAAGCATAACCCCTAATTCTGGTTTCAAATAGTCACCTACAAGTGTTGGAATTCCTATTCCGAGGTTGACGACCATTCCTTTTGTTATTTCTTGCGCAGCGCGTTTGGCGATACGTCCTCTCGTTTCAGCTCCCAAACCCATTTCCAGTCCACCCCTTTGCTTGGTACAATATAATCCACAAACACCCCAGGAGTTACGATACACTCAGGGTCAAGTTCACCCGTTTCAACAATTCGTTCAACTTCCACAATGGTAATATCACCAGCCGTTGCAACAAGTGGATTTGTATTCCGTGCGCTTTTATCGAAGGTTAAATTCCCATATCGATCTGCTTCTTTCGCAAACACGATCGCTACATCTGCAGTGAGTGCGGGTTCAATCATATAAGGTCGGTTCTCTAGTGTGACTTGCTGTTTTTCTTTTTCCACACGTGTACCAAGTCCTACATCAACAAGAATACCCCCAAGTCCCATACCTCCAGCCCGGATCTTCTCGGCCAGAGTTCCCTGCGGGTAAAATTCTACATCGAGTTCACCGTCGTGCATCTGTTTACCGGCTTCAGGATTTGAACCAATATGAGAAGCAATGAGTGATTTCACCCTTTTTTCAGTAATTAATTTCCCGGGTCCAATCCAAGGAAAACCGACATCATTTGATATAAGCTTTATGTCTGTGATACCTAGGTCAAGAATCAAATTGACAAGGGTAGGAGGTGCACCTACACCACCGAATCCGCCGCACATCAACGTCATACCATTTTGAAAATGATCGGTGATCTGTTCATAACTTACAACTTTTGCAGGAATATCGTGCATCAAGTGCGCATCCCCCTTCTTCTAATTTTCAAACACCGTATTAGCTGATCGACCGGTGGTGAAGCAGTCCTTCTTGATCAAGCTCAAAGCTGATTTCTGCAACCGCTTTCTCGAGAGTTGAGACGAGAACCCGTATTTCTTCTTTAGTAATCGTTAGCGGAGGAGCAATAATAACTGAATCACCTGACGTACCGTTAATTCCTCCAACTGCTGGGTATACGATTAACCCTTTTTCAAAACATCGTTTAATCATTCGCTCTGTTACAAAGGTATGAATTGGGAAGCATTCCTTCGTATCTGGATTACTAATAAATTCAAGCCCCCACATCATACCAAGGCCTCGCAAGTCACCAATAAGTGGGTATTTATGTTGTAATTGCCTAAGCTCTTGTTCCAAGATCGGGACATTGAAAGTGGATAAATCAATCACTTGATGCGCTTCCATATAATTAAGGACAGCTAGTGCAATCGCTGCTGATTGAGGGTTACCACTCAACGTATGCCCACTCATTATTACTTTTGAACCACTATTGATTGTGCTAATAATGTGCTCAGAAATCATCGTTGCACCAATGGGTGTATACCCCCCGCTTAAGCCTTTTCCAATCGCCATAATATCGGGTTCGATGCCCCAATGGTCCATTGCAAACGCTTTTCCTGTACGCCCAAAGCCTGTCATCACTTCATCGGCAATTAAAAGCACCTCATATTTATCACAAATTTCTTTTATTCGTGCATAATATGGTTCAGGCGGTACAATTGCCCCACCGGCTGCACCGATAATGGGCTCAAATACAAAGGCTGCCACTTTATCCGGACCAATGCGTTGGATTGCTGTTTCAAGCTCATTGGCACACTTCATACCGCAAGATGGATACGTATCGTAAAATGGACACTGATAACAGTATGGTGGTGAAACAAGTGGGTAATCTGCTAGTAAAGACGAAAACCGGTTTCGACGAAGAACATGACCGGACATCGAAAGAGCACCAAGAGTAATTCCATGATAACTGGTCCACCTTGATATAACACGGTCTTTTTCCTTACGTCCCTTTTCCTGCCAGTATTGAACAGCAATTTTCAATGCCGTTTCCATTGCTTCTGATCCACTATTTACAAAAAATACATAATTTAAATCTCCGGGTGCAATTTGTGAAAGCTTTGAAGCTAATTCCTCCGCAGGGCGATTGGTAAACTGAGAACGGTAAACAAATGAAATCTTTTCAGCTTGTTCCTTCATCGCCTCGATTATTTCTGTAACACCATGCCCAATATTGGCTGTGACCGCTCCTGATGCTCCGTCCAAATATCGGTTTCCTTCCGTATCGTATAAATAGATTCCTTTCCCATATGAAACTTCTGGGTATTGAGCTCCAAGTAAAGGTTTAATGAGATGTGATTGGTTGGCCATGGCGGATGACACCTCTTTTCTGTTTATGTTGATATTCAAGGGTCTGACTCTTAATGGGAATACTTATAGGGGTCTGACTCCTCCACTGACTCTTTAGTTGGAGGAAGTCTGACTCCCTACAATAGAGAAAATCCCATGGTGAGGCGATCTGACCACCTGTTTAAATCAACAACTCATGATAGATACGTTATGCTTTAAAATAATTTCGTTGTAGTAATCGTGGTTGCTCCATAAGAACACTATATGAAATAGAATTCGGTAAGAGCTTAGTGTTGATTAGCATTAATTGATCCTCTATATCATCAATTAATGTTTCCTCCTGATAGATCATCCCACAATCGGGACACGCTACTGAGGGCATTTCTGTAATTTCAATTGCCCGGGTTCCATCAGGCAGTTCCCAATAACACGTTTTCTTATCTTGATAGGCTTCGTTGGAACCACACCACATACAATGCATTCAATCCCTCCTTAATCTCCTGCCGTCTTCTTTTTCTGTTCAGCTTGCCATTTTCGTTCAATCATTTCGTCACGTTTGGTTCGTTTATCTTTTAAAGAACTGTGTTCAGTGTCTGTTTCATAGGTTTTACGACGATTGAAACGTTGTAGTCCTTCTGGCACAAGGTTGAATGCCTCATCCTTCATTAATCCTGCTACACCGATCGATTTCGGTTTTTCAGTAATCTCATATACTTCATCAAAGTATGCATCAGCGCGTCCTGGAACGTACTCCTGTGGTTCTGGATATGTTGTAATTACGCCCTCAAAATTACGTAGTACAACCTTATCGGCACTTTGTGAAATCATATAATTTGGCTGTAAGGAGATTTTTCCTCCTCCACCAGGTGCATCACATACGAACGTTGGGACTGCGTACCCAGAAGTGTGACCGCGAAGGGCTTCAATAATCTCTAGTCCTTTTGAAACCGGTGCTCTAAAGTGTCCAATACCTTCTGATAGATCACATTGGTAAATATAATATGGACGTACACGAATTTTGACAAGATCATGCATCAATTTTTTCATAATATGTGTACTGTCGTTTATTCCAGCAAGGATAACCGCCTGATTTCCTAATGGTACTCCAGCATCGGCAAGCATTTCACAAGCCTTTTTGGATTCTTCGGTAATTTCAATCGATGTATTAAAATGTGTATTCAGCCAAACAGGATGGTATTTCTTAAGAATGTTGCACAAATTCTCTGTAATTCGTTGAGGGAACACGACAGGTGCACGAGTTCCGATCCGTATAATTTCCACATGTGGGATTGCCCTTAAGTTTTTCAATACATATTCAACAATGTTGTCATTAATTAAAAGTCCGTCTCCACCTGAAATTAATACATCTCGAACTTCAGGTGTCTCAGCAATGTAGTTAATTGCAGCATCGAGCTGTTTCTTTGGAACACCCATTCCAATTTGTCCAGAGAAGCGGCGCCGCGTACAGTAACGACAATACATCGAACACTGATTCGTAACGAGGAACAAAACACGATCAGGGTACCGATGTGTCAGACCTGGTACGGGTGAATCTTCATCTTCATGGAGCGGATCTTCTAAATCATATTTCGTTTTGTTAATTTCTGCAGAAATCGGCACGGACTGCATACGAACCGGGCAACGAGGGTCATCTGGGTTCATTAATGACGCATAATAGGGTGTAATGTTCAGCGGGATTGTCTTTGTTGAGATGCGCACACCGTCTTCTTCATCAGGTGTAAGATTAATGACCTTTTTCAAATCGTCAACCGTTCGGATTGTGTTTGTAAGCTGCCAGAGCCAATCATTCCATTGCTCTTCCGTTACATCTTTCCACAACTCAATGTCCTTCCAATGGCGTGTTGGTTTATAAATAGATTGAAGCATGTCATTCCCCCTATTTTTTAGTCTCACCCTGAATAATGCAAGTTTTGTGCCAATTTTAATTATTCTGTATAATAAGTGGCTAATTTACTATATGAGTGGACGTATATAAAGGGTGAATGACTAATCAAAAGGAATTTAAGAAGGTTTTTATCCAGTTATAGAGAAAATACCGCCTAATTTTCGGCAGTGCTTTTATGACTGAACTTTGAGATTTTGTATTGCAGCGTTTGTCTAGGTATTTTCAAAAGCTTGGCCGCACGTTGAATGTTTCCATCTGTTGTTTGCAATGCTTTTTGTATCCATTTTTCCTCTGTGTCAGAAATCGCTTCCCTTAAGGACGGTATAGACGTATCATCATTAACCGGTTCAGATGTTTCGATCAAATGAATTGGCAAATGCTCAATCATTAACGTGTTCCCTTCAATTACATTTAGCGCCGACTCGATTGCGTGCTCAAGCTCTCTGACATTCCCCGGCCAATTGTATTGTTCGAAAAGTTTCTTAACCTCATCAGAGACATGCGTGACTAATTTTCCAAGTTTAAAATTATAACGTTGAACAAAATGATCTATTAAAAGCGGCAGATCTTCCTTTCGCTTACACAATGGCGGTATTTTAAAATAAACGACATTAAGACGATAATATAAATCCTTTCTAAGTGTTTGTTCCTCAATACAGATTTTCGGATCTTCATTCATTGCCACGATTACACGAACATCCACTTTTTTCTCTGATGTACTTCCAACTCTGCGAATTTTTCCATTCTGTAATGATCGGAGAATCTTTGCCTGAGTTTCGAGTGGCATCGAGTTAAGTTCATCCAAAAATAAAGTACCTCCATCGGCGAGCTCAAATAAACCTGGTCGTTCAACAGCACCCGTATAGCTTCCTTTAGATGTTCCAAATAATATACTTTCTAACAAAGAGGATGGTATAGCTGCACAGTTTTGAGCGATAAACGAACGTTTTCTACGATCTGATGCATTGTGGATAGCTTCAACAAGCAATTCTTTCCCCGTTCCCGTAGCACCGTAAATCATTATAGGGGACGATGATTCTGCTGCTTTCAACGCTTTTTCTTTTATTTTGTTGAATTCATTATTATTCGTCAGGATGTCTGTCATTCGAAAATTTGTACCATTTTCATATACCTCTGACTTTTTATTCACATGATTATCATTCACTCTCGCTTCTAAATCGAGAAGTTTCCATGACAATTGTTGAATTTTCGTGAAGTCTTTAGCGATTTCCACGGCTCCAACTACTTCATGATCGACCACAATCGGTAAGGTTGTGTTTACAGTCTCAATTAATTTACCTTTCACATTTGGATACCGTTGATGTTGATTGAAAATGGGTTCTCCTGTTTCCATTACTTTTAGAAGGGTACTTGTTTCTTTTGAAAAGGTCGGGAAGACATCCAACAAATGTTTGCCTAATACATCAAGAACGTCAACCCCATCATGACTCGCTGCAATTTCATTATAAAAGACGGTGGTCCCTTCAGCATTTATTACATGAATGCCTTCATCGATAGAACTTAGAATGGCTTGTAACATTTCCTTTGTATTGGTCACATCAAGTAGCATTCTTTCTCCTCCTGATCAAGCTGCCCAATTTTTGTCATGACGTGCTGATTTTTCGGCACCTTTTCCTACACGTTTAAAAAGTATAAAGTTTTGTTGTATAAATGTACTGTCCAGCTCAAGCACCCAGCCTGCGGGCCAACCCAGGGTGCTTACGCTTTTCTAATAGATAGGTCACAAACCCATAAATTCATATCCTCTAACTTGTTAAAAATCTTGCAGTTCTTTGTGAACCGCCCCGTATACGTATACTTTCTTTGTTGGAATACGGCATTCATTCCGAAAGAAAGTGCACGGGCAATCGAATAAGTACAATATATTGAGTTCTCTTTCAAATCTTCTTCAAGTTTTGCGATTAACACTTTCATTAACCCATTTTTCCGATGAGCCGGAAGTGTCGCACAATCGGTTATTTCAGCATTATGATACGTCATATTTATTTCAGCAGAAGCAGCACTAACGATTTGTCCTTCATATTCTGTTAAATAAAAAATCGAGTCCCCTTGAATTAACCTCGAAATAAAGGTAGGGTCATTCATTGGGGTTGGATAGATTTCAAAGACGGCTTGATACAATTTTGCTAACCCCTGTGCATCGTCCATACAGGCTTTTCGAAAAATATAACCTGAAGCTTCTGGCGACTCTAACGTACAGGAAAGCTTTTGTACTTGATGAAGAGTATCGTCTTCAATCATCCAGTGCTCACTTGTTCTACGAGCGTTTTCCTTATACATGGCCATCCCATAAGCATCATTTCCATTAAAGTAACCCTGAAAAATCGCTTCAACCTGATAGCCATATGATAGGAAAGTAGACCAGTCCTCCTGACGAGATTTAATAATGATCTTTGTAAACGGATAGTCGTTTAATAAATTGGTAATTTCGTTGTGAATGGAATAAACATTCCCTCGATAATCCTCTACCTTCAATCTTTCATTAAAGTGGTCAAGACTTGCATTCATCGTAAAGTCAGCTCCACTTATGACTCGCTCTTCATTGTATACGTTTATATCTTTCATTTTGTACTGGCCCCTTTCACACTTATTGTTGCTGCCTAAGCATTATTTTCAATAAATATATGTATATATCCTGCAAGGATGCGACAAGCGTTCCAAATTAATTTTATTATAAGAAAAGCGGAAGCGCCCTGTTCAGGTGTGATAAAGAAAACTTGGTCAGCGCCAAGCATAGCGAAGGCGCTTGCCTTAGTTGCGCTTATGCTTGGGAGTGCAAGCGCTGGAGATTCTGTAACATAACACGCTTTTTTCGTGTTTGTGGAAGAATTGAAGCGACCTCGAACACCTGGGCGCTGGAGCTAGACATCATAGAAAAGCGGAAGCGCCCGTTCAGGTGTGAAAAGCGCTGGAGATTCTGTAACACAACACGCTTTTTGTGTTTGTGGAAGAATTGAAGCGACCTCGAACACCTGGGCGCTGGAGCTAGACATCGCATCTATGCAGCAAATTTATACATTTTCGCAAAAGAAAAACGAGACAAACTCGGTTATCTCTCTCCTTATTTGCGTTAAGGAATCGAAATAGCTTATGAAGAGTTAGTCTCGCAATTTATTATAATTGTAGTTTATGATTTAAAATCCTCTAAGATGCGATTGACTGGAATGACAATACACCTAATTCATTTACTAAATGGATTTCTTATTTAAATTTATTGTTTAAGTACGGTACGTGAAATTTTACCATCCTGCCTAATCCAAACATTTCAACATTTAGTACGTGTTCAAGAACAAAAAGAGCCAAGATTAATGAAGTTCAACTAAAATCAACCCTTTTAGTTAGTCGGATTCAATTTCGTGTTCTTTATAGGAACACCAATCGCTCCAACTTCCTACATAGAGTTTACTTTTTTCTCCGATTTCGTCTAGAGCAAGTATATTTACACACGCTGTAACACCAGAGCCACAATAACTTATAATTTCTTTATCCCGGTATTCTTGAAACCGATCTTCTAATTGTCCTATTGACTTCCATTTTCCATCCTTAAGATTCTCTGCAAAAAACAGATTTACGGCTGTTGGGATATGGCCAGCTTTTGGATCGATCGGTTCATTACGTCCAGCATAACGGTCTTCTCCACGTGCATCGATAAGAACGGTTCCCTGTTCTTTAATTCCTGACTGTACATCTGTAAGCTCGGCAACCATTTCCTTCTGAATATTTGCTTTAAATTCGGTTTCTTCTACATCTGATTCTTGATCTGTTGTTGGAAGGTTTTGCTCTATCCATTCCGTATAACCACCATCGAGAACATAGACCTTCTTATGTCCAACATATTTCAGCATCCACCAAAGCCTTGCAGCCATCGCTGATTGTTGTGCATCATAGACGACGACTGTTTTTGATCCATCAATCCCAATCGATCCTAGAAAGATAAGAAATCCTTCCATGTCTGGTAATGGATGACGCCCACCGTGTTCATCCACCTTGCCAGAAAGATGCTTCTCAAGATCGGCATACATTGCACCAGGTATGTGTGCCTCATGGTATTCATTGTACCCTCTCTTTGGATCTTTCAAATCAAATCTACAATCTACAGGAATAACATTCTTATCTTCTAGTCGATGCTTCAACCAATCTACCGTTACGAAATTTCCCACACGTATCCACCTGCTTTCCTTTGTTGCTTCCATTGTACAAAACCTCAAACCTATTTAATAGTTAAAGGTGTTTCATTGACGTAACCCCTATTAAACGCTACACTTCTATTAGATTTTAAGCTTAAGGAGAGGAACCACCAGTGGAACAATACCTTAATCCTCGTGTAAAAGAGATCCAAATATCAGGAATCCGACAATTTTTTAATCGAGTTGCAAACTATCCAGATGCGATTTCACTAACAATCGGTCTTCCTGATTTTCCAACGCCTGACCATGTTAAGTCTGCTGCCAAACGAGCTATTAACGATAATTTCACAACGTATACGCATAATGCTGGCTCAATAGAATTGCGTAATGCCATTTCAGACTTTGTACGAGAAAAATACAATTTGGACTATCATGCAGAATCAGAAATCATCGCAACAACGGGTGCAAGTGAAGCAATTGATATTTCGTTGCGTACTATTTTAAAAGAAGGGGATGAGGTGATCCTTCCTGGTCCTGTTTACCCAGGATACGAGCCAGTTATCCGAATATGCGGAGCAATCCCCGTCCATGTTGACACAAGACACACTGATTTCAAATTGACAGCATCTTTAATCGAGAAACATCTTACTGAAAGAACAAAATGTGTAATATTGCCCTATCCGTCTAACCCAACAGGAGTCTCTCTTCAACAAAATGAGATTAACGAAATCGCCTTACTCTTAGAAGATAAAAATGTTTTTATTATCTCTGATGAAATTTATAGTGAGCTGACTTATGATAAACCGCACAGCTCGATTGCTGCACTTAAACAAATGAAAAAAAAGGCGATTGTCATTAATGGTTTGTCCAAATCACACTCAATGACCGGTTGGCGAATCGGATTTCTGCTTGCACACCATACGATCGCCCAACATATCTTAAAGGTCCACCAATACAATGTAACCTGTGTGTCATCCATTACCCAGCAGGCGGCTATAGAAGCCCTCACAAACGGTAAAAACGACGCGGTGCCAATGCGGGATACCTACAAGGAACGTTTAGACTACGCATTTGATCGCCTAAAAAAAATGGGACTTGACGTTTCTGAACCGACTGGTGCCTTCTACCTTTTCCCATCAATCAAACCTTTTAAAATGGACTCATGGACCTTTGCAACCACATTACTTGAAGAAGAGAATCTTGCTGTGGTTCCAGGAATTGCCTTTTCAGAGTTCGGTGATGAATATATCCGAATCTCGTACGCTTACAATATGAACTTATTGAGTGAAGGACTTGACCGGCTCGAACGCTTTGTACGTAACTTGGCTAGCGCCACGTCTTAGCGCTGGCGATCGCCTTAGCCCCTAAAGGGATGACCTAAAGGCCCTTGCGCTTATACTATAGAAAGTATTTTTATAACGTGTAAAAAGAGGGACTAACGGATATTTCCGCTAATCCCCCTTTTTTAGAAAGTAAGAACGTATAAAATCAAGTTCTTTATTACCGATTACATAAGGCTTCTATCATTGCACTCGTCACGTTTTTGCGTTGTGGGACGATACCTTTACGGGCAATTTTATTGATATCATCCGTTACCCCGTTGATATGATGTAATGCTTTTTCGAATGGTTGACCACCCTTACATTGATTTAAAGCCTCTTCAATCCACTTCTCACGTTCTGCATCAAGTTCTAAGAATGATTGAATACGTTGATGTTGTTCTTGGCTATGTTGACTGATTTCTTTATGGACAGACAAATTTTTTCCCCCTCATATTGGTTCTTTCCTATTTACCTTTTTTCTTTTCCATCAATTTTTTCACTTGTTCTTTCGGATTCCAACAATCGAATTTGTATTCAGGTCTTGTTTGAAAGCCAAGACGCTGACAACGATATTCGATCGGTTTCTTACCTCGATACGTTCTAAAGTGAATACAGCTTGCACAGCAATGAAATCGTTCATCGCTCACTAGTAACATCCTTTTGTTCTGACAGTAATACAGTAAGCTTTCGTTTCGTATCTATTAATTCATCAACCTGTGCAGACGAGTTAAGTGCCTCAATTAGCCCGTTATAATAGTGTTGTATTTCATTTTCAAAAGCATGGCGTAACTGTTCTCCTTCTGACCGCAATGCCTTTAAATAATGTTCGATAAATTGTTTCGTATATGCCGCCACGAGCTCTTCTAAGTGAGGTTTGAACGAATTCGATAAACCATCCTGCATTTGATCCTTTCCATTCCCTTCAAAAAACTGCTTAGGGTTTTTGAAGGTTCTTAATAAAGGCGTTAGCGCTGTTACAACCGTTCCACTCCATTCTGAGTCGATATCCGGTGTATTCAATTTAGTCTCTTCAGGTGAAATGAGAGTAACTCCATTCTTTTGCTCAGAAGAGAACGTTGCTACAGATTCATAAAAGCGTTGTCTTATCGTGTTTATAAATCGTTCCATTCGTAGCGAAGTTGCCCTTAGTTCCTGGTCTAGTTGAAAGGACATCCCGTTGAGTAGTTCATTTAGACAGAGTGTAAGTTGTTCACGCTTCATATCCTTTGTCAAAACCGATGGATTAAAGGCGACTTTGAACTCCTCATTAAATGTCAACATTAAACGGTGAACAACATAGTGCAACAACTCCTTAACTTCCTGCTCAGTAGATTGCCCGAACGATTTGAATGAAAAGGTTCGAATATATTGAACAACCAAATCATTTTCTGACTTCAGGTCGCTGATTTCTTGTTCACGTTGTTTCTCACCAGATTGCGCTCGAATGATCCATTCGTCTACTCGTTCTAATCCTAGATTCATTAATGCTAGAGCTTGTTTTTGAGCGAGAGAATCACGCCCCTGAACAGTGTTTTGCTGAAATGATTGTTCAAACGTATTAAACTGGGATTGATCACTTGACTTGTTTTCTTTTCGCTCTGTAAGTGCTTGTTTACTCGATACTGCAAACATCCTCGGGTGGCGTATTCCATATTCAATAAGTTGAGTTTCAACATAGTCACTCACTGCTTGTCGTTCCTCACCATTAACCGCAAGATCTGCCGCATTGATAACAAAATACATTTTATCCATTGAAAATGTATCTTTTACACGGCCTAATTGAACTAAGAAATCCCGATCAGCTTTAGAAAAAGCATGATTGTAATAGGTGACAAATACAATCGCATCGGCATTTTTTATATAATCAAACGCAACGGATGTATGTCTTGCATTAATTGAATCAGCTCCAGGAGTATCAACAAGTGTGATCCCTTGACGAGTTAGCTCGCAATCATAATAAAGTTCGACGGATTCTGTAAAACAAGCACGCTCTTCCTGTGAAACAAAACCGGCAAAATTCGTATGGTCTAGAACCTGTGTACTTCCGAGATAATTACGCATCGCTTCATAGCCCTTTTTAACAGCTAATAAAAAGCTATGATGGGGATCAGGTCGTTCGACTTCAATATTATTAATGATTGTTATTGCTTCTTCTAGCGTAGAACACGTATACCCAAATCGCTTTAAAGAACCTTGAAGTTCTTCTAGCAAACTGTCTTCAGATTTCAACTGAATTTTCACTGTTCCATGGACATTCTCTTCTGTAACAGGCATAATCTTGTTTATCGTTGCTGTCGTTGGGTTTGGGGAGACAGGTAGGACATCATCCTTCATCCAAGCATTTGCGAATGATGATTTCCCTGCACTAAAGGCTCCAAATAAAGCAACTGTAAACTCCCTATTCTTCATTTTGGATGCCTGTTGACGCATCCTCGAAATAAGATCTTCCATCGACCTCCAAGATGATAAAGACTCTGCTGCATGATTCAAACGTTTTGCATCTGTGTATCTATCACTTTCTGTAAGTACGTTTGGTTCACTCTCAACTACTTTTTTTGAGGGTGAATGAACAAATGTATTACAACTATTCTCTTGGATTGTTTGTAACGTATTGATTTCAATCATTTCTTCATGCTGTTCGTCTAACTGAGAACACCACTGTATGGCTCGCTCCCAATTCTCTTCGGTACCGTCCTCTTGAAGTTTATGATTCAATTGCTCTTTCTCAGCTTTAAATGACGCTACAGTCTCATTCATGCGATTAAAGCCTTCGATTTGTTCATGAATTCTGTACAGGTCATTATCTAGTATCACTCGCGCTGGACGTTGTTTTTTATTATAATCCTCTTTAATTGACTCCACAATTTCCAATGCATTGAAACGGTAATTTCGTTTGATTGTATCTTCAACATCTTTATTAAACTGTAAAATATAGGCCTCATTGAATGTTGCACCTTGCTGGATGAGAGATTGTACGTCCTCTGATTTAACTTGAAAGCACAAATTATGGATTCGTTCCTCGATGTCAGGGGTTGTTAATTCCAGTTTTTTGACCAGCTTGAACAGTTCTTCTTTCACATGCCACTCCAACTCTGTCGAAGTATTCTTATTGACCGCATCAATGTAACGATTCATCCTTGATTCACGCTCTTCAGCTGTTTTTCTTCTAGAAAATAATATCCCTGTTCTAAAGTTTCCTTCTAATGATTCAAGAACTTCTTTTCCAAGTTCCCGTATCTCATAAGGAATTATCCGAGCGTTTTCAATCCCAGTTTTTAAAGACAGTAGAAAATGCTCTTCTTGACGCTTGTACTCAGTAATTAATTCCTCTTTCTTCGCTTTCGTGAGTTCCCAATCCTTCGTAATAGTTTCCAACTCACTTAATTGGGATTCTACTTCCTCAATGGAAGGGTACGCAGTTGAAAGATAGTTCTCAATAAGCTGAGTAGATATTTGAGCGAGCGTTCGATCAATGTACGTCCCTTTTTCACCTTTAATTTGATCCAGTTTACTCTTTAATTGTGCAAGTTCATTATTGGGATACTCTTTGTTACGAATGGAAGTGAAAAAGAATTCAACAGGATGAACACCCCATTGTTTAAATGAATCAATAATAGACTTCCGATAGGTTGAAAAAGGAAGCTCTGAGTCAACGTGTTTATCAATTTGGTTAACGACAAGTACGAGCTCCTTACCTAAATCGTACATTTTTTTAGTGAAATTGAAATTTAATTCGGACTGTACGTGATTGTAATCCATTACATAGACAATCACATCTGCTAAATGCAGCATCGATTCAGTAGATACCCTATGAGCATCATCGACTGAATCGATACCCGGTGTATCCATAATTACAGTAGAATTTTCTAAGTAAGGATGCTTCTTATGAATCTCGATCGATTGGATATCCGCACCATTTTTAGATGCTCGTTTAATGGAGTCCAGATCAAGTTCGCCTGCCATAGTTTGTACATTACCGTTATGATCCGTTAACTTTACACTTGGCTCACCACTTTTGATCGTTACAACATTAGCACTTGTCGGGATCGGTGAGGAAGGCAGTATCTCTTCATTCATAAGCTCATTAATCATACTCGATTTCCCAGCTGAGAAATGTCCGCAAAAAGCGATCGCCAAATCATCATGGAACGCTTTTTGTGCAAGTTCATTGAATTTATGAGATACAGGATCTCCATAATCTTGTTTAACAAGAAAGTTAGAAATTTGATAAAAGCGATGGATCCTTTGCTTTTGTATTTGAGTTATTTTTTTTATCTCCATATGTTCACACCTGATTTTTATACGTTTTGTTTTACTTTATCATAATTAACAACATCTGTGCGGAACTTTGTCATAATTTGATTGCGAACGCTCTATCATTTGAATGTCTAGTTCTTTAATGGGTAAAATATGGATAGAAAAAGATACAGTCAAATGATATTGATAGAGGAGGGAGAGGTTATGGAAACTCATTTTGAACTCGTGCTTTTATTGTTAGCGATCGCTGCCGGGATAACTGCAATTGCTAAAAAGCTCAATAAACCGTACCCGATTGCATTGGTCATCGTTGGTGCAATTATTGGTATTCTCCCTTATGAAGGATTAGAGGAGCTAAAAAGTTTCTTCGCTGAAGATGAAATTTTTCGATTTGCAATTATCTCCATCTTCCTTCCTACGCTACTCGGAGAAGCAACCCTGAACCTACCCTACGCCCATTTACGAGAAAACAAGCTTCCAATTCTATTACTTGCTGTTGCTGGAACAATGATTACATTTGTTACTGCAGGCTGGATGACTGCCATGTTTTTAGGACTATCCATACAAGCTGCACTTGTGTTCGCAGCCTTGATGGCTCCGACTGATCCGATTAGTGTCTTATCAATATTCAAAACATTGGGAGTCAACCAGAGACTTTCGACCATTATGGAAGGTGAAAGTCTCATTAACGATGGACTTGCCGTTGTACTATTTACAATTGCCGCGTATCAATATGACATGATTATTAATGCTGGAGCAGCAGGAACCACCATTGCATTAGCTGAATTTTTTAAAGTAGTGATTGGAGGATTACTTGTCGGAGGAGCATTTGGCTATTTCTTTTCAAGATTAACCTCCTTTTACGATGATTATCCATTGGAGATCGTCTTCTCCATGCTTTTATTTTATGGTTCATTTTTTATTGCAGAAGCCTTTCATGTCTCGGGCGTCATAGCCGTAGTAATTGCAGGGTTAATTTTCGGGAACTATGGTCGGAACATCGGTATGAGTCCGACAACAACCTTAAGTATCCGAACGTTTTGGGATGTAGCATCTCTAGTCGCAAATTCACTCGTCTTTCTTCTTGTCGGTCTTGAAATAACTAGGATTATCTCAACAGTCAATTGGCTTCAAATTCTCATTGCAGTAGCGATCGTTCTTCTCGCTAGAAGTTTGGCTGTTTATACTTCCGTATCTTTGGTACGATCGTTACCATCAAAATGGAAGCATATTATTAATTGGGGTGGTCTGAAAGGCTCGTTGTCATTGGCACTTGCACTTAGTTTACCCATTGACTTTCCGTTCCGTGAGGAAATTTTAATGCTTGCATTTGGAGTCGTATTCTTTTCACTCGTAATTCAGGGATTAACGATAAAACCACTAGTTAATCTTCTCGGAGAAAAATCGGTGCAAAGTGAGCAGCTTCAGTACGATCGAATTTCAGCTCGTATTTATCGGTACAATTCAGGGAGAAAAAAGTTGTTGAAAATGACGGAACAAGGAACACTTTCAACTATCGTTTTCCAGAAGTTGAAACGGCAATATGAAGAGGAGTTGGATGAATTAAATGATGCTCTCGAGGCGCTCTATGATCGAGAACCAGCACTTCGAAGAGCATCAACGGAACGAGCTGTTCGAGAAGCACTTTATGCAGAGCATGAAGCTTTAGAGGATTTAGAACGACATCATTTAGTATCAGATCAGATTACCAAGGAGGAGAAACGTTATATCCGCGATTTACTTGAACGTGATGAAATGGTTGATCGCGTGGGAGTTATTCCTGATAATGATCAACCTTCAAATAATGAATAAGAAAAGCAGAAACGTCCTGTCAAAAAGAAAGAAACCTCCAATTAATTGGAAGTTTCTTTCTTTTTGTATAAGATTTTACCACATTCGCTCCACCTATTGAGTTATTTTACTCGGTGGCGGGAAGATCGGTGTGAACGTTTTTGTTGATTGTTTGATCGATTATTGTTCGAGCGATTATATGGTCGTCCTTGTCCACGAGGTCCAGATGACCCGCGACGCTTATTATCAGAACGGTTGTTTGATGATCGTCTTTTCGAATCAAGTGGCTTTAAGGAAGTGATTTCAACTGGTGTTTTATCCGGTTCCTTTGTTAAATTCTTTAACGCAGCTGCAATCAAATCCCTCGCATTAAGGTTGTTTAAAAGGTCGTCTGCGACAGCGTGGTAATTTGTTAAGTCAGCCGAATGCACACTTTCAGATAATTGGTCAGCAGCAATACGCTGTTGTCCTTCTAGTGCATCAGTTGAGCTTGGAATCTCCATTTTCTCCATACGGCGCTTCGTGATTTTTTCAATCGTTTTCAAATGATCGAATTCTCTTCCTGTCATGAATGTAACTGCCATACCTGATTGACCAGCACGTCCTGTTCGGCCGATTCTGTGGACATAACTTTCTGGATCTTGCGGAATGTCAAAGTTGTATACGTGCGTTACTCCAGAAATATCGATTCCACGTGCCGCAACATCAGTAGCCACAAGAATATCAATGCGTCCTGATTTGAACTTCTTCATAACGCGGTCACGTTTCTGTTGTGTTAGATCACCATGGATTCCATCAGCAGAATAACCACGTTTAATAAGTGCATCCGATACTTCATCGACTCTTTTTTTCGTACGCCCAAAGACAATAGCAAGTTCTGGTGCTTGAATGTCAAGTAGACGGCAAAGAACATCAAATTTCTCTTTTTCATGCACATTAACATAGCGTTGATCGATTTTTTGAACGGTCATTTCATTTGCCTTAACTTGAACAATTACACGCTCTTTCTTCATAAATTGATCAGCTAGGCTCTTAATCGCACGTGGCATTGTCGCTGAGAAAAGCATTGTTTGGTGTTCAGATGGAATTTGACCAAGGATTTCCTTAATATCGTCAATGAATCCCATGTTCAGCATTTCGTCTGCTTCATCAAGTACAACCGTTTTTAAATCATTCAGTCGGATTGTTCTACGTTTCAAGTGATCGAGAAGACGTCCAGGAGTACCGACTAAAATTTCCGGCCGCTTTTTTAACGCTTTAATTTGCAGATGAATCTGTTGTCCACCATAGATAGGTAACGTACGGATACGTTTATGGTGTCCGATCTTGTTTAACTCCTCTGCAACCTGTATCGCAAGTTCACGTGTTGGTGTTACGATTAAGGCTTGTGCTCCACCAACTTCTTTATCAATATTTTCAATCATCGGAATTCCAAAGGCAGCTGTTTTCCCAGTACCTGTTTGTGCCTGACCGATTAAATCTTTTCCTTCGAGTGCGGCTGGAATTGCATCCTTTTGAATTGGTGTTGGTTCTTCAAATCCCATGTCGTTAATGGCCTTTAACGTTCTTGTTTCAATACCTAAATCTTTAAATGTTGTCAAATCTGTTAACTCCTTTTTTGGTATCGCCATGGTTCATTCGCATCTAATTGAAACTTTTCGAGGTTGTTGTCTTATTATTAGACTTTTTCGTTCACAATTATATATTTCCCGCATTTTCGTTTTTCTATATAAGGTAAAAGCATGCATTTTATTAATCAAAAGCATCTGTTCAAAAGTTTATTATAAGATCGAGATCGCGGAAAGAATCTGTAGATGCAGTACCGTCCATAGCATACATCATTAAAAAAGGCACTTCCGTTTTCCGGAAATGCCTGACTCCGTATTTTTTAAATACGAGCTACCGGTTTAATGTGTCGAACACTACATTATCATGGTATCCATCGAAATGCAAGGATTCAATTTGTAGCGTTTTGTACTTCTTCGACCTTTTCATTAAATTTCATCTGAAGTTTTTTTGTAATAGGACCACGTTCTCCAGAACCTATTTGATGGTCATTAATCATTGTTACAGGGGTGATTTCCATCGTGGTGCTGGTTACAATTACTTCATCGGCATCCAGAAGCATTTCTTTATCGAACGCTTCTTCTTTTATCGGCAAGTATTCCGATTTTGCAATTTGAATAATTTCATTTCGTGTAATCCCATTTAAAATATAGTTATTCGCCGGATGGGTAAAAAGTGTTCCTTCCTTAATAATAAATACATTGGTCGAGCTTCCTTCTGTTACCGTATTTCCTCTTATTAGAATAGCTTCTTCACAATTGGCTTCCTTTGCCTGCTGTTTACAAAGAACATTCCCTAATAAATTCAAACTTTTGATGTCACAACGCAACCATCGGATATCCTCTGTTGTTATCGCTGATATACCGTTTTCCATTTTATCAATCGGACGAACGGTTTCTTTTGTGTAAGCAACCAATGTAGATTGTGGGTGAATTGGGAAGTGATGCATGCGTTCAAAGACCCCACGCGTAATTTGTATATATATTTGCCCGTCTTTCAAGTTTGTCGCTCGTACAAGGTCATTTAATCGTTCAACCAATAGCTCGATCGGATATGGTAAGTGGATTTGGATTTCTTTCGCGCTTCGTTCTAGCCGTTCCATATGTTCAGCCATTCCAAATGACTTCCCATTATAAACACGAATGACTTCATAAATGCCGTCTCCAAACTGAAACCCGCGGTCTTCGATATCAATATGAACTTCTGAGCGCTGAAACAATTTATCCTGTAATAAAATCATGTGTAACCCTCCATTTGACAGTATAATATTTATTCCTAATCGCAACCTATATGAAGATGTACCAGCTCCAAAATAGTCCGTATTATTTTGGAAGCTTGACTAACAAGGGGTGATAAAATGGATGCAAATTGGCTTTCGATCGTACCTTTTCTTGTTGTAATTCCACTTTCCATTTTAACAAAACAAGTATTACCTGGTATACTTATCGGCTTAATCGTAGGCTCTTATATCATAAATCCTTCACTTGTTGGCGGAATTGAAACGATGCTATCCTATCTTGTTACTGCACTCGTAGATAAAAACAATATAAAAATCATCGTCTTTCTTTATGTTTTTTCGGGACTTGTCGGTATGATAAAGGTTGCTGGTGGAATAAAAGGATTTGTTGAGGCAGCGTCTGAGCGTGTCGATACAAAAAGAGAAGCGATCTTACTTACATATGTTTCGACAATTGGAACATTCAGTGCTCCGAGCTTCCGTTTCGTAACGATTGGACCAATTATGCGCGCCCTGTTAAAAAGAGTGAACATGACAAAAAAAGAACTCGCTTTTGTAATTGAAACTACTACAACTCCGATTATAGTTCTCATACCAATCGCTACTGCTTTTGTTGGTTACATGGTTTCGGTCGTTGAGCTTGGATTGCACAATCAGAATTTAGAAGGTGATGCATACAGCCTGTTCATCCAAAGTATACCTTTTAACTTTTTTGCCATCACCATTTTCCTTGTGGGAATATACCTAAGTTTCTTTCACCGCTCATCAGAAGGTGAACAAAAAAAAGCACCTACACAGAAGGAAGATGATGATGACTGGCATAATTGCGACCCAGCGGTATCCATGGATTTACCTTCCAAGCCTTTTAATTTACTCGTACCGTTGTTCCTAGTGATCGGCCTTATACTTCTATTGACATGGTGGGATGGCCATCAAAAAGGATTTGGTTTCTTTCAAGCATTTATTAAGGCAAATGTATTAGATGCCATGGTTATCGCGCTATTAATTACAACCTTTTTAACCGTTATCCTGTTCGTAGTCCAACGTTTCAAGTTGAAAATGTTAATAGAAAGTTTTGTTTTTGGCGGGAATAATTTAATGGCTGTTATTTTACTGCTCTCGGTTATCTGGGGTCTTGCATCTGTTACCGAAGACCTTGGATTTTCAACATTCATAACCGATCATGCAGGTTGGATTCCACCTCTGTTCGTTCCTCCTATCCTATTTCTATTCGGATCTGCGGTATCGTACTTTATTGGATCCGCATGGGGTACATGGGGAATTTTGATGCCGCTAGGAATTTCCATAGCTTCTATCGCTAATGTCTCCTTACCACTTGTCATCGGTGCTGTTTTTGCAAGCGGAACATTTGGAGCATTTGCCTCTCCGTTAAGCGATGATACGAATACTATAAGTCGGATTCTCAATTTACAAGTAATCGAATATGCTCGGTTTAAATTAAAAGCTGCACTCATTGCGGTAGGGATATCGAGTATTCTTTATGGTGTGATAACCTTCTTTTTATAAGAGGTGTTCAAAAAGTCAGAGGCTAACAGGATGTGAATCAGATCAATGTTGTTACAGGATGTAACGTTTTTAGTTGATCTTCCTTAATTGTCAAAGGACATGACGATCTTAGTTGAAGTTCATAAATATTCAGTTCTTTTTATCCTCCTTTGAACACGCACTATAAAAAAAATACATTTAATCCTCAGACAAAACGATATATTCTTCTATTCGTTCTGCCATTTTTAAATACCCGTTTTGATTAGGGTGCAATTTATCAGAGGAGAAATATTCTTTGCTATCTTCACCAATAAAAATATCTTCGATCGGTATAAAGCTTGTATTGTCGTTTAATTCCGCGACAAGTTTAATCGTTTCGTTCCATTCTTCAATTACTTGGTCAACTTCATCAATATCTTGAAAAAAGTTGTGAAATGGATTAAACAAACCAACTAAGTAAATGTTGGCTTCTGGGTTCATTGTTCGCACCGATTGGACAATAATAAAGAGGTTTTTGCGGTATTGTTCTAATCCTGCGTCAAACACATCGAGATTTAAATTAAAAAAGTTATATTCAACAATATTGAGAATGTCGTTTCCACCAATAGTAATAAAAATATGGTCAGCTTCCTTAAGGTGCTTCTGTACTTCTTCTGTTTCAATTTTCTTCACAAGTTTATCACTTGGATACCCGTGTATTCCAAAGTTCTTCAAGCTGACATCTTCATCTGTTACATCTCGAATGTATTGAGAAACAGGCTGAATGTACCCCTTCTCTGTATCATCACCAGAACCTTTCGTTAGCGAATCACCCAATCCGACTACATGGATGTCTTCAATCACTGTTTCCGGTACAGGTTCAGCTTCTGCTCTCTTATTGTTATCCTCTTGCTTTTCTTTAGTATCATCCTTGGATTCGTCAGGTGACTTATTTTCTGAATCCTGCTTTTCTTTTTGTACAGGTTCGTCAAGGATCGGACCCATTACAGGACTAGTTGGTTTGGGATCATTAAATATAAGAACAAGACCAATCGTAGTAATTATAATAATAATGGCTAATAATATGCTCTTCTGTTTTCTCATGTTGACCCCCACTTCTGACAGTAATCATACCGCAATTTCTTTTTTATCTTTGTGCTGCTTTTATTACTACTATACCATGATTTCCACATTAATATGAGGACCCGAATAGATGGCAAACAGTTGCAATGACATTGATCTGTTGATAAGGTTAAATAAATCTTGTGCTCAGCTGAGATTTATCCTTCCTGAAGGTTAACTTAACAACGCCTTGCAAACTTAAAATAGTTCCAATTAAATCATAAATACAATTTTCCTATAATACCGAATCAATAGGAGGCTCATACATGAAGTTAACAATTACACAGCCAGCGGTTCATTGGTTCAAAAAGGAAATGGAATTAATAGAAGGGGACTCAATTCGACTTTTTGCCAGATTGGGTGGATGTAGTACTGTCCAAACCGGTTATTCCATTGGGATTGCAAAAGAATCACCTTTTGAACCAGGTTCGTCAGTTGAAGTAGATGGCATTACATTTTTCGTAGAAGAAAAGGATCTCTGGTACTTTAATGGCTATGATTTATCAATAAAATTCCGTCGCAAATATGATGACATTACTTATGACTATACGAAGCAATAAAGAAAAAGTGATCTCAAGCTACCCTGTTTATTTATCGAGCTTGAACCGTTTAATTTGCTCCCACTGTCCTTCTTTTTGCAAGATTGAAAGCTGTCGCCCACCAAAGAGATCAAAGTGGGGGTAGTCTGAGCGGTTATCAATCCATTGGGTTAGTAATCCGTGTTGTTCCCCCCACCTTATGAGCTCGTCTAAATCTCCGCAGCCCGCTTTTGTCACAGAGTTACAAGTTGGGAACCGCTCGTCGATCCAATAATGGGTCAAAAAAGAAAGTCGATTATTCTTTACATTCCTCTTCCAATTTTCTAGTTCATCCTTCGTAATACCGAACGCCATACAAACTATGTCCCCTTTACAATTTCAGAATATACCCGATGCCATTCTGGTAGGCGTTTTTTCATATTGATCGGTCTGAATGAATCCTTATCCACACACGTATGTGTTGAGGTTCCTTCGATACATACGCTTCCTTCCTCGTTGTATATCGCGTAGCCATAAACCGCACGTATTCCAGTGTAGGTGGCCAGCCAAGTATGAACTTCAGCTTGCTCTCCATAACGGAAGGGTCTTTTATACTTGATCGTAATATCGGTTACAGGCGATAAGATTCCTTCTAATTCCAGCTTTGCATAACTGAAACCGAGTTCTTTAATAAATTCCGTTCTACCTACCTCAAACCAGATTAAATACGTAGCATGATGAACGACACCCATTTGATCTGTTTCAGCATACCGTACATCAATAATTGACTTGGAACGAACCATACTTTACCTCCTAATTCGACTGTTTGATTGCATTATTGAAATCGTCTATTGTCAATAATGTAATTACCCGATTGTTCTTCCCATTTTCAACATCTGTAATACGGAAGGCTTGCTGTTGAATGGCATTGTTAATCAGATCTATGGCAAAACGACCATTCCCAGTAACCTTTCTATTAATGAGTTCGTTTTGTAAAAAGGATTCGATTCCTTTCTCCCACTCATAATTGTACAAATCCGAATATCGCTTCATTATTTCAATTAATTCATCAGTCGTATAATCATTAAAGTAGAAGTATTTTTTAAATCGAGATGCAAGTCCTGGATTACTACTTAACAGCTGTTTTATTTCACTTGGATATCCCGCTAAAATCACTACTAAGTTTTCATTATGTTTCGTCATTTCTTCCACGAGTGTATGAATCACTTCTTTTCCAAAGTCATTTGCAGCACCTGAAAATAAAGAATACGCTTCGTCAATGAACAATACCCCACCAAGTGATTCCCGTATTTTTTTACGTGTTTTGAGTGCGGTCTGTCCCGAATAGCCTGCAACAAGATCCGACCTGCCAGCAATGACCAAATGACCTCTTTTCAAAAAGCCCTTTTCCCTCAAAATCTTTGCGTAAATCGATGCTACAGTTGTTTTTCCAGTGCCGGGATTTCCGACAAAGACAGAGTGCAATTGAAGCGGCACGGTTGGTAGCGATTGTTCTCGTCTTTCGTGTTGAACTTGTACAAAGGAACTTAACGCTCTCACTTCTTGTTTAATTTCATCAAGACCAACCAAATGACTGAGTTTGATATCGGGACCATCCTCTGAATCACTTCCAATACCAGGAATGTCCTCTTTTTTGATAACTGTATAGTCGTGAAAAGTTAATTCGTCCTCTAAGGATGTATTTGCACCTTTTTGAAAGATCACATCTAGAACCAGGTCCCTTACCGTTCTTGCATTACCAAATGTGTCATCAACTCGTAGGCTTTCAATCCGTTCACTTAATTGATTCAATGCGTCTTCAGTAAACGTGTAATCATTATCAAACGCTACTTTTTCAGCAATACTCAGCAATTCTTCTATTGAATAATTCGGCAGATAAATGTGATTACTTTCCGGAAACCGACTCCTAAGTCCTGGATTCGACCAAAGAAAGTGTCTCATTTCTTCAGGGTAACCTGCTAAAATCACAGCAAACTTTCCTGCGTACTCCCCACTTGTCATTGCGGATACAAGTGTATCGATTACCGTCTGCCCATAATCGTTTCCAGATGAGCCTTCACGCTTCAAGCTGTATGCTTCATCAATAAATAAAATACCTCCTAGAGCAGTTTCAATCACTCTCATGGTATTTTCTTCTGTTTGACCAACATAAGCGCCCACAAGATTGGAGCGATCAACTTCAACTACTTCTGCTCGAGGGAGAATACCTAACTCATGGTAAATACTTGAGAGAAGCCGGGCTATTGTCGTCTTTCCTGTACCAGGGTTACCTGTTAAAATCATGTTTAAACTGGGTTCATCTTTCATCTTGAACCCTTTTTGCTCACGCATCTTTTGAAATTGAAGATAATTATAAAGCTGGTGGACTCGGAAACGAACCTCATCCATCCCAATCATTTCATTGAGCTGGACTAATGCCGAGCTTTTTTGTCGAACCCCAGTTTGGGAGCTCTGATTCCATTTGCTTTGGATTTCTTCAACTGACTTTATAAGCTCTTTTATTTCGGTTTGTAATTTGGAAGGATGAAACGATCCCGATAAAGAAGAACGATATTCCTCTGCTGCATTCGATAACCTCGTTAGATCCCCAAGCAACCTTTTTCCTTGATCGGAAACTTCTTTGTACTGCTTAATTAAATCATTATTTTCAATGATTTCTGCCGCTTTTTGGCCATCGTTTATTATTTTGTTCAGCCATTTTTCACCGTTAAGTGCCTCTACAGCGACATTTACAACTTCAGAAGCTGCTTTACGTTTTGATGCAACATTATCTGTTTCGCGAATGATGGGAAACGTTATTGGTTTAATCCATTCCTCTAAGTCATAAATAAAAAGTTTACTCACTGTTTCATTCACAAAAGAATCTTTTGGACTCAATGAAACCGCACGAATTAATCGATTTCTCATCGTAGCATCTATTTTACCAAGACGTTCAAATTGAACTTTTACAAGTAAAGCTAAAATTTGAGCTTTCAGATGTAAAAATTCACCCTTATGCTCACTAGTCGTTAATGTTTCACTTTGCTCTTCAACCTCATGTAACAGCTTCAGAAGGGCAATTTCTCCATGCTGACCTATATTCTTTTTATCCTGAAACGATTGAACAATTGATTTTACTTGATTACAATCTTTCTTATTGGTTTGCATTTCATTAACACCACCTGCATAAACAATCGCCATCATTATATCATATAGATCCCCATACTCCTTTAGAGCTGTTTTATCACATATAAAAACAAATGGATGATTCATCGGACATCAGTCGCACCATCGTTTAATAGGAAGTTCCCTATTAGTCGGTTACACTCACAGCCTTGAGCCATCCATTATTTCTTATTATTTAGTTACATTGTTTTCAGCACCATAGGAGTTACATTATCGATGCATAACGCACAAGCTTCTTTCAAGTTGTTCCAGTAGTTCACAATCGAATCGTCTTCCTCTTCGCTCATGGCTATCTCTAGCCAACTCAATTCTTCTTGTAATCGTACAGCAGATCCAATCCATGTCTTCTTATCACCGACTTTCATATAAAAAGGATCCTCAAAACGAAAGGGTAGGTAAATTCCACGGTCATTAGGATGTAGGACGATGTGCTGATACACCGTTCCCTTCGTCAGTTTTGCATAAAACAAAAGTACACCATCGTTTTTAGCTGTACGTTTCTTAAAGTTATGTAAGGTTTGTGCATCACCTAATTCGATTGTCGTAATAGGAGCGTCCCAGTTTAGTACTTCTTTAAAAGGAATGAGATGACCTAAACCTTGCATACTTATTTCAAGTTGTCGATAAAATGGATCATTGTCCTCTTTATTCCTTGATATATCTAAAGGTTGAATCAACGCTTGTATTGTCATTTCCACACACTCCTCCCCATATCATAAAAAGATTCGTATAGGTAATGGGTTTCGCGTCGGCTTATCTCGTATTTTGTCAAATTTACAGACATGTAAAATAAGGAAGTGACCGACTCCAAAGGTGAGAATACCTTTGGAGTCAGCCAGAAGATAGGTTATTATCCTTTTGGAGGGATATACTGCGGTTGTTCATTGGATTTCATACCCATTTGTTTCCCTTTGTTTCCTCCGCCTACTCTTGGTTGTGTTCCCATATGATTCGGAACGTATTGTTCAGGGTGACGTTTTGGATTACTCAAAATGATCAACCTCCTTCACCCAGTATTATTCCCCTATGTTAAGTCATTATGATGTAAAAAAGACCCGCTGCACTGTAATGGTCAATGGGTCTCTTCAATGGGCCAAGATTGGAATGTTTCATTGAGGCTGACGTTTTTTGTAAAAATCTATCTCCCGGCTTTTCCTTTCTGAACGAATAAAACCGAAGATGTATCTGTACTGACGTCAAAATTAGCCATTCTTCAAATGCCGCTTTTCTAACCGTAGTTCTAACCGTTCCATCGCCTCTTGATCCTTTAATAATTCTTGTTTATTGTCGGATACTAGATCCTTAAACGAACGTTTTTTCGATTTTCTCATTTAATTACCTCCTCTTAAAAACGATTTCTTATTGTCTACTATGCCCAAACCATTTCCTTTTTATTCTAATTATCAGAAGATTTACACAGAAAAGCGAAAGCGACCTGGTCAGGTACAATAAGGAAAACCAGGTAAACACATACCATTTTAGGCGATCACCCTCACTTTATATATCAAAAGAGGCTGGCTCATCTAATGAGCCAACCTCTAATTTCATTCTCTATTGAATTGATACTAAAGTTTGTTACGTAGGACCATTTGAAGAATACCACCATGACGATAGTAATCAATCTCAACTTCACTATCAAAACGGGCAATGACTTCAAATTCTTTCTTGTTCCCAACTTCATCCGTTGCTGTTACGTTCAACATTTGACGAGGTTTTACACTTTCATCGATTTCTACTTGAATCGTTTCCTTACCAGTAAGTCCCAATACTTCAGCGTTTTCTCCCTCTTTGAATTGAAGTGGAAGCACACCCATTAGTACAAGGTTACTACGGTGGATCCGTTCAAAGCTTTCAGCAATAACAGTTTCAATGCCAAGTAAGTTTGTACCTTTTGCAGCCCAGTCACGTGAGCTTCCCATACCATAATCTTTACCTGCCAGTATTGCGAGTCCTGTACCATTTTCCTGATACTTCATGCACGCATCATAGATATACATAACTTCTTCTGTTGGCCAGTATGTTGTCCAGCCACCCTCTGTACCCGGAGCAATTTGGTTACGTATACGAATGTTTGCAAATGTACCACGCATCATAACTTCATGGTTACCACGACGAGAACCGTATGAGTTGAAATCAGATGCTTTTACTCCGTTATCCATTAGGTATTTTCCAGCAGGACTATTTTTTGCAATTGCTCCTGCAGGAGAAATATGGTCAGTTGTTACGGAATCACCAAATTTACCAACGACACGTAGATCATTAAGTGGCTTTACCGTTCCAGGTTCGCGTGAAAGCCCTTGGAAGAATGGAGGGTTTTGGATATAAGTTGAATCATCATCCCAACTGTAAAGCTCTTCTTCCGTTGTATCAAGTTCATTCCATTCCTTGTTGTCGTCAAACACACGCTCATATTCTTTCTTAAAGAGTTCTGGTTGAACAGCCTCTTTCATTGTTTCTTTTATTTCGTCGGTTGTTGGCCATAGATCCTTGAAATAGACATCGTTGCCATCTTTGTCTTTTCCAAATGAGTCGTTCTGAAGATCAAAGTCAACAGTCCCAGCTAACGCATAAGCAACTACGAGTGGGGGTGAAGCTAAATAGTTTGCTTTTACAAGCGGGTGGATACGTCCTTCAAAGTTACGGTTACCAGAAAGAACGGAAGATACAGTTAAATCACTCTTCGAAATACCTTCTTCAATTTCTTCTGCTAATGGTCCTGAGTTACCGATACAAGTTGTACAACCATAACCTACAAGGTTAAATCCTAGTTTTTCCATATACGGCATTAATCCAGCGTCTTCTAAATAACCTGTTACTACTTTAGAACCTGGTGCCAAACTTGTTTTAACGTATTCAGGTACTTCTAAACCTTTTTCTACTGCTTTTTTCGCGATCAGGCCTGCCCCTAACATAACACTAGGGTTTGATGTATTCGTACAGCTGGTAATTGCAGCAATTGCTAAATCACCCGTTTTCATATTGGAGACTTTACCATTCGGGTGTTTAATTTCTACAGATTTATTAATAGCTTCCTTATCCAAACCAAATCCACTATGTCCTGCTGGTGCGACAAGCGCACGATTGAATGCATCTTTCATTTCAGAAAGTGGGATTAAATCTTGCGGACGCTTAGGACCTGCCAAATTTGGTTCAAGCTCAGAAAGATTCATATCCACAACATCTGTAAATTCAGGATCCTGTGTACCAGGTGAATAGAACATTCCATTTGCTTTCGCATATTTCTCAACAAGTTGAATTTGCTCAGGAGAACGTCCTGTTAGGCGCATGTAATTAAGGGTTTCATCATCAACAGGGAAAAATCCACACGTTGCTCCATATTCTGGTGCCATATTAGAGATTGTCGCACGGTCAGCCAGTGTCATGTCTTTAAGACCAGGTCCAAAGAACTCAACAAATTTGCCAACCACATTCTGTTGACGAAGTACTTGCGTAACTTTCAATGCAAGGTCCGTTGCCGTTGTACCCTCTGGCATTTCTCCGGTAAGTTTAACTCCAATAACCTCAGGAACTGGGAAGTATGAAGGTTGACCAAGCATTCCTGCCTCCGCTTCGATACCACCAACACCCCATCCAAGTACACCGATTCCGTTAATCATTGTTGTATGAGAGTCTGTGCCGACTAATGAATCTGGGAATGCAACTAATTCCCCATCTTGTTCATTGGCTTGAACTACGGAAGCTAAGTATTCAAGGTTTACCTGGTGTACAATTCCTGTCGCAGGAGGAACCGCACGGTAGTTATCGAATGAAGTTTGAGCCCAACGCAAGAACTTATAACGCTCTAGGTTACGTTCAAATTCACGCTTCATATTAAATTTCAGTGCGTCCTCTGTTCCAAATTTGTCAACCTGCACAGAGTGGTCAATGACGAGATCAACAGGGATTTCTGGATTAATTTTTTCAGGAGACCCTCCCATATCGGCCATTGCTTTTCTTAGTGAAGCAAGGTCTACAACTGCAGGGACTCCCGTAAAATCTTGTAAAATAACACGGGATGGTTTGAATGGAACATCAATTTCTTTGACATCCTTCGTTCCCCATTTTGCTAAATTTTCAATGTGTTCTTTGTCAATTACTTTTCCATCGTATTGGCGTAATACAGATTCTAGCAATACTCGTATGGAATATGGTAAACGTGAGACGTTCCCTACTCCGGCATTTTCTAATGCTTTCAAGTCATAATAGTGGTATGTCTTTCCATTTGCTTCAAACGTTTTTCTAGCATGATATACATCGTTTGTTGACATGCCAAAACCTCCTTCTCCTATCCATGATACATGACAGTGTATGGGCTGTCGAAACTTCTACATTTATGTTGCAAAATGTTTTATCCTTCCTAACATCATTTTAAAATAACGTAACACATAAGTAAATTACAATAATGTTATTAAAGTTAATAAGTTACCCTTATGGAACACAGTTGATCAATTTTGTTCATACATTCTCTATTAATGCGTGTTCAAAAAGGAGGATAAAAAGAGCCGAGAAGTTCGAGGCGTGAAAATCTTGAGGACCAGAACGACGAGCGGTACTTGCATGATTACTACGAGTTGTACCGAGGAAGCTTTCACCCTAGAATACACTTGTGGACGCAGGTAAATATGGAACTTCGACTAATTACTTCACGTCCTGTGAAAACGTCGAAGTCAGCACGTCCTGTGCAAGTCCGGAAAGATCGAACAACGAAGAAATTCGACAGCTATTTTTACCGGACTTTTTGAACAACCTCTATTAGTATAGTTCATACTAGAGCGCTCAAACTAATACAGTCAGGAGGTGACAAATTCAATGGCTACGAAAAAACAGAACTTAGAGAAGAATACTGTTTCCGATCGTCAAGCTGTAAAGCAATCTAATCAATTTGATCATGAGTTTGCAAACGAGCCTTTACAAGAAATTGAAAAACAAAACAATAAAAAACGTAAGAAAAACCAATAAGTTTAAAAACGTACAAATAAAAGAGGAGGTGACCTTGAAAAGGTACCTCCTACTAAGTGAATGGTTTGTTATGTCTGGTCATATTGTTGACCAAGTTTAAATAACTCTTCTTGATACTGTCGAAGTTGAACCCGTTGATGCTCGCTTGCAACCTCTAATGCATTTTCAATTTGTTGAAGGGCTTCATTCATTTCTTGTTGAAGTTGTTGTTGTTTCGCAGCATAATCATAATCCGTTGCATTTTCAAGTTCTGTATCCTTAGCCTGAATGGCTTGTTCATAACCTTGTTGTGCAGCTTGAAATGCTTGCTGTTTATCCTTGTGATAAGGCATAACATTCCCTCCTTATTTTTATACGGCCTGTTGTTAATATGGGATAGGATAGTCGGATTTATTCCTCAATTTAGTTAGTGTATTCCCTTTGATTCGTGTATACACTTCCAGCTTGAACTACATAATAAACTAAAAGGAGGATGAATTTATGGCAGAAAAAAATACCTACAAAGACCAGCGTAAAAATGCCCCAAAAGGAAATAATCCAGGTCAACCTGAACCCCTTGATGGTTCCAAGAAAGTTAAAAATAGAAATCACACTCGACAAAACCACGGAGGGACATTGTAAAGCGTCCCTTCTTTATTTTGAGTAAAGAAAGTATAAAAGTTTGCGGCATGGATGTAATGTCCAGCTTCAGCGCCCAACCACTTGGATTACTTCAGGCCTCCTGCGGCGGCAAGCCTCCTCGTCGGTCTTCCAGTGACCTTCGTGGCTAAGCAGGGCGCTTGCGCTTTTCTTAAATTGATCCTAAAACCTGCACAATCAATTTTTGTTCATCTTCTGTGATCGTGCGAAAATCTAGAAATAATTGATTGTCTTTGATTCGGGCAATGATCGATGGATTAGCCATACGAAACTTTAGATGTAACTCTTCGATTGTATACTTTTTATGCACTATTGAAACAACATAAGTTGACAGTTCAACCTCTGGCATCGTCCCTCCGCCAATTTGGGAGGTGCTCTTAACAAGGTTGAACGTATAACTTTCAAGAGGATTAACTTCCTTAATAAATGTCTCTGCCTTTGTTCGTATTTCCTCTATAGGAAGCAAAATATCCCTTAGGGTTGGAATTTCTTCTTCATTTTTATATTTATAAGCGAAAAGAGTTGCTTCCAATGCCGCTAAAGTAAACTTGTCAACACGTAACACTCTTGCAAGCTGATGCTGTTTCAGTTTATTTATTAAACTTTCCTTACCTGCAATTATGCCAGCCTGAGGACCTCCGAGCAGCTTATCCCCACTAAAGGAAACAAGGTCAACTCCTGTTGCAATCACATTTTTGACAAGAGGCTCGTTCCCGACTCCTTTGTCCTGTAAATCAAACAAAGCCCCGCTTCCAAGATCTTCATAGGTAAAAACATCAGGATGTTTTTCTGCTATCTGAACCAACTCATTCGTATTCACACTTTTGGTAAACCCGAAAATTTTAAAATTACTTGTGTGCACCTTCATTAACATAGCTGTTTCATGATCAATTGCTTGTTCATAATCACGTTGATGTGTCTTATTCGTTGTACCTACTTCTTTAAGTAGCGCACCACTTTGTTCCATGATGGAAGAAATTCGGAAAGAGCCGCCGATTTCAACAAGCTCTCCCCTGGAGACGATGACATTTTGCCCACTAGCCAATGCACTTAACGTCAGGAAAACAGCAGCTGCATTGTTATTTACAATCATAGCTGCTTCTGCACCAGTAATTTCTTTAAGGAGACGTTCCACAAGTGAGTGTCTCGAACCCCTTATTGCGTTATTTATATCATATTCAAGATTCGAATACTGTCTGGCAATGTCTGTCATATGTTTGATTGCACGTTCACTCAATCTTGCTCTGCCTAGATTCGTATGTAAGATAACACCAGTTGCATTTATCATTGGGCGAAGAGTCGGTTGAAAGGATTGACCTTCTAGCGTTTCAAATACTGTATCTATAATCTCCGCTTTAGTAGATGGTCCATCCCATTCATCATTCAACATTTGATTACGAATATGGTCTATCTGCTCTTGCACAAGTATCGTCGCCCCATCCACCGATAACGAACTTTCCTTTACGACTTCTTCAAAACGGGTATCAGCCTGGAGTGTATGTACTGCAGGGAGCATCTGTAACAATGTTTTCATTGAAAGGCATCCTCCTGTTAAGTGTCCGAATGGGCGAAAAAAGGATGATTCATTTTCAAGAGACATTACGTCCCATTATGAATCATCCCCAATCCCTAAACGGTAACCTCTTCTATATCATTAAATAATTGTTCATGATCTGGAAACTTTCCTGTTTCTAGCTTTGAATAAAGTTTATTTCCATTTACAGTTATTTCAAATGCACCACCAGAACTAGGTATGAGTTCTAAAGTAGTTACCTCTGATCGAAAACGATTAAATAGTTCTTCCGCGAAACTCGCGGCTTTAGGAGAATAGTTTCACTGCATGCAAAATTCAACTGAAATTTTGTAATTCATTTGTAAAATCTCCTTCCGTTTTTGTTCCAAAAGTAATTATCTGATTGAAATTTTCTGAAATTAGGTTCATTGTAGTATATTATTTCTCTTTTCGCAAAAAAAATGTTTATACTACCAATAGGAGGTGCTGAAATGTCAAAAGAAGAAAAGATCAGACTCACTACCCTTTCATCAAAAGGTGGTTGAGGCTGCAAAATTGGTCCTGAAGACCTGGCGCAAGTCTTGCGTCAATTACCAAAACGAGAATACGATCCAAACTTACTTGTAGGATTAGATACATCGGATGATGCAGGTGTCTACAAGCTTACAGATGAACTTGCTATTATACAAACTGTCGACTTTTTCACTCCAATCGTAGACGATCCATATATGTTCGGACAAATTGCTGCTGCAAACTCATTGAGTGATGTCTACGCAATGGGTGGAAAACCAAAAACAGTAATGAACATATTAGGTTATCCAATTAAATCACTAGGCCCTGACATGCTCGCTGAAATTTTAAAAGGTGCTGCTGATAAGGTGAAAGAGTCTGAAGCCTTAATCGTTGGGGGGCACTCGATCGATGATCAAGAACCAAAGTTCGGCTTATCTGTAACGGGATTGGTTCATCCCGATAAGGTTTATAAAAACGTTGGTGCCAAACCTGGGGATGCACTCGTTCTCACAAAACCAATCGGGGTCGGTATCCAAACAACTGCTATCAAAAAAGAGAAACTGACCGAGCAACAGCTCGATAAGGTGATTGAAACGATGGCAGAACTCAACAAAATGGCTGCAGAATTATTAGAAGATTTCCATCCGAATGCAGTAACAGATGTTACAGGATTTGGTTTGTTAGGACATGCTTCAGAAATTGCCAAAGGAAGTAACGTTTCTATACATGTGCAGTACTCCAATGTTCCTATACTTGATGGTACATTGACACTTGCTGAACAGGGTGTTGTGCCTGGTGGAACGAAGGCAAATCATAAGTGGATTTCCGATTGTGTGGAGTACAATCATTTAAATCAGATCGAACAGTGGATTTTATGTGATGCCGTTACTTCAGGTGGATTACTTATCAGCATGCCAACAAAGGAAGCAGAGCAATACGTGAAAAGAATGCACGAACAAGGTAGGACTGATACATCAATCATCGGTAAAGTCACTGAAAAACAAGATTGTTATTTATATGCAACGTAAAAAAACTTGGCTTTATTGCCAAGTTTTTTTGCACGTAATGATGGAATGACTAAATCGAATTCAAGTTCTTTCATCATAAATCTCTGCTAAAATATCATCTGTTAACTCTTCAGCTTTTCCATCGAACACAAGTGACCCTTCTTTAAGTGCCAAGATCCTCGTCGCATACCGTTTAGCAATTGTTACGTCATGGACATTGATTAGGGTTAACAATTTATGTTCTTCATGAATCTTCCCTAAAATCCGGAAAATCCGATTTGCGGTACCTGGATCAAGGCTCGCAACAGGTTCATCACCGAGAAACACCTTTGGCTTCTGGATTAAAGCCCTCGCAATGGCTACCCTCTGTTTCTGTCCGCCACTCAAATGCTCCACACGCTTACGCACTTGATCCCCAAGCTCTACTTCATTGATGAAGTCCAGGGCATTCGAACGCTCACCTTTAGTGAAGAAACCTAGGATGTTCTTCCAATCTTGTCGCCTCCCAAATGTTCCTGTTAACACATTTTGCAAGACCGATAATCGAGGAATTAAATTAAAATGTTGAAAGATCATCCCCATATCCGTCCGAACTTTACGCAATTGTTCTTCTCCATAGACGGTTATGTCGTTTCCATTGTAAAACACATGTCCTACCGTAGGCATTTGTAAACCGTTTAAACAACGGATTAATGTTGACTTGCCAGCGCCGCTCTTTCCAAGAACACAAACAAATTCACCCTCATAAAGCTCAAGATCGATCTCTGAAAGAGCGTCCGTCTTTGCTTTAGGATAACGTACGGTTAAATTTCCGATTTTTAATACAGGTTCTCGCTTCATCAGATCACCATTTCTCTGATTTTACTACCAACAAAATCTACAACTACTACCATAATCATAATTAATAATACATCGACCGCGACGGATGAATATTGAAACGTTTTAAAATGGTTAAAAAGCTGTTGGCCTATCCCGCCGCCTCCGATAAAACCAAGGATTAGAGACGTACGAATAGCCACTTCAAACCGATAAAAATAATGGGACAAAACATTTGGCCAAATCTGCGGGAGAATCGAAAATAAATTACCAATCCACCGTCTCGCTCCAACTGATTTCATTGCATCCTGTGGACCATCATCTGCCGCTTCAATTAACTCAGAGATGAGCTTTCCTAGTACACCAACATTATGAAGGACAATAGCAAGTACCGCAGGAAAAGGTCCTAATCCAAGAGCTGTAAGGAAAATAAGTCCGAACACTATTTCAGGAACAGATCGTAGAAAGCTTAAACCAAGTCTCATAAACCCATAAAAAAAACGGAAACGGCTCGTATTCCGAGCCGCGATAAAACTTAACGGTAATGCAATCACTAAACCAAGAAGGCTTCCTAAAAACGCCATTGCCAATGTGTCAAGACTCTCCATGATCATGGCAGGAAATATTTCTGTATTCAACGGGAACCAATACGATAAAAAATCAATCATATTACGAAAATCTTTAAACTTCGATAGATCAAATTCAGTTGCTCTCATACTCACATTTATAAAAAGAATTAATACGAATCCCGTTATTAAGTGACGTTTCTTAAACCAGACCATGGATTCTACTCCTTAATAATACCCTGCTTGACTGCTGCTTTTCGGATACTTTCATAATCTTTATTGCTTGCTTCAGTGAATCCAGAAGCTCCAAAAGCATTTAAAATCTCTTTATCTTTAATACCCACGAAAATGGCCTGTAGCTTTTTAATCAGGTCATCATCCATGTTTTTATTGACTGCCCATGGATATTGGAATAACTCTTCAGATTTCCAAATAACTTTCAGCTGCTCTCCATCCACCTTGCCAGAGTCAACAAGCTGATTGTAGATTGCACTATCAATCGCACCAGCTGTAACTTGTTTGTTCTGAACTGCTAATGCTGTTGCATCATGTGAACCGGTATAACGGACCGTTTTAAATTCGTGGTCATCCTTTGTTTTGAATACACCGCGATCTTTAAGCTCAATACTTGGAATTAATGAACCTGATGTAGAATTTGGATCACCGAAAGCAAAGTCAACTTTCTTACTATCTTTGACCAACTCATCTAGAGACTCATATGGTGAATCCTTATGAGCAATGATAAAGGAATGATAAAATGGCTCCCCATCAACGAGCTGTGTAATGATCGCTTTTGCTCCACTCTTCTCATGAGCAATCACATACGTAAGCGGGCCAAAGAATGCCATATCGATTTTGTCATAGTTCATCGCTTCAACAACACCGTTGTAATCAGGATACGTTTCAACAGAAACCTCTCGATCCAATTTTTCGGACAAGAGCTTTTGCAGTTTATCCATTGCCCCCTGCATCTCACCTTCTGTTTGTGCAGGAATAACTCCAATTGTTAACTTATCTTTATCTTTATCTTTATTACCTTCACCGCTTCCTTCATTAGATTCCATATCTTCGCCACCACCACACGCAACTAATGCGAGAAATAATACGAAGACGACTAATAAACTACCCACTTTTTTCATACGTTTCACCTCATAATGTTTGATAGATCTGTTCATATTGTTTGATTTCACGATCCAGACTAAACTTAGTACTAGCTTTTTGTTTGGCATGGTTTGAAATCTGCCGATACAGGTTCTTGTTTGATATTAATTGAAGGACATACTTCATAAACTCATCCGGGTTGTGATAAATAAACCCATCAACTTTGTCTTCAATTAAGCTTTCATTCCCTGCATTAGACCTTGCTATTACTGGCTTTCCTGCATTCATTGCCTCCATTAAGGTTAACGGTTGACCCTCTGAATGAGAGGTGTTGATTACAATATCTGCCCAATCATACAATTCGTACATTGAACTGAGCGGGACCCCTCTTATGTAATCGAACCATGAATAGATTTCTTGATGCTTCCGAACTTCTTCATATACATCTTCTTCGAGCGGTTCTCCAACGATAGTAAATTTTAGCATAGGATAGCGTACTTGTAATAGTTTTAACGCTTCAAAAACACAAAAAACGTCCTTAACCGCTCGTAAACCTGCTGGAAGCAAAATATTAGGATACCCTTCTCTAAGTTTGAAAGACTTTTGCTTAACCTTATCTGGGATCCACACACTTTGTGGAATGACAAACACTCGGTCTTCTTGGATTGGATACATACTCTTTAAGATATCTGCAGCTTCATTAGTAAAAACGGTGACAGCATCTGCATTCGTAATGAGCTCCTTCATCTTCTTTCTTTGAAGATGATTATCAATATTTTGGTGAACATCAGTGCCTCCAGAGGTGAGAAGGTATGGTTTGTTGATTTGATAGTTATTTTCTTTCTGCCACGAAACAAAGCGGTAAAAGTGCAGAATATGAAGAATATCACAGTCATCCATCCGCTCTCTACTTCCATCGTTCCATGGATCTTCGGTATAAGCAAAAACTTCTACTTCATAGCCTTCATACTGGAGACCAGCGACAATTCGACGAGCTGTCGTTGAATTACCTCTCTTACTATACAAATAGGGTGTCCAAAAGGCTATTTTCTTCTTAGCTGCATCTATACTTCTCAAGTTTGTGTGGCACCCACTTTCGTTCATTCTCCATTCGAACGGTTATACCCAATTCGTCCATTCGTTCAAGAAACATTATGCAATACTTTCTTGATAGATCGAGGACTGATTTTGCATCTTGCACTGTAAACATCTCAGGAACATGTTGAGAGAGTTTATCTATCGCTTCTGTAAAAACATCATAGTGCACAAATGTCCCATCATCTAGTACTATCGCGTTTCCTGTTTCGAGCAAATAGTTCTCAAGCTCAGTAAAATAATGTTCTGGAATCGATTGTTGATCAAACATCACTCTGAGTCCATCATGTTTGAACCCAGCACTTTTTAAGTTTTCAACGACATGGTTCAGTCGCTTTTCCCATTTTTCCGGGAAAGTAGGATTGTGGGCAGCGATTAGTATAAGCGGCCCATTTTTGTTTACCTTTTGTTTCTCGATTAGTAACCCTATGACATATTCAATCAACTGACTAGGATATGCCACTTTTAGTTCCTGAACGATTTCTGCCTTTTTCCGGCCCAACCTCATTGGGAATTGGGAATGAAAGCCTTCAAGCTCACTTATGAATTTTTCGCTCATCTGATCTATTAATGTGCTCAATGTTAGGCTGTTTGTATTCACTGAGACTACCTCGTTTTGTTCAATTAATGAGTCAACATTCTTATTAATTTGCTCGATCGGTTCCCCTATTTCTTTACTAATATCTGCAATGGTTGCAACCTTCATTTTGTGGAGGGCATGTACAATTCTTTCTTCTGGTGTCCCCTCCTTTTTCTGTTCTAAAGCTTGGATCGTATCTTGTCCAAATTTATACTTACTTCCTTGAGAATCCAGTATCCATCCTCCACCTAACGTTTCTACTGGAGAGGGTCGTCGTAAAATAAACCGATCCCCTCTTAATACTGCAATAGGCTCATCAAGTCTGATTTGGCAAAGGACTTCTTCTGTTTGCAATTCGGTAAGTTCATTACGATCAAAAAAGACAATGGTCCCCATCACTTCAGATGTTCCTGAATGAAAGTTAACCCTTGATCGTTGTTTGAGAGGAAATTTAGGGGCATCCTTCACATTCAGCACAAGGTCAATCGTTTGCGTTAATTGAACCGCTTCATTTTTTGTCAAAAGGTTCCCTCGGGAAACCTCACTAGCGCTAACTCCACCAAGGTTTATTGCTGCACGCTGTCCTGCTTCTGAACTGTTCACGTCCTGTTTATGTACCTGTAATTGTTTAACCCTGACTGTTTTGTTTTGGGGTAGCAGGATGAGTTGATCACCAACATGCACAGTCCCGTCAAAGATAGTCCCTCTTACGATTGCTCCTTTTCCTTGTAATGTGAATGATTGATCAATTGGCATACGAAAAGGTGAGGACGCATTCCTTTTTGTTGTCTTAGGTAAGGCTTTTGTTAGTCCAACTCTTAATTCGTCTATACCAGACCCTGAAATACTGTCCGCAAAATAGAGTGGTGCATTTTCAAATACCGTTCCCGTTAATTCTAACTCTATATCATCTTGAACCAGCTCAAGCATCTCTGGATCTACTTTATCCTTTTTCGTAACAACTATTACCGCATGTTCGATCCCTAAATAATCCAAGATTTCTACATGTTCCTTTGTCTGTGGCATGACACCTTCATCGCCTGCCACAACTAAAACAACCAGGTCAATACCAGCTACACCTGCGATCATTTGTCGAATAAACTTCTCATGACCGGGCACATCGATAATTGAAGCTTTATGATCATTACCGAGTTCGATCGGTGCAAAACCTGGCTCAATGGAAATATTTCTTTCTTTTTCTTCCTTCAATCGATCTGTATCTATATTCGTTAATGCCTTTGTTAAGGCGGTTTTCCCATGGTCTATATGACCTGCCATACCAATTGTAAAAAATGTATTGGACATGTCCTCACCTACCATCCTCAAGTTTCCTACTTTAACTTTATCCACTGAGGGTTATAGAATCAAGCAATTACAACTTTTAAGATGATATTGTTGACTATAGTACTCAACAATTTTTTACATAAAGCAGCTCGTTTCGATCATTTCTTTTATTCAGACGTTTCATTTAAAATTCTTTTTGGTCTCTATATTAGACTGACACGGGCTGATTGTGTAGCTGGTGCTTACCTAGGTCTTCAAAACTTTTTGGGAGGCGCGTGCCGTCTTAATCTAGTCATATCAAATATTTTTAGAGATTTGTAGGTTTTTGTGATTGTTCTTTAAGCACTTTATCTTGTATACTAGACCTTGTAAGTGATCAAGGAACCCTTTTGGACATGTCTGTAAAGACTGTTATATCAACATTCTATGGGGCTGGTTGTGTAGCTGGTGCTTACCTAGGTCTTCAAAACCTTTTGGGAGGCGCGTGTCGTCTCTGGTGGGTTCGATTCCCACACAGTTCCGCCAATACATACCCACTGAGAGGTCGGCTATAAGAGCTTGCCTCTCTTTTTGTTACCCAACAACCTAATTCGTTGAAAGGATAGGGATGTATCTTTCGTAAAAGTATACATAATAAATAATAGGAGGAAGTAATCAAATGAGCGTTCTGAAAACAAAAACGTTCTACTTGAAGAAAAGTGATCAAACGTTCGTGATTCGATCCGCAAAACCTAATGAGGCATCTGATCTATTAACCTATACAAGAACGATTTTCAAGCATGAAAACAACCTGATTACAACAATAGAAGAATTTAGAAATGATGAAGACAAACAAAGGAAATGGATTGATTCGACTAATGAGCATCCAGGCCACTTATTGATCATTGCTGATATAGAAGGTATAAAGAGAAAACAAATCAAACGTGAGGATGGCAGCTATGAGGACTTGATACAGATGGCTATTTTCTTTAAATAAGGAAGAGGACCGGGTCTGTATCTCGTACCCAGTCCTCTTCTATTCAAATAGACGGCCGTTTTGAGGTTTTTTCAGCGATTCTCAGATTTTTACAGCCGTATTTTAGTGTTATCAGCCGTTCTCAACATTTTTCAGCTGAAACTTTGCGTTATCAGCCATTCTCAGCCAAACTCATAGTCTATGAAACTAATAATGGATATCAATCTATTAAACTGTCTTTGGAGTTAGATCATAGCAACGGTTGTAGATCCACTTATAGCTTTCTTCATCCAGTTTACGTGGGTTACCAAACGTTTGCGGATCCTTCATCGCTTCCTTCGATAGACGCGGAATCATATCCTTTCCTACACCTTGTTCTTCAAGCGTTGGGATATCCATTTCTTCTACAAGGCTATATACTTCGTTTACGGCCGCTTTTGCTGCTTCGTCTTCGGACATACCATGTGTATTTACACCCATTGCTTGTGCGATTCGAGCGAATTTTGATGGTGTACCTTTCCAGTTGAATTCCATAACTGGTCCGAGCATTGCTGAAACACATTGTCCATGTGCGACTGGTTCAATTCCACCAAGCGTTTGTGCCATTGCATGTGCTGCCCCAGCAGACTCACTACCGTAAGAAAGCCCTGCAAGCATAGCTGCCTGTGCCATTCCATAACGTGCTTCAATATCATCAGGATTTGCATAGGCACGACGGATGTATTTTGAAACATACTCGATTGCAAGTAGTGCTACCGCATCTGTGATCGGTTGTGCAAAATGCATTGTGTAGCACTCAATCGCATGGGATAATGCGTCAACACCCGTCATTGCGGTGACATGTGGAGGCATAGAAACATGCAATTCTGGATCGATGATCGTCATGTGTGCCGCGATTAACGGTCCACCCGTGTTGAACTTGAATTCACGGTCTTCATCTGTAATAACTGCCCACTGTGTTACCTCAGATCCTGTACCTGCTGTGGTAGGGATTGTGGTCAGAGGTGGAATACGCTTAGTTAGTGGCTTCTTCCCTTCTGCCGCTTCATATTCCAATACAGACTCGCCATGTACTGCTTCTACCCCGATTGCTTTTGCAGTGTCCATAGAGCTTCCGCCGCCAACCGCAATTAGTCCATCACAGTTTTCTTCTGTAAATACTTTTGAACCTTCATTAACGACCCGGACTGGAGGGTTTGGTTCTACTTTATTAAATACAACGATCTCGATTTCTGCTTTTTCGAGTGTATCTGTTACGGGCTTCGTTACTCCTGCATTATAAATTCCAGGATCTGTCACAAGAAGTACTTTAGTAACGCCTAAATTTTTCACTTCTTCTCCAACGTGCTTAATTGCTCCGATTCCGTGCTTGATTACTGTCGGAATTTCAAATGTGTGTAACTTTGTCATGTGTTCAAAGTTCATGTTTAATGCCATGATGATCTTCCTCCTTTAAGATGTAAAAAATTATTGATGGTAAATGATTATCCTTTAAACCAGTTCACTGGCTCAGGCTGATGATTTTCAAAAATGTGTTTCACTTCTGTATATTCTTCAAGTCCCTGCTTACCAAGTTCACGGCCAATGCCGGATTGTTTAAATCCGCCCCAGGGCGCTTGTGCAAAGTAAGGATGGAAGTCATTAATCCAAACCGTACCTAGGCGGAGATTACTTGCCACACGGTCAGCTTTTTTCGCATCTGTTGTCCAAACGGCTCCTGCAAGGCCATACGTGGTGCTGTTTGCCCGCTTCACGACCTCTTCTTCGGACGTAAACCGCTCAATGGTTAAAACAGGTCCAAAGATTTCTTCTTGAACGATTCGCATATCATTTTCACATTCTGTAAAAATCGTCGGTAGATAGAAAAAACCATCCTGCAGTACTGAATCTTCAGGTCGTTTTCCACCGACGACAAGCTTTGCCCCTTCTTCTTTACCGATTTCTACATATTTTTCAACTTTTGCCCGGTGTTCTGCGGAAATTAATGGGCCAGATTCTGTATCTTTGTCAAAACCATTTCCCAGACGAATTTTTGAAGCACGTTCTACTAGTGCATCAACAAATTTGTCATGGATAGAGTCTTCAACCAAAAGGCGTGACCCTGCTGAACAAACTTGCCCTGCATGAAAATATACTGCATTCAATGCTTGGTCGACCGCAGTTTCAAAGTCTGCATCTGCAAAGACGATGTTCGGGTTTTTACCGCCTAATTCGAAGGCGATTTTTTTCATATTACCTGCTGCAGCGTTCATAATCTTACGCCCAGTCTCAATACCACCGGTAAACGATACAAGATCAACATTGTGGTTTTCAACCATCTCCTGACCTACCGTTGCACCTGCGCCTAATACGAGATTAACAACACCTTTAGGGAAACCGACTTCCTCTAAGATTTGAGTCATTTTTACAGTGGTAAGTGGTGTGATTTCACTAGGCTTCATAATAATTGTGTTCCCTGCTGCAAGAGCGGGTGCAATCTTCCATGATGCTTGTAGAAGTGGATAGTTCCAAGGTGAAATCTGTGTACAAACACCAACTGGTTCTCTTACCACTTTGCTGGATGACTTCGGAATCGGTGATTCAATAATTTCTCCACCATCTTTATCAGCCAAACCTGCAAAATACCGGAACACCTCCGTAATGTCATCCATATCGGCAACACTTTCAGTGAGCGTTTTACCGGTATCCAAGCTTTCTAATCGAGCAAGTTCATCTTTATTCTCTTGAATCCTTTCAGCGACTTGAAAGAGCATATACTCTCTTTCATTTGCTGGAGTGGATGCCCAATTGCCATCATCAAAAGCCTCTCTCGCTGCCTCGATCGCTCTCTTAGCATCACGGGTATCACCTTCCGTTGCAATTGCTACAACTTCTTGATTGAATGGATTAATGATTTCGCGGGTTTTTTCAGATTCGGAATCGATCCACTGCCCGTTGATGAACATTTGTTGTCGTTCCATCGAATCCCTCCTCGTTAAATTTGTTAAATTTTTTTTTAACGTTTTGAACATTTTTCATGCTAACAGAGTTTATTTTTGAATGCAAATGTACAAGCTTTGTAGAGGGAACCGCTCAACTTACCAATTTGACTTTAACTTTAAGACCTGTATCATAAAGTATGTAAAATTTATATTTAACATTTTTTATAGACTTATTACCCTAAAAATAGAAAGGTGATTAAATCCGTGAGTAAGAAGGAACAGTTAGAAGCTTTGGAGAGCGCCAAGAATACAGTCATTCGTTCTATAGCTGAGACTATGGATTTGTATGGTGTAACGCCTTCAATCGGACGATTATATGGAACTATGTATTTTCGCCGTGAATCGATGACCCTTGATGAAATGAAGGATGAGCTTGGAATGAGTAAGCCTAGTATGAGTACAGCGGTAAGAGCCTTACAGGAAATCGACATGATGAAAAAAACGTGGAGTAAAGGATCACGTAAGGACCAATTCGTTTCCGAGAAAGACTTCTTTAAGTTTTTCTTCCAGTTTTTTTGTAAGATGTGGGAACGGGAAGTGAAAATAAATCTTGATGCAATTAATCAAACCCGTACAGAGATTAAAGAGCTATTAAAACAAAACGATCTTGACGAAGAGGTTCGTGAAGAAGCTGAACATAGCTTGAAGTTAATAACGGACTCTACTCATTATTATTATTGGTTGGAAGACTTAGTGAAGAGTTTTCATTCGGGTGATATCTTCGACCTTGTACCAATACCGGAGAAAGAAACTGAAAGCGAATAACAACCTGCTGGGAGGGTAATTGTCTATGGTTTATTGGTTAAATGGCCTTTAGTTAGGCTGCAAACCATTTAAACAGATACAACCAGAATTCTAACAGGAGGAGATGCACGTTTTGACTAAACAATCTACTAAAGAACAATTTAAATCGAATCGAAACATGTATTTATTTCTTACCTTTATCGTCGCCTCATTTATTTATATTCTAGTAACGAATGACGGAATTAATTGGGGCGGTTTTATTTCAATGATCATCTTTTATGGCATTGTCTATTATATCGGAGCCGTCTTTGCGAAGAAAAAATCAAATACGATTACGGATATGATGATTGCCAAGCGTTCCATGCCATTATGGATAGCGATGTTCACAATGGCAGCAACATGGGTTGGTGGAGGTTATATTGTCGGCACCTCCGAATCAACATACTCAGCTGGGCTTGTTTGGGCTCAAGCTCCATGGGGATACGCATTGAGTCTAATCATTGGTGGTATTTTCTATGCAAGAAAAATGAGAAGGTATGAATTTATGACGATGCTTGACCCAATCGAAATGCGATTTGGTAAGAAAGTCGCTGGAATTCTTTATATTCCAGCTCTCTTAGGAGAGATATTTTGGAGTGGAGCAATCTTAACAGCACTCGGTACGACATTCGGAACGATTCTTGGTCTAGATTTCCAAACGTCTATTATCATTTCAGCAGTCATTGCTGTTGCTTATACAGTCGTAGGCGGTATGTGGTCAGTGGCGCTGACAGATGTTGTACAGATGCTTTGTGTACTCATCGGTTTATTCATCGTAGTTCCATATGCGTTAATGAATGTTGGTGGACTCTCAGAAACGATTGCTAATTATAAAGTGGAAATGGCAGGTTACGTCAGTTTGTTCCCACCGTTAAAAGGTTGGGAAGATCCTGCATGGGGCAACCTCTATTGGAACTGGTGGGATTATGCTCTCTTACTCATTTTCGGAGGTATTCCATGGCAAGTTTACTTTCAGCGCGTACTTTCCGCTAAAAGTGAGAATACAGCAATGTGGCTTTCAATAACAGCTGGTTTTATTTGCATTTTAGCAGCGATTCCTGCAGTTTTAATCGGAATGATTGGCTTGAACGCTGATTGGGCTAGTGTTGGTACAAGTGAACCGGAAAATGCTGCGATGGTCCTCCCTTATGTGTTGAATTATTTAACACCCGGAGTTGTCGGTGCAATCGGATTAGGCGCAATTGCAGCAGCCGTCATGTCGTCGATGGACTCTTCAATCCTATCAGCATCAAGTATGGCTGCCTGGAACGTCTATCGACCATTGATTAAGCCGAAAGCATCTGATAAAGACCTGAAAAAGGTGATTAAGCGCTCGATCATCCTAGTCGGAATAGCATCAACCATTATTGCCTTAAACGTTAAAAGTGTTTATGCACTGTGGTATTTATGCGCTGATCTAGTGTATGTCATATTGTTCCCTCAGCTTACAATGGCACTCTTCTTTAAGGGGGCAAACAAGTATGGCGCCATCGCTGGATTTATCGTTTCACTCATTCTTCGTATTGGCGGCGGTGAGCCAATCCTTAACTTACCCGTTTGGTTACCGTATCCAATGATTGAGGATGGAGTTGTATTGTTCCCATTCCGCACACTTGCAATGGTCTCTGGTCTCTTTACCATTTACATTGTGTCCAAACTTACTCGTCGCCTTTGTAAACCAATGCCATTACGTAAACCGGATCATAAACAACCAAACAAAGCAGCTTAAGTCTATATAGCTTATGAAAGCTACTAGATACTAGTTAACGATAATTATATTATGTTCAGTAGTGTGATTAAATACATTTGTCTTTCCATCAGCACTTGATTTCACAATTTCAGGACTAGTATAATAAGACAGTAGATAAGCTATAAAAAGTTAGAGGTGTCTCTATGTTAAGCGGTTGGTTTGGTGGATTTATTGTATTATGGACAATAATCCTCATCACATTGATGGCAATCGGTGGATTTTTTATGTTTCGCAAGTTCCTCAAACGATTGCCAAAAGAAGATGGTATGTCTATACTCGATTGGCAGGATAAATATATTAAAGAAACAAAACATTTATGGAATGATGACCAAAAACTCCTTCTCGAAGAACTCGTACAACCCGTACCGGAACTCTTCCGTGACGTCGCTCGTGAAAAAATCGCGGGGAAAATCGGAGAACTCGCTCTAAAAGAACGTGCCACAGAGATCAATCAGGACTTGATTATCCGTGGGTATATAATCGCCACACCTAAACGAGATCATAAGTTTCTAATCAAAAAGCTCAATCAAAAACAAATTGACCTATCGCCGTATGAAAGCTTGTTAGGTTAGGAAAACGAGGGTGCTCAACTGACCCCCGTTTTTTATTTATACTACTTCTTTCTGTTTGGCGATAAGGGTGGTTGCTCCATCCATCCTCTGTGAATCATGATTTCCAGTCCCTCTGCAGAGTATTTTAAAACCTCGGCAATAGTCGTAGAATAATGAACAGCCAAATCTTTTCTCATCGACACAGACATACCATAACTTAGAGTGGTAAACCCGATCTGGTTGGAGGTGCTAATGAAAAACATGATTAACCTTTCAGAAAAAGGAGAATCTGTTGAATCCGTAACTTCCATTTCGACTGGAAAACTAGGCATGCTATCGTTCTCTTCTAATATTTCATTAAAAGTTTTGATCTGCCTTTTGCTTAATTTCTTTCCTTTTATTAAGTATTCTTTGACTTCCTTATCATTTGTAACTTGTATAAGCCCCATCAATAAGTTTAATCCTATACAATTTCTCTCAACTACGAAAAAAATCTCTCCTAACTCTAATACATCTAAAGGTCTCCCCTCTCCAAGCCAGGTTTTAAGCAACGACGGTTGATGTTCAATAAATTCTATACTTTTTGGATAATTAATTTTAGGAGGTCTGTCATAAACCCCTTTCGATAACATTAAATCTAATGATGTCTTATATAATTTTGTCCTTTTAAACAAGCAGTCCTCAAAAAATGCACTAATATCTTGACGGGCAACTTTCCCTATTGCTGTCGCGTAAAAAATTGTAACCACTTGTCCACTTCTATATAGAAAACTGAGTGCGAATATATCTGTAAAAAGGGCAGGGGCCGATAAATTGACATCCTCATCTGTAAATCCTTTTGGCACTGGAAAGTTTTCCTTCTGTAGTATCTTCTCGACCTGTTTCATAAAACTTTCATTTAAGGATAACGCTTCTTTGATTAATGGCTTAATTTCAGGATCCTTAAGATGTTGTAGAAAATGTTTATAAAAACATCTAGTGACTGAGTTTTGGATATAGGTAGACCATAAAGCAGCAACTTCAGAGGTTGTTAGTTGAATATTTTCAGTTTTCACGTTCGACCCCCTTGTTTTTCCTTAGTTTTATCCAAGTTGTCTACTTTATTCGTAGGAAAAGCGGAAGCGTCCTGGATAGTACGAAGGTCACCGCAAGACCAACGAGGTGGTTTATGCCACTGCAGTGGGACTGAAGGGAACGTTGCAGCTAGACATCACACCTAAGGAGCAAATTTATATACACTTTCTTAACGTGTAAAAAAAGAGATGCTCTACAAGCTGTAGAATCATCTCCCTTACCCTTCACTATACGTCTGTAGTTTTTTAAATTTAAAATACATCGCTAATCTCCATGGGGCGATCATACCGAAAGCAAGAATAAAGAAAAGTCCACTTGTTTCTTCAATGGATATCTGCTGACCTAAGTAGAGTTTCAACCCAATGCGCACAATAACTAAACCAACTAGGATTATGATAAATACTTTCGACCTCTTTAAATAGATATCATTTGAACGCTTTTCGAAGGTTGATGTTCTGATTAATAACAATGAAAAAACACATCCGACAATAAATGCTTCGAGAACCTCTGCCCATGGAACTCTAGCTGGAGGATAAAGAAACATCAAGAATCCAGTAGACATAAATAATGGAGGTAAAATTATCTTTTTGACAGTTGCTGGCTTCTTTGCTGCTCTCATTCGCACAAAAAGAGCAACACTTGCCATAAGAAGTGCTAATATGCTACTACCTATAACCCACACAATTATTTCTTCCCTTCAACCTACTAGCCGCGATCATGAGCAATTGACAGCATGATCGTCATCGTGACACCTATAACCGTTATGTATACTCCTAAATCAAACAGCATTGCTGTAGCAAGTTCGGTTTTTCCTAATAGAGGAACATCAAAATATCCGTACGTATGGCTCAAGAATGGTTGACCGAATAAGAAAGAACCTGCTCCAGTGAAAAAGGCAATCAAAAGACCTGCACCAATGAAATACCTGAAATTCACTCGCAATACCCTTCCCATCGTTTTCAAACCGAACGAGATGTAAAGAAGAAGGAACCCTCCTGATGCCATTAAACCACCTATAAATCCGCCCCCGGGTGCATTATGCCCCGCAAGGAGTAAGTTCACAGAAAAGGCGAGAATAACGAATACAATAATCGCTGATGTTGTTTTTAAGATAATGTCATTTGACCGCATAGATTCCTTTCTTCCTCTCCTACATACTAAAATTAGTAAAGATCATGTAAAAATGGACTAAAAGCCTTGAAAACCATTAAAGACTCGATTCGTCAAAAAGGATGTCACCTTTGTCATCCAATCCAAATACAAGAATACACCCATCACGATCATTAATCCACCGCCAACACGGATCACCTGTTGGCTACGGCGCTGCAACCACTTCATTTTACCGATAAAAAAGGACATGATGAAAAATGGAACAGCAAAGCCTGCTGCATATGCACCCATATAAATCATTCCCATCCCAGGATTTGATGCAGCTAATATAATGACCCCAGCTAAAATAGGCCCGGTACATGGAGTCCAGCCTGCAGCAAAGCCCATACCGATTCCGACAGACCCTAGATAACCTCCTGGACGTTTCTTGAATCCAACCTTCCGTTCTTTCATTAAAAAGGTTGGTTTAAATACACCAAGTACAACCAGTCCAAAGAAGACAATTAAGATAGCCCCAATTTCCCGAATCAAATCTTTATATTGGAAAAAGAAATCCCCAAACCAAGACGAGCTTAGCCCCAGAAATATAAAGATAATTGAAAAGCCTATTAGAAATAGAGCCGTATGTAAAAGCGCCCTCTTTTGTAAAATCCCTTGCTTCTCCTTCAGTTCATTCACCGATACCCCTGTTACATATGATAGGAAAGCTGGGTATAACGGCAAACAACACGGTGAAATGAATGAAAGGAAACCAGCACCAAATGCCAGGAACAGATTAACGTCCGCAGCCATATATTCACCTCCTAACCCGTCAATTTACGGTCTAGTAGTACGTGTTCAAAAAGGAGGACAAAAAGAGCCGAGAAGTTCGAGGCGTGAAAATCTCGAGGACCAGAACGTATGCTATTAATACGTGAGGACCGGAGAGATCGAACAACGAAGAAATTCGACAGCTATTTTTACCAGACTTTTTGAACAACCTCTAGTACTAGTTTACTTCGAAGCGTTAACCTGTTCAACATCAACACCCATGTATTCTTCAAGTGTCACATTTTGTTCATGGATTCGCTTTGCATGCTCTTTTCCCACATACCGTAAATGCCATGGTTCATACTGGTAACCTGTTATTCCCGATTTCCCTTCTGGATAACGGATGATAAAACCAAACTCATGAGCATGTTGCTTCACCCATTTTCCCGCTTTGGTTTCACCGAACTTTTCAATTAATTCAAAGTTTACTGCAGGGGATGTTACATCCATTGCCAGTCCTGTTTGATGCTCACTCTGCCCAGGGTGAGCACTGAATTTGTTTGCCTTTTCTTCACCATCTTGCTGTACATTCGATGCAAAGATGGCTTCTTGTCGATCATATGAACGGTATCCTGATTGAGCGAACAACGGAATATTATCCTCTTTTGCTTTAGCAAACATTTCTTCTAGGGCTTTTGCAGCTACACCCTGCAGCTTTTTCTTCGGAACATCCTCTTTGAAAGGAAATGGAACGTTTGGAATTGTCAAATTCTTAGGAACAAATGCTGCTGGAAGATTACGCTTTTTGTTTACAAGAACAAGAGAATCATTTACATTCGTTACAACCTTCGTACCATCAGCGGCGACAGTAACCGTTTCCTCTAACGACGGAAGATTTGGTTGGTTATTTGATGGGTCTTCTTTTTCGTCTGTTTGCTGTTTGTCTTCCTTACCATTCTGATCCTTAGAGTTATTGTCGTTTTGTGAATTTTGCTCATTATTATTTTTTTTCGATTGCTTTTGATCTTCACTAGATGGATTAGAATCAGCAAACGGATTATTAAATGAACAACCTGTTGTTAATAGGGTGCATACTGTCAAAATAGTCATTAATGATTTTAGATTCATAATTTCACACCTTCATACCTGTCGATTAGTATTTTTACGATTAACATTCCATATTAAAATAAGCAAACCAATGCTGAGGGATGCAAGTATCAACTTTCCTGTTAAATTCCATTCTATAATATGATAAACCGAAAGTGACTCTAACAAAAGTGCGGGAATTTTCCCAACCGTACTCGCAATAAAGAATGTCCACGTTGAGACGATACCAATAGCTGCAACGAAAGTAACAACTCCAGATGGAACAATCGGCATTAATCTTAAAGAGAAGATTGCAATAAAAGCCTTCCTGCCTTTTAAATCAATTACTCTTTTTACAAAGTTATGCTGATCCAGCCTATCTCTAAGATTAGACTTAAAACCGTTTCGATATAACAGAAATGCAATTAGAACACCGATCGATTCCCCGATAAAAGATACAAACATCCCATCCCAAAACCCAAAATAAATAATATTAGCCGCTGTTACAAAATAGCTTGGAAGTATCCCTGCAATCGCAATCAGTATATTCAGGATAATGCTAATTATGAGTGCATATTCACTGTATTCATCCAAGATCCTGAGGATGGATGTATCCATAGTTTGTCACCTCAAACCAATTTTTGCTTAGGAACCGTTTAGCTTTTATTCATAGTCGATGCACATGCGAAACTAGCCTCGGCCTCTTGTATGGCACTTCTAATTCTTTTCAAGCCTGTTTCGAAATGATCAATGGATAACTCTGTTACAGATGATTGGTACTGTTTAGCCGCATGATCATATCTTGGATCATAATAATGCTGTAAAAGTTGCCGCACAATTTCTTTGTAATCACTTCGCTTAAACGCATCCATCACAATTTCAGCAACCGTTGGCGTTAGTCGTTTTTGCAGTTTCGAAAGCGCCTCACCAATTTCATCAGTATAAAGCTCTGGTTCATAGACACTACAAATGTAATTTACCCGTTTCTCAAAGGGAAGAGTAATGTGGATTCGATGCGCTTGCTCTTTTCCATCTAATATACAATCTGGTAAGAGAACTCGTCCAATTCGCTTACTTTCAGATTCAATAATATAAAATGATGCCTCTTCAAGTTCTTGGAGACGTTTAAATAATGCCTGATCAAATTGTTTTTGCGACTTACCTTCAATACCAACTTGTCCAAATATCGAACCCCGGTGACCTGCCATTTGCTCTAGGTTTAAGACAGGATAACCTTCCTCTTGTAAGATCTCTAAGTAATCCGTCTTTCGTGTTCCCGTTAATCCTTCGAGTACAACAAACGGTTTTGATTGTTCTTGATAGTGATCGAGTGACGCGACAATCGATTTTCTATAGGAACGTATGCCCCCTTCTAATTGATAACAGGACATTCCCATCATTTTCATTACAGTTGCGACACTCTTACTTCTCATTCCTCCGCGTGCACAATATATGAGAAAAGGCTTGTCAATTGTATCGTTTAGCTGTTTAAGATTGTTGAACATCCATGATAGTTTTGGTGAAACAATCGAAAGGCCAAGCTCTTTGGCCTCTTCCTTACCAATTTGTTTATAGGTTGTGCCAACCTCAGCACGTTCTTCATTTGTAAAAAGAGGTACACTATTAGCACCTTCAATATGAAACTCTTCAAACTCGCCGGGCGAACGAACATCAATTAAATGATAGTCGCTAAGTTCGCATGATTGGAGCTTGATTACCGGAACCGCATCTTGATCTGTCATCATTTATCATCCTTTAATGATTCCCACATGTTGTCTCTATTGAAATATATTTCGCTTGTCTGCTAAACATATCTGTTTCTACTTTAGCACTTTTAACACTTGTTTTCACCTTTAATGCGATCTTTCATGGATATGCGCTCCACAAAAACCTGATTATAGAAAGGATTTTTAAACTTTCTTATGACATTAACAGCGAGAAAAAGACGTAATTCGTTAACAATTACTCGTGTCCGAGATCGTAAATCGTTCGGACTTCATAATATAAAAGCCCCCCATATGATACAGAAAGGCTTATGTTCCACTTAATCTTTATGCACTGTAACATTTATATCTCTATTGTCCGCCTGTCTGTTTGAAGATCCTGCGTCTACCATCAGAAGGATACCTGTAATAATATGCATTGTCATTCCTAAGAACGGAATCCATGCTAGACAACTCGTTACAATCCCTAAAATACTCCCAGATTTTCCGACACCTTCCTTGCTACTAATTACTAATGTTGCAATGTGTAGACCTAACATCACTAACAAAGGTAAATACCAAAACCCCATAACAATACCCGCACCAATTAACGGAATACCGAGTAGGATTTCAAGACCCCCTGACACCCATTTCAAAACTCTTGAAGTACTCAATTCCACTTCCCCCTTTCCTTCCTCTTTTAGCATATTATGCCATCATCATTTTGATTTCCCTTTTCTTAAATAATGACCTCTTTCAATTTAAAAACTACATCTTAAGTAGTATTTACTTGCCGCTTTAACTCTTTTATACTTTAATGGACAAACTCATTAAAGGGATACCCCTTTACCCCCATGTATTTTGACAGTGATTATTTAATCACTGTCCTTTTTTTATAGGTTAAGAAAGCATAAAATTTGGATGCATAGAGGTACTGTCTAGTTCCAGCGCCCAGCCACTTGGATCACTTCAGTCCCTCTACGGCTACAGCCTCCTCGATTGCCTTCCAGTGACCTTCGTGGCTACCCAGGGCGTTTACCCTTTTCTTATGATTAAAATAAATTACTCAACTACTTTATAGAATTAAAAAAATATTTTACAGACGGTATGATAGAGGTATTCTTCTAGAACACCTTCTAATTCCACTAGAAAAAACCACTTTCCCTGGTTAATCATTCTCCAGAAAAGGTGGTTTAAATTAATGAAAAGAAAAATTAAGCATATATTTCAAGTTTTGATGAAGAAAGGTTAATCAATCTCCTGCTTTTTGATCTCTACCTTTCCCAAAAATTAACCTTCAGATGAAGCGAAACCCCTTGTACCATAAGGCTTCCTATTTCATTTGATTTTGCATTGCTTTCATCATTTGGTTAATCTTTTTCTGCGATGGTTTTTGTCCCATCTGCATCATCATAACTCGCAGCATATTTTCATTAATAGGTGGATTTTTCTTAAGGTAAGACATCATATATTTGCGGGCGATAAAAAAGCCAATCGCAGCACCGGCGAGCAACGCGATTAAGCCCACAACGAAATACATCCAATCCATTCTTATAATTCTCCCTTCTCGTTGTCTAGAACTAGTGTACTATAAAATCTATTTCAAACTCAATAATATCAACAAAAATTTATATTGCTGTTATTAAATATAGTGCGCCTGTTTCACGGGACTAAGCCAGCCTACACCTTCTTCTTCAAAATTAATGGCGAGAAAACTGCTTTCTACCTTTCTCAAATGTTCGAATAACAAGATCTCGGCTTCATAACTTCCTTCAGAAATTAATGATAGGTTTCTGCCGTTATTCTGCAGCATAGCTTTACTTGTCTTCGAATAAAGGGTTAATTCCTGCCTCGCTCTTTGTAACCTGTATCCTTTTTGTAAGGCATCTATTTTTTTTACGTGATAATCGAAAACATAGAAAGGAATCGTTTTTGTTATGTATAGAAGCTGTTTTTTAATCGTTTCCTTTAAATGAGGAGCTGGATCCGATGCTTCTACAAAGAAGTGATATAATACTTGCTCACGTCCAAAATAATGAAAAGCTACTTCCTTTTCGATTAAGTAAATATCATGTTTACGCACCAACTTCACCCCTAGCAAATAGAACTTGTCCCAAAAGTATAACGAACTAGGAGTGCAATGGGTGTCAGTCTGTGTAGATGGCTCTGACTTTTTTTGTCGAATACAAAGAAACTTACATGAAAAAGGAATCAGCTCCATTAGTATTGTTCTATTTTTGTTAGAGTCTGATTCCTTTTTTGGTTTTTTATTTATTTAGTAATGCTTTAACTTTTGCTACAACATTTTCAACCGTAAAACCATATTCTTTCACAACCGTATCTCCAGGTGCAGATGCCCCAAATCGATCAATAGCAAGAATATCGCCATTATCGCCAACGTATTTATGCCATCCATGAGAGGAGCCCATTTCAATCGCAAGACGCTTATTAATCGCCTTTGGAAGTACACTCTCACGGTAATCTTGAGGTTGTTCTTCAAATCGATCCCACGAAGGCATGCTTACTACTGATACGTGAATCTCTTCTTTTTCGAGCTCAGACTTCGCTTCAACAGCTAAGGATACCTCAGAGCCAGTTGCGAGCAACATTGCATCTGCAGGACCTTCTTCGACAGGTGAGACAACGTATGCACCTTTACGCACACCTTCTTCACTAGAACCTTCAAGTGTAGGTACACCTTGTCTAGTAAGAACAAGTGCGGTTGGTTTTGTTTCACTTTCCAGGGCAATTTTCCATGCTGCAACTGCTTCAGTTCCATCTGCAGGACGGATGATACCGAGGTTATGCATTGCTCGTAGTGAAGATAGCTGTTCTACTGGTTCATGAGTCGGTCCGTCTTCCCCTACTGCGATTGAGTCATGAGTTAATACATATGTGACAGGCATTCCCATTAATGCGGATAATCTCATTGCTGGACGAAGGTAATCGGAAAAGACGAAGAATGTCCCTCCGAATACTTTTAAACCACCATGTAAAGCCATTCCGTTCAATGCTGCTGCCATAGCAAACTCACGAACACCAAACCAGATGTTTCGTCCACTGTAATCATTACGGGAGAAAGTTCCCTTGTCTTTCATCATCGTCTTATTGGAACCGGCAAGGTCTGCTGAACCACCAAAAAATTGTGGAACACGATTAGCAATTGCATTTAATGCTTCCCCAGATGATGCACGAGTAGCAAGCTTGTCCTCACCTGCTTTATAAGTAGGCAGCTCCTTGTCCCATCCTTCTGGAAGTTCACCTTGCATTGCTGTTTGTAGCTGTTGAGCAAGTTCAGGATATTTGTTTTGATACGTGTCAAATAGTTCGTTCCATTGTTGCTCTTTGTTAGCACCTGCTTCTCTCAGTTCATTAAAGTGATCACGTACTTCTGCAGGAACATGAAAATCTTCTTCAAAGGTCCACTTATAAGACTCTTTTGTCATTTTGACTTCATCTAATCCAAGTGGTGACCCGTGAGATGCGGACTTACCTGATTTGTTTGGAGAACCATGACCAATAACGGTTTTCACTTCAATTAACGTAGGTTGTTCGGTATTGGCTTTTGCCTGGGCAATCGCTTTATCGAGTGTATCAATATCGGTACCCTCTTCAACAAAAATGACTTCCCAACCATAGGCTTTAAAACGGTCCTCAACACTTTCAGAAAATGACATATGGAGTTCTCCATCAAGAGAAATGTCGTTAGAATCGTAAAGCACTACTAAACGACCAAGACGTAAGTGCCCTGCTAAAGACGCGGCTTCAGCTGACACCCCTTCCATTAAATCTCCATCTCCGCAAATACTAAACGTATAGTGGTCGATTACATCTAGTTCTTCTCGGTTATATGTAGCTGCAAGGTGTCGTTCCGCCATTGCCATACCAACAGACATTGCAATTCCTTGCCCAAGTGGTCCGGTCGTTGCCTCTACACCAGAAGTATGCCCATACTCTGGGTGTCCTGGGGTCTTACTTCCCCACTGTCTAAAGCTTTTCAAATCATCCATTGATACATCATAACCATATAGATGCAATAAGCTATATAAAAGCATCGAACCGTGACCTGCTGACAGTACGAAACGATCTCGATTAAACCATTCCGGGTTCGATGGATTATGGTTCATATGTTTGCTCCATAAAGTATAAGCCATTGGAGCAGCTCCCATAGGCATGCCAGGGTGCCCTGAATTTGCTTTTTCAACACTATCGATGGATAACGTACGAATCGTGTTGATCGATAATTGCTCGATTGAAGTTGACACGCGGTTCATCCTTTCCTTGTTCACTTTATTCTTTCATTCCTATCCCATGATATACTTTTCGGTTAATTTTCACAAGACCGGCGTAGTGTTTGAATTTACATTATATTTGACTGTGTAAATACATAAAAGAGTCAGATACCTCTGAAATAACATTTAGAATTAATGTTATTTCATCAGAGGTGTCTGACTCCATAGTTGAGCTATTGTAGTAAGACATGACTTTTGTCAAGCTTACTTCTTTACACTTAGGCAATACTTGGTAGATCTATTGAAAAGTTTTCGCCAGAATCATCGCAATCCATCTTCATCTGATCAACAAACCATACTTCATGTGGCTTAACAAAAAAGCGGATCCCTTCGATTTCCTGAACATAATCCCCGTCTTGAGGTAATCCTTTCTCTACTCCAAGACAAAAGCCAATACCAGTTCCTGCGTATCTTACGAATAATTGCAGTCCGTCACCTGCTTGTAAGTCTAGCTCTTCCTTGTAAAGCTGAACAGCTGGATTTGAAATCGAGAACATCAGTATATCCACCCCTTATGAGTTGTTATATAACAGTATATCAAAAAAATCGCCTGATGCAATACAAAAACAAGCCCAATTTGATAAAATTATCAAATTGGGCTCTCAAGTAATTAATGATTACGTTTTTGTTCGTTTTTAAGTTTTTCAGGTGTAACATCATTACCTTCAGGATCAACAACTTTGATGGTACGTAGTTGATTTTTAAAATCTCCCCTGAACGCCTTAAGGTATTCCTTGCGTAGCTTCTGTTGTTCTTCTTTTTCTTTCGGATCCAGTCCATCCGATTTAGATTTCCGTGCAAGTTCATTTATTCGATCTATTTTATGTTGAGGTAGCATTTTTAAACTCCTTCTTTAATTGTTGTTTCTATATTGAACACACACATATAGTAACTTATCTACTTATATTTTTCTACTGATTCAATTCCGGTCTCTGTACTAGTATACTCTTGGTACCTTCTATGAACAGTCGCTTTAGAAACATGGTAACCAAAACCACGAAGTGTACTCGCGATTTCATGAAAAGTTAATTCCAAGTTACGTAGTCGAACGATTTCACTTATAGGAACTTCTATTTTGTTCCTGCCACCGGAAGTTAACTTTGAAAGGTTCTGTTCAGGACGATAACCATTTTCCACCGCTCGCTTCATCCCTCGTCTAATCTTTGCATTATGAAGTTTACGCTGGTATTCCTCAACAAGACTAACAATTTCCATTACCATGGAGTCCGCTTCTGTTACTTGAAGCTCACCGTTCTGACTGATGGTATAAATACGGGTGTTATATTTCATAAGTGTATGTAAAATGGCAATTTTGGCACTTCCACGCCCAATTCTTGTCTCATCTTGAACAAGTAGAATATCTATCTTGTTTTCACGTGCGAGATCGAGAATATGTAAAATTCCATCCCTTTCAACGTCGTACCCACTTTTCTGCTCGTGTATGATTTCAACAATCGTTATATTCAAAGTATCAGCTAGTTGCTTCAATTCTGATTCCTGACGCTGAAGGGATGAAACCTGCGTTTCCTTATCTGTGCTGACCCGGCAATAGATGACTGCTTTCATATTTCTGTCCTCTCTTAATTAATTTGAAGCGATTTGTACCATTTTTGTTTCAGTAGAAACGGGAATGACAACCGTCTCACCTGGTTGAAGTTGTTCTGCATGTAGTTCATTTTCCTGTTCGACCCATTGAATGAATTCATCTGGAGACAACTTATGCCCGCCTTGGAACTTTTCAGACAGTTCCCATAGAGTGTCCCCTTGCTCAATTGTAATATTAACGTATGATTGATCTGCTTTTGCTTGGTTTGATATGAAAGTGTATGATCCCATTATTAACATAATGGTTACAAATACGATAACAAAAGACCAACCGCTCTGTCCCTGTTTTTTCATTATAAATCCCCCCGACACGAATGTTTGTTCTTATATGATAATTTTAGTTTATTAGGAACATCTGTTCTTGTCAACAGTTTTTTTCGAACTTATGTTTGTATATTTGTCCAACAAATGGTATACTTGGTGAAACAATCGAGGAGAATTGAGGTGGACAGAGTGAAATTATCACGGCGACAAGAGGACATTCTAAATTACATAAAACACGAGGTTCAACGCAAGGGGTATCCCCCGTCTGTCCGAGAAATTGGGGAAGCAGTAGGATTAGCTTCAAGCTCAACTGTTCACGGACACCTATCAAGACTTGAGAAAAAAGGGCTTATTCGCAGAGACCCTACGAAGCCTCGAGCAATCGAAGTCATTTCTGATGATTTGGCATCAAGCATTCCAAAAAGTGATTCAGTTAGTATTCCGGTAATCGGTAAAGTTACCGCTGGACAACCTATTACAGCAATTGAAAATGTTGAAGAATATTTCCCTCTTCCTGACCGGGTAGTTGGGGATGAAAATGTATTCGCGCTGGTTGTCCAAGGTGATAGTATGATTGAAGCAGGCATTTATGATGGAGATATGGTCATCGTGCGGCAACAGCAAACGGCAGTTAATGGTGAGATTGTTGTTGCAATGACAGAAGAAGATGAAGCAACGGTAAAACGATTCTTTAAAGAAAAAGACTATATTCGATTGCAACCAGAAAATTCATCACTTGAACCAATCATATTAAAAAACGTAACAATCCTAGGAAAAGTCATTGGCGTCTATCGAATGTTTCATTAAAAAAGCAGCGATGCAATTTTGCATCGCTGCTTTTTTGTATATCCATTTTTTCAAAATTGTGAAGCCTAAAAATTTCTCCTGCTTGGTCCAACCATTTGATTAAAAGATTAAGAATTTGGCTTTCCTGAATACTATTCTATGTTAGTATCTCTACGATTATCATCTTTCCTTCTAAGATCCAATGGGCCAAGAAGTCTATCAAATTATATACCATATTACTATGTTGCATTACAAAGAAATCAGTTTTTGCATAATGATAAGCTGATAAGAAAAGCGAAAGCGCCCGTAGACATCGAATCTATGTAGCAAATTTTTATAATTTCTTAACGTGCAGAATAAAAAGCCCACCTCAAAAAAGAGATAGACTATGAATCTTATTGATTTGGCTCAATTGTTCTTTTATTTCCAAGTAACTGGTCACTCTAAGAATCAAGTCTCTCATAAGCATAATTTCATAAGAGTGCCTATTTAGGAAGACGATAACCAGAAAAAGCAGAAAGTTGGTTTGCGGTCTTGCAAAGAGCTGGTAAAACAACCTCTTCACTAAATTTATCATCAAGTGTAGTAACAGGAGCAACTACATTGACTGAAGCAATGACGGATCCCTTATTGTTAAAAATAGGAGCTGCAATTGAACGAATCCCACTTTCAAACTCCTCATTACTTATCGAATACTCTTTTTGCCTGATGCTATTTAATTCCTGCTTAAGCTCCATAATCTGCGTTTTTGTTTGTTCAGTAAATGGTTGTAGTTCAGTACCAAATAATATTTTCTTTAAATTTTCCTTTGATTGATAAGCCAGTAATATTTTCCCCATAGCAGTTGCATGGGCAGGTAGCCTTGAACCGATTGTAACGTTAATCGTAGTTACCCCTTTTCCTGGTATTCTGGCAATATACGCTACTTCTCTGCCATCTAAAATCCCAATGTGAACTGAAGCACCAGTTTGATCTCTCAGCTCTTCTAAATAGGGTCTCGCAATCTCAGGAAGTTGCATCGTATTTAAATAAGTAAATCCTAATTCTAATACTTTCGGGGATAACTCATACCGTTTTGTACTTTCATCTTGGCGCAAGTACCCCATCGTTTGGAGTGTATATAATAATCGAAACGGGGTAGTCCTGCTTACGCCCAAATTGTTTGCGATTTCAACTAACGAAAGTGTTGGCTTGTCCTCGTTAAACATTTTTAATATCTCCAAACCCCTCACTAGAGAATTTGAAAGATATCGATCTTTCTCTTCGTTTGACACTTATGTTTTCAACTCCTTTTTGTACGTTCCATCTGTGTTACATTTTTGCAAGAAGTGAATGACGTGTGAATTAAATGTAGCTGGATCCTCTTGATAGCATAAATGCCCCGTCCTAGGAATAGTCACAAATTCCGATTTGGGAATTCCTTCGTGAATGATTTGTGATTCACTAACAGGTGTTACCTTGTCCTCCTCACCACAAATAATGAGTGTCGGAACACTTATAAGCGGGTATAAATCCATTTGATCAGCATGGTACAACGAATACGCCACAGATCGGTATCCAGACGGTCTTACTTGTGACATTATGTTTGTTGCTTGACTACGTACTTCCTCTGAAGCATGTGGAGAAAGCAAATGTTGTACCCGCTGTATTGCATGCTCCCTAGGAGGCAGCGTCTCAATAGAAGATAGTCTGTTTTGTAGCTTTCTTTCATTTTCATCATCATCCAGAGCTGCAGACCCTCTTGTCGCATCCGCAAGAATTACCGACTTCACAACATTCGGATAGAGATGAACGAAGTCAATCGCAGTTGCAGCTCCCATTGAATGTCCAAGAAGATAAATCTCCTGCATGTTCAACCTATCCAAGAAACTTTTAAGAATGATGGCAAAATCCTTGAATTGGGTAAGTTCCTTTGATGGGTCTGAACTTTTGCCATACCCCGGAGCATCCCAAGCAATCACTGTATAGTCTTCTTTAAGCTCCTCTATCTGCTTTCTCCATGACAGAGAATTATTCCCCATTCCGTGTAACAATATTAAAGGGGCTCCGTTTCCTTCCATCTCATAATGAATCCTTAAATCATCCACTTGTACATAAGGCACTTTATTCCCCTCCAATTATATGATGTTTAGTCTAAATGGTAAATCCTGCTTTTTGATGAAAAGCTCAAGCGCCCTGGGTAGCCCCGAAGGACACTGGAAGGCCATCGAGGAGGCTGTCGCCGCCGCAGAGGGACTGAAGTGATCCGAGGGGCTGGGCGCTGGAGCTAGACATCACATCTAAGCCAACAAAAATTTATGCTTTCTTTTCTTTCAAGACAATCCTCTGACACCGAGACCGCCATCGCTTGATATGACTTCTCCAGTAATAGCTCTGGATTGGTCTGAGGCGAGAAGAACGTAGCTTGATACATGGTCTTCCGGTTGCATTGCCATCCTTAAAGGATTCCTGTTTTTAATACTGGCTTCTCTTTCCCCTGAAGTCTTAGATATACTGTAGGGCCTAAGAGAAGGGGTTATTGTTAGATCTGTAATTGTTCCCCCTGGTGCGACACCATTGACCCGAACATTTGGTGCCGATTCGAAAGCCAATTGACGAATCAATCCGAGCCCAGCATGCTTACTTGCTGTATATAGGACCCCTCCACCATCCGGATAAAACGAAGCCCCGGAAATCGTAAAAATCATGTTACCTTTTGTCTTCATTAATTCAGGTAAGGCAGCTCTTGCACCGAATAAATAACCCTTTACATTGATTGAAAAAAGTTCCTCGTATGCTTCATTTAAAACATCCGGCTTCAAATCTAACAGTTTATTAAAACCGTCAAACACCCCTGCATTTGCGACGAAACTATCAAGTTTTCCAAAACAGTTTACCGTAGAGGATACTGCCCTTTCATTATCTTGGTAATTTTTGACATCTCCACAAACTGTATGAATGCGCTCCCCGAATTTTTCTTTGAGTAAAGCTAACCTTTTCTCCGATAGATCAAACACACAAACCTTTGCCTGTTCATTCAAAAACCGTTCTACAATGGAGCTCCCAATCCCTGCTCCTCCACCAGTAATAAGCGCGACTTTTCCTTCTAAACTCCCCACGGTTTACCACACTCCTTCTATGTTAAACGTTGATGCCACCCGAGCTAATCATCCAGTTATCTTATTCTTTTTGAACTTCTACCTTATCTCCCACTTCAATAGACATAAGATCTTCACCCACTACAACTTGACCGGAATACGTAGCTTTGGTTCTATTTAACAGATCAGCTTCGTCTTCCTTTAAACCTCCAAGCAACACGATATGCGTATAAACAGCAAGCTTAGGTTTCACTTGGCTAAACACATTACCAGCTTCTTCAGGTGTCGTATGGAGTGATAGAATATTAGAAATGGCCTCCGATTTTTCTGCTTCTCCAGGCTTTGCAGCCGCAACTTCATGTATGATTAAATCTGCACCTTTTGCAAAATGAATCAAGTTTTCACTATATCGAGTATCACCCGAGATGACGACCGAATGTCCTCTATAATTAATACGATATCCATAACTCGGTTCAATTGATTTATGATCGACCAGGAAAGCAATTACTTCGACACCATCATGTTGGTAGATGACACCTTCCTTAATATCAGTTGCCTCAACACGAATACCTTCCGTGTTTCCATTACCAGAATTCTCACGAGCTTCAATATCAGCAGCGAATGCTTTTTCCATGTGGGACATCATTTTTTTCGTACCTTTTGGTCCCCATACTTTAAACGAATGCTCCCTATCCCCAGCAGTAGGTAACGAACCTGTCAACCAAACGTCGGGGATTCCTACAGTATGATCAGAGTGCAGGTGAGTAAGAAACAACTTGTCTACGCTTCCCGGGGCAACGTTCGCTTGATGTAGTCTCAGAGCCGTTCCACGACCAGCATCAAATAGTAATGTTTCATCTCCCGCTTCAACTAAGGTACCAGGTCCAAATCGCTCCATACTAAGAAGGGGGGATCCAGTTCCTAATAAGGTAACTTTGAAATGCTCCGAGGGATCATTCCAATTTCCAAGTAACGGTGATGAAAATGTTAACAAGCTTAATGCAACTAGTAGAATTCCCAACATAATAGAAATCCATTTCTTCGTCATACAACCCTCCATTTTTTCAATGATTGGGTTGACCCAAACTACAAGATGGGTCCCCCCTAGTATGTTAAACGAAAATAGCTAGATTTCGTGTATTTAACGTTGTCTGATCAACTATGAAAAACCGTTTTGAGAGTTTCCATTCACCCTCAACATACGTAAATTCATCCTGACGTTCACCGGAAATCAAATCATGATGAATATCTGTAGAACGACTTCTATAAATCAGTAAATAGCTGTGGACTACTGCTTTTTCATTTTCAACGTATTCGAGAACCCGCACATTACTTACAAACCTTCGTGTACGTGATGGAGGCATTTCAGCCCAAGCATAGTCCGTTTTAAGCCGGTCTACTCTCATTTTCATCGTTTCGATGTCATCCTGAAATGCAAACATCTCTTTTGAATAATCCGGTCGTTCCATTCCTTCTTTATTCACACGTACCGGCATCTCATACTTCAAGTCTGTATGCATTAGGTTAAACCAGCCATCAAAGTCAATCTCATCAATCAATTTGGCTTCATCATATAACCATTGTTCAAACTCATGCTTTGCAAGTACCTTCTCAATACTCATAACCTATTTCCTCCTGTCTCCTATGCCTTCATCATATCTAACCAATAGGAATAAAAGTTACGTGATCCAGCTTCTGTGAATTTATCCGGATAAACCACCCCGGGCCCTATAAAGTCCTTAACTGGCTCACGGTGCATCCCCATCGTATAATTATAGTTAAAGTTTTTGACGATAGGTAAGGTTCCCGCTGCAGCCTGGGTGATATCGGTGAACACCTCGGTGTCATCCTGTTCAAAAATACCTGATGGACTAAAGGTTAGGATGTATGACTCACGTGAACGATACTTCCAATCTTCTGATGCATTTTTATCAACTAGGAACCAAGTCATGACCTCCATCTTATCTGGAGCTATCGGCTTCCATAGACGAAGTGTCGTATTGGAAATAAGCTTTCCTTTTACTTTTGTGTGTGACACTAAAAAAGACAGGTTTGGAAATACTGTACCAATCATGTTTTTGACATTTGACATCAATTCAAATTGGTCAGATGATAAATTTTCCTTATATTCTGGTATGAGTTCTTCCGGAAATGCAAAGTCAGGATTCGGCATACCAATATTACAGCCATGCCCATTTTTTACATGTACTTGGTATCCCTTTTTCGAATAGGCTGCATTCGGTACCATTCCCAATTTAGCAATTGATCCATGAGTCACCATTGTGTGATAAGAATCACTAACAAAATTATCGGATCCAATTTTCCATTGAGAGTGAACGATGAACTTTTGTGGTGGTCCGATCACTTCCATTTCGGTACGGCCTACCACGATATCAAGATACCATTTGAAATCACCGAGGAATTCTAATAACGGTTCTGGATTTTCGTTCCACGTTCCAAAAATCAGCCCTTTATACGTATCTAATGTTACATTGTGCAATGACATTTTCTCCATATCAAGCTGTCCACCATAAATATCCTTCTGTAATGGTACGCCAATCAATTCACCGCTGTTTTTATAAGTGAAGCCGTGGTATGGACAAGTGAACTGTCCTTTATTCCCTTTATCTGCACGGCAGAGCTTCATGCCACGGTGTGTACACATGTTGTAGAATGCTCGAAGACTACCATCCTGTCCCCTTGAAACGATGACTGAATAACCAGCCAAATCTCTAGTTATAAAATCACCTTTGTTCGGAAGCTCTGATTCGTGACCAAGAAGCAACCATGTTTTCATAAAAATCTTTTCATGTTCCAACTTGTTGACATTTTCATCTCCCATAATGTAAGCAGGGATTACTCCGTCTTCAGGTCGAACGGTCTCACTCAAATAATTAGCTACTTCTTCACGCGACATTTCGTCCAAGTGGACATTCGTTTTCGTTTCTATCATTTGAAATTCCTCCTTGCAGTTGATCATCATTTACTTCTATCAATCTATACGTTTGGAGTTATGCACTATAATTGGTAATACCATTTCGTGCTGATTGTTCATTAAGGAGATTAACTTCCTCTGCTTCTTTTTTCAATGTGAACAGATACGCTATGAAACCTAGTCCCGCTACTACAATCAACAAGACGATAGAAGGGCCAAAGTCTCCTCCAGATAAGTCTCTCATCCACCCCATAACGTAGCTTGCGAGACCACCGAATATATTCGTGAATCCCATCAGTCCCGCTGCACGACCTGCTGTTTCCTTTGTAGAATATTTTACGATAAATAGGTTACTAAGATGGAAGACACCACCCATCGTACCCATGGCAAGTCCTAAACTGAGGCCTGCGATGACCGGTATAGTTGTTAAAGACGCTACAGTTAAAAAAGATCCGCACAATACGAACAAGATGGTGGCCAATAAGCTAGGACGTTTTGTTTTATCTGATAGAAATCCGCATATTAGAACAAAACCTAGTGCAAATAACCATGACAAGGAAGTGATTCCGCTCATTGCTTCATAATTGAAACCCTTTCCTTGAATTAGATAGGTTGGAAGCCAAATACTAATTCCGAAAAAGAGGAATGAGGACATAACCATTCCAAACCAAACGATCCAGAAACGAAAATCCTGTGCAAAATTCTTTTTTGTCACATTTTTTTCAAATGAATCGGTTTGACGGATATAAGCCAATTCTTCTTTGCTGACTTTAGGATGTTCTTCCGGCATGTTGCGCGTCAAGAAAATAAACATCGGGATATTAATGAGCAAGTTACATAACGCAAGGAAATAGAAGGATGCATGCCAAGACAATGTAGAAATAATAAGTGTCAGAAAAACGGCTCCGATTGCCGGCCCAAGGTAGTTTCCAGTTATCCATGATGCTTGTGCACGACCAATTTCATTTCTGTTAAACCAGCTGGCAATAAACTTACCAGAGACTGGAATCATCATTCCTTCTCCAATACCGAGGATGATCCGACTCCACATGAACATTTCATACGAGTTAGCCATACCTGCCATAACCATCGTAACTGTCCAAACAGCGATTCCCAAAAGCGCAGTTTTTCTCGCACCCAGTTTATCGATGACAAATCCCCAAAAAACATTGGATAAAGCATAGGCTACCATAAAGATAAACGTTAAGAAGCCGATTTTAGCATTCGCGCTGTCACCTGTCAGCCCAAGATCGTTCAAAAAACCTGGATCCGTTTGTACGATCGAAATCCCTAACTTATCAATTTGTCCGAAAAACCAAAAGAAAAAAATCGGCATCGTAATATATATCCAGCGCTTTTGCATACTAATCATTGTTTACAACCTCCTTTTAATATGAGAATTTTCATGAACTCCATGAACGATACATTTTCTGAACACGACTAACCTATTTCATTTGATCGAGTCTAAGGAACGTTATAGCAGTTCCAAGTTTAATCCTCATATTTTTCAAGAAGTTCAATGATTACTTTATAGGTTGAAGTTGTGTCCATGTAGGCATATTCACCTTTACCATTCCAGAAGTATCCCTTTTGGATGAGTGGATACCCCATTTGCTCAAGCACGTCGATTTTGTCTTGGATGTTTTTGACTACGAATGCAATGTGATGGACCCCTTCACCTTTCGTATCCAGATGGTCCTTCCATATACTCTGTGAATCGTCATCCGGCTCAATCAGTTCAAGTTCAATAAGCGGTGTCTTTATGAACATGAATTTCGCTTTTGCTTCAGTTGGCTTGCCTTGAAATTCGATCTTTGTAATTTCACTCGGGCCCGCTGTAATGATTGAAGGCTTTTCTATCCCGAACAGCTTACAATAAGCATCTGAAGCAGATTCGATGTCATGGACGACGATCGCTATTTGCGTAATTGTATCCGTCCCAAGCAATGGTTGAATTTCGCTTTCTTCCGCAGGTTGGTGGGAACTATTCGTTTGCGGCTCTTCACGTTCAAGTAGCTCAACAAGTGTTTTATGAACATCTAATGTGTCAACATAGGCGTATCTACCATTACTAGACGTAAATTCACCTGTTTGTAAGACAGGAAAACCATGTTCTTCCAAAGTAGTGAGCTGATCCTGCATATGATCGACGTCAAAGGCAATATGGTGGATTCCTTCTCCAACCGTATCCAAAAATTCTCGCATCGTACTAGGGTCACCATTCGGTTCGATCAATTCAATTTGTACCGAGGGAGTATTTATAAAAACAAGCTTACTGCGTGCAGCGGATGGTTCTCCTTTAAAAACAACTTGGGAAATATCTTGTGACCCTGTTAAAAACCATTCAGGTTTTGGTATGCCTAGAAGTTTTGCAAAAGCTTCAGAAGCAGATTCAATGTCATGGACAACGAAGGCGATTTGATTGACGACACTATTTCCTATCAACGGCTTAAGCTTATTCATCGTGCACTTCCTTTCATAAAAAAATCAAAACGGTACTTATCCTAAAAGAATCATCTCACGTCTATTTTTCAAAGTTGAAAGAACACTGAGAGCCGCTAAATAACTTGTTTTCGGGTTTTCAGGCATCGGATCGTTCTCCACGTGTACTTCTAATCTTCCAAATGCCCCTTTAGCTTCAATATAATGAATATTTTTATCGACTTTGGGATCAGCTATGATTTTCACTTCGGTTTCTTGACTCCCTAATCCAGCTAGAGATAATATAATCGATACATTTATGTTTTTTGGAAACCGTTTAATCGCTTCTGAAGCAGGTCCTCTAAATATCACCTTTTCTTCGTTCAAAGACTTTTCACCAAGTGATTTAGGTGGTTTTCTCGTTGTTATTGAAACGGAATCTAGTTGATTAATAGACTTCGCAGCCTTTAAAATATCTAATCCACCGATCGCACCGGATGGTAGATAAATTTTCGTCCCATGGATCCCACAAAGATGATTGAGTTTTTTATAAAATGAGTTGTCTCCTAATGCCCCTACACTTACAATCAATAAATCTTTCCCGTTCTCAATAATGGTTGGAGCGTATTCTTCCACCACTTGGATATTGGCTGCTTCAATAACTAAATCAATTCCAGAATTCATGAACCCAGTGAAATCCTCATAAACTTCGATATCATACGTTTTAGAGAAAAGGGATAAGTCTTTTTTTCGCCCCTCATATACTGCATCAATGCGACATTCCGGTAGAGCTCTATTGATATTTAAGGTTTCCAGAAGAAACTTTCCTATATTCCCACATCCAATTAATCCAATTTTCATACAATGTTCTCCTTAATCAGCAAAGCCATAGCAATCTGTGAATAACTCCAACCCACCCCAGCGTGTTTCCTGGCTAAGTCCACTTTCCTTAATTCCAGGAAAGTCCAAACGAAGATTTTGGAAGACGGTATGATTGTTATGGAATACCGCTCCTGCTTCCAAACGATCAGCGATATCAATAGCTGCCGTTTCATTTGAAGTCCAAACAGAAGCTCTTAAGCCAAATTCAGTATCGTTCGCCATTTCAATAGCTTCATCTAAATCAGCAAAAGGAATAACCGGAATAATCGGTCCAAATTGTTCTGCTCTCACTAGCTCGCTGTCGTGACTAAGATTGGTGACGATAGAAGGGAGCATAAAGTATCCTTCTTCCCATGAAGCAGAATCTAATTTTTGTCCAATTGACTCTACTTGTGCCCCGATTTGCTTCGACCTCTCAAGCAATTCTTTAACAAAATTGAATTGGGAACGGTTATTTAATGGTCCCATCGTTGTATCTGGCTGGATACCGCTACCTACGACTACCCGTTCAAATTCTTTCTTCAGCTTGTCAACAAACTCCTCATAGCGTGATTCGTGAACGTATACTCGTTTAATTGCCGAGCACACTTGTCCAGATGCTCGCAAAATCCCCAGCCGAATACGTTTTATTGCTGCCTCATTTAAATCGGCATCTGGTAGAATAAGAGCGGGGTCATTACCTCCGAGTTCCATATATAGCTTTTTGACCGAGTTTGAAGATAGACTCATTATCTTCTTGCCGGTTTCCGTACTCCCCGTAAAAGCAATCGTACGAACACGCGTATCCCCACAGAGCGCCTCACCAACAACAGAGCCTGATCCGGTTACAATATTAATGACTCCTGGCGGGAAAGAAGATTCGATGATTTTCAAGCACGACATAACGGTTAACGGACAGTACGTTGCTGGTTTTATAACAACAGTATTTCCAGCAAGAATAGCAGGAATTGCTCGTTTAAAAGTTAAGATCATTGGCGAGTTCCAAGGGGAAATTACAGCCGTAACACCGCGAGGACGCTTACGAATTTGTACTTTTTGAGCCTGTCCTTCCACATGAACGGGTTTCCACCATTCCAACAACGTATCTGCACCTTTACTCATCACTTCGACACAGCGCAAAAGGTCTTTTTTCGCTTCTACCATTGTTTTTCCGTTCTCTCGTACAAATAAGGAAACATGCTCCTCGATAACAGTACTTAACTTTTCCGCGGCTTCCTTCATCCGTTTCGCCCGTTCGTCGACCGAAGTTCTCGACCAGGCTTTAAAGGCGTTCTCAGCTGCATCCACAGCCTGGGTGACATCTGTTTCAGAACATAAGGCAACCTCACCAACAAACTCGGTTATCTTTGCAGGATTACGAACTTCTTTAATCTTTGAAGAAGTTTTCCATTCTCCTCCTATTAAATACTGACTTGAAACTTCAGGGAATACACTAATCACCTGTCATTCCTCCTCTACAATTTCTTAGGCCTAAATGCTTCTGCTGCGCCTGGAGGACCTCCAAACGGCTTTGCCATCGGCCCTACTGCTTCCATATCTACCACGATCATTGACGGTTTTTGTCTAGAAACTGCAGCTTGCAGTTCAGTGCTAAACTCTTCTGGGGAATTTACCTTTTCAGCAGCAATACCCATTGATTTTGCCAGCATTACAAAATCAGGGCTTAATAAGTCAACAGCTACTCTTCGCCCGTAAGCGGCATCTTGAATATTACGGAGCACTCCATAGCCTTCATCGTCAAACAAAACAATTATTATTGGTAGGTTTTCTTCTGCAGCAGTAGCTAGTTCACCAACATTCACCATAAACCCGCCATCCCCAGCCATTAAGACGACACTTCGGTCCTGGCATCCGATTTGTGCTCCAATAGCGGTTGGTAACCCTTGTCCAATTCCTCCACCTGAAGCATGGATTGATGTGCGAGGTGTTTTTATTTCGAACAATCGACTGCCCCAAACATTTGCAGGAACCGTGACGTCTCTTACCAAAATAGTCTCTTTTGGTAACGATGCTCTCATTGCATTTAAGATGTCTTCATACGGACCAAGCGTTTCTTTCAACACATTGCGAACTTCATCTCTAACCTTTTCTACTTCTTGAGTGTAATCAGGTTTTGGAAGAACCAATTGTGTTGAAAGGGCTTCCAAAAATTGTCGTAAAATTTGTTTCGCATCACCAATCAGTCCATGCTCTACGGAATAGTTACGATTCAATGCATTCAAGTCTGCATCGATCGAAATATGTTCCTTCGGGGTTTTTACTTTCCAGTTGGCTGTTTCATTTCCACGAAAACGAACACCGATACTGATTAATAAGTCTGATTTGTTAAGGAGTTTTTTTACCGCATCATAGGAAGCAAAATGTCCAATGCAGAGAGGATGGTCTTCAGGAATGGCACCTTTTCCTGATTGGCTAGTAATAACAGCTGCTCCAATCAACTCAGCCAATTGTTTTACTTCATCTGAGCCTCCAGAAGAAATAACTCCTCCGCCGGCCCAAATAACTGGACGTTGTGCCACGGCAATTTTGTCAATAATTCGTTTCGGTACTTCTGGGATCGTCACGGATTCATTACCATCCGTATCAACAATATTGACTTGTGGAATAATCGCTGATTGAAAATCAATAGGGATTTCAACAGTAATTGGTCCTGCAGGAGCTTTCAATGCCTCATTTATTGCTTTCCGTATCACAGGAACCATTTGTTCTGGTTTACGTAACCGGCAGGCTTCCTTACAAGCCCCTTTCATCATTGAAAGTTGGTCTTTACACTCATGAATATATCCTCTTCCAGTTCCTAAGTAAGACGAGCCGACTTCACCCGTAATATGTAGAAGAGGAACTCCCGCACTCCATGCCTCAACTAGCGAACCAGCGGCATTTCCTGCTCCGGTACCGGTACTTGTTAAAACAACTCCAATCTTACCTGTCGCTCGTGCGTAACCATCAGCCATATTGACAGCTCCACTTTCACCCCGTGCCGTGACGAGACGAATGGTTCCCTCCCGTAAAAGGGCATCATAGATCGGCATATTATGAATACTTACTATGCCAAAGATAACTTCAACACCTGCGTGTACAAGCTCTTGTACGAGAGCATCTGCCGTAGTGAATTCTGTTTGAACTTGTGTTTTCATTTCGCATCCAACCTTCTGTAAATTTACAATGCTTTTCCGAGCCCACCTGCTACTTCAATGGTGGATCCGGATACATAACTTGCTTTATTTGACGACAAGAAAACAATGACACTCGCAACTTCTTCAGACTCACCAACCCTACCTAGCGGAATTTTTCTCTTTTCCGCAAGTTCCGTATACCAAGAATCAGGATCAGCATCCGGAGCATTTTGCATTCTTCTTCGTTCCCATTGATCTGTACGAATCAAGCCCAGACTTACAGAGTTAACCAGGATGTTATCTGGCGCCAATTCATGAGCTAATGTTTTGCTAAGATTTAATAAACCTGCTCTTGTTGCTGCTGTCGCCACCATATGTCGTTCCGGTTCTTTGGCTAGTGTCGCATTAATATTAATAATTCTTCCGCCACCACTTTTTGCCATATATGAATGAACAGCTCGTACGGCATAAATAATCGCAAAATATTTAAGTTGAATTTGCTCTGTCCACTGTTCATCGGTAATATCAAAGAAATGCCCCATCACACTACGTCCGGCAGAATTGACTAGTATATCAACTGCTCCGAGGGTCTCTGCAGCTGAACTTATAAACTCATAGACTTCATTTTCCTTTGTCACATCACAAGATCCCGTAAATATTCTTTCAGGTTCTGCAAAGTTCTTAAGGTGCTGATATGCGTTGTCTATCCTTTTGTGATCTCTTCCACAGACTGCGACCTTTGCTCCTTCTTGCAACAGCATTTCAGCCGTTTTCAAACCAACACCAGATGTACCTCCCATCACAATGGCGACTTTCTCTTTTAGTCCTAAATCCATCGGTCTCTTCCTTTCCTTAATTACCGTCAGTGGTTAATGATCTTTCTGTCTAGCTACCAATTTAGTTGCCCAACCTTCATCAGGTTCTCCGGCCATAGCAGCGCGAGCTTCTGGTGATGGCGGACCGGCAATTCCCCATCGATCTATTAAATGAGGTACACGCTTCCACGTTAATGCTCTCCATTCAGATTCATCTTCAATAGAGACAAGGTAGCACGTATATTCCATGACAAACCCCGCTGGGTCTTGAAAATAACAAAAAACGTTGTTACCTGGACCGTGACGGCCTGGCCCCCACATTTCCTCATACCCCGCTTTTCTTACGTTTCCAATCCCTCGCATTACTTCATCCACATTATTAACCTCATAGGCAATATGATTTACCGATGGATGTGATGCTTGATTAAAGGCAATGGAGTGATGATTCCTATTGCATCGTAAAAAAACCATCTGATGTTCACTCCAATCGGAAACTTTAAAACCTAATACCCTCGTGTAAAAATCCACCATTTTATCGATGTCTACTGTATTTAAAACAACGTGGTTCAGCTTTACCGGATCAACATTTTTCTTAGACCATTCCGACGTATGGATCTCCACCCAAGCTGAAAGTTCAATACATCTTCCTTCCGGATCTAAAAACCTCAAACCATAACCAACACCTGCCTCATCAAGATATCCTGGAGGTTGAACAATCTGAATATCCAAATCTGCTAGTGTTTCTGCTGCTTGATCTACCGCATTTTTATCGACCATACCGAACGCAAGGTGATGCAAGCCTCTTTTCTCGTTTGCCTTCAAACTTAGAATGTGGTGTTCCGGTCCTTCCCCACGAAAGTAAACAGACTGCTTATCTTCATAAACCTTGTCCAACCCCCAAATATCATCATAAAATCCTGCCTGTTCTGACAATACGGGAGTTAGGAGACTAATGTGTCTTAAATGTGTAATTTCAAGCATCTTTTTCATCTCACCTTCTTAATAGGATCCTGGTTTGATGGTTTCCATACAGGATTTAGTACCCCTGTCCCCTGTATGGAAACTGTGTACGATTTAAGTGTTTTATTTCATTGCAGCTTCTCTTTCTTTCTTTCGTTCTAACCTTAGTTCTTCAAGTTCACTTCCCTCAGGATAGGTGGGCAGTTGAGGCTTGTTTGCTCCAAGCATGACTAACATGAGCGCTTCTTCATCACTATCATTTCTTACTCCACGATAAACCCCTGGAGGTGCACTGATACAGTCCCTTGTATCCAATGGGATCTCATACGTTTCATCTTCAACTCCAATAGTGGCAGTTATTTTCCCTTTAAGAACAAAAAAGACTTCTTCAACATCCACGTGAAGATGCGATGGTCCTTCTGAACCCGCTGGTAAAACCATAGTGCTAAGCGTAAAATGTTCGGCTTCAATAACTTTGGCATCATTGTTGGCAGTTGCACCTCTGCCAATGTATCTCATTTGTGCACGTCGATATTTTGGATCAACCTCTTCCTGAAAAGCTAGAACATTCCAATCTGGGCTACGGTCATTTAATCGAGCAACGTATTTTTTTTCAAATTCTTGAATCGAGAATGCTTTCTCAGACATAATAATTCCTCCTAATAAGTTTTTATGTTTTATATACAAAACCATGTTTCCTAACACAAATAAAGTATAGAATTATCTGAAAATATTGTCAATACATTTTCGAAAAAAATAAAAAACTGGATGATGAATCTATGGTTGTATTATTACAAGACATAAACTCTCAAATAAGATTCTAGATCCATAGTAATAGCAAATGTAACTTGAACCTATGTTCGTACTTTGCAGAAGGCTTATATGTAATTACATCAACTAAATCAATGGATTCGCCTATGACAAAATTTTCTGAATAATCATTGACAATAGGAAGACGTTTCCTTAAAATTAGTTTATAAATGAAAACGTTGTTTCATATATAAAACAACGACTTCTAAAAGGAGGGATTCATGTTTAAAGAAAGTTTTTAGAAAAACTATTGAAGCTAGTTATACTTAGGGGAAAAAGCCAAACATGCCAAAGAAATAACCAGATGTTAGTGAACTTAAAGAGTTGCGTAATCAGCGTATAAGAAAGAGGAATAATCATTAAAAACGAAAAATAGGGGGAGTTATATGTTTAAGAAAAATCTCATCGTAATTACTATCAGCACTATATTAGTAGTTTTAGCTGGTTGTAATGGAACAAAAAGTGAAACTGCTACTGGAACTAAGGATGATCAATTAACAACAATTACTTTTACAGAGCCTGCTCGCATTTTATCGTTAGCCCCTTTTTATGTAGCGATTGAACAAGGGTTCTTTAAGGAAGAGGGCATTGAAGCTAACATTTCTTCAGGAGGAGGGGGAGCCCAAGTAATTGCTTCGTTGTTATCAGGACAGGCTCAGTTTGCGATATCTGGCCCACGTAGCATGTTTGCAGCGATTGAAGCAGGCGAAGATTTAGTGGCCATACAATCCTTAAATTCAGCCTTAACATATGAGATTGCTTTATCAAACCAGTACCTAAAAGATAATAAACTCTCGGTTGACGCAGCGCTTAAAGATCGGATTGCTGCATTAAATGGTGCAACGATTGGCACCAACCTTGTGGGAGATTCCGGAGATATCTATACACGATATTTAATGAAACTTCATGGACAAGATCCTTCATCACTTAAAACAGTTAAATTAACAGGTGGAGGTCCTAAAATTGGCGGTATGAAGGAAAGTATTGTCGATGGCGGCATAAGTTCTCCTCCGTTTTCTTTACAAGTTCAAGAACAGGGGGTTGGGGATCTATGGATTAAATTAAGCGAAGAACCGATGTACGCGAATATGGTATGGGAAGTGGTTTTTGCTGACAAAGAATACTTAGAAAAGAATCAAGACCTGGCAGTGAAAGTAGTACGGGCAGTAGGAAAAGGAATCGAATTCACCCGAGATAATCCAAAAGAAGCGGCAGAGTCAATTGTGTCTTATTTTGATGGGGTTAATGTAAAGGTTTTAGAAAAATCCTTAATTGGACTGAAAGATACTTTTAAAGGGTATGGGGAGATGAACCAAGAGGCTTGGGACAATGCACAAGATCCGTTAGTGGAATATGCTGAAATGTCCGGAGTCAAAATGGAACATGATACGAAACCAGGTGGCATTTGGACGAACAAGTACATTGAAGAGGCCTTTTCAACAAAATAATCCACAAAGAAAAGGATGAATGAAATGAATGGAACACAACTAAAGAATAATGTTAAGTTATCCTCAAAATATTTAGATGTTACTTATATAAATAATAAAACAGGAACTGAAGTAATAGCACTGCAGAATATTAATTTAGATATAAAAGAGGGTGAATTTATCTGCATAGTGGGCCCAAGCGGATGTGGAAAAACCACGTTTTTAAATACTGTTGCGGGGCTCCTTAAGCCAAGTAGAGGTACAATTTCACTTGATAACCAAGAGGTGGATGGACCAGGAAAAGACAGAGCTATGGTTTTTCAAACCCCAAGTCTTTTTCCGTGGCGAACAGTAATGGCTAATGTATTGTATGGTATTGAAGTTCAAAAACGAGTCTCCAATGAGACAAAAAAAAAGGCCCAGGACTATATAAGTATGGTCGGTCTTAAAGGTTATGAACATCATTACCCTCATGAATTATCAGGAGGAATGCAACAAAGGGTAAATCTCGCTCGGGCTTTAACTGTGGATCCTTCCCTATTATTGTTAGATGAGCCGTTTTCGGCTTTAGATGCGCAAACAAGAGAATTTATGCAGGAAGAATTACTCCGAATTTGGAGTGAAACCAAAAAGACGAGTCTATTTATAACACACCAAATAGATGAAGCCATCTATTTAGCTGACCGAGTGTTTGTTTTTGGTGCAAGACCTGGACGAGTTGTAGATATTGTAGATATCAATATTCCTAGACCAAGGGATTTGAATATTAAACGTGACCCTAAGTTTTTACATCTTATTGATCATATATGGTCCATTATCGAAAAAGAATCGGCAAAGCAAGGTTTTCAATAGAAAGGAAGATTCATAAAACGTAGAAAGGAAAATGTCGATGCATAAAAATGAAGTTGTCCAGCTTTCATCCAACCTATCAAAAGGAAACCTTAAGAAAATAGGAAATAGAAACAGAGGGTTAATTCTTAGTATTTTATCTGTTGTTTTATTTATTGTCGTGTGGGAAGTAGTCTCTCGGAATGAATGGATTGACCCATTATTCATCAGTTCTCCCCTAGCAATTGCACAGGCAGCAGTAATCATGGTACAGGAACCCACATTTTGGCAGAACATGAGAGTAAGTGGATATGAGTTTGGTGTCGGATTTCTTTTAGCAATGGTCATAGGGATTCCAGTGGGTGTATTCTCTGGTTGGAATAAAACCTTTAATGCACTTGTAAATCCTTTTATATCTGGGTTATATGTAACACCTAAAGTAACGTTATTGCCTGTAATTATTATTGCTTTTGGGATTGGTCCAGGATCTAAAATTGTAATTGTTTTTTTAATGGCCTTCTTCCCAATTGTTATGAATGCTCAAAAGGCAATGCATACACTAGATCAGAATTTAATAAAAGCAGCACGTACTTTTACAGCTAATGAATTGCAAATTTTCAAAATGATTGCACTGCCATCAACAGTTCCTTTTTTATTGACTGGTATACGATTAGGTATAGGACAGGGGTTAATAGCTGTAGTAGTTGGTGAGTTGTTTGCTTCCTCTGCTGGTATTGGTTTCCAGTTAACAAATGACGGTCAAAATTTACAAACAGATCGAATGTTTGTAGGAGTGTTCGTCATCACTTTAACAGGAGTTATTCTCACTACATTGTTAGGAATAGTGGAAAAGCATTTCTCCTCATGGAAGCCTGAAAAAAATTAAAAAAACAAAAAACCCTTAACACCAATAAGTGTTAAGGGTTTTTTGTTTTAATAAAGCGACATATACTGTTCGCGTTCCCATGGATGCACTTGCGTCCGGAACATATCCCATTCAATTTCTTTCAATTCAATGAAGTGTTCGGTTGCATGTGCCCCAAGTGCAGTTGTAAGTGTTTCGTTCTTTCTGAAAATATCGAGGGCGTCTTTAAGTGTAGCAGGAAGATCCTGAATTCCAGCTTCTACACGTTCTTCTTTATCCATCACATAAATATTTCGATCAATCGGATCTGGAGCTTGAAGTTTATTCTTAATTCCGTCAAGACCTGCAGCAAGCATAACCGCCATAGCTAGATAAGGGTTCGCTGCTGGGTCTACACTACGAACCTCAATTCGAGTACTAATACCACGAGATGCAGGAATTCGAATCAGCGGGCTTCGGTTCTGCATAGACCACGCTACGTAGCAAGGCGCTTCATAACCCGGCACTAATCGCTTATATGAGTTCACCGTTGGGTTCGTAATCGCTGTGAATGACATAGCATGCTTTGCAATTCCGGCAAGGAACTGCATTGCCACTTCACTTAAGCCTGTCTCTGTACTAGGGTCATAGAACACATTTTCTTTCCCTTTAAAGAGTGACATGTTCGCATGCATACCAGATCCATTTACACCAAACAATGGCTTCGGCATGAACGTTGCATGAAGTCCATGTTTACGCGCAATTGTTTTGACAGCGAGCTTAAAGGTTTGTATATTATCGCATGTAGGAACGGCAGAAGCATATTTAAAGTCGATCTCATGCTGTCCAGGTGCAACCTCATGATGGGATGCCTCAATCTCAAAGCCCATATCTTCAAGCTCTAGTACAATATCACGACGACAGTTTTCACCAAGGTCTGTTGGTGCTAAATCAAAATAGCCGCCTTTATCGTTTAATTCAAGAGTCGGTTCACCATTTTCATCATTTTTCAATAAGAAGAATTCAGGCTCTGGTCCAATATTAAAGTCTGTAAATCCGAGATCTTCCATTTCCTTAAGCACTCGTTTAAGAATCCCTCTAGGATCCCCATCAAATGGTGTTTCATCTGGATTATAGATATCACAGATGAACCTAGCTACTTTCCCTTTTTCAGAAGTCCATGGGAAAACGACAAATGTGTCAAGGTCTGGAAAGAGATACATATCTGATTCCTCGATACGAACAAACCCTTCAATTGAAGAACCGTCAAACATCATTTTATTGTCCAACGCCTTATCCAATTGACTTACAGGAATTTCAACGTTTTTGATTATTCCAAGTAAATCCGTAAATTGAAGACGGATAAAACGTACATTCTCCTCTTTAATCAGCTTTAAAATGTCCTCTCTTGAATACTTCGAACTCATCACTTTTTTCCTCCTTGTTTTGTAAAGCATGCCTTATATTTGTTTTAATGAAAAAACCTAGCTAATTCACCTTGAATAAGTGAGGCTTTTCCGTGACGACCCGCCTGATAAAGTTCTCTTTTAAGGTGTTTGTGCAGGTCCCCTTCAGATGGTTCTGTACGCCGTGCGGAATGAGGTAGACTATAACCCTTTTCTTTCATTTCAAAGACTTCCCGAATTCCTGCAAGGTTTACGCCTCTTTCAAGCAGGGCTTTAATTTCAAGCAATCGGTCAACATCATTGAATGAGAACATTCTAGTATTCCCTTTCGAACGTGCCGGTGTTATCAGCTTATGTTCTTCATAATAACGAATTTGTCTGGCTGATAACTCTGTTAATTGCTTGACAATACCAATGGGAAACAACGGCATGTTTCTGCGAACTTGATCTCCCATTATGCATACCCCTCTCTTAATTACTTATTAACAGTATATGTGATGTTAGATAATTTGTCAATAAGATGTTAGATAATCTTACACAAATAAAAAAAGGGAGTGTGTGTTGCACTCCCTCTAGTTGATTCCCCTATTCCTTTTGATTTAAACCTGTCTGAATAATCTCCTGTACGGCTGATATCACGGCGAGCTTTATATGTGAATACGTAAGTCCGCCTTGGACATATACCTCATAAGGTTCACGTATCGGTCCATCTGCCGTTAACTCAATGCTCGCCCCTTGAATGAATGTTCCAGCAGCCATAATAACATCATCCTCATAACCTGGCATGTAGCTTGGATGGGGTACAGCATGTGAATTTACGGGAGACATACGTTGAATCGATTGACAAAAAAGGACCATTTTATCACGGTCTTTAAATGTAACTGATTGGACCAAATCAGTTCGGACACAATCCCAGCTAGGACTTGTTTCAAAACCAATCTCTTGAAGTAAAGCAGCTGTAAACACCGCACCCTTTAACGATTGACTTACTACGTGTGGTGCAAGAAAGAATCCCTGGTACATATCGAGTAATGTATCAAGAGATGCTCCAGCTTCCTTACCGATACCGGGAGAAGTGAGGCGATATGAGCACAACTCTACAAGTTCTTCACGACCTGCGATATAACCACCGATTTTAGCAAGTCCTCCACCAGGGTTTTTAATGAGTGATCCAGCAATTAAGTCCGCTCCAACATGTGTTGGTTCCAAAACTTCCACAAACTCACCGTAACAGTTATCAACAAAGACAATCACGTTAGGATTGATCTCTTTGACAAAACGGATCATTTCTTCTATTTCCGCAATTGTAAACGATTTTCGATCAGAGTATCCTTTGGAACGCTGAATGCCAATTAGTTTAGTCCGTTCATGTATATGGTTTTGTACGGCTGAAAAGTCAACCCGACCGTCCGGTTTAAGATCTACCGCGCGATATGATATTCCGAATTCCTTTAAAGAGCCTTTCCCGCTGCCCCTGATACCTACAATCTCTTCAAGAGTATCATAAGGTTTTCCAGTCATATATAGTAGCTCATCACCCGGTCTTAGAACACCAGAAAGAGCGATTGAGATTGCATGCGTTCCTGAAATGATATGAGGACGTACAAGTGCAGATTCCGCACCAAACACACTTGCGTACACACATTCAAGAACATCTCTACCAGTATCGTCATAACCATAACCCGTGGAAGGAGTGAAATGGAAATCACTCACTTGATGTTCGCGAAAAGCTTCGAGAACCTTCTTTTGGTTACTCTCTTCGATAGCGTCAATTTTTTGATGCATAGGTTGAATTCTTGTCTCAATTTGATTTACTAACTGCTTCATTTCTCTGTTACCATTATAATTCATCATTCAGAATCTTGTACTCCTCGTGTAGTCATTGACTCGATTTTATCGTAAATCGGTAGGGAGGCATGAACATATCCTTCACATTCATATACCTCTTCCGTATCATCCCACTGACGCTTCTGTAAAATAGTTAATGTTTGTAGCTGGCTTAATAATTTTCCATCTGCTGTGCCGACCTTGATGTTAAATGGAACCATCGTTGCTTTCACAGCTGATTCGATTGCAGCTAACAGCTCTATCCGGTCGCTGTTACGATGGGCAGAAACCTCAATTGCATCATATAATGGATATACCGATTCATGAGGTCGATCCTTTTTATTAAATACGGTTAAAACAGGAATCTCATTTGCACCAAGCTCTTTAAGGAGCCTAAGCACAGTTTCAATATGCTTGTCCCGGTTTGAATGAGAGACATCAACCATGTGGACGATCAAATCTGCTTCACTAACTTCCTCTAGTGTGGATCGGAAGGCTGCGACAAGACCTGTAGGTAAATCCTGAATAAATCCGACAGTATCAGTTACAAGAGTCATCATCCCACTCGGTAGCTTTAATTTTCTGGTCATCGGATCGAGCGTTGCAAAAAGTTGATCCTCTTGAAACGAATCTGCTTCTGTTAACTGATTGAACCAAGTCGATTTTCCTGCATTTGTATATCCAACAAGTGCAATCTGATGGACCTGGTTCAACTTTCTTCGCTCTCGGTAACGTTTTCGGTGAGAGGAGACATTTTTCAGTTGTGTCCGTATATCATTAATACGGTTACGAATATGTCTACGGTCTGTTTCGAGTTTCGTTTCACCTGGTCCTCGTGTACCTATTCCTCCACCGAGTCTGGAAAGCTGAATACCCTTCCCAGCAAGTCTTGGTAGTAAATATTCTAACTGAGCGAGTTCAACTTGAAGCTTACCTTCTTTAGAATTAGCTCGCTGTGCAAAGATATCGAGAATTAATTGCGTTCGATCAATTACCTTCACCTCAAGCGCATCAGTTAGGTTTCTCATTTGACTCGGGCTTAATTCGTGATTGACGACAACAAGATCGACCTCTATTTCGTCGATCAAGTTTCGGATTTCTTCCACTTTTCCTTTTCCAAATAAAGTAGCAGGATGTACCCGTTCCCGTTTCTGGGACACTTCCATAACCGGGTTGCCTTGTGCTGTTTCTGTCAGTGCCGCCAGTTCCTTCATCGACGATTCAAAAAGGGTGTCACTTCGGTCAGGTAGTTGACACCCCGCTAGTAATGTTCGTTCGTTAATTGGTTTATCGTTGGCCAAACTCTATTCCCCTACTTTCGGTCGTTCTGTACTGTCAGAATCCTGCTTACATCTTATCAAATTCGGGATTGTTCTGCTAGGTGAAGGTCCTTTTCGCTAATCGTCATTAAATAATCTTTGCCTTCTTTACCTTCTTTTAAAAGCCTCATCGATTGCTTTCTCATCGATTTTTCAAGCAAATTCCGTATATAGCGACCATTGGAAAAGGTCTGGTTCTCTTTAGCAAGTAATTGAAGAAGATGATTCCGTAATTTTCGTTCCGCATCATGCGCTAATTTGTATTCACGTTCTTTCGTCATGCGAATTGCGATTTCCATAAGTTGATCAACCGTGTAATCAGGGAACGTGACGACAACTGGAAAACGCGAAGGAAGGCCTGGGTTTAATGTCAGAAAGTGATCCATTTCATTCGAGTAACCAGCAAGGATTAATATGAAGTCATTTTGTTGATCTTCCATCGACTTTACAAGAGTATCAATTGCTTCTTTTCCGAAATCCTTTTCACCACCACGAGCAAGTGAATACGCTTCATCTACGAATAAAATTCCCCCAAGAGCCTTTTTAACAAGTTCTCTCGTTTTCTGAGCCGTATGGCCAATGTATTCACCAACTAAATCCGCTCTTTCAACTTCAATGATGTGTCCTTTTGAAAGAACGTTCATGTCATGAAAAAGTTTCCCAATCATTCTAGCTACCGTTGTTTTTCCTGTACCTGGATTTCCTTTGAACATCATATGCAAGACTTGCTTACCAGTTTTCAAGTTGACCGACTCTCTGCATTTGTTAATGTACAACCACGCATAGATTTCATTGACAAGATCCTTGAGCTCCTGCATACCTACGAGTGTGTCTAATTCCTTCTGAATATTCTTTAAAGGAACATGTTTTTCTTTTGTTTCTACATCAGTGAGCCAATCGTCCTTAGGTATAGATGAAGGTGCACTATGACCGAGAACGACATTGATCTGAGTTTTCGAATTACGACTAATCGTTTGTTGCAAGACCCCTCACCTCTCATTCGGATTCTTGTGTATTATACGTGGGCTCATAAAATGTGTGACAAATGCCTATACGTATAAGAAAAGCGCAAGCGCCCTGCTTAGCCACGAAGGTCACTGGAAGACCGACGAGGAGGCTGTTGCCGCCGCAGGAGGCCTGAAGTGATCCAAGTGGTTGGGCGCTGAAGCTGGACATTACATCTATGCAGCAAAATTTTATACTTTCTTAACGTGCAAAAAAAAGATGACCCTTAACTTTAATTAACGAGTCACCCTTAGCCTGTTATGAATGAGACCGTCTAGCANTATGCAGCAAAATTTTATACTTTCTTAACGTGCAAAAAAAAGATGACCCTTAACTTTAATTAACGAGTCACCCTTAGCCTGTTATGAATGAGACCGTCTAGCAAAGTCGACAAAACGAAACTTATCAAGTCGATGTCTAGATTCGGTATATTGAAAAAGACGAGCATCATCAAGATAGACAAAATTTTTCACAAGGACCGTATGATCATAATCACGAAGATCTAATCTTGTTTGGACCGCCTCGGTTGCTCTTTCAACCGTAATTTCCTTTTTCGCAAAACTGATCGGCAGCTGCAGGTCGTTTTCGAGGTAATCATATATTGAATGCTTGCAAATTTCTTTTGTCAGCGAAGGAACAACACTCTCTAGAAAGTAGTCCTGATCTAAAATAATTCGTTCCCCATCAATTTTCCGTGTCCGAACTACCTTCCATACTTTATCTTCAGTTGAAATGTTTAACTGTCGACAGAGAAAGGGATCTGGTTTCATCAACACGAGTTCATGAACGTATGTTGATACTTGTTTTCCGAGTTTTTGCGTTAGTTCTTTAAAACTGACAAGACCCGATACAGGAAAGTTGAATTTACCAACATCAAGGACGATTGATCCTTTTCCTTTCACCTTTTGGATAAAGCCATTTTGGGCAAGTAAATTAAGGGCCTTTCGAGCAGTTTCCCTTGAGGTATCATAGAGTTCTGTTAGCTCATGCTCTGAAGGCAACTTACTGTCAGGCAAATAAATTCCACTTTCGATCTTTTCTTGTAAATCATTATAGATTGTTATGAACTTGTTCTTTATCAAGGTAATCACCATTTATGAAAGAAGTTCAAATCGTAGAACTTCTTGTTTCTGATTTGTCCACTTCTGAACAGAGTATTTATAGTCTATCATTTCTTTTTCAAGTAATAAACAATGGATTCGTAAGGTCGTAGTTGTACCGTTTGATAATCCTCATCTGCATCATGATAATTGGTAATCAGGATCTCTGCCTCATAATCCGATACTTCAACAGAATCTGGCAAGTGGAATGTTACAGGTTCCTCATAAAAGTTATTTACGACTATGAGCTTCTCATCCTTCCCATTGCGGACATAAGCAAAGATTGAAGGATCATCCTCGAGAAGGAGTTCATAATCCCCTGTAGTTATGAGCTCATGCGTTTTTCTTAATTCTATTAACTTTTTATAATGGTAAAAAGTAGAGTTTGAATTGTCAACTGCTCGTTCCGCATTAATTTCTTTGTAATTTTCCGGAACAACAATCCACGGTTTCCCAGTTGTAAAACCAGCCTTTTCACGATCTGACCATTGCATCGGGGTTCTTGAGTTGTCCCTCGATTTCTGTTGTAGAATATCGATAATCTCCTCTTCCGATACACCGTTTTGTTGGAGAAAATTGTATGCATTGATTGATTCGACATCCCGATAGTCAGCAAGTTTATCAAAATTCGGATTAATCATTCCAATTTCTTCACCTTGATAAATGTACGGTGTCCCCTGCATCATATGGATCGTTGTCGCAAGCATTTTTGCTGACTCTACTCGAAATTCACCTTCATCTCCAAATCGAGATACGATCCTCGGTTGATCATGGTTACACCAGAACAGAGCATTCCATCCATTTCCTTTATTCATTTGGACCTGCCACCTCGAAAGGATCTCTTTCAATTTTGTAAAATCAAAATCAGACTTTGTCCATTTTTCACCGTTATCATAATCAACTTTTAAATGATGGAAGTTAAAGGTCATATCCAATTCGTTCCGTTCAGGATTCGTATATTTAATGCAGTGATCGACACTTGTGGATGACATTTCCCCAACAGTCATCACGTCATATTTCGAAAAAACATGTGTATTCATTTCATTGATGAATTCATGAATTCTTGGACCATCTGTGTAGTACTTACGACCATCACCTGGTGGTTCTGTGGACTTATCATCTGGGAACTGCTGATTCTTTGAAAGCAGATTAACGACATCAAGCCTGAACCCATCAACGCCTTTATCAAACCAGTACGTCATCATTTCATAAACATGATGTCTTAATTCTACGTTTTCCCAGTTCAGGTCCGCTTGGGTAACATCAAAAAGATGAAGATAATACTCTCCTGATTGTGTATCATATTGCCATGCGGACCCGCCAAATTTAGACTTCCAGTTGTTCGGTGGACCTTCCTTCGCTTCTTTCCATATATAAAAATCTCGATAATTGCTGTTGGGATCGTTGAGAGCTTCTTGAAACCAAGTATGCTCTGTGGAAGTATGATTGACGACAATATCCATGATGACCTTGATCCCACGCTCGTGAGATTCAGTCAATAATCGTTCAAAATCCTCCATTGTTCCATACTTTTCATGGATTTTATAATAGTCACTAATGTCGTACCCATTATCTCGTTGTGGGGAATCATAAATCGGGGTTAACCAAATGACATCTACCCCGAGCTTATTTAAATAATCAAGCTTTTGTATGATTCCTTCTAAGTCGCCAGTACCAGAACCCGTCGTATCATTGAAGCTCTTTGGATAAATTTGATATACGACTGATTTTCTCCACCAGGCCTGTGTCATAATTCCACTCCTTTAAATTCATGATGTTACTTCTTAGGGGCCTCAAACGCTATTAGTGCGTGTTCAAAAAGTAGACGAATCAGAAACAAGAAGTTCCAGGCACGACAGTTTTGAGGACCGGAACGACGAGCGGTACTTGCATATAAGCTACGAGTTGTACCGAGGAAGCAATCTTCAAAGGTAAGCTAGTAGACGCAGGTACATATGGAACTTCGACTAACTGCTTCACGTCCTGTGAAAACGTCGAAGTCAGCATAAGGAAAGCTACACTGAATAGTCATCGCAGACACAAAAATGGTTTTAGATTTTTGTGTTGATGTCCGTGTGCAAGTCCGGAAAAACCGAGTAACGTAGAAATTCGCCGTTTATCAGTTGGATACTTTTTGAACAACCTCTATAATGTGGTATTTATTTTTCATCTGAACAGTTACCCTTAAGATAAAAATGTTTGTTTACGTAAGGTATCCGTTGTAGATTGATTGATTTATTTGCCCTTTTTAATTTTGGCATAAAGGAATGTAGATACGAAAGGTACAACAATTACTACTGCCATACCGGTAAAGAACGCACCCCAGAACTCATCCTTGATAGATAGGAATCCTGGAACACCGCCGATACCGATTGAAAATGCCGTAACACTATTGAGCGCCAAAATTAATCCAGCAACCGCTGACCCGATCATCGCAAAAACAAATGGGTACTTAAAGCGGATGTTTACACCGAACATCGCTGGTTCGGTAATACCGAGATATGCAGATAAACCTGATGTACCTGCTAGACCTTTCAACTTGTCATCTTTAGTCGCAAACATCATCGCAAATGCAGATGAACCTTGAGCAATATTAGACAAGGCGAGCATTGGCCATAGGAATGTCCCACCTGTATTTGAAATCAATTGAAGGTCAACCGCAAGAAACGTGTGGTGCATACCGGTTATGACGAGTAAGGAATAAAAGCCTCCATAAATAATTCCACCGAGTGCGGCAAAGTTATCAAAAATCCCAACAAATGCATCGGTTACCACATTACCAATAGCAAACGTAATTGGACCAATTAAAATAAATGCTAAGAATCCTGTTACGAGTAATGTAATTGGTGCTACTAATAATAATTTAATCGAATCTGGAATCCGTTTATTTAAAAATTGTTCCAGTCTTGCTAATACATAAGACGCGACAAGAACAGGGAGTACCTGACCTTGGTAACCCACCTTTTCAATCGTTAATCCGAAAATATTCCATACAGGGATTTCTCCTTTTTTCAGAGCGTCCCCATATGCCCATGCGTTCAAAAGATCAGGGTGAACGAGCATTAACCCAAGAACGATCCCGAGCAGCGGACTTCCGCCGAATCGTTTCACGGCTGACCAACCTATTAACGCAGGTAGAAAGACGAATGCAGTATTCGCGATTAAATTAATAATACTGGCTAGGTCCCCCCATTCTTGATGAACTTCTACAATTGATTTTTCGTCATAAAAAATCCCTTGTCCGACAAGAACGTTATTCAATCCCATTAAAAGGCCAGCAGTCACAATAGCCGGTAAAATCGGAATAAAGATGTCTGCTAAAACTTTAACTGCTTTTTGCAATGGGTTTAGCTTTTCAGAAGCGGCCTGTTTCACATCTTCCTTAGAAGCTTCTCCAATACCCGTCTCTTCGACCATCTTCTTATATACTTCATCAACGGTTCCTTGGCCAATCACGACTTGGAATTGTCCATTGGCAGAAAAAGAGCCTTTCACGATATCAACGGACTCGAGTTTTTCCTTGTCTACTTTCCCCTCATCATGTAATGCAAGCCGCAGGCGTGTGACACAATGGGTTGCTGTATCAATGTTGTCACGACCACCGAGCGCCTCCACAATGGTTAACACTGTTTCTCGACTTATAGTCACGATTTACTCCCCCTTAACTAGAAAGCGTTTTCATTTATTTCTCCCTTTAAATTTACCGCTTCCAAATTTTCATTACTTGTATATACATGTTATAAAGTTAAGTATATTCCTGTATAAACAAGTTTGTCAAACAATAAAAAAAGACCCGCATTGGGTCATTTTGAACTGTATCCCGAATAATGGACACTTATAAAAAAAGTCCGTTATTCGGGATTTTTTGTGTTAACTTACACGGAAAACCCGTTATAATCAAAACAAATGGAGAGAACGGGGAATCAAGTATGAGTAAACGAATCTTTAACGAATTTCAACGTAGACAACTAGAGAATAATCCAAATGTCAGCCATGTTTCAGATCGCGCTATCGGTTATCAACCAGCATTCAAAGTAAAGGCTGTGAAGGAGAACCTGGAAGGAAANCCGTTATAATCAAAACAAATGGAGAGAACGGGGAATCAAGTATGAGTAAACGAATCTTTAACGAATTTCAACGTAGACAACTAGAGAATAATCCAAATGTCAGCCATGTTTCAGATCGCGCTATCGGTTATCAACCAGCATTCAAAGTAAAGGCTGTGAAGGAGAACCTGGAAGGAAAAGGTCCTAAAGCTATCTTCCTAGAAAGTGGATTTGACTTAGGGATGATTGGACTGGATAAACCAAACGAATGTCTTAAGCGCTGGAGACGAACGTATGAAAAGTATGGTGAAGAAGGTTTCCTTGAAGAGCGTCGCGGAAAAGGGAGTACTGGGCGTCCATCTTCGAAGGCACTGACAGCTGAACAAAAGCTCGAGAAAGCAGAAGCTCGAATCCAATTCCTACAGGCAGAGAATGACTTCTTAAAAAAGCTCGAAGAACTGGAGAGGCAGGCGAAGAAAAAGAAATAATTACGACATCTGTGAAGTTTGAACTCATTGAGGAAACCATACGGAAACATAACATAAAAGGAATGATCACTTATCTTTGCCAATTGGCATCTGTGAATCGGACAAGCTATTATGCATGGCTCAAAGCAGAGACGAAACGCCTGGACAGGGAACGGCAAGACGA
>NZ_JANHJQ010000018.1 GCF_024609785.1 Pseudalkalibacillus decolorationis
TTTTTGATTTTGTTTATAATTCATGTATGTCCTCCTTGGTTTTAGTTAAGGGTCCGTTTTATCGCTGATTAGCTTTCCGGACACCTCGTATCATACCAAGGGGACTTTTTTTGTACAAACCTCATTTTGCTTTATTACAGGAATGCTTTCTTAACGTATAAAAAAAGAATCGACTCATTATGAGTCGATTCCTTTAAGGTTTAATTAAGATCTTATCTACGGCGATTTCTATTTCGTAGAAACGCAGGTATATCGAGAGTATCGTTTTGATCTGATTGTTGAGAAGAGTTTGCAGAACGATTCGTCTCTTGCTGTCTTGGTTCTTCGCGATTATATTTTGGTTGTGCAGGTTGACTCTGTTGATTACTAACGGTAGGCTTTGGACGTTGCTGCTGTGGTTTTGGATGTCCTTGAACACTATCAAAACCTGTGGCAATCACAGTAACAAGAATTTCATCTTTCAACTCTTCATTAATAACAGATCCGAAAATCATATTTACATCTTCATCTGAAGCTGAAGAAACAATATCTGCCGCTTCGTTTACTTCATAAAGGCTTAAGTTCGAACCTCCAGTAATATTCATTAGAACACCTTTTGCACCATCAATTGATGTTTCAAGAAGCGGACTGGACACAGCCTTTTTTGCAGCTTCTGTCGCTCGATTTTCACCTGTTGCAACACCAATTCCCATTAGTGCTGAACCTTTAGATGTCATAATTGTTTTTACATCAGCAAAGTCAAGGTTGATTAAACCAGGTGTTGCTATTAAATCTGAAATACCTTGCACACCTTGACGTAATACGTTATCGGCTTCTCTAAAAGCTTCCAACATAGGTGTGTTTTTATCAACAATTTCCAATAGTCGATCGTTTGGAATGACAATTAATGTATCTACTTTTTCTTTAAGAGTTTCAATTCCCCCAACTGCATGGGTAGAACGTTTTCGACCTTCAAACGTAAATGGTCGAGTAACGACCCCAACGGTTAATGCTCCAATTTCTTTTGCAATTTCCGCAATGACGGGAGCGGCCCCAGTTCCAGTTCCACCACCCATACCAGCCGTAACAAAGACCATATCTGCTCCATGAAGGGCTTCTTCGATTTGCTCTTTACTTTCTTCTGCTGCTTTTTTCCCGATATCAGGGTTTGCACCTGCACCGAGACCTCGTGTTAATTTAGAACCGATTTGCATCTTCACTTCTGCTCTTGATAGGTTAAGTGCTTGTGCATCGGTATTTACAGCAATAAATTCGACACCCTGTACGTTATTTTCAATCATTCGGTTGACTGCATTACTTCCTCCGCCGCCTACACCGATCACTTTAATTTTTGCCAGTCCATCCATATTCATATCAAACTCTAGCATATGTGATCCTCCTAATCTACGATTTCTATTTTTGAGGGTTATTCAAAGAAGGTCCCAAACCAATCCTTCATACGGTTTTTTACACCTGGCTTGTTTTTATCCTTTTCTACCCTTTGTTCTGTGTTACGTCGTTTTTTAACTGGTTCTTGCTCTTCCGAAGGATGATCCTCGGAGATTGAAGCGGCTACTTCCTTTCCTTGTACCTTCACATTTTTAAAGGTGAATTGGATTAGACCTACGCCTGTTGTGTATTGCGACTCACGCACGCCGATGTAATCCGGCAATGCTACTCGAACATTGTGATCAAGTATTTCTCTAGCCAATTCCAGCACCCCAGGCATAGAGGCAACGCCACCTGTCAAAACAAATCCTCCAGGCAACTCGTGGTATCCATTTCGCCTTAATTCTTCTAGTATAAGGTCGAAAATTTCTGCCATTCGCGGCTCTATAATGTGGGACAATTCATACTGGTTAAATTCTTGTTCATCAGAAGAACCGATCCGCGCTACGTTAAAACTTTCTTCTTCTGAGGCCATATCAATAAAAGCATGTCCATTCTTTACTTTAACATGTTCGGCATCATCTGTCGTAGTACGAAGCCCAATTGAAATATCTTTTGTTACAAAATCTCCACCGATAGGCAAAGCCTTTGTAAAATGGATGGAGCCTTGATCAAATATGGTCAAGGTCGTTGAACCAGCGCCCATATCGACAAGAGCAACTCCTAAGTTCCGTTCATCCCTATTTAATGCGACAGTTCCTGCAGCTAGTGGCTGTAAACAAATATCAGCAACTTCCAGACCCGCACGTTCAACACATCTGAGTACATTATGTAATATCGTTTTCGCCCCAGTAATCAAAATCCCTTCCATTTCAAGACGAACACCGATCATACCCCGTGGATCATTGATTTCACCAAGACCATCAACTATGAACTCTCTAGGTATTACATCTATAATCTCTCTTTCAGGAGGAATTGACATTACTTGAGCTGCATCGATGACACGTGTTATGTCCTCATCACGAATTTCCCTGTCGTCACTTGAAACAGCAACAACTCCATGACATGGCTGAAGCTGTATATGGTTTCCTGTAATTCCTACAATTACAGAATTTATTTGTAGTCCTACCATTCTTTCAGCCTGTTCCACAGCCTTTTTAATAGAACGAACAGTTTCATCAATGTCTACGATAGACCCTTTTTTTATCCCTTCAGATTTAGCATTCCCAACTCCAATAACATTAAAGTTATCATCTGACATTTCACCTATGATTACTTTAATATTGGATGTACCGATGTCTAAGCTAATAAATATCTCGCTGCTGTTCATTCTTTGGCACCTCCTTCAAAATATCAACTATTGGTCGATTTCATTATTGTTTTCTTTTTTATACGTTAAGAAAGTATAAAAGTTTGCGGCATGGATGTAATGTCCAGCTTCAGCGCCCAACCACTTGGATCACTTCAGGCCTCCTGCGGCGGCAAAAGCCTCCTCGTCGGTCTTCCAGTGACCTTCGTGGCTAAGCAGGGCGCTTCCGCTTTTCTTAATACACATACTTCTTTAACAATCTCTTGGAATTGTTCACTTTTTTAAGGAAACAACTTAAGGAAAGTATTCAACACTTACAAGGCATTCCCTTTATTTTTTCAAAGTTTTTTGTGCTAATTCTTCTCTGTTTGTTGTGTGTTTGTTCGTTTTGTCAGTAATACCCTACGAATGACCGCAATATTATTGAACAAACGTACTCCAAACGCGAAGATTGCTGCTAAGTATAAGTCTACACCAAGATGTACACCTAGAAAAGCCAAACCTGCAGCTAGTAAGATATTAAAGAAAAAACCGGAGATAAAAACCTTATCATCAAATGTCTTTTGTAACTGAGCACGTATTCCGCCAAATAGCGTATCGAGTGCTGCCAAGACTGCGATAGATAAATAATTTGAATACTCTTCAGGTACCCGCAGGTCTGACATAAGACCGAGAAGGAGGCCGATCATTAAACCCAACACAGGAAGCCACATGTTATGTTTCCTCCTTCTGTTCCATATATTTCACTCGTATTTGATGCTCATATGGAGGCAACGTCACAATGCTTTCAATCCTAGAACTGAGCCGCAAACCTTCCCGAGCAAACTCTTCACCTGACTGAGACGTCATCATTTCAGCATGTAACTTCTTTGCATCCAAGGTTATCACTTTAATTTCAATCGGGATTCCCGAAAGTGGTTCATCATTAATATATGTTTTATCGTTCACTTCTCGGATTGGTGAGGTGTTGACAATTCTTTCACCATCAATTGAAATTTCCTGTGCCCCATAAGTATTTAATTCATTTATTAATCGACGGATAAGTTCGGGTTGAATTCTAAAAGCAGAATGCCCTACTAAATCTTCGTCATTTAATAAAGGTTCGATAGTCAAAACAATTCCTTGTCCGCTTATCTCAGTAATACCTGCTTCTTTTTTCAATTCTTTTAATGTTTCCTTCAAAGTATCGATTTGTCCCTCTTCACCTGTACCTGAATATTCTTCTATCAATTGTTCATATTTATATATTTCACTATTCAACTCTTGCTGGACTTTCTTAACCTTTTCTACATCCTGCCTTAGTTCCCAAATATCTCGTGTATCTCTAGCCTTCGGTTCTTGGGTTGAGTGAAATTGGATAGCCACCATAAAGCCAATGATAACAGTTGTGATCAAAAAAATTAAACGTTTCCGCATCGGTACTAACTTCATCCTTCCCGCTCAATAAACGGTGGCATTTGAATTGTTGCCTTCTTGTCCATTCGAACCTCTACCCCATCGTTTACAAGTTGGTCGGTTATATTTCCGGATAAATTAAGTGAATTCCAGAAAACATCAGGATCACCTATTGCAGAAATCACAAACGGTGCGGGGTGTTTAACACCATCGACATTTATAACAGGTCCAACGCAATTGATGTTTGAAATATGTGAAATACGCTGACCATTTATTGCAACAGCTTCTGCACCGGTTACGTAAAGTTCATGAATAACCATTCGAACATGCTCTTCGTGGACGATATAATCATTTGTATCTTTTGACTCGGGTATATAGGAACTGTCTTCAAGGGATACAACAATTCCTTTTCCTTCAACTGGTACTTGTCCGACCACTTTTCTTAATTTCTTAACCTCTTCGACCAAATTGAATGTCAACTTTTCTTGCTCAGCAATCTTTTCCTCTTCTTTGTTAACCAGTTGGTGTTTTTCTTGTAATTCATTTAATAATTTCTTGTTTTCTTTTTGTATAGACAGGATTTGTGAACGTAATTGATCTTCTCTTTTCCATTCATCATTCGATTGGACTCGGTCTTCTTGATTTGTATACTGATAAGAAAAGGAGAGCATAAATCCTGTTACGAGTAGAATGAGTGAGTAGATGACATGCTTGCCTCTAATCTTCATGTTGTACTTCTCCTTTTTCTTTCACATAAGGCTCAAACCAGGAGGATTCTGTTAAGTGAATAATACCTTTCTTATCCGTATCGAGTGCTTGTACAATAGCTGGGTAATGCTCCATGTATTCTGTGAAGCCTGGAATTCTAGTTTCTACTTCATATCCGTCATTCATATATAATTTAATTCGCTTAGAATCATTCTCAGTTGGTGAAAAATGAATCTCTGATATCCGAACTCTAATACCTTCTGGCAAACCTTTAAGCTCAGTTGCCATCATTTGCATGGCTTCTTCATTTTTCCAATTGATAAGAATCGGTGCAGTAGTCGGTACAGTAGCGTTAGACGCTGCTGGCATCGTTTCTCCATTTTGAAGCAATGGATAATATTTCCCCTCTCTGACGACGAATGCGACCTTGGTATATTCCGTCACATTAATTCGGATCGTACTGGGGAAATGTCTCTCCACCTCAGCCTGATTCACCTGTACGAGCTTCTCGATATTGGCGGCCACCGCCTGAGGCTCAACGGACCAGATGTTTGTATCTGAATTTATATTACTCTTTTTAATAATTTGATCTTCCGTTACAAGTTCATTCCCTTTTATTACTATGTTTCGAACATGACTTAATGGTGATTGGAAATAGACGATCACCAAAATAAGAATGAAGAAAAATGAAATATAATAAATCATTCTTCTATTCGCTTTCTGTTTTCGTTGTTGTTTTAGTTTCGGGATTCTGTCTTCAAGAGTCGTTACCTTTTCGTTGTCCATAAGGATGCCTCCATTTGATGAGGGCTAATCGATCGTAAATTTTTGCTACTTTCTTAACGTGTAAAAGTGAAATCGATAAAACGGCATAAATTAGATATGCCGTTTTACTTAATTCTACACATCTATTTAATTGTATTATAGCATAATAAATTGCCACATTAATCCATCAATTGTATCTTATTTGGATTTTTTTCTTTCGTCATTAAAGTGTCACATCAATTTATGAAATTTACTAGTGAACGACGAAGTACGACCAACATTCCTATTAGCTCGCTGACTTTTGACGAACATTCCTCTCAAGGACGACCAATCATCTCAACCTCAGTCTCGATGACAACATTGTCCTTCTTGTGAATCGTTGATTTTACAAGATCGATCAGGTCTAGGACATTTTTGGCTGTCGCATTTCCTGTGTTTACAATGAAATTCGCATGCATCTCTGAGATCTGAGCACCACCTATCATTCGGCCTTTTAGGCCCGCATCCTCGATTAATTGTCCTGCATAATTCGGTAGCGGGTTACGGAAAACACTGCCACAGCATGGGTGGTTCCATGGTTGGGTTTCTTTGCGATAATCTTTATTTCTTTGCATCTTTTCTACGATCTTTTCACGATCGCCCTCTTTAAGCTGTAAGACAGCCTCTAAACAAATACCTGGATTTTGCTGAAGAATTGATGTGCGGTAAGAGAAATCCATTTGTTCTACTGACAACCATTTCATCGATCCATCTTCAAATAAAATATGTGCTTTCTTAAGAATTGCAGCGATATCTGATCCATGTGCCCCTGCATTCATATAGACAGCACCACCTACAGAACCTGGTATACCACTTGCAAACTCAAGGCCCGACATTCCTTTTCTGCTCATGATTGTAGATAATTTAACAAGTGAATAGCCGCCACCCACTTTAATTTCATCACTAGATTCTTCAAGGTGATCAAGACCTTTTCCAAGCTTGATTACAATACCTTCAATACCACCATCCGAAACGAGTAGGTTCGACCCTCTACCAATCGCTCTCCACGGTACATCACTTTCTTTAACTATTTGAATCGCTTTCTGTAGTCCTTCTATAGACGAAGGCTCTATAAGTATATCGGCTGGTCCACCAATTTTTAAAGTCGTATGTTTGGATAATGGCTCGTTTTCTAAGACATTCCCTACGTTAACTTCTTTCAATTTTTCAATTAATTCTTTCACGATCAATCCACCACCTTATCAACTCATCATTATAATATGCGATCCTACTTTATTGATATGCAAAAAGAAAACTTGGCAAATTGCCAAGTTGGTAATTTAAGTACGTGTTCAAAGAGGAGGATAAAAAGAGCCGAATTTTATGAAGTTCAACTAAATTCGTCACGTCCTGTGACAACGTTGAACTGACTCACATCGTGTGAGCCCGAGGCGTGAAAATCTCGAGGACCAGAACGACGAGCGGTACTTGCATAAACACTACGAGTTGTACCGAGGAAGCTTACATCCAAGAATACGCTTGTAGACGCAGGTACATATGGAACTTCGACTAACTACTTCACGTCCTGTGAAAACGTCGAAGTCAGCACGTCCGTGTGCAAGTCAGGTGAGATCGAACAACGAAGAAATTCGACAGCTATTTTTACCGGACTTTTTGAACAGCCTCTTTAAGTGTAATAGAAGCAAATAAAATTGTCTACAGTCAGTAACGGGCATACCTGCTTACATTCAGAATCACACCGAGTGCCATTAGCATTAATGTAAGAGAAGAGCCTCCATAGCTCAAAAACGGGAGTGTTATTCCTGTTACCGGCATAAGACCTGTCACGACGCCTATGTTAATCATGACTTGGATTGCGACCATACCGATAATCCCAACAGCTAGTAAGCTACCGAATAAATCAGGTGCGCCTAAAGCAATCCTAATGCCCCTCCACAACAATAGACCGAACAAGAGTAACACGAGTGATCCTCCGATGAAACCTAGTTCCTCAGCAAGAATGGCGAAAATAAAGTCCGTTTGAGGCTCTGGTAAATACCCGTACTTTTGTCTACTGTTTCCTAGACCTAGACCTAATAGACCACCAGGGCCAATCGCATAGAGAGATTGGATTATTTGAAAACCACTTCCAAGTGGATCACTCCAAGGATCAAGAAATGAAGTAATCCTCTTCATGCGATAGGGTGCTGAGATGATTAATATAACAAACCCTATCAAACCGAGAACTCCTAGTCCTACAAAATGGCTGACACGCGCCCCAGCAACATAAATCATTACGACACAGGTACCAACAAGAACGGCTCCAGTGCCAAGGTCTGGCTGTAGCATGATCATCCCGAATGCTAATAATACGACCCCTAGTGATGGGACAAGACCCTTTTTAAAGGAGGTGATTCTTTTCTGATGCAGCGATAAATACCTTGCTAAGAACGCAATCATTGCGAGTTTGGTGAATTCAGAAGGTTGTATGGAAAACGAACCTACACCAATCCAACTCCTAGCCCCGCCTCGGACCATTCCGATACCTGGTATTATGACAGCAATTAAAAGAATAAAACATAAGATTAGCAGGATCTTGGACCAGGTACCCCATGTCCAATAATCAACCTGCATAATTAGAAACATAGCAATAATCCCTAGTGTGGCGAACAGAAGCTGCCTCTTCGCGAAAAAAAATGCATCACCGAAATGGATCTCCGCCGATTGGGCACTCGCACTATAAACCGTTATGATACCAATGGCAAGCAATGTTAACGTTACGATAACCAACACAAAATCTGGCGGTTTTTTAGCTTTAGGCAATAGAGACACCTCTAATCTTTCAGGTTTAACAACGAGTGGTTCCTGCATATTGTACGAATTGTACTGAAGAAGCTAACATCATAGAGTACAGTTGTAGATGCAGGTACACAAGGTCTTAGTTCCTGTTGAACAACCTTTATTACCTAAGTTTATGCACAGCTTCGATAAACATGTCCCCTCTTTCTTCAAAAGAAGGATATTGGTCCCAACTTGCACAGGCTGGGGAGAGTAACACAGTATCACCTATTTGAGCATGCTGAAAAGCAACAGGAACGGCTTTTTCAACATTATCAACATGTTGAATGATCTTTAACCCTGCTTCTTTTGCAATTCGAATTAATTTCGGTGCAGTTTCACCAAAAGTAATCAGTGCTTTTACATGTCCAAGATTGGGAATTAGCTCATCGAACTCATTTCCTCGATCAAGGCCACCAGCTAGTAGAATAATCGGGCTTTGAAACGAAGAAATTGCTTTTTGTGTGGCAAGTATGTTTGTTGCTTTCGAATCGTTGTAGAATTTCACACCGTTAACCGTTTCAGTATATTGCAATCGATGTTTCACACCCGAGAATGTTTTTAACACGTTCTTGATCTGAGCGTTTGTTGCCCCTAATAATTTCGCAGCAGCGACTGATGCTAATATATTTTCAAGGCTATGTTTACCAGGTAACAAAATCTCATCGACCAAAAGGATTGCTTCACCTTGAAACATGACATAGTCATTTTCAATATAGGCTCCATTCAACAAAGTCCTCTTTGTGCTAAACGGAATTTTCTTGCTTTTTACATTTTCAATTAACAAGCGAACATCTTCATCATCTTCGTTATATACACAATAATCATCAGCGGTTTGGTTCATAAATAATTTTGATTTAGCTTGTCCATAAGCCTCGCGAGTCCCATGGTAATCAAGATGGGCATCAAACAAGTTTAAGAATACTGAAACATGAGGCTTAAATGAGTCAATCCCCATCAATTGGAAACTTGATAATTCTGCAACGATAATATCCTTTTTCGTCGTTTGATCGGCAACCTCGGAGAGTACGTTACCGATATTCCCTGCTACAACGGGATTTTTATCCGTTCCCTCGAGCATCATACCGATAAGGGTTGTTGTTGTCGTTTTACCGTTAGAGCCTGTAATTCCAATCAATTCTGCATCCGTAAGAAAGCTTGCCAACTCGACTTCTGTATAAATTGGAATATCCTTTTCTTCGGCAACCTTAATCAATGGATTTGTATAGGGTATGCCGGGATTTTTAACAATAAAATCAATTTGCCTGTCTAATAAAGAAAGCGGATGGCTGCCGCATATAACCTCAATGCCCATCTGTTGTAGTTCATTCGCTTCTGGATTATTCTCAAAATCTTTCATATCATTCACTACAATAGAGGCACCATATTTTAGTAAAAGTTTAGCCGCAGCAAAACCACTTTTTGCAAGGCCTATGACGAGTACTTGTTTTCCGGAAAGTTCATTTCTACGATTCAATTTAGTTCAACACCTCGATATAGATTCCTAACCCAGCGAGCAATAGCCCAACGATCCAAAAAGTTACGACGATTCTCCATTCACTCCAACCAGATAGTTCGTAGTGGTGATGTAAAGGACTCATTTTAAATACCCGTTTTCCTGTCGTTTTAAATGAAACGACTTGAATCATAACAGATAATGTTTCCATAACAAAAACGCCACCAATAACGACTAGGAGAAGTTCCATTTTAGTTAAAATCGCAACAGCCCCGATTGCACCGCCTAAAGCGAGAGAGCCTGTATCACCCATGAAAACCTTAGCAGGATGTGCATTAAAGACTAGAAATCCTAACAAAGCACCGACTACAGCGATACAGAACAAAGCAATATCCAAATCATACATAGATGTTGCTAAGACAGCAAATGCACCAAAGGCTATTGTAGCTGTTCCTGCAAGCAGACCATCAAGTCCATCCGTTAAATTAACCGCGTTCGATGCACCTACAAGCATCACAATGATAAAAATGAAATAGAACCAGCCAAGTTCAATGGTCCAATCCGTTCCTGGAAACGAAAGAGTCGTAGAAATATCTGCTTGCTTCATGCCGAAATAAAAAATAATTGCGATAATAAGTTGACCAAGCAATTTCTGTTTACTCGTTAAGCCAAGGTTACGCTTCATAACTACTTTTATGAAGTCATCAATAAAACCGATAATTCCATAACCAAGTGTTACAAATAATAAAATAGCAGTTTCAATGCTAAACAAGTTAAAATACATGGATAGGATAATTGTTGTTACCATTAGCGCCACAATAATTACAATCCCACCCATGGTTGGTGTTCCTGATTTCTTCTGATGTGATTTTGGCCCTTCGTCACGTATGCTTTGGCCGAATTTTAAACGCTTCAAAAACGGAATAAAGATCGGCGAAAGGATGACAGCTACAAAAAATGACGCCAGAAGGGTGATTAATAATGCATTTTCCATACCTTCTATACCCCTCCATGTTTGTTAGTATCGTTTTATTAGATGAGGATGTTCACACGCACTAGATGAATACTTAGACCGCATTATAAATCAGTTTCCTTCTTTATTTACAATGGCATTACTCGCCACAATCCGGTCATCAAAATCGATTGTATCCTCCCCTATGATCTGGTACGTCTCGTGTCCTTTTCCTGCGATAACAATAATGTCATCTTCAGCAGCCTTTTGGATCACATATTCAATTGCTTCTTTTCGGTCAATAATCGATTCATAGGAATTTCCTGAAATACCGTTTTCCATATCGTAAATGATTTGTTGTGGATCTTCAGTTCGAGGATTATCTGAAGTGAAAATCGCTTGATCAGAATAATCAACCGCAATCTGTGCCATTTGAGGACGTTTGGATCGATCTCTATCCCCTCCACAGCCAACTACAACATAGATTTTACCGATTGCAAATTCTTGAACAGTCTGCAACACATTTTTCAGACTATCAGGTGTATGGGCATAATCAACGATAACGGTGTATGGTTGTCCTTCATGAACCACCTCAAAACGACCTGGAACTCCTTCTAATTGTTCGATCGTTTCAATCATCTTCTGTTCCTCAAGCCCTGATGCAATACCAGCAGCAATCGAAGCTAGCACATTATAAACACTAAACTTACCAATTAACTTCATTTTCACCTGATAGGTGCCTTTAAGCGTTTGTAATTCAAATTCAGTACCTTGGCCTGTTATGTTGATATTGTTTGCACGAATATCACTGGGCTTATCAATGCTATAGGTTAACACTTGAGCAGCTGTCATTTTTTTGAATTTCTCTGAAGCTGGATCATCATGATTTAAGATGGCTAATTTTACACTCTCATTATCATATGTATTGCCTAGTTGGGAAAAAAGAAGACCTTTTGCTTGCAGGTATTCTTCCATAGTTTCGTGATAGTCAAGATGATCTTGACTTAAGTTCGTAAAAACGGCTGTGTTATAATCACAGCCTCTCACTCGTCCCATATGCAAAGCATGTGAGGATACTTCCATTACAGCAGTCTCAACCTTTTCCTCCACCATTCTGGCAAATGCTTTTTGCAAGACTGGCGATTCAGGTGTCGTGTTGGAAACAGGGTATGGTACATTGTTAATCCTCATTTCAATCGTCCCGATAATCCCTGTACGTCTATGCTGATCTTGAAGCATCCTATCAATAATATGAGAAGTTGTAGTCTTACCATTCGTTCCCGTTATCCCAATTAACTGTAACTGGCGGGTTGGACTCTTAAAAAATCGATCCGACAATACAGAAAGAACTCTTCTTGTATCTTTAACAAGAATAACAGGAACAGATGTCTTTATTTCTCTTTCTGCAACAATGGCGACTGCCCCACGCTTAACGACATCGTCAACAAAAAGGTGTCCATCAAACCGTTCACCTTTTACACAAACAAATAGGTTCCCTTCCTCGACCTTTCTAGAATCCATCTCAATACCTGAAATGGATGGGTTAGAATCATTAAATAATTTGTATCCGACAAGCTGACTAATTAAATTGTTTAATTTCATTTTGCTACTTACCTACCTTTATTTAATACTGCATAGCTACTATTTTAATCATCCGAGGCCGATTTGTCACCCATATATAAACGGATTGTTGATCCAGCTTTAAGTTTAACCCCAGGATCAGGAGCTTGCTCGATGACCACATCTCCCGATCCATTTGTTTCTACTTTTAAGTCATAGTGGGCTGAACGGATATCCTTTTTCGTTTCCCCTATAAAATCTGGTACTTTTATTAATGGTTCATCAAGCCATGTCGCTTCTTTTTCAATTTGATCTTTCCTTTTAGGTACATCCATCGCCATTAAACTATCCTCAATGATCGCTCCTACTATTGGTGCCGCTACAACCCCACCAAACTGCAACGTGTTTTTCGGGTTATCAACTGCAACGTACACGACAATCTGCGGATTATCGGCAGGAGCAAATCCGATAAACGAAACAATGTAGTTGTCTTTAAGGTACTTTCCATCAACAGCTTTCTGGGCTGTCCCTGTTTTTCCACCAACTCTATACCCTTCCACGAAAGCACCTTTCCCAGTTCCTTTTGCAACGACTGATTCGAGAGCATGTCGTACTGTCTTTGATGTTTCTTCTGAAATGACCTGACGCCGCATATCAGGACTGGTTCTTGACACTGTTTCACCTGTCCTAGGATCTACCCATTCTTTTGCAACGTATGGTGTATAAAGGTAGCCGCCATTTACTGCAGCTGCCACTGCGGTTACTTGTTGGATTGGTGTAACAGAGACACCTTGACCAAATGCGGTAGTCGCAAGTTCTAAAGGACCAACATTTTTGAGGTTGAAAAGAATACCTGTTCCTTCCCCCTGAAGGTCGATCCCTGTCTTCTTCCCAAACCCGAAATCCTTTATATAAGAAAATAAGCTTTCTTTTCCAAGCCTTTGACCAAGAACAACAAAACCTGGGTTACAGGAGTTTTGAACAACCTCCAAAAACGTCTCACTACCATGACCGCCTTTTTTCCAACACCTTAGCTTTTTACCGGCAACCTCAATATAACCAGGATCATAAAACGTATCTTTTTGTAAATTTACCTTATTTTCTTCAAGTGCTGCAGCAAGCGTAATAATTTTAAATGTTGATCCAGGCTCGTATGTGCTCCACACCGGTTTGTTTTGGTTATATACCTCCTGTGGTACGTCACGGTAGTTCTCTGGATTAAAGTCTGGACGACTAGCCATTCCAAGAACCTCACCAGTATTAGGATCCATTGCGATCGCAATTGCTCCATCTGGATTATATGTGGCGACAGCGTTATCCAGTTCACGTTCTATGATCGACTGCACCTTTGCATCGATCGTCAGTTGTAAATCAAGCCCATCCAAAGGTGGTTCATATTCATCAGAAAGCCCAGGCATACGATTCCCTCTCGTATCAGAAAAGAAAGAGACATGACCTTGTTCACCATTTAATTTATCATCGTATTGGAGTTCAAGACCTGTCAGACCTTGGTTGTCTATACCTACAAATCCTAAGACATGGGATAAATAACTCCCAAACGGATAATGGCGTTTGCTATCCTCTGCGACAAAAACACCTGGCAAGTCATACGACCGGATTTCATTCGCCTTTTCATTACTAATTTTCCGACCACCGGGATAAATATTAACAATAGACTTCTTTTTTGTAATTGATTTGTACACTTCTTTTTCATTCAAATTAAGTGCTGCTGCTAGCTTTTCAGCAGTTTTCGCAGGATTTTTCACCTGTCTAGGAACAACATATACAGTAGGGGCACTAATATTCTTCGCAATAGGAATTCCGTTTCGGTCGAAAATCTCGCCACGCTTAGGTTCAAAAGGAACATTTCGACTCCACGAATCAAGGGCAAGCCCTGTTAGCCAGTCCCCTTTGACGATTTGTACATACCCAAGCCTGCCGGTAATAATAATCAAAAATAATAATCCAGCTACCAACACAAAAATAAGCCGTTTCCGTACAGTCACATTTGAAACGCGCACATGTCCAACCTCCTAAACATGATAAGCTCGTTTCATGTATATGCTTGTACAGAAACAGCTAGAACAATTAGTCTGTCACCTGTTCCTCTTCTTTTTCTTCTTTACCTTTTTCTTTCTTATCTTTCTCTTTGTCATCCTGTTGCGCTTCTGCAATTTCTTGCGGTGATTTTAGCTCCACTACGAGGGAGGATCCTTCTTTAACAACGGCGTTAGGTGCAATACTTTGCAATACGGCATAACCGTTACCAACAAATTCTGGCGTTTTTAGCTTTAATATTCTTGCAACCTGCATGACCTCTGAACGTGACCACCCTGCTAAGTCATGCATTTTTACCTTTCCATCGGTCCTTACAATAACCTTTTCACCCTTTAACACGGTAGTATCCGGAAACGGCGCTTGTGCAACCACGTTATCGCCTTCTCCAAGAACAAGAACATCGAGCCCTTTTTCCTTTAATCCCTTTTGTACTTCTTCTGAAGACTGCCCTTCATAATCAGCTAGTGGAATTCCACTTTGTTCACTTTTTTCCTTTTCGTTTGAATTACTTTCTTCAGGGACAATGTTTAAATATTGCAAACTGTTTTTCATTACAAAGTTAAACACTTGTGAAACTGGTTCAGAACCAGATTCATAACTTTCAAGATCTAAATCAGGTCGATCAACTGCAACATAAACTAATAGTTTCGGATCATCCTTTGGTGCCATCCCTAAGAAGGAAAAGATGTAATTATCCCAACCAGTTAAATAGCCACCTTTTGGATCGGGAATTTGTGCAGTCCCTGTCTTACCCGAAACCTCATATCCTTCAATATTATAAGGCTTACCCGTTCCGTCTGTTACGACAGTACGTAATAAATCTCGTACCTTTTGGGATGTTTCTTTTGAAATCGGATTACCGACCACATCAGGTTCATGGTTTTGAATAACCTTATCATTTTCCGGATTAACAATCTTTTCGATGACATAAGGCTTCATCATTTTCCCTCCGTTGGCAATCGCCGTTGCCGCTTGGATCTGTTGAATCGGTGTGATTGCCGTCCCTTGTCCAAATGCAGTTGTCAGCTTTTCAGTCTCATATTCGAACTGGATCCTTGAGTCAGCTTCGCCCGGTAGATCGATCCCTGTTTTTTGATCAAATTCAAACTTCTTCGTTAAATACTCATACAACTTCCCAAAGCCGAGCTGTTCCTTAGCAATTCTCATAAAAGCTACATTGGAAGATTTACGGACCCCTTCATCATACGTAATCGTACCCCAGCCTTTTCCACCGTTATGGTCATTAATCTTTTCACCATAAGATGTGGTATACGATCCGGATTTATAGGTTGCATCTCCGTTGTATACTCCCTCCTCAATCGCAGCAGCGAGTGTAAATACTTTCATCGTTGAACCAGGCTCGAATCGTGCCCCAATTGCGTAATTGGTGTAATTATCAATATCACGCTCATTCGGATTGAAACTTGGTCGGTTCGACATCGCTAATATTTTGCCTGTCTTAGGATCGGCTACAATTCCAATCATACGTTTCGGATCATATTCTTCATCAACCTTACTCATTGCTTGTTCTAAATACAATTGTATGTTTTCATCAATCGTCAAATGGACATTGTGACCATTTTTTGGTTCGACCATTACTTCGTTCGGGTCTGGAAGTTTATAGCCCTTTCGATCGCTTTGATAGATTAATTTACCGTCTTCTTCACGTAAATATTCATCAAGGGTTCGTTCAAGGCCCATTGCACCTTCTCTTTTGCCATTCTCGTTGTAAGTGGTAAATCCGGTAATATGAGAAGCGAACGTTTGGTTAGGATAGTACCGCTTTGTTTTCCGGATAAAGTCAATTCCTGAAATGTCCAAAGCCTTGATTTTTTTCATTTTTGAATGGCTGATCTTATCTCCACCAGGTCCCAATTCCACTTGATATGCCTCTTTTTTACTCATTAAATCTACGAGTCTACTTTCTGACATATCTAAAAGAGGGGCGAGCTTTGCAGCCGCCTTTTCAGGATCCTTCACACGATCCGTGTGATTTTTGTCCAGTATTGCTATTACCGTGTAGGCAGGAATATCCTCAGCAATGACTTCACCATGACGATCATAGAAGGTTCCTCGCTTTGCATCAAGCGGCTTTTCACGAGTCCATTTTTCCTCCGCTACATCATGAAGGTCGACCCCTTCAGCTTCACCTGTCCACCCAAGGTAGAAGTACCTTCCAGTTACAACAAAAAAGAGCAGGATGAAGATCAAAGATAAGATCACTGCTCCTTTGTTAATATTCGGATTCTTTTTTGTATTCACGGAACCACACCCTACGTTAGTTGTTGATTACTTTCACATTCTTTTCGTTAAATGCCATACCGAGCTTTTCTCTTGCGTATTCCTTTATTCGTTGTGGTGTACTAAGCTCAGACTTTTGTAGTGTAAGGTCACTTACCTGTTTACCATGTTGTTCAATTTTAGTTTCAGTTACCTGAATATCTTTATTAACGGAATAGATTGTCGCATAGTTCGTGATTAAAAAAATCGAAGCTGCCACTAACAGAACTGCAGAAATCGTCCAAATGAACTTCTCTCCTCTTGTAATGGTGGTACGCGTCCGTTTTTCGATCTGCCGTTCTGGTTGAACCTGTTCAGTATAATGGTTCTTTCTTTGTACTTTATGCGCAAGATTACTCAAATCCCTTTCCCCTTTCTACATTTTCTCTGCAATTCTTAGTTTCGATGATCTTGACCTTCTGTTTTGCTCTTGCTCTTCAGAACCAGGTACGATCGGTTTTCTTGTGATCATTTTCAGGTTTGGTTGATATTCCTCAGGAATAGCAGGCATTCCAGGAGGCAGTTCTGGTTCACTGCTCTCGTTTTTAAATATTCGTTTACACAACCGATCCTCCAATGAGTGAAAGGTAATTACGCATATTCTCCCCCCGGGATTCAACAACTCTATTCCATCCCGTAACGCTTCTTCAAATGCATTCAATTCATCATTTACTGCAATTCTGATTGCTTGAAATGTACGTTTAGCAGGATGTCCACCTTTCCTCCGTGCTCGTGCCGGTATTGCAGTTTTTATGATTTCAACTAATTCACCTGTTGTTTCGATTGATTTCTGATCCCGATAGGCTTCAATTTTACGGGCAATTGATTTAGCGAACTTTTCTTCACCATATTTAAAAAGTATTGAAACAAGCTGTTCGTATGGCCACTCGTTTACTACATAATGAGCAGTTAATTCATTCGTCTGGTCCATCCTCATGTCCAGTGGTGCATCCTGGTGGTAACTAAACCCACGTTCAGCTTCATCAAGCTGCGGTGATGAGACTCCCAAGTCAAAAAGGATACCATCTACACCATCGATGCCTACTTCTAATAGTGACTTCTTCAAATGTCTAAAGTTAGACTGAATGATACGAAACTTTCCCTCGTAGTTCTGTAGTTTTCTTTCGGCATATTCTATTGCTTGCAGATCTTGGTCAAATGCATAAACTTGTCCACTACTGATTTGTTTTACAATTTCCTCAGTATGACCTGCTCCACCAAGTGTGCAATCCACATAAATGCCATTCTCTTTAACCTGCAGACCTACAATTGCTTCTTGCTTTAATACCGTTTCATGCTCAAACATTATGTTCCCTCATTTTCTCTAAAACCGCTCCACGCTTTAATGATGCTCAACTAATCATAAAGGTTAAAGATCGAAATCCATTAAACTTTCAGCAATCTCTCCAAATGAATCTTCAGACTGCGAGAAGTAATCTTCCCAAGTTTGCTTGTTCCAGATTTCAATCCTATTGCTAACCCCGATAACCACACAATCCTTGTCTAGCTTTGCGTATTGTCTCAAAGTCGAGGCGACATTCACACGGCCTTGCTTATCTAGTTGACATTCTGCCGCACCGGAAAAGAAGAACCGTGTAAATGCTCTAGCATCTTTCTTTGTAAACGGGAGTGCTTTCAACTTTTCTTCTAGTTGTTTCCATTCATCTAGAGGGTAACCAAAAACACATTGGTCTAATCCTCTTGTCAGTACGAATGTGGAGCCTAATTCTTCACGAAACTTTGAAGGGATGATCATTCTTCCTTTGTCGTCAATGGTATGTAGATGCTCTCCCATGAACATGATCTGGTCCCTCCCCCACAAACTACCCTAAGTCTACCACAACTCCCCACTTTCCACCACATGTTTTAATATTCGTCCAAACACAAAAAAATCCTGCTGTTGAAAGCAGGATTTTTTAAAAAGTTTTATGAAAATGATTGGAATTTTACGTATAGATCACCTTTGGATTTCCATTCCATTCATATTGTAAAGAGGTAAGCTCAGTGATGAAGCTGAATCCATATCGATTTAAATAATAAACGACATTGTACACGCGTTCCTGAGGTTTTCCATCTGGCTTAATGTTTAGCTCAATCTCGTGAAACTTCCTTAATTCATGCTCATACTTTAACTGGATTGACTTTTCTAGCTTTGTTTTGAAAAAATCGAGTTGCTCTTGGAGTATCTGCCCGTTTTTTTCGGCAAGAGGCATTAATCCATTGTCAATATCGATCGTCATGCCACGCAACACCTTATGAGTCTTATCAATTTGTTCCTTTGCATTTGTAAATTCGTTATTAAGATCCCATTCGGTCCTTTGATCTAACCAGATTTGCTTGGCATTAGCTACACCACCATAAATGGTATTTCTCAAATCAAGCTCCTTTTCATTCATCATTTTCTTGATGTGTGGCTCTAATATCGTTAACGACAAACGCGGCATTACCGGGGGCATTTTGAATCCAAACTCATGGAATATCGATTTCAACACACCCCAATAAGCTATTTCGCCTGGACCAGCAACAAAAGCAAGTGTCGGTAGTAGATTTTCTTGCATTAATGGACGAGTTACGACATTATTGCTAAGACGCTCCGGTTGTTCAGTAGCTATAGCGGCTAATTCATTTCTCGTGTACATACATTCATTTTTCTTCCCTCTAAATGCGTCTCCATCACGCTGTAACAATACACGATTTCCATGCACCTCGACAAAGAGATGTGCTTGATTTGACTCCGTCTCAACAGGTACTGAAAACCCTTTTTGCTTTAACATTTTAATCTCTTTTTGAAATGTATCATCTATTTTCTCGTTATCCTCAACCAACTCATTAAAGAAAGTGGACTCGATTTCACGTAACTTATTATGATTGGAGTCGAGCATTACAATCCCTTCTTCTGCAAAAAGAACGAGCATAATATAAGCAAAAAAGTCTGTGATCGTTTCCGTATCTTGTATCGCATCACGAATTAGATCTTTAACTTCCTGTGTATGAACTGTTTCACCTAATGAACGAACAATTTCTTCTGCCCAATGTGAAAGCTTCTCCTTTGGTAATGGAATCCTTGATACCGATCGATTGCCTTCAAGCAAATCCAGTTTTTTCTTATTCGTACGTCCTGTAGCAGGGATATAAATATGATTAATTTCATCAAAATCGTGATCTTCACCCGCAATCCAAAATATGGGTATAACAGGAGTTCCTAAGTTCCGTTCTTGTTCTTTAGCAAGGCGAATCGCTGAGATGCACTTATGTATCGTATACAACGGCCCTGCCAGCAAACCTGCTTGTTGACCTGTGACAACCACGGTTGAATCGGAATCTTTCAATTTATCAATATTTGTACGTGTATGTATTGAAGTGGGAAACTTTTGATGATACGTAATCAAATGTTCATGGAGAGATTCCCTCGGAAAAGAGCGTTCCTGAATTTCCTTCCACCGTTCCTGATAACTCTTTTGTTCAAATGGATTATAATCGAACTGTTCACGAACATCAGGTCTGCCATCCAGATAAGCACTATAAAAGTCGTTATTATGTTGAAAAGGTATCTCTCTAGATTTCATACATTTTTCTTCCTCTCTAAGAATCAACGACATTCCGATTATGAGTATAGCAGATTCACGGGGGCTTCCCAAACGAATATGCTTACGATCAGACCGAAATAATTCTAGTGATTAATCCGTATGCACATAAAAGTAAATAACACATAAAAAACAGTAAGAAATTGAACCGCCATGCTGTTTTTATAATTTTGATCAATTCGATATCCTTATCCTGCTTCCAATAAAGCCATGTAATACAACTGAATATGAGTAACAGCAACACCATAATTGGCCACAGTAAAGAATGGTTCCAGATCGTATGGGCTATCGACAGTACTGAGGCTATTAGAAAAAAGGTCGTTATATCTGATGCGAAATGAAATGACTTTTTCTTTTTATGTGTCAGTTTCTTCATCGATCCGTATATAATAAACCAAACCAGCAGCGGAGCAGTAACGAGCGTTGCTAAAGAACCTGCGAGAATATCGACCACCATTTAGTCCTCCCCGTTCAATTATGGTCTTCCATCCCTTTAATCGCTTGATAAATAAATTGATTATAAGGTATTGGTATTCCTTTTTGTTCAGCCACCATTAACACATATCCTGTAATCGCATCGATTTCCGTTCTATGACCGTTTTCAATATCACGGAGCATCGAAGACTTATTACTTGAAGTATTCTCACAAACGTTGATCAATTCTTTCCACGAGGTTTCGATTTCACTTACATCCATCACCCTACACGTTTCCTGAAATAAACGTTCCATCATTTGTAGCCAATTCGATTGTTCGAGCAGGTCGCCATTTTTCACTCTAAGTAATGCAGTTAAGGGGTTGATTACAGTATTAATCATTAATTTCTTACATAGCATATTGTACCAATCCGCTTCTTGTTGAAATGGAAATACATCGATGGAAAGCTTATCCCAATTCAGACCTGATCGACCATCTAAATAAGGTGCCACTTTCGTTCGACCAACCCCTGTATGAAGAACCTCAGTATCCGATTCTCTTAACGCACCGTGCTCCACTGAACCAAGATATACAGAAAACATCGTCAAATCGGAAATCCACCTTGTATGTAACATCCCATTTTGCAGTAATAATAGCGATCGTGAATGGTTAAAGCCATTTGCGAGGATTGGTAACACGAGTTCAAGATCATATGACTTAACTGCAACGATAACCAAATCATAGGATTCTTGAGGTGACGTATCGAGAATTCTCACTTTCGGATGAGTCGTAAACTCAGTCTTCAATGAATGTACAACTAAACCAGACTGTTGTAGATTGGTTTGCTGTTCCTTCCTTCTAACATATAATGTAACCTCGTGTCTGTTCTTTTGAAGATAGGCAGCAAAGAGTAGGCCTACCGAGCCCCCACCAATAATTGCTACTCGCATTCAGGTTCCCAACTTTCGTACTAGTATTTTTCTTAATAGTAGCACAATGATGAAAATGTATAAATCATTCAATTACCATTTAAGCCATGTTTTTTACAAGTTAAAGAGCATGAAAAAAGTGCCAGACAGCCTGACGTGCAACATTTAATCCTAAATGTTACATGAAAAGCGGAGTCTGGCACTTCACTAACTCTTAACCAATCCTATAGTATTCCCCTAAACATTATACAATAACTAGACTGGATATACTGGATGCTTACGCTCACTGAATACCATTTCCTTAGATTCATATCCAGCATATCTATCAATCAACTCATCTCGCAATTGATCAGCGGAGACGATATCATCTACGATCATTTCTGAAGCGAGCTTGTAAATATCGATATGTTCTTTATATTCTTTATGCTTTTCTTGTACATATTGAATTCGTTCTTTCGGATCTTCAATCTCGTTGATTTTATTGGAATAGACGGCATTTACAGCAGCTTCTGGTCCCATTACAGCAATTTGAGCAGTAGGCAGTGCAATGCAACAATCCGGCTCAAAAGCAGGTCCTGCCATTGCATATAGACCAGCACCATAAGCTTTCCTAACAATAACTGAAATCTTTGGAACCGTTACATCACTCATTGCTGCAATTAATTTTGCTCCGTGACGGATAATTCCAGCTCGTTCAACCTTTGTTCCAATCATGAAACCTGGCACATCCGCAAGGAATAAGAGTGGGATTGAGAAGGCATCGCAAAGTGTAATAAACTTTGCAGCTTTATCGGCTGAATCAACGAAAAGAACACCGCCTTTCACTTTCGGCTGATTTGCAATAATTCCAACAGGTGCTCCATTCAAGCGAGCAAATCCTGTAATCATCTCAGGAGCAAAAAGCTTTTTCATTTCGTAAAAACTTCCATCATCAATCAAACCATTAATAAAATCATACATATCAAACGGAACATTTTGATTTTCAGGGACGATCTCTGAAAGGTTCTTATCAATCTTAGGTGCTTTCACTTTAACTTTTGCCGGCTTACTTTCATAATTCCCAGGGAAGTAAGATAAGTAGTGGCGTGCTGAATCAATTGCTTCTTCTTCAGATTCAGCAAGAACATCCCCACATCCACTTATACTGCAGTGCATTCGTGCTCCACCCATTTCTTCTAGTGTCACCTTTTCACCAATTACTTTTTCAGCCATACGCGGTGATCCAAGATACATTGATGCGTTCTTATCAACCATAATAACGATGTCACAGAATGCCGGAATGTAAGCTCCACCTGCGGCTGATGGCCCGAATAGGACACAGACCTGAGGGATCATTCCTGACATTTTAACTTGATTATAAAAAATCTTTCCCGCTCCACGTCGGTTCGGGAACATCTCGATTTGATCGGTTATTCGTGCTCCAGCAGAATCGACAAGATAATACATCGGCACCTTTAACCGCATTGCTGTTTCTTGAATACGAATAATTTTCTCAACGGTACGTGCTCCCCACGATCCTGCTTTTACAGTTGAATCGTTTGCCATTACGCAAACCGTTTTGCCTCCGACTTTACCGATTGCAGTTACAACACCATCAGCAGGTAACCCTTCTGCTTTATTATTCGCAAACTTACCGTCTTCAATCTTGTATGAACCATCATCGAATAATAATTCAAGGCGTTTTCTGGCAAATAATTTATTTTGCGAATCCAGCTTCTTATGGTACTTCTCTGCACCACCGCTTTCAATTCGTTCAGTTGTTGTTTGCAATGTTTCATTTAATGTTTTCGACATCAAATTCCTCCTTCATAACTGCATACAGAACGAGCGCTCATTCATTTCTAAGTATCAAGAGGCATCCTGTCTTTTCACTCACGCTCATTATTTTAGGACAACAAGTGCGTCCCCTTCATTAACGAAATCCCCAACGTTAAAGTTGACAGTACTTACTTCTCCCGCTTCTGTTGCTTCAATTGGGATTTCCATTTTCATCGACTCTAACATCATTACAGTTTGTCCTGCCGATACTGACTCACCTTCTGATACTAATACATTCAATACTGTTCCTGCCATTGATGCTGTTATTTCCTTCATGTTGACCACTCCTAATTATTTACTTTTGTTGAACGTTGATTTAAAAACTGTGTAGTATAGTTACCTTTTTGAAATTGTTCATCCTTTAAAAGGCTTTCAAAAAGTGGACCATTGTGTTTAATGCCCTTTAGCTTCCATTGTGTAAAAAAGGCTAATGATTTTTCAATTGCGGTAGTTCGATCTCTTCCATGTATGATTACCTTTGCAACCATTGGATCATAGAAGGGCGTAACCTGTGAATTAGCATCATACCCCGTATCTACACGAACACCTTCTTGTTCGGGATATACGAAATCAGTAATCGATCCCGGAGAAGGTAAAAAAGTGTTCGGATCTTCTGCGTATATTCGATACTCAATACTGTGACCTTTTCTTGTGATTTCATCCTGAGATTTCGGTAGTAGCTTGCCATCTGCCACATCAAGTTGCCATTCTACCAAATCTAACCCTGTTACCATCTCTGTTACAGGATGTTCCACCTGTAACCTCGTATTCATTTCAAGGAAATAGAAGTTCTCCTCTTCGTCAACGATAAATTCAACCGTTCCTGCGTTCGTATATTTAACATGTTTAGCGGCTTGTACAGCAGCAGTACAAATCTGGGTACGCACTTCCTCCGACAAAAACGGTGATGGTGTTTCCTCAACGACCTTCTGATGCCTTCTCTGAATCGAGCAATCTCGTTCAAACAGATGGACGATATTCCCTTCATCATCTCCAAAGATTTGCACTTCGATATGACGACTGTTCGAAATAAATTTTTCCATAAACATTTCGTCATTTCCGAAATAAGCTTTTGCACGGTTTTGGCTTGATACAAACGCAGCACGTAAGGTTTTCTCATCATCACAACGTTGCATTCCGATTCCACCACCACCGGCACTTGCTTTAATCATTACAGGATAACCAATCTTATTTGCTAATCCAACAGCTTGTTCGACATCATCTATTGGACCGTCACTTCCGGGAACTACGGGCACCCCTGCATCCTTCATTGTATCACGCGCGCGAACCTTATCCCCCATTGCTTCAACAACATCTGCACGAGGCCCGATAAACGTAATGTTAGCGTTTTCAACTTTTCGAACAAAATCAGCATTCTCTGATAAGAAACCATACCCTGGATGTATCGCATCTACTTTTTCGGTCTGTGCGATCTCAAGAATCCGGTCACCACGTAAATATGACTTCACGACTGGTGGTTCACCAATCTCATAGGCTACTTTAGCATTCTTCACGTATGGAAGATCACTGTCAGCTTGTGAATACAAAATAACCGTCTCAATCCCAAGCTTTTCACATGTCTTAACAATTCTAGCTGCTATCTCTCCTCGGTTTGCGATAAGGACTTTTCTCAAACCATCTCCTCCTTTATCTCTCTGTTTCAGTTAACTAATTTCAACATGGATTGTAGGAAATCCTGTTTTTATGTAGAATTCTGCATGATTTTTTCATTAAAGCAGAATTTTTCGTTACTTTATTATATAATAAAAGTAGAAGTGTGTGTTCAAAACTAACGGACTTTTTGAACAACCTCTAGAAAGAATGGGAAATGAATCGAAGGGGGATATCTCAACATGTATAAAGTACAACGACTTCTTATCAATTTTAAGACCCTTGAAGAATTTAAGAAATTTAAAGAATACGGGATTCAAGAGCTTTCTATGCTTGAAGATCTTCAAGAGAATATTATCGAAAACGATAGTGAGTCTCCGTTTTATGGAATCTATTACGGTAACATGCTTGTCGCTAGAATGAGTCTGTATCAAATTGATGGGGATTATGATCGTTATTTTGATCCACCACAGGACTACTTGGAACTATGGAAGTTAGAAGTTTTACGAAATTACCATGGGCAAGGTTTTGGAAGCGCTCTTGTGAATTTTGCTAAATCATTTAATCTCCCAGTAAAGACCAACGCTAGACATTACTCCAGTGAATTTTGGGAGAAGATGGGGTTTGAATCTGTCACATACAATCCTGGTCGGGATCGAGGAGAAAACCCTTATGTTTGGTACCCTCACGGGGTTGCAGAGCAAGAGCCTACTGAAAAGGATAGCCCTGTTAAAAATACTGATGTTTCATAACTTCACTTGTTATATACCGAAGGGGATGACCCAAAAGCTAAGAATCAAGCAACTCTACCTAAGAGTAGCTAGACACTTGCGGGTCATCCCCTTTACTTTTCTACTTTTTGAAGGTTTCCATTATATTCCATCTGAAACTTCACTTGATTGGCTTGCGAATCATCTGTTACAGCTAATTTCCGAGCACGTTCCATAAAATTCAGCATCGTTCGATAATCTTCATTTACATTTTCAAAGTTCTTCTGTAGTTGGTCAAAATCGACCTTTAATCGATCATTTTGTTTTTTAAATTCTTCGATCATTTCATGTAATTTTTTATTTTCCATTTCAAGTGTGTTTTGATGAAGTTTATCTTGCTGCATGGTTTGTAAATAACGAATAACATCTTCTAAACTAAATGATGGCAAAGAATGTTCTGTCCTGTTAACCGTCTCAATCCGTTCTGGGTAGTTCTGAGATTGCTCCTGTTGAAGTTGTTTCTTTTTGGACTTTTCTTTTGCAGATCGCTCGCTCATTGTTTGTTTCCGCTGGCTTTTCGCAATCGTTATCGCCGCTTCATATTGTTTTCGTATGAGTGAATTCCACCTAAATCCACATGCAGCTGATGTTCGTGATAACTTCTTTCCTACCTCTTCAAATGCGGCAAGCTGTGTACCGCCTTCCCTTACATGACGGAGAACAACTTCGGCTAGTAATAGATCTTCATCATTGTTCCAGGCATCCTGGCGTGTTGTACCCACCTGCATCCCTCCAAACATTCTACTTTAGTACCAACATATGCAGTTACTAGAGAAGATAGACTTCTGATCCACGTCTTATTAACGATTTAAAAACTTTTTTACCGCTTCATGGTGCTCATCCGTTTCCCAAAGCCTTGCACACTCTCTAATCTCTCTATCAACGCGCACCTTTAGCCCGGTTATATCTGTACCATCTAAAATTCTTTTTTTATAAGCCTTTAATACACTAGAAGAAAGCTTTATCATCGGGAAGATCCATTCATTAAATTGTTGTATGGCCCTCTCCTTTTTTACTACCTTCTGGAAAAAGCGATATCCAAGACCTTGTTCAGCTAGATAAGTTTGTAATGAAAGCAAGATTTCAAGAGCAGTAGCCCGATCAAGGCGCTCCAACAAATAGGTGCCGCCTCCCCAACCAGTAGTAATACCTAGTTTGCCTTGTATAAATCCAAATTTCACATGAGAGCAGGCAATACGAAAATCACATGCAGTAGCGATTTCACATCCGCCACCAATCGCTGTGCCATTTAATAAAGCAATCGTAGGTTTTGGAAATGTGAATAATTGAAATAAGACAGCACTCATTTTGGAAAGCATTTGATAGGCTTGTTCTTCAGTATGTAGATTATGAAACACTGAGAGATCTCCACCCGAACAAAAAGCTTCAGATCCCTCTCCGGTAATTGCTAACAATTTTACATTTGGATCATTTTCTAGATCAGTAAGGGTAGTTTAAGAAGACCAATCATCTCAAGATCAATCGCATTACGTCTAGAAGGCTGGTTTAAGATGACCCAACCAATGCCATCCTTCACTTCCTTTTTAATTTTCATAAGTACTCCTCCATGCTATTACGATTTTCCCCCGTAAAAAATAAACGGGGTTGACCCAATTAAATGGAATCAACCCCGTTTTAAATAATTATTTTGAAACTACTTCTTTTCCTTTGTATGTTCCACATTCAGGGCATACACGGTGAGAAAGCTTGTATTCGCCACACTCCGGGCATTTTACCATTCCAGGTACTTTCAGCTTGTAATGTGTACGTCGCTTGTTTTTACGAGTGGTAGAGGTTCTTCTAAAAGGTACTGCCATGGGTTTCCACCTCCTTAACGAAATTGTTCAGTTAGAGAAGGTCAAGCTAGTTGACTTTTCTTCACTTTTTTTCATCGTTTTTATTAAAAAACTTAGCCAAATCAGCCATTCTTGGATCAATTTTTTCGCTTTGATCCGTTTCTTCAACAATATCCCATCCTTTACCTGATGGAGGAGCAGGCGGGTTATCGGTTGGTTCAGTACTGATGACTTTTAAAGGTTTTTCCAGGAGAATGTTTTCACGGATATATGGTATTAAATCAACCGTATTCCCTTCCAAAACATGAATATCCTCCTCGTCGGCATCCACATCATATTGTGGGTCAAACAGAAAGATTTCATTTGAATGGACGGTAAACGGATGATGTACATCCACAAGTGTTTTTGCACAAGGTAAAGTCATTTCCCCTGTTAAAGTAAGTTGAAAAATGGCTCGATTTTGATTAATTTCACCGTATCCCTTCACATGTACTGGTGTTAGATTACGGATTTCAGAATCAAAATCTTGGATCTCATTCAACTCAATTGTTTCATCAATTTCAAGTCCTTGGTGCTGAAAACTTCTCAGCTGCTGTATGGACCATTTCATATGTCATCACCTCAAGGCAACAGTAGTAATTATAGCTTTCAACAAAAAAAATGTCAACATTTTTTCTTTACACATTACTCCTGTTTTATTTGACTTACAAGAATCTGATACAATAGGATATAGTATACATTTTGAATATCCTTTAAAGATATGGAGTTGAACAGTGTGAAAGCGCTAGGGCTAATCGTTGAATATAATCCTTTTCATAATGGTCATTTCTATCATTTACAAGAATCTAAAAAAAAATCAAATACTGATTTAACCATAGCTGTCATGAGCGGAAACTTCCTTCAACGTGGAGAGCCGGCTATGGTGTCGAAGTGGTTGCGCTCCGAGATGGCGCTTAGTGCTGGAATTGACCTTGTTATTGAACTGCCTTATGCATATGCCACACAAAAGGCGGATTGTTTTGCATTCGGGGCCGTTTCAATTTTAGATGCATTACATTGCGAACAAATCATTTTCGGAAGTGAATCTGGTGAGATCTCCCCTTTTTTAAACACAGTCCAGTTTATTGCTGAGAATGAACAGAACTATAACACAAGAATACGTAATCAGGTTCAGTCTGGTATCAGCTTCCCTGCTGCTGCGTCTAATGCATTTTTGGAAATGTCAGATCGTCCTAAACATAGTGTCGACTTATCTAAACCAAATAATATACTAGGATTCCATTACATAAATGCTCTTCGACAAATGAAATCGACCATCCGTGTTGACACGATCCAAAGGATTGGTGCAGGCTATCATGAAACCGGATATTCCTTAAATGGTGTTGCCAGTGCAACAGGTATACGGAGAGAGTTAATTAAAGAACAACAACCCCTGTCTGCTATAAAGAACCTCGTTCCCTCGACGACGTTTGAAGGGTTATCCAAACACTCCCAAGCTTATCAACAATTCCAAAATTGGGAAAAGTACTTTTCTTTACTAAAGTACCGATTGTTCACTTCAAGTCCAGAAGAACTATCACAAATTTATGAGTGTGTTGAAGGGTTGGAGAATCGTTTACTTGGTCTAATATATAAATCTGAAACCTTCCATGATTTTATTAATAAAGTAAAGACAAAGCGCTATACCTGGACAAGGTTACAACGGCTCTGTACTCATATTCTAACAAATACTCACAAATCCATAATGGAAAACGCAACGAGAAAACCTCCATCTTACATACGCTTATTGGGCATGAGTTCAACAGGTCAGCAATATCTAAATCAGATCAAGAAAAAGGTTGATATCCCTATTGTCAGTACGGTCTCCAAATTGGAGGATCCCATGCTTGATCTTGATCTAAAGGTGGCAAAGGCTTATATCCTAGGCTTCCCTTCCAAATTTCATTCTACACTTTGGAAACAGGAGTACTCAACTCCCCCGCTTCGATTTGTAAAAAAATAAGGTGTCTTACTTGGGTTGTAATCCTTCCAAATAATCCAATGCATCTTGAAAATTGTTTACAGGTACAATTTTCATGTTCGTATTTATATCCTCTGCAGCTTTCTTCGCATCATCGTAGTTTGATGCTGGCACGGGTGCGAAGAAGATTTCTGCCTCCGCGTTATCTGCGGCTACCACTTTTTGTTTTATGCCCCCGATTGGCCCAATTTCCCCTTCAGTGTTCATTGTTCCGGTACCAGCTATACGATATCCCTTCGTCCAGTCGGTATCTGTAAGTTGGTTGTATATTTCAAGTGTAAACATGAATCCAGCTGATGGTCCGCCAATTTGTTTTGTATCAATCTTAACATCAATCTCAGTATCTACCTCAGTAAAGGTTACCGGATAAGTAATTCCTATACCGAATTGTTCTTCTTCACTTGGCACGGCAAACTTTTCCGGAAATGGCTTTAATGCAATCTTCACATTCTCTTTATGGTCTGATTTCTTAACGGTTAACATAATCTCTTCGTTTTTTTCGAATTTTTTTAGCCGATCTATAAGTTGCTTAGCCGTTTGAATTTCCTTACCATTCAGCGCAATAATTAAATCTCCGACCGCGAGTTTCTTTTCTGCGGGCATGCCAGAAATGACTCCTGTCACAAGAACTCCTTTGTTAATGATCTCAATCTCTTTCTCCGCTGCACGAAACGCAACAATTGTAGCGGCATCCTGAGAGCTCTGCATGAGCTGGAGTTGGCGTGCCTCATACTCTTCGTCGGTTTCATCTGTTCCTCTTATTTGGTCTTCAGGGAACACCTCACGATACTCACTTACCTTTGCCCATATGTATTCAGCTGCATTCGCTTTCCCAACCAAAACGGTCGTTAACATAAAGGTACCTTTTGCTTTGTGTGCATCTTCTACATCAATAATCGGATCTAATACCTTTGCATCCCCCGGTTGAGTGAAATAATAGGGTAAAGGAAAAAATACCGCCAAGATCACGATTAAAACAAGAACCCATAGCCATTGACCCTTTAAATTAAATGAGCGTTTACGTTTGTTCTCCATTTTGTTTCCTCCAATTACGAAGTGCAGACTTAATATCTTTGATTTTACTTTTCGTTTCTTCCTCACCGATCGCGATCATTTCGTCGATTTGCGTGAAAGCAGATGAGCTGAATTTTTGAACTTTCGGACGGATCAATACATCCGAGGATATTTCACTTGTCTTAACCAATTCTTTTTGCATAATATCTATGCTTTGTAAAATCACATCAAAAATTGTATTCATTTCAGGATTTTCCTTTATATGAGAAATATCGACAGCGATTACTATATCAGCACCCATTTCTTGCAGGACAGATACGGGTACTCTGTCAATAACACTTCCATCGACCAATAATTTTTCGCCGATTTGGTGTGGTACAAATATGCCCGGAACGGCGATGCTTGCACGAACTGCATCTGAGACAGGCCCTTCTTTTAATACTACTTTTTCTCCTTTTAGCAAATCTGTCGCAATGATCGATAGTGGGATGTCCAGCTCTTCAATCCGTTTTCCATGAGTTAATGCATGCATAAGTTGTTTTACTTTATGACCGGAAACAAACCCCATCCTAGGAACTGTATAGTCTATGTAATACTTCCGGCGGAACATCTTTGCCATTTTAATCATTTCGTCCGGTTTATGGCCAATACAATATAATGAGCCAACCAACGCCCCCATACTGCTTCCGGCAATTAAATGGATAGGTATCCGAGCTTCATGAAGTGCTTTAAGAACTCCAATATGAGCAAACCCACGTGCCCCACCAGAGCCGAGTGCTAAACCAACTTTTGGTTGCATCATTTGAATAAAACCCCCTACTAGGTAAAAATGACTCTCTTGGTCTAATTTTATGCACAGTACGTATACATAAATGAGGACAACTTGTAAAAGTCTTTTCCAGCTTGTGTTAAACATACTTTCTGATTAATCAAAGATAGGGGAGGCTTCAGATTGTTTCATTCTCGAATCAAAAATATTTCGTACGCAGCAATCGCTTCCTTATTTGCTTTTTCTTTAATGGTATACCCTAAAGCCGCTTTTGAATCATCATTAAAAGGGTTAACTACGTGGTGGGACATTGTTTTCCCATCATTATTGCCTTTCTTTATCATAAGTGAGTTGCTTATTAGCTTCGGTGTTGTCAGGTTAGTCGGCATCTTACTTGAGCCGTTAATGAGACCCCTGTTTAATGTACCCGGGGTAGGAGGATTTGTTTGGGCGATGGGCATTTCTTCTGGATTTCCGGCAGGTGCCAAGTTCACTGCACGTCTAAGACAGGAAAACGAGCTCACACAGATCGAAGCAGAGCGGCTCGTTTCATTCACGAATTGTTCAAATCCATTATTTATTCTTGTTGCTGTGAGCGTCGGTTTTTTTAATAACACCAATCTTGGTCTAGTATTAGTTGCTGCCCATTATTTAGGAAATATCGTAGTTGGATTATTGATGCGCTTTTACGGTACTAATCATCGATATTATTCCCAAAGTCGAGCTAGGGTTATTCCGAAACATCGTCTTAAATATGCCCTAAATCACATGGATGAAGTCAAACAACGTGATCAAAGGCCGCTTGGAAAGGTCTTAGGTGACGCTGTACAACATTCAATCCAGACCTTACTGATGATAGGTGGATTCATTCTCTTATTTTCCGTATTGAATCGTATGCTTGCTGAATTCCACATTATTGCATTTATAGGTTCTGTTCTCTCGGCCTTTCTAGGAACTATAGGTTTCTCCCAAAATCTAAGTATTCCCTTCATAACAGGTCTATTTGAAATAACGATAGGCAGTCAACAAGTTAGTGAAGTATCAACAACTTTAATGCATCAAGCGGTTGTTGTGAGTTTTATTTTAGCGTTTAATGGATTTTCAGTGCATGCACAAGTTGCTAGTATATTGGCAGAAACAGATATCCGTTTCAAACCATTTTTTATCGCTAGAATTTTTCATGGGTTTACTGCTTCTATATTAACTGTATTACTTTGGAAGCCATTTTATTTATCACAAACATCCGGCGAGTCTATAGTCACTGCATTTGCATCTCACCCATCAATTAATTGGGCACAGTACGTCTGGAATCATCTGTTAACTGTTGGTGCTACTGTTACATTTATTAGTCTTCTCTTTTATATCTTTATGTATTGGCGTTTACTGAACAAATCCTCACGACACATTTAAACAAATTCTCTATTAGCCTGGTTATTTTTTGAACAACTTTTTAATTTGACTTTTTACTTTGAGAATTTTTCTTTCAACGCAGCCTCTACAACAGGAGGTACAAGGTCTGATACAGGCGAGTGATATTTCGCTACTTCCTTTACAATACTTGAGCTTAGGAAAGAATACTGATTGTTTGTCATTACGAAAAATGTTTCAACAGATTCATCTAATTTACGATTGATCGAAGTTATTTGCATTTCATACTCGAAATCGGATACAGCTCTTAGCCCTCTTAGGATTACCTTTGCCCCTGTTGTACGTACATAGTCGATAAGTAGACCATTACATGCATCAATTTTAACATTAGGGATATCCTTTGTTGCCTTGCTAATCAAATCCATACGTTCTTTTACAGTAAAAAGAGAATCCTTGCTTTCATTGTTGGCTACGACAATAATGACCTCATCAAATACATTTGCTCCCCTAGAAATAATGTCCATATGACCAAACGTAATTGGATCAAAACTTCCCGGGCATATTGCTTGTTTCTTACTCATCAGCTTTCCTCCTGGTTGGATTCAGAAATATATATGGACACAGCAGTCGTATTATTATATTTTTCTGCTTTGATTTTTTTACATGTTCCAATGTGATCAGATAACCCTACCTTTGCATCGTGTTCGACAATAATTAGAGCATTGTCTTCGAGCAGGTCAGCTTTGGATAGCCATTCAATTTCAGCTTCAATCTTTTGCTTTTTGTAAGGGGGATCTAAATACACATATCGGAATGAAATATCTCTCTTTTGTAGTGCTTTCAATGCACGTTTTGCATCGTTACGGTAGACCTCCACGTCGTCCATCAGCTTGCACAGTCGAAGATTTTCCTTAATGGTTTCGATTGCCTTAGGATCCATATCAACGATAACCGCCTGCTTTATCCCTCTACTCAATCCCTCAATTGTCAGTGCTCCACTACCACCGTATAAATCAAGTGACATGCCACCGTCAAAATAGGGACCCACCATGTTAAAGATGGACTCGCGAATTTTATCTGTGGTTGGTCTTGTTCCGGTACCCGGAACCGCTTTCAACCGTCTTCCTTTTTGATTACCAGAAATAACTCTCATCGCACTTACCTCATTATCATTTTCTTTTTCCTCACTATCCTACCACAAAAAAAGAGAAATCTTAAATACAGGTATAGAATTGCAGCGAACTGTTCAATAATAAGATTAGGGGTTGACTTAAACAGTCAATCCTCGTTGAACCACGGAGTAAGCTTATTTCCCCATAGGCTTTGCTCCGGTTTCTCCTCTCCCATTGTTTCATCCCTTACGGTCAATAAACATTTTTCACAATGTTTCTAACATGTTTGGGTATGAAACAGGGACTGACCCACCAGGTACGGCTTGCTCCAGTATGGAGGCGCCAGAGACCTGGGTTGAGTCAGTCCCTTTTTTTATGAGTAAAGAAAGTATAAAAGTTTGCGGCATGGATGTAATGTCCAGCTTCAGCGCCCAACCACTTGGATCACTTCAGGCCTCCTGCGGCGGCAACAGCCTCCTCGTCGGTCTTCCAGTGACCTTCGTGGCTAAGCAGGGCGCTTGCGCTTTTCTTATAGTCCGATTTTATAATCATACTCCTTCGCCTTATCAGGACGAGCATTCTGATATTCGGTCTTGATAAATGCTTTATAAGACAAATCAACCTTTTTAACAAAATGTAATCCTTCTAGCTTTTGAATAATAAAATCTTTATCATTAGAATCACAATAGAGAACTGCATACTTCATACGTTTTGAAACGTAATGAATATTACCAAATTTCCGAAGCTGTTTTATGTATTTTAAAGAGTGGAGCCAGATGGCCAACCCAGTACGATTCTTTATCATGAACACGTACTCCTTTTTCCAGTTTTTATTCAGTCTAGCATGATTGGCAATTGTGCGCAATCACTGGACAATGCGGGGTGATTGATAATTATGGATCTTGAGATAATATCAGAAAGGTTCATGGAGAATTTAAAAGCTACTTTATTATTTACCCAATTAAGAAGGGTGAAAATAGCCGGAACTCCTTTTCTGTACTTATCACCAACGAACCCGATTGACACCAAAACACTTAATAGAGCCATTGAAAAAGCGGCTGTTATAGCAATGAAAGGGAAAAGATTGCATTATGAACTTGTCTTTGTACGTCAAGATGAAAATGTTCTGGTGTTTCGGAGCAGATTTTATGTACCTCAAGAAAAAATGTTTTGTTGTGGTAACCTTTGTCATAATTGTATTCGTTTCAGACTATGATGGAAGGATTAAACAATATACCCATCTCAATGAAGATAAAGAAAACTTGGCAAAGCCAAGCCTTTGGCGCCGGCTGAGCCTTAGTTGCGCTTATACTATAGAAAGTATTTTTATACTTTCTTAACGTGTCAAAAAAGAGGAGACCCATTCGGTTTTACTCCCAAAGGGGCACATTTCCGAATCAGTTTCCTCTTCAAGGCGACTAGCTCATAAATAATTTATCCACAACCACATGACCCGCCTGAGCCACATCCGCCTCCACAGCTAAGGTTATCAAAGAATGGATTACCAGTAGGGACCTTTATATTACTGGATACCTTCCCTGCAATGACTCCACTTATTTCATTCAATAAGTTCTCAAGTTCCTTTTCGGATTGCTTGTATGCTGAAACCGTGTCGTTTAAATCCAGCTCTCTCTTCAACACCCGGATCTCAGTTGAAACTGTTTTATAATCAGGATGGTATTTACCAAACCGCTGAACTTCCTCGAAAAGTTCTTTTAACCGTGTAAATTCGCGAATCATTTTTTGAGCTTCTGTATCTACCGTCAAATTGTATTTTGCTTGTTTATATTGGATGGCAACATCAGAATGTGCCAATATCACTGCTAATTGTTCTGCCTCTTCTAAGATTTCCACACCTTCTAACGTGGCAATCATATGAAACACCTCCACCCCTTCCTAGGTTATATATCTAGTATGCCACAACTCTCCCCCTATCCGCCAATCTTTACACATCCGAATGAGAAGATCCAGCTCTGGTTTATGAAAGCCCAAGCTTTATTTTACATTTACAAAGAATTGTTTTTCCATTCCTTTTAATGCTGATCTATCTTTACCTACAAGCTTGACCTTTATATGATGTTTGCCTGGGGAGAGATCTTTTACTACAAAAGCGGCTTTATATACTGGATAAGGCTTTTGGTGATCTACAGAAACGACAAGATGCCCCTCATTTTCGTCAGCTGCCTCTTTTTCAAAATCAAAATCCGGTACATAGCATTCAACGAATACATTACCATTAGCTACCATATGGCGAACCGTCATTGAATAAGTAGTTTTAGGGTTAGTGACCTCTATTACATTAAACACATCTGGATTTGTATCAATTTGCACTGGAGTCATATCATCTTGCTTAGCGACCTGACATCCAGATACGATACTTATAAGTAAAACAATAAACAGACTTCGATAACAAAACATCATCACACATACCTCCCTCATCCGATAGGTTACTCTGGAATATAAGAAAATATCCGAATTTATCTCATGAGGGATAATACTAAAATTGCTTTGTATGACAAAAAAAAGAAAGTAACCCTCAATGGCTGAATATACGGGTCACTCTCTCTTTAGTTTATTATTTTCCAAACAACTGAACGAGTTTCGAAAACGTATCAATTTGCTCATGTAAACGATCTACCTTTTGCCCAAATGTCTTTCCATAAAAATATTTGGATTCCTTTTCAAGCTCCTGTATTGCTAACGGGTCTCTAGAAAGTTTTCGATACCATTGAGGTTGTTCGCGGATGATGTATTTAAGGTCTGGTCGCTGTTCTAAATAATCGATAATTTCCTTTCGCATCGCTTCATCTTCCCTTTATCAATCTTTAAAATACTGGTTAAACGGATGATTTGGAGCAGGAGGTCTTCCAGGATGCTTAGACGATTGAAATTGTTGCAGCAACTCTTGTATGCCGCTTATAGCAGTACTAAATTGTGAAACATATTCACGTACCTCGTTTATATCCATGTTCTTGATCATTGATAACACTTCACCTACTGAAAGATCGGTCACGTTATTGCTTTTCTTTTTTTGCTGTGTTGAAGATTTTGAAGAAATACCTATCTTTCGCTCTCGCTCTTTATATGAATTCCATTGCTCATGTTCTTCTCCAAGTAAATTCCATTCAGTAAAAACATCCTGCCAGGTTTGATTCCCACTCTTAACATGATCGATTAATCCAGGGTGTGAGCGAACAAACATCTTGAATTCTTCGACCCTTTTGTTTTGTTTCGCTTGCTTACTCACGATACTTCCTCCCATTACGTTCAACCTATACCTACAGTATATAGTACAACGCAAACCAGTAGAAGGTTCGCCTATTTTCTTGTTGCACAAATTAAATTTAAATTGTTACACTTAATTAGGGTTTAAAAAAAGAGAGGAATTAATAAATGATGGATTTGAATGATAAGTTATTAGATGATTTTAAGCAACTTATTACAAACGCGACAGAGGAGGAATCACTTGTATTAGCACAAGTAGTTCAAGGGATTCGGCAAAAGCGTGAAGGAAAATACCGTACTTATATTATGAGCTTTATGCAATCAACGACAAAGCATGAGGGTGATGAATTGCTCATGACGATCCCTTTGCACCCTATCTTACATAATTCCGTAGAGATTGTTCACGGAGGGCTTAGCGCTACTCTTGCAGATACCGCAATGGGGACTTTAGTGAATGAACGAATTCTTGACACACAAGTTGCCGTAACCTCCGAAATAAAGATGAATTATACCGCTCCTGGAGTTGGTAATTTCTTAACATGCAGTGCATCCATCTTACACCTTGGCAGCAAGACATCTGTAACAGAAGCGAAAATTTATAATGACGAAGGAGTCCTTGTTGCTGTTGCAACAGGAAGCTTTTTTATTATCAAGCGCCCGAAAAGAACGTAAAAAGAATGGCTTATTTAAAAGCCATTCCTTTTACTCACCAAGGTACAAGAAAGTTCTGTGTATAGTATTTCTCATAGACACCAACACCCAGATGTGTATATTCATCGCTTAACATTGTTTTTCTATGTCCTTCACTATTCAACCAACCCATAACAGCAGCGATGCCATCAATATAATTGGCTGCTATGTTTTCTCCTGCTTTTACATATTTAATTTCTCTCGATTTCAAACGATCTGACAACTGTCCTGAAACCGGTGAGGTGTGTGAAAAGTAATCTTCCACTTTCATTTCTTTACTATGCTGATAGGCTACTTCTGCTGTTTCATCGTGCCACTCAACTGGGGCTACACCATATCGTTCACGGATAACATTGGTTATCTCAAAAATCTGCAGCTCCTCAGCTGATTCAATTTCCTCCCATTCTTCACGAGGTAATTCTGGTTGTTGCATGAGTTTACCACGATATTCAATCGAATATGGTCTTTGAAGTAGAAGTGTCTCAGGATTCAAGTACCGAATCGCTACCAGAGTCCCGGTGAATTTATCCAAATATAATTGTGCCCACAAATCATTTATCTTCACAAGAGGCCGGGTTTTCATTTCCTCAGTCGAAAGTTGAAATCGATATTCGTTACCATTTATCTTCAGTGGTAATGATTTTTCTATTGATATTTCTTCCATAACCTTTTCTTGGCTTTGACCAATCTTAAAAGGAGAAACGTTTATATTTTTCCCGAGGACAAAGGCAGTTACAACTTTACCTTTTTCAATTCCAAATTGGATATATTGATCACTGTTATCACCATAAATCCACCAATCAAAACTATACTGACTAGGGTCAATTCGAGTGGGTTCACCAAGCTGTGCAAGAAGCTCTTCTTGACTCATTTCAAAGTAACGGGATATCCCTTCTTCTACCAATGGAGTGGATGAATCACCCTTGTTTTCTTCTTCATATTTCATTGGTTTCTGTTCTGTTTCTGTGTATTGAGGGAGCTTAATGAGATCGCCGTAAACGAGGCTTACACCTAACAATAGCAAAACAAAAAAAACGACCAATCCTAGGCTTTTCATTGAACTCCCCCTTACTGACTTTTTTACCGGATTTTTTGAACAACCTTTATAGTGCGTGTTCAAAAAGGAGGATAAAAAGAGCCGAGAAGTTCGAGGCGCGAAAAGTCTCGAGGACCGGAACGTATGCTATTAATACGTGAGGACCGAAGAGACCGAGCAACGAAGAAATTCGACAGCTATTTTTACCGGACTTTTTGAACAACCTTTATCGTGCGTGTTCAAAAAGGAGGATAAAAAGAGCCGAGAAGTTCGAGGCGCGAAAAGTCTCGAGGACCGGAACGTATGCTATTAATACGTGAGGACCGAAGAGACCGAGCAACGAAGAAATTCGACAGCTATTTTTACCGGACTTTTTGAACAACCTTTATATATATTTATATTAACTTTACAGGAACACTAGGCACTTGTCCATTAAGGCCTTGTATAAAGAACCTTATAATAGTGTATTAAACTATTTTATCCCTAATGCATTTATGTTCCATTAACAAAGGATGTTTATTCGTCGTTTAGTCTGACCATTTTGGTACATTTGTTGTAGAATCACAACTTTTTATCCTTTTCAAACTGTGAAAGATTGCATCTTGTCCGAATTAATACTATTATAATGAAGGAAAGAACATAAGAACGATGTGGAGGGTTTTACCATGAAATTTGAAGAAATTAAATTATCAGGCAAAGTTCTAAATTTTGAGTTTTTAGAACATCTAATGGACGAAGTAGGCTTAATCCGAGCTGGACAGTGGGATTATGACCGGATTACATATGATTATAAATTCGAAAATATGGATAATGGAGAGATTTATTACCTACGTGTGCCCTGCTATGCTGTGGAAGGTGAAGTGGAAACACCCCATGCACTCATTAAAATTATGGAACCATACTTAGGAAAACACTATTATCCCCATGGTGTTGAATACGATGAAGAATTTCCTAAAAGCATCGTAAATACATGTAAAAAGATCCTTAACCAATTAAAAGAAAACATTGAAAAACATCAATCTGCTTAAAAACATGGAAATAGCATAAAAAGCGCTTGGATACTTTATCCAAGCGCTTTTTACACATTATGAAGGTTCTGCTATTCATTCAACGATAATCTAGTTCTCGCTTCTTGAATTATTTTCTCTTCTTCTTCCTTGTCTTTCGTACGCTCTTTTCGGACCCACCGAATAAGAATATAAAGAAGAATCCCTCCATAGATGATTTCCTGAGCAATTTTCATGATGACCCCACCAGCTTGTTGGTCATCCAATGGTGCCAAAAATTCAAATATCCTTGGAGCATTCATGTATGTTTCATAAATGATCGTGTCAGCAAAAATAATCAATGCACATGCTGGGGTTAAGAGCACTCCATCAGCAAAGATGTACCCTACCTTCTGTAAATCTGACAGTCGTTCCTCTTCTGATAATGGTGCAATAACGGGCCACCACATAAATACAGAACTTACTAGGAGGACTACATGATATACCTCGTGTAACAACATTTGCTCCATCATTGTATCAAAAATGAAAGGTAAGTGATAAAACGAGATTAACCCATTAAATAGAACCAATGCAATCAGAGGATGTGTAAAAAAATGAAACGGTCGTTTAACAAATTTGATGCTAAGTATCTTCCGAAATAGATCTTTAGGCAGACCAATCAATAATAATGGTGGCATTATAAAGTATAAAAGACTCATCTGTATCATATGAGCAGTGAATGAATAATGATGACCTACTATGGCTAAAGGGCTCCCTTTAGCAAAAAAGAAACAGAGTACCGCAACCGTAAACCATATTTTTTGTAATTTGGTGACCTGTTCTTTAACTGGACCATTCGTTGTGTAAAAGAAATATATGCCAAGAATCGCGACTGAGAGTATAAGTACAAATGGATTCCAAAGTGTTGTTAACCCTAAGTCACTTAAAGTTCCAACTTCATGATGACCGTGCATATACAACCCTCCCTTTCCTAGATTTTGACCTCGTCTTATATACTACCAAAAAAGTAAAGTTGTATAAGGTACAAGTCCAACAAAATTGTGAAAATGGATTTAAAAGACTGACTTGAAAGGAGTAAAGCACCCTCTAATAAGAGTGCTTTACCTTTTCAGTCAGTCCATGTTTCTTGCTTACCAGATAAGCCCTATTAATGTTCCTACCGTTAATGCCGCGATAAATAATCCGCTGGCAATGCCCCACATTGGAAACTCATGTCCTTTGTGTCCAAGGTGCATCCAGATATATAACTGGAAAAATACCTGTACACACGCAAGTACGATAATGAAAAGAATTGCAACAGTATCTGATATCGCATCACTCATAATCGAAGCAAATGATAGTATCGTTAGCAAAATCATCATTACGAAGGATACATTATGTTGTCTGCGTTCTTGTTTTAACTTAATTTTTTTCTGTAAGGATGAGTGGCGATGGACAGAGTTTGTGTGCTCGTTTCCAGCCATCTGTTACCCCACCTTTCCTAATAAGTATACGACAGTAAAGATAAATACCCACACTACATCTACAAAGTGCCAATAAAGTGCAAAGAGATAATACTTCGGTGAATTGTATAGAGTCAAGCCACGGCCACTATTTCTAATTAGGAGTGTAGAAAGCCATAAACAACCGAATAGTACGTGTCCCCCGTGAAATCCAACCAACGTATAGAAGGCGGATCCAAATGCACCGGATGTAAACGTATGCCCTTCATGGACATAATGGATAAACTCATAAATTTCTAACCCAAGGAAAGAGAGACCAAGTAATAAAGTTACAAACAGCCATCCCCGCATTGCTTTTACACGGTTTTCCTTTAAGGCTAATACAGCATAGACACTCGTTAAACTACTTGTTAATAGGATAATCGTTGCAGCAAAAACCATTGGCAACTGGAAGATTTCAGATGCTTCTGGTCCTTTTCCAAACGAGTTACGTAGTCCGAGATAAGTTCCAAACAATGTTGCAAATAGTACGGTTTCACCGCCTAAAAACAGCCAGAACCCTAAAAACTTATTCTTACCTTCTAGAGTTGCTTTCTCAGGGGATTCAGGGAAGTTTTGGTCGGTTAAGCGTTCGCCTACATTCATTATAGGTCAGCCCCCTTATCCTCTTTTGGTAGATCCTTTTTATGAATATGATAACCATGGTCATCAATCCAAGAACGAAGGAACATACAAACAAGTCCAATTCCAAGTCCAACAATAATGGCGACTAATGCAAGTGCCCCACCTTTGTTGAAGTAAATAAATCCAAATCCTGCAATAAAGAACCCCAGTGACATGATAAACGGAAGAATCGAGTTGTTTGGCATATGAATGTCACCGACAGGCTCTGCTGGTGTCATCTTTTTGTTTCCAGCCATTTTCTCAATCCATAGTGCATCTAATCCACGAACAAGTGGCGTTTGTAAGAAATTATAGTGAGGAGTTGGGTTTGGAATCGCCCACTCAAGTGTACGTCCATCCCAAGGGTCTCCACTCACCATCTTACCCTTTGCATGAGTGATAATTATGTTATACACAAACAGAATCGTACCAATTGTCATAAAAAATGCACCGATTGTACTGATAAAGTTCATTGATCCCAGTCCGAATCCTTCAGGGTACGTGAAGTAACGACGAGGCATTCCCATAAGGCCAAGGAAATGCTGCGGGAAAAACGTTAAATGGAAACCAATAAAGAATGTCCAGAAGTTCCATTTTCCAATCGTTTCGTTAAGCATCTTTCCGAACATTCGAGGGTACCAGTAATAAAGTCCAGCAAATAACCCAAGTACTAAACCACCTACAATGACATAGTGGAAGTGAGCAACAACGAAATAGCTGTCATGATATTGATAGTCAGCAGGAGCTGCAGCGAGCATAACTCCCGTTACTCCCCCCATAACGAATGTTGGAATAAACCCAACTGCGAATAAGTTAGCAGTTGTGAAACGTATCTGACCGCCCCACAATGTAAATACCCAGTTAAAGATCTTAACACCAGTAGGTATTGCAATCGCCATTGTTGCAACCGCAAAAATTGAGTTCGCAACAGGTCCTAGTCCAACTGTAAACATGTGGTGAGCCCACACCATAAATCCAAGGAATCCGATTAACACAGTTGCAAAGACCATTGCGCTGTATCCAAATAAACGCTTCTTTGAAAAAGTAGACACAACCTCCGAAATGATACCGAAAGCTGGCAAAATAAGAATGTATACTTCAGGGTGACCGAAAATCCAGAAAATATGTTCCCAAATGATAGGATTTCCTCCCATACTTGCATCAAAGAAATTCGCCTCAAATACTCGGTCAAACATCAATAAGAAAAATCCGATTGTCAGGGCTGGGAATGCAAACAGGATCAGTCCAGATGTAATGAATGCTGTCCAAGTAAATAATGGCATACGCATAAAGGTCATACCAGGAGCTCTCATATTTATGATCGTGACTAGGAAGTTAATACCACCTATTAACGTCCCGGCACCCGCTATTTGAAGTCCTAATACGTAAAAATCCAGACCGCTTCCACTTGATGTTGTAGAAAGTGGCGCATATGCTGTCCAACCAGCATCTGGTGCTCCACCGAGGAACCAGCTTAAGTTCAGTAGAACCCCGCCAAAGAAGAACAACCAAAATCCAAGGGAGTTCAAAAATGGAAACGCTACGTCCCGGGCACCAATTTGTAATGGTACAACTGCATTCATAAATGCAAATATAATTGGCATTGCTGCCAGAAAGATCATGGTTGTCCCATGCATCGTCAAGACCTGGTTGTATAAGTCACCAGTTAAAAACGTGTTTTCAGGTTTCATTAATTGAATACGAATTAAAAGTGCCTCTAATCCACCGATCAAAAAGAAAAATCCGCCGGATATGAGGTATAAAATCCCAATTTTCTTATGGTCGACTGTGGTTAGCCAATCCCATAGCGAGCTTTTATTCGCTGCATGTGCGTTACTCACGGTAGTACCTCCTTTTTAAAGCGATTGGAACCACGCTTACTTAGCGGTCTCGAGCCCCAATAGATAGTCTGAAAGTGCATCTAATTGTGCATCATCAAAGTTGAAATCCGGCATATTGTTACCAGGCTTAACATCGTGTGGATTGTTAATCCATTTCATGATGTTCTCTTTGTTGTGATCAAGTATTCCTGCAACCTTTTCATTGTCTCCAAAACCGGTTAAAGCAGGTCCAACTTTCCCACCTTTATCACCTACTGCGTGACATTGTAAACAGTTGTTTTCGAAAATCTTCTGTCCTTCAGAAACATCAGAAGATGCATCGGCAAACTTAACCGTTTTCATACTTTCGACCCATGCATCAAATTTTTCTTGTGAAACGACCTTTACTTGAAAGTACATTAATGCGTGTGCATCGCCACAAAGTTCAGCACAAGCGCCTTGGAACGTTCCAATTTCTTCTGGATGTAACCACATTTTATTTACAAGCTTATCTCCAGGATTTGTATCCATTTTTCCTGAAATGGATGGAATCCAGAATGAGTGGATGACATCAGCAGAACTTAATTCGACGTTCGTTCGTGTATCAACAGGCAAGTACAATTCCTGTGCCGTCACAACACCAAGTTCCGGATATTCGAACTCCCACCAAAACTGGTGCGCAGTAACCTTCACCGTCATAGGGGCATCTTTCTTAGCTTCCTCCCCTTCTTCACCAGAAGCAGCCTTTTCAGTGACTGCAAGATCAAATGTTGTCATTACAGTCGGAACTGCAAGAATAATAAGCAACACAATCGGAATCCCAGTCCAAAGTAATTCTAGCATGTGATTTCCTTCAACCTGTTCGGGAATCGAGTCATCACCCTTACGCTTTCTAAACTTAATCAAGACATACGTGAAAAGTAAAAAGACAATTACGAGTACAACAACCATTACTACCAGACTTAGGATCATTAGGTCATATGCTGCCTCTGCTCCTTTACCCTGTGGTTGCAGTGCGGACATCTGTGGGTTTCCGCAGCCCATTAAACCAAGCAACATTAGTCCGAAAATCGGAACAATGCGCCCGAGTCGTAGCCATCGTTTCATGAGTAAATCAAACCTCACTTTCTCTGTTGTGATAATAAACAAATAGAACAAATAGAACAAAAAATACTATGTAACCGGTAACTCATATTAAGATCATAACCTATGTGTCAGGAGTCCCACCACAGTTGGTGAACGTTCCTGACACTTATAGATTAATCTATATAAGTCAACCCCGATTGACGATGATCATCACGATAAACATGATAGTCAAGTAATTCAGAGAGTAAACAAACATTAGACGAGCCCATTTGATATCATTTTTCATAAAGAATCCTGCGATACCAAGTGCAAGCCATCCTAACCCAAGAATTGCAGCGACTACTAAGTATACCATACCAAAATGATATAAATATAAACTTACCGGAAGCAATGCTGCTACATAAATGACCATTTGTCGCTTTGTCATTTCAAAGCCTGATACAACCGGAAGCATTGGAATACCGGCTTTTCGGTACTCTTCGCATCGTTTCATAGCTAATGCCAAAAAGTGAGGCGGCTGCCATAAAAACATTATCAAGAACAAGTGCCATGCAGTGATATGCAAATCTGGATCAATAGCTGCCCAGCCGATTAACGGAGGGATTGCTCCAGAAATTCCACCAATGACTGTGTTTATGGAGTGTGTGCGTTTTAACCATAATGTATACACTACTACATAAACGAAGAGTCCTATTACACCAAGCAATGCGGCCATTAAGGAGGCGAACATTAATAGTAATGTTCCCAGCGCAGATACAATGATTCCGACCCATAAGACCTGGTTCGAGTCAATCTTACCAGTTACTGTTGGACGTTCATTCGTTCTTTCCATCAAATGATCAATATCCCGATCGATGTAGTTGTTTAAACAGCATCCTCCAGCAATCACTAGAGCTGAGCCCAGCAATGTGAATAGTGCTGTTGGTATATTGGATAACAGACTTTGGTTTGAAAATTGAAGTGCAATCCAGAATCCAGCAAACACTGTAATCAAATTGGACATCACGATCCCCATCTTAGCAAGGGTTAGAAAGTCCTTCCAAGTACCAGAAGGGTTTGATTCGGACAACGGTCCAGGTTCCATCACTCTGCTTGATGCTTCATAAGTTGTCGTATTCGTTTTGCTCATGCTTCCACCTCCTTTTGCTTAGTGCTAGTTTTCATATCAGTTCTGTTACAAAATAGTGAACAGGAAACCATACTCTTTTAATTTATCAGCAAAAGTGCTCTGTGGAAATAACTTTTGCTAAATTGTCTTTCCTTGTTCACAATTAGAAATAAATCTTGAATGAACATATGATACGATATTGACGAATTGAAAATGTCCTTTAATATTATAAACGAATTAATTAGTTTTGTATACTCGACTTAAATCGTCTTGAACCAAGATCAACTCACAATATATTTTGGACTTATCCAGAAATCAAATGTGACGAATTCTTGAATTAATTACAGGAATCAAATTAACAATAGAAAGAACCTTTTAATGCGTGTTCAATAAGGAGGACAAAAAGAGCCGAGAAGTTTGAGGCACGAAAATCTCGAGGACCGGAACGTATGCTATTAATACGTGAGGACCGTAGAGATCGAGTAACGAAGAAATTCGATAGCTATTTTTACCGGACTTTTTGAACAACCTCTTTTAATATGAAGAAGGTGTAAATGTGAACAAACTATTAAAAATATTCTCTATACTTACAAGCTTTGGTATGTTACTTGTCCTTTTAATGGGCGCAATCGTCACAACTACCGGATCAGGTGAGGGCTGTGGAAATTCTTGGCCTCTCTGTTATGGAGAGGTACTACCAACACAGCCTGAACTCGAAACGATAATAGAATATAGTCATAGAATCGTTTCCGCTGCTTTAGGGTTTATGGTCATCATCCTTGCTGTTTGGTCCTGGATTAAAGTGAAGCACATAAAAGAAACAAAATGGCTTGCATTCTTATCTGTTTTCTTTATCGTATTTCAAGGGTTGCTAGGTGCGGCAGCTGTAGTTTGGGGACAATCAGCTTTTGTACTAGCGATGCATTTTGGCTTTTCATTAATTTCCTTTGCAAGTGTCCTATTACTTACAATCGTAATATTTGAAAACGATAAAGGTCGAGTTATTCTTAATGCAGACAAGGGGATTCGCTGGAATGCTTACCTTCTATTTATGTATCTTTATGGGCTTGTTTATTCAGGTGCTCTTGTAAGACATACAAAAGCTAGCTTAGCATGTTCCGACTGGCCACTATGCAATGGATCCATCCTTCCGCCTACGAATGAGTTAGAACTCATACATTATGCTCACAGAGCTCTAGCAGGGTTATTCTTCATATGGATCGTATTAAGCTTTTTTCAAGTCCGTAAATATCATCAAGATAAAAAAGTACTATATCGTAGTTATTTCATATTGTTCCTTCTCGTATCCTTACAAGTAACAACTGGCGCACTTATTATCGTTACAAAACTGAATTTATTCATTGGCTTGGCACACGGATTGTTCATTTCAATCTTGTTTGCTACATTAAGTTATCTTGTTATGGTCCTACTTAGAAAAGGTCAATAACTATTCCTCCACACAACTAAAGGATTGACTCCATTAAAGAGTCAATCCTTTTTTGTATCTTCTTATTTTAACTCTACAAGCAGGTCTCCTGGTTGAATTGTATCACCATTTGAAACAAAAAGGTCGTTCACTTCTGCATCGAACGGCGCTTGTATGGTTGTTTCCATTTTCATTGCTTCAGTAATCATTAGGTGGTCGCCCTTCTTAACTGCCTCCCCTTTTTCAATGAGTACTCTGACAACTGTTCCCGGCATCGATGCTCCGATATGATTCGGGTCATTTTTATTCGCTTTAGCTTTCTCAATTATATCTGTTTTTACATTTTCATCTTTCACAACCACTTCACGAGGCTGCCCGTTTAATTCAAAATAGACGGTTCGAGTTCCATCAATCTGAGGTTCACCAATTGATACAAGTTTTACGATTAATGTTTTCCCTTGCTCAATCTCTACTTCTACTTCTTCACCAAGCCTCATCCCATATAAAAACGTCGGTGTATCTAGTACACTTACATCTCCAAATTGGTCATGCACATGTTCTCGATCCAAATATACCTTCGGATACAGCGCATATGAAATAAGATCGTGACTTGTTACTTGTCGATTGAGCTTTCGATAGAGTAATTCTTTAAGGTCTTGAAAGTCTACAGGGTCTAAAAGCTCACCTGGTCGTACATTGATAGGCTCTCTTCCCTTAAGTATAATTTGTTGTAAATCTCTTGGGAACCCTTGATACGCTTGTCCTAAATGTCCCTGGAACAGCTCAACAACAGAGTCTGGAAAGTCTAGTTTTTCCCCTCTTTCAAATATATCATCTTCAGTTAGATCGTTTTGAACCATGTACAATGCCATATCTCCTACGACCTTTGATGATGGGGTTACCTTGACCATGTCGCCGAATAGATCATTTACACGTCTGTACATCCTCTTAACTTCAGCCCAACGAGGGGCTAGACCTACTGCTTTTGCTTGCTGTTGGAGGTTGCTGTATTGACCTCCTGGCATTTCATGCTCGTACACTTCTGTATGCGGAGCGTTCATGCCACTCTCAAATCCTTGATAAAACTTACGAGTGTCTTCCCAGTAGTGCGATAGTTCCTCCAGGTGATTTATTGAAACTTTGGGCTGTCGCCTATTCCCCTCTAATGCATAATAAAGGGAGTTGGCACTTGGCTGAGACGTTAAACCGGACATTGAACTAATTGCAACATCCACGATATCCACTCCTGCTTCAACCGCTTTGGAATAAGTCATAATCCCGTTTCCGCTTGTATCATGGGTGTGGAGATGTATAGGCAAGTCTACCGCTTCTTTTAATGATGAAATCAATTCATATGCCGCCTGTGGCTTTAAGAGTCCTGCCATATCTTTAATTCCGAGTATATGTGCCCCTGCAGATTCAAGTTCCTTAGCCATCGCTACATAATAATTGAGATCATATTTGCTACGACTGCTATCGAGAATATCCCCTGTATAACAAACTGCAGCCTCTGCTACCTTTCCGGAATCTCTAACGGACTCGATTGCAACTGTCATTCCCCTAATCCAATTCAGACTATCAAAGATACGGAACACATCAATTCCAGCATCAGCAGACTTTTGTACAAACTCACGGATTACATTGTCGGGGTAATTCTTATAACCTACCGCATTTGATGCTCTGAGTAACATTTGGAATAGAACGTTTGGTGCTTGCTTTCTTAATTTGATTAACCGTTCCCATGGATCCTCATTTAAGAATCGATACGCAACATCGAATGTTGCTCCTCCCCACATTTCAAGTGAAAAGAATTCCGGCATAAGCCGTGCAGTCGGTTCTGCTATTTGTGACAAATCATGTGTTCTAACCCGAGTTGCGAGAAGGGATTGGTGAGCATCCCTAAAGGTAGTATCGGTTAATAGTACATTCTCCTGAGACTTAATCCAATTTACTAATCCATCAACACCGTGTTGATCCAATATCTGCTTCGTACCATCAGTAATCGGCTTGGTATAATTCACATATGGCATCCGCTGTTTGTTAACAGCTGGTTTCTTTTGCAAACCTAGTCCCGGAAATCCATTTACAGTAACGTTGGCGATATAGGTAAGCATTTTCGTTCCACGGTCTTTTTTCTTTGGAAATACAAAAAGCTCAGGTGTTGTATCGAGAAAAGCCGTATTATACTCTCCAGAAATAAACTGCTCATGTCGGACAACGTTCTCAAGAAACGAAATGTTTGTCTTGATCCCACGAATTCTAAATTCTCTCAGGTTACGTGTCATTTTAGACGCGGCTTGGTCAAAAGTTAGCGCCCAGCTTGAGAGCTTCACTAGCAATGAATCGTAATGAGGTGTTATTACTGCCCCTTGATACCCATTACCCGCATCTAAACGAACACCAAAACCTCCACCTGTTCGATATGCCATTATCTTACCAGTGTCTGGCATAAAATTGTTTGCAGGGTCTTCTGTCGTTACTCGACACTGTATCGCATATCCATGGCAATGAATACGCTCCTGTGCAGGAATAGCGAGAGCTTTATCATGCAGCGTATGTCCCTCTGCTATAAGAATTTGAGACTGTACAATATCAATACCTGTTACCATCTCAGTTATCGTATGTTCCACCTGAACGCGTGGGTTCACTTCAATAAAATAAAAGTTACCGTCTTCTGAAACTAGAAATTCAACGGTCCCCGCATTTACATATCCAACATTATTCATCAGTTGAACAGCGGAGGCACATATATCCATCCTTAGTTCCTCGGCTATTGAAACACTTGGAGCTACTTCAACTACCTTTTGATGACGTCTTTGTACAGAGCAATCTCTCTCATAGAGATGCACAAGGTTTCCATCGGTATCACCTAGGATTTGTACCTCGATGTGTTTAGGGTTTTCTATAAACTTTTCTACATAGATTTCGTCTCTACCGAAGGCTGCCTTGGCTTCTGATTTCGCACGATCATATGCATCCTCTAGAGAGTCCATATTACGTACGATTCGCATACCGCGTCCACCACCGCCTAAAGCAGCTTTAATAATGATCGGAAATCCATTGTTCTCAGCGAAGGCACGGACATCTTCTACCATTTCAACAGGACCGTCACTACCAGGAATGATTGGAATATCAGCCTTAATCGCTTCTTCCCTTGCCTGAACCTTATCCCCGAATATCCTTAAATGTTCGGTTGTAGGTCCGATAAAAATGATTCCTTCTTCAGCACATCTTTTAGCAAAATGAGTATTTTCTGAAAGGAAACCATATCCTGGATGAATGGCATCAATTTCATAACGTTTTGCAATCTCGATAATTCCTTCGATGTCCAAATAAGCATCGATCGGTTTCTTACCTTCCCCGACCAAATATGCTTCATCAGCTTTATATCGATGAAAAGAACCAGAATCCTCCTTAGAATAAACAGCTACTGTTCGAATGTTTAGTTCCGTACATGCACGGAAAATTCTGATTGCGATTTCTCCACGATTCGCTACTAATACTTTACTGATTCTCTTCATTAAATTTCCTCCTAGTCTAGTGCGTTGCTCGTTGTTGAGATACGACTCGTAATTTAGTCCGTTTGTTTGTTTCCACCTCTGCTTCATCTGCTGGCGGAGTCTGTTGCTTTCGATAACGGACAAACATTGAAACATTCACTAAAATACCTGTACTGATCATAAGTAATATTAATGATGATCCCCCATAACTAATAAACGGAAGTGTAACGCCAGTTATCGGAAGTAAACCAGAAGCTGCACCTAAATTCACTATGGTTTGTATACCGATCATTCCTGCAATACCAATGGATAGTAGACTTCCAAATGCATCTTTACAGTGTAGCCCGGTATATATACCTTTAAATACAATGAAAAACAAGAGTAGAATAATTACAAATACCCCAGCAAAACCTAATTCTTCAGCAATAATGGTGATAATGAAATCTGTATGTGGCTCAGGAATAAATCCATACTTTTGAATACTCTGTCCAAGTCCTTTACCAAACAAACCTCCTGTACCGAGAGCTAGGTATCCATTTATTAACTGATACCCTGTCCCACCTGAGTCTGAAAAAGGATCGTAGGCAGCTGTGAACCTTGATAGCTGTTCAGGGCTAAGAAGAAAATTATATACGATTAACCCTAGAGCACCCATAGAGCCAATCATCACCAATAAGTGCCTCCATAACATACCAGAACAAAAAATAATCACTGCTGCAGTCATTGCGATAATCATCATACTACCGAGGTCTGGTTGGAGGAGGATCAAAAAACAAACTAAAGCTAGTACAGTTAACGGGGGAACGACTCCCGTTTTAAAATCGGATATGTAGTGTTGTTTTTTCGAAAACACAGAAGCAAGATACATGATAACCCCAATTTTGGCGTACTCTGCTGGCTGTATCGATACTGGCCCAACCTCAAACCAAGAAATCGCACCATTTACTTCCTCACCAATGATCCGTACTAGAACAAGTGAAGCTAACATTAAAAACGTTAGTGGAATTATAAGCTTCTGATATGCCTTATAAGGCAGTAACGTAAAACCAATGAAAATGAAGCTACCGAGAATTACCCAAACTAAATGCTTCTTAAAAAAGAACATACTTTCTTGTTCATAAATTGTAACCGCTACAATCATACTTGAGCTATAGACCATCACAAGACCAATTGCACACAGAGCAAAAACCGCTGCAATAAGTGTATAATCATAATTTTTCAGCATCTTTTTAAGCATAATGGTCAACCCTCACATAACCGTTATAAACAAAACTATTCGCGTAAAACATCTTATTTCCTTCCCTACTTTAAGTGTTTGTTCAAAAAATTGACGAATGCAATTCTCTTTCCTTTTGTATAGTCCAAGATCATTTCAAAAGCGATATACCCATCCGACTTTTTGCTGCCAAGCTTATAAGGTATAAGATTACCGATTGCAATCCATGTGTTGATCATTGTAAATAAAAACAAGAGGTTTTCAATGTTTGAACCAGTTAATACACGATTTAAGTACAACCAGCCATAACAACCAACCACTGCATTAACGAGGGGCCCATTTACTGATATAAGCGCCTTTTGATTATTAGACAGTTGATTGGATTCCGTATTTGTAAAACCACCAATAAAGTAAAGGGTTCGCACCTCAAGTTTGATAAATCGGTTAGAAATCCGAAATAAAGGAGGGCCTATACCCAATATGATTCGAACTTGTTTGATATGTAATGACCGCGCTGTTATGTAATGCCCTAGCTCATGCAGAAGAGTTGCTAGAGGAAATAATAGAAAGACAATCCAAACAAAAGCCATCAAATCCCCCTCACTGTTACTATGTTATCGTATCATATGATAGGTAAACGGCTCATCATACTTTTGTGAGGTTTCTTTGAAAGATTAATGTATAAAAAAACTCAAACCATCAATTTCCAGACAGTTTGAGTCCTGTTTCCATTATAAAAACAAATTATCAGAACAGGGGTCATGCTTATCTCGACCAGGCATCATGCAATGCTGTCAGTTGTCGTTCTAGTGATTCTAATAGGGCTTTCCCTTGGTCTGCTTCTATTAAATTTAAACGAACTGCAAAATCAATCTCTCTAGAAAGGCCGAACATTTGCGTGTCCAGTACTTCCTCATAAAGAGGGCATTGCGGCATCGTTAAATTTTCCATTTGAACTTCGATCAACTTGAGGATTTTTTCCGCATCAGCTTTTAGCAATGCGTATGCTTTTTCACGATGACCGGTTACCATCTCAGTCGACAAATCGAATCCCTCCGTTCCAATTGCCTCTCTTTTACTAATACTATCGTTTTACCTATAAAAATGCAAGAAATATCCGCCTTAAACCAGCCTAATAATCCAACCTATTCAAATGCTAACCACTAAATACCTTTATGCTTTATTGATTCTTTAAAAGATGCTTAATTGATAACGTTGTGATAGCATTTCTAGGAGCTTCACCCCTGCAATACTATTCCCTTTCTCATTAAGTGAAGGGCCATAAACACCAACCCCAATATTAGGAGGAACGAGACCAATTATCCCTCCAGAAACACCACTTTTTGCAGGAATACCAACGCGAATCGCAAATTCTCCGGATGCATTATACATCCCACATGTTACCATAAACGTTTTTACAATGGTTGCTATCCCTTCAGGGAGAATCAACCTATTTGATAACGGATCCCTCCCCTTGTTCGCTAACACCATCCCAATTCGAGCAAGGTCAATACATGTGACCTGGATCGCACACTGTCTAGTGTACAAATCAATTAATTCTTCAACTTCACCAGTGATCACTCCATGCTGCTTCATATAATAGCAGAGAGACCGATTTAAATGAGCGGTTTCATATTCAGACTTGGCAACTCCATGATCAACATCAATCTTAGAGTTGTTCGTTAAATCATGAATCAGTGTTAGTAGTCGTCCAAGTTTTTCGTGAGTAGAGCGACCCTCTATCATATTTGTCACGACCAAAGCACCTGCGTTAATCATTGGGTTAAGTGGTTTCGCAGGAATTTGCGTCTCCAATTTCGCAATTGAATTAAACGGATCACCAGTCGGCTCCATTCCAACCTTGCGGAACACCTCTTCTTCCCCTTGGTCCATAATAGCCAAAGCAAGGGTGAGGACCTTTGAGACACTTTGAAGGGTAAACTTTTTCTCTACATCCCCTGCTTTTACACAATGCCCATCTTTATAATATAGAGCGATCGCTAAATCACTTTGTTCAGCTCGCCCAAGCGCAGGAATATAATTTGCAACTTTTCCATATTCGGTATATTTTCGTGCTCTATTTACTAGTTCACATAAATCTTCATCAGTTTCACAGTACATGAATTCCACCTCCGAATAAAACGCATTCATTTCCTATCTATACTATGCCCTAATGTGACAAAATAAAGAGGAACCTGTATACTTAGGTTGAAATTTTTCCATCATTCAATAAGGATAACTACGGTTTACTAGATGAGCAATAAACAGGACTTCATTACAATTGAAGAACAACTATTTAAGGAGTGTGCATAATGGAATCAATCGTTTTCATCGATGGTAAGGTTCGGTTTCCAATTACCTTGGATCCTGGAGTTTGGATATTCGACGATCGTAAATTAAATCTGGATACATACTTTGAGGAAGGTACAGAAGATGAATCAGATACGTATACAAAAGATGTGTCAGAGCACTGGGATCGCGAGCGTACAGAGGGAGCGGAAATACCCTCTCAAACAAATGATAATAAAATCAAGTATGATAAATCAGAGCTTTTTTCTAGGTCATATGGAATCCAACTAAACCATTTTTTAATAAATGCTGAGCCGGATAAAAATGCTACCCAAGTACTTATTCAGACTACCGACGGACAAGAATTTTCCATTTCCATAACAGAAGCTTTTAATGGAGTTATTGGCTTTTCTACAAACGGAAAACCAGTGAATAATGGTCCAGTTCACTTCTATTACGGTGATGGTTCAAATCGTAATGAGCCGATTTGTTCTATCAAACGATTCACACTAAATTAAACAATGCTTCTAGTTGGTTGAAACCGTTAACGATTTAGATATTTGTTCTTATCCTCATTCTGTATAATGCAAGGTTTTTTTACGAAGAATAACCGTAAATGGATGTAAAGTGGCTGTTAAAAGCCCTTAAGGAAAGGATGAACCATTTTGCGGAAAGTACGTATATTCGTATTACCCTTGCTCTTTATAACCTTGCTTGGATGTCAGAACAATCAAGATGAAGCAGAATTAGGAACAGAGAATTCCAAGCGAATCGAAGTAAAACAAAGCGTGGAATATAATAAACAGGAACGTAAAAGTTCAGCACAAATTTCAAAACGTCTCGTTGAACTTTCTACAGGTGTAAAAGGTGTCAAGGAAGCGAGTGCGGTTGTTTTAGGAAAATATGCGGTTGTTGGTATCGATGTAGAGGACGATCTAGATCGTTCACGTGTCAGCTCGATTAAATATAGTGTTGCAGAGGCCTTACAACATGACCCCTATGGTGCAAATGCTGTCGTAACAGCAGATCCAGACATTTACGAACGGTTAGGCGAAATGGGAAGACAGATCCGGAATGGACAACCTATTGGTGGTATTCTTGAGGAACTTGCAGCAATTACAGGACGCTTGATGCCTGAAATCCCTGGTCAGATTAACAAAAAAGAACCTGATCCAACCCGTAAAAATGACAAAGATATTTCTGAACAAAAAGAAAATAAGTTACGTGACCAACAACAAAAGCAGGGTAAAACGACACCAGCCGACCCAAATCGGATTAAAGAACAGGATTAAGCTTCGTACATGTTGTAAAGGGAGTGACTACTCAGAGTCACTCCCTGTTTTATTAGATTTTGTTCTTTTTCAATGCTGCCATCACTTGTTTATCAAGCTTTGCAGCTGCCTGGGGATCATATGTTTTTTCGTAAACTGGCGGTTGAGAAATTTTTGCTCCATAAAACATTCCATCTCTAACCTCCGTTACTTTTACTGAAATTAAAGACAGCTTAATCGGTACCTCATCAAGGTTTTCACGATGAACAGTCGCATTTCCGTTTATAATAGACGTTGTTTCATCAGCAAACAGGGTAATTGCTATTTGCTTGTTATCCTTTATATTTTGCACGGCTTTTGATTTGGTATCAACGGCAAAAAGGATTGTCTCTACATCAGGGGCATAGACCCAAGAAATTGCATTAACATAGGGAGTATTTTCATTCGGATCTGAGGTACTTACAATCACGAAACACTCTTTTTGCAACAATTTGAAAAGTGAGTCATTTAACAATGTCACAGTCTTTTTTACCACCAAGATCAACTCCTCTTAAAACTTACTTTTTATTTCCTCTTAATAGGATTCGATAATAAAGTATCAAACCCTCCCCCTCACAAGGAAACCTGTCCCAATTCATGATATACTATACTATGGATATGTAATTTTGATTATCAATTAATGAGATTGAGGTGAGTAGCATGAGGGTTAAATGTGTGTTATGTGACAAGCTTGAAAAAATAGAAGATGGTAGCCCGCTCGCTAAACGACTTCGAAATAGACCAATCCATACGTATATGTGCGCTGATTGCAACAAGAGAATCGCAGATCGAACAGAAGAAAGAAAGGCTTCAGGGAATTTTTCAACATTTCGTCAAGCAGTTCAAGAAGACACATGGTAAGCTGAGCTAGTTGTATTTTGGCTCAGCTTTAATTGATTCATAAAGAGCATCGATTAAGTCGATTGGATACTTCTTTGTCAACCATTCGTCATTTACGGTATATACCACAATATAAAAAGGGTCCTCTGTCAATACTTCTAGGTTCTGAACAGAGTGATCATCTTCTAAAATCTCCTCAAAAAACTCTCTTGTATCTCTTGCCGCCTGATCATTAGGCCGTTCCTCGGTAACCCTTCGTATACTCAACCAATTGTATAATGCATCCTGTAAATTCATTTGTTCGCCCCCTAAAAAAGGATGACCTATACAGGGGCTGAGCGGTTAATCCCCTTCTCAATTCCTTTGTATGAAGTCATCCTCATTTGCACAAGTAGCTTTATTTAACCTTGCTGTTCTTCTTTCTTCGATTGATACAAGCGGATTTTGTATACGATTAGGATGATAGCTGCAATTACCAGCCCCTCTGTAATCGGTAAAAATACAGCGAAGAAGGAGAGCACTGTACACCCTAATGCAAGAAAAATATATACGACTGCAGCTTTTAACAGTGGGAGTCGTCTTGAAAAGCCTAGCTTAAAAACAACAATCGAAAGAGCGAGTACAGTTAGGTATAATAACCACATTCCCACTTCTGGATTTTGATCCACGTTGTATAACTTTGCAAAGAACTGAAGACGTTCGTTAACATTTGCATTCAATCATACCGTCTCCTCTTCTTAAATAGAGGAAGTTCATTTGAACATACTCTCTAGTTTTTCATATTACTTTGCTAATTTATTTTTCTTTTCAAGTCGTTCTCGTTCACTTTTGTTTAGAATTTTTTTACGTAAACGGATCGATTGTGGCGTTATTTCACAATATTCATCGTCATTTAAATATTCAAGTGCTTCTTCAAGTGTTAGGATTCTTGGTTTCTTAATTGTAACTGTTTGGTCTTTAGTTGCTGAACGGACATTCGTTTGTTGTTTCACTTTTGTCAGGTTCACGGTGATGTCATTGTCACGGTTATGCTCTCCAACAATCATGCCTTCATAGACCTCGGTACCAGATGCTACAAAAATCGTCCCACGATCCTCTACGTTCATAATACCATATTGTGAAGCCTTCCCAGATTCCATCGAAACTAGAACACCTTGGCGTCTTCCTCCAATGTTAGCTTGAATCACTGGTTGGTAACTATCAAATGAATGATTCAAGATGCCATACCCACGAGTTAATGTTAGAAACTCTGTTGTGTATCCAATCAAACCACGTGCTGGTACTAGGAACTCCAGACGAACTTGGCCGTTTCCGTGGTTGACCATATTCACCATTTCACCTTTTCTTTCACCGAGTGACTCCATAACTCCACCAGTATTTTCTTCAGGCACATCAATTTGTACTCGTTCAACAGGCTCACATTTCGTACCATCAATCTCACGAATAATTACGATAGGCTTTGAAACTTGGATCTCATAGCCTTCACGGCGCATGTTTTCAATTAGGATAGATAAGTGTAGCTCACCACGACCGGACACAGTCCAAACATCTGGAGAATCAGTGTCTTCCACACGTAAGCTTACATCAGTTTCAAGCTCTGATTTAAGACGTTCTTCTATTTTGCGGCTCGTTAAATATTTACCTTCTCTTCCTGCGTACGGACTATTGTTCACAAGAAAAGTCATTTGAATGGTTGGTTCATCAATTCTTAAGACCGGAAGTGGATCTTGGTGATCTTCTGGGCACACAGTTTCCCCAACATTAATTTCTTCCATTCCGGATACCGCGACGAGATCACCGGCAAGTGCTTCCTGTATTTCTACACGTTTTAAACCATGGAAACCAAATAGCTTGGTTACCCGGAATTTCTTAACGGCGCCATCCAATTTCATGAGAGCAACTTGTTGTCCTACCTTAATTCTCCCTCTAAAAACTCGACCAACACCAATACGTCCGATATAATCATTGTAATCAAGCAATGCAACCTGAAACTGTAATGGCTCGTCACTGTTATCTACAGGTGCAGGAATATGCTCTAAAATAGATTCGAAGAGAGCAGTCATATTCTCATCCTGTTGTTCAGGATTATCACTTGCTGTTCCGTTTAAAGCTGATGCATATACAACAGGGAACTCAAGTTGTTCATCATCTGCACCGAGTTCGATAAACAAGTCAAGCACTTCATCTATAACTTCTGTCGGACGTGCAAAAGGGCGGTCTATTTTATTGACAACAACGATTGGAGTCAATTTCTGCTCAAGTGCCTTTTTCAACACGAATCTTGTCTGAGGCATACAGCCTTCATATGCATCCACTAACAATAGAACACCGTCGACCATTTTCATGATACGCTCAACTTCACCACCAAAGTCAGCGTGTCCTGGTGTATCCATAATATTTATCCGCTTTTCTTTATAGTTAATTGCAGTGTTTTTTGCCAATATAGTAATCCCACGTTCTTTTTCAATATCATTGGAATCCATTGCACGTTCACTAACTTGTTCATTATCTCTGAACGTACCTGATTGATGAAGCAATTGATCCACCAAAGTTGTTTTCCCATGGTCTACGTGGGCAATAATTGCAATATTGCGTAGTTCTTCTCGCAAATTCACGTTAATCTCTCCTTAAGGTGTCGTTACCATTAAATTTCAACTTTTCTATTATAGCACAAATTCAAAACCCTTTTTCTTTTTAATAAATTTCGGTAAACTTATGTGTATGAGGAGGTACGAATATGAACAAAAGATCAATCATTTTTATAGTCATTTCTATTTTGGTTACATTTTGCATCGCACTTATAGGGGTCGCACTTGGTGAACAAAGCATATTACTTGCTATCATTGCACTTTTGGCTTCATTTATACTAATGGGAGTCGGATTTTCTCTTAAGAAAAAGTTCCGAGAATCAGACGAAATGAAGTCTTAAATTCATAGTATACGTTCTTTAAAGAAAACTTGGCTAGCACCAAGCCTTAGCGCAGGTGATCGCCGTAGTTGCGCTTATACTATAGAAAGTATTTTTATACTTTCTTAACGTGTAAAAAAGAAGAAAACTCGAGGAAAATCAAGTTTTCTTCTTTTTATGTTAATTTAAATAATCATTTAGTATCTGTTCATGGAGCTGAGATTTAGCAGCGAAAACAGAATTTTGTTCTAGCAATTCTATCGGGTTCCCATCCACGGTCGTTACTGTCCCGCCAACTTCTTCAATTAATACTTTACCAGCGGCAAAATCCCAGGGCGATAGTCTCATCGTTATATACGCATCTAGACGCCCAGCCGCTACAAATGCTAACTCAATCGCAGCTGAACCATAGGATCTTGTACCCCGACATTTCTTAACTAAAGGAGAAAGGACATTTGGATCAATTCTTCTGTTTTCAGTTACCCACGTCGCATTTAAGGAAATTATAGACTCATCAAGTTTAACATTCCCTAGCTGGTTCAATTTACGATCGTTTAAATAGGCACCTTCATCTTTAATTGCATGGAACATTTCGTCATAAACGACATTATAAATAATGCCCACCATACCAACACCATCTTGGTAGACCCCAATGGAGATGGCAAAGTTTGTTTGTTGGTGTACAAAATTCATCGTACCGTCGATTGGATCTATAATCCAAACTGTTCCATCTAGTGAAGTGACCTTTTCTCCGACCCCCTCTTCTCCTAGAATTTTATGTTCGGGGTACTGTTCGTTTATTTTATTGATAAGGAAAGTTTCCACTTCTCGATCCATATTCGTAACTAAATCATCTTTGTTCGATTTTGTTTCCACCGTTAATTGTTTCTCAAACGAATCCCGAATCACTTTACCAGCATCTTTCGCCCATATTATTGCCTCTTTGCAGATCTTATGCCAATCGTTTGACATTGTTTCACTCCTTTTCATTTCGAGGTCTATGTATTCACAAAAAACGAACCTCCTTATTGTCAAGGTTCGCTCTATCTATTTAGATTAGTATATAGGATGTACAGAACTCACTACGTCATGAGTTTTCTAATTTACGAATTTCAGACACATGTACTTTACCCTTTTAATTGTAACATTTCTTGTCTAAATCGTTCTAACTTTTTCTTTGAGCGATTGATTTGTTCTGGATTTTTGGTAGACAGTGCTTCGTGTAGAGTCGCCAATTCATAATCGATTTCTAATCGAAGAACTGGAATTCTACGCTCAGCCTCATTTTTCTTTAGCGTTTGAATTACTTGTTTCATGGAAACTCACACTCCTTTTCTTTTTTACCTTACATAATAAGTGTCTTTATAAGTGTCTTATCCCACTATTCTGAATTTTAATGACGATTATTGTACTAGATTTAATCCTATCCTTCCACAGTTGTCACTATTTAAAACCATTTTTGCATTCCATTTTGATACGTCCGTGTCCTATGGTAAACTACACCATGATAAGATAACGAGGTGATTAGATGACATTTCAAGGATTAACTGATAAAGATTTCGATGTTTTCAAAATTGATGGATTGGAACAACGGATGGAAGCAATTAAATCGACAATTCGACCTAAGCTTGAATACTTTGGTGAACACTTTGCCCCTCTATTAACCGCAGCAACTGGAGATGAAATGTTCCACCATACCGCCAAGCATGCAAGAAGATCAGTCAACCCACCAAACGATACATGGGTTGCTTTTGCAAATAGTAAGCGAGGATATAAAATGCTTCCACATTTTCAAATCGGATTGTATGAAACTCATCTTTTTGTGTGGTTTGCAATCATTTATGAATCACCCATCAAACAACAATTTTCAACTACTTTAGAGAAAAATCAGAATGAGATTCTAAAAAGTATACCTGATAATTATGTTTGGTCTATTGATCATACTAAACCAGACATCATTTCCCATGAAGAAGTTAAAAATGGTGAATTCACGAAAATTGTCCACCGTCTGCGTGATGTGAAAAAAGCTGAAATTTTATGCGGGATTCAAATTCAACGTAACGAGTCAGTCTTAAAAAGTCCTAATCAGTTACTCTCCCGAATTGAACAAGCTTTTCAAACATTAGCTCCCCTTTACCAATTAGCACAGCAGAGCGCGGTATCTACTAATGCAATTGATTAATGTATTATATTACCGTCATTCTTCTACCGTATAGGTATCTAACCTAACAAATTAAATAAATCCAATGGAATTTAACTCCCAATTTGAAAAAGGGAGGCGACATCTAGTCACCTCCCCTTTTCTTACCCATTTAAAAAGTATAAAATTTTGTTCGCTTCGGCGCTCCCCAGTTCACTTGCGCTTTTCTTCATCCTTTACCTTTATTTCAATACTCGGTGTCGTTCCACCTCTCTCGAACGGTCCCTGCTTCTTTAATAATTCGATCAAACAATTCCTCGACACTCGGGACATCCTTAATTCTACCTGCAATTTGACCAGCCCATCCAAACCCATCTTCATGACCATTATGCACATATGCACAATTAGCATCACCAGAAATATAGGACTTGATTGCTTCATAAGTGGGATCTATTTTTTCAATCTCTAAAATTTGATCTGTCCAACTATTCCGGATCACTCTACCTGGAGCACCAAGTGACCTTTTAATAACGGATGTATCATTTTCACTTGCATCGATCAGGGCTTGTTTATAATTTTGATGTGCATGGACGCATTCCTTAGTCGCTATAAATCTTGTCCCCATTTCTATTCCTTCTGCCCCTAATGATAGAGCTGCCATGAAACCTCTTCCGTCACCAATTCCTCCAGAAGCGATTACTGGTATAGACACTGAATCGACGACCTGAGGTACGAGAACCATTGTACTAATATCCTCTTTCCCAATGTGTCCACCACCTTCTTGACCAACCACCATGACGGCATCTGCACCTAGATCTTCTGCTTTAACGGCTTGACGTTTAGCAGCCACTAAAACAAGCTTTTTCACATCAACACCTTTCAATTGTTCAAATACCGGCGTTGGGTTGCCTCCTGTCATCGAAATAACAGGAACCTTTTCCTCTATCGCTACATTGAGCATATCAGTGAATGGTCTTCCATGTTGTCCTATTGCAAAGTTAACCCCAAAAGGTCGTTTTGTCTTTGCTCTTACTTTATGTATTTCATTTCTCAAGTCGTTCGGGGATGATAATGACATTGCTGTAATTTGACCGAGCCCTCCAGCATTTGAAACTGCCGCTGCTAATTCAGAATAAGCAAGATATGCAAGACCACCTTGAATAATAGGATACCGGATACCTAACATACTGGTTAATCGTGTCTTCCATTGCATTTCATGTTCACCACTTCCCTTTAAAATTAATTGGATAGTTATACTTAACCAATTTGCAAAAAAATTTTACTTGCATGGATCAATAAATTTGATATACTTTGTTTTGTTTTATCATTTTAGCACACAACTAAAACATCATCATTAGTACTATCATACAAAACGAGGTGTAATCTCATTGTCTCAAGCCCTGACACCACTATTTACTGGTTTATTAAACCACGCAAAACGGAATCCAATACAATTTCATATACCGGGCCACAAAAAAGGAAAAGGTATGGACCCCGACTTCCGAGAATTTATTGGTGAAAATGCACTATCCATTGACTTGATCAATATCGGTCCACTTGATGACCTTCACCATCCTCATGGGATGATTAGAGAAGCCCAACAATTAGCAGCAGAAGCATTTGGAGCTGATCATACTTACTTTTCTGTACAAGGGACAAGCGGAGCAATAATGACAATGGTTTTAGCAGTGTGCAGTCCTGGAGATAAAATACTAGTTCCAAGGAATGTCCATAAGTCAGTGATGGCTGCTATTATATTCTCAGGAGCTGTCCCTATTTTCATCCATCCTGTAATAGATCCAAACTTAGGTATATCTCATGGCATAACAATTGATTCAGTAAAAAAAGCGGTTCAGCAGCACCCTGACGCCAAAGGGTTACTCGTAATTAACCCAACCTATTTCGGTATTAGTGCTGACCTTCAAGAGATTGTGCGAATCGCTCATGGAAAAGAAATACCTGTACTCGTCGATGAAGCGCACGGCGTTCATATACATTTCCATGAAAGGCTTCCTATATCTGCAATGGAGGCAGGTGCAGATATGGCCGCTACAAGTGTTCATAAACTAGGTGGTTCGATGACACAAAGCTCAATATTAAATGTTAAGGATGGCCTGGTGTCTCCTGAGCGTGTTCAATCAATTCTAAGTATGATAACAACAACTTCTACATCATACCTACTATTAGCTTCTTTAGATGTTGCACGTAGGCGGCTGGCTATCAACGGGTATGAACTAGCGGAACAATCAATTCAACTTGCTGAATATGCGAGGGGCATGATAAACCGTATTCCGTCCATATATTGTGTAGGAAATGAAATAGTGGGGAGCCCAGCTACATTCGATTACGACCCGACAAAATTAATTATTTCTGTAAAAGATTTAAATATAACCGGGTATGATGTAGAAGTGTGGTTCCGAGAGCATCACAATATTGAAGTAGAACTTTCTGACCTTTACAATATCCTTTGTATCGTTACTCCAGGGGATGACAAAAAGAGTATTGATGCTTTGGTAAAAGCCTTAACCGAGCTTTCAGAGTTCTATGTACAATCCATTCATCCGACAGAAAAAAAGGTTCCAGTTCGTGTACCCGAAACCCCTGTGCTTTCAATTTCACCAAGAGATGCATTTTACTCAGAAACAGAGTGCATTCCATTTAAGAGTGCAGTCGGAAGAATCATAGCAGAATTTGTAATGGTTTACCCACCAGGAATTCCAATCTTTATCCCTGGCGAAATTATTACACAAGATAATCTTGATTATATTTTTGAAAATATAGCTGCTGGTCTTCCTGTACAAGGACCTGAAGATGATAAACTTGAAATGATTCGCGTTATCAAAGAGCATGTCCCAATCAAATAAAAAACGGTCTTGGCTCAAGTAGAGCCGAGACCGTTACTATTTATGATTGCTTTTGTCCAGTCTTACGTTGTTTCTTACAATTTGGACAGTTAGAATATAATGTCGTTACCTTCTCAACTTCAAAATGTTCAATTGTTGCATCACACGATTGGCAGATAATTGTTCCCATTGCTATCACTCTCCTCTGCAAGTTGAAAGCGCTTTATTTATTCGTTACATTAATAATATGATGTCACAATTGAAATGTCAACAATAAATTGTATAACCTATTAAACCTTTTGTGCTACATCTATTTAAAGAAAACTTGGTAAAGCCAAGCCTTTAGCGCAGGCTGAGCCTTAGTTGCACTTATACTATAGAAAGTATTTTTATACTTTCTTAACGTGTAAATAAAAACGTTGCTAGCGCCAAGCTTCAGCGCTGTCGATCGCCTTAGTTACACTTATGCTATAGAAAGTATTCTTATACCTTCTTTTTTTTATCAAAAAGGGGTACGGCTCATTAATAGCCATACCCCTTTCCCTTTAATTAATCATATTGTTCTGCAATCGGAGAAAATGGAAGTGATTCTTCAAAAAATGCGGACAAGTCTTCTGCCTCCTGCTTTGAAGAAATCCGAAAAACTTTTTGAATATTATCCGTATTTTTCAGATCCGCTGCATCCATAAGAGTGGAGCGCCCAGTTTGCATGCACACGACAAGCGGTTTCCCAAAAAACATATTTGTATAAATAACCCCAAAATCGTAGCGTACATTTTCAGTAGTAAACCCAACAAATCTAACTTTAACCGTCTCATCTTCATCATACAACTTATCAAATAAATCCATACGACGCCCTCCTTCAGAATTTTTTGAATATTTTAATTATACTAACCATCCTATTCAAAAACAACTGATTCGACAAAACTTCCCAAAGTTCTCACCTGAAAAATATTTTATTATGGAGTCGTTGTCATTTAATACTTGATAGTGCTAGTATAGATTTGTAAAGGACTGTAACAAGGGGTGAACAAATTTGTCTAGCAGTGCATACATAAAGCTTGTATCAAAGTCAAAGCAACAGGAGATTACGTTACAAGAGGTTAAAGAACTTATTAACTATTATCAAGACATTACTTCGAAAACCGGCGCTCAATTAAATTGGGAGTATGGATCGGCTGCCTTCCCTTATGAGCTGGAACAACATGAAAACGGAAAGGACACCTATTTTCTGCTCAAAGGTCACGACCAAGACGACTATAAATACATCATTGTAGGTTTAGGTAGAGAACAAGGGAAAAATAAAGATGATACGGAAGAAAGTAATACGTTTATCCAGGTTGTACTACCTAACGGTTCAACACATGGGGATAAAGGTAAAGCAAACGAGTTTTGTAAATTCGTAGCGAAAAAACTAGACGCGGAACTTCGACTTTTCAACAATCGCATCATGTATTTTTATAAGAGGTAAGAAAACTTGGCAAATGATCTATAAAAATCCCTGAAGATCTCAAGAATTCGTTAATTATCTACACCTGCAAGAAAATTATCTTCAAAAAGGGCTCCTGCCTGCAGTGGTTATAACTATTGAAGGGAGTGACTCAAAAGCCTTTTGGGTCAGCCCCCCTGCTTTTCTTCACTTCACAATTTGATCAGGGTCAATAAACTGATATCCTTTATCCTGTAATCCTTTAACAATGGATGTTAATGCTTCATTCGTCCATTCTCGATCATGAGCAAGTAAAATAGCACCATCCGTCAGTAATTCCGTATTTACCATAATATCAGCAAGTGTATTACTATTCTGATATTCAGCTTCCCAATCATATCCATATGTCCAATTCATGAACATCATATTTTGTTCTTTCGTTAATTGCTTTGAAAAGACTGTATTAACCCCGAATGGCGCACGAAAAAATATAGACTTTTCTCCAGTGATGGATTCAATCTTTTCATTTAATGTTAGGATCTCCTGTTTCTGTTCTTCTACGGATAAGTTCGACAGGTTTGCATGAGTCATCGTATGATTTCCGATTTCAAATCCAAGCCTATGTATTGCTTTCAATACCTTCTTTTCTTCTTCCGTTTCAATAAAATGTCCATTTACAAAAAAGATCGCTGGTACATCTAATTTTTTTAATGTTTTGGCCATCTCTAATCCGTATGTATCTGGGGCATCATCAATGGTAAGTAATACACCTTGTTTATGATTCTTTGAGTCTGTCTGTAACGTCCAATTTGCTGGGTTGATCGTATAGGTTACTTCCGGTTCCTTTGCTTCGGGTTTTTCTCCTTCATCCTTAATAGCGGTGGAAGACTCTTCCTCTACTGAATCTTCTTGTTCTTCTGCTGTATCTTCCTTAGTGGTCTGTACATGCACCTTGCTTTCTTCCTTAGATTTCCGTTCCTTTTCCTCTGCTGTCGGTGCATTACATCCAATAAGAATGACGAGCATCAGCAGAATAAGTCCATGCTTCATTTCGACTCCCCTTTTTCTCTCTGTCGTAAATCTTTCTTATTTTAGTATAAAATGGATACTGCAAAATTAGTAGAGACAAAACACCTAAAATTGTGCAAATTCGGTTAAGTGTAGTATGAATGGGGTACTAATAAAATGGATAAGTAAAATCGACTACCTTATTACTTGTAATTTGGTTTTTCTTTTTATTACAATGGGGGACGGTGCCAATTTTTTATCTGAATTAAGTAAAGAGGTTCGGAGGTTACATCCAGCAAGTTTCTGAAACTTTATAGAAGGGAGTTACAAGATGAAAAAGTTCACAAAGGTATTCATAATTTCACTCATTATTTCACTTGTCTTTATTGTTTGGGGTGTTTTAACGCCGCAAAGTTTGGCTGATCAAACTGCAGCGATACAGGCCTTCCTCCAAGTAAAATTCGGTTGGTTTTATCTGCTATCTGCAACTGCTTTTCTTGTCTTTGCTATCTATTTGATATTTAGTAAGTATGGAAAAATCAAACTTGGTAAGGACGATGATGAACCTGATTACAGTACCGTCAGCTGGTTTGCGATGTTATTTAGTGCAGGTATGGGAATCGGTCTTGTTTTCTGGGGGGTGGCAGAACCCTTATTTCATTATTATGAACCTCCATCTGGAAATGGGGAAACCGTTGAATCAGCTCGGGCCTCTTTGCGTTATGCGTTTTTCCACTGGGGTCTTCATCCGTGGGGGATTTATACAGTTATTGGTCTTTCACTTGCCTATTTTAAATTCCGTAAAGGGGCACCTGGTCTAATCAGTGCCATTTTCCGACCGCTTCTAGGTGATCGTGTTAATGGACCCATTGGAATTTTGATAGATGTAATAGCTGTATTTGCAACCGTCTTTGGTGTAGCAACATCATTAGGTTTCGGTGCTGCACAGATTAGCGGTGGTCTATCCTATGTATTTGACGGAATAGAGAATACTAAAATGACACAACTTATCATTATAGCAGTTGTAACCGTGTTATTTATTCTCTCTGCATCTACAGGATTAAACAAAGGAATCAAATACTTAAGTAATATAAATATTGTACTGGCCATTCTATTAATGTTCTTCTTGCTGTTTGCAGGACCAACAAACTTTATTATGGATGTGTTTACGCAAACATTAGGCTCTTATATCCAGAATTTACCGATGATGAGTTTTACACTCGGACCCTTTAGTGAAACTCGTCAAGACTGGATTCAATCCTGGACTGTATTCTATTGGGCTTGGTGGATGGCATGGGCACCGTTTGTCGGTATGTTCATTGCACGTGTATCTAAGGGGCGTACGATTCGTGAATTCGTTCTAGGGGTGCTTCTTGTACCAACGATTTTCGGCGCATTATGGTTCTCCGTATTCGGTGGTTCCGCTGTCTTTTTAGATCGAATTGAAGGACTTGGACTTTATGGTATAATGACCGACCCAGAAAACGGTACCGAGATTGCCCTCTTCGCACTACTTGAGCAATTTCCGTTTGGAGTCATAATGTCTTTACTTGCAATCCTGCTAATCAGCACTTTCTTCATTACGTCAGCTGATTCTGCAACATTTGTACTTGGTATGCAAACGACAAATGGAAGTCTAAACCCACCAAATGGTATCAAGTTTGTTTGGGGGATTGTAGTAGCAGCATCCGCTGCAATCCTACTGTATACAGGCGGCCTTCAAGGTCTACAGACCGCCTCGATAATAGCCGCTTTCCCATTTGCAATCATTATGATCTTCATCGTAATCTCTACGATCAAGGCTTTAAAAGAAGATTACAAAATCAATAAATAACGTAAGGGGATTCAAATACAGAGGGGGGCTGACCCAAAACATCGATAAAAGTAGATGTCGAGTCAGTCCCCTTTATATTATTATGTAAATTTAATTATTAAATAAAAGCAGGCTCCCAACAAGCTTAGCCAAACCGATTGTTTCTTAGGATTTCGTAGACATACACCAATTAGATACCCGAAATAGATAAACAAAACCATCAATACGTATTCAAATAAAGATGGGTCTCGATGTGACAAGTAGATGACAAAGGAATAAAGGCTCCATAAAATGATTTGAACCGAAGATAGAACAAGCATCGAATAGACCATTTATCCCCTTCCTCTCCCCTTATCTACACGTTAAGAACGTATAAGCTTTCTATTTATATATGTTCATAAAACAACCTATACAACTTTATTTAAAGAAGATTATCAAGTTTGCAATTCTGTAACATTTCATTTACGAATCAAATTTTGTCATTTTTTCGTGTTAGAATCTAATTATTATAAGAGTGCAATAACTACTCCTAATTTCCTGATTCTAAATACGAAAGAAGTGAACTCCATGATACAAAAGTCAGGTGTATTTCTTTCAATACCAATGTTGGCTATACTAGCGTTACTTAGCAGCTGCCAATTCACCCCTACTTTAAATCAATTACCTATAAATTTTGATAAAGCTGAGGTTCATACACTATTATTTTCAGCTGGAAATTATCAATCAGAAGAAAGATCTTATTATGATGCGTTACTCAATCTCCAGAACAAATATCCGGACAAGCTTAACTCTATTAAAATTATCCAGAAGAAAAATAGTGATATCGTACAATACTTTAATATTTCTACGTACCCTACATTGATCATAATGAATGGGAAAGAAGTTGAGGTAAGAGTGGAGGGACATAAAGATTCAGAGCATATCACCCAGACAATTGAACCGGTTTATAAGCAGTAAAAAAACGATATTTCACCTTATTATCCCGGTCTTCCGAACTTTTTAGTTGAATTATTCTCATTTTAGACGAATTCCAGATTTTCCGGCTGAATTATTCTTGATACGGCTGAATTCCAGGTTTTCCGGCTGAATTATTCTTGATACGGCTGAATTCTAGATTTTTCGGCTAGATTATTCTCGATCTGGCTGAATTCCAGGTTTTCCGGTTGATTTTTTTGAGAACAGCTGTCAAATCTGCATGTTTTTCATTAAATATGGTCTTCTTATACTTTTGAAGAAGAGTTATTACTACTTTTAACGCTAAATTGGAATTTGACAGGTCTCTAAATATGTACAATCACCAATTTGAAGACCATTGCATCTATGTTTCTTATCATACAAAAAAGAGGGCGAAATTGGCCCTCTTTTTGTATGACTTATTTAGCTATATGGACAGGTAAACCAATAGCAACTTCTGCTGCTTCCATAGTAATCTCACCTAGTGTTGGGTGAGCATGAATGGTAAGAGCGATGTCTTCTGCAGTCATCCCTGCTTCAATTGCAAGTCCTAATTCTGCAATCATATCAGACGCATTCGGTCCAGCAATTTGTGCACCAATAACGAGTCCGTCATCTTTTCGAGTAATTAATTTCATAAAGCCTTCTGCATCATTTAATGATAGAGCACGTCCATTTGCTCCGAATGGAAACTTAGAAGCCTTTACTTCAAACCCTGCTTCTTTCGCCTCTGCTTCATTGTAACCAACACTTGCGAGCTCCGGGTCACTAAAGACGACAGCTGGAATTGCCAGATAATCGATTACAGCAGATTCTCCAGATATAGCTTCTGCTGCTACTTTACCTTCATAAGAAGCTTTGTGAGCAAGTGCAGGACCTGGGACGATATCACCGATTGCATATAGACCATCAACGGATGTTTTTCCTTGCTTATCCACTTCGATTAGTCCTTTATCTGTGATTTTAACCCCGATCTGTTCAAGTCCAAGCTCTTCTGTGTTTGGTTTACGACCAACTGTAACGAGTACATAATCAGCATCAAATGTTTTTTCTTCACCTTTAACCTCGGCCGTTACTGTTACACCTTTATCAGATTCTTCTACACCCTTCGCCATTGCGTTTGTAATAATTTCAACGCCTTTTTTCTTTAGACGGCGTGATACGAGTGTACTCATTTGCTTTTCGAATCCTGGAAGTATGGACTTCCCACCTTCAAGGATAGTGACTTCAGTTCCAAGGTTCGCATATGCAGAGCCAAGTTCAATACCAATGTAACCGCCACCGATCACAACCATCTTTTTCGGGACTTCCGTTAAGTCAAGTGCACCAGTCGATGAAATGACACGATCACTCCACTTAAAAGAAGGTAATTCAATTGGACTTGATCCCGAAGCTAGGATGCAATCTTTAAACTTGTAGGTTTGAGATGTATATTCATCTTTTGTGATACGAACTGTATTTGTATCAGAAAAATATGCTTCCCCTTTAACGATTTCAACTTTGTTAGCTTTTAAAAGTCCATCAACGCCACCAGTTAATTTTTTTACGATACCAGCTTTCCATTCTTGAACTTTACTCATATCAATTGTAACCTTTTCAGCGGTAATTCCCATATCATCTGAATGCTGGGCATGTTCAAATCGATGGCTTGCATTTATTACAGCTTTTGACGGGATACAGCCAACATTCAGACAAACACCGCCGATTTCACCTTTTTCAACGATTGTTACCTTTTGGCCCATTTGAGCAGCGCGAATTGCGGCAACATATCCCCCGGGTCCAGAACCAATGACCAATGTATCAACTTCTTCTGCAAAATCGCCTACTACCATAATTACGCCTCCATTATTAATAATTGTGGGTCGTTCAACAGACGTTTAACATGGTTTAATGCATTCTGAGCAGTTACACCATCAACAAGTCTGTGATCATAACTAATTGAAACCGCAAGTACAGGTGCAGCTACAATTTCACCATCTTGAACTACTGGTTTTTCTTGAATTCGTCCAACACCTAAGATCGCTGCATCTGGGTGGTTGATGATCGGTGTAAACCATTGACCCCCTGCAGAACCTAGGTTAGAGATTGTGCACGTACTGCCCTTCATTTCATCAGTGGACAGTTTGCCATCACGTGCTTTCGTTGCAAGCTCGTTGATTTCATTTGAGAGTGTGAAGACAGATTTACGATCCGCGTCCTTAATTACCGGTACTACAAGTCCAGCATCTGTGTTCGCTGCAATACCGATATTGTAGTAATGCTTATGAACAATCTCTTCATTCTCATCATCGATTGAAGCATTTAAAATCGGAAATTCTCGTAATGCTGATACGAGAGCTTTAACGACATATGGTAAGTATGTTAGTTTAATACCTTTATCTGCTGCTACTTCTTTAAACTTCTTACGGTGAGCAACAAGATCCGTTACAACCACCTCATCCATATGAGTAACGTGAGGCGCAGTGTGTTTTGAGTTGACCATTGCTTTAGCAATTGCTTTACGCATTCCTTTAAGCTTTTCACGTGTTTCAGGCTCTTGGTGTACTGCAGCTGGTGGTGCTTGTTTCTCATCAGAAGAAGTCTCTTTTTGATCCTCCGCAGCTTTTCCTTGTGCCTCAGAGGTTGGTTCGCCCCCATCAAGATAGGAATCAATGTCTTCCTTAACAATTCTTTCGTTCTTACCAGATCCGGTTACTTTCTTAAGGTTGACACCTTTTTCACGAGCATATTTTCGTACAGAAGGCATTGCTTTTACACGATTCGTCGGGTCATCATCAGACTCTTCTGCGTCATCCACTTTTTCTTTCTTTGATGTTTCCGGTTTTTCTTCTTTATCTCCAGCTTTATCTTCTTTACTGCTTTCTTCTTTGGATTCGTCCGCCTCAGGCTTTTGATCTTCTTCGGCCTTTGGTTGTTCAGCGTCCGTTTCCCCACTGTCTCCCTCATAACCTTCTGCATCAATCGTTATAAGGACATCACCAACAACAGCTACCGTTCCTTCTTCAACTTTGACATCCTTGATCGTACCATCGACTGGTGAAGGAATCTCAACAACTGCCTTGTCATTTTGTACTTCTAAAAGAATATCATCTTCTTTAACTTCATCACCGGACTTGACAAACCATTTTACAATTTCACCTTCATGAATACCTTCACCGATATCAGGAAGTTTAAATTCAAATGCCATGTGTTTCGCCTCCTTATGTTCTATCGACTGAATAATCTTTTAAAGAGTTTTAAAAGTTCATAACTTGTTTTGCTTTGGCAACAATATCATTGTAGTCCGGTAACCAGACATCTTCAGCCGCTGAGAATGGGAAGACAGTATCTGGTGCAGTTACACGAAGCACAGGGGCTTCTAAGGATAAAATTGCACGATCATTGATTTCTGCAACGACGTTTGCAGCAACCCCAGCTTGTTTTTGTGCTTCTTGGACAACAATTGCACGGTTGGTTTTGTTAACCGATTCGATAATTGTATCAATGTCTAGAGGACTGACAGTTCTTAAATCTACTACCTCCGCATCAATGCCATCCTTCTCTAGCTCTTCTGCAGCTTTTAATGAAGAATGAACCATTGCGCCGTACGTAATAATAGAGATGTCTTTTCCTTCTCTCTTAACATCTGCTTTACCAATTTCAACTGTATATTCCTCTTCGGGAACTTCATCACGGAACGAACGATAAAGCTTCATATGCTCAAGGAAAATGACTGGGTCATTATCGCGAATTGCAGATAATAGCAATCCCTTTGCATCATATGGAGTGGCTGGTATAACAACCTTTAAACCAGGCTGTTGCGCCATTAATCCTTCTAAGCTGTCTGCATGAAGCTCAGGAGTTTTTACACCGCCCCCGAATGGTGACCGAATCGTAATCGGTGCATTATAGCGACCTCCAGAACGATATCTTAAACGAGCCATCTGACCAGAAATTGCATCCATTGTTTCAAAAACAAAGCCGAAAAACTGGATTTCAGGAACTGGACGGTACCCTTGTAACGCTAACCCGATAGCGAGTCCCCCAATTCCAGATTCAGCAAGGGGTGTATCAAAAACGCGATCTTCACCGTACTCTTTTTGCAAGCCTTCTGTTGCTCGGAAAACCCCACCGTTTTTACCAACGTCTTCCCCAAAGATCAGCACTTCTTCATCATTCTTTAATTCAATTCGCATCGCGTCTGTGATCGCTTGAATCATCGTCATTTGGGCCATGGCTTACTTCGACTCCTTTTCTTTATATTCTTCCATTTGCTCCTCTAAATTTTTCGGAAGCTTTTCATACATAATTTCAATTAAATCCGTAACTTTTTGTTTAGGAGCTTCATCTGTCTTTTTGATTGCAGCTTTAATTTCTTCTTTGGCCTTTTCTACAACTTCATTTTCTTTCTCTTCAGACCACAAATCTTTGCTTTCAAGATATTTACGGAAACGAACAATCGGGTCTTTCTTTTCCCATTCATTATCCATATCTTCTGTACGATAACGTGTTGGATCGTCTCCTGCCATAGTGTGTGGTCCGTATCGATAGGTTAGAGTTTCAATCAATGTTGGTCCTTCATCATTAACCGCACGTTCGCGAGCTTGTTGTGTCGCAGCATACACAGCGAGTACATCCATACCATCAACTTGGATACCCTGAATCCCAGCTGCAACAGCCTTCTGAGCAATGGTTTTTGCAGCAGACTGCTTTTCAACTGGTACAGAAATAGCAAAGCGGTTATTTTGTACAACAAATATAGCCGGAGCGTTATATGCACCTGCAAAGTTCATTCCTTCATAAAAATCCCCTTGTGAAGCACCACCGTCACCTGTGTAAGTAATAGCAACATTTTTCTTGCCGCGTTTCTTCAGACCTAGTGCTACTCCAGCAGTTTGAGTAATTTGTGCACCAATAATAATCTGTGGTGCTATAACGTTTACCCCCTCAGGGACTTGATTGCCCTGGAAGTGACCACGAGAGAACAAGAATGCTTGATAAAGAGGTAAACCATGATAAACGATTTGTGGAACATCACGATATCCTGGAAGAATAAAGTCTTCTTTATCTAGTGCGTATTGACTTCCAAGCATGGATGCCTCTTGTCCTGCAACAGGTGCGTAGAATCCAAGACGTCCCTGTCTGTTTAGGGAAATGGCACGTTGATCCCAAATACGAGTATAGACCATTCGTTCCATAAGCTCTTGTAATTGTTCATCTGATAGGTCAGGCATTGCGTCCTCATTTATAATTTTGCCTTCTTCATTCAGAATCTGGAAAGTTTCAAATTCTTCTTCGATTTGCTTTAGGGTTTTTGTACCCATGAAGGTCACCTCTTCCTTTCTTCAAAAAAGTAAAATAATTTCGTCCCAATTACGTCTGGCAAAAATATACACATTCCTTAGATTGTCCACATTTACACAATAAATGACAATACAACGATATTTTTGTACTTCTAGACATGAAAAAAAGGCCCCACAACAATTTGTTCCCTTTTCTTCGTCATTATAATCGTAATGCTTGTACAGAAAAGACGTAACATTGGAACAGAAACTGTATTAGTTTTCATAGATGCATTATATAGTACAACTACGTTTGTTTTTTAGTTTACACCATTCAATAAAACACCGTCAATCTTTTGGTGTTTCAATGTTTTTGTTGTAAATGTGTTATTTATCAGTTTCCGCATTTCCATCCACTGTACTAGTATAGTTAGATCATCTGTATTAACAGGAAAATACCCGATGAATTGACAGAATTATCAACTCTTCGGGTATTTAACTTGTAAAACCAGCTTCTTTATAAAATGCCTTTTTATTTGCATTATACTCTTCTGTTAATTCATTAAACTTTTCTTGTGCTTTAAAAACTTGTTCATATTGTTTATTTAATTGACCAATATACTTTTTTAATTCATCAAGTGAAAGCTTTTCGTTTTTGAGCATATCATATAGCTTTTGATCCATCTCCAACGCCTTGTTATATGCTGTATTAAGTTCATTATAGCGTTTAAAACGATCCTTCATTAGACCGACAAGATCATTCGCTTTATCCTTTAATTTCTCTTTCTCAAGATCCTTTACAATTGGTTCAATTGATTTAAACTCTTCATATGCATTATGTATACTTTCCTTTTCTTTTTTCAGGAAATCAGATCTCGAATTTGCAAGTTCCGAAGCTTGGTCAGCAAGGCTTTTAATTTTATCAAACTCTTCCATACTTAAAGTTAAAATTTCAGAAAATAGCTCCTGCTCCTTTTTTTCAGCTTTTACAAGCGGATCTTGAACCTTAGAAAAACCCGATTCTAATGATACGGTCTCTTCGAGATGTTCGTAAATTTTTTCTAATGATGACTGTCCAAATGAACAACCTGAACTCAATATAATAACGAAGCAAACAGAAAGTATTGCAATTTTCTTGCTGAACAACATAGCTCCCCCTTACCAAACTCTCTACTTATAAACGTTGTATTTACTTATTTATAATAAACGTTTACTCAACCCCATACAAGACAATTTCTGGTGTACAGGCATATATTAGTATAATATGCTTAGTCTTTGGATTCAGAAGTCCTTCTCCTTTTATTCATAGATGTATTATAAGTGATTAACTAAGCTTTAACTTTCCTTAACGTAAAAATTAAAGTTGTGTTAAAATAATCACAATCCTTGACGATCGTTTTACATGAAATAATGAAGAAAGAGGAGTGAACGTATGATCACAATGAAAGATATTGTTAGAGAAGGAGATCCCGTTCTTCGCCAAAGAGCCGAGGAAGTCCAGCTCCCTGCTAGCGAAGAAGATACTAATACATTAAAAAAAATGCATGAATATCTGGTTAACAGCCAAGATCCCGACATGAGTGTCGAACACGGACTACGCCCTGGAATAGGTCTAGCTGCTCCACAGATCGGCATCCCAAAGCGGATGATTTCCGTATTAATGGAAGATGAAAATGAAAAGCAATATAGCCATGCACTATTCAATCCACGTATAGTCAGTCATTCAATCAAATTAGCCTATCTAGAAGCTGGTGAAGGATGTTTATCAGTTGATCGAGAGGTGCCTGGTTTTGTTCCAAGATATGCAAAAATTAAGGTGAGGGCCACAGATGTTAATGGAACTGGGGTTGAACTTCAGTTAAAAGGATTCGCTGCAATTGTTTTCCAGCATGAAATTGACCATTTGAACGGAATAATGTTTTATGATCATATCAATACCGAAGATCCATTCAATCGTCCGGATGGCATTGCGATTGGAAGATAAAGAAAAATCGAAAGCGCCGCCTGTTCAGCCCCGAAGGTCACTGAAAGGATAACGAGGAGACTTGGCCCACAATAAGTTCGGCCTGCGTGGGAATATATGCAGTAATTCAATATGTTCCCGCCGCAGACAGACTAAAGTGATCCAAGGGTTAGACTGGACTCATCAATGCAAAAAAATTATATTTATCTTCTAATTTAGGGGCTGACTTAAAAGTTCTCAACAGAACTTCTTATGCAGCCTCTTTTTTACACGTTAAGAAAGTATAAAAATACTGTCTATAGTATAAGCGCAACTAAGGCTCAGCCGGCGCCAAAGGCTTGGCTTTACCAAGTTTTCTAAAGGGTTTAGAGAATCCCTAACTTTTTTAAACCATAATAAATCCCATCTTCACCGACCGGTTTGGTTACAAAGTCGGCAACACGCTTTGCTTCTTCTTTTCCATCTCCCATCGCTATCCCTGCGCCTGCAAATTCAAGCATTTCTAAATCATTTAACCCATCGCCGAACGCAATAACATCTTCTTGGTAGTATCCGAGGTGCTCAATCATTTTTTGAATGCCTATTGCTTTTGAACCTAACTTTGGTAGAACATCCAAGGAAAATCGGTGCCAACGGATAAAGTTGAAATCACTATAGGAGTTTCGGTAAGCTAATTCTTTTTCCCCCTTTTCGCAATACAACAACGCTTGATATATTGGTCTTCCTTGATAAAAAATCGGATCGTGTGCTGGATGAGTCAGTCGTAAATCATCCATTGATTTCATAACATGAGGATGGCGATCATGTGTTGTTCTACCCTCTAATTCATTTAAGAACACCATTGGATGATTATGTTCGTTCGAGTGTGTTACAAGCCTTTCCAATACCTCTAAATCAATCGGATTTTCATAAATGCATTGGTCTTGGTAAGAAACAAATTGTCCATTGAAGCTAACAAAGCTATCAATTGTTAGTTCTTTTAACAGCGGTTGAAACATAAATGGAGCCCGACCTGTAGCAATCACAACCGGAACATTACGTTTCTTCAGTTCTGTTATCGCTTCTTTAGTTCCCTTTGGTAACTGTTTGTTATGATCCAAAAGTGTTCCATCTATATCAAAAAATACAATTTTATTCTTCATTTCATTTTCCCCTTCTGTTTAATGTCCTAGTTGTTATCTTATTACGGAAGTTCAATTACCTTCCCGTCACCCCTGTTACTCTTTGAACCTTCGCTTTAACAGTTCGTCTGGTCGAGAGAAATACCCCAACAAAGATCAAAATCAATCCATAAACCGCATATGGCGGTATATATTCATCAAGTAAGAAATGCCCCCATAACATTGCTGTTATAGGTACAAGGTATGTTACGAACGTCGCGAACTCAGCACTCCCTTTTTGGATCATATAATAAAATAACAAATACGCAAGGCCGGATCCAAATACACCAAGTCCGAGAAGAGCAGCAATTGATACAGGTGAGATAATTGATTCAACATTGAGCCCCTCCCCAGTGATCACCATTAACACAGTACTCCCTAAGGATCCGATCAACAATATGAATAACGAAATAACCATCACACTGACACCCTGAAGGTTCCGTTTTGTGAATTGTGAACAATACCCGTAACAAAGTGTTGCTGCAATCATTGTGCCTAAACCTACAAGATCCTCATTAAACAACTGGGACACATCTAGATTAATCAACATAAGAATACCAATAAACCCAATCAAAATACCAAACCATTGCTTCAATTTTAAACGTACCGAGAACAAAATTACACCAATTAGACTCGTCCATATCGGCGTGGTAGCATTTACCATCGACGCGAGGCTGCTTGAAATTCTTGTTTCACTTATCGCAATTAGTCCCCATGGAACCATAGCATTAAAGATACCTACAATGACAAGTGCTCGCCATGGCATGCTCTTTGAAAATGAAAATAACTTTTTTCGCTGTAAAAGCATAATCCCGATTAGAGTCAACGCTCCTAGGGTACAACGAATAAAGACAATTCCCCATGGTCCGATATCCTCAACTAAAACCTTTATAAATAAAAAAGACATCCCCCAGATCAAGCTTAATGTAATTAAGGCTACATATAATTTCATGCCAGTCTCCTTCACCTCTCATATACACACCAAATAAATCCTCTTGCTAACAAGTTCCACTAATTACCTCGCAACCTAATCCAGTAATTTTTCCATACTAATTATAACATCAAACACATTTTGACTGTGAAAATGAGGAGGGTGACATGATGAGAAATTTAAAGAAAAGAATTAAAAGAAAGTGGAAGGAATTAATGGGTGTCAAAAAACCTTCCACAACCGTAAGATATGTTTTATAAATGCGTGATTGAAATTTTTACCGGACTTTTTGAACGTCCTTTATAAATTTGTTTTACATTGATAATTTTGGTATCTTAATTACTTAGATACCTTTTCCTTTTACATACATGCCTTTTTATAAAAAAATAGTGCCTGTACTGAAAATTTCAATTCCGAAAAAATGTTCTAAAATGCCTGTGCTACTTACAGCTTGAAAGTATTTATCCTTTCTAAATGTGAAAAAGCATGAAAATCTTCTTGAATTCATTTATAATAATACGAAGATGATACTATTTGAAAACGGTAAGGAGAGTTATAGCATGGTTTTTAAAGTATTTTATCAAGAAAGCCTACAAGAGGTCCCTGTACGTGAAGAAACGAAGAGCCTCTTTATGGAGGCAGAGTCTGTACAAGCAGTTCGGACTGCCTTGTCAGATCGAAATTATAACATTGAATTCATACAAGGTCTTTCCGGAAAACACCTTGAGTATGAAGAACAAACCGAAGACTTTGAATTGGAGACAAGATAACACATGAAATTTGTAAAAAATCATCAGACAGCAGTCTTTGCATTAGGTGGATTAGATGAGATTGGAAAAAACACGTATGGTGTTCAATTCCAAGATGAAATTATTTTAATTGATGCAGGAATAAAATTTCCCGAGGACGAACTTCTCGGTATCGATTATGTAATTCCGGATTACACGTATTTAGTTAAAAATGTAGACAAAATTAAAGGGTTATTTATTACTCATGGCCATGAGGATCATATCGGAGGAATTCCGTATCTGCTCCGTCAGATAAATATCCCGATTTATGGCGGAAAACTCGCAATTGGCCTTCTAAAGAATAAGCTTGAAGAACACGGTTTGTTACGTAGAACCAAATTATATGAAATTCAAGAAGATGATGTAATAAAATTCAGAAAAACATCTATAACATTTTTCAGAACAACTCACTCTATTCCAGATTCTTATGGAGTTGTTGTAAAAACACCTCCCGGAAATATTGTGCATACCGGAGATTTCAAGTTCGACTTTACTCCAGTCGGCGAACCAGCTAACCTAACCAAAATGGCACAAATCGGTCAGGAAGGCGTTTTGTGTTTATTATCTGACAGTACAAACAGTGAAATACCTGACTTTACGATGTCAGAACGACGCGTTGGTGAAAGTATTGACGACATTTTCCGTAAAGTTGAAGGTCGAGTTATATTTGCAACATTTGCATCGAATATCCATCGACTGCAACAAGCTGTTGAAGCTGCAGTTGAAAACAACCGAAAAATCGCAGTGTTTGGAAGAAGCATGGACTCAAATATCACAATTGGTCAAGAACTTGGATATATTCGTGCACCTAAAGATGCTTTTATTGAAGCAAACCAAATTAATCGGATGCCTGATAATGAAGTGGCAATCCTCTGTACGGGGAGTCAAGGTGAACCAATGGCTGCCTTATCTAGAATTGCTAATGGTACACACCGCCAGATCCAAATTAACCCTGGTGACACAGTTGTATTCTCTTCATCACCGATTCCAGGTAACACATTAAGTGTAAGTAAGATAATCAACCAGTTATATCGAGCTGGCGCAAACGTTATTGCAGGCTCACTAAATGATATTCATACCTCCGGACACGGTGGTCAACAAGAACAAAAGCTAATGCTACGTTTAATGAAGCCAAAATACTTTATGCCAATCCATGGTGAGTATCGTATGATGAAAATGCATACAAAACTCGCAGCAGACTGTGAGATCGACGAAAAGAACTGCTTTATTATGGACAATGGCGAAGTGCTTGCATTAAGTGAAAATGAGGCATCTATTGCTGGTAAAATCCCTTCCGGATCTGTCTATGTAGATGGGAATGGGATTGGGGATATTGGTAATATTGTACTTCGAGATCGTAAAATCCTCTCAGAGGAAGGTCTGGTCGTAGTTGTTGTAAGCATTAATATGAAGGAATTTAGAATTGCTTCAGGCCCTGATATTATCTCAAGAGGTTTCGTATATATGAGAGAGTCTGAGGACTTGATTAACGATGCACAAGGTATTCTTTCCAAGCACCTTTATGCAATGATGGATAGAAAAACAACACAATGGTCAGAAATTAAAAATGAAATTACAGACGTTCTTGCTCCATTCCTTTATGAGAAAACAAAACGTCGTCCAATGATCTTACCAATCATTATGGAAATATAAAGAGAATATAAAAAGGGTTGACTCGTTTAGGAGTCAACCCTTTTTTTACATATACTATTAGTGCGTGATCAAAAAGGAGGACAAAAAGAGCCGTAATATCTGAAGTTCAACTAAATTCGTCACGTCCTGTGACAACGTTGAACTGACTCACATCGTGTGAGCCCGAGGCGTGAAAATCTCGAGGACCAGAACGACGAGCGGTACTTGCATAATTACTACGAGTTGTACCGAGGAAGCTTACTTCCAAGAATACGCTTGTAGACGCAGGTACATATGGAACTTCGACTAAGTACCTCACGTCAATATAGGATCATCAACNTTACTACGAGTTGTACCGAGGAAGCTTACTTCCAAGAATACGCTTGTAGACGCAGGTACATATGGAACTTCGACTAAGTACCTCACGTCAATATAGGATCATCAACTAAGTACGTTACATCCTGTAACAACGTTGATATGACTCACATCGTGTGAGCCTAACGTCGAAGTCAGCACGTCCTGTGCAAGTCCGGAGAGATCGAACACTAGAGTAACCTACGGAAGCGGTACCTCGCACGCAGGAAAAGTGTTCTCCTTTTTCAAGGAACGAAGAAATTCGACAGCTATTATGGGAAGTTCGATTAAACCCACCACGTCCTGTGGTAACATCGAACTGACTAACATCCTGTTAGCCTCCGGACTTTTTGAACAACCTCTATTAATCCATTAACAAATTCTTCTCCAAGCGACTAATATCATTATCGGCACCAATCACAATCAAAATGTCCTCTTCACGGATTGTATACGTTGCTTGTGGTGATACCTCTATTTCATCACCCCGTTTGATTGCAACAACGTTACATCCGTAATTTGCTCGGATATCCAACTCGATTAATGTTTTATCATGCATTTTTTCACTTGCAATGAGTTCAACAATGCTATGCTCATCAGACAGTTCTAGATAATCCAACACATTGTTTGACATAATATTATGTGCAATTCGCATACCCATATCTCTTTCTGGATGGACAATTCGGTCTGCACCAATTTTTCGCAGTACTTTCTCATGATAGTCATTTTGGGCCTTCACCGTTATATGGTCAACATCGAGCTCTTTTAAAATTAAGGTTGTAAGTATGCTTGCCTGAAGGTTATCCCCAATCGCGACGATTACATGGTCAAAATTACGGATTCCAAGGCTTTTTAACACGTTTTCATCTGTAGCGTCCGCAATAACCGCGTGAGTAGCAATCGAAGAATATTCGTTGACACGATCCTCATCGTTGTCAATAGCAAGAACCTCCATATCATTGTTGCTCAAGGACTTACAGATGCTTCCTCCGAACCGACCCAATCCAATTACAGCAAATTGTTTCTTCATATTAATTCCTCCAATACCCCATTGCCTTCTTTATCCCCAACATTGTACCATAACTTTTATTTATTTTACTCGGTCTCCTTGAACATATTTGGCATCGAACAAGAACATCTTCATTATCAAATACAATGATGGAATAAGCAAGAACAAACCAGCAATAAAGGCGATAACGAGTGCAATTCCCATCGTTTCATTCGTAAAGCCTGTATCAAGTGTAATGTACGGGTACAAGATATACGGCAGATGAGAAACACCATACCCGAAAAAAGCAAAGAAAAACTGAAGCATCACAAACAGAAACGCTGTTCCATATCGAACTTTTCGATAGACCAGCCAAACAGCTGTTAAAAAGCAAAAGAGCGAGAGCATAAATAGATAAGAGTAATCAAGCATGTTTTGAAAATGTTCCGGATTATGATTTTTAAGTGACATGAATACGAGAAAGCTTGCAAGGATCGTCGGTGGACTCCAAAATAGGGCATACTTTCTTAAAAGCTCTAAGGCGGGTAGATCTTTTGCTTTACTTGCATAAAAAGTAAGGAACATTGAACTTATATAAAGCACACTTACAATTGCTAGAAATACGACCGACCAAGAATAGAAGCTTGTAAATAGCTCTTTAACTAGGAAAACAACGGTCCCGCCCTCTTCGACCATAAAACCACCCTCTGAGATCGTAAGTGCTGTCGACAAAGATGCAGGAATTAATAAGCCTGTTGCCCCATACAAAAACATGTAGAGATTACTGTCTTTTGCTCCGTAATTCCCAAATGCATAAAATGAACCCCTGATCGCTAACAAAACGAGTCCAATACTACCAGGTACAAGGAGTGCTGTTCCATAATAATACGCTGTACTTGGAAAGAAGCCGACAAGACCGACAAAAAAGAAAACAAAGAACACATTGGTTACTTCCCATACTGGCGAAAGGTATCTACTGATAATGTTATTGATAATGTGATCTTTCTTAGTGATTCTACCGTAGTAAGCGAAAAACCCAGCCCCGAAGTCAATCGATGCGACAATAAGATAGCCGTATAGAAAGATCCAAAGCACCGTTATTCCTAGTAGTTGTATTTCCATTTCCACCCCTCCTATCGCTTCTTCATTTGTTCAAATTCTGTTTCTGCAGGATTTTTCCTGAACATTTTTAACAGCACTGTTGTGCAAATCGTCCCTAACAAAATATATAGTGCTGCAAATAGGATAAACATTTGACCAACATGCTCACTTGTCGTCGCTCCCTCTGAGGTCTTCATCATATGCCACAAGACCCACGGTTGCCGACCAACTTCTGAAAAGATCCAACCCGCTTCAATCGCTAGGATTGCTAACGGACCTGAGGCAACGATGGTCCACAGAAGTGGCCTCCAATATGGATTACCCTTTCGCCATTTTACAAATAATAGATATAAACCTGAGAGGAAGACAAGAAACATACCTATCCCAACCATTACATCAAAAAGATAATGAATGAATAATGGAGCAGTCTCATCTTCAGGAAACTCCTCTAGTCCAATCACTTCTGAGTTAGGGTCTGCGTGAGCTAGAATACTAAGAGCATTTGGAATCCTTAGCTCATGTTCAACCTCTCCATCCTCGTTAAGTACACCCCCAACAATTAGGTCAGCCCCTTTTTCTGTTTCAAAATGCCACTCTGCCGCAGCCAGCTTTTCAGGCTGATATTCTGCAAGATATTTACCAGAGAAGTCTCCAATAATAGCTGTAGCAATAGCAAATACAAATCCAGTCAACATCGTAAAGTGAAGGGCTTTTTTGTAGTACTCGCTCTTCCCTTTCCGTAAGATCAAAAACGCCGTTATAGCAGCAAGTACAAATGCTGCAGTCATGTATGCTGTAGAAATGACGTGTGACGCTTTAGTTGGTGTCGCTGGATTAAACATAGCAACGAGTGGTTGAATATCAACAATTTCTCCATTCTTAAGCTCAAATCCCGTAGGGGCGTTCATAAAAGCATTAACTGTTGAAATAAAAAAAGCAGATGCTGTAGAACCGATCACGACTGGTACAGATATTAACCAATGGTAATATGGATTCTTAAATCGATCCCATGTATATAAGTAGATTCCGAGAAAAATCGCTTCAAAAAAGAAGGCAAATGTTTCTAAAAACAATGGGAGGCCGATTACCTGACCCGCCACTTCCATAAAGCTTGGCCAGAGCAACGAAAGCTGAAGGCCTATGCACGTCCCTGTGACAACACCAACTGCTACAGTTACAACAAAACCTCTTGTCCATCGTCTAGCCAACAGACGATAATGCTCATCCTTTCTCCTAATTCCAATCCATTCAGCACCACTAATTAATAGTGGTACCCCAACCCCAAGTGTAGCAAATATTATATGAAAACCAAGCGTCATAGCTGTGAGCAAACGACTTAGCATAACACTATCTAATTCCGGCATGTCTACTCCCCCTACTGTCATTTCAATGATCCTAATAAACACGTTTACTTTTTGAACAATCATATAGTCTTTACCCTTATTGTAGCCCTACATAATCAGTAACATAATAAAATTTGTTACAAACTTGTAGGAATGGGATGAAAACTTTGTGACAAATATCACAAAGGAACTATATTAAATTAAGTTTAACAGGATTAGTGTCGCTTGTGAAGTGTTGAGCATAAATGCTGTACTTTTGAAAGACAAAAAGCCGCACAAGGCGGCTTTTCTCACATCGCATCTAACATTTTAAATTGAGATACGATTAAATCATAATATTCTCCTTTTTGATCCATTAACGAATCATGGTTCCCTTGTTCAATCAGATTTCCGTGGTCGAGAACAAAAATGTTATCTGATTCACGGATTGTCGAAAGTCGATGGGCGATAATTATCGCGGTCCGCCCCTTCAACAACGTTTTAAGAGCTGTTTGAATTTTAACTTCTGTTTCTGTATCAATGCTAGCCGTTGCTTCATCCAGGATGAGGATTCTTGGATCAGCCAGTAGCGCTCTAGCAAATGACAGAAGCTGCCTTTCCCCAACCGATAATACGTTCCCTCTTTCCTCAACTTCTGTTTCATATCTATTTTCGAGTCTTTCTATGAATCCACCTGCACCCACTGCTTCCGCTGCATGGATTACTTCTTCATCGGATGCATCAGGACGTCCGAATCTAATATTTTCCATAATTGTTCCAGAGAAAATAAATGTATCCTGCAACACGACACTTACCTTTTGACGAAGACTATCGAGTTTAACATCTCGTAGATCCGTCCCGTCAATTTTAACCTTACCAGCAGTTGGGTCATAGAATCGACTAATTAAGTTGGCAATTGTCGTCTTACCAGATCCAGTATGGCCGACAAGTGCTACCGTCTCTCCTGCTTCAATTGTTAAATTAACTCCGTTAAGTGCTTTACGCTTTTCATCATAAGAAAATTCCACGTCTTGAAATTCAATCTTCCCATCAATCTCGCCAAATGAAATCGCATCTTTTCTTTCCGATACATTCGGTTTCTCATCTAGAAACTCAAAAATTCGTTCACTTGATGCCATTGCTACAAGAAGTTGATTATACACTTGCCCCATCCTTGAAATAGGTTCCCAGAACATTCCGAGATAAAAGGCAAATGTGACAAACACCCCGTAATCCATACCGTTTTGAATTAAATAGACGCCGTACCAAATGAGTATTGCTGTTCCAATTGCATTGGACATTTCAACAAATGGTCGGAAAAATGCACTCTTTTTCGTTGCGTCCCTCCAGCTTTCAAACGTTTCACCATTTACACCTTCAAAAAAGTCCATGTTCTCTTTTTCTTGTGTATAAGATTGCGTTACACGGATTCCTTGTATGCTTTCGTTTAAATGCGAGTTCAGTTTCGCTTGTTTTATTCGAACCATCTGCCATGACCGTCGAATATTACGGCGTAATTTGGTTGAGATAAAAAACATCAACGGTAGTATAATCATTATCGCCAATGTTAATTGTGGGCTTAGAACAAACATGATGCCAATAATGCCCACCAACAAGATGAAATCCATTAATAGATTGATTACCCCGCTCGTAAATAGCTCCTGCAACGAATTGACATCATTTATAATTCGCACAAGTATCGAACCTGCAGATCGCTGGTCGAAAAAACGATGAGATAATCGTTGAATATGCTTGAACAATCCTTGCCTGATGTCATAAATGATATATTGACCTAATTGATTCGTCCATTTTATCCGGTACGTATTGGCAATCCAAGAAATTATATATAATCCTGCAATACCAATAACCAATTGGATAAGTAAATTTTCATTTTTTTCTTTGATAGCGTGGTCGAACAGCAAAACCCCGATGAAAATCGGTGCTATAAGTCTAACCGCAGTTGATATTAACATCGTGATAATCGCTTTAGGTAGCAAACTTCTCTTATACGGTTTCATATAACCGAATAACCGAAGCATTTGATGCCAGTTAAACTGCTTTTCAATTGCTTGATCCTGCGAATAATGGAACCGCTGTTTTGTCTTCTGACTCATCATGTCACCTCACTTACCCAGTTTGTCTTTGCTTGATTTTTTCTTTATCCTGATATTGAATTTTATATACTCTTTGGTACATACCATCACGCTCAATTAACTCATTATGTGTACCACGCTGAGCAACTTCCCCATTCTCAAGAACAAGAATTTCATCGGCATGCTTTAATGAGGAGATGCGATGCGCAATAATAAATGTAGTACGACCTTTCATTACTTCCTGGAAGGCCTTCTGGATCTTAAATTCTGTTTCCATGTCCACTGCACTAGTGGCATCATCTAGAATAAGAACGCTAGGATCTGATAGGATCGCACGTGCGATTGCGATTCTTTGTTTCTGCCCCCCCGATAGTCCCATTCCGCGCTCACCAAGGACGGTATCGTAGCCTTCTGGGAGTTCGATAATAAATTCGTGTGCCTGTGCTCGTTTGGCTGCTTCTACAACCTTTTCAAATTCTACATCAGCATCTCCGTAAGCTATGTTATCTCGAATAGTGGAGGAAAATAAAAAGGTCTCTTGAAGAACAACACCGATATTCTTACGCAAGGACTTGATTGAATAATCCCTTATGTTCCTTCCATCAATTAAGATAGATCCTTCAATTGGTTCGTAAAATCTTGAAATCAACTGAGTTATCGTTGTCTTCCCAGATCCAGTTGCTCCAAGTAGCCCAATTGTTGTTCCTTTCGGTGCATCGAAGGAAACATCTTTAAGGGCATGCTCTTCTTCACTTGCATATTTATGAGTAATCTTATCAAACTTAACATGCCCTTCTAAATGATTAATTGAGATAGGGTCTTCTATATCTTGGATATCCTCAGGCTCATCAAGAACTTCAAGTAATCTTTCACCAGACGCCTTCGATTGAGAAAAGGTGTTAATTACAAACCCAAGGTTCATAATCGGCCAAATGATATACCATACAAGACTGAAAAACGCGACAAGTTCACCTGGATTTAATTGATTGTCAATGACTAGGAAGCCCCCATATGAAAGCAAAAATACAACACAGAGATTACCGATCATCTCCATTAATGGAAAGTACTTTGCCCAAATATCGGAAGTTTGAAGGTAATTGTCACGGTAGTCTTTATTGTTATTAACGAATTTACCAATTTCAAAATCTTCTCGAGAAAGGGATTTTATTGTGTTAATACCACTAACATTTTCCTGGACCTTTGTGTTTAATCTTCCCATTGATTTCCGTATACCTCTAAATGCAGGGTGGACTCTTTTATCAAAACGGTAGACAGCAATCGCAAGAAAGGGCAGCATTCCGAGCGTTACAAAGGCGAGAGGAACCGAGTAATAGAACATAACGCCAAGACTGAACGATACAAGTAAAATAAAATTAATAACTTGTGCAAAGCCAAAGGATAAAAAGAACCGAAATCCCTCAACATCCGCAGTTAAACGTGACATCAAGTCTCCGGTCTTCGCATTATCGTAATATCGAAACGGTAAATACTGAAGCTTCTTATATAGTTCTTCACGAAGCTTATATACCGCGGTAACCCCAAATAAATCACCAAGATACTGATGGAAAAAAGTTGCTGTTCCTTTAATGGTCATAATGATCACAAACCCAAGAGCCAAATAAGGAACCCATCGATATTCTTGATTAAGGATTACCTCATCGATCGTAAACTGCAGCACTACCGGATACATCACTGTAATTCCGGATACAAACAGCAGTGAAAAGACCGATAAGAAGAAATAGTTACGATAAGGCCAATAAAATTGTTTCAAACGCTTAAACGTTTCCATGGTACACCTGCCTTTTATGTAATATTAAATAGCCATAGTATTAATAATATAACGGAATCCGAAATAAATAACCATTATTTTCTCTTAAATTTCCAAAATATTTTCTAATACTACCAAAATTCAGAAATATAAGTACAAAAAAATTGGGCTGACCTAGAAGTCAGCCCAATTTTACTCAAAAAATCTTAAACGTTTAATGTATCTTGTCCTGGCTTCCAGTTTGCAGGACAAAGTCCACCAGTTTGAAGTGCTTGAAGGACACGTAATGTTTCATCAACGTCACGACCAATGTTGTTGTGGTTTACAACAGCATACATTAGTTCGCCTTCCGGGCTGATGATGAACAATCCGCGAAGTGCAACACCTTCATCTTCAATTAATACACCATATTCGTTTGAAATTTTATGATTGGTATCAGCTGCTAGTGGGTACTTAAGTTCACCTAGACCGTTATCATCACGGTTTGTGTTAATCCATGCAAGGTGAGTATGAATCGTATCAGTGGAGACACCAATTACTTCAGCATCAAGGTCTTCGAATTCATCATAACGATCGCTCATTGCTGTTATCTCAGTTGGGCAAACGAATGTGAAATCCATTGGATAGAAGAAAAGGACTGTCCACTTATCGTTTTTCATGTTTTCTTCAAGACTTACTTTTCCAAATTCTTTGTTAGACATAACCGCATCCATTTCAAAGCGCGGTGCTTGTTTGGCTACCATACGTTCTGCCATATGTGATTCCTCCTAGTATTATTACTATGATTTTCGTACAAGCTACATTATAGTCTATCTCTTAATAAGAGTCAAACTTATATGAGAATTAATTTAATGTAGAATTATACAAATGATAGTTTCCTTACTCATTTCTAACCCTATCTTAGTTTAACGTGTTTTTACGAGAATCTCAAAAGTTTTACACTCCGCAATCTTTTTGATTATCTCAATTGCGTCTCCCCCCTTAAATTCGGTATAGTGGGGATATGCCAAAATACATAAGGAGTTGCAAGTTAAATGGAAGAATTATTGAACAAGATTGATTGGGCTGAAATTTTGAAAGACATCGGAATTATATCGATTAAATTAATCCTTATTCTCATCGCATTCTTAATAGTAAGAGCTATAGGCGGACGGATTATTAATTCTGCCTTTGATAAAGCGCAACAACGTAACCATATGACTCCAGGACGAACACAAACATTAAGAAGCTTAACCAAAAGTATCTTTTCCTATGTGCTAATTTTCATCCTTGTTGTGGTAGTGATGGGAACATTCAATATTAATGTAGCTGGATTGTTAGCTGGTGCTGGAATTGTCGGACTTGCAATCGGTTTTGGAGCACAAGGTCTTGTCAGTGATGTTGTGACCGGGTTCTTTATTCTTCTTGAAAAGCAGTTGGATGTCGGTGATTATGTCACGACTGCTGGATTTGATGGTATTGTTGAAGAAACCGGACTTCGTACCACACATATTCGTGGGTTTAATGGAACACTTCACTACGTTCCAAACCGTGAAATTATCTCGATAAGCAACCATACCCGAGGAAATATGCGTGCACTTGTCGATATCGGTATTTCTTATGATGATAACATTGATAACGCAGTAACAGTCATTCAAAATGTATGTGATCGGATTGCTGCAACGAATGAAAACATCGTCGATGGACCTAACGTCTTAGGTGTACAAGCACTTGGTGCATCAGATGTCGTTCTTCGCGTGATTGCAAAAACGAAAAATGATACTCAATGGGGCGTTGAACGTGAGCTTAGAAAAGCAATAAAAGAAGCCTTTGATGAACATGGCATTGAAATCCCTTACCCACACCAAGTAAATGTCGAGAAAAAAGCTGCTAATTAATTAGTAGGAATCATTATCCTGGAATTCTAACGTTTAACGATTTCACACAACGGGTACCCTTCATACAAAAAGGAGGGTGCTTTTTTCATGCCATACGATACCTTAAGAGACTTACCTGAACAAGTACGTGATAACTTACCAAAGCATGGTCAAGAAATTTATAAAGAGGCATTCAACTCTGCATCAAAACAATATGATGAGGAAAAAACCGCCCATAAAGTGGCGTGGAATGCGGTAAAAGAAAAATATCATAAAAATGAAAAAGGGAATTGGGTAAAGAAAACTTGACTAGCGCCATATAGTGTAAGAAAAGCGCAAGCGACCTGCTTAGCCACGAAGGTCACTGGAAGACCGACGAGGAGGCTCGGTCCAAACAAGTTCGGCCCTGCGTGGGAATATACATGGGGTACTTCAGTGTGTTGCCGCCGCAGGAGGCCTGAAGTGATCCAAGTGGTTGGGCGCTGAAGCTGGACATTACATCCATGCCGCAAAATTTGTCGAGTAGGAGGGAGCCTTTCCATTATGGATTGTGCTCCGCCCCCCTCACAGAACCGTGCGAGCGGTACTCCCGCACACGGCTCTTCTCCATCATCATTTACAGAATATAGCTTAATTCGCTTCTAAGATCGTATATGTTCACTTTTACTCGTAGCTTCGACAATGGATATTTTCTAAGAAATAGATTGAACTTATCCCAATCAAATGATTT
>NZ_JANHJQ010000019.1 GCF_024609785.1 Pseudalkalibacillus decolorationis
AATTACGTCTACAGTGTGGAGGCATTATCCACACTGTAGATGTGTTTATGTTTAAAAATACTGGTTCCCCTACCGTTAAAGTGGTTCTATCTTTCCGTGATAAGTGCTCATTTTGTCCGAGAAAGTGGTTCTATTTAAACGAAATATTCACGAGTGCAATTGTTATACAAAATAACCACTCTTTATAGTCTCAGGAGTTCGAGCAAATGGTTTTAATAAACTGGATTTGAAATGTGACAATCTAATAAATCCAAGTTTTATAATCGATAATCAAGTTTTTTGGTATTTTCCTCTCCACAAGAAAGTGCTATTCACTCCGAAGGAATTTAAAAAATAACTGCTTTAGAGAGAAAATAATGTGATTGATTACATCAGTCTATGAAGAATTATTCATTCGCAGTATTTCCTAATCAACCTTGAAGCTTTTGATTGACTAATTTGAAGAAATTCTGCTACTTTTCGGGAATTTTCAAATCGATTGTATGTTTCCGTTATTAATTTCTCTTCAAATTCTTCTAATGATTTCTCAAAAGAAGTAAAAATGGTTTGTTGCATTCGATTACAATTTTGTTGATAAAGATTTTCAGGGATATCATTCATATCAATAACATCATCCGAAACAATTACCAATTTTTCTATAAGATTTTCTAATTGTCTTACGTTTCCGGGCCAAGTGTATGCACTAAAAAATTGATACACCCTTTTTGAAAAGCTACGCTTAACATTAAATTTAATATTGTATTTTTCTAAAAAATAATTTGTTAGAGGAACAATATCATTTTTACGATCTCGTAATGGTGGAAGTTTTATATCAATAATATTTAATCTATAATAAAGATCCTCTCGAAATTCATTACGCTTAACCATTTGACTTAAATTTCGATTGGTAGCACCAATAATACGTATATCGACCTTCTTTGATTTTGTTCCACCAATAGGAATAAACTCTCGATCCTGTATAACTTGTAATAGTTTAGCTTGGGTAATGGGAGATAGTTCACCAATTTCATCGAGAAATAATGTTCCATTATCGGCGGCTTCTATTAAACCTATTTTTCCAGATTTATTAGCACCTGTAAAAGCTCCATCAGTATAGCCGAAAAGCTCTGATTCTAGTAAATTTTCTGGTAATGCTGCACAATTAATGACAATAAAAGGTTTCTTGTCTCTTAAGCTTATTTGATGAATATATTTTGCTAAAAGTCCTTTGCCAGTACCCGATTCGCCATATATCATTACGGTTGTGTCAACACGGGCAATTTTTTTACATATCTTGATTATCTTATTCATATCCTCATCCCGTGAGGTAAATGTAATGTTTGAATCTTTGTTTGATTTTCTCTGCCTTTTTTCATATTGTTTTTCTTTTCCTCTTTGGCTAATCATAATCACCACATATTCAATAGATTGATTAGCGTTATGCAGTGGGATAGTAGATATTCTCATTTCGATTTCATTTATATGTACATAATTAAAAATTTTCGGTTTTTTATGTTCAATTACTGAATCCGTAATATTATTATTTTTAAATAAAACTCTTTCCTTTTTTTTGAAATCGCTACCGATTAACTTGGATTTGGGTGTTCCGAAGATTTGTTCAAATTCTCGATTAACAAATATTATTGTGTGTTGATCATCGATAACTAATATACCATCTGATGCAAAATCAATGATTGTTTCTAAAATTTCTTTTTTGTTGCCAGAATAATTAACCTTTTCATTTAAATTTTGCATATGATCATTCACCCCTCTTTCAGTAAGAAGCATAAATATAAACAGCTTGCACAATAAATAAGATAAAACATTATTTTTTTGCAGAATTTATCAATTCAGAAAGAGTTTCATAAAGTTGATCACGTAATGTTTTATCTATTGGGGCTAAACCAAAAAGCTCTGAGAACCATAACCCATCTGTTGTTAATCGAACGATCGTGGCTATAACAGGATTAATTTGATCATTTTCTAATTGATTCTGCCAAATTTCGTAATATTCTTTTGCAGGTTTTAGAAGGTCAGGATTATTAACAAGCGCAGCTAGCAGCGCTACACTAAGCTCGTTTTCTTCTTGATCATGCATAAGAAAAGTAGTTTTTAAATAGGATTGTGTTCGTCCGCCAAGTTTACCTTCATTTTCGTATTCTTGATTAAGCTGACTATCAAAATTGTTAAACAGTTGTTTTACCATAGCTTCAATTAATAATTCTTTCGTTGAAAAATGGTAAAATACTGCTCCCTTACTAATTCCCGCCTTATCGGCTACTGCTTCCATGGTCATTTTCGTTATCCCTTTCGATCGAACTAAATAATAGGCTGCTTCAATAATTTTTTCTTTTGTGGGTTTATTTTGTGTTGTAATCATTTTCCTCACCTCTTATTTTCGTAATTTTCTGTAACATTATTGTACCGCCTGGTCAGTATAGTTGTCAATTTTGACATGATAAGTAAATAAGCAATTTTATGATCAAATTTGATTCAATCAAGTCAAAATTGATTAATTTGACTAGTTGTAATTATTAAAAAATGCACTAAATACATGGATTTTTTAAGTTGGAATGATTATTGCAATTGATTATTGTGAGTAGAATTTAATGATTAAATTACTTTAAGGAGGAATAATCAATGTCAGTACTAACAAATGTGATGGATTTAAAATTGTATATTAACGGGGAATGGCGATCATCCAGGAATAAAGAAAGTGCAGATATTATTAATCCAGCGACACAAGAAATTGTAGCAAAATCTCCAAGAGGGACAAAAGAGGACACAGAAGAAGCAATTAAAGCTGCAAAAGAAGCATTTGAAAGCGGTGTATGGTCAGGGAAAACCGCTCAGGAGCGTGCAAAGTATCTATTTAAAATTGCGGATAAATTAGATGAAAAACATAATGAACTAGTTAAGCTTGAAGTAATGGATAATGGAAAAACAAAAGCAGAAGCTAGCTTTGATATAAATGACGCTGCTACTTGCTTTCGATACTATGCTGGTCTTATTACGAAACCTGATGGAGAAACATATGATGTTCCTGAACCGGTACAAGCTATGGTTGTTCGTGAACCAGTAGGGGTTGCAGGATTGATTGTGCCGTGGAATTTCCCAATGCTTATGAGTGTATGGAAAATTGCACCGGCACTTGCAGCAGGTAATACCATCGTATTTAAACCAGCAGAAATCACACCGGTAACGGCAACAAAGCTTTTTGAAATTATGGAAGAAGCAGGTATTCCTAAAGGTGTTGTCAACATGGTAATGGGGGAAGGATCTGTTGTCGGTCAAACTATATCTGAAAGCAATGATGTGGATGTAGTATCTTTTACTGGTAGTACTGAAATAGGACGCCGTGTTATGCGAGCAGCTGCCGGCAACATGAAGAAAATTTCGTTAGAGTTAGGTGGGAAATCGCCAAACATTATCTTTGATGATGCTGACTTTGAAACAGCTATAGATTACGGTTTATTTGGAATTTTCTTTGGAGCAGGTCAAGTATGTTCCGCTGGAAGTCGTATCATTGTTCAAGAAGATATCTATGATAAATATGTGGAACGATTAGTGGAACGAGCAAAGAATATTAAAGTGGGACCTGGAAACCAAGAAGGCGTTGAAATGGGTGCGATTGTTAGCGAAAAACAATTAAATCGTATTCTAAAATACATCAAAATCGGTAAACAAGAAGGAGCAACATTGGCACTTGGCGGCAATCGACTCACCAAAAACGGAATGGATAAAGGGTACTTTATCGAGCCAACGATCTTTACAAATGTAACTTCTGATATGCGTATCGTTCAAGAAGAAATTTTTGGTCCAGTCGTTGTCATTCAAAAATTTAAAGAGGAAGAGGAAGCAATTAAACTTGCAAATGATACAGATTTTGGGCTTGCAGGTGCGGTATTCTCTCAAGATGGTGCAAAAGCATTACGTGTTATTAAGAAAGTACGTGCTGGTATTACATGGGTAAACACGTATCATCCAACTTTCAATGAAGCACCTTGGGGAGGATATAAGCAAAGTGGTATCGGACGAAGCCTAGGCACTTACGGTTTAGAAGATTTCCAGGAAGTTAAGCAAATCAATATTAATCTAGCTGTTGAACCAGTTGGTTGGTTTAAAAATTAATAATACACATTATAGAGCGTGTTCAAAAAGGAGGATAAAAAGAGCCGAGAAGTTCGAGGCGCGAAAAGTCTCGAGGACCGGAACGTATGCTATTAATACGTGAGGACCGAAGAGACCGAGCAACGAAGAAATTCGACAGCTATTTTTACCGGACTTTTTGAACAACCTCTTATAGTAAAAATTGATCAAAGGGGTGGAATAATCATGGATGTCAAACTAAATCATCGTTACAAAGCTGATGCACAACAATCGTATACATTACCGTCATCTTATTATACGAACGAAGCAATTTTTAATATGGAAAAAGAAAAGGTTTTTTGTAAAAATTGGATTTTTGCAGGGCATATTGAAAAGGTTTCCGAACCTGGTGAATATTTCACCTTTCAAATTTTTGATCAAAATATCATGATCATTAAAGGTGCAGATAAAACCATTAGAGGTTTCTATAATGTATGCCCGCATCGAGGACATGAATTGGTTGAAGGTGAAGGGAAAAAATCAATTATTTCCTGTCCTTATCATGCATGGACTTTTCACCTTGATGGTCAGTTTAATCGAGGTCGTGCAGTTGATCAAATACAAAACTTTGATAACAATGAAGCCTGTTTAACCGCAGTTCGAGTGGAAGTGTTTTTAAATTTTATCTTTGTTAATCTTGATCCTAATGCAAAGTCATTACGGGAAATGATGCCTGGATTAGAAGGCGAAATTCGTGCTAACATTCCGAAGTTGGATCAACTGACCTTGTCTCATCGTATAAAATATGATATTAAAGCGAACTGGAAAAATGTTGTTGACAATTATCTTGAATGCAATCACTGTCAAGTAGCACACCCTCAGTTTGTCGAGTTAGTAGATATGAAAAGTTACAAAATCAATGCAGATGAGTATTATATCTCACAAACGAGTAAAGGAAAACAAACATTGAATTGCAATGTGAATAATGAAACTAGTAATGAAGATGTCGAAACCTATTTATCTTATTGGTTATGGCCAACTTTGGCTATCGACATTATGCCAGGTGAAACAGGGTTAATTATCATGTATATTGAACCTGATGGGCCAGAGAACACTATCGAACATTTGGAATTTTATTATTTAACGAAGGAACCATCTGCAGAAGGTTGGGCGAATATTGAATATCAAGATAAAGTGTTAACACCAGAAGATATTGCATTAGTAGAAAGTGTTCAGCGTGGACTTCATTCAAAAGGATATGTAGATGGCCGATATGTAGTGGATAATGGCCATACTTCTATTAGTGAGCATGGGGTCCATCACTTTCATGGTTTAGTCTTGAAAGCATTGGAGGGTTTTAAGAAAAATGAATAAGTTAAAAAGACGGTTAAAACTTATCCATGTTTTTGTCCTTGGTCTAGCTCTTTTAACACCTTCAACGGTATTTGACACTTTTGGAATCGCGTCCCTTGCTACTAAGGGACACGTTCCTCTAGTATATATCTTTGCAATGTTTGCAATCCTTTTTACGGTCTTCAGCTATGTTCATATGGTTAAGGCCTTTCCAAGTGCAGGTTCAGCCTACACTTATGTACAAAAGACATTTCATCCAAATGTTGGATTTCTTGTCGGATGGTCTTCTTTATGTGACTATCTTTTCCTACCTATGCTTTATGCTTTAGCTATAAAAATTTATATGGCAGCTTATTTTCCTGGGATACCCGAATGGTTATGGGTAGTATTACCAATCTTGATCATTAGTACAGCTAATTTATTCAATATTAGAGTTGCTTTATCACTTAGTACAGTCTTTGTTTTCTTACAAATATTAATTTCTGCTGTTTTCGTTGCACTACTCATTCGGGGAATTATCATTAGTGATAGTTCTGGACATGTATTTTCATTAGAACCGCTTTATTCAGCAAATCTAACTTTTTCAACTGTACTATCTGGAGTCACTATTCTAGCTTATTCATTTATTGGATTTGACGCCATGAGTACACTGGCTGAAGAAACAATTAACCCTACTAAAACGATTCCGAGAGCTATGATAGCTTTAGCCTTATATATAGGTCTGTCTTATTCGATAATTACGTATTTCATGCAAGTTCATTATCCCGATGTTACGATATTTTCAGATCCAGAAGCGGCAGCAGCTGAAATAGCGCCCCAAATTGGAGGTATGTTGTTTGCTTCGATTTTTTTGGGCGTTATCATTTCCAGTAATATTTCAGGTGGTATTGCTGCCCAATTGAGTATTTCCCGTCTACTATATGCAATGGGAAGGGACAACGTTCTACCGCGAAAAATCTTTGGATATGTTTCGCCAAAGTCTGGTGTTCCTATTAACAATATACTAATATCCGGATTTATTGCTTTAACTGCTGTATTTTTCGATCTCGTTACAGCTGCATCATTTATAAGTTTTGGTGCATTTACAGCTTTTACATTTGTTAATTTATCGGTAATTGTGTATTACTATGTTCAAAATAAGAGAAGGTCTTCAAAAGATACCGTGTTGTATTTAATTTCACCATTAATAGGCATTAGTTTTCTAGCGATTATGTGGTACAACATGGATGTACAAGCATTGATTTTAGGGGTTACTTGGAATATCATTGGCTTTGCATTCTTGCTTCATATTACAAAAATGTTTAAAAAACCAACGCCAATGTTTGTTTTCGATGAAACAGCTTCTACAAAGGAACCGGAGGCTGTTGATAGTCGTGTAGATAGTAATTTGAACTAACGATAATTTTCCGAATATTAAATTTACTTTAATTTTTGAGGATTTAGCAAAAATAAGAGCCTGTTATTGAAAAAGGATTGATCAAACAGGCTCTTGAAATGTTTTACAAGGAACCATTTTTATAAAGAAAACTTGACTAGCGCCAAGCCTTAGCGCGGACGATCGCCTTAGTTGCACTTATACTATAGAAAGTATTTTTATACTTTCTACACGTGTAAAAAAGTTTGATCACTTTCTGTCCGTATTATCAACTATACGCGCGATTACTGGAAATGATAAGTTGGAAGGAAAATTTCCCCTTAGTTTGATGGGCGAGGGTAATAACCCCATCACAATGTCTCCTTTTTCTTTTTTTGGAACCAAGTGTCCAGCAGAACCTGCTCTCTTTCCTGCGCTATTCCTGCTTTTCGTTCTGTATCCTGTCTCTCTTTCTCCCATTGATAAACATCATAAATCGTATCTTCAAGAGGTCGAAAGGAAAGACCAGCGTTAACTGCTTTTTCAACACTGATGGAAAAAGACCCTTTCCACGCTTCTGTTTCTCCCTCTAGCGGGAAGTATTCAGGTATCCATAATGGCATATCCGTCCATGGCTGTACTTTGTGCTCCAACATGAACTGTTCTTCTGCCCACACAAATTCGGAATCGCTGTTTGTAACAGCTTTACAGGTGTTCAATAGCTCTTCTATCGTCAATATATCGTTCGGACCTGTTACATTGAACGTACCTGCTGTTTTATTTTCAGCCATAATGAGCGCCCATGCAGCAACATCTTTTACGTCAATCAATTGGACAGGTCGATTTGAAGGTCCCGGCACTAATACTTTGCCACCTTGAGCGACACGTTGAACCCAGTACGGGAGCCGATCCGTATAGTCAAACGGTCCGACAAGCAGCCCAGCTCTAATGTGCAAAACACGCCCAGGCCAATGTTTCTCCGCTTCTGCTTCAGATAGTACTTTCAACTCGCCGTAATATTCATAAGGAGAAATTTTCCCCGCCTCAACGTCTTTCAATTTGTCATCCGGCAGCATGGATTGTAAATGGTAATCTTCCGTTATATTAAGCGGAATCCAATCTTTATAAACAGAGATGCTTGAAATGAATGTATAATGCTCGATGTTATCCCCAAGTACATCTGCAATTTTTTTGATTTGATGAGGAGCAAATCCGCATGTATCCATTACTATGTCCCATTTTCGATTTGCCAGAACTGATACATCACTGTCCCTGTTGCCGATCAGCTGTTCGACTTCAGGAAACGCCTCTTGATTAGTACCACGGTTAAATAAGGTAATTTCGTGTCCTCTTTTCAAGGCCTCTTCTACCAAAGCTCTTCCTAAAAAGCGAGTACCACCTACTATTAGAATCTTCATCGTTTTCCCCCATTCCCATTTGAAAACCTGTAAAAATATCTTTCTATTTATATAACAAATTTCCTTTGATAAAAGATATGGGTAGTATGAAAAAACTTGTATCCTTAGTGATAATTTTTTGAAATCCATTTTTTGCAAAATTCCAATTTAAAAGAGCATCCTTTTTACTTTATGTAGTTCAGTTTTTGTGGAGAAACTATAGAAATAACATATCAATTTTAAGACCAAATCGCATAGTGATTCGGTCTATTACATTTGTTGATATATATCAATAGTGTGGTGAACAAGTAAAGTTTGAAACAATCAAGGGTAAGCCTTCACGATACAAGTTAAGTGGTAAAAGCAGTAGAAGGGGTACGGAAACGATTCGAGGAATGAGGGGCCACATGTGCTGAAATTTCCAATTGTTAAGAATTATCTTTTTCCATTTCCTTTAGCTTGCGATAAAACGCAGCCTGACTGACCCCTGTTATCGAGCATATCTCCTTTACGGTTTTATCGGTGGTTTTACGTAATTCAATAGCATGATTCATTTCTGGATGTTTATCTGTATATTTTTTTACCCTTCATGGCAACGATTTTTAATTTATTGATTCACTTAGAAATCCACAACATTTTAAATGAAAAAAGTCAATTTCTGATTGATATCAGAATAGCCATACTTTTTCCTTTATTGCTTCAACTATTCCAACCCGTGCTAAAGAAAATGGATACATTATTTAATTAATGGAAAAGCTGATAATAACCATATTTCTATTAAAGAGGGTAAATACGATGCTTGAAAATGGTAAGATTTCAACCAGTCAATTTACAGTTTTAGTCACCTTTTTTATTATCGGCGGCAGTATTTTGTATGTACCTTCAGGGCTTGTTCACGGTGCTAAACAAGATGCTTGGATTGCAAATATACTCGTAGTAGGGATAGGGTTATTGTTAGTGTTATTGTATAATGCACTAGGAAGTTGTTTTCCGAATATGACCATAATAGAATATAGCGAGAAAATATTAGGGAAGTGGCTTGGAAGAGTCGTTTCGCTCATGTATTTTACTTATTTTTTTCTTAGTACTGCTAATTTCGTTCGACAAATCGGTGATTTTATGACTACACAAATTATGCCGGAAACACCCATAACAGCTATTCATATTCTGTTTTTCATGGTTGTTATAATGGGAGTACGTATTGGACTTGAACCCTTTTCACGAGCATCAGAGATTTTCTTTCCTTTAGTCGTGATGCTTGTTCTGATTTTAATTATTTCACTTTCCCCTCAAATTGAGTTTCAAAGTATACAGCCTGTACTTGAAGAAGGAATGAAACCTGTAATAGGAGTTGCTTTACATTCCCTTGGCAGTCCTTACTTACAACTAGTGTCATTGTTGATGTTATTTCCTTATGTCAACCAAACAAAAGAAGCCAAAAAATCATTTCTGTTTGGAACACTAATCGGTGGAACCGTTTTAATACTGGTTACTTCTTTAAGTATTTTGGTTCTCGGCACGGATAGCACAGAGAGGCATCAATTTGCAAGTTATGTTTTAGCGAGAAAAATAAACGTGGGTGACTTTTTGCAACGAATAGAAGCAGTTATGGCTTTTATTTGGTTCGTTACTATGTATTTCAAGATAACAATTTATTTTTATGTATCCGTTTTGAGCCTTTCCCAAGTGTTGAAACTAAAAGACTATCGTTTTCTAACTTACCCTCTGGGGATGATCACAATAGTTTTAGCTCTTGTGGTAAATGAAAATATAGTTGAGTCTAATAAACAAGCTGAATTCTGGACATCTTACTCTTTGCCATTTGGACTTTTTTTTCCCTTATTAATGTTCATTGTGTACAAAATTAAAAAAATAATCCAAACGGGGGAGTAACTGGGTTACTGTCGTAGGGTAAGGTAACGATACAGTAAACACTGATCCACTTTGCCATATATCAAAAAGCCTACATTCTTGTGAAATGGAATTGATGGCTTTTTTCTTCTTTAATTTATCAGGCCCGTTATTTCAACAACAGAAAATGCGCTTTTGCCAGTTTCCAGCTTCGTCTTTCATGTTGAGCTGAACATGTTTTTAAAAAATCTATCGTAGCATACATATCATCACGAAGCTTATTGTAAATCTCCCATGAGTTTCCCTCCCACCATCTTGAATCTCTACGGTTCATCATCCAGTGAATATCTAACATTTAAATCACTCTTTCATTTTGTTAAGGCCATACTTTTTTCTCTTGCTAGAGGTACTTCAAATGTAAGTTTAGGTGGTTTAAGGTTTAGATCAATGCGATATTTCCCAAACCGATTGACATCAATACAAGGAAAAGAATTAATTCGAAAAAATGTTAAATGTTTGAGATTTTACGAGTTTATAAGGAGAACATTATGACTTTAAAATTACTACTTTTCTTTACGAAATACATATCAATTACGTTTCAATTAATTTATACACGAATGCAACAAATGAGGAATGTAGTGTTTAAAATCCAATTTTTACTTCTTTCTATATCTATGATAAATAGCAGCTCACTTTTTACTAAACACGAAGGCTTGCATCCGTTCTTCTCCAGTGAACATGTTTTTAATTTTAATTTGATTATTTTTCACTTCGGTTTCACCGATGATTATAACGTTATTCACGTTCACTTTATTTGCTCGTTCTAAAGCTTTTCCTAATCTTTTATTGGTCATTTCAAGTTCGATCTTTTTACCTTGATCTCTTAGCTGTTTAGCCACTAATAGAGACTCTTTTAGGGTATTTACCGGAATAATGTAATAGTCAATTTCTGAGCTATCTAAAGAACCTTTAGCTGTTACCTCAAAGGCAGTATAAATAACATCTAACCCAAATGATATACCTACAGTCGAAAAGGTTTGGCTGCTCCCCATCAATCCCCCGATAGCATTATCATACCTTCCTCCACTACCGATGCTAGATGTAATAGCTTTATTGGTAAGAAAGATTTCATAAATCGTACCGGTATAAATTTCTAAGCCCCTAGCCAAAAAAGGATTGAATACACACTTTTCATCGGCACCAAGAACTTCTAAGAATTCCCTTAATTCCTTTAGTTCTTCTAAACCTTGTTCAATTTCATCATTTTTGGTCAGTAGGTTTTCAAAATAGTCTAATGTACGGTTATCTGGGTTCATTACGAACTGTCTAATGTCATCTGCTACCTTGACAAATAGTCCCTTTTCAATAAGCTCTGAAGAGACAGCCTCTATTCCTACTTTCTCTACTTTGTCTAACAGTAGGACTACCTCGTTAATCTTTTCAGTCGGGGTTTCAAACAATTTCAGCATTCCGACAAGTAAGTTTCGATTATTATATTGAATCGTGATATTTAGTTCTAATGCCTTGAATGCATCTAATGCCATTACCATTAATTCTGCTTCAGCGATTTGAGATTTCACTCCCACAATATCCACATCACACTGAGTAAACTCGCGAAATCTTCCTGTTTTTATGGGACCGTCTCGGAAAACCTTCCCAATCTCATACCTCTTAAACGGCATTTTAAGTTTCGGGTTCATTGCAACGACTTTAGCGAATGGGATTGTAAGGTCGTAGCGGAGTGCCAAGTCTCTTTCTCCTCTGTCGGATAGTGTGTACATCTCTTCTAAGATTTCTGCTCCGCCTCCATATTTTGAAGCGAGAAGACTTGTATAGTTTAAAATTGGTGTCTCTAGTGGTTTGCAGCCATATAGAATAAAAATATCTTCCAGGGTTCGTTTGACTTTTCTTCTAACAATCTCTGCTTCTGGCAAGTAATCTTGAGTTCCCTTTACATTTTGATAATTCATTTTCTTCATTCTCATTACCTCCAATTTTTATAAAAGAAATAAAAAACCGCACTCGATTTAAGTGTTAAACTTAAACAAATGCGGTTTATTAGAAATAGCCTTCCTATTTAAGATTTTTAAAAATCTATAGCAAGGCTAGCTGATATGATGATGTAATTTGGAGAAGGTTACATACTTTGTTAGTGGAAGCATTAGTTTCACCTCTAATTTTCATTCACTTTACCATAACTTTTAAATTGTTACAATTGATTCCTTCCAATAATAGCCCCCATTCGAACAATTGCCGTTACAATCCTTCCAGAATTCAAGGATCATAATTATACAGTCTATAAAGAAAACTTGGCTAGCGCCAAACCTTAGCGCAGGCGATCGCCTTAGTTGCGCTTATACTATAGAAAGTATTTTTTATACTTTCTTAACGTGTAAGAAAAGCGCAAGCGCCCTGTTTAGGTGCGACCATTTTCTTTTAATACCGTTCTTACTGCATCTCTTTAAGGACGTCATCAAGTCGCTCAAGTTGTGAGCTGAACCCTTCAACCACACCCATATCCATTACTTGCTGAAGATTCTCGACTGACGCAAATTGGGTACGCGATATGAGCTTCGTCTTTCCTTCGAATTCTTCAAACATCACCGTTATCAGCATCACTGGCATATTGTCCGATATATTCCCTTCTTCATCTGAAAACGCATCCGTATAGACAATTTTCTCAGGGGTGATAATTTCTTGGTATACCGCTTTTCCCCAAGATTTTTGTCCGTAATATTCTCCTTGATTCTTATCAATACACTCCATGCAATAATGCCATTCACCGTTAGGCTTGAACTCAAATTTACGATTCTCTGTTTGCCATCCTTTCGGCCCCCACCATCGAGCCAAATGGTCTGGCTCGGAAAACATTTTAAATACCAATTCCCGCGGTGCGTCAAGAATGCGCTCAATTACGAGATCTCGACCTTCTACTTTCGTTGTGAGCTTGTTTGTCACTTTGTTTTCAGACATAAACCTTCCTCCTATTTTTTAATTATAAAATAAACAGTCCGAAGTATTGATGCCGTATGTTAATTTCACTACAAGAGTAATTCTGTTTGTTTGTTTGATTTCCTTCCTCCACGGATTACTGTTAACAAATTTTATAAATCTCTTGATTTTTCATACATCAAGTTCCTCAAATCTAATCTAAATTTTCCTTAAGACAATCTAACGTCCTCAAATGTACAGTACTGTAACCTCTCTTCTTCTCAATAGTTTAAATCGATCATAACAAATACCACATTATGATTTTGATTTGTACCTATCGACCATTAGAGAAGTTAAAATTACCCTCACGAATAAATTTTGTAAGACTGATCCATATTATTTAGAAATACTTAGTATCGAAAGGAGATTTACTATGGACGAGGACATAAGCATTCACACCCAGCGAATGATAAGAATTCAAAAACATTGCCGCAAACGCCGAAAAAGGACATTGTCCAGAATAATGAAGATGTTGAGCTTGCCAAGGAGTTAACCTCACATTACGAATTAAAATCCAAGCCTGGAGTGGAACGCAAGGATGATACAAAGTAATAAACCAGGGAACGATTTTCTCTGGTTTTTATTTTTTATGTGCAATTGTTTAACTTTCAATGAAGGTCCTCTTCATTCCCTAGGTCACAGGTTTCGCCTTTCGAGCTATTCCCGGAGCTGATGTTACAGCCTACAGTCTAAGAAAAGGTGCTCAGTTTGGGCTTATGAATGCTTTAGCAAGCGAAGGAGAGCCCCATGGTATTGCAGTACAGTAGCAGCAACCCGTATATTCCGTGCAGAGGTGGGTCCGGGTGAGTTGACACCTGAATCTATTGCTCCTGGAGATGCGCTTCTAGCATCACAAAATTATACAGGAACGGGACAAGTGTTAGTAGCCCAGGGAGGCCGGTTTGCGATCGATAAAGTTCAACGGAGTGAGGTGGTCGATCTTGGCAGCGCCGCTCTACCCGAGGACGTCCATGAATTATTGAGGAGCAGCCATTGAAAAGTTGAAAATATAATACATGAACGATTCACAATCCTACGGTCATATTGATCGGCAATGATCCCACCGAAAGAAGCCAGGAACATTAAAGGAAGCAAGCTGATGGCAAGCGTAATCCCGACTTTTGTAGTTGAATTCGTTATTTCCAATATTAACCATGAGATGGCGATAAAGTGTATTTCAATTCCGATCGCCGAAATAACGGACCCATTTAAATATAAAAAGTAAGAACGATTCTTAAGCATATGCAACTCCTTCTAAAGTTAAACCATACAAACTATTTTTTCTTCACAACAGGAATTAGAATATCAAAATGAGGATCCTTTAAATCACGGTCATGCGGGTACCTTTCGTGTTTGATCGGTAAATCATCGTAATAATCTATACCTGTTTCTTTATAAGGCTCATAGTCATTTTCTTTCACCCATTGATGGATTTTAAAGTACGTTTCACCGATGTTTTCGCCTTTGTTGTGATGTGTCTTCAAGTAGGTCATTTCTGGAACATTGATTTCTACCATACCTTCTGGAAGCTGTTGCTCATCTCGGACTTCATACACCGAGTAATGAACAAACCCTTCAGGCCGCAGATGATAGGACAACCCTAATTGAACCTCTGGATTGACAACATGTTCTAACTCCCCTACTCTATCACTCATCGTGTGAATAAGTTCTTTCAAACTACTAACGTCAGTATATAGGCCGTCCCATTTTAATCCGATTCCTCGGTATGCAGGTATATGTACAATTTCATACTGAAGGTTTTGCATGTCATTTCACTCCTATATCATTTTTTAATTTTAAAAACGTTAAGAAAATCATACTCTGGCATTATATTACATTCTCTTTTTTTACAATTAATCCCTCCAAAAATTTCAAATCGTTTGAAAACTCAACAAACAGACAGTAATGGAGTCCTATTCCAATACTGTCTGCTCGATCTTGATTAACATTTAATGTGTTCGTTTCAAGATACCGTTTCTTATTGCTTCGGCATTTTTGTCATATCCATAAACAGCACATTCCATCGGTGACCATCTAAATCAATGAAACCAGCACCGTACATCCAACCATAGCTTTCTCTAGGTTCACTGTAGATGGTGCCGCCTGCATTTGCCGCTTTTTGTACTAACTCATCTACTTCTTCTCTGCTGCCTGCACCAACCGAAAACAATACTTCCGATGCCTGCTTCGGATCTGCTATTTCATTTCCAGCAAACTCTTTGAAAGTGGACTCAGGGAAAAGCATAACATTCGTATTTCCAATACTAATTTGAACTGATTCTCCTTGTGGATTAACAGTAAATCCAACTTCTCTGAAAAATTCCTTTGACTGATTCAGATCTTTTACAGGAAGATTAATCCAGAAATCATTCGCCATCAATATCTCTCCTTCATCAATTATGTGACCCTTTATAATGAATTAAAATCAGAATTGTAAGTCCTTATAAAAATTTATAGTTCAATCTTCGCCATGGCTCTGACTGGAAAGGTTCCAGTTCCTTTAAACTTGGGCGGTAATGCTGTAAAAGTAAAGCCGGTTTCTGGCAGTTGGTCCAGCTTGCATAAATGTTCTACAATTGGAATTTCTTCAGCAAGGAGTAATGAATGGACTGGTCTTTGTTTACGTGTTGTATCATCCATATTCATTGAGTCAATTCCTACAAGCTTCACCTCGCAGTCTATCAGATACCGAGCTGCACCTTCAGTAAGATAAGGATGATTTTCAAAGTACATGTCGCTGTTCCAAAATTGATCCCAACCCGTATTCACCAGCACAGCCTTACCTCTAATTTCCTTTCCTTTAAAACAATCTACATCAATCGATCGTGATACCTGTGAATCTACCCTTATTACAATGCCATCTAAGTCAGTTAGCTGTTGTATACTCATTTCAGATAAGTCTTTTCCTTGTTCATATCTGTGAAAGGGACAATCTAAATATGTTCCGGTGTTGCCGACCATTTCAATCTTTGCAATTCGAAACTCAGTACCTTCATCATATAAATGACGCGACTCTTCTCTGCTCATATAGTCACAAATCAAAGGGGCAGGTAATCCTTTGTAGGAAACCAAACCGTTTTCTATCGTGTGGCTTAAGTCTACAAATTTTCTTCCTTTTAACTCTAGGTTTATTGGCTTTCGTTTATGTTTTTCCGTGATGATCTTCTTATTCAAGATTCGAACTTTCCCAGCCATTAGAAGCCTCATATCCTCAACAATATAATCCGCTAACTCCTGATCAGAAATATCATCCTGGGGAATATCAAGACGAAATTCTTGACCTTGGATCCCACCGCCATTTGTAAACTTAACCTCGAAATCAAATTGAACTCTCTTCTCCACTTGTTTTCCCCACCTTGGAAAATAATGATAATTTTATAGTATAGTTCAATTTAATCATGTTTATATAGATGAGTAAAATGAATCTTCTTAATAACATCCATGAATCGCACTCATATATAATAAGTAGGAAATGATTTATTTTATTTGATTGATAGCTAACTTCTCAAGGTTCAAGATCGTTTGTTCAAACGTTCTTAGTTTAACAAACTAGTTTCTTGAATTATCTCTTTTCAAAAGCTAATTTCATTCCCAGAGTTATCAATATAAATCCTGTTAATCGTTGAAATGCATAAAGAAAGAATGGCTTATTGAACCAAACTCGAATGTGATTAATCAAATTAACATAGCAAAACAACCATATTAAAGTTATTAAAACTGGTGTTACCCCTATGATAATCATCTGTAATAAAGTATGCTCCTCGGGTACGATAAATTGTGGTAAGAATGACATAAAAAATACAACAGCTTTAGGATTAAATACATTTGAGAACATTCCTTGCAAGAAATAAGAACCTTTAAGTCTTTTCTCCGTAGTGGTGTTATCCGAAGCTAAGTTTGGCCTCTTCGAAAAAAGTGTAACGATCCCCATCAAAATAAGAAATCCGGCTCCTACATATTTAATAATCTTAAAAAGCAAAACAGAGTTAGCAATTATAGCAGATAAACCAAGAACTGCAATGAGTATATGAATTGCAATACCTGCACATATTCCAACAACAGTTTTAAAACCTACTCCTTTCCCCTGAATCAGAGTATTTTTAGTAACTAATACTGTATCAGCACCAGGAGTAAGCGCGATCATCAAGGTTGTTATTACAAATAAATAATAATGATCCATGTTGGTGCCCCTCTCTTTATATTAAATAACTTAAAAAGAATTTTTAGTTCCACTTTAGTTTAAAGATTTTTTCTCGATAAATTATAAAAAATGGCGTTAAACCATTGAAATATCTATACATTCGTATCCTCGCTATCTACGTTTTATACTTCTGTCAACTTTTAATCATCTCAAGCATGTCTTTTATCAAGTTTATAACAACTGCTGGGGAATCGATGTGGATGGCATGTCCGGCATCTTCAACGACTATATGTTTGCTGTTGGTCGATAGCGTTGTAAGATCCTTTTGAAATAACATCCAGCCATTCATAGATTCCTTCGTGTGATGTTCCTGATTACCACCTGTAACTACAAAGAGCGGAATTTTCCCAAGAGGTCCAGATGCTCGAACTTGTTCAAGACTTTCTTCAAACTTACTAACAGAACCTTCAGCACCAAATCCATTGATATAATCTTCACGAACTTCATCCGTAAATAGTGACGGTAATACTTTATGTTGGTCTTCGTGACAAGAATCTAGTAAAATCACTCCGACCACTTCTTCTGGATAAGTATTTGCGAACAGCCTTACATTCAATCCTCCAAAAGAGTGTCCAACTAATACATAAGGTGGTTCAACATTTGCATTTTGCAGCAATGTATGCAAATTTTCGACCGCCTGTTTACTATAACGGTTCCTTTGACCCGTTTTACTCTTTCCTACACCTGTCCGGTCATACATGAACATCCTAGCAAACTCTGAAATTTCATCTTTAATGGAGTTCCAATTATCTAATGACCAAGCATAACCAGAATCAAATACTAAAGTAGGCCCTTCATTTTCATCACCTTATAGCTTACAATAAAGTTTAATTCCACCGATATTTACGTGTTGACCCTTTTCACTTGATATAAGTTTACTCATTTTAAAACCTCCGAATCGTTTACAAAAAATATTTATTATCCCTATTTCAATATGGAAAGAAAATCACCTGCTATGGAAAAAATTTAAGTTGGAGGTAATAACGGCTTCTGTGGAATCAACAAAGCAAAGTATTTTTTAGGGATAAACCTATTTTCTTTTTCTAAAGAGAAAATAGCCCATCGTTTTGATGATAGGCTCTTTAAACTTTTATGAACATATTACATTGTATTCAGTCGGTTTCTATAGCCAATTAATTTTCACTGGAGAGTGGTTAAGATTACTTATCAGGCAATATCGTACCCGAGATCTTCAATGGCATCCTTCACAGACCCCAGTGATAATTTGTTTTCATCGTAAACTACGGTAACAGAGCTGCTCTTGAGGCTAACCTCTCCCGACGCCCCGATTTCTTTCAAAGCTTTTTCGACGGAATTGACACAGTTCCCACATGCCATACCGATAACTTGGAGTGTTACTTTTTGCACCATTATAATTCCTCCAATAATTACATTACTTTTATTTAATCTATTAAATTTTTTTAATCGATCTTGCTAAACTTTTCATGAGAACGTTTGTACCTTGGAGCAATTGGGAGTGTATCGTAGTGTGGGACATACCGAATTCGGTTGACTTGTTCGCATCCCATCCCGACCAAATGAACGTAAGCTCTGTTTGATCACCTAGATCGACCAACTCAAAAGTCCAACTCCAATCGCTACCTAAATCGTACGTAAGGCGTTTTGGTGTATCGACCAACATCAATTTGCAGGTGGTCATACCTTGAGGCTTATGCATATCCATGTGAAACTCATGTCCCTCCAAAAGCTGAAAATCGTTTGCCACAAACCACAAGGCAATCCCTTCCGATGTTGTTACAGCCTTCCATACTTTGTAAATCGGATTATCAAGAACCCTAGTCTTACGAATGTCGGGCAGCTTACTCTGATTTGTATTCACCTCTACACCTCCCTTTATGATTTTAAGTGGGTCCCTTTGGTTTTATATTTAGCGTTACGATTTAGCTTTCTCGATATACCTATAAAGCTCTAAATCTATTCCATGATCTTTTTGATCTGGATTTTCAACGTGAAATCGTTCGATGGCGCTTTCAATTTCAGGATCCCCATCATTAAACTTAGCCTGACCTTCAGCTAATCGTTTAGCTAATGAAACAATGTCAGGATCATCTGACGGTATCCCCGTTTCTAATCCTATACGTAATTTTGAGATGATTTCATCCCCCTCTTTTCTCATTCGTTTTAATTCTTCTGGCCCGAGATGACTTGTTAATTGTTCTATATTCTTCTTCAGTTTTTCCTGTTGTTCAGGTGTGAAATATTCCCATACACTACTCATACCGGTCACCTCTATTATTTGATTTATGTGTCGCTTCACTTTTCATCCGCATCAGATCACTTCGTACCCTTTCCCGTCAATGGCTTCTTTAATTTTTTCTAGCGAAAGAGAATTCTCATCATACTCAACTGTAACTGTACTTGTTTTTAAGTCCACTTTCCCTTTCGTTCCTATCTCCTGTAAAACCCCTTCAATAGTGACGATACAAAGCCCACAACTCATCCCTTCAACTCTCAAGTCAACGGTTTTCAAGATTCTTAACCTCCTTGAAATTAGATTCATCGAGCGACAGATTCTTTAAGTTTTAATGAACAGTGATGTTGATTATTCATCATATACGTATATTATATTAAGAGTAAAGTTAAATACAATGATCAAAAAACCTATAACTGTTCCTTAATCGATACATAGACGGAAAACTGTTGATTTTCTCTGAAAAAATTTTAAAATCAAAGGAGATTACACCCATGACGAAGAAAATGGACCGTCGTAAAACGCGAACCAGGGCGCTTTTGCGTAAAGCTTTGATCGAAGTAATGGAAGAGAAAGGCGCTGAACGTATTACTGTCAGTGATTTGACGGAGAAGGCTGATGTTAACCGCGGCACCTTCTATTTGCACTATACGGATGCAACAGATATATTGGCGCAGGTCAAAGCTGAAATGTGGGAGGGATTGACAGCGAGAATGGAGAAGCTCAATCCTTACGACTACCTGTCCTATGCAGCTAGAAACGAGCCCGACCCCATAATGGTGAGGGTCATTGAATACTACGCAGAGCATGCGGATTTTTTTCGGGTCATTTTGGGCCCTAAAGGCGACCCTGCCTTTGCCGATCAAATCAAAGAATTCTTAAAAACCCAGCACATTTCAAAAATCCTCGATATTCAACCGGAATTAGGAGAGACAATTCTCCCGAAGGATTATATGGTAGAGTATTTTGCCGCTTCTAACCTAAGTATTCTACTTCACTGGATTAAAACCGGCATGCCACAATCAGCAAGTACTATCGCTTTGATGATCACACAAATTGTCGGCAGTGCAGCAAAGCAATTGTATGGTATTGAAGTCCAAAATCCCGATAAGAAAGATCATTAAAAGAGGATGTTCAAAAAGTATCCAACGGCCCATGCACCTGCGTCTACAAGATCATTCTTCGAAGCAGGCTTTCTCGGTGAAACTCGCAGTGTTCATGCAGCAAGCCTTGCTCGTCGCTCCGGTCCTCAAAACTGTCGTGCCTTGGGCTTACAGGAAGTGAGTCAGTTCGACGTTGTCACAGGACGTGAAGTCTTTAGTCGAACTTCCTTTTAATTATCTGATTCGTCTACTTTTTGAATACGCACTAATAGTAATTTCCAAATTCTATTCAGGAGTAAAAGGATATCAAAAAAGGAAAGGTATAGACCGATTGTTGTCCGTAATTTTACAGCAAAAAAACGGGGCCAGCTACCCGGTCCCGTATAATCCTGTATAGACTTTTTCAATTCTAATTTCTTATTACCATAGAACTGCTTCGTGAATGATATCAAATCATCACTTAATCAGTAACTATCTCCTTATTTAATGAACACCTTGAACAGTATTACTTTTTCAAAACCGGGATCCATATTTCGCTCTTGAAATTTGGTAAAGTTACATCTTTATTTTCATTCCAAAGTATTTCTGGACCCTCGGTTTGTTCATAGTTGGTGGATGGGAACCACTCAGAATAGATTCGTCCCCAGACATCTTGCAGCGTATCAGGAAATGGCCCGACTGCTTCGAACACAGCCCAAGTCAAGGCTGGGACCTCAAGCTGTGTCAGGTGTTTAGGACACGGTTTCGTTGTTGCCGCCCCGATATAATGGTCAAGCTCTCCTTTTTCCTCCATTCGACCTTCAGAAAAGTTCGTGGATGCACTTATCAACCCGGAAGGTTCAACATTGGACAAGCTCTTAAGCTCCTCAATTTTCTGACCATCTAAACTTTTCCACATCGATTCAATCTCTGGATTAACTCCATGGAATATGATGGGGACCCTTTTCTTAATACCGACGATGCGAAACGGTTCTTTTTCTTCAATCCGATAGTTCATTTCACTTCCTCCTTTAATCGATAGTTGGAAGGTCATACGCGGAAACGCCTTAAGTGAATGCCCATTCGACCTTGCTTCTGACGGTGTCACACCATGCAAATGTTGAAAAGCTCTCGTAAAAGAATCTGGTGAGCTGTATCCGTACTTGATTGCAATATCAATGATCCTTTCATCACTATTCGCAACCTCAATTGCCGCTAAAGTAAGACGTCTTTGGCGGATATACTCTGAAAGCGGCAGACCAGCCAGAAAGGAAAACATCCTTTTGAAATGATATTCTGAACAACAGGCAATCCTTGCGACTTTTTCATAGTCAATATCATGAGTTAAATTTTCTTCAATGTAGCTCAATGCGTCATTCATTCTTTTAAGAGAATCCAATGATATGACCTCCTTTCATCAATAGAATAGCAGGAATTGTATGAACCCATCCGACATTTCATGCACAATGATGCAGGGGATGCTGACCAAACAATATCACGAATACCTGTGTTATAAATTTTCGATGTCAGTCCTATTTTGCCCTGCCTTCCCCCACAAGTTCCCCGATTCATCACGACTATCAAAACAACTGGAGATGGTTCTTTTTCTATGTATGATTTAAACTAAAGGAAAATTGTAATAGAAAATAGGTGGTGCAAGTGATGGGGCTGGATACGTTATATAAGTCCTATCAACCGTTTCTCTATTCCATAGCGTACCGGATGCTTGGATCTGTTACCGACGCAGAAGATATCGTTCATGATGTATTCCTGCGGCTTAATGTTGATAACGACCAGGTTAAGGACTTGAAAGCATACCTTGCAAAAATGACGACGAATCGCTGTCTGAACTATTTAAATTCAGCCCGGAAGAGAAGAGAAACTTATGAAGGGCCTTGGCTGCCCGAGCCTCAGGTAAACGAACCAGATCTCCCTTTAGATAAGGTTGTAACAGACGAAACGGTTTCTTACGCCTTTCTCGTTATGCTGGATCAACTGTCACCTGTCGAAAGAGCCGTGTTCGTTCTTAGAGAAGCATTTGCTTATGATTATAAGGATATTGCAGAAATGCTGCAAAAAACAGAAGTGAATTGCAGAAAAATCCACAGTCGTGCAAAGCGGAAATTACAAAATGATACTCCGCTCCATTCGGATAATTCCGAACGTGTGGATCTTCTGGCCAAGGTGAACTTCATCCGGTGATGGTCAATGGTCAGAAAGGAATCCTGCAAATGAAAGACGGCCAGCTCATCAGAGTCATTTGCTTTGAATTGGATTCAGAACAAAAGGACATTCGGAAAATCTTTATTATTTCAAATCCTGATAAGCTAAAGCACATTCCCGTTCCTCTAGGATAGAACATTGAGAAATTTTTTTAGCTCTGTGTGTCACAAATCACTCCTCTATTTTGTCTTATAAGTGAAACCCAAAAAGATTTCATGGAGGAGATAGACATGGAACAACGTATTAACTACATGCAAACAAACCGAGAAGTTCTCAATTTAATGCTTCAACTAGAGGAGTACAAGAAAACGACGGGACTTGATATGAAGTTGATCGAATTGATCAAAATTCGTGCGTCTCAAATCAACGGCTGTGCATACTGTTTGGATATGCATACAAAGGATGCCCGGGCAAATGGTGAAACCGAACAAAGGATTTATTGTTTGAGTGCTTGGCGTGAATCACCGTTCTATCTTGAGTCGGAAAGGGCAGCGCTGGAATTAACAGAAGCAGTTACTTCCATTTCGGCAAACGGTGTACCCGATGATCTGTATGAGCGGGTTCGCCTTCATTTTGATGAAAAACAATATATCGATCTCGTTACGATAATCATCACGATCAATGGGTGGAACCGATTGGCCATTTCTACGAATAGTATACCCGGACACTACATGCCTGCTACAGAAAAATAATTTGACCAACAAAAAATCCCTTGTATTTTCGCACCTATTTCCTTGTAAAAATTAATCCTTCAGCTATTGTTTTGAATCAATTGTTGGGAGAAAATGCGAGAGGTTTTTCTCCGTATAAAGATGAAAAAAAACGGTGCCAGCTTATCTGTCCCGTTTTTTCATTGTCCCAATATGAATTGCTTCTTATTTGCCGGATGAAAATTCACCTTAGGTCCTTTTGATCATTATTACTTCTTCAAAACCGGTATCCATATTTCGCTTTTAAAATTTGGTGAAGTTACATTTTATTTTTGTTCCACAGCATTTCTGGTCCCTCAATTTGCTGATAGTTGGTGGATGGAAACCATTCTGAATAAATGCGTCCCCAACATTCTTGAATAAGTATAAGAGAAGGGATTATTCATAAGTAAAACGAGCTATAGGGTATTCCCTTAACTGGGCATCCAAAGAGAAAATCGATAATCCTTTTCTACCAATAAAATCACAATGTGAAATGTAAATAAAGATGCTTTCCTAGTTCAATTTTTGGACAGCATCTTCTTTATTATTTTATCTCGATTAAACGAATTCTTTTATAATCAGCTATCCAATTACCGTCTTTACATAAAATTGCTTTTAAATTATTTTCAACCTTTGTTATTATGTAGTCTTTTTTATTATCATCAATATTTTCAAACATATGACTTCCGAACATTTCAGTCCAATTCTTTAATCCATTTTCAACGTCTAATGGAGTTGGTCTATCAAAGTGTGCTATAATTTTTAAAATTCGAAATTTCGGAAATTTTCTTTTGTTGTGAGGTGTGTTTATGCTTTCATTAGAAGATTATCAATTAATTTTAGAAAATATTGATGGATTGGTTGTAGTTGATAAAGGGGCAAAGATTGTCTATATGAATGAAAAATTAGCTAAATCAGTGAAAGCTGACCCGAAGAAAATTATTGGAAAACATATTAAAGATGTTATACCTACAACAAAAGTTCATCTTGCTGTAGAAACAAGGAAGCCATCTATAGCAGATTGGTATGTTTTGGAAAATCACACGATCATAAGTACACGTTATCCGATCTATAACAATGAGGGTCAATTTTTTGGTGTTGTAGAGTATGATGTATTCGATAATTATCATTTGTTAAAAAATTTCTTAAAGAAAGTCGAAAGCTTAAATAGTGAATTAGATTATTTTAAAAATGAATTAAAGCGCCTTCAAAGTAGTAAATATTCGATTAACAATATTATTGGAGAGAGCGCATCTATAAAAAAATTGAAAGATGAAATTAGACAGGCTGCAGCGACAAATTCTACCGTATTAATAACGGGTGAAACAGGTTGTGGAAAAGAATTAGTTGCTCATGCAATTCATGATTTAAGTAATCGTAATCACGGTAATTTTGTCCGTTTAAATTGTTCCGCGATACCATCCGAGCTATTTGAATCAGAATTATTCGGCTATGAATCTGGTGCATTTACAAGTGCCAAAAAAGGTGGAAAGATAGGTAAGTTTCAACTTGCAAATAGTGGTACATTATTCTTGGATGAAGTAAATCAAATGCCATATTCCTTGCAACCGAAAATTTTAAGAGCATTACAAGAAAAAGAAATTGATAAAATTGGTGGAAAACATAGTTTATCAATTGATATCCGAATTATTAGTGCGGCTAATGAGGATTTGAGAACTTTAATAAAAGAAGGGAAATTTCGGGAGGATTTATTTTATCGCTTAAATGTAATTCACATTCGTGTCCCCCCGTTGAGGGAAAGAAAAGAGGATATCCCTAAAATAGCAGAATCATATATTATTCATCTTAATCAATTTTTAAATCGAAATGTAGAATCGATTTCTGAAGAAGTACTTGTCATGTTTATGAATTATCAATGGCCGGGGAATATTAGGGAGTTACAAAACATGATAGAAAGAGCCATGAATCGTATTGATTGGCATGAGCGCACCTTAAGCTTAGAGCATTTTGATAATCTTTCGAATAGAGCGGACGATAGAATTAATTTGGTGGACATTGACATAGAGAATCCACTTGAAGAGATTAAAAAGAAAGCTGAACGTGAAGCTATCGTACAAGTATTAAATATGTGCAAGGGGAATAAGACAAAAGCCGCAAAACATTTAAAAATACCCCGTCCGCTTTTATACCAAAAGATGAATCGATTAGGTATAGATAAATAACAAACCGTGAAAAAATGTCATTATAAACTAACAGTGTTCGTTTATAATGACATATAATCAAACGCCTTATATCAATGATATTGATTTTGTTTAGCCGCATAAAAGATGTAAGTATAAACTTACACTTTTTATGTGGTTTTTTTGTTCATGACGCCAATAGTATTGATACTGTCCGCTTTTTATAAATTGGCATGATAATTGCTATTAAATAGATATAGACTTTAAATTATACATTGGTGATTAGGGGGTTATATCGTGTAAAAGGTCAAGATACATTGTTTATTTTTATCAAAGGATTTGTAAGCGTATCCAAAGTAAGTTATTTTCTAGACCAGTTTGGACGGATTAAAAACCGTATGATTTTAAATTACAACTAGATAAGGAGAGAAAGTTAATATGAGTAAAAAACGCGCTCGTGACCTTGGATTGCCGTTTCCTGGTACTCCAGGTGAATTAAATGCAATAACAGATGTTCCTGGTGTAGAGGTTGGGTTAACGACAATCATAGAAGGAGAAGGTAAACTCCAAATTGGTAAAGGTCCAGTCCGTACTGGTGTAACAGCTATTTTACCCCGCGGCAAGGGAGAAAAAATGCAGCCGATTTGGGCGGGCTTTTACAGCTTGAATGGTAATGGTGAAATGACAGGTATGCATTGGGTTCAGGATGGGGGATATTTTCTTAGTCCGATTTGTATTACCAATACCCATTCTGTAGGAATTGCTCACCATGCAACAACGAAATGGATGCTGAAACAATATGAGAAACAATTCAGCAATGAACAAATATGGGCAATGCCTGTTATTGCTGAAACGTATGATGGAGTCCTTAACGACATTAACGGACAGCATATTTCAGAGCAGCATGTTCTTTCTGCAATTGATGGTGCGAGGTCAGGGCCAGTTGCTGAGGGGAATGTTGGCGGTGGAACGGGAATGATTTGCTATGAGTTTAAAGGTGGAACCGGTACATCTTCACGCATCGCCGAAATTAATGGAGTCGGGCATCATATTGGAGTTCTCGTTCAAGCTAACTACGGTTTACGTGACTGGCTTTCGATTATTGGAGTACCCGTGGGTAAGCATTTAAAAAAAGGAAAACTGTTATCACGGGAGCAAGGCTCTATTATAGTAATTATTGGAACAGATATTCCGATGCTCCCCCACCAGCTTAACCGAGTTGCCAAGCGTGCAGCCATTGGAATAGGTAGAAGTGGAAGCCCTGGTGGCAATAACTCTGGAGATATATTTCTTGCATTTTCAACAGCAAATGAAATGGAGATTCCACAACAATCACAAGGAAAACTACAAATGGAATTTATAAATGATGAATTATTTGACCCAATTTACGAAGCGGTTTGTCAGGCCATAGATGAATCAGTTGTTAATGCGTTAATCGCTGCAGAAACAATGACCACAGTAAAGCCCTATGGAAAAAAAGTATACGCAATTGACCATGAAGAATTGCTGCAAGTTATGAAAGAATACAATCAATTATAACGGTGGACTTTCCTTGGTTTTTAGGGGAAAAAAGAAGAGGAGGATATTATTATGGAAAACAAAATAAATGGTAATAGTCCAAAAAGCTTAAACCGAACACTGACCCTTTTCCCTCTAGTATTTATAGGGCTTTCCTACATGATACCGACGGCTGTATTTTCACCATACGGAATTACGGCCGTCATAACAGAAGGAAGAGTTCCTGCGGCCTATCTTATGGCTTTGATCATGATTTCTTTTACTGCCTACAGTTATGGGAAAATGATTAAGGTTTTTCCTTCTGCGGGTTCAGCGTATACCTATACACAACAAACGATAAGTCCTCATTTTGGTTTTCTTGTTGGATGGGTCGTGATGATGGATTATTTATTTCTGCCGATGCTTAACGTCTTAGCAAGTAGTATTTTCCTGCATGCAGCATTTTCATTTATACCTGTTTGGATATGGATTTTAGCATTTACCATTCCTATCACGATAACGAATCTATTCGGAATTCAACTCAATGCCAAAATTAACACGATTTTAATTATTTTTCAAGTGACATTTGTCGTGATTTTTATTGGATTGTCGATTCAACAAATTATTACCCAAAATATTGGAGCGGGTACGATCTTTTTTATGGAACCTTTTCACAATTCGGATCTATCGTTTTTACCCATTTTAACGGGAGCTTCAATTGTCGCTACAAGCTTTCTTGGATTTGATGCAGTAACGACGTTTTCAGAGGAAACGGTAAATCCTAAGAAAACGGTTCCGAAAGCTATTTTTCTTGTCGCACTGTTTGGTGGAACCATTTTCATCTTAGTATCATACACTCTTAATTTAGTTTATCCCGATTTCACTTCGTTTATTAACCCGGATGTAGCTGGTTTTGAAATCGTTCAATCTCTTGGCTTTACACTCCTTACCTCGTTTTTTATAGCGGCATCCGCTGTAGGATGTATCGGAGGAACACTTTCCGCACAAGCAAGCGGAGCGCGATTGCTATACGCAATGGGCAGGGATTCTGTTCTCCCATCAAAAATATTTGGGAAATTACATTCAAAATACAAAACACCAGTGTTCAACATACTTTTTATAGGTTTAGTTTGTTTAGGAGCATTTTTTATAGATTTAGGTATAGGATTCTCTTTAGTTAATTTTGGAGCACTTTTTGCATTCACATTCGTTAATTTGTCGGTTATTTTCCATTTTTATATAAAACAAAAGCAGCGGGGTATAAAGGGTACAATTCTATATTTGATGATTCCACTTATCGGTGCCTGTCTCACTTCATGGATATGGTTAAGCTTAAGCAAAAATGCACTTATTTTTGGAGGTATCTGGTCGTTTATAGGAATTGTGTACCTCTTAATCTTAACGAAGGGATTTGTAAAGAAGCCTCCTCAATATCATATTGATGAGAAAGAGATTTCACAATAAGAGGATGTTCAAAAAGTCACCAAATGATAAGCTACGAATCACTGTTCGAACAATGAAAGTTAATCAAATTGAAATCTCAAAACGATTTATTAGAACAAAGGCTTGGTATTCATATTTACCATAAAAGAGGGTTAGGGAAGAGGTGAATAAATTGTTAGAAATAAGAGCCTGCCAACATCTTCAACCTATGTCTATCATGTATTCTCCCTTATTTTTTAAGGGCTATTTATTTTAGGTCTTGATAACGGCAGGTGAATGACCAAAAGAATAGCAGGAATTGTAAAGAACCATCCGACTTTCCATGCACAATTATGTAGGATCATTATAAGCGGATTTAAGTTTTCCATAGCACGCTTCTATAAGGTTTTGAATTAATTATAAACCAATGGTTCAAACTAAGTTAAAATACCTGTTACAGAGGGTGAGCTTATGTCACTTCAAAAAAATGATCGCCATAATCAAGATAAAGATAAAAATCTAAATAAAGAAGATGATACTTACGGCATATTTAAACAGGAAATGGAAGTAGATTCAGATATCAACGAAGATCCAAACAGGGAAAGATTATTGGACGAATCAGTTGACGCTTATCTGAAATCAAAAAAAGAACAGTAAAAACAGGTTTACTGGATAACAAGTATGGTTCCAGACAAAAAAACTGCAGGTTTCATATCCGCAGTTTTTTGTGTTTAAAGGGTTTAAGAACTTGATGCAACCTTTTCTTTAAACGCCTTCATTTTTTCCATCGTATCGTTCATTAATTGTTGTATTTTTTCTAGATTTTGTTGATTCTGTTTTGCTTCATCCATTAGTGGATAAAGACTTTCTTCTATGTTGGTGTAGTCTTCAGGGTACTCTTCTTCTACTTTCTTCTCAATGGCATCCCAATTTTCTTCAAGCTTTTCACCTGCTGTTTTTATTTGTTCAGGGTCTGAAGGTTCTGCTTTCACAGCGGTCTGTAAGTCCTGCAACGATGCCATAACTTCTTCAATACCATTCGAAAGATCACCTGACATCTCATCTTTCTGTTCACTAGTTTCTTCGTTTTCGGTTGATTCTTTTTGGTCTTCCGTATTGACCTTTCCATCGTTCGTAGAGTTACAGCCAGCTGCCACCAAAAGCGTAAAGACCAATACTACTAAAACACGAAAAGAGTTTCTCATGCTTATCCCCTCCTTTAGAAAACCGTTCCCACTGACTTAGATTTTTAAACGAGACCATTGAAGGAATTATGGATAGTGAGCAATAATTTAGAACTAGTCTTAATTGATCACAACCTGAATAGTGTTGATATGATGATGATGTCTATTTCGTATAATTGTTTTTCGCGTTCCAGGAAGGCTGTTTAGGAAAATGTTAATCATCTCAAGTAAAGGAGTGAGTGAAATGAAGACGTATTGTGTAGCTGCCTCGAAAATGATTGAGGCTTCCCCAGAAAGGGTTTATCAAGTTATTAGTGATATGGATGAACATCGGAATTTTCTGCCTAAGGAATTCGAGTCTGTGGTGATTGAAAAAGGTGGTATCGGAGAGGGGACGGTCTTTCGATTAAACCTGAATGTCATGGGAAAGAGATCGACGAACGTTATGACGATTTCAGAACCGGAACCAGGCAGGGTAATAATCGAAAAGGACGCCGTTGCAGGTATTACGACGATCTGGACGATTTCACCCGGGCAGGATGATAAACATTGTGACCTGCAGCTTGTCTCTGAAATCCGCAAAAAACCTGGCTTTGCAGGGCTAGTTGAGAGAATATTGACTCCATACATCTTTCGTTCGATCTACAAAAGAGAACTCGATCAACTGAATGCTTATGTCAAGACCTCAGAATAATCATTTATTAATCTGAGGTCTCTGTGATCTTCTGATTTAGAGGAAGCAACATATCTTATAAAAGTTCTGAGATGTTACTTCCTCAAATCCTTTATGAATTATGCATTCGTATCGAACATGGCTGGCATATTAATTTCTTTAACGCACGAAGCCTTAGAGAGACTCACTACAACCTTGATTAAAGAAACGATATCCTGTACAGGTATTCTTGTGCCTTTATATGTCGATAAAGCTTTTTCAGCTCCCTCTTCATACGGAATGGTTGCTGCGATATTACCAGGATTGATACACGTCACACCAATCTCAAATTTTCTAAGATTCTCTCGTAAAGAGTTGCTTATTCCACGTACTCCAAACTTAGAAGCGACATATGCCACTTGCTTGCTTTCGTTATTTTCGATACCATCAGCTGAACCTATCAAAATGATCTTAGCATTCTCCGATTTTTTAAGATTGGGTAATAGTTTCTGAGTGCAAATGATTGCGGAGGTTGTATTGACATTGATGATGTTTTCGATATCTTCTGGATCATCTTTTTCAAAATCATAATGATCCTGAAATCCTTCCTTCTCCCATATCCCTGCATTATAAAGGAGTACATCAATCGGCTCATCCTTTATTGCATCAGCAATAGCAGTATATGAGGTTTTCTGTGAAAGATCAGCTTCAATCCAGTATCTGTGAATGCCGTCACTAAGACTCAAGCTCTCCGGTTTGCTTCTAGAAACGATCCAAACATGGTCGCCTTTTTCGGGTAATCCTTTTACAAACGCATCACCAAGTCCTCTACTTGCACCAAATAAAACAAAGTTCATCATGATACCCTCCATACCTAAAATAATGTAGTAACCGTGTCATCAAATAAACAATAACAAGTGTGATTAAGTTACACATCCATTAGAATACTGATGTTCCCTACATCTTTAGGCTGAATCATGGCATTCCTATTTGTTATGTTAAAACGAAATGAGAATCTGCTAGATTTGTTTCTGCAAAAGAGCTTCACGTCCTTGTTCTTTCAAGGTACTGATCATCTGACGGTACGGTCCGGGGCCATAGCTAATACGAGCGACTCCCATTTTTACTAGCTGTCTTGTCGCAGGGGCTCCAGACTTTACCAGAATATTTACGGGAAGAGGGGAATGATTGCATAACCGTTCAATGTAATTGCCGTCTATTAGACCCGGTGCAAAAAATCCGCTAGCCCCAGATTCAGCATAGGCAGAAGCCCGGACCAACGCTTCTTTCATATGCTTTTCACTGTGGCCACGAGGATCCGTTTTAAGAAATAAATCCGTACGTGCATTAATAAAAAGGGGAATGGATGATTGATCAGCAACTTCTCTGACTGCTTTAATCCGCCTACACTGATCTTCAATAGAATAAAGGGTTTTACTGCCGACCATTTGATCCTCGAAGTTTATGCCTGCTGCACCTGCTGCAACCACCTTTGTTATGTTTTGTTGGAGCTCAGCTGGATCTCTTCTGCATATCCTCCCTCCAGATCAATGGTGACGGGGAGATCAACGCTTGCAACGATCCTCTTAAGGTTTTCTATTACCAACTCCAATGGGATATTTTCTCCGTCCCCAAATCCATACGCTGCAGCCACTGACCAGCTTCCTGTAGCAATTATCTTCGCTCCGATCTGTTGCATCGCCAAAGCACTTCCAGGATCCCAGATATTGTAGAGTATCAATGGATCACCTTTTATATGGAGACTTTCCAACAGCTTTGCGCGTTCAATTTGCGTTTTCATGGTTCTCCCTCATTTCTGTCAAGTTATCAATTTATCAACCTACACATTATTTCTTTCTTCAACCTATAAATCCTCCATGTGTGTATGTCTATGTCATTTTCCAGATGATAGGATATGTAATTAAGTTATAAACCACCCCTACTAAATAGATTAAACTTTAATACTTTCCTCTCTTAAAACAAGCAAAACCTCTGGAGCCAAAAAATATAATTCCAGAGGCTTTCTTGTTTTTATGAACTTGCAGAACTTATAATGTTCACACATTATTATGCATTTCTGCCCACCGTGAATGTTGTTGATGCAACGGCCTCGTATCCACTTCCATAAAAGTAAACAAATTTATAAGCAGCACCTTCTTTATATCTTTCAGGATATATATTATTCTTTGGATCATAAGTGAATTTGACTGTACCCTCTTCGACCTTCGAATACATCCACCAAATGGATGCTTTATCACCAGGTTTTACACTTTCTTCATAAACTCCGATCCAATCACTCTGAGGATCTCTACCATTTTCAACTGTAACCTCAACAGTATCCTCTACTCCACTCAACTTATTTTTCGATAAGGAGATCGTTACTTCTTTCACGATACCATCTAGTGTTTTTCCTGTAGCCTTTAATGAATCTTTACTTTGATTTGAGAAGGCATCAAGAGCATGAACCTCGATTTCATAGGATGTATTCGGTTTTAATCCATCCAGAGTAAAAAGTACAGGATTAGGTACAGGATCTTTGTAAAATTCAGAGAAGGCGAGGAATTCCAATCGCTATCTTTCCAGTTGCATTGTTTTTCGCCACCATTTTATAGTCATGAACAAGAAGATTGTCCTTCGCTTGTGTAAGCATGATTGTTAAGCCGCTGACACTTTGCTGGACCACGGAAATATTTGCATCCTTCTCATAAGAAGGAGCCCTTTTGTCCCTTCTAACCTCTGTATATTCAAATGAATTCTTATTGGAGGGTTCACGAATTTCAAAAGGTTCCCCTGTCCAGTCGTTATTATGAATGTCCCGACGTTTCAACAAGACTTTGTTCTTATAAACTTCTACAATCAGAGCTTGATTAAAGAAATCAGCTCCTTCTGGCACCTCTTCTTGAATTCTTCCGCTGTCAAGCCACAAATAAGCGCCTGTAGAAGTTCCGATTGTTGTAAAATCCTTTTGATGTATGATTCTAGGATCATCTAATGGATAGTGTGTGTGTCCAGAAAATGAGATGACCTGCGGGTATTTTTTTAACGTATTGTAAAAGAAATCTCTATTTTTAGCGAATCCCCATTCGCTTCCATAAATGGTCCCTTTGATTGGCTGATGGTGGAAAACAAAAATAGGTTTTTTCGGATCATCCTCTTTTGCTTGCTTTAGCTGCTTGTCTAACCATTTTATTTGATTTATTGAAAAAGTTCCTTCTGTCACACCGTCTTCAGTAGCTAGAACAATAAAATGATAGCCTTTAATGACCTTATGATAGTAGATTGATTTCATTCTGGTTTTCTCTAGAAAACGCTTCTGGGCGTCAGTTACAGACAATCCATTCCACTGAATCCTCCCACGACTAAAGCCGTGGGGTTCGAATACGCAAGACCTTCTTCTAAACCGGCAGCTACAGTCCGCCCCTTACGGATGCTTAGCATTTAGGGAGTTAGACACTAGATCTCACTTCTATCCGAACGTTCGCAGTCCAAGCAACCTTTGTTGCCATTACCGAATGCGAAGATGTTGATAACGTTTGGAGTAGGTCCAGGTTTTCTTTCCTTGCTTGATTGTACCATTTTCATGGTAGTTTTCTGGATTCGAGGACCGTTTGGATCGGTCCATCCTGCGTTGAAGCAAACGAATCTGACGAGAGAGGGGTTCAACCTGATCCGCTAAATTCCATAAAACTGCCTTGGTTAGGGAGGAAACGGCAAGGGTTGAGGTTCCAATATCTAACCCCACGGGTCCCTTTCCAAGTGTTTTGGTTTTGGTCGGTGGATACCCACCAATGACAAGATCGGCAAAATAACGGTTCTTTCCACGGATCACTTTTTTAACTATACGGACGTATTTCACACGATACGGCTCAACCATTGTGATCGGTTTGCCCTTTTCCATTTTCGTGTAGGAGAAAGAGAGTTGGTTTTCAAGTCGAGAGAGAATGGTCAAGGCATACTCGTCGTTGGGTTTGATGCATAAAGGTGTGGAGAGGTCTTTGTAGACAAGGTGACGATCGACATATCGCCAGCCTGTCTTGTTCGTTTTTCCTTCCAGGCTCACCATCTCACCCTTTCGAATGAATCGGACCTTAGTTGCTTTCCCGAATAGCTTCTGACGAAAAGCGAGCCACGCACGGGAGGCGATTTTCTGGGCGACTGCGGCATTAACTTGATTGCCAAAGTGTTGTCGGATCGGTTTGATCCATTGATGCGCGGCATATTCGGTGAGTTGGTACTTTTCTCGAAGCTGGTTCAACTGCATGTATACGTTCTTTCGTTCTTCTATTAGAGTAGGATTGTCTTGGTCCGAGCCAAGCTTATGACGGATTCCTTTTAATTGACGTAGGCATCGTTTATACGCTTTTTCACGTTTGTACTGATGTTCTCGCTTGAGATACATTCCGAGTACCGTGTTATAGATGACACGACAAACTTCTAATTCCCTTTCAAGGATGGAAAATAATCGTGGGTGCCGTTCCAATTCAAGTGTGAAAACAAAGCTTGGAGATTGACCTTTCGCCATTTCTACCCCTCCCTAAGACGAACAAACGTTCCTGTAACCAGNGCCGTTCCAATTCAAGTGTGAAAACAAAGCTTGGAGATTGACCTTTCGCCATTTCTACCCCTCCCTAAGACGAACAAACGTTCCTGTAACCAGGATACTATAAGAGGGGGAAATTAACAATAGTTGGAGGCCATTTATTTTTAGAGAGATCGAATTCATCCCATCGCTAAAGCGAATGGGCCTTTCTTCGATTAACTTCTGTAATCATGATTTCCAATTGCAAACATAGAAACAGCTTTCGCTTGTTTCCCCGAATTATAAACAGACATGAATCGATCGTATTTTTCTGTAAGTCCATGATCCGTCAAATCTCCAACAACGACGAAAGCATCTTGCTTCGGGACAATTTCATTCATCTGATGTAGTGTACTACTGAATTTTTGTATATCACCAGTTCCTGTCTTTTTGATATGAACATCACTAATGACCGGAAATACTAAATCTGGCTTGCGACGATCGTTCCTCTCCTTATCATCCGAATCAGCGAAGACATTGCCACTATTCAATTGGCTTACAAGGCTCAACCCTAACGAAAGACCCGCAACCTTAGTCGTTCCTTCTATAAAGGTTCTTCTCGTCATCTTTTTTTTTATTTCAGGTTCATGTTGTGTTCTTGTTATTTTTCCTTCTTCATGATTAGCCATTTTTACTCTCCTATCATACTCAATATTTACACTGAAAATGATATATAAAAACTATAAAGCTTCTATTAAACTACTGTTAACGAATATTAAATTATTCAAATATTTTCGAAAAACCACATTATATAAAAAAAGGGCTGACCCTACATCAAATCGATGATGCGGAGATCAGCCCTTCTTATTTTGACTGGTTCAGAGGAGTTTATTCGGTTTATCCATGCTGCAAAACTGAAGTTGTTTGTTAACTGTTCCCACATAAAAGAACCTTCTTTTTCAATTACTGTTGCAATGCTTTAATGTCCTTGATGACTTCCTTATCCTTTTCATCAGAGCGTTTTGTCCCATCATATTTGGTAACCACTGTACCAGATTGATCGACAAGATAAAACGATGTACCATGGGTCACTTGATCGGATTGTTCCGTCTTAAGGACGGTTGTTTTGAAGCTGTCCCTTGCCAAGGATTCAATTTCTTCCTGAGGATACCCGGTCAAGAAATGCCAGTTTGAAAAATCTGCATTGAATTTCTGACTGAAGGCTTTCAATTTTTCAGGGGTGTCCACCTTCGGATCCACGCTAAATGAAACGATCTGTACGTCCTTCAATCCTTCTTCTTTAATCGCCTTCTGTAATCTGGCCATATTGTTCGTCATTGGTGGGCAGACGGTATTGCAGCTCGTAAAAATAAAGTCGGCAATCCACACTTCCCCTTTCAGATCTTCAAGACTGCCAGACTTTCCATCTTGATTTTTATATGTAAAATTCTGAACCTCAAAGTTGTAATCATCTGGCTTTTCCAATTGCTGTTTTCCACATGCTGCAAGTAATCCAATCAATAAAACAACTGTAATGAACATTCTTTTTTTCAAAATCATGCACCCCTCTACGTTAAAATTGCCTTGAAGAATTAATGATGGTGACCCTGGTCAGTGCCATTTTCGGACTGTTGCGGTTTTTCCAGGATCGCTTTCACTTCCTCCTCTGAAACATCACCGACGACGAAATGCATTTTCGGCATGACATGTAAATCTCGGGCAGTTACGTGCGTTTGTACGTAATATACTCCTTCTGAATCGAAGCTCGTTTTGACCTGATAAACGCCATCCTTATCATACTTTGCATCGATTAGGTTGCTGTCCTGTTTCTGGTTGGCCTTCCATATTTCAAATTGCACCTCATCAGCATCTCCAACCGGCTCATCGCCTTGTGTGACAACAGCTTTCAGGATACTTTCCTCATTAGGAGCCATCTTTTCTGGTAGATTTATATCCACTTCTACAATTTCTGGAGGGCCTTCTCCCGTGTTTTGGGATGACCCTGCCTCGTTCTCGACTGTACAAGCCGTTACGATCATCAAGGAAAGAAGGGTCAGTGCTACTGTAAATATGCGCTTCATGTTCGACCACCTCTGAATAATTTAGTATAACCATGCTTTTATGAATCCAACTTTCCGTAATACATATCGATCCATCAGATAAATAATAATGATCGACACTCCAACGAGCGGCATGATGATTCCAAGGCCAAGCATGATGATAAAAACCGTTTTTGTTACCTTTTTATCTTTGGGTTGATTCGGAGCTCCTAACATCTGTCTAGGCTTCCGTTTACACCACATGATAAAGGAGCTTATAATAAGTGTGATTAATCCGAGACAAACCATCAATCCAGCGATTTGATTAGCGATTCCAAACAAACGGCCTTCATGTAAAGCAATTCCAAGTGTAATCGCTTTTGCCATAATTCCATACTCTTCAAAACGGACATCACTTAAAAGAGCACCTGAATATTGATCGACGTGAAGTGTTGCATTATCCCCAGGCTTGGTATCGGCAGTTGCGATCGTATACACGCCTTTGTCCCCTTGTGGCATTGAGATCGTATACGGTTTTTGAATTCCTTCATTTTGCGCAATATACGACACGTCTTCTAAAGATAATGGCTCATACCCGCTTGACGTCGATGCTGGAACGGGTACGTTTTCTGTAGCCCAAGGAACATCCTCAGCAACATCTTTTGTTTTAACGATTGATTCCGGTTTATCACCATATGCCTGTGCAAACGGCGGGTATCCTGTGTTCGTAGATGTTGCAATCCGATTGATCTCCTCACCCATCACACCTGACCAAGGAAGTCCGGTAACGATTAGAATCAAGATGAAAACAGATAACCAAAATGCAGGAACTGCGTGTAGATCTCTCCAAAACGTTCTCCCTTTTGACCTTATCCGTGGTAGGACTGTCCCCCAAAGGGATGCCTTGTTTCTAGGCCACCAAATATAAAGTCCGGTTATGAGCAAAATGACTGCCCAGCACGCTGCAAGTTCCACGATTCGATTCGCGACCGTCCCGCCTATAAATAATTCACTATGTACCTTTTTGAATATCTCAGAGAATTTCTCTTCATTATTCAACGTTCCTGCAACCTTCCCATCGTATGGGTTTACAAAGATAGAAGACATTTGTCCTTTTTCCATTAAGCTGAATTCAGTCGTACGTGATGGATCGTCATAAAACGTTAGCGCTGTTACGGTACCGTCTGGATAGGCTTCTTTAACCCCTTCCACTTGGGCGGTAGGTGACAAAGCCGTTTGTTCTTCTTGAACATAATACAAATCATGATATAGGTATGACTCGATTTGGGGGTGAAAGAGATAGACCGCCCCACTTAAGGCAAGAATAATTAAAAATGGAGCAAAGATCAGACCTGCATAGAAGTGCCATCTCCAAACCGATTGGTACCAAGATGCCCTAGGTTTCGTATTTGTTTTACTTGATGCTTCTTCCAAATTTGTTTGTTGTTTCGTCTGTTCCATGGTGTCTCTCCTGACGAATCTATTTGTTCGGACGAATCAATCCTTGTTCGTAAGCATATCTCGTCAACTGTACCCGGTTTTCCAAGTGCAGTTTCTGCATGATATTTTTCAAGTGATTTTTCACTGTATATTCCGAGATGTTCAAGGTGATGGAAATATCTTTGTTGGAATCTCCTTTTGCGACCCACTGCAACACTTCTTGCTCCCTCTGAGATAAGGGAGTAGTGGCATTGGCTTGTGGTTTATTGCTTGTATTGAACTCTTGTAAAATTTGCGTAGCCAAATCCTTGGACATCGGTACTTCATCATGAGCAAATGCACGAAGATAGTCATACCAAGTAGATGGATGAAGATTTTTCAACAAGTAGCCCTGGGCACCTTTTTTCAACGATTCAAATAAATCGGTGACCTCATCGGAGACGGTAATCATGACAATTTTGACATACGGGTACTTGTTTTTGATGATACGGGTTGCTTCTAGGCCATCCATTTCTGGCATATTGATATCCATTAAAATCAGATCAGGCATCAGCTCATCGGTTAATTGAATGGCTTCTTTTCCGTCCTTGGCCTCCCCGACAACTTCGAAATCATCATAGACTTGGACGATTTCCCTGATCCCTTCCCTTGCATGAGCATGATCATCAACGATTAAAATGCGGAACGGTTGATTCACCGGTCTTCAGCCCCTTTCGGATCATTACCTTTGTATGATTGTCTTGCCGTTGCCAACCAACCTGCCAACCCATTTTCCGGGCACGGTCCTGCATGATTTCCATCCCATATCCTTGACTTTCGGACAGATCTTCTTCCTGAAATCCAACCCCATTATCCTCTACCGTACAAACCCAACCGTCCTCCAATGACTGGGCGATGATCGAGACTTGATCGGCCTGAGCATGCTTGCGTATATTCATTAACGCTTCTTTTACACAGGCGTATAGTTCGATTTTTTCTTGGGATGTAAGCTGCTCTTCAGGAATGTCCCACTGAAAACGGATGCTTTGTCCGGTCTCCTGTTGAATATCGCTGACCAATTGTTGCAGCGACTCTATCCAAGGCGACGGATGAACCGTTGAAGGATTCCGCAAATTGAAAATAGATTGGCGAACATCTTCATGCATATGTTGAACGGTTTTCCGCATTTTTTGGTAGGTTTCATGCTCTATAAGATGTGGTTCATTCGCTTCCCACTGGTTCATCTTTACCCCTAACAGAAAAATCGACTGGGCAACCCCATCATGCAGCTGACGTGCAATTTTCTCTCTTTCCTCCAGCATGACTTTCTTAGCTCGTTCTTCTTCTAACTTTTTCTGTAAGTCTTCCATCCGATTGAACAATTTACGTACAAAAAGGATGGTCACCCCGAGTACAATTACTGCGGTCAGCCAGTTTCCTGTCGTCATGGATACATGACTAAGCATTGGCGGTGTATGTCGAATGAACTCCCATAACCCGACTGTAAAAGTGGGAATCAATAGTATCAGCCACTTCATTTGTTTATAGGACATTGGTGAAGATTCCATGTATTAGACCACACTTTCATGTTGGACTACTTGATATTCGCTCTAAAAGCATCCAAATCAATATTTTATAAGTTAGATTGGTAATGCTGTTCCTTATGAGTGTAGCCCAAACATCTGATAATTAGAATGACTCGATAGAGCTATAGTTGTGACAAAAATACGAAGACAATCATAAGAGTAGCTCTCCATACTGCTCAGGTCCTAGTAACAATTAAAGCTCAAGGTCGTTACCTCAGTCTGAAGTTCCCTTTACTATAGAACTAGAAGGGAAACCTGCTCTCTTTTTTGTGAATGGGTTGATTAAATAGAGACATATTTCGAATGTAGATCTCAATCAGGATGATCATTAAAACATCCCTTCCTAATTTCACCATTTACGGAGGGATGTTTTATGAGGAACAAACATGTTTATGTTCTTCTTACCGATACGGGTACTTTATTTACAAGAATGATCAAGCTTTATACGAAGTGTCCATTCAATCACGCTTCGATTGCATTTGATAACAAGTTAGAGGAATTGTATAGTTTCGGGCGGAAAGATCAAAGCAATCCTTTTGTCGGAGGCTTTGTGAAGGAAAATATTGAAACAGAGTTGTTTAGGCGTGCTAAATGTGCGGTTTATCGATGCTCTGTAACAGAATTTGAATATCATCTCCTTCGAAGAAACATTCAAAAATACGAGCGAAGCGAACGAGACTACAAATATAACCTTCTTGGACTTTTCGGGATTCTATTCAACATTGAGATTAATAGAAAAAATGCGTTCTTTTGCTCTCAGTTTGTCGCAACCCTTTTAGATGAAAACGGGCTTTCGGTGGTGGATAAACCACTCACTCTTGTAACACCAAACGATTTTAAAGTAGCATGTCAGCTTAGCTTAGTCTATGAAGGAGAATTGCGCATATATCCTTCTGTTCGATCGGATAAGGAGGAAAGAAGGATCCTAACCCCGTTAGTATCTTCTCGTTAATCCGCCTTACATGACTGTAAGTAAACTGAAAGGTAATTCGATAGGAACAACGAATCACCCACAGTAAACTATTAATATAACCTTGTAATGAACAAGTTATGACTAATTAAAGGAGTGTAAAGCAACAAATGGGTAAGTTAATGGTTCTATATTCTTCAATTCTATTAATTATCATTCTTAGTTTTGGCTACATGTATGTCTCAGCTTAATAAAATATAAATAAATAAAGAAAAGACAACTCATTCAAGAATCTTACACAGAAGAAGCGAGTGAACAAGCAGATCGTCCACTCGCTTTTGTATATTCATTCCATCGTTAATCCACCCGTAACTGGTGTGTACGAACCAGTGACAAAACGTGCGTCATCGCTTGCCAGAAAGGAGATGACTCCTGCAACATCATCGGGTATTGCAACCCGTCCAAGTGGAGTAAAGTTGCTGACGATTTGTTTTTCTTCCTTTGATAAAAAGTCCGAAGCCTCCGTATCCAACAATCCTGGTGCAACAACATTCGCAGAGATACCGTGAGGACCATATTCTTGTGCGATATAAACAGAGAATGTGTCGAGACCGCCCTTTGCCGTACCCTGTGCAATCATATAGGGAGACGGATCTTTACCAAGACTATCAGAAATATAGATGATACGCCCGAATTGATTCTCAATCATCACTGGTATCACAGCTTTTGTCGTCACGAATGCCGCTTTTAATTCATCGTTTAGTTTTTGTGAGAAATCGTCCCATGCCATATCCGCAAAAGGTATTGCTTTAAATCCAATTTTCGCATTGCAAACTAATATATCTACACGGCCATAGGAAGCTATTACAGTGCTCACAAGTTTTGAAACTTGAGTCTCATCACGAACATCAGCTTGAATAGCAATTGCTTCACCGCCATTTGCACGAATTTCAGATACTACTTCTTCTGCTCGGTCAGCATTACATAAATAATTAAGGACTACTTTTGCACCGCGCTTCGCTAGTAGAAGGGACGATGCACGCCCGATTCCGTCGCAGCCACCCGTAATAATCGCAATTTTGCCTGTTAGATCCATATTCACCCTCTCCTTCAACTTTTATTTACTTACTGACAACTAATTCTCCAGATTCTAGATACAAATCAGCTATCTGTAATGCTGCTTTTCTAACTGTAGCAGCAAGATGCGGAGGTTCTAAAATAAGCACATCTGTTTTAAAACTCAGCAAGACCCCGATCATCCAATCTTCATCTGGAATAGATCCTCGTACAATGAGTGAGCCATCAGCATAACGTTCTATATCGTTCTCATCAAAATAATCCAAAATCGAAACTTTCGCTTTTCCTGACAATTGAAGTACTACATCAACAAACTTCTGTAAAGTATTTGGTTGCCAACGCTCATTCAAATCAGAAAGATTTTCATTGCGTTGATTGAAACGTTCTTCTAAAACCTGAAGTTCCCGGACGCGGGAAAGTTTAAAAATCCGATAATCTTGTCGTTCAGTGCAAAACCCATGCAAGTACCATGAATAACGTTTCAGTACGAGTCCGATTGGTTCAATGTATCGTTTGGTTTCATTTCCTTTGTTATCGGTATAAGTAAATGTGATCATATTATTATTTTGAATAGCTTTGTGAAGAGATTCGTATTTGTTCTTTTCAGCATCGCTATTTTTCCATGGGGTGAAATCGATCAATATTTGATCATTATTGTCGTTAGGTCCAGTTTCAGCTTGGGAGACCAAAGCGCCAACTTTATCAAGCAATCGGGACATTTCGGAATCGTTCAAGACTTGAGTCGACTGCAGCCCTCTGACAGCGGTAAATAATGTCCTCAGTTCATTGAATGAGAGAAGCTGCTTATCGAGACGGAAGTTATCCATGATCTCGTATCCGCCTTCAGTACCTGTGTACGAAACGATAGGAATTCCAGCAAGATTCAAAGATTCCAAGTCTCGATAAATCGTTCTTAATGATACCTCCATCCGGTCAGCTAGTTCTTGTGCTTGGACTCGTTTACGGTTTAATAGAACCATTGTAATGGCCATCATCCGTTCTAATTTCAAAGCGCAGCCCCTCCGTTCCATATTTTACTTGAATTTTATTATAAACCATTTAATGTGAAAGGGAGTAACCTTCTGCTGTCGGTTCCAATTTTTCTTTCCCCATGATAAAGGCGGTTACCAAAGCCAGTACTGCCGGAATAAGTGCCCAGAAAAATGTAGCGGCAATGGAAGAAGAAAGTCCTTCTGTTATTGCATGCACCGTATTCTCGTTCATGCCTTTGCGGATTTCCGGATTTAAAAGAACGTGCGGATCACTTATGTTCACAGTTGAATTTCCTGGTGTGCCATTGAAAGCTCTGGTCAGTTTATCATGGAGTGAATGACTCTGAATGATACCGAAAATTGTTATGCCGAGTGTCATTCCTAGCGAACGGTTAAAGTTCAAAGTTGAATTGGCTGCACCACGCTGATTTGCAGGTAATGAGTGAAGAGCTGATGTACTAAGAACAGAAAAGGAAGCCCCTATTCCTAGTCCCACTAAGATCATATAGATCGTAATTAGGTACTTTGGTGAATCTGTTGTTAATGTTGTCAAAAGACCAAGTCCAATTAAAAGTACGATAAGTGTCGTGATCATGATGGTACGATAAGACAGTTTTGCTATTAGTATTCCACCAACGGTTGCCGTCACAACTGACCCGACCATCATTGGAAGAAGAACATATCCTGCGTTCGTCGCCGTACCACCTAATACACCTTGAATGTATATTGGAATAAAAACAGAAGCGGTCATAAAAGCAGCTCCACTTAGCATGGCGACAAGATTGCTTGTCGTATAGAGACGGTTTTGAAACAACTTAAATGAAATGATGGGTTCAGGAGCTTTTCTTTCAATAAAAACAAGCAAAGTCGCTAGTACGATGAAACCTCCGAACAAGCCAAGAATTTGTGGCGAAATCCAATCGAATTCTTTACCTCCAAGTTCCAGTGCGAACATAAGACAGATAATTGTTCCAACTAGGAGAGAAGCACCAAGTATGTCAATTTTTTGTTTTGAATGTACAGCTGACTCTTTATAGAAAAGTACGATTAAAAGAAAAGCAATCAATCCAAGTGGTAAATTAATATAAAAGATCCATACCCAATGTAAGTGATCGGTAATGAAACCGCCGAGTAGTGGAGCGGCAATACTCGATAATCCGAATAACGCTCCGAACATTCCCATCATCTTTCCTCGATTCTCAGGAGAAACCACATCGAACATGATCGTGAAGGCGATTGATACCATCGCACCAGCCCCAATACCTTGTATAGCTCTAAAGATACTTAACTGAATGATGGAATCTGCCAAACCACATAATGCTGAACCAATCATAAATACGACGATTCCAAATACAAAATATCGTTTACGTCCATACATATCAGAAAGTTTTCCGAATATCGGCATCCCAGCCATTTCAGCGACCATGTAAGTAGAGGTTACCCATACAAACTTATCGAGTCCGCCCATCTCTCCAACGATTGTACCCATCGATGTAGCTACAATTGTATTATCCATCGATGCCATGAAAATGGATAATAGAAGCCCTGCAATAATAACCCCAATTTTATTTTTGTTCATACACTACTCACCCTTTCAAATTAAATGCTTTGTTTACTATATCTACATCATAACCACCTCTTGTTGACACCTGTGTGGCAAGAATAAATAAGGGATAAAAAAATCCTCACTCAAGGGCTCTCTTTTTCCTTCTTCAAAACATTTATAGGGACGGCACCAGAAAAGGCAGATTTATAACGTTAGGATAAAGAAAACTCGGCTAGCGCCAAGCCTTAGCGCAGGTGATCGCCGTAGTTACGCTTATACTATAGAAAGTATTTTTATACTTTCTTAACGTGTAAAAAAGCCTAATTTCCCCTTAAAACAATGAGAAATTAGGCTTTAATTACTTTATAAATGCGCCCGATTGAAGATCGATATTAGTAATTAAATGGCCTTTTACATAAAGAAAGAGCGCAATTCATTACTTCAGAATCGTGTCCTTTTCTTGAATAAAAGCAAACTTATTAGCTGGTATAGTTGATAAGTGTTTGTTCTTACCTAGTTATCTGCAAACTACTCTTAGAAAATTATCAATTTATTTTCTCATCGAATATACTTGTGCGAGCCGTCACAGTTGGGCATCTTTTGTGATAGTCCACAAGTGCAATCATTTAATCCCTTTCCATTGAGAATTTTCTCCATACATTTTTCAACCCTTGACTCCCGAGTTCTGGATTGTTTGGGTTGAGAAAAATATAGAATGTATGCTCTTTGCCGTCCCGGCGTCAATGCTTCAAAAGCAGTTTTCAAGGCAGGAATTTCATCGAATTTATTTTGAAGTTCTTCAGGAATTATATATTCTGTATTCTTTTTAAAATTCACTTCCAAACCGGCTTTTTCAACTTCAATGGCTTCATGAATATAGGCTTTCAAGATGGGTTCCATTTCAACTATTTCTTGAACATTGGTGAACCGAATCTGGCGCGCCGCCTGTACATTCTCCGTTTGTTGGATTAGAATCCCATGAGCATCCTGTAACAAGGCACCTTTGTGAAACAGAAGCGCACAATATTCTTTAAATCCATGTATTAAAACGATGTTTCTTTTCTCAAACGTGTAACAAGGATGCATCCACTTAAATTCTTCGGTCAGCTCACAGTCAAGAACGATATTTCTCAACTTCTCATATTCTTCCTTCCACTTTGTGGCTTTACTTAAGTATTCATCAACCTTAGGATTCATTCTGCTATTTGTCATCAAGGAACACCCCTCTTCAATTTTTCGATCAGCTGACAGTCAAGAATGATCATTCTCAATTTCTCCAATTCCTTCTGTCACCTTTTGGCTTTACGAGGCTGGCCTTTTAAGACATACTTGCCAGATGCTCCTCAAGACGATCCATGGTCTGTTCGGCACCTGGGACGGCATATGTTTTCACCTTATCGAATACAGCGGCATTTTCTTCAAAAACTGTGCTATAAGTGAGTTTGGTCTTACCATCCAGATCCTCAAAGATTGTTGTCGCCAAAAAATGGGGAAACACAGCATGTTTGATGACGATTCGCTCGGGTTTAACGACCTCGACAAAGACGTTGGTGTTGGGATAATCAACGCCATCAGGACCGTGCATGATAAACTGCCATGTACCACCCGGTTTCATATCAAACTTCTGAAAAGTCGTCGTAAAACCTCGAGGTCCCCACCACTTCGACAGGTGCTCCTCTTTCGTCCAAGTATCAAAAACAAGATCGCGTGGAGCATCAAATACGCGGGTGATCACAATCTCGCGTTCACCTACTTGCGTTGTGATTTTGTTTGTTGCGTTGTTTTGGTTCATGTCCATCCCTCCAAAATGAATTTGACTTTGACTTGTTGAAACCTATATCACTAAGTAGCTCCCTTGCGTTCCTTTCCATATTTAAATAAGGGGTAAGTTTTACAGTCATCATTGACCAACTCTTTTTTTCAATTATAGCAAATAAATTATGCATAGATTTCTTTCAGATTGCTCTCTTGAATAACCCAATCATTACATCGAAAACGCCCGATTTCCTTAATAATTGACTCAATAATACCCTTTATCAGAAGGCAGATGATAAGCAGCCAGTCATACCATGGTAAGAAAGGAAGTGGCATGATTTGTGTAAAAACCAAAGAGGCAAAAATAACGACAGGAAACAAACATGATGGGGCCTGCCCAACCAAAACGAACGAGTTGTTTTAGTGCTCTCATGAGCCGATCAAGTAAAGCAATGCATCAGCCTTACTGGACAGTTTGCTTCGGTAGATGAAGAATTGTCGGGTCGTGAAAACTTAATCTTAATCGCTCATCTTGTCTGACAGGTAACATCACCGATCTACTCGTGAATGACTCGTTGCTTATGGAAGCTTGTATGGTTGCCACAACCGTCAAGTAAAACCCCTTTTTCCTCATTACTCAGTTCAAACTTCAGATAGTTTTCTAGCAGCCAAGTGTCGGGATCTCCCCTTCCGTTTCCTGAGATTGCGCCTGAGTATATCCATTAGAAAGACCGATTGTCATTAATAAGACCATAGCAGCAAGAGCTATCTTCCACTTCATATTTCAATAACCTCCTTGTTGTTTTCGATACACAAAATAGATTATAATCAGACGGGAATTTTGATATTCCACTTAATTTTTTCATTAATTTAAACATTCAATTGATTTAACACTAAATTTGAGATACATTATAGAAATTAATTAGTTACAATAATAAATAAAGGGGTAACAAAATGAAAGTTGCATATTTAGGACCTAAAGGAACATTTTCAGAAGAAGCAGCCTTACGATATTTTTCTTCTAACCCAATAGAATGGATGATGTGTGAATCCATTTTGGATGTACTTGATGCCATTAAAGATAAAAAAGTGGATAAAGGGATTGTACCGATTGAAAATTCAATTGAGGGTACCATCAATATGACAGTAGATGGACTACTCATGAATGATTTGTTTATCGAAGGAGAAGTAATCCTACCTGTGGCTTTACATTTACTTAGCGTAAAAGGGGCAAATATCAATCAAATTCAAGAGGTTTGGTCTATTGCTCCAGCACTCGCACAATGTAGAGATTACATTCGGGAATTGGGAGCATCGAGCAGACATTTTAACAGTACAGCCTCTGCCGCAATGGCTGTCCGTGATGAGGGTAAGGAAAGCTTTGCTGCTATAGCATCTGAATGGTCGGCTCAGACATTTGATTTGCAACTTATTAAAGAGAATGTCCAAGATCATACGGAAAATCATACACGTTTTGTGATAGTGACCAACACTCCTGACGACATTCCTAATTCAGAGAAAACGATGTTATTAATAACTCCTGGCGTGGATCGACCTGGCATATTATCTATTATTTTAGGTGTATTTTCATCCCTTTCTATAAATCTGACTTGGATTGAATCTCGTCCAACTAAAAAGAAATTAGGTACTTATCGTTTTTTTATTGAAACCGAAATGGGAGTGCATGATCCAGATATGATCAAAGCTATAACTATTCTAGAAACATATGGTCATAATGTTAAAACACTAGGAAGTTACATAATAACAAAACTATAATTTGCTCATTGTCATAACACTTTACAAGCATTACCTTCTCCAAGTAAATATTCATTTAACATGGTATAATCTAGTAATCAATTTTTATCATGAAAGGGATTCTAGAAATGCAAACATATATAAATGTTAAAAATGGTGTTGTCCCTTCCGTTTGTTCTCTTGACTGCCCGGACCAATGCGGATTACTCGTTCATAAAAAGGATGGGAAAATTGGGAAAATTGAAGGTGATCCTGACCATCCTGTGACGAAAGGGAATATTTGCAACAAGGTTCGGAACATGGGTGAACGAATTTATGATACGAAGAGAATTAAAACGCCTTTGAAACGAGTTGGACAAAAGGGCGAAGGGAAATTTGTTCCAATTGGTTGGCAAGAAGCGATCGAAACGATCACAAATCATTGGAAAAAACTTATTTCAGAAGATGGCCCAGAATCGATTCTTCCTTACAGTTTTTATGGAAATATGGGGAATATCAATGCAGAAGGTATGGATCGACGTTTCTTTAACCGTCTTGGATCAAGCCAAATAGACCGGACAATCTGTTCAGTTGCTGGTTCAAAAGGATATAGTTACACGATGGGTGGGAGTTATGGTACAGATCCAGAAGAGATGTCGGAAACAAAGTTATTTATCATGTGGGGAATTAACACTGTAAGTACGAATATGCACCAAATGACGATTGCACAAAAAGCTAGAAAACAAGGAGCTAAAATCGTCGTCATTGATGTTCATAAAAATCAAACTGGACGTATGGCTGATTGGTTTATTCCGATCCTCCCTGGGACTGATGGGGCTCTTGCATTAGGAATTATGCATATCCTCTACAAGGAAAAGTTAGTTGATCAATCGTTCTTAGAAGAATATACGATTGGTTATAAAGAGCTAGAAGATCATATCGAGCACTATCAACCACAACTAGTTTCTGAAATTACAGGAATTGCTGTAGAAGATATTTATAAATTAGCTCGGATGTATGGGACAACTTCTCCCTCTATGATCCGAATTGGAAACGGTCTACAACATCATGATAACGGCGGGATGATTGTTCGGACAATTTCCTGTTTACCTGCATTAACAGGACAGTGGTTGGTTAAAGGCGGCGGAGCCCTTAAGTCGAATTCTGCCTATCTAACCCATAATACAAAGGAATTGCAACGCCCAGACCTCCAGAAACATCACACACGTACAATTAATATGAATCAATTAGGAAAAGCATTATTTGAAACAAAAGATCCAATTCGCTCATTGTTTGTTTATGGCAGTAACCCAGCTATTGTTGCACCGGAGTCTAATAAAGTACGAGAGGGTTTAGCTCGTCAGGATTTATTTACTGTCGTCCATGACCTGTTTCTAACGGAAACCGCTATGTTTGCAGATATCGTTTTACCGGCTACGTCTGCCTTTGAAAATACAGATTTTTATACGTCTTACTGGCATCAATATATCCATTTGCAAGAACCTGTTATCTCACCTTATGGAGAAAGTAAATCGAACACAGAATTATTTAGATTACTGGCATACGCAATGGGGTTTAACGAGCAAGCATTTAAAGATCGCGATGAGGAATTAATAAACCAAGCTCTAAATCATTCATCAAACCCTTATTTGCATGATGTAACCTTTGAGAAACTCAAGAATGATCGCTTTATTAAAGCAAAGAATACAAACGATTTGTTAAAGAATTTAAAGACCCCTAGTGGGAAAATCGAATTATATTCTGAAAAAATGGAATTAGACGGCTACCCAGCCCTTCCTACGTATATTCCTTTAGTAGAAGAACAAAATTTTCCGTTTCATTATGTACCCGGTCCTAACCATAACTTTTTAAACTCAACGTTTTCTAATAATGATAAACATATCAAACTTGAGAAAGCACCTAAATTATTTATGAATCAACAGGATGCAGACAGCCGAGGGATAGAAAATGGAACTACTGTCCGTATATGGAACAATCGTGGGGAATGTGAATTAACGGTTTTTGTAGGTAACCAAGTCTTGCCTAGTGTTGTAGTCAGTCAAGGTCTTTGGTCAGACATGCCTGGAAAAAACCAACTCATCAACGCCTTAACTCCAGATCGACTTGCCGATATGGGCGGAGGGGCTACATTTTTTTCAGGACGTGTAAATGTAGAAGCAATTCGTAAAGAGAAAACGGTTTAAAACCCGTTTCTCTTTTTTTAAAAACCCGCATTTTTCAACGGAAAAATGCGGGTTCAGCTGTTGAATGTAAATAACTTTATTTGCACTGAACAGTTGGTCTGGTTTTCTTCAGATCGGCGCTACTAGGTCCAGGAATATCTGAGATCAGCATGCCAGCCATTGTTTGGGAAATAGTTATGGATGATGTAAGCAGGACCCTTACCCTTCGCAAAAATATGATCACGGTGAATTCTTAACTCCAATGGATCCCCACTGTTCCCATTGTCATTGTTGTCTTTCCATACCTCATATTGTTTGATACATTGCCTGTCCTGAAAGTACTTGTTATCGCACCAGAAACCAGATGGCTCGAACCAGACTTGCTTGTGGTAGAAATCGACGTTTTCGCCACCGGGAATGATAGTCTCTCCCCACGCTTCTAGACAGTACGCCTCAGACTGAATATTCCACTTTACCTAATGTTGCTTCCCTCCTTCAACCTCCTTGTTGTCTTCCTACACTAGATTTACCTTTGATACTCCTTTGTGTATAGAATCTTATAAACCTAATAAAGCTTCTTTTTTTAGGTCGGCTTTTTGATGTTGACCCATCTTCAACTACCGTTTTCGCTATAATTAAACAAATATTTCAGAAAATATTTGCTTTTCTGAAATAGACTCTTTATAATTTACCTAACAAACGTTAGGTGGTGATGATTTGAAACGGCAAGAACTGATAGATGCAGCTCTTTTACATTATTCGCTTCATGGATATCAAGGAGCAACCATGAAGAAAATTGCGATAGAAGTTGGAATAAAACCAGCATCAATTTATTTTTTTTATAAGAACAAAGAAGAATTGTTTATCGCTGCGTTTCAACAATTACTTGAAAACCATTTTGCCGAAATGAAACGAATTTTAGCTAAAACAAGTTCACAATCAGTTGATCAGATTTTTAGTGAAATGCTTCATGGGATCGTGAAGTATCACAAAAATGATGAGCGAGGGACGATGGCGTATATTTCGTTAGTTACGTCACCCATTCCAGAAATTAAACTATATTTGCAAAAGCACATGTTGCATTTTAATGATTGGTTAGTTCGTTCACTTGAGGATCTATTGAGGCAAAGTTATTCGAGCATTTCTGATGATGAAATGGATCGAATCATAAAACAATTTGCTTTACTGGCGAATGGAGTTTTTTGGGGTATCAATTTGTATGAGGGACAAGATTTTGAGGAACAGGTTCATCTAGCAGACACATTCATCAGCTCTTTGTTTAGGGATGTTGAGATGAAATACGGCCTTTCTACGGTTCAAAAAGGGGGAAATCGGTATGGAGAAAAGATTTAAAAATCGTAATGACATCATAAAAGATTATGAACGAGAACCAGTACCACAAGATAAACGAAAAGGATGGGTAAAACTTTCTGTGGTTTGGATGGGTGCGATTATCGCACTATCAGCAACAGCACTCGGTGGTACGCTTGGTGGTGGATTAGGCATGACGGAGGCAGTCATAGCTTCATTTGTTGGATGTTTTATTTTATCTATTTTAAGTGCTTTATGTGGGATTGTTGGAGCCAGGACCGGTTTGTCAACCTCTCTTGTTTCTATGTTCGCCTTAGGCAAATATGGTTCTTATGCTGTGTCCATTGTTATAGCATTTGCCTTATTCGGTTGGTTCGGAGTGCAACTTGATTTATTTGGATCCAGTTTACACAATATCTTATTAAACGTATTTAATTTAGATATCAATTCGAAATTATTGGTTGTAGTTGGTGGAGTCCTCATGACTACTACTGCTTTTATTGGATACAAGGCGATAGAAAAGCTCAGTTTGATTGCAGTTCCTCTGCTTGGCTTATTGCTGATTGCGTCATTGATCCGTGTGATGAACGGGAAGTCGTTGGATGAGGTAGTTAATTCACCATTAATAGGCGAGCCGTTGACGATTGGATTATCAATTTCACTGATAATCGGCTCGCTAGCAATAGGAGCGATTATCGGGCCTGACATTTCGCGCTATGCGAAATCAACAAAAGATGCAATTATTTCTTCATTTGTCGGATTTTTCGGTGGGTTCAGCATCGTTTTAATCATTGCTGCGATTTTGGCAAAAGCGACTGCTCAGGTCGATGTTGTCGAAATCATGTTAGGTCTTGGATGGGGAACTTCTGCAATGTTAATTTTGATCTTGGCACAATGGACGACCAACGACAACAATCTATACTCTTCAGCCCTTGGATTCTCGGTTATATTTAAAAACACACCGAAATATGTACTGACCATTTCAGCCGGATTTATAGGAACAGTTATGGCTGTTTATGGAATATATGAGAACTTTATACCTTTCCTTATCTTTTTAAGCGCGTTAATTCCCCCAATTGGTGGAATCTATGTTGGGGATTATTTGATGAATCGCAGGAAGTATCATTATAACAACTTGTCATCTATGAAAAATGTCAATGTTGTAAGTGTATCTATTTGGATTGTTGCAGCATTAGTTGCGTTTATGACAACTCCAGCGCCTAATGGGTTTGGTATCTTCACTTTAACAGGAGCTTCAGGTCTTGATGCATTTTTAGTTGCGTTCGGTTTACAACTGATTGCGAGTAAAGTTTCCCAAAGTAAAATACAATCTATCTCATCTGCAGAACAAGGAGGAACTATCCAATGAGGTTAATCGGAAAAGAAGAAATTGAAAACATTGCTATCGGTGCTGCTTTATTAGGTACTGGTGGTGGTGGAGATCCTTATATCGGAAAATTAATGGCCCTGCAGGCTATTGAAGAATACGGTCCTATTAAGTTATTAAATATAAATGAGGTACCAGACGATGCATTGATTGTGCCGTCAGCTATGATGGGTGCACCAACGGTTATGGTGGAAAAAGTGCCGAATGGTGAAGAAGCTGTGGAAGCATTTAATTCTATCAAAGAGTATCTAGGTAAAGAGGTTTTTGCAACGATGCCGATTGAAGCAGGTGGAGTGAATTCTCTTTTACCGCTAGCATTGGCTGCCCGGTTAGGATTACCAGTTATTGATGCAGATGGAATGGGAAGAGCATTTCCTGAACTTCAAATGGTTACATTTTTCTTAAACGGTGTGTCTGCAACACCGATGGTACTGTCAGATGAAAAAGGCAATAATTTGTTGCTTAACACGATAAACAGCGTATGGGCTGAACGAATTGCGCGTACAGCCACGATTGAGATGGGTGGTTCGGTTATGCTGGCCATCTATCCCATGGATGGAAAGACCATTAAGGCATCCTCTATATCTAATATTTTGACTCTAGAAGAAGAAATCGGCCGTTCTATTCGGGAAGCAAAACGACACAATGAAGATCCGATACAAGAAGTGCTGAAATTAACGAAAGGCCATATTCTATTCCAAGGAAAAGTGACGGATATTAATCGGAAGACACAAGAAGGATTTGCAAAAGGAACTGCTTCAATTGAAGGAACTCATGAATTTAAAGAGAATGAATGTTTCCTTCATTTCCAAAATGAGCATCTTTTGGCTGAAACAAAAGATAAAGTTCTGTGCATGACACCGGATTTAATTACAGTGCTTGACTCCGACACAGGGATGCCGATAACAACGGAAGGACTGAAATATGGAGCGCGGTGCGTAATTATCGGTATGCCATGTGATCCGATGTGGAGAACTCCAAAAGGACTCGAAGTTACAGGTCCACGTTATTTTGGTTACGATATTGATTTTACACCTATAGAAACGCTTTGTGGAAAGGAAAGTGAGTAAAATGACAAATTACCGAATTGGGATTGATGTCGGAGGAACACACACGGATGCTGTCATTTTGGATGAATTGTATAATGTCATTTCTGAAGTGAAATCACCAACATCGGAGGATGTCAGTAGTGGAATTTATCAAGCGATGAGAGAAGTCGTCAAATCATCGGATGTTCCTGTTGATAAAATTCAATATGCGATGCTTGGTACAACACATTGTACAAATGCAATTGTTGAGCGAAAACGACTGAATAAGGTGGCGGTCATCCGGATTGGGGCACCTGCAACACTCGCAATTAAACCTTTAGTGGGTGTTCCAGATGATCTTAAAGATATCTTAGGGAAACATATGTATATCGTACGAGGTGGACATGAATTCGATGGACGAGAAATTGTCCAACTGGACGAAGAGCATATCTATGAAATTGCTAATGAAATCAAAGGCCATGTAGACTCTGTCGCAATCACTTCTGTATTTTCACCTGTTTCAAATAGTCATGAAACGAAAGTTGCAGAAATCATAGGAAAAGTCTTGGGGAATGATGTTGCTCTATCTTTGTCGAGTGAAATTGGAAGTGTAGGTTTGTTGGAGCGAGAAAATGCTACCATTTTGAATGCTGCTATCGTTGATGTAGCACGTTTAACTGCTGACGGTTTTGTTCAAGCCCTGAAAAAAGAAGGCATTCACGCAAAAGTCTTTTTTGGACAAAACGATGGGACATTAATGTCGGTAGAATATACCGTGAAATATCCAATTTTGACCATCGCATGTGGACCAACAAACAGTTTACGAGGTGCCTCCTATTTGACAGATAAGTCGGATGCTCTTGTAGTAGATGTAGGGGGTACAACAACAGACGTAGGCGTATTGATTAGTTCATTTCCACGCCAGTCCTCCTTAGCTGTTGACATTGGTGGTGTTCGAACAAATTTCCGTATGCCAGATATTGCCTCGATTGGTCTAGGCGGAGGGACGATTGTTCGAATCAATGAACAAGGAGATTTCGAGATTGGACCAGACAGTGTTGGCCACCAGTTGCCTAAAAAAGGTTTGATCTTTGGCGGTGACACATTAACAACGACTGATGTAGCTGTGGCACTTGGAAAAGCAGAACTGGGAAATCGTGAACTCGTATCACATTTAAATCTCGAATTATTAGAGAGAATTTATGATAAAATGGTTGAACTAGTCGAGGAGACGATCGATAAAATGAAAACAAGCGGGGATCCAGTACCGGTCATCCTAGTTGGAGGAGGAAGTATCTTGTTTCCGACCCAACTGAAGGGTGCGTCGGAAGTAATCAAACCAAATAGTTTTGGAGTTGCCAATGCAATTGGATCTGCGATTTCTCAGGTGAGTGGACAAGTGGAACGAATCTTTTCCATTGATGAATTTGGTAGAGAGAAGACACTTGAATTAGCTAAAGGAATGGCACGACAAGAAGCAATCAATGCTGGGGCAGATCCAGACGAATTACAGATTGTTGATTTGGAAGATATTCCTCTTGCATATCTACCAGGCAATGCTACCAAAATACGTGTAAAGGCCGCGGGAGCATTAGCTTAAAAGATTAAATCTAAGCACTTAGATTAATAATTGAATAAAGGAACTTCAGGGGTACCGCCTATGGCGCTACCCCAATAACAATTAGCGAGGGTTCCCAAAAATATACGGTTCGCCTCTTCTTCTTATTTATTTACACTAAAACTTTTTATTAGAACGTAGGTACCTCTCTTCTCTTTCTACACTTCTTGAATCTCTCTTCCATATTAAAAATCCCAGTTTCCTCATAAGAGCTGGGATTTTTAATTTGTATTATACATCCGATAAGCCTGTAAAATAGCCGACAACTATGGAAGAATCTTTTTATGTTAATTTCGAAAAACATTTAAAGTATTCTCTTATTCTTTCATACGATGTACCCGACATCAAAAGTAAGGTGAGAAGTATTCTGGATTTCCTTCCATCAAGCCAACCTGCACTAATAAGTCCTTTATTGAGCAAAGACGTTTCAGATCCCGGATATCCTTTATAGGTTTTCGTCAGCATCTCTCCACTCCCGGTTCGTGAAGCTAAAATAACTGGAATTTCACGAGCTAAGTCATTTAGAGGCTCAACCATACTAGAAGGTACATGTCCCCCACCAAGAGCTTCCAAAACGAGACCTCGATAACCGGTTTCTATTATCTTAGGTAAAAGCCTTCCATCATCCCCTAGCGAAACTGTATAAAGAGCAACAGGAGCATCTTCCCTTATAATCTGAAAAGAACTATAGCTTTTCCTTTCAGGCGTCATTACCAAACGGGGTACGTTCTCTGTCATCCAACCAATTGGACCGCAAACTGATTGAAATGCGGCTACACTTTGTGTATGTGTTTTCCGTACAAATTTCGCGGAATGAATTTCATCATTAAAAACGACAACCGCTCCGATTCCTTTTGTCACTCCACTTACCACAACTTGAATAGCTGCTAGTAGATTAGCAGGACCATCAGCCCCACGTAGTATAGGATTTCTCATTGCCCCGGTAATGACAATCGGGACATCCCGATTAACAAGCAAGTCGAGTATAAATGCGGTTTCTTCAATGGTGTCGGTACCTTGGGTTACAACAACACCATCTATTCCCTTATCAATCATCTGGATGATCTCTGAAGATAGTACGACAATATCATCAATGGTCAAAGAGGATGAAGCGGCTTGGAGAAAAGATGTTGTCGTTACATTTGCAATGGTTGCAATTTCAGGAAGCCCCTGCACTAGATCTTCGCCATTTATGATGGGTTTATCCGAATCTCCTTTATAAGCAATGGTTCCTCCAAGAGTGAAAATATGGATTTTTTTCAATTGTTATTCCTCCGTTTATAGATTCCTTAACTTACTCCCTTATTTTCTACTACTTTACTCTGAACAGAGAGATTCCGAGTTACAAGGCTGATAACCAAAAGGACAATAACATTCAGCGCTAATGCGATAATTCCAACGTTAAAATCTTTTATTGACTGTGGGAGAAACGGAAAAAGCTTGCCTACCGTTGTATTTGTTAGTGTGATATAAGTTACTGTAATCATACCAACAGCAATTCCAGCAAAAGCACCTTGTTTCGTGATAAAATTATTTTTCATCAAACTAAACAACAATGCTGGGAATAGCTGTGTGACAAAACTGTATCCCATAACAATCAATGCTATAATCGTTTTCCCGCCTTGAAGCGATAAAAATAGTGATACTGCTCCAATAATTGGAACGAGATATTTTGCTAAGTTTGAAATTTGTTTTTCTGAAGTCTGAGGCTTCAATACTTTATAAATATTTTTTGCAACCAATGTAGATGTGGTCATGAGTAACATGGAACCGGGGACAAGTGCCGCAAAGATACCGGCAGCTCCAATTAATCCTACTATCCATGGGTCAAACGTTTGTGTAGACAAACTTAGAAGGATCAAATCAGTTTCTTCTCCCTTTAAGTCCGGAATTTGCAAAATTGCGGCAGCGCCTATGAAAAAGATAAATAATAAAACCAACTGGTAAAGTGGCATAATCATTGCGTTTTTCCTAAACACTTTCTCATTTTCGGCAGAGTACGTTGCACCGAAAAGATGCGGCCACATATAGAATCCAAGCGCCGAAATTAAAACCGTTGTAATGAACCATGATGGGCTTTGTCCTGTTTCAGAAAGACCAAGGAAACCAGGTTTCGCCGTTTGAATCGCTTGAAACATTTCTCCAAATCCGCCATAATAATGAATTGGGAAATAAACTCCTAAAAACACTACAATGAACAAAAGTAAAAAGTCCTTCACAACAGAAGTCCATGCAGATCCACGAATACCCGAAATTAGGACATAAATTGTGATGACAATTGTTCCAATCCACATGGCCAATGTTGGGGAGATTAAACCGTAGGATGCTTGGTAGACAATAATTCCTAATCCATTCAATTGAACGATTAAATAGGGAATCATCGAGATAACACCAACAATCGCGGTAAGTACTCCTAGATACGGACTCTTATATTTACTGACGAAAAAATCAGATTGTGAAACAAGTTTATTTTCTTTCGCATAGCGCCATATTTTGGGCAAAATAAAATACGAAATAATATAAGCTAAGGTACCATAACACATAATAAAAAGTGCGGCACCACCATTATTATATGTTTGACCGCTTGAACCAAGGAAAGTAGTGATTGTAAAAGCTTCACCAGCTGTCAATAGAAACATAAAGATCGTTCCAAAGCCCCTGCCTCCAACAGTCCATTGTTCAAGATCCATATCCTTTCCCTTTTTCGCTTTGATGACCAGATAAAAGGATAAAATGATGGACCCAAGAATAATAAATATTGCTGCATTCATTTTATATCACCTTCTTTATTATCAGGATCAAACATGTAAACGATTAACATAATGACTGATGAAAGCACAACCCATAATGAACACCAAAATGTAAAAAACGGTAACCCTAAAACAAAAGGAGTAACCTTGTTGGCCCAAAGAGCACCACCTAAAAACCCAATGAAAGGAACAATAGCCAATAGTTTAACCCACTTCAAATCCAATCAACCTCCTTCATCTTAATAGTAGGAATCGTGTTGCAAACTCATCAAGATCTCAACCAACAAATGTTCTCAATGATAACGTTGGACCAGCATGATTCAGCTCTGATAGAGTGTGCTTTTCTTAATATCCACAACTTGGTAATCTAACTCAGCTCTCTTTGCAGATTTTATGCCTGCATCTGTAACTAAAAGTCGGCCACCTTTTCCTAAAACAATCCCATCTTTCATGTTCATATTACCTCCCACAAAACTCATGACAGCTTCCGATTTATCAATATCAATAACCGTAATATCCGCATCTGCTCCCACTCCAAGATGCCCTTTATTCACTAAGCCAAACATTTTGGCAGGATTTAACGAAATCTTTGTCACTATGTCTTCTAAAGAAAGGTAACCTAATTGATAAAGTGACAGAATACGTTTAACAAGATTGTTTCGCGGAATTCCTCCTCCATCTGTAGATGTAAGTCCGATAACAAAATCTCCTGCTGGTTTGACTCTTTCAACAGCACAAGCGACTGCCGTTGTTGGTAGATTTACAGGGAAGCTGATGAATGCATTTGTCTCTTTTTCTTTCCAATATAGAAGAGCTTCTTTACCCGAAAGTAACTCATTTGCTGCTGATCCATTTTTTATCACTCGTGCTATACCATTTAATATTGCTTGTTCTAATCCGCTTTCTGTCAATGGATAACCATTTCGGTCAAGACATACCTGTGTCACATAATCAGTTGGTACTCCATCCTTACAATTCCCTTTTGTTCCATTCATTACAGCCAAATGAGAATCAGAATAAATATTGCGATTTTCACATAATAGCGTAAGCGCTTCCTTTAATTCATCTAACGGATGTGATTCTCGACCACGGCAATACGCATTAATATGTGCCAATAGTAATTTTTTACCGCTTGCAAGTTCTATGGCCTCACGCATACCACTCATATCACTTGCGGTGGCTGTGGTTCCAGCATGAAAAGCTACCATTACTTGTAGGTTGTTCGCGATTCGCATCCCTTCTTCGGTTGCCTCTGGTGTTAGGGGAGCATGGCCCCCAAACAACTTCAATCCCAATGAGCCATTTTCTAATGCCTTACATAGGAAGTCCTCTACTTTTGAAGGCGAAGGATTCGAATGTTCAATTTGTCTACGACCTGGAATGATTGCCTCGATGGAACCTACATTCAAGCCTGAACCCCATGTATGTAGATCATCTAGAATATCTTGAACGGGTCCCGCAAAGTCTATTGTGGTTGTTACACCCGTTTCTGCAATCATCCTGTACCCAACTTCTCCACCTAAATAGCGAGTAACATGTGTATGCATGTCAATAACACCAGGGATCAATAATTTCCCTTGAAGATCAATAACACTTTCACCTTCTCCAATCTCCTTTTCTACCATTATCACTTTTCCCTCATGAATTCCTACATCAAATTGCTCGTTAACATTATGTTTAGGGTCAACTAATAGTCCATTTTTTAAGACAACATCCAACCTCATCATATTCCTCCTGTTTGTGACTACTTTATGCAATGTCCTTTAGTTAAGATTATAACACAGAATAGTTTATTTTTTGTTACTTTTTCGAATATTTAAAAAGCCCCCTTTTTAAATCAAGGAGACTAACAGTCATTGGTATGGTATAGTGTGCATTGCATTATTTTTTGATTTGATTATAAAGAAAACTTGGCTAGCGCCAAGCCTTAGCGCAGGTGATCGCCGTAGTTACACTTATACTATAGAAAGTATTTTTTATACTTTCTTAATGTGTAAAGAAAACTTGGCAAGGCCAAGCCTATGGCGCAGGCTGAGCTTTAGTTGCGCTTATACTATAGAAAGTATTTTTATACTTTCTTAACGTGTAAAAAAACAGAACATGGGACTTTCTCATGTTCTGTAAATGAACCCTTATTAAAGACTTAATTCATAATAGCGTCTAGGTCTGCCTGTAGAAAAAGGTTGATCATAACTAACAATAGAAGCATAACCACTCTTTTCTAACATAGAAAGTAGTCTGCGTGCACTTCTTAATGAACAACCATAATATTCGGACAGTTCATTAGCAGAGAGCATTCCTTTTCCTATTTTTTTATTGATCACCTGAATTTTAGAAAGGGTTGCTGAACTGATTCCAACTTCTTGACTAATCTGCTCAATCTTCTCGTCATAGCCTGTTATATATTCTATTTCATTCTGATCCCCAAGAGGACCTATCATTGTCCCATTGATCTTCCGAATATAAGCACAATTCCCTCCATCTTCTTTCGATTTTTTCAAAGCAATTCGAGCATTATTCGTTGCTTCATTCGCTGTTAGACCCTCTCCTATACCATAACTAACCGACATTAGTATAGTTTTACGAATTTGTTCTAGTAAAAAATTGGCTTCGTTATCATTTAAACCTTTTGAAATCTTCCCCATCGTACCATAAATAATAAATTCGTTTCCTCCAGAAAAAACCACAGAGGATTGAGTCTCTGCCCCATATTTTAAAATGAGATCATAAAGTTTTAATTTCATGCTTTGTAATTTATATTCCGAGTAATTTTGCATAATAGATTTAATATTGTCCATATGGAAAATCCCCACACTTATCTGTGCTTCCTGTGTTTTTAAGCTTGTGATTTCAAGAATTAACAATTCTAACGTTTTCCGAAGGGCAAATTTACTTGGTACAACTCTAAAGCACGGTATTTCCTCTCTTCTCAATGTGTTAAGCGTTGTCAAAAGACTAGTAATGCAAAAATTGACTTTTCCTTGTTGATATAAGTTCATGTGAAAACGTGTGATTTCATCCGCATCTAGAGGATTAAATTTGCTCATATGTATGTTTTCAAAAGGTAAATCTAATTCTTCAAAAACCTCTTTCACTTCCTGTGGTTTAAATACATCAATACTTAATTGACTTATTTTTAAATTATGTACATATCGAATATTAAAAAGGGTTCGATAAAGGGTTGTGATGTCGTGTTGTACATATTTAATTGGAACTGCTAAGTCTATAGAATTTTTCGCAATCTGATAAGGTGCAACACCAGTAAATAAAAATCCATCTACCTTGTCTCTAATTTTTTTTATCATTGGAATGATCGAGTTATGTTCATCATATAAAAGGGTTTCATACTCAATTTTATAGTCTTTAAATATAGATATAGCCTGTTTTAAAGAATCTTCCGGACCAACAATTGCAATTTTCAATACTTCCACCCCCAACTACGGCATATAAAGAACGCGAAAAATGAAACATTTATTTATGAAAAATATCAAAACGGTTCCAAGTATCTTCTAATACCTCTAAACGATCATTAAGGTCCTCTTGCTTTTCCTTACCAACAAACGTAATTAAGGAGTTAATTAAGCTCAGAGGTGCAACGAATGAATCAATAAATGTCGGTATTTGACTCGTTGCAGGAAGTGGAATATCAGCATGTGAAATAAGGGGGGACAACAAGTGATCTGTAATGGCTATCGTTGTCGCACCTTTTTCTTTTGCGTAGGAGAAAATCTCAATCGTACTCTTTGTATAGCGAGCAAAGCTTATACCAATTACTACATCTTCTTTATTTACATCATAAAATCGTTCAGCTGTCATCTCTAAAGATTGAATGAACTCTACATTGTCCAAAATCATGTGAAGATAATAGTGGAGAAATACACCAAGCGACATCGCACTTCGATTTGCAACGATAAATATTCTTTTTGCTTGCAATAAATGCTTCACAGCTTTATGAAAAGCATTTAAATCTAATTTCTCCATTGTTGATTGGATATTTGCAATATCATCTTGAAAAATTTCATAGACTCCTTTTTCTTCTTTTTCGTATACTTGTTTCGAAATGTTCAACCTTTCTTTAATTGTCAGTTGTTGTTGAACAGAGTCTTGCATATATTGCTGAAGTTCAGGATATCCCGAATAACCAAGAAACGTTGCAAATCGTACAACAGTTGCATCGCTTACTCCCGCCATTTTCGCTAATTTTCCTACCGTTAAAAACGGAACTGTATTTGGGTTTTCTAATATATATGTGGCAATTTTAACCTGAGATTTACTCATATGGACTTTGTTTTCAGCAATCTTGCGGTAGACGGTTGACATTATTTTACCCCCTGCATGGTTCGTACCTCCACATTAGTTTGGTACAAAAACGAAAAACGTTCAAGCTAAATTAATAGATTCTTTCCAGATTCGCTAATACTTTGTCGTACGATTCAAGGGTACGGTTTACTTCTGTTTCTCCATGAACCGTAGAAAGACTATAACGATTCAATGGCTTTGTATAAACTCCTTCAGCTAACAACTGGAAATCTAATTCTTTACGTAAAGCGAAATTCGATTGTTGCATGTCACGATAGTTCAATATCTTATCTTTTTCCGTAATTACGACATTGAAAATAGAACCTAAACCGACTGTTTGCATGGCAATCCCGCGCTTTTTAAACAGATTACAAATACCTTCTTTTAATTGATCAGTAACAGCCAAAACATGATCAATTTCCTGTTCTAAATGTTTAATCGTTGCTAGTCCGGCCGCTAGTATTGTTGGATGACCATTGTACGTACCACTGTGGAACAAGACCTCTTTAGCACTCGATTGTTTACTTTGACTAGAGTCAAAAACATCTGAAGAAGCTTTAGGAGCACTAACCTCCAAAATATCTTTCTTTCCTCCAATGATTCCAATAGGAAACCCTCCGCCAACCACCTTACCAAGGGTCGTTAAATCAGGCTTTATTTGATAAACGGATTGTGCACCTCCAAGCCCTAAACGAAAGCCGGTCTTTACTTCATCATATATCAGCAAAATTCCTAATTGGTCGGTAATTTTTCGTAATCCATCCATAAATGATTGTTCTGCTGGAATATAACCACCTTGGATTGGCTCAAGAATAACTGCAGCGATTTCATCTTTTCTCTTCGTTAAGATCTCAGCGGTGGCATCGAGATTGTTAAAAGGTAAGATCACAGTATGCTCCTCGTGGTATGGATCCACACCTTTTGATTCAATCACTGCATTTGGTTGATGTTCAGGACCCGCTTCATGAATCGACGGATTCACACTAAGTAAAACCTGTTCATAGCCTCCATGATAATGGCCTTCAAACTTAGCAACTTTATGTTTACCTGTGTAAGCATAAGCCATGCGAATCGCTAAGAGTGTAGCTTCTGTTCCAGAGTTGGTATAACGAATCAATTCCATACTTGGGTACAACTGTTGAATTTTCTTTCCCATTTCAATTTCAAGACGATGCGGTGTTCCGAATAGAAATGTTCCGTCTTCATCAATTTGTGTTTGAATCGCCTGAATAACGTCCGGATGTCCGTGGCCAAGCATTAAGGCACCATAGGAAAGAAGATAATCGATGTATTCATTACCATCAAGGTCATAAAGGTAGGCTCCTTTCCCTTTATTCATAATAATAGGATATGGATCAAAATATTTAATATTAGCCGTAACTCCACCAGGCATAACCTCTTTTGCTTGGCGATAAAATTCTTTTGACCTTTGGTTTTTTTTCATGTACTGATCAGATGTATTGGTTATATTGCTTGTGTCCATTGGGTCCACCTCATAATGAAATATTTATTTCTATAAAATAATAATATGAAATATACGTTTCATTATACACCTGGTATTTTATTTTGTGAATATATAAATTTAATCTACTGGATTGACTAGACAGTTTCCGTATGTAACGCGAACATTTCTTTTTTTTACTTATTCTTCTAGACCATCTTCTTCACTGGATATTAAAGACCATCTTTTCAATACTCCTCCGTTTAATTGCAATGATTCTTTCCTACCATGTTCTATTAATCACTTTACAATCCTTCAAAAAGATACCATCATATTCCTCTTGCAATTGCCTAATGATCATTTATTTAAATATCGACTTCACTTTTCTCAATGCTTGGTACAAATGATTGATCTCGGACAACAACAGTTTCTGGCACAAAACGAATCAAGACATTGCTATCCCCTAAATTCCTGAACCTTGGATCCCATTTTTCTTCATGTGAGCCTAAATAACGTGTCAGTAATCGTTCTGCAATCCCTTTATCAAACTGTTCAACTTTAGCGTGTCCTCTAAATCCTGCATGCAATACTTTTCCGGTAGTATGATTAAGATCAACTATACCAATAGCACATTTAGAATTCTCCTTTATCCTTCCTGGAAAGCTGTCTGAAGAAGGAGTCCCAATAATCCAAATACATTCATTTTCCCAATAGAACCAGACAGGGGATTCTCTAGGACCTTCCTTTGATAAGGTTGAAAGATGAGCAAATAATGGCTTTTTAAGAAACTCATCTAAGTCAAAACATCGGTTACCTCTAATAATTTGCATAGATACCATCCCTTCCTAAATGCTTTTACATACTATATGGTCCCTAATAAACTTTCAACAACTGATACTTACCCAACCTGTATCTGTAGGAAAATCCTTGCTAGTAAGTTTCTGATTAGATAACATTTGGCGATAAGAAGTAATTGTTCCATCATGTGATACAATGTAAATCTTCTCTTTGGATTGTTGTTTACCATTGAATGAACTTCTCCCTTATGATTTTGAAATTATCATCCGTGATATTATTTATCCCTTTAGACCACAGTTCTATGGTGAGAAAACGAAACCCTTTGATAATTAAAATAAAGCTGTAAGAGGGTACCCTTAACAGCTTTTCTTTGCTAAAGAAACGCGCCCAATTCTGGAAGATCAGTTAGCTTCTATTAACTGGTATAATGCAATAAAGAAAACTTGGTTAGTGCCAAGCCTTAGCGCTGTCGATCGCCTTAGTCCCTAAAGGGATGACCTAAAGGCCCTTGCTTTATACTATGGAAAGTATTTTTATACTTTCTTAACGTAAGGCCTAGTCGAATGGAAACTAAAATTTACTTATCATACCGGTCGTGATGACGCCACCATTCATGTGGAGATGTTTTTTGAACGACCCATGGCGGGGAATCTTCCCATAATTCTTGTCGGCCAAGTGGGGTAATATCTAAGTAGCTCCAATTACTGCCTAAGGATTCAACCCCGCGCCGCCAAGTGGAATAGGTGTGATATATCCTTTTGTCTTTTAAAAGAAAAACACTATAGCCGTGTGTTTCACCCTTCTCAGTTGTTGCACCAAAATCATAATTGAATTCGCTTGAAAATGACGAATACCATGGGATCGTCCAACCCATTCGGGCCTTAAATGGCTCAATTTTTTCGAATGGTGCTCTAGATATCAGGACAAGCGTCGTGTCACGGGCATTCAGATGAGAGGGGTGCCCTATATTATCAACCATCATTGAACATCCAGTGCAACCTTCTTCCCAATTAGGATCGAACATAAAGTGATAAACAATGAGCTGGCGTCGTCCGTCGAATAGATCAAGCAAGCTCGCTGTACTATCCGGTCCCTCGAAGACATAATCCTTGTCGATCTGGACCATCGGCAGTCTACGTCGCTCTGCGGCAAGTGCGTCTAGTGCACGGGTGACTTCCTTTTCCTTCTCTAAAAAATCCTGCTGGGCTTCCTGCCATTCATGCCTTGAGACGATTCTGGGGTTATTTATTTCGCCGTTTTCAGAAGATATGCTCGTACCTTTTTCAACAGAATGACAACACCCACGCGATTGATCCATTACCTCATCCCCTTACGTTAAGAATAGTTTTTTTAATTATCCCCACTGTCTGGCTAAAGCAAGAGCTGTGCTACCTCTTCTCCTCAAGAATACACCTCCTTTTAGCTAATTTTAGCATGATACAAATGGAATTGTTTCTTATAGATTGCTATTTTTATTTTAAAGACTTAATTAAATGTTTCTCAATATAAGCTATTTCTTTCTACTATCGATGGATTGATCATATCCATAACTAAACCATATAGATTTTCCGGATATTCAGCTATTCGATGACATAAATACAAGTACCACTCTATTCCGTAGGTCAAGTAAACTTTACAGTTATACTCTTTACTTTTTAAATTACTTAACAAACCCGGACATATTCCGTAGAGCATTTCTATTTCTACATGGGGATGATTAAGATATTGACGGTGTTCCATTTCTTGAATAAGACTCTCATCATGTGTGGCTATGGATACTGGGTGGTTCGCTTCTATTAATTGTTCTACAAGTTCAAGATAACGGTTATTTAACTCCTTTGATCTAGGCATAACAATATTGGCAGATTCTTGATAAGCCCCTTTGACAACTCGTATTTTCCCAGGATAATGAATTAGTTCCTTAATATCATTTATGGATCGATATAAGTGTGCCTGTATAGTTATCCCTACATTTGGGCACTGCTCAGTTGTTTTTTTATAAATATCCAGAATGTTATTCGTTTTCGATGACTCTTCCATACTGATCATAAGTGTAATCCCATACAGATTTGCCCTTTTGGCTACCTCTAGTAAATGAATATGAGCTGTTTCTGAATCCACAGATAATCCAATATGTGATAGATCCAGCGAAACAGTTTGATTCATAGATAGAGAACCCATTTCTTCAATAAGGTTCAAAAATTCGTCTTTGTCTTTTCTACATTCCTCTACATTTGTTGTATTTTCCCCTATGTATTCCAGTGAAATAAAATAATCTTTTTTGATAAGTTCTTTTGCTACTTCGATTCCTTCTTGTTTATTTTCACCTGTAACAAAACGTTTAGCAGCTTTCACTAACAACGGATAGAGTTCATTGGATTGTTGAATATAGGATTTAATATGGTCATTTCGTGCAATCGATTTAAGTGCTTGAGTCACTTGGACCTCTGGATTCATCATTATCATACAACTCCTTTTTTCTATTTGAATCAACTTTATCATGATAAAATGGTTTATATTAGTACCACTTATAATCATTTTTGATAGTACCAATTTTATTTAAGGGGAAAATGTAATATGCTTTGGATACCCATTGATCGGTCGTTAGATATACCTTTAATTAAACAAGTTTATCAAAATATACGAAAAAGAATTTTAAATGGAGACTTACAATCAGGAGAGAAACTACCATCAACACGAGAACTATCTTCTGAGTTGAAAGTTTCCAGGAATGTGATTTTAGAAGCTTATGATCAACTATTGGCTGAAGGTTTTTTAGTCTCACAGAGAGGTTCAGGGACATTTGTTGCTGAAGGAGCTTTTTTAAAACAACGTGAAAATGCACCTTCATTTCATTCTTTAAATTGGGGTGAAGATAAAAACAAAGACGATCACATCATCAACTTCCGTTCAGGGATACCGGCAGTGGATTTATTTCCACGTAAGACATGGGCAAAGTTGTCTCATACCACATGGAATGAAACATCACCTTCTACGTTTGGATATGATCTTCCTGAAGGACGTCCAGAATTAAGGCAGATTTTATCGCGCTATTTACTGAAAACAAGGGGTGTTGATTGTCATCCGGAACAAATAGTGATTACTTCCGGTGCAACGCAGGCTTTAACTCTTGTTTCTAAATTACTTTTATCTCCAGATGATTTAGTCATAATTGAAGATCCAATAACGAATGATATTCAAACCATTTTTAAAACTTCAGGCTCTGCCCTTTACCCGATACCAGTTGATAAATATGGGATGAAGACATCTTTGCTGCCATTAAATAAAAATCCAAAATTCATCTTTATTACTCCTTCCCACCAGTTTCCGTTGGGAGGAACATTACCGATTCAACGCCGGATCCAACTGATTAACTACTCAAGAGAAACAAATTGTTATCTTGTTGAGGATGATTATGACAGTGAGTTTCGATATGAAGGTCCACCTGTCAGTTCATTACAGGGATTGGAACCAGAACGTGTTATATATATTGGTTCGTTTAGTAAAATTTTATCACCGGCCCTAAGATTGGGATATTTAATTCTTCCTTCACATCTTATTGAAAAATGCCGCAGACTAAAATGGTTTTCGGATCTACATACCCCTTCTTTAGATCAGCTTATCCTTGCCCGTTTTATTGATGAAGGTTATTTGGAACGACATATTACGAAGATGAAGAAGATGTATAAAAACCGAAGAAACTTCCTTATCCATTGTCTAAAAACGACATTTTCAAATAAGGTTAATATTTTCGGTTATTCAACAGGCTTACACCTAATTGTTGAATTTAATGAACAATATTTTTCAAAAGAAATACTTGAGGAAATTGAACAATCTGGGGTTAAAATATATCCCGTAGAAGAGCATACAATTGAAAAAGGAAAACATCCTAATCGAATTATATTGGGTTATGGACATTTAAAAAATGAAGATATAAAAGAAGGCGTGACTAGACTACATCAAGCAATATATGATGTTAATTCCATAAAGTAAAAGTGCTTTTACAAACACTATGCTGATAATACAAAACCCTATTGCATTATTATATATTTATAAAAAAGAGGAGTAGTCTATGAAAGTAAATTTTGCAGAAGTATCTGATGCACTATTAATCCACGACTTAATGATTAAGGCATTTATGGAATATAAAGACGAAGTACCACCGTCAAGTGCTTTAGAGGAGACGGTACAATCTATATCAACAGCTTTAAAAGATGGGGAGCAAGGTTTAATTGGTTATATTGATGATGAGCCCGTAGGAATGATTCGTTTTCAATTAAAAGAAAATGGTGTTTATTTTTATAGGCTATCCGTTATACCAGAAAAACAGGGTCAAGGTATTGCGAAAAAAATATTAAAGTCATTAGAAGATTATGCAAATAAAAAAGAAATACCTACGATCCTATGTAAAGTCCGTATGACTGTACCTAAAAATATCAAATTATATAGTTCCATAGGGTATAGTATCTATAATGAGGAAGTCGTATACAAACCAAACGGTATAAATATAAAAGTTGTTTCTATGATGAAACAGCTCTAGTACTTCAACTAAAGGGTGCACTTAATTAAATGACGACCTGTTTGAATTGGGCCATTATGTTGACTAAGAGAAGGAACTATCCGAAAGTCGAAGCTTTAAGTTATTCAATTAACCGCCTGTAATTGAAAAAAGAGAGATGTAAGAAGGTATTTGATATTTCTACCAGAATAATAAGTATAAAAAGATATAGGATAAAACAAAGTTAACATAACGGAGGAAATTACAATGCTAAGAATCGCAATCATAATTGGTAGCACGCGTCCAGGACGCAGAGGTGAAGCAGTCGCTCGATGGGTACACGAGATAGCACAAAAACGAAGTGACGCTAAATACGAACTCGTGGATATTGCAGATTTCAATTTGCCGCTATTGGATGAACCAAATCCGCCTATATTTGGTCAATATACGAAGCCGCATACGCTAGCTTGGTCAGAAGTAATCAATTCGTTCGATGGCTATGTTTTCGTGACGCCCGAGTATAATCATGCCACCTCCGGAGCGCTCAAAAACGCCATAGACTATCTTTTTAATGAATGGAAAGATAAGGCGGCAGGCATCGTCAGCTATGGCGGTGGCACAGGCGGGGCTCGAGCGGCAGAAAACCTGAGACTCATCTTGGGTGAGCTGCATGTTGCTGACGTACGTGCTCAGGTCACCCTTTCGCTGTTTACAGATTTTGAAAACTACAGCATTCTGAAACCCGCACCTCATCAGGAAGCAGCTGCCAACACGCTATTCGATCAAGTCGTCAGCTGGAGCAGCGCATTAAAAGCGTTGCGATAAATATGGTAGGAATATTATACGTAGTGAACGTGATGGATTTACAGTATTTTCATAAATCGAGAACAATTCATTATAAGGAGTATTTTTCTGCTACATGTTTTATGATGTGACCTTTATCTTTTAAAATTGGAGCGTGATTCTGATGCGCTCTTTTTTATGTCTATTAGGCTAGATTTTAGATATGTATTTTGGAAGTTGCGAACCCAGTATTAAAGTAATTACACATTTATAAAAAGCCTATGAAAATACTTCATAGACTTTAGTAATAAAGATTCGATTAAGCAGAAATCTTACTAGACTTTTCTTTAATGGAATTTTAAAAACCTATAGTGATTGAACAAACGAACTGACAACCTCATTAAAACGATCAGCTTCTTCTAGAAATGGACAATGGCAACTTTTTTCAAAGATAACGAGCTGAGAGTTCGAAATATGCTTGTGCAAGTATTCCCCTGCTTTGACCGGAATCAGCTTCTCCTCTCTTCCAAAACACAATAGAGTGGGTACTGTAATGCTTTGAAAATGTTTGCGGTAGTCCACTACTGTTTGATCGAACAAAATGGTACTTGCAACGGATTCTGGAAGTTTCGTTGTTTCTTCAAGCATCCAATCAAAGTCATCTTGTGAGAGGTCTTCCTTGAACATTAATGGGATGAACTCTTTAAGGAACCCGAATCGATTGGTCTGCACTTCTCTCATAAGGTGGATCAATGTTGGGAAGTCAAAGGCACCACTTGGAAAATCAGGCCACTTAAAGTCAGAGGCTAATTCATCAACAATGACTGTACCTTTAATGTTTTCCTCTCCAAATTGTTGGAGGTAATCCCAAACTACGAAGGCTCCCATGGACCAGCCTACTAATACGACATCTTTTAGCTTTAGTTCTTGGATGAAGCTGTGCAAATCTTCAGCATAGTTTGCAACAGTATGACCGTAATGAACTTTCGTTGAACGCCCATGCCCACGTAAATCTAGTGAAATTGCACGATGATTTTTGCTGAAGTATGAGGTTTGTTTTTGGAAGAATTGACTACTCATCCAAACTCCATGGACAAAAATAACAGGCGTCCCTTCACCTACATCTTCATAGTACAGTTCAACTTGATCTTCAGCCTTGTAGTACGGCATTGACAGACCTCCTTCATTTTTTAAATGGTACCCACTTTACCAAAATATGCTTTCTTAAAAGAATATATTTCAAGCAGAAAAAAAGATCGGGTTTTACCCCCGACCTTTAACATCTTAATATGATTTTGTTTTCGCAATTACCTCATCAAATTCATCTTGGATGCTTTGATCAGGTTCTTTCTTTAAAATACTAACTACATAAATGGTTAATAACGAGAGTACGAACCCTGGAATTATTTCATATAGTCCAAGGCCAATGTAATTTTTCCACACAAATACTGTTACTGCACCTACAATCATGCCCCAAAGAACACCAGTCCTAGTCGTTCTTTTCCAATATAGGGACAATAACATAGCCGGTCCTAATGCAGCGCCAAATCCTGCCCAAGCATAACCCACTATAGACAATACACTACCACCACTATATGAAAGAGCCAGTGCTATTAACGATATAACTAATACGCCCACTCTCCCAAGCCATACCAACTCTTTTTCGGAAGCCTCTTTTCTGAACAAAACCCGATAGAAGTCCTCCACCAAAGCACTTGAGGCAACCAATAACTGAGAGTCAACTGTGCTCATCATAGCTGCCAGTACGGCTGCCAACATGAAGCCAGCAACCCAAGGATTGAATAATATACCAACCATGTTAATATATGCATTTTCAGGATCGGCTAATGGTTCAGTAAAGAAGACGATAGCAGCAAAACCAACAAATAGGGCACCCCATTGTGTAATATTATTCCATACGATGGCTACAAAGCGTGCTTCTGGTACCTCTCTTGCACTTCTCATTCCCATGTATCGTACTAAAATGTGTGGTTGTCCTAGATAACCAAGACCCCATGCAAACAAAGAAATAATTCCGATTATACCTAAACCTTCAGTACTCGTTTCCCAAAAAACCCCATCTTCAAAATTATAACCAACGGTTTTTGTTGCGTCTAACAAATCAGGGTTTATATTACCCATCTTGTTCCAAATCGCACCTATTCCTCCTACCTGACTTACAATGACGATAGGAACAACTATAAGAGCGACTAAGATGATTAACGCTTGAACAACATCAGTATAGCTTACTGCAAGGTATCCACCTAGGAAAGTATAGGTAATTACTACAAAGGCACCGATTAGAACCGCTATTTGATAATCTATGCCAAACATAAACTCAAATAATTTACCACTTGCAACAAGACCTGAGGCTACATATACAGTGAAAAATACAAGTATGATAAGTGCAGATATAATTCGTAATATGTGAGAATTATCGTGAAACCTATTTTCAAGGAATTCTGGTATAGTTATAGAATCCTTTGCAGCTTCTGTGTAGACCCTTAAGCGTCGCGCAATAAACTGCCAATTACAATAAGCGCCAATTGCTAAACCGACAGCCAACCAAATTGCGTGCATGCCAGTAGCATAGGCTGCACCCGGGAGTCCCATAACAATCCAACCACTCGTATCACTCGCTTGGGCTGACAATGCAGTTGTCCAACTGTTTAAACGCCTTCCTCCTAAAACATAATCAGACATCGTATTTGTTGTTTTGTAACAAGCAATACCAATTACGATCATCCCAAGCAAGTAAATCGCTAAGGTTACCAACAAAATAGTCGCATCGCTCATTTCGGACCATCCAACCGATATTTAATATACTGATACGTAACATGAAGTGTTAGAACAACCGGAGGAACATAAAACCAAAACCAACTCACAAATGTCAATTCATACATTTTTTTACCTCCCGAAATTTTTTCACTCAAATGATTCTTTAAACTTTTTGACTATTAAAGTAGTTTTTAAGTAAGCCTTCTAATTCAGTTACAACCTTTACTACCTTGGCCCCGCTAAGTTCCAAAAGCTCCCGTTTTCTTGAAGCACTTTCATTTTCATTATTAATAATAGCTCCCGCATGACCCATTCTTTTGTTTTTGGGCGCATATTGACCTGCAATGTATGCAAAAACAGGTTTGTTCATACCTTTAAGAGTTTCAGCCACAGTAACTTCATCAGTACCACCAATTTCCCCAATATATATCACAGCATCAGTATCTTCGTCTTGCTCAAAAAGTTCTAATATATCCCTTTGGTGGACACCTACGATAGGATCCCCACCTAGACACACGATCGTGGATATTCCAATTTGTTGTTTTTTTAAAATTTCAACAATTTCATAAGTAAGAGTTCCACTCCTAGAAACAACCCCAATTTTACCCTGCCTAAGAATCGAGTCATCAATGTCACTAACATTCGCTTTTCCAGGAGAAACAACCCCAGCGGAATTAGGACCGAACAAATTTACCCGATGTAGATTTGCATATTGAACTAATCGCATACTATCATGAATAGGAACCCCTTCTGAATAAACGACAATTGTCTTTATCCCTGCATCGATTGCTTCTAATGCTGCCTGTTCAACCAATTTCGGTGGTACAATTATTAATGATGTATCCGCATATTCCTTATAGACTGCTTCCTCGACACTGTTATAAACTGGGACCCCATGTACAAACTGTCCACCTTTATTAGGTGTAACTCCAGCAACTAACGGAGAATGATAGACAAGCATGCGTTTGGCAAACCCTTTACCAACTGATCCTGTAATGCCTTGTATCAAAATTTTTGACTTTTCATTAACAATAATGGCCATTTTCACATACCCCCTTGCTAATGGATATACAAGCATCTTCTAAAGAGTCAGTCACATATACGTTTGAATATTCTGATAATAATTGTCGTGCTATTTTCTCTTTTTTCCCTTTAAGTCGTACAACTACGGGATAATGGGTACCTCCAAGTTCCTTTGCTATAGCCTCAGCCAAAGTAGAACATTCAGCTACTTGAAAATAAAAATTGAAATAAAACTTTTTTGATCCTAGTTTTTTTAATTCGACAATAAGTTCTCTGGCCAAGTTTACATCGTGAATAACATGCCCTCCTAAGTCAATTAACGCCCGAGCTGTACCATCCTTACTTCTAACTAAATCTAAAGTTGCTAAACCGAGACCAGCACCACTTGTAACGATTGAAATGTCCCCATCCATTTCAACACCAACAGCACCTAAGTTGGAAATGTTTTGTTCAAAACTATTAACCTTTCTTGGTAGAAGATTGACATTCGTTGGTGTATCAGCAGCTTCATCGACTATTATTTTTGCATCACCAGCAATTAGATCTCCATCCTTTGTTAAAAACAGTGGATTAATTTCAACCAAACTTGCTTGTTCCATTTTAAATAAATTCCAAAGGTTACTAACGATCCCTTCAACCTTTTCTGGAGCAATCATTAACAAGGTTGAAATCTTGTTTATCATGTAAGACTGCAACCCCAAAAGCGGATTGATTGGTATTTTCAATAACTTATCATGTGGTACTTCTTCAATATTCACCCCACCCTCATAGCTAACTATAAGGAGAGGGCTCTTTAAATTCCGATCAATGATTATTGACAAATAAAATTCCTTTGTAAAATCAATCTGCTCCTCAATATAAATATCTGTAGCCATTTCACCATTGAACGTTTTCTCATATATGGTTTTTAAAGCAGATGCAAGACTTTTAATATCGTTAACAGCAATGATCCCACCTTGCTTACCTCTTCCACCAGTTAAAACTTGAGCCTTTGCGATAACAGGTTTATTTAAGTCATTTGGATAGTTTGCAGCTAACCACCCATTAGCTACAGGTATATCATAGGCCTTAAAAAGTTGTTTTCCCTCGTATTCAAATAACTTCATAGAGCAACTCCCCTTGACTCAATATCTAAATAGTCTTCCTTTTCTCAAAAAACGCTTCCATCATTCTTTGGGGTTCTCCTGCACCATAACCTCTGGTGTGGGCTTCAGTTGCAAATATCATGCAGCTATTGAAATTTTCATCACTTAGACTTTTAAACCATTCTTTATTTGATGCAAGTGCAATGGGTGGTTTTTGTGCTAATTCTGTGGCTAACTTATCTGTTTCCTCCTTAAGGTTCATACTCGGTACAACTCGTGTAACTAATCCATATTTCTCTGCTACTTCAGCCGAAATCAATTTCCCAGTTAGTATCATGTCTGTCGTTCTTGACTTCCCCATTATTTCCCAAAACATAGTTGTTCCAATAATACATGCAAGACCTACATCAATTTCTGTCATTCCGTATTTTGCTTCATCACTTGAAATACGTATGTCTGCGAGTAAAGCCAGTTGTAGTCCTGAACCGGTGGAAAAACCATTTACTGAAGCGATAATCGGTTTTTTAATAGAACGAATAACACGATATAATTGGTCAAATTCATCGACCCACTTCCTAGCTGTATCTTCATCTACATTCTGGCTCTCATTTAGATCTTGACCAGAGCAAAAAGCTTTGTTACCCGCACCAGTAATGACTATAGCCCTTACATTTTGATCGTTATCCGCTGCCTTAAATGCATCAGCTAACTCAAGTTTGGTTTCAGTACTAAGGGCGTTATAAGTTTTTGGACGATTAATTGTTACAGTCAAGACCCCATCTTTTACTTGATACAAAAGTGTGTTGTAAACCATTTAATCCCCTCCAAGTTAGAAAATTAATGAAAGCCCCAAAAAAGGAGTTATCATTCTTATTCAATAAAATTAACACGGTATTTCCATTTATCTGTATTGACATAATAAACATTGATATCAATCGGTTGTTTATTTTCATCTTTTGATATTCTAGTTATCTTTAACACTGGAGAAAAAGCTGAAATATGCAGGGCATTTGCGACGTCTTCAGGTGCTTGAACTGCCTCAATTTCCTCATTAGATTCGATGAGCTTTACATTTAATTTGGATAGCAATATCTCATTCAATGAAAGGAAATTTATATCACTATTAAAAATGTCTGTGGGTATCTTTGGTGAAATGAAATGCTCTAAATAAAGGATTGGGGTATCACTGAAATATCTAATTCGACGAAGATAAGTCAGATTCTCGTGTGGATGAACATTAAGTAGGTCTGCGAAGTAGTCGTTTTGAACAGAATTAATTTGAATTGTTCGGGATGATATCTTCTCCCATTTGTCCTTATAATGGCTCATGAACCCAGTCATCTTGGTCCACATATCAGTTGGGCGTTGGTTTGATACGAAAGAGCCTTTTCCTTGTAATCGGAAAATAAATCCATCAGCTTCTAACTGCATTAATGCTTGTCGAACAGGGGTACGACTTGCGCCATGTAATCTTTCAAGTTCACTTTCTGATGGTAGCTTGTCACCACTTTCGTATGTTTTCGATAATATTTTGTCTACAACGTCGTCATATATGATTTTGTACAAGGATGAACGATTAACTTTCATCTGCCTCCTTTCAATATCATTATATTAATTATTATACTTAGTATTACAAGTTGTCAACAGAATACATTAAATTTTCTAAATTTTATTATTATCTGACTTCTGATTTAAGTAACTAACATCCCCTTTTAATATAAACGGAACAAGCCCTAATCTCCCTATGTGTAGGATAATTAGAGCCTGTCTTCTGATAAATGTATTAAACGAGTTATTTTTCCCATTGCTCGGGTGATAGCCTATTTAGAATTGATGAATACTATTGATAGCTTTTTCATTCACTTTTAAACCAATTATTTCTCCTAAGCCTCACTTCGCTAATCTGCCACCATCTACATTATAATGACTTCCTGTTACAAATGAGGCACGATCTGATGCTAGGAAAAGAACAACTTGGGCAACTTCATTTGGCTCACCATAGCGTTTCATGGGAATCTTACTCTTATACTCTTCTCTTGCCTGTTCTGGATCACTAGTTCCTTCTTCTAATGAGCGCATTAACCTACTATTGATTGATGCAGGACAAATAGCATTAACCCGAACTCCTGTTTCGGCACATTCCAAAGCTGCTGTTTTCGTTAACCCAATGACAGCGTGTTTGGATGCCACATATGCACCTAAACCCACTGCACTCGAAATGCCCGCATCTGAAGCTGTATTAATAATGGAACCTGAGTTTTGATCAACCATAACACGAAGAGCATGTTTTAAACCCAAGAAAACTCCCATCACGTTAACGTTGATTACTTTGGACATATTTTTAACGGTTGTGTCCTTGACATCAGACACGTCCCCCTCAATTCCAGCATTATTGAACAAAACATCAATCCTACCAAAGGTATCAACCGTTTGTTGAATGTAGTTTTCTACATCTTCTTCTTTTGTTACATCTGCCTCTACAAGTAGATATTCTGCTTCTTGTAGAGGTGATTTTTGTGTTATTTGTTCCAAATCTTTTTTAAATAGATCAACTAAAACAAGTTTCGCGCCCTCTTCAGCAAATAATCTAGCAGTTGCCTGACCAATAACACCCGCGGCACCAGTAATAATAACAATTTTATTTGATACATTCATGACATTTACACCTTTCATTGTAAAATTGATTTAGAAATACAATAGACACCTAGTTTTTTCTACAAAACAGCGGACAAATCCCTAAGAATATTGACTACGGTTGCCCACTTTCTATTTAGATTTGAAAGATTTCTAACACAATAAGTGACTACAGAAGATGTATAGTTTAAGAGATTGTTTTACTCTCTGATTCTTGTAATTCTGTTTTTTTATTTTTTGTTAGTATGCTCACAACAAATATAGATAATGTTGCCAAACCAGCAGCTGGAATCAGTTCATAGATATAGGCATCGAAAGGAGTATTCTTCCAAATGACTGTTACCAGTGTTCCAGTAACCATACCAGCGGCAGCTCCATGTTTCGTTACCAAATTGGTATATAAACTTAAGAATAACAAGGGGCCAAAGCTGGCTGCTAACCCACCCCATGCATACATGACAAGACTAAAGACTGCTTCTAAGTTCAACAGAGCGATCCCAGTGGAAATAACACCAAGGATCATCATAGTCCAACGGCTAATACTTAAAATCTGTTTGTTAGTAAATGTTCTTTTTGTTATGGACTTTAGTAAATCACTGGCGATTGATTGTGTAGCGACCATCAATTGTGAAGAGAATGTAGATTGGATTGCGGCAAAAACAGCTCCTAATACGACTCCTGCAACAATCGGACTCATCATATCCACGGTTAACCTTGGAAAGACGTTTTCAGGATCTGTTAAATAATTCGGGTAGATAATGCGTCCAATGAGCCCCAGTAAGTTAGAACTAGTCATCATTATGATGACCCACCCCATAGCAATAATAGAGCCATTCCTAAGTGTTTTTGGATCTCTGGCTGTAAGAAAGCGCTGAGTAATATGAGGTTGACCAGGTACACCGAACCCAAACAACACATATCCCAGAACAAGACCAATTGCCGCTGAACCCGCCGCACCTCCTGTTGTTGATAATAGAACTGGATCAATCGCCATTAATTGTTGCCAAAAAGATGTCCATCCACCTAATTCGAAAAAGATCATATATATAGGGAATATGACCAATACACCAACCATTAATAGTCCTTGAATAAAATCCGTCATCATCACCGAACGATAACCACCAAAGATGGCATATCCAAGTACAAAAGTAGCAGATAAGATAATACCTGTATTAAAATCAAAATCAATAAACACATCAATTGCTTTTCCAGCAGCAACTAGTTGGGATGCCATATATGAAACGAAGAAAATAGCAATAATAATACTAGCAATAGCTTTGAGGAGATGAGATTTATCATTAAACCTTTTTTCAAAATAATCTGCTAGACTAAGAACGTTATGCTTTATGCCAAAATCATGTAACTTTGGGGCAAATACAAACCAGTTAAGAAAGTACCCAACAATAAATCCGGGTAGCATCCACATAGTTGATGCCCCTGCGACATACGCTGCTCCAGCCGCTCCAATGAATACCCATCCACTGGAATCAGTTGCTCCTGCGCTAATTGCTGTGACCCATGTCCCAAAATTACGATCCCCTAAATAATATCCTTCTTCACTTTTGGAGATAAAACGCTCTGATGTAATTCCAATGACAAAAACTGCTACTAAGTAGATAATAAATGTGATGATCATTGTTATTCCCCCTTAGATAGGAACTACTTCACTTCACCTGACCTTTTATCTTTTCTACTCAAAATCATCATAGTAACAACTGTCACCAACATCCCTGCTAATGGGACAATCACATAGAATGTCCAAATGAATCCGGGAATTGACTGATCCATATTAACACCTCATTTACAATTTTAGTGTAAGTCAATACTGATCGTCTTCAAATCTGACATTTCCTGAATAGCATATTTTCCTCCAACACGACCGATCCCACTAGATTTTCCGGCAACACCTCCAAATGGGATGTGAGGCTCCCAGTAATTGCTATTTTCGTTTATGTTGACCAATCCAGTTGGCATTTTTTCCGCTAAAGAAATTGCCTCCTTTAAATGATTGGTATAAATTGCAGAAGCCAAACCCCACTTATTTTGATGGGTGATTTTTAGTAACTCTTCCTGAGTGCTAAATGACATTACAGGTGCAACAGGACCAAACGTTTCATCAAGGTTATATAAACTATCTTGTTTCACATCGATAATTACGGTTGGCTCAAAGAATAAGTCATTTGAAAGATGAGTAGCTCTCTTTCCACCAACCAAAAAAGTTGAACCTCGCTTTTGGCTATCCGCTACATGCTGTTCGTTTTTCTTAATTACTGGGTAATTATTAAGTGGGCCCATCGTTGTCTTGGTATCAAATGGATCACCTAGTACAACCTGTTTGGCATACATGGTCAATTTTTCAACAAGAGCATCGTGTACATTCTTTTGTACCAAGATACGCTCTGTCGCCGAACAAATTTGTCCTGCATTCGTAAAACATCCTTTTGCAATCGATTGTGCTGCATAATCGAGATCCGCATCTTTTAATACAACGGTAGGCCCATTTCCCCCCAATTCGAGAAGTAGAGGTTTACCAGCTCCTCTTTCAGCAATTAATTTTCCTGTAGCGGAGCTTCCACAAAAAGCAATTGCATCAGAATAGGGGCTAGATACAATTTCATCTCCGACCACATTTCCCATACCCGTAACTAAATTAATAACGCCTTTAGGAACTCCAGCTTCTTCGAAACATTCAGCAAATTTGACTGAGCAAACAGTTGTGGTTGGGGCTGGCACCCAAACAATAGTATTACCAGCTCCTAACCCTGGAGCAATAAATTCAGTTGGAACCATTAGTGGAAAATTCCACGGAGTGATGACGGCATACACTCCTTTGGGTTGTAAAAAACTATACACCCTTTTATAAGGATCTTTTGTAGCAGTGGATGATGTCTCTATCCATTTGATCTGTTCAGCAGTTTCCGAAAATGTTCTTACCACCGATTCAACCTCCTGTATTGCCTCGGTGTAATATGGTTTTCCTTGATCCAGCGTAAGGGCATGAGCTAGTACTTCTTTCCTTTGTTCCACTACTATAGAAATCCGTTGTAATAAACTTGCTCGATCCCAAACAGACCATTTCCGAAATTCCTCTGATGCCTTTCTCGCTTCTTGAAGGGCTTGTCGAGCATCCTCTCGGGAACCTTCAGCTACTTGGGCAATCTCTTCTCCAGTTGAAGGACTAAAAGCAAGGAAATGTTTATCCCCTTCTGCTTCCTTCCATTTTCCACCAACAAACATTTTTAGTTTTTCCAAGTAAACTCCCCCAAAATATAAAAATTTCATTCTGTCCATAAAAATAACTATGTCATTTCTCCATATGAACTATTTATTGGGCTGTGGTTACAAATCAAGTCTAACAAATCCCCTTGTGATAAGGCTTAGATACTAAACAAATTCGTAGAAGTATTGATTTCCTTTTAAAAACAAAAACGTACCAAGGGGAGGCAACTCATTTACAGAGCTTTATTGTGCTGTATAACCTCCATCAATGATTAATTCTGTACCCGTTATGAATTTTGATTCATCTGATGCGAGGTAAAGGATTCCATAGGCAACATCAATTGCTTCGCCTAAATGTCCCATCGGATGGAGGCTTTCTATTTGTCTGACTTGCTTCTCTGAAAATCTGGCATGCATTGGCGTATGAAGATAACCTGGATGTACACTATTTACACGAATTCCATAATTTGATTTCGCACAATGAAGTGCTGCCGATTTACTTAATTGACGGACACCGCCTTTACTAGAATTGTAAGCAGCTAAATGTGGCTCAGCTATATTACCTTCGATGGAAGAGATATTGATAATAGAACCTCTATTATTTGCTTTCATAGCAACAATTCCATATTTAGTGCCCAAAAAAACTCCATCGAGATTCACCTCATGTATACGTTTCCATTGTTCATAAGTACAATCCTCAACAGAGGCTTGCATGGCAATTCCTGCATTGTTCACAAGTACATCTACTTGGTCAAACTTCGAGATCACAATATTATATACATTTTTCCAACCTTCCTCATTTGTTACATCATGCTGAATAAAGATAGCATTGCCACCTTTATTTTTAACTTTCAGTAAGGTTGCCTTTCCTGTTTCTTCATTTATATCTGTTAGTACAACCTTAGCCCCTTCTCTAGCAAATAAAAATGCAGTTGCCTCACCAATTCCTGATCCTGCTCCTGTAATCACAGTAACTTTATCTTTTAATCTCATCAAATCACCTAATTAATTCTAATTTGTATTTGGTTATCGCCTCTTTAATTGCCTCATGATGTTCTTCTAACTAAAGGTTTGTGAACGGTTTACTCAAAAAGTGGTATTGCTGGAGTAGTTATCGTACCTTGAAATTTTCTATCATTACAAATTAATGTATTTAATACTTTTTCCATCCATTAGATTCAGGCGCTTAGCATTTGAAAGCGTTACCATTTAACGGTTGATTTAATCCAAGCTAAAAAAATCATCTCATTATTTCACCATTCCATCGCGTTCTTCTAGTAAATATCAGCTTATCTTCTGGGATACACGCATAAACTCTTGCTACCGCATTGGCCGTATCATAGTAATCATGTTCATTCTCTACAGAAATAAAGGAAAAACATAGATATTATTTTACCAACGGAACAACTTGATCGATTACCTTCCCGTAAGTCAAAGTAAAATCTCCAACCACAAAAACCCCTCCCAGTACTTCTATAGGTCCTAATTCAGTTAAAGGATCAAAGCTCGAATGTTCCCATTCCACTGTAGCAGTTCCTGTTTTTCTAGTATGAATCACGGAATCTACGAACTCATTTAAGATCACTTGATCCATATCCACTCCATATTGATCCGCTCTTGGCATACGTTTTACTTGTAAACGCGGAAACAAATTAGGTGGATTAACTTCAGCATCATCCAATTTTAACGTAATATCTATAATCGTTTTTCCTTTGCGGATGATTTTTCCAAGTATTTCTCCGCTCTTTTCTTCATAAATAACTTCTGATAACTTTTTAGGGTAACCCCATATTTCACGACCAGCACATAAAGCTTCATCTGTATCCACATATTCATAAGCCATATGGGCACCTACTTTATCCTTATATTTACATGGAATAACAATTCCACCTTCTGAATAAGGCTCCAACCCTTCAACTTTTTCATTCTTTAATACAAAGATCTCAAATACATCAGAAACGAATTCAAAATTACTTGGCAAGAATTTTTCAATCGCTTCCCTACGACCGCGGCAATAGACACTAATTTTATGATAGTCTTTATAATAATAAGGAACTTGAGGATATAACGGTGCATAATCGGGTAAAATGGTGTACTCAGGTTTCCACATAGTTAAAACCTCCTGATTTTTTTGAAATTTTCTTTCGCACTTCTTATGTATGCAAGGTTTGTGCCAACTTTTATAAGCCCTATTTCTCAATGGTTTCTAAGTACAAAAAAAGTAATTACCCAATTATTCATAATAATTTAGGGTAATTACTCATTTTTGGGTATTAATCTTGACATGATAAATAAATGGTCGTAATTCATACTTTTCGATTTTGTTATTAAGGGTTTGTTGGGGAATATCCAGCTGACGTGCTGCCTTTGAAACATTACCATCATTTTTCATTAATGCCTGCTTAACCATCTCTATTTCTAAGTCCATGATTGCTTCTCTTAACCTTGGAATTTTCTTTTTTGAAGAAATAAGGGTATCCTGTTGTTGTAATGACAGGAGCGTATGGGTCTGTATATCTTTCAAACAAATGAAATCTCCCTCTACTAAATTCATCCCTCGTTCAATCAAATTTCGTAACTCACGGATGTTCCCAGGCCAATCATGATTCATAAAAAAGTCCATCGTATCAGGGTTTACCCCAATAATAGATTTCTGAAATGTATGATTATAATAGTCAACATAATGATGCACAAGTTCTGGAATATCGTTCTTTCTATCACGCAATGGTGGTATTTCAAGATAGATTACATTTAAACGATAGTATAAATCTTTTCTTAATTCCCCTGACTTTACAATGACTGCTGGATGAACATTTGTAGCTGCTACAACTCTAATCTGAATAGAAAACTCTTTTTGTCCACCAATTCTACGAACTTTTCCTTCTTGTATTACTCGTAATAGCTTTGCTTGTAAAGATAAAGGCATAGAATTGATTTCATCTAAAAACAGGGTTCCACTATGAGCTAATTCAAAAAGACCAGGACGATCTTCTGCACCAGTAAATCCACCCTTTACTGTGCCAAACAAAATTCCTTCAAGCAGCGTTTCTGGAATTGCAGCACAGTTTTGAGCGATAAGTGGTGAATTTCGATTAGGCGATGCAGCATGGATTGCTTGGACAATTAATTCTTTACCTGTACCTGTCTCCCCATAGATAAATATGGGGGATTTTGTTTTGGCAAGGATAGGTATTTTTTGATTTAACCCTTGGATTTCATCGCTTTGTCCTAAAATCGGATCCTCCAAACAATCTTGTGGAGATTGAGTTTTTTGGATCCGAGTTAATGATTGATGTGATTGATGTCTTTCTTGTAACTTTACTATTTTATTAGATAGTTCTTCTATTGCAGAAATGTCCTGAAACACTTCAAAAGCTCCAACTATGACTCCATCCTTATACATCGGATAAGTAGATGTTAAAGTCATTTTTCTTTCTCCACGATAGGTTATAAAAGATAGGGTTCGGTCTATAATCGGTTTTCCCGTTGAAAGAACTTGAACAATTGAACTATATTCCTTTTTTAATTTTGGAAAAACGGTAAATAGCGATTTTCCAATGTCATGTTCCGTTCTTAACCCAATCCCTCTAGTAGACTCATTGATAAAGATAATTTGCAAATCTAGATCCACCACTAAGACCCCATCACGAAGATTAGAAAAAATTTGTTGGATCCATCCTCTTTCTATTGGAAAACCTCGCATAAAATATCACCCTACATCGATTTTTATTAAAACATATGGACTAGTTAAAGATGATTCACAAAAACAAACTTCTTATTCTTACAATTATATAGTATGGACACTTTCAAGCCAAAAGGGCGTACAATTTTGCACACCCTTTTATGTCATATATTTATTTCCTAATTAAATTTTCATGTCCATCTACTCAAATTGCATTCTGATTTCGGTCTTTTTCTAGGGGACCTAGTTCCGTTTCTGTGAAATGGTCCGGTTTCACACTTGACTTAACCTTCATTGCAATTAAATAGACGATTCCTGAGGCAATAAGTGATTGTACGGCTGGTATCCCAAAGGAATTTACATATTGGGTCAAATAACCAATAAAGGTTCCAAATACAAGAGCGATTGTGGCCATCCAGTTCCACCCTTTATTATCGACCCATTGCTGATTTCGTAGGAAAAAGAAATCAGCCATCATAACGCCTGCTATTGCGGGATAAATCAATGCGGTCATGTAAAGGAAATCCATGAAATAATCTAGTATTCCAGCAAGGGCGATCACAATCGCTATGATTGTTCCACCAAGTGTCAACAAAGCACGACCTTTATTTGAGTTGACATTGAACATGTTTGCCAGCGCTAGTCCCATACTGTAGTTGTTTACAAGCTGACTTGTCCATGTCGCAAACCACAGGATTAAGAACCCCCAAAGTGGAAATCCAAGATTCATCATGACATTTACGATGTCGGCATCACCAACTCCTACAGACATAATTGCTCCAACGTAAAACAATGGGAATCCCACAGCAATTATGCCTAATGGAATTAAAATATTGTCCTTTACTTTAGGCTTCGCGTAGCGCGTATAGTCGGAGGCAATTACCCATTGAGAAACGTTCACCCCGATGATAAGACTCACTGCAGCTAAAAAGGTCATCGATGATTCTGGTTTCCAAGAAGTGATCGTTTCCCATCCAGTGTTTTTCAAAGCGTAGAAAATACCAGCAATAATAAGAACAAGTCCAGCCGGAACAGCAATATAATCTGTCCACTTCATAGATCCGTACCCAATGATAGAGGGGATTGCAAACAATAGACCAACGATTATGGTTACAACTGCCCATGAAAATACCTGGTTTTCATAATCAATACCGACCATAGCTGATATAGCGTTCCCTGCGACTGCTGTTTGTAGAGCCCACCAACCTAATGAGACGATGAAAATGGTCAACCCTACAATGAACCTTGCCTGCTGAGCACCGAAACTTGTTCTAGCAACCACCGAAGAGGACCGACCTGTTTTTGCTCCAATATACCCAGCAACCGCATTTCCAATCCACTGAAAGACAAACAGAGATACTAATAAGATCCAGAAAATTGACGACAGCCCGAATGCTCCTGCAAGCGTTGCTCCTACCATTAAGACTGGTATTGTAAATTCCAACCCTCCGAAAATCATAGCTGGTGTCAACCAGTGCTGCCTTTTATCAAATGGTATTGCGGAAAGTGCTTCATCTTTACCTACAGATTTTGTGATTCCTTTATCCTCCATGCTTCCATCCCCTTTTTACATGAATTTTATAAAGAAAACTTGGTCCCTAAAGGTGGACTTAAAGGCAGAGGTTCCTGCCCTTTTGAGTCAATCCCTTAACCGACTAAAACAAATACAAGTTCGCACTCCTCTGATCCATCATTAAAAGCAATATGTTCTTCACCAGCAGGAATAAAAGTTGCTTGACCAGAAGATACTCGGCATTGATTACCATCAATTTCAGTAAGGAGTGTCCCTTTCACGATAACCGAATATTCGTTTTCTTCATGGTTTGAGACACCTGTTAAAGGAACTCGTTCTCCTGGATTGATCGTTACCGTACCCACTTTTACATTTGAATCACCTTTTTCCTCTTTAAATAAGGTCCTGAGGGAAAACGCCTTGTTTTGTTCTGCAGTGACCTCTTTGATGCTAAGAACCTTCATTCTACTCCCCCCTCTTCTCTGTAATCCCCTCGACGTTATATGTTTCACGATCGACAATAACACCGAACTTTTCTTTTGCCTGTTCAATTGACATGTATCCATTTTTCACATCAAGTGCGACTTGGTCTTCCGGACGTGCAATCGGGTTTCCGTAACCCCCTCCAGTAGCGGTCATTAATTTAACGACATCGCCTTTGTTCAATGGATACCGAGCATAGATTCCGAATGGCCCATCAACCTCCCCATTAGCCTTTTCAATAATGAATTCATTCGGCGAACCATCTTCTCCACCATTTGACCCCCATGGCATGAATTTATTTCGTCCAAATGTTGCTGAAACCATCTGATTGTCTGTCATGGCACGATAAGAACGAGTTACGCCAGCACCACCAATGTATTCCCCAGCTCCAGCACCATCTGTCCGTAAGCTATACTCATCAATCATGACACCGTAGCGAGTTTCAGCGACTTCAATTGGCACATTGTATGTCTCACCGTCTCCGATACAAAACTGTCCTCTTGCTCCGTCCTGTCCTTTAGCTGCGCCCCAGCCACCAACAGAAGGTTCGACAATTAGGAACGGCTCATCTGTGTCATGATGATTTCCAGCCAGGATGACGGCACAAACTGACAATAGATGTCCTGAAGATAATCGTTCAGGTAGCTCAGGAGCCAGTGCTTGCCAGATCAGATCTGCACCTGCTAACATACTTTCCCAATAAATAGATACTGGTGCAGGCCGTTCAGCTGCCATAACTGACTTTGGATCTGTAATAATTTCAAGTGGTCTGAACACACCATCATTTACATCTTGAGATGGATTCGTAATTGCTAAGAAAATGGTACGAACCGCTGATACAAGTGCTGTGTATGAACAATTAATCGGTCCAGGAACCTGAGGGTGACTGCCCCGGAAATCACAAATGAACTTTTCATCTGTAATCGTTACCTTAACTTGAATTTTAAATGGTCCGTTCCCAAACCCGTCATCATCAATAAAACTTTCGGCCTTAAATGTTCCTTTAGGTAGCTTAACTAATTCTTTACGTGCCATTTGTTCTCCTTGATTTAAGTGGTGATCAACAGAAGCAAGTACCACATCTTCCCCATGTTTCTCACAAAGCTCTTTCACCCGTTTTTCACCAGTTCGTAGGGCAGCAACCTGAGCCCATAAATCTCCAAGTGAAAGTTCTGGGAACCGTACATTTGATTCAATGATATCAACAATCGGTTGGTTCAGCTTCCCTTCGTCATAGAGCTTCACACATGGGAATTGTAGTCCTTCCTGGAATATTTCTGTAGCGTCATTACTGAATGAACCAGGGTCTTTTCCTCCCACTTCAGTCCAGTGGGCCTTGTTTGCTGAAAAAGCGACGATTTCACCTTTGTAAAAGATCGGCATCACTAATCCGACATCAGATAGATGAGATCCACCACCGCCATAAGGATCGTTTATAATGACAATGTCCCCTGGCTTTAATTGATCTTTTTCGCCAAACTTCTTAAGCGTCTGCTTAACCATGAACGTCAGCATTCCAATAAAGCCTGTAACACCGTTGCCCTGTGTTAAAAGTTGCCCTTTGGAGTCTGTCAGACCACTTGCATAGTCTAAAACCTCATATATAATTGGGCTCATCGAAGTCCGTGCCAAGGCATAGAACATTTCATCACCAGTGGCAATTAAAGAATCTTTGACAATTTCTAACGTGAACGGATCGACTTTCACATTCATTGAAGTTGTCATCTTACTCCACCCCCGTATCAATGATTAAGTTTCCGTATACGTCTACCATCAGCTTCTGACCAGGATATAAGACTGTCGTTGCTGAAGGTTCTTCAACAACAGCTGGACCTTGTACCTCCATGCCGGGAGCAAGCCATTCACGATGGAACACTTTTGTTTCCAACCAGCCATCCTCTTCATAAAATACGTTCCGAACCTCTTTCAGGGCAGAATCCAGGCTTTCAGTTGAAGATTCAAGCTTTTGAAGCTCCGGTTTTTGAACAGTACCAAATGCAGTCAGATGAAGATTAACAATTTCGGTTGGAGAATCATCTAGTTTGAATGTGTAATTCTTTTCATGAAGGTTATGAAAGCGTTGTATGATTTCATCGATCGCTTTCTCTGTCAATTCCCCTTCTGGTACAGGTACTTTTACAGTATGTTCCTGACCTGAATATCTCATATCAGCAAAACGAGAGAACATGATTCTATTTTCTTGTACCCCTTCATCCTTATATTGGTTAGTTGCCTGGAACTCCAACTTTATCCACTCTTTATTCAACTCTTCAAGTTCAACATCATTTAATCGTTTGATGTAGGTTTGAATGTAATCGTGTCTCAAATCAGTCATCAACATTCCCCATGCAGCAAATACAGATGATGCTACTGGGACAACGACTTTCTTAACTCCTAAATCTTTTGCAAGGGCGGGAGCATGCATTGAACCGCCTCCACCGAACGCAACAAGTGTAAATTCCTTTGGATTGTATCCTTTTCGAACAGAAATTAGCTTTAACGCATTCAGCATATTTGAGTTTGCGATACGTATGATCCCAAGCGCTCCCTCTTCTTCAGATAGCCCATATTGATTCGAAACATTCTCCTTGATCGCCTTTTTAACTGAATCAAGGTCAACTTTGTAATCGAAATTTTCAGGAGACAAACGACCAGTGATCAAGTTCGCATCAGTGGTTGTCGGTTCAGCCCCACCCTGTCCATATGCGACAGGTCCAGGTACTGCACCAGAGGATTGTGGCCCGACTTTAAGTGAACCACCATCATCAATCCAAGCAATCGAGCCTCCTCCGTTACCGATTTCAACGATATCTACTACAGGCACTTTAATCGGATAGCCTGCGTTCCGATCATTTTTTTCAATGTAGTAATCGGTTGAAATTTTCACTTCTCCCTTGTTGATCAACGAACATTTTGCAGTTGTTCCGCCAATGTCGAAAGCAATGATATTTTCATCACCTATTATTTCACCAAGAACGGCTGCACCGTAAATACCTGCAACTGGTCCTGATTCGACCATGTTGATCGGTGTCTCTTTTGCCTGATCGAAAGTGGTTGTACCTCCGTTGGATTGCATAATATAGTTATTGCTGTCCGCCTCTTTCTCAAGAAGCCTCCTATTTAATTGATCTACATAGGAAGCAGCAATCGGTTTAACATAGGAGTTCAAAACAGCTGTGCTTGTCCGTTCGTACTCCCGCCATTCCTTCGTTACTTCATGGGAAGCCGTTACAGCAACTGAACTGTATCCCGAATAATGGACACTTATAAAAAAAGTCCGTTATTCGGGATTTTTTGTGTTAACTTACACGGAAAACCCGTTATAATCAAAACAAATGGAGAGAACGGGGAATCAAGTATGAGTAAACGAATCTTTAACGAATTTCAACGTAGACAAC
>NZ_JANHJQ010000002.1 GCF_024609785.1 Pseudalkalibacillus decolorationis
ATGAAACATATATGGCTGACTTATCCATACATTTGATGCATTTCATTAGATGTATCGAGTGAAAAGCTTAGAAATAACAAGAATAACGGAGAAAATCCTTACTTTATAGAGGGAGTATAAAAATACTTTCTATAGTATAAGTGCAACTAAGGCGATCGCCAAGTTTTCTTTATATTTCTAACAGATGTAATTCACTTGAGTGATTCCTGTCTCTCTTACAATAGTTTGCTTAAATGTTTATCTTCTATCTTTTTTTCAATTAATTCCATATCTTTTTGGCTGTTTATTAAATTTTTTCTATTCTCTATGACTAATTCCTTAAATGAAATTTTTCTTCGTTTCCTCATTCGTATCAACTCCTTTAAAACTATTCTATCATCTATTATTCCCCAAAATTGAATTAATTATTACAATTTTATGAATATTCTACCCATTGGTATAAATGGTTTTTAGGGTGAATGTTGCGAAGGAGATCACTCCCTCCTTGATTCAAACGTACCTTTTTCTTTTATGCTAAAGTAATCAGCCTTTTCATTCACGATCAAGTGATCCAGAACGTCAATCCCGAGAATCTTCCCAGCTTCAACCAATCGGTTCGTAACCTCAATATCTTCTCGAAATGGTTTCGTATCCTTTCTCCGGTGCTGGTGACTGACAATGATGGATGAAAGCGTTTACACCTCAAAATGATGTTGGATTTTTGCGGGGTAGCCAAACCAATTAATCCTAAGACTACGCCAATACCGCCTAACCAGATCGGGCCTTAAAAAACTCGATCACTACCAAACGACCAAATCTTTATTGAAACTCCAAAAGGAATTCCAAGAGTGTTCTTATTTATCAGAGCTGCCGTCTGCATTGAAGGTTGTACGATCAAGATTAAAATACGCAAAAAAGTTGGTTTACAAGTTTAAAAGTGTCTAAGTATCATTGACAAATCACATCATTTGAAACAATATTTAGAAAAACGTGAATCTTTCATCAAAAAGGTTCATTCAAATCAATTTTTAAAGGGAGAATCTCAAATGGATGCAAATCAATATACTTCAGAGTACCTGACGTCGTCAGCCGACTATGTAGATTGGCTTGAGGAGATCATCGGTTCGATCAATGATGGGATTCTCGTCATTGACAAACAAGGGGTCGTTCGATTGATCAATGATGAATACACGAAGATAACGAGTGTGAGGAAGAAAGACATCATTGGTCGATATCTGAGAGATGTACGTAAAGGAGCCATGTTAACCGAGACGTTAAAAGATGGAAAAAGAAGATCAGGGATATATCGTAAGGAAGGAACCACTGAATATGTCGTGGACATGGCCCCTGTATATCGACAAGGTGAAATTGTAGGGGCCGTTTCTGTTTGCAAAAGCTTGACTGAGGTCCATTACTTGACGAAAGAGCTTAAACAAAGTCGTGAAATGATCGCAAAATTGGAAAACACGTTTGGGCACATATATCAAGCTAGGTATACGTTTGACGACATCATCGGGAATGAAGCAGGTCTTAGGGCACCGGTAAATATAGCCAGAAAAGCAACTCAATCAAACTTGAATATCCTTATACAAGGAGAAAGCGGCACAGGAAAAGAACTGCTGGCCCATGCGATTCATCATGGAAGTTCTCGTGTGAATTTTCCATTTGTACCGGTCAATTGTACTGCAATTCCTTCATCCCTCCTCGAAAGTGAACTGTTCGGTTATGAGGAAGGTTCGTTTACAAACTCCAAAAAAGGCGGAAAGATCGGGTTATTTGAATTAGCACATAACGGGACGATATTTTTAGACGAGATCGGGGAACTGCCTATGGATCTTCAGGCTAAACTTCTTAGAGTCCTACAGGATGGAAGGATTCGAAAGATTGGAAGCATACGAGAGCAAGAAGTCGATGTACGTTTAATATGTGCAACGAACAAAAATTTGGGGACCATGGTCGGGAAACAAAGGTTCAGGGAAGACTTATATTACCGATTGAACGGGGTACAAATTTTGATTCCTCCTTTACGAGAACGAAAAAGCGATCTTACCGATTTGATCAATAAATTCCTTCCCGGCGGCAGTACTTCACAACATTGGAACTTGAATGAAGAGGTATTGGACGCATTTTCACGTTACAATTGGCCGGGCAATGTCCGTGAACTGTATAATGCTCTCAACTATGCGGTTAATATGACGGACAATGACTCGATTGAGCTTCATCATCTACCTGAAACGATACGAAGGCAGAGCACCGTCCCAAAGGCTAGTGATTCCGAAAAAACGTTGAAAGAAATCCTTCAAACAACGGAACAGGAAATTATTATTGAAACCGTAAAATCCTTCGGAAACACCCTTCACGGAAAAAAGCAGGCGGCAAAAAAACTAGGCATTTCACTGGCAACCTTGTATAACAAGCTGAATCAGTCAACGGTTTCTAATAAATAAGAATAGGGTTCCAGTATATTAGAAACATTGATAACGCTTACATTCATAACTGTGAGAAAACTAAACTGGTTATAAATGGTTTCAACTTTTTAGAATTCTGAGAAGAAAAGTCCTTGTATTACAAGGATTTTTTTTTGGCATCATTCTTGCAATTTACTAATAAAACGAAAGAAAGGAAGGCAGAATTCATGAAGATAAAAGTGCTGTACATGTGAGTGGTTTTTACTTTAGTCATTTGTATGGTGACATCACTTTATGAGGTATCGGCTGTTAAATCTGAAGATACAACAGTTATCCCGGCGCCGATGACCTAATGATTACGTACTTTGATGGTGAAAACGGAAACTGGTTGACCACAAAAAATCCTGAGCAGTTAGAAGTTGCAGGTGGATTGTCGAATGGTCTAGCACCGTTTTCTTGGAGTACCGAAGACAATCAAAAAGGCTGGTATCAGATTCAACGTTTGCAGTTGGTGTGTCAAACGGTGGTTACGTAGTCCGTTATGCCTGGGAGAATGATGGTAAGGATGGGGAACCGACCCTCTATGATGGAGGAATTGATTGGGAAGGTGTTTTGTGGAGAGCAGTTGTTAGAATTATAAGGGGGGATCACATGCTTTCATTGATTGGATTTTTGATTATTGCTGTTTTGTTGTATTTAGTATTGTCAAAGAAAACCTCGATTCATTTTGCTTTGGTCGTTGTTCCCATCGTTTTCGGATTGATCGCAGGATTTAATTTCATTGAACTTGGGGAATTTATGGGTTCGGGATTATCTGGGATAGCACAAACCGGGATCATGCTTACGTTTGCTGTTCTGTTTTTCGGGATTATGTTTGATGCAGGATTATTTGACCCGATTATTAAAAAGGTAATCAATATTGCCGGAGGAGATCCGGTAAAAATTGCTGTAGGCACAGCAGTTATCGCGATGGTATCACATCTTGACGGTTCTGGTTCAAGTACCTTCTTGATCACGATATCCGCACTTCTTCCTATTTATCATGCGTTGAAGATGAGTCCAGTTACACTAGCGGCGATCGCAGCATTAAGTGCTGGCACTATGAACATGGTACCGTGGGGAGGGCCGACGATAAGGGCTGCAACAGCATTGGAGGTTGATGTAATCGAACTATATTCTCCAATGATACCTGTGCAGATTGTCGGGTTGATTTGTGTATTGCTTGCAAGTTTCTGGTTAGGGAAAAAAGAGAGAGAACGGGTAGGCGTAAATAAGGAACTGCCGAAGGAAATCACGAAAGGGCAAGATAGTCAGGAAGACGAAGATACGAAACGCCCGAAAATGTTCATTCCAAATCTACTCCTGACTGTTGCTGTCATCGTTGTTTTAGTAATGGGGACGATACCATTGGCAATTCCATTCGTTATTGGTGTTCCATTGGCACTCATGTTGAATTACCGTACGGTTTCCATGCAGCAAAAAAGAATAGAGGCACATGCCAAAGGTGCGATCTATACATCTTCGGTCATTTTCTCTGCAGGAATCTTCACAGGAATATTATCTGGTACAGGTATGATTGAAGCGATGGCAGACACATTGGCTTCTGGTATTCCGGCAGGATGGGGGCAGTCGTTGCCAATATTACTTGCTTTTTTATCAATGCCATTAAGTTTAGTTTTTGATCCGGATTCCTTTTATTTCGGCGTACTTCCTGTATTAAGTGTGACGGCAGAAACATTCGGGGTTGAACCGGTAACAATGGGAAGGGCGGCTATATTAGGACAGATGACAGTTGGCTTTCCAGTTAGTCCTCTTACAGGATCCACATGGCTGCTGGTTGGTTTAGCAGGCATCCATTTAGGAGATTTACAAAAAAAGGCGATTCCGCTTGCCTTTGGGATAACTGTCGTAATGGCTATTGTGGCATTACTTATGGGTCTTTTAAACTAATAGTATTGATGACATCATAATCAATGTATAATCGTTCATTTTATATCAAGTATTAAGGCTACTACGATATTATTTTGACTTAAGGAGGATACGATGTTACGAATCGGGTCAGGTGCCGGTTTTTCGGGTGACCGTATAGAACCAGCTGAAGTATTATTGGAACATGCAAATTTGGACTATTTAGTTATGGAATGTTTGGCTGAACGAACAATAGCGTTAGCACAACAACAAAAATCACACGACGTTAACGGCGGATACGATCCTTTACTTAAAAAAAGGATCAAGAGGATTTTACCGTTACTTGTCAAACAAAATGTCCGCTTGATCACTAACATGGGTGCGGCAAATCCGATTGCTGGTGCAGAAAAGATCATCGAAATCGCAAAAGAATTGAACTTGCCTTGTAAAGTAGCAGCAGTAACAGGTGACGATGTATCCAATCTGATTGATAAAAAGACAACTGCTTGGGAGAGTGATCGAACGTTATCGACTTACGAACCGATCCTATCGGCCAATGCCTATCTCGGAATTGATGCTTTGCTGCCTGCCCTTGAAACAGATGCTACGATCATCATTACCGGAAGGGTGGCCGATCCGTCGCTTTTCCTTGCACCGATAGTGTATCATTTTAATTGGTCAAGAGATGACTATGAGAAGTTAGGAAGAGGAACGGTAATCGGGCATTTGCTTGAATGTGCAGGTCAAATTAGCGGGGGATATTTTGCAGATCCAGGTAAAAAAGATGTCCCGGATCTTGCCAATATCGGATTTCCTTATTCAGAGATCGATTCGGATGGGACGGCAGTCATTACAAAGGTGGAAGGGACAGGGGGACTAATTAACCTTAACACGGTCAAAGAACAATTATTGTATGAAGTTCATAATCCAGCTGAATATAAGACACCGGATGTTACGGCTGACTTTTCTACTGTCCACATGAAAGAAATCGGTGAAAATCAGGTTCAGGTTTGGAACGGAAGCGGAAAAAAGCAACCAGAAACGTTAAAGGTTTCCGTTGGTTATCATGCCGGTTATTTAGGGGTAGGTGAGATTTCGTACGCAGGATCTAATGCCCTGTCCCGCGCTGAACTTGCAGCAGATATTTTAAAAGAAAGGTTATCGAAGCATATACCTGATTTACGTGTCGATTTCATCGGTGTATCTTCCGTACATCGGACACATTTTTGGAACGGAAATCCTTATGAAGTAAGGTTGCGTATTGCAGGACAATGTCCGACGGAAGAAATCGCGAGGCTGATCGGGGAAGAAGTGGAAGCATTGTATACAAACGGCCCGGCCGGAGGCGGCGGTGCCCGAAAAAGAGTCACCGAATCGATCGGGGTCGTTTCCAGTTTCATTTCCAGAGAATGGATCAAGCCGAATGTCTCGTTGAAGGAGTGGGGTATCAATGAAACTATATGAAGTCGCCCACAGCAGGGCTGGAGATAAAGGAGATATCCTAAATCTGTCTCTTATACCTTATGATGAAAAGGACTATGAACGATTACGCGAAAAAATAACTGCCTCAGAAGTGAAAAATCATTTACAGAACATTGTCCAAGGTGAAGTGATCCGCTATGAACTTCCTCATATCAAAGCTTTCAATTTTGTCTGTCACCAAAGTTTACTAGGCGGTGTAACGACCTCATTGTCAATGGATACGCACGGTAAAAGCTTAAGCAGTGCTTTGTTGGAGATGGAAATCGATTAAATACACAGATCAAGATCAGGCGTAAGAGTGATGGGTTTTTTATCTTATAATCAGATCATTTCAAAAACTACGTAATGGAAAGGGAAAAAGTTGATAAATGAACAAATCTACCATCTTTGTGATTACAAAAAAAGTTTCGGTTTACTATGCCTTCAGGGACAAGCTCAGGGAAATCTTCGGCAGTGACATTCAATTGGCCAGTAACCATTTTCCTCCGGTCAATATGAATGACATCGATTTGATTCTTTCTTCAGGGTCTCGTGAATTGGAGGCGGAATTTGTTGAAGGGAGAAACGATGATCCCCCTTTGTTGACTGCCAACCGATCGATTGATTTTTCTAAACTGGAAAAACTATTGGAGCTTCCCTCAGGTGTTCATTGCCTTCTGGTTAGTAATGAATCCCAAATAGCCAAGGATTCGGTGGAGTTTCTAGAGAGGATGGGATTTGATCATCTATATTTTACTCCGTATTCTCCGGACATGAGTCCGTTGCCCCCATTAGAGGGGATTGAAATTGCAATTACACACGGTTTATCGGAACTTGTTCCGGCAGAATTTAAGAGGATCATTGACCTGGGAGATCGAAGTCTTGATTTATCAACCATCTTTGAAATTTCAAGAATACTGCAAGTATCGGTTGATAAGGCCCATCTTTTTACCGCTGACTTCTTTCGGAATTTCGTTCGACTCGGCAAAAAATTGGCCTACTCCATTGAAAATGAGAGACATCTGAATGAGCATCTCGAGACGGTATTAAATGCTGTTCACGAAGGTGTTATCTGGGTTGACCAAAAGGGGATTATTACTGTCTTTAATCAAGAAGCAGGAAGTATACTGGGTGTTAAATGTGAAAATGCTATTCGTCGTCATCATTCGGAAGTCATTGGTAATTTTAACGTTGACGATGTCTTTAAAACCATGAAAGAATTCCCCAGACAGATCATTCAAATGCAAGGTTTACAAATATTGATCACAAAAACTCCGATTATGTTGGACGACAGTTTTCTGGGGGCGGTTATCACTTTTCAAGATGTTACACATGTACAACGGCTGGAACAGGAGATTAGAAAAAAGAAAAAAGAGTCTGGCCTGACAACGAAATACTCCTTTGAAGACGTAATTGGCTGCAGCGTGGCTATTGAGCATACGAAAGAAATCGCCGAAAAAATAGCCAGGAGCGATTATACGATTCTCATCTCCGGAGAAAGCGGAACAGGAAAAGAAGTATTCGCCCAAGCGATCCATAACTATTCGTCAAGAATAGACGGACCCTTCCTCGCTGTCAATTTTGCAGGACTGACACAATCTCTAGCCGAAAGCGAACTTTTCGGCTATGAGGAGGGCGCATTTACCGGGGCAAGGAGAGGTGGCAAAACAGGTTTGTTTGAATTGGCTCAAAACGGAACCATCTTTTTAGATGAAATCGGTGATGCACCTCCAAGCATACAAGCTGCTTTATTAAGGGTGCTTCAAGAAAGACAAGTTATGAGAGTAGGCGGTAGAAAGGTGATACCGATAAATGTCAGGATCATTGCCGCTACAAACAAAGATCTTTACCAGATGATTAAGGAAGGAACTTTCAGAGAAGACCTATTTTATCGGTTGAACCAATTGCCTTTGGATATCCCGCCGTTAAGAAAGAGAGGGGAAGATATTGAAGTTCTCATGTATCATTTTTTGCGGGAAAGAAACAGTGTGTTGGTTTTAACTCCTGAGTTTGTTGAAGCGATCACCAAATATGAGTGGCCGGGAAATATTCGTGAATTAGTGGCTTTTATCAATTATCTGACGGTTACCGTCGATGGGAATAGAGTGGGAGTCGAACATCTTCCCCCGCGAATCAAACAAAAAAACACTGAAGAATTGAATAAAGTCGATTCTACCATCTCTTACCTAAAAAATCAGGGAGACCTGCATCTTTTCATGCAAATATTAGAATGTCTGTCACTCTATCAAAACCAAAAATCAGGTCTCGGTAGAGGTTCATTATTGTCCGTCCTTGATCTCTCTGTTTCCGAAGGACAGCTTCGTAGCAAACTTGATACTTTAAGACGCTGCGGCTGCGTGCACTCTGGCGTGAAGAAACAGGGAACAAAGATAACAAACTTTGGTTCCGAAGTGCTTAAGAAATTAAAACTGTAGTTTTTCCTTTTTGGGAGAAACTACAGTTTTTTAGGATTCGGCACTACCTAAAAATTAACCTAAAAACAATTAATTGCTAAATATTCATGAAATTTCGGTTATGTTAGTTTGGCATGAAAATTGCATATTATTTATACAGCCGCCTATTTATACTAGCTTTCGTCATAACACAAAATAACAAAAGGAGACAAAATATGATCACGCTTATAAAAAACGGAGAAATTTATGCACCGGAGTATCTGGGACGCCAATCCATTCTTTTAATCGGCGGGGAAATTGTAAAAATCGGAGAGATGAATGAGAACAAGTTGCTTGATCTTGATTTGGAAGTTCAATTGGTGGATGCAGAGGGTTCAATTGTTGTCCCCGGTTTGATTGATCCCCATGTCCATTTAATCGGTGGGGGAGGAGAAGGCGGATTCTCAACGAGAACGCCTGAATTACAGCTGAGTGAAATTATAAAATCCGGAATCACTACTGTTGTCGGTTGTTTGGGGACGGACGGTACGACACGACATATGACTTCATTATTGGCTAAAGCGAAGGGGTTGGAAGAAGAGGGGGTTACAGCTTATATATACACAGGAAATTATCATATTCCTACACCAACAATTACGTCATCCGTTAAAGATGATGTCATTCTTATTGACAAGGTGATTGGTGCTGGTGAAATTGCCATATCGGACTCACGGTCAGCCCAACCTTCTCTTCATGAAGTCGGAAAGCTGGTTGCGGAAGCACGGATAGGCGGGTTACTCAGCAACAAAGCGGGTGTCACTCATTTTCATGTTGGTCCAGGAAAAGATCGTTTAACATTTTTGCATCGACTTTTAGAAGAATACGAGATTCCGGCATCCAAGCTTTATGCTACTCATATTATGCGAAGCAGGGAGTTGATGGATGATGCCATTTCTTTATCTCAAAAAGGCGCTTTCGTAGATATTACGGCTGATGAAACAACAGGAGAATGGATTAAATATTTTAAAGAAAACGGTGGAGAATTAGAAAGACTTACTCTATCCTCGGACGGCAACGGAAGCTTGCCCAAATTTAATGATCAAGGGCAATTGATCGGGATGGGTGTCGCAAGTCCTCATACGTTATACGAGCAAGTCACTAGGGCAGTGAAGGAGCAGGGGTTACCGTTGACTGAAGTCTTGCGATTCGTAACGCTTAATACTGCCAACGCTCTTTGTTTACCGAAGAAAGGACGTTTACAGGAAGGGCATGATGCTGATGTTACAATAGTAAACAATGAAACTTTGGAAATAGAGCACGTTTTTGCAAAAGGACGACACATGTTGAAAGATCGAAAAACCATTGTAAAAGGAACTTTTGAAAAATAGTTATTAGGGAGGTTAACGAAATTGAAAAGACAACCTACTTTATTGGAAGCTATCTTTCCAATAGTCGCCATGCTGTTACTTCTTGCGATTGGCTACGGCGTATTTCAACTTAGCCCTGAACCGTTATTAATTCTTGCAGCCATTTGTGCCGCAGGCGTAGCCCTCAGAGTTGGGGTGAAATGGGAGGAAATGATGGCGGGAATTCGTGAAAAGTTAGATGCAGCAATGCCAGCGATTTTAATATTAATTTCAATCGGGATTTTAATTGGCACCTGGATGATTTCGGGAACGATTCCGATGATGATCTATTATGGATTAGAAATCATTAATCCTGCGTTTATTGTCGTGATTGCGTTTGTTGTTTCAGCCATTATTTCGATAGTTACAGGGACATCCTGGGGTTCGGCAGGAACAGTCGGTGTTGCACTGATGGGGATTGCAACCGGATTTGGAGCTTCTTTGCCCGCGACAGCTGGAGCAGTAGTGGCAGGATCTTATTTTGGTGACAAACTGTCTCCTTTGTCAGATACAACGAATTTGGCGCCTATAGCTGCAGGAAGTGAATTATATGAACATATTAAACACATGCTTTACACCACGATTCCAGCCGCAGTGATTGCATTAATTGTTTATACATTAGTTGGATTTAATTTATCGGGAGATTCGGAGTCTATTCCGGAAGAAATGGACATCATGTTAAAAACATTAACGGAGATGTTTGATTGGAATATTCTTTTATTATTACCACCTGTGATTATTCTTTACGGTTCTATCAGGAAAAAGCCGACATTGCCGACGATCATTTTTTCATCTATTGTTGCCGGAATTCTCGCGAAATTTATTCAAGGATTTTCCGTAAAAGATATTTTTGCTTCAACTGTCACCGGTTTTAATGTCTCCATGGTAAAGGCCTCAGGATTCAATCCTGATGAAGTAATATTTGAAGTCACAAGGCTGGTCAATCAGGGTGGCATGCAATCAATGACAGGTGTCATCTTAATCGCATTTAGTGCATTTATATTTGCCGGAATCGTCACGAAAGCAGGTTGCCTCGAGGTAATCATAGCCTCTCTGCTCAAGGTAGTAAAAACAACCGGTGGGGTGATTCTTTCGACAGTTGTTTCTTGTATTACTATGGCCCTGGTAACAGGAAACTCTTATTTGTCTATTATCGTTCCGGGCGAAATCTTTAAAGATACGTACAAGAAGAAAATGTTACATGCTAAGAACTTGTCAAGAACCTTGGAAGATTCAGGAACGGTTGTTGTTCCGCTTATCCCGTGGTCATCGGCAGGTGTATACATGGCTGGAACACTTGGCGTATCTACACTGAGCTATGCACCCTGGGCCATCCTATGCTATCTTGGATTTATCTTTGCCATCATACTAGGGTACACAGGGATCGGCATTGAGAGGATCCATAAGGAAACCTTTGAAAAAACTACTTCCAAGGAATATGTAGATAAGGGGATGTAGTTTTACATTCTATCATTTCCAATTAAACCAGTCGTATAAGATTATATAAAGAACAAGCCATAAAATATCCATTTATGGCTGGAATCCAATAACCCAATGTATACCTTAGCACCAATTTCCTGTTCAGAAAATTAGTGCTAAGAATTGGTGGCTAGTTACTCTTCTTAAGACGGCTCTTGAAATTGATCAGGATTCCATTCGTCATGGTGGTATCAAAAGAGCTTAAAATGCCCTTCTCTCCTTGAACGGACTTCGTCAAAAAAAATAGAATTATATCGAAAAGTAAGAAGATTAGCCGGCCATAGCAACATTACAACAACAGCAAGATACTTAAAAGATTCCTATAGTGATCTTGCTGATGCTGTAGATGCTTTTCCTAAACTGTTTTTGAGATGATTAATAGATCAAAATTACCTTTTTGGGGTACAGTATTCCCCCTTAACCAAAAAATTAAGGGGAAATACTATTTACAGACACTGAATCCGTGATGAGTCCCTGGTCTGTGCCCGTCATGTCCCAATTTGTGTGCTTGAGCAAGCGGAACAATATGATGCTGGGCATATTGTTGTCCAGATGGTTGTCCATCACCATTTGTATCATTACAAGGAGTTGCAGTGTGTGCTGACGCAGCAGCTGAAATGAATACAAAGGTTGTAACAGTCATAAAGAAAGTAAACAGTTTTTTCATCCTTGGTTCACCTCTTTCTATGTATTTTTCTTTCAATTAAGTTGCGATGATTGTTATGAAGTTAAAGGAGCATTAGTTGAACAATAGAAAGTCATATTAGGGGGGATATATAGATGCCAAACCATGAAAATGAAAAAATGTTAATAGGAGGGAATGTCTCTAACGTTTATCGTTCTGGAGATACTGTGCGACGAGAATTAAATCCAGATAGCCCCAAAATCCATAAGCTATTAATGCATTTGGAAAACAAAGGTTTTAGTTATTGATGAAAAAGGAAGAGAAATATTATCCTTTATTGAAGGTGAAGCTGGTAACGATCCTTTAAAAGAATACATGTGGTCTGATGATGTTTTAAAAGATATAGCGAAGATGCTTCGTCTTTATCATGATGCTGTGAGTGATTTCCCATTATCAGATGATTGGAAACCGATAGATAATACTCCACACAAAGTGGAGGTATTGTGATCATAATGATTTTGCTAGATACAATATTATTTTTAATCATGGAAGACCAATAGGGATTATTGATTTTGATGTTGCCGGACCTGGTCCAAGACTTTGGGACATAGCTTATACTCTTTATACTTGTGTTCCCTTAAGTAGATTTTATCTCTCTGAAACAGGTGAGGAAGTTTATTATAAATCACTACAGCATGTTAACCGTATAAAACAAAGAGTTAGATTGTTTTTTGAATCTTACGGTGAGGGAATAAAAGAAGATTATTTGGAGATGGTATTGCTACGATTAGAAGGGTTATGTAAAACAATTACAAGAAAAGCCAGTGAAGGTGACATTGCTTTTCAAAAGATGATAGATGAAGGGCATCTTGAACATTATCAAATTTATTCGTGAACATGGAAAAGAGTGGGCTTTAGGATAGTGTTTTATATTTAACGGGTGGCTTTTCTTTAAGAGTCTTTGAAACGTTCTTCCGCAAACGGGGCGCGATTGCAGAAGATTGCTTACTCTTTTCTCGAGAAACTCTATGTTGAACGTCCAATTCATAAAAAAATCTTTTAAAACCATACGAAAAATTCGTATGGTTTTTTTAACGTTAAGAAAGTATAAAATTTTGCTGCATAGATGCAATGTCTAGCTCCAACGCCCAGGTACTCGAGGTCGCTTCGATTCTTCCACAAACACAAAAAGCGTGTTGTGCTGCAGAATCTCCAGCGCTTGTCGTACCTGAACAGGGCGTTTACGCTTTTCTTATATAGCAACCAAATTCGTCTAGGGATCAGCTTCTTGCGACAAATAGCTCTCAAATTAATACGTCATTTACCACTGAAATTCACATATTGAATCAAAAACCTTAATAAACCAGTTTCAAATGACATCTGTATATGTCAACCCACGAAAATTTTAAAGTAATCAGCATTATGTTCAAAAGTTATTAACCAGATAAGGAAATTAATATTAAACTTTTAGTTATAGATGGCTATTTCGAATATAACCTTTGAGTGTAAGGAAACTCAACTGAGTATATTAAACTCACTTTTCTACGGATTCAACCATTTAGGAATCGGATATTCTCATAAAACTAAGCACTATTAGTGTTGGCATGAATATTGCAATGCTTAGTATAACACATCTGTTTATTATTAACTTTATTACTATTAAGGAGGAACAACTGATTATGACCGTCAGAGAAAATGAAAAGGTATTAGAGTACACACTACCTTACAAGCATTATGTCGATCCTCAAATTTTAGACAAAGAAAAGAAAAACATATTTTTTAAAAATTGGATTTTGGCAGGACATGCGAGCCAGGTAGAAAAGGAAGGTGACTTTTTTACTTTCGAAGTTGTTGGAGAATCACTTATTGTTAGCAGAGATAAAAATAATAAATTGAATGCTTTTTATAATATTTGTCCTCACCGTGGTACTAAAGTGGAACGCAGTGAGCAAGGCAACAAAAAGGTATTCATGTGCTCCTACCACGGATGGACGTTCCAGTTAGACGGAAAACTAAATAGAGCCCCGAACTTTGATAACGGTAATTTAGGTGAACATAGCTGTATGACGCATGTGAAATTAGAAGTTTACAAATCGCTTATCTTTGTTAATTTAGATAAGAATGCACGGCCACTTTCGGATTCTTACGAAGAATTGGTAAATGATTTGGATAAATATACTTTCCTTGATTCACTAAAGAAAGTAAGAGTGACACAGAGAATGGTTAATGCGAATTGGAAAGCGATCGTTGATAATTATCTTGAGTGTGATCACTGTAAAATTGCTCACCCAGCTTTTTCAAGAACATTTGACATGAACAACTATAATATCGATACTCATAAAAATTACTCTTGTCAATACTCTCAGTTAAAAAAAGGTGGCAATGAGAATCAAGCTCATTTTTATTGGATATGGCCCAACTTGATGGTAAGCATTTATCCTGGTGAAGAAGGAAATATGACAACGAGTACAATTTTGCCTATTTCTCCAGATCAATCTCTCGCTATTTATAGCTACTATTTCCGAACGGATGAGATTACGGAAGAACAAGAAGAGCTTATTAAATTCGTTGATCAAGTACGTGAGGAGGATTTTGAACTAGTAGAATTACTGCAAACTGGTTTTAATACGCAAGCGTTTAAACAAGGAATTTATTCACCAACTGAACACGGTTTACGTAACTTCCATCAACGGATTAAAGAAGCAATGATTATTGAATAATACAGTTATTTTTGAAAGCGCTTAAATGGAGGGCAATGTTAATTTCATCATCAAAAAAAGGACACCTCTCTCTTTGAGAATGTAGGTATCTGAGGAGGGGTGACCTTAAAAAAAGAAAAGGAGATTTTTCGAATGTGATTCACCAATACTAATTGATAACAAAGATACGCCAAAAATATCCAAAATATTAATTGTGAGGGGGAGTTTCATGGAACAATCTAGAGTAGATCGGATGATATTTTTCTCGGCTGTAGTTGTTATAAGCATTTTTACGGTACCAGTTTTAATTAATCCTGAAAAGGGGACCCAATTTTTAGGAGTAGTTTTAGGGTTTATTAGCGGAAAGTTTGGATCGCTTTATTTATTGGCAACGTTTTTAATTTTTTGCGCCTTGTTATGTTTAGCGATGGGAAAGTATGGAAAGATTACGCTCGGTGATCCAAAAGAAGGACCAGAGTTTTCCACGGTTAGCTGGATTGCACTTATTTTTACTTCAACTGCGGGATCAAGCTTATTGTACTGGGGGTTTATTGAATGGACTTATTATTACACAGCACCACCTTTTGGGATTACACCAGAAAGTATAGAGGCTGCTGAATGGGCTTCGACGTATGGTATTTTTCACTGGGGTTTTATGGGATTTTCCGTCTATTGCTTACCGACGATTGCGTTAGCTTATATATTGTACGTACGAAAAGTTCCAAGTTTACGATTGAGCTCAGCCTGTCGTGGGGTATTAGGAGATCGAGTCGATGGGTGGATGGGGAAATGTATCGATGTTATGTTTATGTTTGGAATCGTTGGCGGCGTTGGAACTTCACTCGGGCTTGGTACGCCGATGTTAGCAGAAGGTGTTTCACAATTGTTTGGAGTTGAACGTTCATTAAAACTGGATATCATAATTATTCTTCTTTGGACGGCCATTTTCTCTGCAAGCGTATATTTTGGGTTGAAAAAAGGACTTAAAATCTTAAGTGATATTAATATTAATATTTATTTCGTATTCGCAGCTTTTTTCTTCATTGTCGGTCCAACGGTATTTATTCTTGAAAAATTCACAGATAGTATGGGATTGTTAATTCAAAACTTTATAAGAATGAGTCTATATACGGATTCAGTAGGCGGTTCAAGCTTTGCACAAGATTGGACAATCTTTTACTGGGCATGGTGGTTCTCATTAGCGCCATTTATGGCGATGTTTACAGCTCGTATTTCAAAAGGCCGGACGATTCGCGAGGTCATCGTTGGAATGTGTGTCGCTGGCACGCTTGGATGCGCCTTAGCATTCACAGTATTCGGTAATACAAGCCTTTATTTTCAGTTAAATAATATTGTACCTGTTGTGGATATTTTGCAAAGTGAAGGAGCACCCGCAGCCATAGTTGCTATAATTACAGCGATGCCGTTAGGAACTAATGTGTTGTTAGCATTGTTTATTGTTCTTGCCTTTATCTTTTTGGCGACGACAATCGATTCCGCTGCTTACACTCTTTCTTTTATGTCATCAAAGGCTTCGACAGTTGAGCAAGAACCCGCAAGGTGGATCCGCTTGTTTTGGGCAATGTTTATCGGTGCCGTTTCAATCATTTTGATGTTTGGAGGGGGGCTAGACGCTTTACAAACGTTATCCGTGATTACGGGCTTCCCGATTATGCTTATCATGGTGATAATTGCAATATCACTATTTAAATGGTTAAAGGAAGATTATGAAGCGAGCGGTGCTAATCAATCTTCGGAAAAAACAGATCATGTTGAAAAAAAATCTAGCTAACCATTATCTTTTTAATTTCACTACTGAAGAAATAAAAAAGACATGAAATTACCCAGTGTAACGGGATTCATGTCTTTTTTCATCGGCTACCTTTCTCTTTATATAAGTCCTGACAATACTTTCTAATTAACTTGGCTGCATGTGTTTGACTGACCTTTAAATCATTTGCTACCTTACGAGAACTTCCATGTATTTTAAATGATTTGCGTATCATTTCTTTTTTTACTTGATCTAAACCTTCACTAAGAGTGGATGGAGAGGCTTGTTCAGTCATTTTTCTGACACTTTGGTAAATGACCTCAGGAAGATCCTGAATATCGATAACGTCATCACTTGTAATGACAAGTCTCTCGATAAGGTTTTCCAACTGCCGAACATTGCCAGGCCATGAATAACGTGTGAGCATATCAAGACACTCTTCTGAAATCAGTTTGTTTACTTCATGGATCCGATTAAAATTATATAAAAAGTTATATATAAGAGGAATAATATCTTCTCTTCGTTCCCGGAGCGGTGGCATATTGATATCAATGACATTTAACCTGTAAAATAAATCCTCTCGGAAATGTCGACTTTCTACCATTTCAAGAAGGTTTCGATTTGTTGCTGCAATGATACGAATATTTACCTCCTTTTCTACATGGCTACCAATCGGAATAAACTTCTTGTCCTGAATGACTTGAAGCAGTTTAGCTTGAAGTGGCAGTGACATTTCTCCGATTTCATCCAGAAATAGCGTTCCATTGTTTGTTGCTTCAAGTAACCCGATTTTACCTGATCGATTTGCGCCGGTAAAAGCTCCAGATGTATATCCGAAAAGTTCCGATTCTAATAGATCTGCAGGAATAGCTGAGCAGTTGATCGTTAAAAAAGGTCCTTCTTTTCTTTTGCTCTGTTGGTGGATATATTCAGCTAGTAACCCTTTCCCTGTTCCAGATTCACCTTGTATTAAAATAGTGGTGTTCGTTACTGCAATTTTTTGTGAAAGTTTCAAGATCTGCTTAACTTTTAAACAATTGGTAATATCAATTTCATGTTGTTTATGCTGTTGATAGGGTTGTCCACTTGTTTCTTCTTTCGCCTTAAGTAGTTTATAACTTTGTAATTCCCTGGCTGTGGTCACAACTAATTCAACTTCAGCTTTATCATTTAGAATAGGGATTGCAGACGTAAGTAATTCTGCTCCGATATTCGTTGTCTGTTTGATCGTAAACGGTTTTTTCTTTTCAAACACATCTGGAAATATTGACGGTGTCCAATATCCTTGTTTAAATAGATCGCTACTGTTCTTTCCTAATACAGTCGATTTTTTTAATCCATAATGTTTTTCACATGCCTTGTTTACATAAATAATTCGCATATCACCGTCAAGAACAAATATCTCATCTGAAGAATAGTCTAAAATTTTAATGAGTGTCTCCAATGTCATATCGAAATTGCTAGATAGATTCATATATTCTCCTTATTTTTAAAAGTTTATTAAGACTCGGACTAAATGTAAAAGGAGTTAGATTACTCTAATGGAAGGGAAACTTGTAATGAGGATAAATGTACTAATAGTCATAAGAGTCAATGGATATGTAGACGGTACCACAGGGTCGTGCATTTATTAATTTTTCTAGTAGGCTAATAAAAAACGTGAAAAACGATAAATCCGGCTATAATGTTTCTGTATATTGGGATATGGTACTCGGTCCGAAGCTCCCTGACATACACTCTAACCCTACCTTCTGAAACATCTAACCCTTGCCTCAATAAGGGTTGTATTTCCATATAAATTTGCTACTTATACACCTTTTTGCCTCGCTTGTCACACGGTTATAGAAGAACAATTCGCACTTACATGTTTTTTGAACTTCCCCCTTTATATATGTTTTGCTTTCCTGATTCGGGAGTTGCTGCTGCAATTCCATATCCCGTAAAAATATATACTATGGCGAATACGATGGCAAGATAAGTCATTGGTGCATAAAGAGCGTATTCGGTGACCGGAGTTTGTAAGGTGCTAGAGCAAAAGGCCCCAGTAACACCCCATGGAATAAGAGGGGATAAGGTGGTTCCAGTATCTTCCATTGTTCGCGATAAATTTTTCCGGTGCAGTCCAAATTGATCGTATAACGACTTCAGCATCGGCCCCAAAACTGCGAAAGTTACATAGTAGCTGCCCGTAACCATGAAAAAAAGGGCGTGTACCGTCAGGGAAGACATCATCATTGTTTTACCATGTTCTGTAACCTCTGATATTTTTTCGAGGATAACGGTTATGACACCTGATGTTCGAAGCGGTGCTCCGAAAAAGGCCGCAGCAATTAATAAAGCTGTTGTTTCAAGCATGCTGTTTAATCCTCCGCGCTGCAACATTTCGTCTACAGCCTTAACTCCCGTACTGTCAGAAAATCCGCCGTTCAGCGCGTTTGCAACCTCTGAGAGCCCACTTCCCTGAAAGATTACAGCCAAAATGCATCCCAATAATATCCCTGTACCAAAAACAGGTAAAGTCGGTTTCCGCTTGTAGATCAAAAATAAAACAATGACTGGAGGAAAAATTAAAATCAAGTTCAAATTAAACGCTTCATTTAACGTAGACATGATAACATCGATCTTTTCCTTATTAATATCCTGCCCGCTAAACTGGAAACCAACAATAACATAGAGAATAACCGATATGATGTAACCAGGTATTGTCGTATACAACATATGTTTAATATGTTCGACTAATGGAACATCGGATACCGCAGAAGCCATCACTGTAGTATCTGAAAGCGGAGAAAGCTTATCTCCGAACATTGCACCAACAACAATAGCCCCTGCTGTATAGGAGGGAGGAATCCCGAGACCGGCCGAAATCCCCATTAACGCAACACCGACAGTTCCGATCGTTCCCCATGAAGTTCCAGCCATAATTGACATTAACGAGCAAATGAAGACAGCAGCAAACAGAAAAATTGCCGGTGTTAAAATCATGAGTCCATAATAAATTAGAACGGGAATTGTACCTGATAAAATCCAGGAACCGATTAACATTCCCACTGCCAATAAGATTAAAATCGGTTTAAACATGGCGTTTAAACTTTGGAGAATATCCGTTTCGATATCATTCCATTTTATTCCCCATATTAACGAAAGGATAATGATGAGAGAACCCGCAGAAATGAGTACAATCGTGGTAGGTGCGTCGATGATCATGATTCCGGTTAGTACAACCGTGATGGATAAGAATAATAAAATAAAGCCCTTTACAGGCGACAAGATTTGTTGCATATTCACGCCTCCTTAATTTCTTTATGTTTGTCCATTTATAATGTTACTTTCCTATGTAAAGGTAAAACGAAAATTTTGGTAACAATTGATTGATAAATAGTATTATAAAGTATTCATTGTTTGCTAATCAACAAATATTATGAAAATTATAATTTTTTTATCAACTAAAGCTTCTTCGAAAAGACAATAAAAACGAGCCAAAACAACAAAAGGATACATAATGTTCAAATGATAGTGGATGCCGAAACAGCTGGGAAATGGACACTCTCAGTAGATGGTATGAAGGCGGAAAAGGTAAAGGTTGGGGGAGATGAAGGTTCTGCTTCATGGGCTAAGGCCCGCATCCACATAAAAAAGAACAAACATTGTCAGGTTAAAACTATCCCCTGTAAAATAGTGGTTTGAAAAAGTGTAACTTAGATGCAGATTTTTCTATTTATTTTTCTTTTAGATATATCAATTTCACAGTAATACGAATAAGAACTATTAACACTATTATAAACAGCATCAATATCAGCTTTTACTGCTCTTGCTAATGCTGTTGTTTACTATTCGGATTTTTGATGACGACTTCTATCATCTAGTAAGGTAGCTTAAATACAATTTTTCAGGTATAGAGGAATCTCCATATAAAGTTACAGACGGTTTACCTGTTCGACGACCCGTTTTGGTTCCGCTATAACATATTAAATTTTCAGGAGATCAAGCGTTTAGTTTGGAACTACTAACTAGCAATCGTTACTTCCTACAATTATATCACCAGGATTTATGATGCAACCGGAAATGGAAACTGGTACGTTTACATCGCTTCCATTTTCACTTTATTGGGAACAAGCGGTTTATTTTTAATCATTGAGCAGCAGCTTACTAATTGCATTTTGGGACCATCACTTCCTATTGGCTGCTTCCTCCTATTTGGCGTTATCCAAAAGAACATGGTGAAAGCATTTGTTGATTTTGCAATTGACTTTGAAACAAGTTCAAAAATGAATAACGGAGGTTACTAGATGCCAGATTTACTAGAGAAATTTGAAACGGTTCCGACCACTTGTATTTCTGATGCCATGCAAGGTTTAAATAACATGGACCCGACTATAAAACCCTTACAGGAAAATTATAAACTGTGTGGGAGGGCTTTTACAGTGAAAATTCCGGTAGGAGATAACCTGGAAGTTCTAAGAGCTATAAGAGAAGCGAACCCCGGTGATGCTTTAGTCATTTTAACAAAACAGGGAGCTTATATTTAGTATAGTGATTGGAAGATCCTAACCTTAATGTCCCAGCTGTTTTGTGTTTCATTTTTTGTACACTTTCTCTGATATCAGTAAATTTGCGCAACATGTTAAGTAATCGGTTATGATTTTTCAGTATCCTTGCCTAGAGGTGTCGTCCTTCGATTTGACCCAAAACTTCAGAAGGGTTTGCGGCCAATGCAATAGACAGAGATAAAATATCTTTAAGGAATTGAGTAGATGATAGAATATCATTGGAAATAACGCACAGGACCTTTGATCTATCTTGAACTGTAACCCGAATAATGGACATTATAAAAAAGTTGCCATCACAATTTATAGCTTCATTGATGGAGATCTTATCATAGGTGAAAAAATATTTTCAATATTGCGAATCAATAAAAGCCCTTACCCAAGGGCTTTTTAAAATTGATTAATACAAAATTGAAAATCTAAACATTGAGTATGCATGGAAAATAGCTGTTTTATAGGGGATTTAAAATTGGCATGACTCTTGCATTTTAATGACGTGTAAGTGAAAGAAAGGAGGGAAGGTCTCACAAAGACGATGACATCGATTCAAGTGATCAGTTCAATAATTTCAGGTGGAATTGTCGGATTCGTGCTTGGTTTGCTAGGTGGAGGTGGTTCCATCCTTGCTGTACCTCTCTTACTATACGCTGTCGGTATTCAAGATCCGCACATTGTTATTGGTACCACTGCTTTCTCGGTTGCGGTAAACGCTTATACAAATCTCATTCCTCACGCACGGGCGGGGCACGTTCATTGGAAATCGGCGTTATATTTTACGATTCCCGGCGCGATAAGTGCTTATTTCGGATCGGCCCTCGGCAAAATGGTACCGGGCAAACAATTACTATTTTTCTTTGCCATTCTGATGATCGTAATGGCTGTAAAAATGGCTTTACCTAAGAAAAAGACAAATCAAGTCATTGAATCTAGGGACCAGAGTAATTTGCTGCGGATTATCATTGTAGCTATTCTGGTAGGATTGTTATCCGGTTTTTTCGGGATAGGCGGGGGCTTCTTGATTGTTCCGGGTCTGATGTTCGCGATGAAGATGCCGATGATTACGGCGATTGGGACCTCGCTGTTTTCAGTTGGCACTTTTGGACTTACGACAGCAGTGAATTACAGTATATCTGGTCTCGTCAATTGGTGGATCGTATTAGAGTTTGTCGGAGGAGGAATTTTAGGTGGAATGTTAGGTGCTTACATTGCAGCAAGTTTAAGTAAACGGCGAAAGACACTTAATTACATTTTTTCCGGTGTCGTGATGACCGTCGCAATATACATGCTGATTATCAATGCTAAAGCCCTGCATTTCTAAGCTGTGTAAGTTAAGAGTTGTAAAGGGAGGTTGAAAGAATGCTGCTTAAGTATTTCTATGATGACAAATTGGCCCAAGCGTCGTACCTGATAGGATGCCAGGCTGCCGGAGAGGCTATTGTTATTGATCCGGCACGTAACATTAAGGATTATGCTAAAACGGCAAAAGCAAACGGTGTAAAGATCGTCGGTGTAACGGAAACACATATTCACGCGGATTTCTTGTCCGGTACACGGGAGCTAGCTTCAAGATTCGGTGCAACATTATATCTGTCGGATGAAGGGGGAATGAATTGGAAATACCGATACGCACCCGGGTATGATCATGTATTCCTTAAAGACGGGGATACATTTGACATTGGGAACCTTACTTTTGAAGTGCTGCATACACCGGGACACACACCAGAGCATATTTCTTTGCTGGTAACAGAAGGCCGTTTATCTGAAAATAAACCGATCGGGATCTTCACCGGAGACTTTGTTTTTGTCGGAGATGTGGGACGTCCAGATCTGTTGGAGAAATTAGCCGGTGTACACGACTCCTCTGAAGAAATGACGCTTAAGATGTTCCGCTCGTTACAAAGATTCAAACAGCTTCCAGATTATTTACAAGTGTGGCCCGGACATGGCGCGGGAAGCGCATGTGGCAAGACGTTAGGAGCAGTTCCATCGACGACTGTCGGCTATGAAAAGCTGACCAATTGGGCACTACAATACGATACCGAGGAACATTTTGTCGAGGCAATGCTAACCGGGCAGCCTGAAGCACCAACTTACTTTTCAATGATGAAGCGGCTGAACAAAGATGGGACTCAACTGATCGATGAAATTGAAGCGCCAAATAGTATGAAGGCTTCATTAGACACGGTAGAAACATGGATGAAACAAGGCGTTGTCGTGGATACCCGTCCAGTGAAAAAATTTGCCGAAAAGCATTTGCGTGGAGTAATGAATATCCCGTACAACAAATTGTTTGTCAACTGGGCAGGGTGGCTGTTGGATTATGACCGGCCTATTTATCTCCTAGCCAGCGAGAAGTACGTAGAGGATATTTTGAATGATTTGCGCTCAATAGGATTGGATCAAGTCATTGCGACGATGGACCCGAATGTGACTGATCAAGCGGACGAAGGTGACAAACGCTTGATGAATTATAAAGAATTGACTCCTGCAGCGGCTTGCGATGCTATTCGAACTGAACAAGTATACGTACTTGATGTCCGGTACGAAAGTGAATGGAACGATGGGCATATTCCAGAGGCAAAACATATCATGCTCGGATATTTGCCAGGTCGGGTACAGGAAATTTCTCGTGACAAGCCGATTCTCGTATATTGTAAAACCGGAAGAAGGTCGGCTGTTGCGGCGAGTATTTTACATGCAAACGGGTTTGAGGATGTTCGAAACCTAATAGGTGGATATGATGAATGGGTAAAAACAGGGGATCATATTCCTACATCCTAATTTAGAAAACGAACAAATTTAAAAATTGCGGGGTGTTAAAATGGATTTTTTGAAAAACTTTTTCGAGAGACTTGAAGGACTTGATAAGCACTCTTTGTCCAATCTTAACAACGTGATTGAAACGATTGACTTCACTAAAGAGGACCTTTCTCCGTACATTACCGAGCCGGATGACCTTCCATATGGTAGAAATGTTATCTATCGCTCAGATGAGTTTGAGGTTATTGTGCTTCATTTTCCATCCCATACAAAAACACCAATGCATGATCATGGTCGGTCGATCGGATGCGGAGTCGTTATAAAAGGTGAAATGACTGAAGTTTCTTATAAAAATAGAGAAGGGGCATTAGAGTTCGTTTCAAAATCGAAAGCAACGCAAGATGAAACGTTCCATGTGCCCAATCAACATATTCATGTCATGGAAAATAATACGGATGACAGCTTAGTCACGTTGCATGTTTATTCTCCACCGCTAAGTGGTGTCAACTATTTTAAAACAAGATTGGTAGAAGAAAACGTCTCTATATCATAATAGATCGATTAAGACGGGGTGGCTTTTTAGCTTGTTATCAGCCACCCGTGACCAAACAACATGGCTTCGGGTGTTCCTCCATATAGGTTGAAAAAATACTAGAAGCTCATACTAGATTGACAATATTGAGAACTGACTTCAGGAGGTTTTTTTAATGAAATATGATTTTGATCAAGTAACAAATCGTCTGAACACGGATTCAGTAAAATGGGACAAAGCAGAGAAGTTGTTCAGGGAAAAGGATATCCTCCCCATGTGGATTGCCGATATGGATTTAGTGTGTCCACAACCAGTGATTGACGCAATAAAAAAGAGAACTGAACATGGAATGTTTGGTTATACAACGAGATCAAAGTCCTATTTTGACGCATTTATAGGTTGGTTGGATAGACGACATAATTGGGCAATTAAGAAGCAATGGATCCGCTGCACCCCGGGAATCATGCCTGCAATAAGCTTCATTATTCAATCCTTTACACAGCCTGGAGATAAAGTCATCATTCAAACGCCCGTCTATCATCCTTTTACAGATGTTGTAGTAAAAAACGAACGTGAACTCGTCTATAATCCACTCAAACTTGAAAATGGACGGTATGTAATGGATTACGAAGACTTGGAAAGGAAAATAGATGCAGATGTTAAAATGATTATCCTTTGCAATCCTCATAATCCGGTTGGGAGAGTGTGGACGAAAGAAGAGCTGAACAAATTAGGAGAAATATGTATCAAACACAATGTTCTCATCGTATCCGATGAAGCCCATTTGGATTTCATTTATAAAGATACGATTCATACGCCTTTTGCCAGAATCTCTGATGAATTTTCGGAACATTCAATAACATGTACGGCTCCTAGTAAAACATTCAACATAGCCGGGCTGCAAATGGCAAACATTATTATTCCGAATGATGAACTAAGGAAAACATTCACTGAAACGATTGATAACCTTTATTTAGGGCTATCCAATACATTTGGAATTGTCGCAGCTGAAAACGCTTACAGATCCGGGGATGATTGGCTGGATCAATGTTTGGATTATTTAAAAGGAAATTTGGATTATTTAACCCAATTTATTGAAACCAATATGAAACAAATCAAAGTGATCCAACCGGAAGGGACATATCTTGTTTGGTTAGACTGTCGTGAACTGGGCATGGATGCGAGACAACTTGAGCAATTCTTGCAAAAGGAGGCGAAAGTAGCATTTGATGAAGGGTATAAGTTTGGCCCGGGAGGCGAAGGGTTTACTAGAATCAATATTGCTTGCCCCCGGTCAGTATTGGAAGAGGGATTGAAGAGAATTGAAAGGGTAGTTAATAATGGATTTGTAAAAATTTAGGAGGTATTCATTTTGGTAACTCTTCAAATTATTTTAAACGTTATTTTATTCCTTATGATTAGTATGGGTTTAATGTACATGCAAAAGAAGTATGTTTCGTTTTCTAAGCGTGTTTTTAGCGCCCTCGGAATCGGGATTGTATTTGGGCTTATCCTTCAGTTTACGTATGGTCCAACATCAGATGTCATTAAACAATCAGTGGATTGGATCAACATCGCTGGAAATGGTTATGTGCAATTATTAAAAATGGTCGTAATGCCGTTGGTTTTTCTTGCGATCCTGTCGGCTTTTACAAAAGCAAAGTTATCGAATGATCTTGGAAAAATTGGTGGTTTAGTAATAGGGTTATTGGTAGGTACAACAGCAATTGCAGCCGCAGTCGGTATTGCATCATCTTTATCTTTCAACTTAGGGGAAATGGAACTCACTCAGGGAGATGCAGAATCGGCTGCCATAGAACAAACAGGAGAACGACTAGGCGATATCGAAAACATGACAATGCCAGAGAAAATCGTGTCACTGCTTCCAGGGAACATTTTTTTAGATTTGACAGGTGCACGTCCTACTTCCACGATCTCGGTTGTCATTTTCGCGGCTATTTTAGGGATTGCCTTTTTGGGAGTCAAGCGGAAAAAGCCTGCACAAGCAGAGTTGTTTGAGAAAATTACTGAATCGCTTTTTACCGTCATAATGAGGGTAGTAACCCTTATCTTACGACTGACACCATACGGAATACTTGCGCTGATAACAAAAATGGCCGCAACCAGCGATCTAAATGCCTTTTGGAATTTAGGGAAATTTATTCTCGCTTCATATGTTGCGTTGCTCATCATGTTTTTGATTCATTTGCTTCTCCTTGCAATGACGGGTTTAAATCCTGTGAAATATGTGAAAAAAGTGATTCCAGTTCTTACATTTGCTTTCTCATCACGTTCGAGTGCAGGAACTTTGCCACTAAATGTAAGTACGCAAAAGAAAGAGTTAGGTGTTCCTGATGGGATTGCTGATATTGCGGGGGCATTCGGAATTACGATGGGCCAAAACGGATGCGCTGGTATCTATCCAGCAATGCTTGCGGTGATGGTCGCACCAACTGTAGGCATTGATCCGTTAAATCCTGCCTTTATTCTGACTTTGATTGCCGTCGTAGGGATTAGCTCGTTTGGTGTTGCAGGCGTCGGAGGGGGAGCAACCTTTGCGGCACTTATCGTATTATCAACAATGAACTTACCAGTTGGGATCGTAGGATTGCTCATCTCTATAGAGCCGCTCATTGACATGGCGCGAACAGCAGTAAACGTAAGCGGAAGCATGACAACAGGACTATTGACAAGTAAAATTATAAAACAACTTGATACATCTACTTATAATAATGAAATCAATCAAACTGAAACGCCAATGATTAAAGAACATATAATCTAATTCAATTTTTTGGAGAGGAAGTGCAAATAAAATGATAAAAACAGTTTATACCGAAAGAGCACCCAAGGCAATTGGCCCTTATTCACAAGCATTGAAGGTCAACGATTTTCTCTTTTTATCCGGTCAAATTCCCGTTGAACCACAAACAAACGAAATAGTAGAACATGATATTAAATTACAAACCCAGCAAGTCATGAAAAATATGAAGGCAATTTTAGAGAATGAAAGTCTTACATTCGAACACATTGTAAAAACGACCATTTTTATTAAGGATATGAATCAATTTTCCTCGGTGAATGAAGAATATGGGAAATTCTTTGGGGAGCATCGACCTGCCCGTTCTACTGTGGAAGTAAGTCGCTTGCCAAAAGATGTACTGATCGAAATCGAAGCTATTGCGTATATTGGAGAAAGTTGAATGAAAGATAGATAACCTAAGAATTAAAAGCAGGCATTGGTTTCTTATAAAATCAATGTCTACTTTTTGTACTGAATCTTCTAGCGTATAATTATAGTTATAGACGATTTACCGATGATGTTACCTAAAGATCAGTGAGGTGTTTATAATGGCCAGTATCGCAAAAATACAAGATTTTGCTCAAGAATACTCAGATAATTTGGCTGAAATTTTAGGGTTGGATGTTTCGATCATAGATCATAACAATATCAGAGTAGCTGGAACGGGTCTTCATCGCCAATTGATCGGAAAGCCAGTTCCAAAAGGATCTTTTTTTGAGACGATCTTAAAAACCGGACGACCAGGGATTATTTTTGACCGACGGGAAGGTAGTAAGAAATGCCGCAATTGCATTTTTAATAAACAATGTACGGAATTGGCAACAGTTGGATTCCCGATTATCAAAAAAAATAAGCCGGTTGGTGTCATCGGTTTTATCGGCTTTACCTCGAGACAAAAGAAAATGATTGTCGAGCATTCCGGGAGTCTATCAAAATATTTACAAAATATAAGTACATTGTTTGAAAACAAATTATCACTAGAAGATTGCCAATTTCACGAACAAGCCCCAGTCCCTCCAAAGAGTTACACGTTTGATTCGATCATCGGTACAAATGCAAAGTTTCAATCCTTAATTGAGAAAGCTCGAAAAATATCCAAAAGCCCTAGTTCTGTTTTGATAAGGGGTGAAAATGGGACAGGGAAAGAATTACTTGCGCAAGCGATTCATTATGGTAGAACGGGCATTAATAAGCCATTTATTTCGGTTAATTGTGGCGCGATTCCTGAACATCTATTAGAAAGTGAACTTTTTGGCTATGATGGAGGCGCTTTTACCGGTGCGAAACGTCAAGGGAAAGAAGGAAAATTCGAGTTGGCAAACAATGGAACCATATTCCTCGACGAGATTGGTGATCTGCCACTTTCTATGCAGTCAAAACTTTTAAGGGTATTGCAAGAAAAGTATATTGAGAGAATTGGCGGTAATCAAATCATTCCGTTAGATGTAAGAGTCATTGCGGCGACGAATAAAGATCTTGAATCAATGGTCAAGAAGGGAACATTTCGGGAGGATTTATATTACAGGATCAACGTTATTCCACTCCATGTGATGCCGTTAAGGGAAAGACGTGATGACATTCCTTTGCTTCTAGCTCACTATACTGGAAAGTACAGTCTTATACTTGATAGGGGTATACCTGGGATGAACCCAATGCTGGAAAAATGGTTGATGAACTATGATTGGCCAGGGAATATTAGACATCTACAAAATGTAGTCGAGTATATGATGAACATGAATGAAACTGATCTACTGGACTTTGATGATTTACCTGAGTATATGAAAGAAGACATTATCATCAAACCTGAAACTCAACTGGAAGAGTCAATGGGGTTGACGGAACTGGTATCTGAATGTGAACGAAACATTTTATTGAAACATATTTCTTCCGATTCTTCTAACATTGATAAGGAGGAAATAGCAAAAAAATTAAATATTAGTCTTACTACTCTTTATCGTAAATTGGGGAAGCATCAAATCTATTAAAATCGTAAAAAGAAAGAAGAGATTTATTGAAGCGATATTTTGATACAAAATGGTATGAGGCGGATGTAGCTGCGGATGGTGGGAAAGCACTCGTTTTGTTCCACCGTTCATACAAGTCCTATTTGCAGGCTCTTTTGTATAACTATCGGACAGAATGGATGTGCAGGTATTTATTGCAATGCTTGCTGTAATGGTTGCACCTTCTGTAGGAATTGACCCCTTATCCGTCTCTTTCATTTTGAATTTAATTGCTGTCGTCGCAATAAGTTCATTTGGTGTCGCAGATATAGGCGGAGGGGCTACATTTGCCGCGCTTTATTGTTTTATCTACAATGAATTTACCAGTTGGAATGGTTTCTCATCTCTATAGAGCCGCTTATAGATATGGGACCTACAGCGGTAAATGAAGCGATAGCATGACAGCATTAATTTTTAGGGTATCATTATTACCTTAAGTTAAAAATGCCCTTCCCAGTTTTCATATTTATAGGCAATGATGAATGTTCATGTATTATGTTCCAAGAGTTATTTTCCTTTCTTAAACCGAATGTGAATCGATTTGTCATCTGACGGAGTTTATCTCCAGATTCGTTGTGAGCAGCGTATGTAACATTACAATGAACGAAAGCGAGATCTTCATTTTCTTCAACGACTAAATCGTCAAAATCTGTTTTGAGTAAAACACCTTCCTCTTTTAAACCTTTAAACCACTCTTTCACCATTTCCTTCCATTGGGAAATGCCGATACACTCCCAGTCTTCCCAACAATCATAAACATGGATATTAGAAGCGCATGAAGATACAAACCTCTCAACATCTTTCTCGTAGACTGCAGATTTGTAATTTTCCAGGACATCCTGAACTTTATTAAAAACAGCGCTCATAAATACATCTCCTTTATTATAATTCTATTTTATTTAAGTTTATCACATCCGACTGCTAAGGATTTCTTCTCGTTTGCTAAAAATCTTTTTTACTCAACAATCCGATTGCTGAATAACGTAATGCTATGTTAATACATGCTATTACCAAAAACCAGACTTTTATGTAATTACCGTATCAAAAACGTTCGTTTTTAATAACAGCTATGACACTATTCAAAAATGAACTAAAACACTATATTGTAGAAAGGATCGAGTAGATCGGAAAAAGGAGTCCTTGCGACTGCTAAAAATGGCGAAGGGAAAATGATAAAGTTTCACGTATCGTAAAGTAGAATCTAAACGCTATTCCTATTGATCATTCTTTCATTCGTCAGGGGTGCGATTACAGAAGATTCAAGTTAGTTTAATACATCAACAATTAAATTACATTTCTCCTGAATCCGTGTCAGCTGGCTTTACTGTTGTTGTATATCAACGGCTATAAGTGTAGAGACCATTGTGGAATGACCTTCTCCACACGGAATCGTACAATAGACTTGATATTCTCCTGGTTCGAACATTACTTTCGTAGAACCTTCTCCCTCAATATTAACGTTCTCCATACCTTTTATGCCAAGACCATGATAACCATCTTCACTCTTAAAGTTGATCGTCACCGGCTTCCCGGCTATTACTTTATAAACCTTTTTGTTAAATTCCCAATTGGTAGCAGTTACTTCAATGACTGTTACTGGGGGATCATCCATTTGCTCTGCTTCATTTTGATTATTTTGAGTGCAAGCTGTCACGAACAATATGATGATTGTCATGAATAACTGTTTATATCCCACATCGTTTCCTCCAAAAAATCTGCATGTGTTTTATGTTCATTCTTTCCTATGACGATAGTTACATACAAAAAATGTAGCCGACCTATGAAGTCAAGATCACATTACTAATTAATCCTAGTAATAACACATAATTGCTTCTCCCTTTCAAATAATACCTTTATGAAAAAAACGTTAAAGGAGCTCAAAAAATGAAAAGGAGAAAGTGGATCATTGTTCCAAGCTTGATTGTCATCCTACTCATTGTGATTGGTATTATTCTTTATCAAGTTGAACCGGAGTATGCTTATATACCTCCGAAAGATAAGGTCTTGAATGATAATGGGGATCTCAAAGGATACGATGTTTGGGGAGTACATACATCAGGAAAAGAAGCCACGATACTAAAGACAGAAGAAGGAAAGTCGACACAGTCGCCAGCCAGTGGCGCTGTAAAAATTGATGACGAACTACTGGAATTAGGGAGAGAAGCCTTTTATCAAGAGACCTTCGGAAATGAAGTTTTCTTGACGGATATCATGGGGATTGTCGATGGAGCCTTTACGATTCCAAATGCGATGAAAGCAATCCTTGCTTTAGGTGGAGAGGGAACCACGAATCTTAGGGTTGAATTAGCCGAAGATGTCACAATAGGGGATAAACAATTTGAAAAAGGCACGAAAATTGACACCGGCATGGATGTTCCTAAGGGATCTTATGCACCTTTAGGGATGCCGGTCACGTTTTCAGAAGGACGATTGAAAGTTGGCATCAGCTGTGCTGCCTGTCATGCAACCGTTGATCGGAATACCCACAAAGTCCTTGAAGGTGCCCCTAATAGAGACTTAAATGCGGGCTTACTGATAGCACTTTCGACGAACTCAGCTGCCTATTTGACTCATACCGATATCTCGTCGTTGAAAGCGTTTCTTAAGGATATGGATCGAACAGTGGAAACATCCGATGGTAAGCAAACTCCTTTACCCGATCCAAAAACTCTTGAGAAAGCTGTCGATCGGAATTTCCTCAAATGGCCGAAAGGTAATTTTGATTCAACAATTGATATGAAAAGTAATCTCACCCAAATTCCAGACTCGTTTACAATCGGTGATCATCCTTATGGTTGGAGTGGCTTTGCACAAGTTGGTGCATTCAAAGGATTGAGTACTTTTATAAATAATGTTCATGCGCAAAATTCCGATTCGCTTTCCCAATCAGAGGCAAGTAAAGCCTTGTTTGGAATGGATAAAGAAGTGTATTTAGGAACCCTTTTACAAAATGCTGCGAATGAAAAATACCGCTATAATCCATCTGAAGATGAGACGCCGTCGGAGTTTTTTGCTTCCGTTGACCCGACTCCTGGTGTTCCAGGTGTCAATGAACTTGTCGCACTGCCACAATTTCCGAAAGTGTCGGCTGTGGCACCCGATGGCTTGATTGTGAGTTCCCCAGGTTATAACTTTAATGAACAGAACAATGGGATGTCAGCGTGGCAAAATACAATCGTTCCACCAAATCCAGACCTAGATGTTGAAAGGGATTCCATCGAATTGGGAGAAAGGGTTTTTTCCAAGGCTGGCTGTATTTCCTGTCATGCAGGTCGATACCTCACAAACAATAAAATTATTCCTGTTAACCGAATTGGTACGGAACCATCCCGGGCCGCAGCATTGAAAAAAACCGGAAAAATCTTCGGTAAATCTGTTTTGTATTCTCCGGATACACCAGTACCCATTCCGGAAAATCCAAAAGTGCTAGAGGTTCCGGTAGATAAATTGGATCCCAATCAAATTAAACTCGGCTTTGCTCACGGAAATTCGCCAGGCGGGTACAAAGTTCCAAGCTTGAATGGGTTGTTTTGGTCAGCACCTTATCTTCATGACGGTGGTGTTGCGGTCGGTACTAATTTAGAAACGGAACTAGGAGCTGCTGGTACGACCATGAAAGGGATTCCGGTTGATCCAAGAAACAGTCTTTTAGCACTAATAGACAAGAGTTTACGGATGGATGTGATACAGTCCAACCGAAATTCAAAGGATTTGCAATCCGTTCACGTCGATGGGAGTGGGCATGAGTTTTGGGTGGACGAATCGACAAGATTCACAAAAAAGGAACAACAAGCATTAATTGATTACCTTTTGTCAATTAACATTGGAAAATGACTTGATATCATAGCATACATTTCCCTAATCCATATCCCTTGGATGAACATAACGCTGTTTTGCCTCAACCTTCAAAATCTATACGTTTTGTTACAGGATCAGAGCATACAACCTCTAGCTAATCTCGTTAAATTTCACTCAGTACAGATTATAACTCTCCTCTGCAGCGTACAATCCTACTAACCTATTTTCCTGCCAAGCTTGATCGAATTCAGATATAGGCAAATGACGTTCACCAGGGTAATTTCCAATTTCCATTGTGAGGGCTGGACGTTTATATTTACTGATGAACCAGTCCGTCATTCCACCACCTGATTGATTTTGTCCTGGGTATATGACTTCATACCCGGTTAAGTTCCCGACCTCTTCAGCATATTGATGGTCCCGGTCATACCGATTACCTGTTTGGTGAAAACTCCAATAAATTACCTTCCCAGCACTATGATAGGGTACAACCATTTCAGGGGCGATTTCCTGTGTGAAATTGACGATTGCTCTAACCTCAGACGAAGAATGCGGAGCTACCCCTTTATGATTTGACCAACTTGGTTCGTCACGGTTGTTTTTGATATTTTCCCAATCTGCATCATATTGGCGATTCAAGTCAACGCCCTTTGCATTGGCTTTCCATCTTGTGAAATCTTTACTACCCTCATTCATTTCTACCAAATCGTCGTGTACCCTTTCTGGAAAAGCGTTTAGACCACTCTGTTGGAGTGTAACCCCATCTGGATTGACCATCGGGACGAACCACATGGTTGTTTTGTCTAGAATTTGGTTTACATTATAACCTTCCATTGTTCGGTTAGCCTCATAAGCCTGTGCATATTGATCGATCATGTACATATTGAGGTTAGTCGTTAGCCATTCCCTTGCATGGTGGGAGCCGTTGAAAAATACCGTCGGTCCTCCAGGTTCTTCAGTTCCAAGGGATACCGCATAGATATCACGACCATATTCACTCTTACCAATTACTTTATATTTGATTAAGTTTGGGTATTTTTCAGCTAAGGACTTGATATCCTTGACCATTTGGGAATAAGTGTAGGTTTGATATGGATTTACGATATTATTGTGAGCATTAGCAGAAGTCGGTAATAATAGAATCCCTAATAAAAAAACTGAAAAACACATAAAAAGATGCTTTAAATTAAGCCTCAATTTCATTTTTTGTATATCCTCCTATAATTATGTAAAAATAGTAAACTATGTACGGTGATTCTCCTCCTCTTTGCAATATTACTTCTCATATGAAGGGTTTCGTAATCTTCACAAGCTATCTTCAACGATCGTTTTAATATATCCTGCAAATTTAATAGGACTGAAGAAATCAAAACTATTTAACTGTTAATTAACTAGTACCATTTATGCAGTGTCTGACACTATTTAGAAACTCTTGTGCCGCAAGGACTACTGTGAGTGCCTGCACTGAGATGTATTCGACATTCTTTTTATTTCTTCAATCAAACGTTTAATAAACAAGCCTCTTTTAACTTGACCTATAGAAGGACAGAGGCATAATAGTCAGTAATCGTGTTTTCAAATAAATTGGATATCTAACAATCGTTGAAGATACTGAGTTTATAATGGTTTTGGTAAATATCGGGACTCAGAATCGTATTCCATAAGCAATCTGGTACTGATCCATATCACGAAACCATAAAGATGATATTATCATGGCTTCTACATATTGTAGGGATCTTTTCACCCGTACATCTCATATTAACAATAATATAAAGGATTTTTTAATGTCTAATACCCATTATTTTTGAGGATTTTAAGAATTTAAAATCTTCAAAAATAATTAATGCGACGCTAGTGTCGATACGTCTATTTTGAAGGGGTGTTGAAGTGGTCGAACTTGGCACTGGTAATTTTCCTGGAAACGCACATTGTAACCCGGATGAGTTGCTAGAAAATCCTGATAAACTTAGAAATTTCAAATGTGCATTTGAAAACAGAGATATGACGATCAGTGGGCTCAGTTGTCATGGAACTCCTCTCCATCCTTCAAAAAAGGCAGCGCGGGAAGCACACGATGTATGGAGAAAAACGGTACTTCTATCTGAGCGTTTAGAAGTTCCTGTAGTCAATGGTTTTTCTGGATGTCCTGGTGACCATATAAACGCAAAAAGTCCAAATTGGGTAACGTGTTCATGGCCACCTGAATATATGGAGGTTCTGGACTGGCTATGGAATGAAGTTGTCATTCCATACTGGAAGGAAGAAGCGAAATTTGCAGATTCCCATGGGATCAACCAGATCGCGTTTGAAATGCACCCTGGTTTTGTCGTTTATAACCCTGAAACGTTATTAAAGTTAAGAGAACATGCAGGACAAAGCATTGGTGCAAACTTTGACCCAAGCCATCTTGTATGGCAGGGGATCGATCCTGTAGAAGCTATCAAAAAGCTTGGTAAGGAAAATGTAATCTACCATTTCCATGCGAAAGATACGTATCTCGATTAGACTAATATAAAAGTAAATGGTGTGTTAGATACGAAACATTATAGCGAAGTCCTCAATCGCTCATGGACGTTCAGATCTGTAGGATATGGTCATGAAAAAAAATGTGGAAAGATATGATCAGTATGCTTCGTGCTATAGGGTATGATTATGTCCTATCTATAGAACACGAAGATATGCTTGGTTCCATTGACGAAGGTTTGGGTAAAGCGATTAAGCTCCTTAGAGAAAACATGTTTAAGGAACAGCTGGCTGAAATGTGGTGGGCATACATTGTATCTTTTTGTGTTTACTTTTCTCCAGTACATTGGGACCGTTCTAGTTTTACAAAGCTCCCCAACTTCATCGAAGAAAATTAGGGGTTTTATTCAATCCGTCTTTGTTTTCGGACCCACTGGAAAAGTGCTTCCTCTTTTCCTCTCTAAAACGTTTAAAACACCTCACATGTTGAATAGGAGATTTATAAAGTAGACGTGGAGGTATAAAATGTCCGTAAAGTACTTGGGGAAGTCTGGTCATGAAATGTAAGTTTTCATATATGAAAGAGACAGGAATTGCTTTTTTATTTGAACATTATGTACTAGGTACAAATCTTCCCATATGACAAATGGTGTGTTTTTTCTTAAAAACAAGGAAATCAAAAAATGAAAAAGGAATTTAAACAATGATAAGAAAACATTCAGGAGGAATTCGATGCGAAAAATGAAGAAAATCGCTATGTTATGCAGTTCTATTGTATTGTCTGTAGGAATGATTAGTCCTGTTTATGCTGAGACTTCAGGTAAAGGGTCAGGAACACCGGAAAATCAAAATTACTCTATTTCGGGATTTATAAGTCATGAAGAATTAAGCAAAAAACTTGGGCAGATTGAGAAAAACAGCCAGGGAAGAGTTGATGTAGAGGTAGCCGGGTATTCGAATCAAGGACGCGAAATTTATAAAGCAACCGTAGGTACAGGAGACAAAGTTTTATTACTCCAAAGTGAAATTCACGGAAATGAAAAAACCGGAACAGCTGCATTGTTAAATATTTTGCAAAATCTCGGATCCAACAACTCTCCCGAAGTTAAGAAAATCAGAGAGGAAGTTACAATCGTAGCGATGCCGATGGTGAATCCGGATGCGACAGAATTAAACCGTCGGGGAAACGACTTGTCTTGGAGTGAAGTTGTTGAGGATTTCCCTCAATTAAATGGAGCTGAACCATCATGGAATTATTACACATATAAAAACGAATATTGGGATTATGCATCAAATCCGGGATTTGACGTAAATCGTGATTTTAACCCAAATCTTGATTATGTGCCTGAATCCGATGATTTTCCAGGTGATTCATCATTACCTGGCTGGTTCATCACACCTGAAGCACAAACTGTACGTGATGTTTATATAAGCCTAACTGAACAGTTTGGAAAGGTCGATGTCTTCGTTGATCTCCACCACCAAGGAGTATACACAATTGAAGGAAGTGGAGAGCCTGTAACTCTTTCTATATCCGGACAGTTTGTTCCTAATCTGGACAGCACTGAGGGAGCAAAATATAGTGAATATGCTGATCAATACAACATAGAATTTTCAAAACAATTAAATGTTGCTGCTTATGACGCATTGCAGCAAATGGGAAATTCCCCGTTCGGAAATATTTCTCTTTATCCGCAAGGGTTGGATCTTCCAGGGACAGCACTTGGATCTTTTGCTCTTAACGGTAGCGGGGCCGTACTGTTTGAAGTCACCGGACAAACACAAAGCTACGGCCAGAAAAAGAGAGGACAGTTAGTAAACGCCGTTGAAACTGGTCTGTACGGCATCATTAACGGTGTTTCTTCCGGTAATGTTTACGAAATCGATGCTGATGAATATCATGACATCCCTCTAACAGACCGTGATCAAGACTATGGATTTTAGATAAGCTAGGTTAACGGCTTTTATATTTAAGAATAAAAGCGCACCGGGATACTAGTTGATATAGGTTCTTTCAATGGGGCATCGAACCCCATTGAAAGAAAAAGATTCCGATGAAATCGCTGATTCCCTTTTGAAAAGTTTTTCTAATATGTCGTTCACTGTAACTGAGTTTTTCTGATAAAGAGCGAATTGAAATGATTCCCTTGGGCAAACATATATTGCATACTTGGTTGTAGTAAGTAATCAGTTTTTAATTCATTTAAAGATAGGAAGTTGTATTAATTTTGATTCAACCTTTTCAATTATTTCTGAAATTCGAGTAGGTGGATATAATATCTTCCATCAAAAACACCGCTTCATTCCCCATATACCCTCCAGAAATACATGATTTCCGATAAGCTCAGAAACAGGATGCCTAAAAAAAGGGTATACAGTGTCTAAATAAAAGCGAAATCCAAATAAGGAAGAGTCTGGAGAAAGGTTTATTACTCAAATTCAGTCGTCAATTCCGTAACAAAGACTCCTTTGGAAAAAGAAGATAAGCTTAGGTCAAAAATAATATCCACGCAGCCATCTGGTATGATACGATGCAATTTATTCGTATTCGATGCATTGAAATCAACGGTCAATAGCAAGCAACATAACATTCTAGACTCTTGGATGGTAAATATTCTCCATATCGATAATTAGAATCTAATAGTTTGTGTTGTAATATAGGTGGCTGAAAAGGACGAAAAAGTCGCATATTGTTTTGTTTCACACTTCCTGTAGAAATGATGAGTTCCAGTAGATCTTTATTGTAAAAAAATAGTAACTAACAAAGGTTATTGTCAACATTTTTCACTTTATCACGCTAAAATGTCCAAAAAAAAAGTTTATTCTACTAAAATAGGTTCATAAAAGTATATAGAAATATGTGAACGTCCGTAAAATATTTTAATAGTTTTACGGACGTAAAAAACGGTCATTATTATTAAAAATTAGGTGCCTGTAAAATTGTAACTATTTGAATGATACCTTTAGACAAAAGACTGAACGCTTAAAACTATTCATTAGAATAAACCAGCTAAAATCTTGATCATTAGCTGGTTTATTGTGTCCTCCGCAGTTACACAGCTGGTTCAATCCTCCGGTGTTGACGGTGTCATTGTATAACTAATGTTCGAAGCCTAGGATGAACAGGGTCATCAATGCTCATTCATGTCACCGATTTTTATCCAATCTAGGTCCTTAATCATTGCATATTTGGACCAATCAATGGGCATTTCCTGATCTGTCATAACACAATCAATGGATGAGAATGACCCGATATGAAAAAGAGCCCTCTGATTAATTTTGGAAGCATCAGCGACAACATAAACTTGTCTTGATCGCTTCATCATAATAGAAGATGCCGTTGCTTCATCAATGTTGAAATCACATATTCCATCATTGTTGATGCCTCCACACGAAATAAAAGCTTTATCAAAATAAAAGTGTTCTAACAAATGATTAGTTAATGATCCACTGATTGACTGTTGCAAGGGGTTCGTCGTTCCTCCAAGTACAATTACTCTACCATCAAATAATTGGTTTTCTAATCGATTATTTAATATTTCGACTGCTGCTAAAGAGTTGGTCACAATCGTGACATTTTTTACGTTTTTAATCGAACTCGCAATGTGCAAGGTTGTTGAGCCTACATCTAGTGCAATGGTTTCTCCATCCATAATGAAAGTTGCGGCAGTTTCACCGATCCTTTTTTTTGGATTATGAGAGATACCGACTTTTTTATTAAAATGGGGTTCTTTAATCGAACCAAAATAGGGAACAGCCCCACCATGAATTCTACATAAATTTTTATTCTCCTCAAGCGTGCTTAAATCTTTTCGTATCGTTTCAGGTGTTACGTTTAATTTCATTGCTAAATCAACGACACTCACTTTATTTTTTATCTCAAGTTCTCTAATGATCATTCTATGTCTATCTGTAATTAATGACTCCTTCATATAGATCTCCTAAGCCCTCGTCGTTTTGATTTGTTTTGTATTAACTAATTATAAGGGCTGAATTTTAAAAAAAGATGATGAAATTATTAACTTTTGTAAATGAAACAGAAATAGCATGTCAAACAAAAACAAAAGCACCTTTTTCATCGAACTTTTCTACCAAAAATCTTAGCATTTTTTCTTAGGAAAGCTATTTGTGTCGTTTTCTTTAGCTTTTGTTTTCTAAGTTTTCTTTGTTTTTTTTACTTGTCTTTTCAGCATGATTAATAGTGTATTAATATTTTTATTCTAAGATGAAAAGTAGTGTAAGGGGATATTGGCGGCATCTCATTTTTAAGTCATGATGCTTGTATTGAAATTTCCCCTCTCTTTTTGATGCTCGGCTGAACAATAAAAAAACTGGAGGTCATTTTGATGAGTAATCAGGATCAAAACAAAGGGTTAGACAGAAAGAGTTTTATAAAAAAAGGAGGAATGGCTACGCTTGCTTTAACACTTGCGTCTACTGGGTTGCCAGTAAATTTATTGAATGACAACGCGCATGCTTATTCTGAAAAAAAACAACATCCTAAGCTCCAATTCAACTCAGATGGTAAGTTTAAAATCGTACAATTTAACGACACTCAAGATGATGAACGCATTGATCGTAGGACAATTGAACTTATGGAGAAAGTTCTTGACTCAGAGAAGCCGGATTTTGTTGTTTTCAACGGTGACATTATTACAGGAGGCTGTGATACAGAATTAGAAATGAAACAAGCCATGAATAATGTCGTTCATCTGGTGGAAAAAAGAGAGATCAAATGGGCGATTACATTTGGAAACCATGATGAAGACTCTTCATCCAAGAGTGGGATGTATGAGAATGACATGCTGAAGTTCTATATGAAGTACAAACATAATATGAACGAACGAGGTGAAAGGGGCCTTACTGGAACAGGAAATATGAATCTCTTAATTAGACAATCAAAAGGCAATAAAGCGGCATTCAACCTCTGGCTTCTTGATAGTGGAAGATATGCACCAGCTCAAATAGCTGGGCAAGATTTTAAAGGATACCCTACTTGGGACTGGTTACGCTTTAATCAAGTTAATTGGTATTATGAGACATCTAAAAAACTTGAGAAGAGGTACCGTTATAAAGTACCTTCACTCGTGTTCATTCATATCCCTCTATGGGAACATCGTTTTATGTGGTATGCAAGTGTAGATAGTCGAACACAAGCCAACCATGAATTGGCAGTGAAAAAGCATAATATAGTAGGAGAAAGAAATGAAGATGAATGTCCAGGTCCGATTAACGGTGGCTTGTTTTCAGCCATGTTAGAGAGAGGAGACGTTAAAGGGGTTTTCTGCGGACATGATCATGTAAACACCTATTGTGGCAACTATTATGGAATCATGCTTGGATATGCTGGTAACACCGGTTTCGGAACATACGGTCTTTCCGGTGCTGATCGGAATAGACTTCGTGGTGCTAGAGTATTCCATTTAGATGAAAATAAGGAAGGGGTTCTTGTAGACACCCATATGGTTTTTGCTAAGGACTACGGAATTGATTTATCAGCGAATGATCAAAGTATAGATCCTTTACCATTAAATAATAAAAACAAGGAAAAAGTAGAGAAAAGATAAGTATGAGCCGTATCTATGGAATAGAAAACAATTTATTATGGAGGACACAACATGTTACAAAGTATAGGCGTACCTGGTCTAATTCTACTTTTAGTTATTGCTCTCATCGTATTTGGACCATCTAAGTTACCTGAAATCGGGCGTGCATTTGGTCATACATTAAAAGAATTTAAAAGCTCAGCAAATGATTTAATGTCAGATGAAAAAGAAGATCGAAGTCGATCGAAGTAAGAGTGTCTTGGCTAACTTAATAGTAAGGGGGCAGACTCTGTGGAGTCAGCCTCCTCTTATGACTAATCGCTTGATATTTAAGGGATTCAGCCTACTCCCCATTTTCGAGGGGACGGGCAAAAATACCCATACTGATAGGAAAGCCTTGACTTTATACATAACAGTCAAGGCTTTTTTGACTATGGAACTTGTCCAATCTATTTTCCTTTTAATATCATACTATGAAATGAAAGGATCAATTTAATAGAAGGGGGGTTATTTTATGTGTTATTACGATACTTGTAAAAAGAAAGATTATTATTATGATCCTTGTGACTATTGTGATCCTTGTAAAAAGAGAGATTATGATTATGATTCTTGTGTCTTTTTTAATCCTTGTAAAAAGAAAGATAAGAAGAAATATTGTTGCTGTTCGTATTATTGAGGAAAAGCTTCTATAGTCTAAAAGAAATTAAGAGGGTAATAAAGAAAGGAGACCTAGCCATATAGATCTATCTATATGGTATTTTTTTGCGTTTTTATCATTCAAAGTACTCGACTAACTCTATCAAATCTTTTGTACCTCGACCTATTCTCTAAAAACGATCGCATCTCCAGGTCACACTTTACCTTTTAATCGGATGAGTTCGGGTCTACTCCTTTTTGTACCTAACATGTTCTCTGCAAGTATTTCGATACTGTTGTATTCGCTTAACAAATTTAATTGCTGTATCATTTATTCCGCCCTGTTTTAAAAAAGTGAACCCTTACATATATTCATATTGGGGTTAATTTGAGCCTAACCACTATTAAAAACATAGGTAGGTGATTAAACTTGGAAAATCAGATGTTTGAAGCTATATACGAGAGGTTTATTATTGAGTTTCAACTAAGGTTGAACCGTCCCTTGTTTGACGATGAGAAAAAGTTTATTGAATGGGTTTCAATGAAGGTTATAGAAGAATATCAAAGATTCCATTCAAAAATACAGTAAATAACATCAAATATATACTTATTTACCAATGCAACAGTCCTGCCCACACCTGATGGTAAAAAAAGGTGTCCCACTGGCTCCTTTTCTCTCAAAAATTTATATCAATAATCTATGTAAGAGATGGACAACTTGTAACGGCAGTTTCAATATGTGTATAAAAAACCCCCGTCCTTGTGAGGGTAAAGAGGTATAGATTACAAGCAGATACTAGGATAACAACTTTGAGTTAATCTTCGTATGAACATTCTTGAACCTATTACTGAATTAGTATAGAAAAACTAGGAGGCTATATGTTTGTTTTTTCATAGAGTATAAAATTCAGTGATTTTGAGTCCATACTCCAGTTTGTGTCACTCACCATTAATCTGTAATAATAGTGGTGATTACTTTGCTGAAACGTTTACCTCTAAACATAAAGTATACCTTGTTGACCTCAGGGACGCTGGAAACTCTTAAAAGGCATCAGAACTCTATTAGTTCTTGGACATTTGCTGTATACTCCACCGGAGGAATGATTGGGTTAATATACACAATTTGTGTTTGTCTTAATAATTAAATTGTCAGATTTAAGTCGAGGATTTTCTTCTTGCCTTTTTTTGTTCTTCCTAGTTGTTAGTCTTTCCAATTTGTCATCACCTTCATAAAATATGGTATCGACTAAAAAGGTGGTGATATTATGAGTGGTTTCGGTAACTTCGGTGGCGACTTTGGTCGCAAAAGAGATAATAATGGCTTTGCGTTAATCGTAGTATTGTTTATCTTGCTTATTATTGTTGGAGCAGCCATGTTTGATGATAAAAAGTATTAATTTAACACAAATAAGGAGACAACGGAATTTAAAACGTTGTTCTCAGAATCGCTGTAGTGAGACGTGCTTCTTTTTTGTTAGGTAAGAACTTCTTTTTATCATTAAGGGGTAACGTCATGGCGTTACCCCTTAATGGAATAATACTAAAGGGTTAAATATTAATAATCACGCTTATCATCCTTGACGAAAGCTACCCCAACAATAATGAGTAGAATAAACAACACAACAATCAATGCAAATCCAGAACCACGTCCACCATAACCTGACATATTCTCACCACCATCATATTTATTAAAAGAGGTATCCTCTTCCCTTGATATGGTATGAAAAAAAATCAGCAGTGGACAGGACTATAGTATTGGTGAATAAGCATATTTTTGATGTGTTATTGTTATATTTTGTATGGAACCTTTTTATATTCTTCCATAGCCTTCTTTGAAAGCCATTCAATAAATTTTTTTTCATCTTCAAGTAAAGGCCGGTTTAAGGTTAAACTTTAATCAATACCAACACAGCGCTGTAATTTTTCTATTAGAGATTAAAATCGTCTGATTTGCTTTTTAACTTATTCATGAAGTTGTTGAACTCAGGGATATTCATTTGTTGAGCAGGGTCAGATAAAGCTATAGGGGGATCAGGATGGACCTCTGCCATGACTCCATCGGCTCCTATAGCAAGTGCTGCCCGAGCAGCAGGAAGGACTAAATCTTTTCGTCCAGTTGAATGAGTTACATCCACAAATACAGGCAAGTGTGTCTCTTTTTTGAGAATAGGAACTGCGGTTATATCAAGTGTATTTCTAGTAGCTCGTTCGAATGTTCTAATCCCTCTCTCACAAAGTATGATTTGATCATTTCCTTTTTCAATGATATATTCGGCAGCATACATGAATTCTTCAATTGTTGCAGACAATCCACGTTTTAATAAGATTGGCTTAGTTACCAGTCCTGCTGCTTTTAATAATTCAAAATTCTGCATATTTCGGGCGCCTATTTGAATCACGTCTACATAATCCACAGCTTTTTCCAGATCATTGGGATTCAGTATTTCACTGACCACCGCAAGATTATATTTATCAGCTACCTGCCGTAAGATCCTTAAACCTTCAAAGCCGAGTCCCTGAAAATCATATGGGGAAGTTCTAGGTTTAAAAGCGCCACCCCGAATTAGGGTTATTCCATGATCTTTTATTACTTTTGCCACACACCGGACCTGCTCCTCACTTTCAACTGCGCAAGGACCTATTACAAAATGTGGCTTCCCATCACCAATCAGCTCATCTTTAATTTTGATGACAGTATTGTTTGGTTTTCGTTTTCTTGATACCAGAAGTTCTTTTCGGTTATCTCCTTCTTGTAGTTCTAAGCTTGCTTGGAAAATACTTTTGAAAATATGTTGAAGGGTAGGAGTGTCAAAAGGACCCTTATTGTTTTCAGCTATTAAGTCAAGAAGACTCCGCTCACGGACAGGATCAAAACGCTGTGTACCTTTCATCTTCTTGATCCTACCAATTTTTTGGGCAAGTACTCCTCTTTGGTTTAAAAGATCTAAAATTTTTAAGCTAAGTTCTTCTATCTCTGTACGTATTACTTCTAATTCATTTGACACAATTTTTCCACTCCCTCTAGTCTCGGTATTGATAATAGTTCAAGGCTTCCGAGTAACACATATGTAGAAGTTAACTAGTACTTCTTTCTGTGGATTTAATACAATTGACCACAAAAGCCTACTGGTACTGTATGTGTAAACAATAAAAATTGTGTAAGTAAGGTGATTAACAATTAGATAAGCGAAACAAGGCTTTGATAATTGAATCCGTAGTAGGTATTTATTCGGAGAAATTCATTAAAGAGGTACAATTACGATAACTTTTTGTCTTTCATAGGTATAACTATCCTTGATCCAAGCTAAAATTAATACATTCCTACCTCAATGAATGCGTTATGAAATATGAAGTGTATGTCTAATAATTTTTCAAACTTCGATATAGAGAAATAGGTAGTATTAACAAGAGTTTCACAAGCCTTTCGAATTGCATTATTCCAAACCACGGTGAATAGATAGATCTGGACCACCCCCGCTTCATTTGACTTTAAAAAAGGAGTGCTTCTTAGCCGTAAAACTAATTTTAATAACAGGGCAGGATGGTAAGCTTCTCCTCCACGAGCAGAATAGACATCCGTAATGGAAGGAAGGTCAATTCATCTACAAGTCGCTGATCATCCGAACTAAGTGATTGTCTAGTACCCATTCGCTCAAATAAGACGGAACGAGTTCTCCTTGTTTTACGGAATAAGCTCTGAATTTTGCCATGTCCTACACATCCTTTATACGTTCAATACGGTTACATGTACTATTCTTTGCGACATGGACAAAGTCTTTTTCGTCGGACAGACTCCTGGGTAGTGGAGATGATCAAGAAGTAAAACGACAAATATCTAGACCACGACCGGCCATGCTGATTTACATGGAGTTATCAAATATGGACACAGGGACATGAGAAATGTTCTGGAACGCTCCTCTTTTGGGGGAATAAAGCGGATAAATCCAAAAGAAAATTTTAAGGAGATTTGGAAAAATAATCTCGCCAATCTCTTTTTACAGTAATAATATTGAAGTACCTGACTTCTAGTTTTTTAAGAAAGAAGTTGAAAAATGGGTGGTGGTGTAATGAGAGCAATCTATATAACAGGCTTTATGGCAGTAGGGACGACGTCCATCGGAAATGAGCTCGGAAAAGTGTTGGATCTACCTGTCATTGATACCGATCAATATATCGAGGAAAAGCTAGCGTGGGACATACCTTCGATCTTTGAAAGGAAGGGTGAGATGTATTTCCGTGATGAGGAACAGACTGCCCTCCGTGAATTGCCAAGAGAGAATGTCATCATAACTACAGGTGGAGGGATGGTACTCCGAAAGGAAAATCGATGTTTCATGAAGGAGAATGGCTATGTAATTACACTGGAATCTTCGGTCAATACCATTTTCAATCGTCTTCATGATGATTTATCGAGACCACTTGCTGCCGGCAAAACGAGAAGGGAGCTTCAAAAGCTGTTTAAACATAGACAGCCATATTATCATGATGCAGATTTGATTGTTGAGACAGAAGGGAAAAGCATCCCAAGAATTGCATCAGAAATTGTAGGTTGGATAAAAATTCAGATGTTGTAAAACGGAGTACTGATAGAGGATGTTCAAATATCCCCAAATGATAAACTGCGAATTTCTTCGTTCCTTGAAAAAAATGGACACTTTTCCTTCGTGCGAGGAACCACTTCCGTAGGTTATTCTTGTACTCGGTTTTTCCGGACTTGCACATGGGCGTGCTGACTTCGACGTTATCACAGGATGTAAAGTAATTAGTCGAAGATCCATATCATATTATGCAAGTAACATACGTTCCGGTCCTCAAAACTGTCGTACTTAATAAGGATAGGATAGTTTTTAATAGGAATAAAGGTAGCGCCCGCCGATTTTAGTGCCACCCGTCCAATAAATAGTATATAGGAGTTCCGTGTTTAACCCTGGACATGAAATATTTCTTTTATGCTATACTTTATTGGAAATATTAATAAACATTGTTTACTACTAAATCTAATATTGATTATAAACTGATTTCGGAGTGACCCTAATCCGTCAAGGTAAACGTATTACATAAATTGAATAAATGAAATATAAGTGTTGGAGGTAGTTGAAGTCTTTGAGAATATCGCTGCAAACTAAAATACTGATTCTGGTCTTATCACTTGCATTTCTGATCATTATTCTGTTAACTGCATCCTTTACTTATCTGGAAAGTAAGCAGATTGAAGAGCAGAAAGGCCAGTTGGCTTTGAAAATTTCTAAAACGATTTCATTCATGCCTGAAGTGATCAAAGCCTTTCAAACAAAGGATCCCGCAGCAATCATACAACCGACGGTGGAGAGAATCAGAAAAGAGGTTGGCGCTGAATTTATTGTGGTTGGCAATAAGGAAGGCATTCGATATTCACATCCTGTACCTGAACGAATCGGGAAGAAAATGGTTGGTAAGGATAATTATCGCGCGCTTGTTGAAGGAAAATATTATACATCAAGGGCCGTGGGATCATTAGGTCCTTCTCTACGAGGGAAATCCCCGGTTTTTAATAAGAAAAATGAAATTATTGGGATCGTCTCAGTCGGTTTTCTTTCAGAGAATATCAAAGAGCAAATCTTTCATAATGTGATCAGAGCCGGGTTTATATCAATGGCTGTCCTTATTATTGCCGTCGCCGGAAGTATCATGTTATCCAGAAATATTCGTAAGGATACAATGGGATTGGAACCCTACCAAATCGCTACATTATACACAGAAAGGGATGCCATTCTCCAATCCGTCAGGGAAGGTATATTGGCGTATGACAAAACGGGCAGGGTAACGATGATTAATAAAACTGCTAAAAAGCTGCTCAATATTAAAGGAAGCTCTCATCGTCTAGAAATTGAAGACCTCTTCCCAAACTCAAATCTTTACCAGGTTTTTAAGACAGGGAGATCTCAAAAAGACCGAGAAATTACATTGAAGGATAGGACATTAATTGTCAACTGGACACCAGTTTTTCATAAAGATGAGGTAAATGGGATTGTTGCATCTTTCCGTGATAAAACGGAATTTGAACAAATGCTCAATACACTTTCTGAAGTCCAGCGATATTCTGAAGATTTACGGGCCCAAACCCATGAATTTACGAATAAATTGTATGTGCTGTCAGGTTTATTGCAACTGGGTGAATATGATGAAGCTGTGGATATGATACAAGATGAAACGGAGGATTTCGAGGTGAAAAATCATATTCTTTTTAACCAGATTGAAGAAACCAGGGTACAGGCTGTCTTATTGGGTAAAATCGGAAAAGCTTCAGAGAAGAAAATTGAGTTTGAAATCGATTCAAATAGTTCCCTGCAGACGCTGCCTATTCATATCAACTTATCACATCTCATCGTGATCATTGGGAACCTTATAGACAATGCATTTGAAGCTGTTGTACGTAACAAAAATCCTAAAGTAATGTTCTTTGCAACTGATCTTGGAAAAGATATCATTTTTGAAGTACATGATAATGGAAATGGTATTCCTGAAGAAAATAAGGCTTTAATCTTTTGCAGAGGTTTTACAGAAAAAAACTCTAATGAGCCGAGGGGCTATGGACTTGCCAACGTGAATGAGGCCGTCAATCAACTCGGGGGGATGATTGAACTTCATAGTGAGAAAGGAAAAGGTGCTGTGTTCACTGTGTATATACCTAAATAATAATAAAGGAGGATAATGATGGAAACTGTAAAGGTGGCAATTGCTGAAGATGATTTCCGCGTTGCTAATGTTCATGAGAAATTTCTTAAGAAAATACCTGAAGTCGAAATTGCGGGGAAGGCTTTAAATGCTGAAAAAACCCTGGAACTTTTACATACCAAAAAAGTTGACCTGTTATTGCTTGATATCTACATGCCGGATAAACTTGGTACTGATATTTTAACGACGATCCGTGCGAACTTCGAAGACGTGGATATTATCATGATTACAGCTGCAACGGATAAAGCGTTCCTTGAAAAGGCAATACGGAACGGTGTACAGAATTATTTAATTAAGCCTGTTAAGATGGATCGGTTTACGGATACGGTGAAAGAATATATTCAAAGTAGGAATTTATTACAAAACAAAGAAGAAGTGGATCAAAATATAGTGGATAGGCTATTCAAGAATTCAGATGAAAGTAAAACAGAAGATAATCGGGAGTTGCCAAAAGGAATAGATGCTCTTACTCTTAATAAAGTTTTGGAGGTTCTTAGAAACAGCCAGAAGGGTTTGTCTGCAGAGGAAATCGGGAAAAGAATGGGTGCGGCGAGGACTACTGCAAGACGTTACTTAGAATATTTAATTTCCGTAGACAAGTGCCGCTCAGAAGTGGAATATGGTTCCGTGGGACGGCCGGAGCGTAAGTACTATGATCTATAACCGATTCACACGAAAAATGAAACCGGAATTCAGTATAAGATAAACTTCGAAATTTGATATTAGAAATAGGTAATGATGAGTTTTTCTAAGATGCACAATGGCTTTTTGGCCATTGTGCATCTTTTTTATAATCAAAATCGACAAAAAAGAGCCAAAACGGTTTTTAAAGCCAATACACTCAAAACCGTTACATCAGGTGACTGATAATTTAAAATACTTTTAAGACTTAAAATAAAAGCGTCAATGCTTTAAATGTAAGCGCTTAAAAATGGAGTGTTAATATGTTAGCTTTACTAGGATTTTTAATGATTGCTGTTTTCATGTATTTAATCATGACGAAGCGTCTTTCCGCACTTATTGCCTTAATGGTTATACCGATCGTTTTTGCATTATTCGGCGGTTTTTTCGAAGACATTGGTAAAATGATGCTAGATGGTGTTATAAAAGTAGCACCGACAGGCATTATGATTATGTTCGCGATTCTGTTTTTTGGAGTAATGATTGATGCTGGTTTATTTGACCCGGTGGTTGAAAAAATCATTCGAATTGTAAAGGGCGATCCTTTAAAAGTAGCATTGGGAACTGCCTGTTTGATACTTTTTGTTTCCTTAGACGGCGATGGGACAACCGCCTATATGATTACGGTTTCGGCTATGTTGCCATTGTATAAACGAATTGGCATGAATCCGCTTATACTGGCTGGTATTTCAGTATTAGGATCTGGAGTAATGAATTTGCTTCCGTGGGGAGGACCGACGGCGAGAGCAATGAGTGTTTTAGGACTCGGTGTTTCAGAACTTTTTGTTCCTGTTATACCAGCTATGCTCGGGGGCGTTCTGGTTGTGTTAGTCGTTGCTTTTTACTATGGCAAAAAGGAAAGGAAGAGACTAGGTGTCATCCACATTAATCAAAGCGTTATTGACGAGATGGCATCGAAAGAAACGGCAGCTGCTTCTGAAGCTGTTGGACAGGATGAAAACATCAAACGTCCTAAATTAATATGGGTGAACTTTCTTTTGACTGTTTTACTTTTAGTCTGTCTTGTTGTTGGGGTGCTTCCTACTCCAGTGTTATTTATGGTAGCATTTGCTGTTGCTATTATGATTAATTATCCGAATATGGAACAGCAGAAGGAAAGAATTTCAACTTATGCGGGCAATGTGCTGTCTGTAGTTTCATTGGTATTTGCCGCAGGTGTTTTTACAGGTATTCTCACAGGGACTGAAATGGTTGATGCCATGGCGAATTCGTTAATTTCAGTTATTCCCGAGGGATGGGGTCAGTATTTTGCCATTGTAACCGCAATTACAAGTGCACCGTTTACCTTTTTCATGTCAAATGATGCGTATTATTTCGGAGTCCTTCCGGTGCTTGCAGAAACTGCGTCTACTTATGGTGTTAGTCCGGTAGAAGTTGGACGGGCGTCTCTTCTTGGTTTGCCAGTTCATCTGCTGAGTCCGCTTGTACCTTCGACTTATTTATTAGTAGGGATGGCCGGAGTTGAATTTGGTGACCTTCAGAAAATGATGTTAAAGTGGGCAGGTTTGGCTACTGTTGTTATGACTATTGTCGCAGTGATTACAGGGGTTATCTTTAATATATAGAAGGTAATTACCTAAACAACGTGTACAATCATATTATAATCGACTACAATGTGATTAAAATAATAAAGACCGTTAATGTTCATGCATCGATTATCAACGTTTAGCAATAGATGGTACCCAACAGAAAAACGGTATTTGTAACAGAAGTTGTTGCTGATCCTATAAGGGTTAAGGAGAAACAATGGATATAAAAAACGAATGACTTACCATTTTAATAGAATTGAAAGGTTGTAAAAGGGAGAACGGGTAGTTTATCCATACTTCCTTTTTTAAAGTCATTTCTAGGTGGTAGGTGAGATGACGGCAGCAAGAGTTTATACTGAATCCATTGTTGATCTTTGTAATAGACCTAAACTTGACTAGCTTTTTAATGGTTTGTTTGGATATGCGAGGCTGATATGTATTAAAAAGACAAACAATCTAAACTAAGTCAAGTAACTACTTAATAGATTCTCAATCATAAACACGTAAATAACTAAAAACTAGTTGGAAATGAATAATGAAAATCTTGAAAAGGACGCCTGGTGCGTTCTTTTTTTTTCATCGGCTTGATAGGAAGGTCCTCCAGTCCCATCAATGATCATTCCGTTTCTTAAAATCTAATCATAGACGTTTTCGTCAGCCTTAGCAGTAGAACTGGTGATTACCGTTGGTAGGATACTACTCATCATAAATAATACTGCGATCAATAGAACAATAGTTTTTTCTTTTCATTAGTCATCCTCCAACAATTATTCGAACCATGACGAGACCACCTTCTTTTTTTGAGTCCACCTCCTAAAACTTTCAAATACTATATATTTTTGCGTTCTATTCTTTTCTTCAAATTCCTCCTCATTTATTGAACTTCTATCATGGTGAAGTATTTATACAAAATCTCCGGAGAAGCGGAATGTTTAATTCAAAATGGTAAAAAGAGAACGTTTATTATACAATCTGCTATCGGAAAATCGGTTATGATTGGGTTATTAGATAAATAAAAAGGTTAATTGATAGAGGATAAGATATAAAGAAAAACACTTTTTATCAAAATAATGAAAAGATGTTTACAAAATGAATCGGTTTAGGATATCATGTTTGTAAATACCTTTTTCAACATGGGCAATTAAACAAGGTGGTGGTAACGATCCAGAGGTGGAATGTCAAAATTTGAAAGCGCTATGAATATATCAAATACACCAAGGTAGACAAGAATGCTGGAAGTAGGAATAAAAGTCATTTAGTTATACAGCCAAGATATTTCCATTATAATTTCAATCTTTTTTGGAAGCGATTTCAAGGGTAAGGAATCTGAAATAGTACATTTCATTGCGAGAGTCAGTAATAAATCAGGGGAGTGAATTTCATGGTTCAAAAGTACTCAGAAGAAGTGCAAAGTGGGGTCTGGAAAGTTTTAAGGTGGTTGTTGGTATTTGAGTTTTTCCTTGTGTTTTCGAATAATATATTTAATCTCATTTCTCCACAGCTAGTCAAAGAATTTGAAGTATCGCCATCAACGATAAGCTTGGTCATTTCATTGGGATTTTTGGCTTTCGGTATTTTTTCAATCGTCTTTACTATTTTATCTGACAGTGTGAGTATACGTAAGTTAATTCTGTATTCAAGTATTGCAGTACCGTTAGTTGCTCTATTTGGAATAGTATCAGATTTAAGTTTTGCATTATTAATTAGTTATCGTGTTTTGTTCGGAATTGCTATTGCAGCCCCTCTTGCTTTATCGATTGTGATCGCAATTAAATATTTTGACAAATTATCAGCGGCTAAATTTTTTGGTTACAATACGGCAATTTACCAGATTGCTTCGGCATCTGGACACTTATTAGGCGGTTACATTACAGAACATCTGGATTGGAAGTGGGCACTTATGATTCCAGTTGTAACGATATTTAGTGTGCCGACAATCTACAAAAATTTACCAGAAGAAGAAAAAAGTAAAAAAAGCTCATTTGATTTCATTGGAGCGGGTTTGGTAACGGCATTTGTTACGCTTCTTGTGATGTTTTTGACGTTTAAAATGCAACATCCGATATTGCTGATTTTAGCACTTGTTTCTTTATTTATTTTGGTTGTCTATTCACTTAAAAAAGACAACCCTTTTATCAAACCAGAATTATTCAAATTGAAAGGTGTTGCTTTGTCATTGATTGTGTGTGCCTTATTTTACGCTACACAGTCTGCCTTTTATTTCATCTTTCCATTTATTTTAACAGATGTTTACGGCATGGCGTTGACGACAATCGGTGTATTTTACATGATAACAAACATTGTTGCTTTTATTACGGGGATGTTTTCAGGTCGTATTATAAAAGCAATTGGTTATCGTAACATGGTTTTGTTCGGTGGTTCGTTCATCTTTATCGGTTTAGCGTCAGTAGCATTTCTCTCAGGGTATAACGTCGCTTTCATTTTTATTGGTATGGGTATTTTCAATATAGGTTATGTTTTGTTCTTTTCAGGATATCTTTCCAACTACACACAATTGCTTCCACAAGGTCAACATGGTGTAGGTATTGGTACAGAAAAGTTAGTTTTTCAAATTTCACTATCCATAGGAACTGCTTTTATAGCGATGTTCTATAGTCAACCATTTATGATGACTAAAATCGTCGATTTCTCTAGCAACCATCAATCTGCTCAGTTTAGCAATATGACACTTTTGCTTATGGTTATGATTACATTAGCAACATTTATTTTTGTTAAGGTTTTCCCAAAAGAGTATAACCGTAAGTCGTATGATGATACTGAATCATTAGATGAGATAGCTAATTAGATAGGAGTGTTAAATAAATGAATTCAAATTGTTGTTCACTAGATCATAAACATTCAGAATCTTCGGGGTGTTCCAAACATTCATCGTCAAAAACGACATTTCAAAGCAAGGGTGAGATTTCTTCTAAGGAAGGCATGGTTTTGCTGTCGGGGGGAGAATTTCTGATGGGAACGAACGATAAGGAAGGTTTTCCAGCGGACGGTGAGGGGCTAGTGCGTAAGGTAAAGGTTCATTCATTTTATATCGATCGCTGTACGGTTACAAACGAACAATTTGAAAACTTTGTTCAAGCGACGAATTATAAGACGGAAGCGGAAAGGTTCGGGTGGTCGTTTGTTTTCTCCAGCTTTGTGTCATCCGTGACAGCCCAAACTGTAAAACAAGCTGTTCAGGGTGCACCTTGGTGGTGGCCTGTTGAAGGTGCCGATTGGCGTCATCCTGAAGGGTCTGATTCAACGATCGTCAAACGGATGGATCATCCTGTCGTACATGTTTCCTGGAATGACGCGCTTGCCTTTTGTGAGTGGGCTGGCAAACGACTACCTACAGAGGCGGAATGGGAGTTTGCGGCACGAGGAGGGCTTGAACAACAAACGTATCCATGGGGAAATCGATTGACGCCAAATGATAAACACTACTGCAATATTTGGCAAGGTCACTTTCCAAGCAAGAATACGGAGGAGGACAGTTACTTCGGTACCGCTCCTTCCCAATCTTTTCCCGTAAACGGATATGGTTTGTATAACATAGTAGGAAATGTATGGGAATGGTGTTCAGATTGGTTCAGTCCGAATTTTCATATTCATGGTCCACGTCATAATCCGCAAGGTCCCAAGACTGGAGCGGCAAAAGCGATGCGTGGGGGATCCTATCTTTGTCACCGGTCCTACTGCAATCGATACCGCGTGGCGGCGAGAAGTTCGAACACGCCGGACAGCTCAACTGGAAATATAGGGTTCCGCTGTGTGGCGGATGCTTAAAAAGAATGCTTTTAGACAAAGGAGCGGTTTGCTTATTCTATTAAACGATTCGAATCGGAGGGTCGAAAATCATGAACAAAGAATCAATAAATATTGTATACATTGTCTTAGATGATGTCGGCTTTTCTGACTTTGGTTGTTACGGTTCAGAAATTGAAACGCCTAACATCGATCAGTTAGCAAACGGGGGACTTCGCTATAATAATTTCCACGCGACTCCGCTTTGTTCGCCGACTCGGGCGTCATTGCTAACGGGACGAAACCACCATTCTGTCGGAATGTCCACCATCACAAACTTTGATCTTGGCCCGGACTGCCCGAATACGAGGGGGCGAATTTCGGATAATGCGGGAACAATTGCAGAAATTTTGAAAAATAACGGTTATAGCACGTTTGCTGTTGGTAAATGGCATCTGGCACCTGTTCATCATTGCTCCCCTGCTGGACCATACGATTATTGGCCGCTTGGGAAGGGGTTCCAACGCTTTTACGGCTTCTTGGAAGGGGAGACAGATCAATTCTACCCTGATCTTGTTTACGATAATCATTTCGTATCACGTCCTGACGGTGAAGATTACCATTTATCCGGGGACTTAGTTGATCATGCTAAGCATTTTGTTACGGATCATGTTTCCATTAAGCCTGAAAAGCCGTTTTTTCTTTACCTATCATTCGGTGCCCAGCATGTGCCGCATCAGGCACCGATGGAATACATTCAAAAATATCAAGGTTGTTACGACATTGGATGGGATCAAATTCGTGAACAGCGTTTCCACCGTCAAAAGGAGCTTGGCATTGTCCCAGAGGACACAAAGCTTCCGCCGTTTAATCCAGATGTTCGTTCATGGGATACGTTAACAAGCGATGAAAAGAAAGTGGCCGCTCGATTTATGGAAATTTACGCTGGATTTATGACCCACACGGATCATCAAATCGGCAGAATGCTTGCATACCTGAAAGAAATTGGTCAATACGAAAATACGATGTTCGTGTTAATTTCGGATAATGGAGCAAGTCCGACAGGTGGGGCAAATGGTAGTATCGATTATTCCAAAATCGTCGAAGGATATACTGAAACCATCGACGATATTTTGCCCTACTACAATCAATTGTACGGAGACCGTGTAAGCTGTGAATATCCAAGCGGTTGGGCACAAGTTTGTAACACGCCTTTTCGACACTACAAAAACAATACGTATTTTGGGGGTACACGCGTACCGCTCATCATTCAATATCCGAAAGGTGGTATTAAGAACAAGGAAATCGTTCGTAACCAGTTTCATTATATTACCGATATTACACCGACTGTGCTTGATGTCTTGGACATTGAAGCACCAGATATGCTCGGCGGTGTTTCGCAAATTCCAATGCGCGGTGTCAGCATGACATATACGTACGATCAACCAGAATCTCCGGCTAAACGAACGACGCAGTATTTGGAGATGATGGGTCATCGAGCCATGATTCATGATGGTTGGAAAGCGGTGACCTACCACAAGCGAGGTTCTTCATTTGAAGACGACGTATGGGAATTGTTTGATTTACGTGAAGATTTTAATGAGGTGAATGATTTATCGGAACGTTGTTCGGACAAGCTTCAGGCGTTAATCGATAGATGGTGGGAGGAAGCAGAGAAAAATGATGTACTACCGCTTCGTGAAGGTGGATGGAAAGATTTAGGTAAGGAGAATCCGGAATCGGTCACCGCGCGTCGTCAGTTTACGTATTACGGCGGGGTTTCTATTATCGGATCGGCTGCCGCACCGCCGATAATGAATCGATCCTACAAGATCAAGGCGTATGTTGAGAGACCGAATGAGTCTTGCGAAGGTGTCATTGTTGCCATGGGCAATTACGACGGGGGTTATACACTCTATATTCGAAACAATCGCCTGTATTTTGAATATAATCATACACGCACCCTTTACAAAATCGAATCGAACCGCGATGTTCCCACTGGATCGTTAGACATTTGCTTCACGTTTAGAAAACAACCAGGTTCTATTTCAGGTACTGGTTCCTTATCCATTAATGGAGAAAATTTTGCCGAAAGGGAGCTTCCGAAAACCTACCAATTAAAAATTTCACGAAAAGGGCTAAGTATCGGTCGCGATTCACTGCCAACTGTCACTGAATCCTATTTAGAACAAGGTGAATTCCCATACAACGGTACAATCAAAAAGGTCGTTTACGAATTAGACAACGACAAAGATCCGATTCAACCTAAAATTGAAATGGCAGAGGAAGCTTCGTCAAGGTGAAAGTAATAACTATGTCCGGGGATGTGGGATCAAAGATACGGATCAAGATTTGAGAGATTGCTTGTTTGCAACAAGTTCTATCGAGTTAAAGTCCCGCACAATAAAAAGGCATCAGAATTGACTGATGCCCTTTTGCTATTGATTTAGTTTAATGTTCTAAATAGCAGCTCTTTTTAGCAGCAAACTTGTTGCTGAAGGACGAAAATCTTGATACTCGAGCATTTTTATTCGCGGAAACCATTTATTTATTCGTAGATTTGGAAGTGTTATTCGCATTTAGAGTAGTAAATTAATTGCTGAAAAACAGTTGCACACCTACACCGATCAACAAGATGTAAGGATCATACTTGAAGTAGGTTGAATGAAGATAGAAAGCTTGAAAATTAACGGCTAGCTGTAACTAGTTTTGTGAAGTTTATTCACAATAAATTAATAGAAACCGCGTGTTTGTTCACGCGGTTTCTATAAAATAGTCAAAAATCAGACTGCCTGCACCAACAGCTACTGCATTATAATCACTAGCTGCTTTAAACTCGACTTGATAGTTCGGATAATACTGGATACGTTGTTTTGCCGTTTCCATAGCCGTTTCGAAAAAAATCGGTTTTGGACCTAATGCACCGCCTACAACGACGACATCCGGGCGCATTAAGTAAACAAGGTTAGAAAGACCAATACCGTAGTAGAAGGCAGCTTCTTGAACAACACTGCTGCAAAGTGAATCTCGATCATCTAATGCCTTTAATATATGGTCAAACCGTATTTCTTCAGGGTCATTTACTATGTCCTGGATCACGGATGTTTTGCCACGCTTCATTTGCCGAATGATTTCCTTACGTATTGCTGAAACACTGCTGAATGTTTCCAGGCATCCGTATGACCCGCATGAACATTTAGGACCATGAATATCTACGATAATATGTCCAAGTGAACTATCCATATTCATTTTACTGTCAACGACTTCTCCTTTTAAAACAAAGCCACTTCGAATGCCAGTCCCGCATAGGGTGTAGGCGAGATTATCGATATCCTTCCAGTATCTCCTGCGGTATTCTCCAAGAGCTGCTAAGTTTGCACCGTTATCTAGCAAAATGAGCGTGTCAAAATGCTTTTTCAAATACTCTACAATATTAATATTTCCCCAGCCGTTCTCCATTTCCAAGATCATTCCGCTTTCACGGTCTAATGGCCCGAAAACACCGACACCAATTCCAAGCACCTTTTGCAGTGGTAAGTTGTGTTTATGAAGCATCTCATGAATGCGATTGCAAATATATTCTAAGGTATAATCGGCTGTGCAAAATGATTGCATTTCCAATTTGTTTACGCTTAAAATGTTTAATTTCAAGTCAAGGAGCACCACAGTGGTAAAAGATCGAGAAATATCAATGCCGATCAAATAATTGGCATTAGGCTCGATCGCGTACATCAGTGGTTTCCGCCCACCGCTTGATTCTCCTAATCCGCAATTATAGATAACTCCTGATTGCACGAGTTCTTCAATAAGACGTGCACATGTTGCTGGTTTATACCCTGTTAATTCAATTAATGTATTTGTACTGACCGCACCATTTTTACGAATTAATCCATAAATCCGCTTAAGGCTTTTCATTTTAGGTGATATCAAACCAACAAACTGCTTTAACATATTGTTCCTCCAACTATTTTAAATTGTACACGTTTATTATAAACGCTTTGTCCTATAACAACAAGAAAATCGAGGGGAAGGGAGTGTTATTTTTATCATTTTGATTTAAATTCGATATAAAATTTGTTATTACCTCTAATATGAACAATCGAACCGACCTTAATAAGCCTAAAAAAGGTATCTTTTTATCATTTTGATTAAATGTTTATTTACAAATGATAAAAAGTGTTTTAGAATTAAGTTAACCAAAGGTTTTTTGATACTGTCATAATTTATAAGTTATGCGGAAGACAGTATAAGCAAAACTATGACTTCCGCTAATAGACTGGCAAAAAGCTAAGTTTTTCCAAAAAAGCCTAAGAGACGTCTCGTAACAAAAGGCTATTCAATAGTTCAAAAGGAGGATGTAACGTACGATGGTTAACGTAAAACAACAAATACAAGAAGCATCTTTATTTATTGAGAACAAAATTGGATTTTGCCCGGAAGTTGGTTTAATCCTTGGCTCGGGGCTCGGTATTTTAGCAGATCTGGTCGAAAATGCAATTGAAATTCCATACCATAAAATTCCGAATTTTCCGGTTTCAACGGTTGAGGGTCATGCAGGTAAGCTTGTCGCAGGCCAAGTGAAAGGCAAGAATGTGATCATGATGAAAGGTCGATTTCATTTGTACGAGGGATATGATGCGCAGGTGACCACGTTTCCCGTTCGTGTTATGAAAGCGCTTGGCGTTGAGAAGCTGGTGGTAACGAATGCGGCCGGCGGTGTTAATGTTGATTTTGACCCTGGGGAACTGATGCTGATAGTGGATCACATTAATAACTTGGGAACCAACCCGCTTATTGGTCCAAATGACAGTGAATTAGGGGAACGTTTCCCAGATATGTCGGAGCCTTATAGTAAGCGACTTATGAAGCTTGCTTATAAAGTAGCGGAGAAGGAAGGGTTCAATCTTCGTGAAGGAGTATATATGGCAAGCCTTGGCCCGACCTATGAAACACCTGCAGAGGTTCGCCTTGCCCGAACACTAGGAGCTGATGCGGTCGGTATGTCAACAGTTCCAGAGGTGATTGTTGCAAGGCATGCAGGCATTGAGGTGCTTGGAATATCTTGTATCACAAATAAGGCAGCGGGGATTTTAGATCAGCCGTTGTCTCACGATGAAGTCGTGGAAGTGGCAGAACGGGTGAAGCCAACGTTTCTAAATCTAGTGCTTGGAATGATTGAGAAAATGTAACCAACATTGTAATCATGCAACAGGAGGTAATCGATATGCCGAATACGAAACCAAACATTATTTTTATCATGACGGATGATCAAGGTCCATGGGCGCTTGGGTGTTCAGGTAACAAAGAGATCAAGACACCGAATTTGGATCGTCTTGCAGAGCAAGGGGCTCGGCTTGAGAACTTCTTCTGTACGTCTCCGGTTTGCGCGCCAGCAAGAGCCTCGGTTCTCACGGGGAAAATTCCGTCACAGCACGGGGTGCACGACTTTATCCGCGAAAATGATAACCCGCATCTTCAATATTTAGACGATCACCTTTCCTACACTGAAGTGCTTGAAAGTATGGGGTACTATTGTGGAATCAGCGGGAAATGGGGTCTTTGTAACGATTTTGAACGGCAAAAAGGTTTTGATCACTGGTATGTTTACGTTTACGACGGAGGACATTATAACAACCCAACAATGGTACGTAATGGCAAAGTCGTGAAGGAAACGGGCTATTTAACGAATTTAATTACGCAAGATTCTTTGGCCTTTTTAGATGAACGTTCAAAAGTAGATCAACCCTTTTACTTGAGTGTTCATTATACCGCACCGCATCATTTGTGGGTTGGTGAGCATCCACAAGAATACGTAGACATGTATGACGATTGTCGTTTCGAATCATGCCCACAAGAGCCCGAACATCCTTGGCTTCTTTCAATAACCAGTCCATCCACTGTACGTTCGAACCCGCGTGAAAATTTAAAGGGGTATTTCGCTGCGGTGACGGCTATGGACGAAGGTGTGGGATTGATTTTAGAGAAGCTAGATGAACTTGGAATACGCGAAAATACGCTCATTTGCTTCATGAGCGACAATGGATTCAGTTGCGGTCAAAATGGGATTTGGGGAAAAGGAAATGGCACATATCCTCAAAACATGTACGATAACTCCGTAAAAGTGCCAGCAATTTTCAGTCACCCGGGGCGTATACCGGAAGGCAGCGTTTATGATGCGCTGTTAAGCCAATATGATGTAATGCCAACACTTCTCGACTATGTCAATATTGAAAATCCCGTCAAGGACGAATTGCCGGGCAAAAGCTTTGTGCCAATCTTAGAAGGGAAAAACAAAGAAGAACGCGGGCATGTTGTTGTCTATGACGAATATGGTCCGGTCCGAATGATCCGTACGAAACAGTATAAATATATTCATCGTTACCCGTACGGTCCGTTCGAGTTCTATGACTTGGTAAACGATCCACAAGAGCGGAACAATTTGTACGATCATCCGGATTATCAAGATCAAATTCATGATTTGCGTAGTCGGATGGAAAACTGGTTCGTCCAGTATGCTAACCCGAACATCGATGGAGCTCGGTTACCGGTCACGGGAACAGGGCAAAGCAATTTAGCTGGTCCAAACGTTACAGGAAAACTAGCATTCAACCAAAATGGAAGATTGATCAAAGAGAGCGAAAACGGAGGTAAGATAAAACAAAAATAGTCTATGTTCACATTCAAAAGTAATCGGAAACAAGCCGCCATCTGGAACGGCGATTTTGGTTGAGCTCTTTGAAGGTCAAATGAAGACTGATCTTAATTGTATACACATTGGCAATAGTGTGATTTAGCGTAACATTTGCAGATAATTTTAATATTCCATCGACTGTAAATGGCCATTCATTCTTGAACTTTTAAAATGAATATTACTAGATAGGAGAGAGTATATGTCAAATACTACTGAATTAACGATTGTATATACCAACGATTTTCATGCTCAAGACAAACCAGTTCGAGCGACATGGATTGAAGGCTCACCGATGATGGGTGGGGCTGCTTATATGGCCACATATATCAAGAAAATCCGAAATACAGAGCCGAATGTTCTCGTGCTGGATGCGGGTGACATCGTTACCGGACCGCCTATCAGCCTGTTAACAAATGGAGAAGCACCCGTTGATTTATTTAACACCATCTGTTTTGATGCTTCATGCATCGGCAACCATGAATTTGATCACGGTGTGCAAAATGCGAGAAAGCTAGTGGCACAAGCACAGTTTCCTTTTTTGTCTGGGAGTATTTTCTATAAAGGAACCAATATATTGTTCGCTAAACCTTATGAAATTCTTGAAAAGGGCGGTCTGAAAATCGGTATTATCGGCATTCATGGAAAAAAAGCCGGTTATGAAACGATACAAGTCGACCTTGTTAAGGATCTTGAATTTCGTGAGCAAGAAGCTCTTTTACAAGAGTACGTAAATCTTCTCCGTCCACATGTTGATTTAATAATTGTCCTTGCGCACCAAGGAGTTCCTGCGGAGCAATCGACGACAGATAGGGAAGTTGTTGTAGAAGACGATTTTGAAGAAGATGTACGCATGTGTAACAATGTGAAAGGCATTGACCTAATGATTACAGGACATGCTCACAAATCAATCCCTAAGCCTTACGTGGTAAAAGAATCAGGGACGCTGCTTTGTTCAACTCGAGGATTAGGAACATTTGTAGGTTATTTAAAGTTGAGTATGGACAAAGAAAAGAAAAAAATAGTTTCATATAACGGGCACCTTGAACCCATTTATGCTGATCAGATTGAACCTGATTCAGCTGTTGCGGCTCGGGTACAATACTGGGATGATCGTTTAAACGAATTAATTAAAGAAAAAATTGGCTGCACAGATCGAAACTTGACGCGTAATTACTTTGGTGAATCGTTACTAGGGAATATCGTAACAGACGCTATTCGTGATTACACGAATGTCGACGTAGCGTTTACAAATCCAGGTGGTTTACGTTCAGATATTGATGCAGGTGATATTACGGTTGGGGATTTTATCAATGTCATGCCTTTCAATAACAATATCCTAGTGATGGAGATGACAGGCCGTCATTTAAAAGAATTGCTTGAGCAAAGTGCAGGGATGAATGTTGCCGGGGTTCTTGAAAAATCGGGAATTCAGTTAAGGGTCGATTCTTCTTTACCTTTGGGACAACAAGTCGTGGAAGCGCTCATTAACGGGGAGCTATTGCAAGTGGATAAAGTTTATACAATTGCCGCCGATGATTTTACAGGAAAAGGCGGGGACGGGTTTAAGGCGTTCTTAAAAGCCACCAATATTCGTGACACCTCTTTAATTATGCGGGATCTTGTCATTGAATATATTCGTAAATTTGGAGATATAGAGGCTTGTTTTGATGGGCGTGTTACAGTTGAAAATTTTGAATTAAGTGCGGGAGCTTTATAAGGATAAAGGTAGCATCTTTAAATTTCGGGGCTGTAAGTCCGTATTTGGACAAATGACTCTAAATCAGCAATTGTTACCTTTCCCCATAGGAGGGAAGTTTGTATGGAAAAGACAAGAGTGCAACACTATAATCAACTTCAATATGCCCAACAGCATCTTGCAAACGAGCGAACCTATTTGGCGTGGATTCGGACTGCGATCGCAATCATTGGAATCGGGTTGTTAACCTTACATTTCTTTTTCGGTAACTTGAATTACCCATTCGCAAATATTTTGGTCCTGGTGATTGGAATCTCAACGGCAGTCTTTGGCGTTGCCATCACCCTTATCGCTACATTGAGTTACCTTCAAAAGAAAAAACAAATCGAAAGTCAGATCTTTTATTCTTCTCATATTCCAATGTACTTCGTGTCCCTAATGTTGACCCTTACCGGAGTGTTTGCATTGTTTATTTCCCTTTTGACTTTATGAAGCTTCACAAGTGTGTTTTTGTATTTAAAATACAGAAGAATTTCCCAGTAGTTATTCGGTATCCTCTTGAAATGTAGTGTCATGTATCTCAGGGTAGGTAGAGAGATAAAACGTTAAAGAATTCGAGATTGGTACGTTGCGTGTCGGTACATTTTTAAGTGTTACGCAAAACTTGTTACCGGAAATCATGAAAAGATTTAACAGCAACTTCTGGAATTGAGTTAAAGCTACATAAGGCGACTATGATGAAATTAAAAACTACTTTCTCAAGGGGTTACTGTCCTCATTAGGGGTTCTTACCAATTGGTTTCTATTGTTCCCGTGGCATCTATCCCTGGAATAAACGGTGGTTCATGGTAACTTCAGTACCGAGCCTTTATATAGGTGAAATTAATATTTATCGCATCAGTACGAATTAGTACCTTTAATGGTCGGAGCCTTGGACTTTCATTTTTCTGAGATCCCAATACACTGGACTGCCTAATTTTATATCAACAACGTAATCATAATCTTATTTTTATCCATTAACTTTATATGGCTCTCCATTCCTTAAGTTCAAGCCGGCGTGATCTCTCAAAAACATGTGGATCTTTTTCCGCTAAGAAACGTGCTTCTTCAAACGTATCGGCAATATATACAACAAGTCCACCTGAACCGTCTAAAAATGGCCCTCTTGCAAATATTTTCCCTTGGTTATCAAGAGCATCTAAATATTCAATATGAAACGGTAATGTTTCTTTATTTTTTTCAGGATCAACCATGTGTAAAAGTGCTGCATAGTAGGCCATATTTAATACCTCCTAATTACGGTCCAAACAACAAGCTTTAATTCGGTCATTTCTTCTACAGCGTACTTTAACCCTTCACGACCCGTTCCACTTTCCTTCACACCGCCATACGGCATATGATCAACACGAAAGGTTGGGATGTTATTAATCATGACTCCACCAACACATAAGTTATCGGCTGCATCTAAGGCGGTATGTACATTATTGGTGTAAATGCCTGTTTGTAGACCATAGCGGGAATCATTCACTTGGCAATCGCTTCATCTACTGAGTTCACCTTATTCACTAAGACAATAGGGGCAAAGACTTCTTGGCAAGAGATTTTCAATTTTGAATCCGCTTCCAAAATAATCGTGGGGTGAAGGATATTTCCATCGGCTATTCCACCCGTCACTATTTTTGCTCCGGAATTTTTAGCTTCATCAATCCAATTCAAGGAACGTTTGATGTCTGCAGGTGTGATTAATGCAGATACATCCGTTTTTTGATCAAGTGGATCACCTAAAATTAGCTTTTTAGTTTCTGACACAAATTTTTCAATAAACCTATCGTATAATTCTTCATGAATACACACGCGTTGTAAGGAAATACAAACTTGCCCCTGAAATAAAAAGGCCCTTTTACACACCGGGAAACAATTTTATCAAGATCAACACCTTTGTCGATGATGGCCGCTGCATTTGAACCAAGCTCTAAAGTCACCCGTTTCAAGTTAGCTTTATTCCGGATACCAAGTCCGACTTCCAGACTTCCCGTAAAGGTAATCATGTTCACTCTGTCATCAGTCACAATTTTATCCTCAATAATTCTTCCACTTCCTGTAATAACATTTAGTGCTCCTTCTGGTAATCCGGCTTCTTGAAGAAGTTCCGCAATGAAAAAGGAGGATAATGGCGTTTGGGACGCGGGTTTTAGCACGATCGTGTTCCCACTTTCAATGGCCGGACCAGACCCACTTTGTGAGCAACTAGGTTCATAGGGAAGTTAAAAGGTGTAATAGCTCCTATGACACCTATTGGCTCACGGACTGTGTATGCAAGTCTGTTTTCTCCATCCTTAGCAGCATCCAACGGCAATGTTTCACCATGAATTCTTTTCGCTTCATCTGCAAAAAATTTATACGTTTCAATTGTTCGGGCTACTTCTCCTATTGCGGTTTGAATCGGCTTGGACACTTCCAAAGCAATAATTTTTGCGGCTTCTTCTGTCCACTCTTTAAGTAAATGAACTATTGTTTCTAAAATTTTGGCACGTTGATGCGCCGGCATTTTCGCCTTCACTTTCCGAGCTCTATATGCTGCGTCAATTGCCTGATCGGTTTCTTGTTGGACGAAATTTCACCTGAGTAAGGGGCGTATAACGGGATATAATCCTTTGCACTCATCCATTCACCGTTAATGAGCAAGGGTTTACGTGTGATGGCTTTAACAGAGGTCATTTTTTCCCAGTCCTTTTCTTAAAAAAAGATGTTATCAAGCCTTTCCTTTTAAGTTTCGAGTACTAAAAGATTAATTTGGTATGTTACATGTAACATGTAACATGTTAGATTATTACCAAAGTATATCATTCTTTTTAAATTATCAATAAATTTTGTAAATTTAGAATAGGTTATTTTTCTAAGAATGAAAATTAGAATTAATGCAAATAGTGGATTGTATTTTTTATAAAAAGCGAATTACTCAATTCTTCTTTGATCGAACTAGACAACTATTCCACGTTTAATTAAAAGAATATATTGACAATTCCGAAAATGTGATTTACCTTATTGATATTCAACTAGTATGTTACATGCAAGATAACTTGTTTACTCCATAAAAGATATTCAACCTAGTGGCAGTTGAATAAAAAAGAGAGGAGTAGGATTCTTTCAGCATTTTTTTTAAGAAAATTTTATTGAAAGCGTTATCAAGTATTCGGAATTGTAAAAATTTTAGGGAGGAAGGATTAATGAATGATTGGCAGTCTTTGAAAACAAAAATAGATTGGCCTGTTTTTATTTTAAGTGGGGGCATATTTGGTTTATTTGTTTTGTTGTCATTGTTTAAAGTAGAGATGGTGACAAACTATGTTAATTTAGGATTTGACTTATCTATTAGATACTTTGGAGCCTATTGGCAGTTACTTTTAATTGCCACATTTATTGTAGGTGTAGGTATTTCTTTATCTCGATATGGGAAAGCGCGACTTGGAAATATGGATAAGCCAGAGATGGGATTTTTTAAATGGACGGCTATTATTGTGACTGCTGGGTTAGGTGCAGGGGGCGTCTTTTGGGCTGCAGCAGAGCCAATGTATTATTTTTTAGATGCTCCTCCGATGCATCCGGGAATAGAAGGTGGAACTCAGGCAGCAATTAAACCAGCACTAGCCCAAAGTTATATGTCATGGGGTTTTATAGCATGGGCCGTTTATGGAGCAATTAGTACGATTGTTATTATGTACGCCCATTATAATAAGGGAATGCCATTGAAACCTAGAATTTTGTTATATCCTATATTTGGTAAAAAGATTTATCATAGTGTTTGGGGAACAATAACGGATGTTCTTTGTATTGTTGGGGCAGTAGCAGGGACAATTGGCCCGATCGGCTTTCTTGGTTTACAAGTAAGTTATGGGGTTCATGCGGTATTTGGGTGGCCAGATACATTTAGTACTCAAGTCATTATCATTGTAGCTCTTACAGGTGTTGTTTTATTTTCAACCTTAACTGGTATTGATAAGGGGATTCAATGGCTAAGCAGATTGAATATTAATATCGCTATTGCAGTTGCCATTTTTTTATTGTTATTTGGCCCTGGAAAATTTATTATTGATTCGTTTATTTCATCTGCAGGATTTTATTTAAATGAGTTTATACCCATTAGCACTTACCGTGGGGATCAAGAATGGTTAGGTTCATGGATGCTATTTTTCTTTGGTTGGTTTATAGGTTTCGGACCTTTAGTTGCTTTGTTTGTAGCTAGAATTTCTAGAGGCCGGAGTATTAGGGAAGTTTTTCTTATGGTATCCGTTATTGCATCTTTAATAACGAATTTTTGGTTTACGGTCTTAGGTGGTACAGGTATTTTTTATGAATTAAAAAAGCCTGGTTCAGTTAGTGAACCCTTATCTGATAATGGATTACCCGCTGCAATTATCTCTATTGCCCAACAAATGCCGTTAGGTTCAATAATGCCAACTGTTTTTCTTGTGTTAACTGTTATCTTTGTGGTTACAACGGTTGACTCAATGTCTTATTCGGTTTCAATGAGCGTGACAGGGGTTGGGGATCCCCCGAAAATTGTTCGTGTATTCTGGGCAGTAATGATGTCTATCATTGCTGTTATTTTAATTAAGGTCGGTGAGGGTGGAATTGGTGCGTTACAGTCATTTGTAGTTATAGCTGCTGTTCCAGTTTCGCTTATTATGCTGCCGATATTATGGACTGCCCCTAAAATTGCTAAAAAATTAGGAACCGAACAGGGTATCACGGAGGAAAAGGTGTATCGTGGAAAATCAATGGAATTTGATTATCAGGATTCAGAAATAAATAAATAGGTTTACTATTTAAAATATTTAAACAACTAATTGACATCATAAATCGTATAGCCTATTATGTAACTATAATCTTGTATGTAACATGTTACATGTTAGAAACTGCTATTGAGGTTTTAATAAGGGAGGGATTTTCCATTTCAACTATCTTAACAACAAGTATTACAACCCAAGTGACAAATGCAATTCGAGAAGCAATCGTGACGGGTGAATACGAGCCAGGAGTAAAGTTATCAGAGTATTCTCTATCTGAGTATTACAAAGTTAGTCGAACACCTATTAGAGAAGCATTAAAGCAGTTAGAGAGGGAGGGATTAGTTGAAATTATTCCACGTGTAGGCACATGCGTAACGACACTAACAGAATTAGAGTTAACCGAGTTATTTACTGTAAAAGAGACAATGGAAGGCCTAGCTGCGGGGTTATTAGCAGAGAGAAAAAATGCAAAGGAGATTAATGAAGTTAAAAAGGCAGTAGCTACTATGGAAAAAGCCATTCAAACATCGGATCATAAGCTTTATGTAGAAGCGAACAATGTGTTCCATACAGCTATTCATGAAGGGGCTAATAATTCTAAATTAAGTTATTTACTTAATTTACTTCTTAATCAAATGCCTTATAGTCGTTATGTTTATCTCAGTATTGATATGCCAAACCGAATTGAAAAATCTCTTGAAGAGCATAAGGCTATTTTAGCAGCTATTTTAAAAGGTGATAAATATGAAGCTGAAAGAGCCATGCGCGAACATGTGAGAGCAAGTGGAGAGCAATTAAAATTAGGTATTGCTGAAAAAATCATTAAAAATACGGATAAATAGGGAGGAATGATAGTTGTGAAATTTGGAATTTTTGCAAACCTATCGGGACCAGGACGTCATGATGAATATGATAAGGTTCTGGATGAAGCTCGTGAACAAGCAATTTATTGTGATGAAACCGGATATAATTCCATTTGGTATACCGAACACCACTTTGGCCATGAAGGAAATGAATTGATTTCCAATCCGATTTTAATGGGAGCAGACATTGCTGCACATACAAAGAGAATTCGCATTGGGCAAGCTGCAAACGTTATCACTTTCTGGCATCCTCTTAGATTAGCAGAAGACCTTGCTATGCTTGATCAATTAAGTAAAGGAAGGGTTGAAGTCGGTTTAGCTCGTGGATTATATGGAAGGGAGGCAGCCAACTTAAATACGCTTGCCGATCCACAAAACCAAGAACAGAACCGTGCATTGTTTGAAGAAACGATCGAAGTGTTAAAGGAGGCTTGGTCTGATCGTTTCTTTTCACACCAAGGCGATATTTACCAATTTCCACCAAAAGGGTTGAAGTGGAGTCATCCAATGAGTCCAGCTTCTTCAGAATTCATGGATATGGAAAAGGCTGAAATTAATAAAATTTCCCTAATGCCTAGGCCGTGCCAAAAACCGCACCCACCTTTATGGCAAGTTATAGATTCCCCACGATCAATTAAATTAGCTGCAGAAAACAATATAAAAGGTATTTTCTGGATGCCGACGGTTAAAGAGCTAAAAGGACGTTTTGAATTGTATCGCGAAACAGCTTCAAAAGTGCGAGGATACGAAGTTCCACTTGGTGAAGGAATTGCCTTAGTTCGCGATGTCTATGTAGCTGAAACGATGGAGCAAGCCCGTCAAGATGCAGCTGAAGCTGTGTTGAACAACTACCGATGGGTCTGTCATTGGAGAGGACTTGGCAATTTGATGGATCCGGGTGAACAAGTACAACCAGGACAAGAATTGGATTACTCGTTTTTACATCCAAGAAACTTATTGTTCGGAACACCTGAATATGTAACAGAAAAGATTCAAGAATTAAAAGAAGAATTAAACGTCCAGGAATTGTTACTTTGGGTCAATCACAATGGGTTACCACATGACAAAATGATGAACAGCTTAAAATTATTTACTGAAGAAGTAATGCCAAAATTTAAAGAACAAGAGGTAATGGTGTAATGTTAGAAATCCGTAAAGTATATACCGCAGTTGAAGAAACACGTATTGAAGGTGGAAAAAAAGTAGAACAACCCATTAAAATGATTGCAGCTATGATTGTTATCAAGAACCCTTGGACTAATAAGGGCTTTGTCGAGGATTTAAGACCGGAAATTAATGAATATGCACCAGAAATTGGAGAGACTTTAGTGAATGAGTTGTTTAAACACATTGCATCATCAGATGATGTTGAAGCATTTGGTAAAGCTGCAGTTGTAGGCGTTGATGGTGAAATAGAGCATGCATCCGCATTTATCCATACATTGAAATTCGGAAACAAGTACCGTGATGCTGTAAAGGCAAAAAGCATTTTAAGTTTTACGAATAAACGTGGTGGACCGGGATCATCGGTGACCATTCCTATGGTTCATAAGACAGATGAATCACAGCGTTCTCATTATATTACATTTGAAGCCAATATTCCAGATGCACCAAGGGCTGATGAAATTGTTGTTGCTTTAGGAGCTGCTACGGGAGGACGTCCTCATCCTAGAACAGGCAACCGTCACCAAGATATGGTTGAAATGGGGCTTGTCTAATGCCAATTGCATTGTATAGTCAGGGTGACATACGTTATGAAGAGAAGGGGAACGGTGAACCTCTCATTCTTATCCATGGTGTCGGCTTAGACCATACAATGTGGGAAAAGTACGTTGAAATGCTGTCAACACAATTCCGAGTAATTGTGTATGACACTCTTGGGCACGGAGGATCTGAGCATCCTCCAGGTCCTTATACACTTTCCCAATTTGTAGAGCAGTTAACTGCATTAATGGATTACTTACACATTAATAAAAGTCATATCGTTGGATTTTCTATGGGGGGAATGGTTGCTCAAGCCTTCGAATTAACATATACGGATAGGGTAAGTACCCTCACTATTATGAATGCCGTTGCCAACCGGACGGAAGAGCAACGAAATGCTGTATTAGCAAGAGTGGAAGAAGTGAAAAAAATAGGGCCAATCGCAACCATCGAACCTGCTATTCAACGCTGGTTTAGTCATCATTTTATCGTAAATCATGACGAAATTATTAATAATATTCGTACCCGACTTAAAACTAACAATCCTCCTTCATATTTAGCAGCCTATTCGTTGTTTGCAACAGCCGATAAAGAGTTATGGCCAAAACTTCACAATATTTTATCACCAACACTTATTATTACAGGGGAACATGATAGAGGCTCAAATCCTGAAATGGCGAAACAAATGAACGAGAAAATACGGTGTTCAGAGGTCGTCATTGTACCTAATATGAAGCACATGCTACCCGTAGAAGATGCAACAAATGTGAGTAAATTAATCCGGTTATTTATTGAAAAACAGACAGTACATTCAGAATAGAGGAGGGGAATTATGACGGAACTAGCCGCAACCAACTTAAAAAAATATAACATGTATGTAAATGGTGAATGGATTGAACCCTCAAATGGAGAATATTTTCAAAGCTACAATCCAGCAACAGGGGAGCCATGGTGTTATATAGCAAAAGGAACGGCTGAGGATGTAGATAAAGTTGTTCATGCCGCACATCGAGCGTTTTTAAATTCAGAATGGGCGAATATGACATTTACCGAGAGAGGGCGTCTTGTACGTAAACTTGGTGAACTAATTGCGGAGCGAGCTGAAGAACTTGCAGAATTTGAAACAAGAGATAATGGAAAATTGATCAGGGAAATGCGTGGACAGTTAAAGTACTTGCCAGAATTTTTTTATTACTATGCAGGTTTGGCAGATAAAATTCATGGAGAAACACTACCGATTGATAAAAGAGATATGTTTGTATTTACTTCGAAGGAACCGCTTGGTGTTGTAGCCGCCATTACTCCTTGGAATTCTCCACTTTACTTAACAACATTGAAGTTAGCACCTGCGTTAGTAGCAGGAAACACAATTGTGATTAAGCCTTCGGAAGTCACATCCGCTTCCCTTTTAGAACTTGTAAAGCTTGTTGAAGAAGCGGGTTTTCCACCAGGAGTTGTTAATGTAGTGACTGGATTTGGTCAACCCGTTGGCGATTCGTTAACCTCACATCCACTCGTTAGACGTGTTGCCTTTACAGGTGGTCCAGAAACTGCCCGTCATGTTGTTCGTAACTCTTCAGAAAACTTTGCGAAAGTGACACTCGAACTTGGAGGAAAATCACCTAATATTGTGTTTGATGATGCAGATCCAGCCAATGCCGCAATGGGAATTATCGCAGGTATATTTGGTGCATCTGGCCAAAGTTGTGTAGCGGGTTCAAGGGCATTTTTACATGTAGACATTTATGATAAGGTGATGCAAATCCTTGTTGATCGCGTTTCCCAGATAAAAATCGGTGATCCGCTTATGGATGAAACAGAGATGGGGCCATTAGCAACTAAAACACAGCTAGAACGTGTAGAAAAATATGTTGATCTGGGAATTAATGAGGGTGGAAAACTCATTACCGGTGGGAAAAAACCAGGAGGGTTTAAACAGGGCTGGTATTTCGAACCTACTATTTTTGAGCATACGAATAATAAATCTCGCATTACAAGAGAGGAAATTTTCGGGCCAGTATTAAGTGTCATTCCATTTAAAGAGGAAGAGGAAGTAATACAACTAGCAAATAGTACCGATTATGGTCTGGCGGTTGGGATTTGGTCCAAAGATGGAGCAAGAGCCCATCGTGTAGCGAAAGCAGTTCGTGCTGGAATTGTGTGGGTGAACACATACCGTAGTATATCACCTATTGCACCGATTGGTGGATCAGGACTTAGTGGTTTCGGAAGAGAAGGTGGATACGAAGCAATTAATGAGTATATGCAAAGCAAAGTAGTTTGGATAAATACATCCACTGAATCTATTCCTGACCCATTTATCATGAGGTAATCAAGGTTTAGTAAGGCTTTTTTTAGCATTTACTTTAGGGAGGGAATCGAATATGAAATTATTAGGGATATCAGGAACAATTGTTGGATCCAAAACAGGGGTTGTTATAAAAAAAATATTAGATGAAGTAAAGGCAAAATATCCAGACATCGATGTGGAGTTGCTTGATTTAAAAGATTACGAGATTCAGTTCTGTGATGGACGTGATCCATCAACTTATACTGGAGATACAAAAAGAGTAATAGATATTGTTTCTTCCGCAGATTTTTATGTTATTGGTACACCAGTATTTCAGGGATCAATCACTGGTACACTTAAAAACTTATTTGATTTAATTCCTTCAAACGTTTTTCGTAATAAGGTAATGGGGTTTGTTGCCACAGGTGGGACATATCAACATTACTTAATAATTGAAAATCAACTAAAACCAATTGCAGGTTATCTTCGTGCATTTGTTGCACCAGGATCTGTTTATGCTCATGATGATCACTTTACACCTCACTATGACATAATAGATAAAAACGTATTAGAACGTATAACGAATTTGAGTAATGAAATTGTGTTTATGCAAAAAGCGCTTAAAGAAAAAAATTTGAGTAATGCATAATTTCATTTTGCAATAACAACTACTCTACAATTATTGGTAAGGGGAATCAATATGAAGTACGATGTAGAAGAAGTGATTCATTTAAATGATTTATCATTTATTCGCTTATGCAATGAGAAATACGGAATTAATAAAGGTATATACAATACCATTGATTCTTGGTTTTATAAGCATGGAATAAAAAACATTTTAGATCGTCGAAGATATATATTGTCTTTTTTAGAATTTTTAATGAAAAGGTTAAAAACAAACACACGTATTAAGTTTGGACATGGCGGTTTATCAGTAAGGTTACAGGAGTATTTTTTTGAACAGGTACAGCAACCCGTTTAAATGCAATTTATATCTTTTAATGTGAATAATTTAAAAGAATATATTTGTCAGGAGTGTGAATGAGATATGATTACAAAGTTAGAACATGTAGGTGTTGTGGTTAGTGACATGGAAAAATCGCTTGCATTCTATCAAAATATAATAGGGCTCCAGTTACGCTTAAGAGAGGCTTTAAATGATAAAGTCGAACTTGCTTTTTTATCGTTTCCAGAGCAAGACAGTGTTGAGGTCGAATTGATTTGTGGAAAAAAAATGAATGAACAGGAAGGTAGAGTGAACCACCTGGCCTTTACCGTAGATCATTTGGAAGTTGAGCTTGAGAGACTAGTCAGTTTGGGTGTGAACCTGGTTGATGAGTCACCGCGCAGTATTTTAAATGATAAAGTGAAAATTGCCTTTTTTGAAGGTCCTGATGGAGAAAAATTAGAATTAGTCGAAAGGTAAAATGCGGTTATTCGTCTCAATATCATAAGTTTTCTTAGAATTGAGACGAGATTTCTTCTTTTTAAAATTACTTACTATAACTTATATTATGTAAACTAATATTAAGTAAGCTTTGAAAACATATGGTTTTATTTCGGTATCATTCTTGATCATATGAGGATTGGACCATATGCCCTTTATATTTGCATTTTGACAACCACCAATATCCTTTTCTATGTCATCTCCAACGAATAATGCGGCTTCCGGTTGCACATTAAGCTTATTTAATGCTAATTCAAAGCTAAATCAAATAGCATTGCTTTATAACCTCTCAAATAACTTCACAGCCTTTCTCACATTATATAAATAATCCCTAGTTCGCACCTTCAAACTAATTTGTAACAACTGAAAGTCTTTTTCATTCATAAAATAACCTTCTAACAACATCATATTGCTTTATTCAGTAGCACTTCCTTAATAAACTCTTCTGCTTGTTAGTATAATAACTTCCACAAAGAAAGCGTCAATACTTCTTGCACTGCACCCCAAATGTTAGACACTAACCTAACATTTGGGGTGCAGTGCATCTTGGATCAACGCCCCCGATTGTGGAGTAACTATATTTTTACTAATTCTTTAATATAGGGTTCTATGTAGCCTCGATATTCCTCCGTTAATCCTTCAGGCAAATAATCTAAATTAAAATACTTAACATCAATAGACTCAGTTTTATCAATATCAAAGTTTCCTTGTACATCAACACAAATGCCCTCTAGTACACTCTTGGTCAGAGTAACCAACTGGTTCTCCAATTCAGAGTGAAACCTAATAGGAAATGAATACCCCACTTCAACAAAATAAGGTAATTCTCCTACTGTTGGTAAAACCAAGTATGGTTACATCTCCATTAACAATGATCGCTTCTACACTTACCAAAGGGCTAAGAGGTCTGAGTGAATCCAAATTTGCTTCTTTTTTTATATGGTGCATTATTTAGGCTTTACCAACACATGTTTTTCGGGGATCATAAGCAAAGAATACCATCAACACACCTAAAATAGCACAAATCATGTACATAAATGAGTAGGAGAAAATATCAGCCATTGGCCCCATAATGACACTCCCTAGAGATACACCTAAATCCGCCATTGCAATAAACAAACCAAGTAAAACATTACGATTTGGCTGTGGCAAAACAAAAGATAAGTAGGTTGTTAATGTTGGATAAATAATGGCTTGCGCTATACCCATTAAAATGGCGGCAATATAGAAAAAGAGAGCGCCACCCGTTACTGCAAAGCTTACACTTTGTGCAGCCAGGGCCAGAATAAACATAGTTAGCATAATAAAGGACGAATGCCATTTCCCATCGGAAGGTATTTTTTTTCTTAAAGTAAAGCGGGCAAAAACAACAGTACCTGCTTGAAGCATAAGGTAAACTCCGGCATTTCCTTCCTGTAATTGCATAGCATAAAGAGGAATAAAAGTTGTGATGGCTCCAAACACAATAGAGGCCACTAACATTAAGACACTGCATTTAAACAAATGAGGATTTTTAACTAACTGGCTATAGGATTTAAGAGTATTAATTCCCTGACTATCTTTATTTGCAAGAGATTTACTCTCTCCTTTTTCCACTTTAGCACTATACCCAACAATGCCTGTAAAAAGGGCAATTGCTATCATTACTACTGTAAAATAATCCATATTTCCTTGCCAAATCCCTACTGCCAATAAAGGACCGATAATACCAGGTATATATGAAAATAAGGAATAAAGTGAAATCCCTTGAGAACGATCCTCTTCCGGTAAAGCATCTATAATGCCTATCTGCAATGCCATAGAAAAGAAAGCTGTACACACACCTTGTAACATTCGGGCAATTAAATAGCCCCCTAATCCAGTAAACGTATATAACAATAAGGCAAAACCATTGACAATTAAAATAAAATGCAACACCTTTATTGGTCCATGTTTCTGAATAACCTGGCCTGCCCATGGTCGAATGAACATAGTAGTAAAAAGATATGCACCCATGATAATGCCAATCGCTGTATTCGTGGCACCTAATGATTCTCCTTGTAATGGTATAATTACGTTTAAAATAGCATTCGCACTAAAATAGAGAAGAACCAATAGATATAAGCGTAGAAACGGCCAAGACAAAGCTCCGCTCACAATTTCCCCCTCCAATAAACCTGTATAATAGATATTTATACAGGCAAATATTTCTCTTGAGCTGTATTTTATTTTAGAAAGTTATTATATTTATTCGTAGTAAGCCATTAAAACGTTACAAACAGAAAACTACCCCCAAGATTAAAACGTAATTAATGACTGCAATAACTGCTTTGCATAATCTGACTGAACATTTTTCAATTGTTCTATTTCAACAATTTCTTCAATTTTACCATCTTTAAATATAATGACTCTGTCACAAATATAGGCAGCAGCCTGTATATCATGAGTGATAAAAATAAAACTCATGTTGTAAATATTCTTTAATTCTTTTAATAGATTAAGAACTTGAGTTTGAACAGATATATCCAGAGAACTAATGGCTTCATCTAATAAGAGACATGTTGGTTCCGCTGAAATGGCTCTTGCTATACCTACCCTTTGGGCCTCTCCCCCTGATAATTCATGTGGGTATTTGTTTCTGTAGGAAGGATTCAAACCAACTCGATATAGTAGTTGGTCAATTTTAGATTGATTTTCTTTTTTGTTCTTATTTTTAATGATTAACGGTTCCATAATTGCTTCTTCAACTGTAAAAAAAGGATTAATGGAAGATTTATAATCTTGGAAAACTGCGCTAATATTACCGAGTCTCACTTCTCTGTTTTCCACTTCCTTTCCATTAAATAAAATGCTTCCATGGTCAGGCTTTTCTATTCCTAACATCAAACGTCCTAACGTTGATTTTCCACTGCCACTTTCTCCTATAATCCCGAGACACACACCATTCTCGCATTCAAAACTTACATCTTTTAATACTTCTTGTCTTTCTGTAGAAAATAATCCGCCTTTTTTATAGGATTTTTTTACACCTTTAACTTTCAGCAACGATAGTCTCTCCTCTCATTAACTTCTTAAAATTTTCACTCAGGGCTAATCTAGTAGAGACTAAGTACTTGGTATATTTATGTTCGGGTTTTAAGAAAATGGCTTCAGTCGGTCCTCTTTCAACAATTTCTCCGTCTTTCATCACTAGAACTTCGTCCGCGATTTTTCTTACTACACCTAAATCATGAGAGATAAAGATCATAGAACACCCCATTTTTTTGCGTAATTGAATAAATTGCTCCACAACCTCAAATTGAGAAACAGTATCTAGGGCTGTTGTTGGTTCATCCGCAATAATAATGTCTGGTTCTAAGACAATCGCTAACGCAATCATAATTCGTTGTAGCATTCCTCCGGAAAGCTGATGAGGGTATTTATTCATTATTTCTATAGGGTTTTTTAACATAACACTTTCCATCGCAAGTTTCATTTTTTCTTCGATCTCATTTTTCTTCCAGTCGCAGTCGAAATGTTCAGCAAGTGTTTCTTTTAAGTGAACACCAATCACACAAGAAGGATCGAATGCACTCATCCCGTTTTGCAAAATCATGCAAAGTTTTCTTCCTCTTTTTCTTCTCATCTTTTTTTCGGAAAGGGTCGTTAAGTTCTCTCCTTTAAATAAAATCTCCCCTGATTGGCGAAGAGATGAACCATTCAGTCTCATGATTGATCTGCAAGTAATCGACTTGCCACTGCCACTTTCTCCTACAATGGCAAGGCAACTTGATCGCCTTAAATCGAACGAATTATTAGCAATAAGCACTTTGTCAGAATTTAAATCCCATACTCTTAGGTTTCTCACTTCCAGTATATTTTCCATTAATGAGCCACCTCTTTTTTCTGGATTTTGACGGTAGTAGTAGGTGATTTTTGTTGAGGCCTCTTTTTAGAGTTTAATAATTTTGGGTCCAAAGCAACTTGAAGTGCATCAGATAAAAAATTAAATGCCGATACGACAATAACAATGGCCAATCCAGGTGCTAACATTAATTCTGGTCTCGTAAACATAACTTCCCTTGCTTCATTTAACATCATCCCCCATTCAGCATTTGGAGCTTGAATTCCTAAACCCAGAAATGAAAACCCTGAAATTTGCAAAATCATCGATCCAATAGAACTGCTTGAAATAACCGCGATATCAGAAAATGTAACAGGAACTAGGTGTTTATAGATGATTTTCAGATCACTAATTCCAGATGCCTTGGAAAATTTGACATATTCTAATTCAGAATACTGCATAACGGACGTTCTAATTACTCGAGCAAACCATGCCCATTTCACCAAAATAAATGCAATCAAAATGTTCCCTAGACCCACTCCTAAAATACCTACAATCGCCAATGTCATAACGTATCCAGGAAAAGAAAGCATAATGTCACAAACCCTCATAATAAAAGCATCTACTTTTCCTCTAAAATATCCTGATAGAAACCCTAAAACTGCCCCAATCAAAACAGAAATAAACAAGGCAACTAAAACCCATAAGACGCTGGGACGAATTCCATATATTATTCTGGACAAAATACATCGACCTAGGTGATCATTCCCTAGTAGGTATTCCCACGATGACGATGCATATCGAAGACTCATATTTACTTGATTCGGGTCGTGTGGTGCAAAAAATGGCGCAAAAAGCCCAACAATAATCGTTACAACAATGACAGTTACAGATATCGTAGCTAACTTGTCTTTACTTAAATTTTTGAATATTCTCATTTAGAGATCATTCCTTATCTTAGGGTTCATCGCTGCATTTACAATGTCGGAGACCGTATTAAATAATACAAAGACTGCTGCTAAAATGAGAACGTATGCCTGGATGATGGGGAAATCTCTGCTTAAAATTGCTTTAACACTCAAACTCCCTAAGCCTGGCCATGCAAAAATGTTTTCTATAACTACTGTACTACCCAATATGATGGGAATAGCCATACCAAATATGGAAATGGCTACTTGTAATGAATTTCTCAAAATGTGTACGGTGATTTTCTTTTCTGGTAAGCCGCATGCCCTTCCATAGAGTACATAGTCTTCATTTAAATTGCTTATCATCGAAGTTCTAACATTTCGAAAATAAATGCCTGCATAACTTATCGTGATGACAATAACGGGTAGAATATAACTTTTATATGAATCCATTCCACTAGTTGGTAATAAATCGAATTTAACAGAGACATACCAGATCATAATGGACGCCAGCCAGTAAGACGGCATTGCAGTTAGAAAGAATGAAACCCCTCTTACCGATTTATCTACTATCTTTCCTTCCTTCAATGCGCAAATAACACCTAATAATATGGACATAACAATAATAACAACAGATGAAACGAACGTTAACTTGAATGTATTTAGAAAAGCTGGACCAATTAATGACCAAACAGGTTTTCCTGTCACGTATGAATCTCCAAAGTCCAACTGTAAGGAGGCAACAAGCCAATCAAAGTATCGTAGGATAAATGGTTGATCCATCCCCAACTCTTCTTTCGTTTGAGCAATTAATTCATCTGTTATTTTTGGAACACCTTGCGCTTGTAATACCACTTCGGCTGGATCTAAAGGAGAAAGATTAATTAAGACAAACGTCAAAAGCGAAATGATCAAAAGTAATGGGATGGATATGAACACTCTATTAATAATGTATCTTCCCATAAAAAGTCTCCTTTCATTTTAATATCAATACGAAACGATGTACTTTGTCATGAATAAAAAGGGGAGAGTCCCCTTTTTATTCATGTATTTCTATTCAAAGAACATTTGCTCAAATGGCAACTCAAATTGTGTTTGCTTAAAGGATATACCTTTTAAATTTTTTGGAGCAATGACAGTGATACTGCCATTTGAAATCGGAATAAAGACGGCTTCATCATGTACAATTTTTAAAATATCCGCATACAACGACTTTCTAGTTTCCTCATCAGTGGACACCATAACTTGTTCAATTTTCTTGTACAGTTCATCTGCTTTCGCAATGCCACTTGTCGTATGTAGATAAGAAACCTTAGAAGTAAAAGCAGCAATTGTACTTTGTGGATCATACGCTAGTCCCCAAGTTTGATTGAATAATAAATCATAATCACCCGTTGATCTTCTATTAGCGATTGAAGTTGACTCTTCACCGATAATTTCCAGCTGAATACCGATCCCTTTTAATGAAGCTTGGATAAATTCAGCCTGGGTTTTTTGCGAGGAAGAATTGCTGTCATAATAAAGTTTCATTGCTAATTTGTTACCGTCTTTCGTTCTAACTTCATCACCATCCTCTAATGTCCAGCCTGCTTCTTCTAAAATCTCTTTCGCTTTTTCTAAGTCGTATCCTCGTTTCTTCAAATCGACATCGGCATAATTGACGTTAGGTGAAAATAGTGTATAGGCTACTGTTTCAGTGCCACTTAAAATATCCTCGGTAATTGTTTTCCGATCAATCGAGTACCAAATGGCTTCTCGAACAGCTGTTTCACTAACAGGGTTATCAGATTTACTACTGTTTGCTACGATCATTTTTGTATTCATTGGTTCACTTCTAACAAGTTGGTAATCACCGGAATCAACTAATTGATTCATTGCTTCGACATCAAGACTATCTGTACCTCGATCATCCGTGAAAGCAAAGTTTACTTCTCCTTTTTTTAAGGCTAAAAAGGTCGTTTCCCCTGCTGGAAGAACTTTAGACGTAATTTTCTTGACTTTAGGAGAGCCACCCCAGTAATCTTCATTTGCTTCAAACGTTGCGTACTGGTCCGTTTTATGCTCCGTCAGAATATATGGTCCTGTACCATGAAATCCTTCAACCCCGGCTTTTGTTCCGCCATTCATAAAATCTTTAGGCGATATGAATACGTAGGGTCTTGTCATAGATAATTCAACCAATGTTGGATAATAAGTTTCTGACAGTACTAATTCAACTGTATACTCATCTACTACATTTACACTTTCTATTTTTGTGGATAGTTTAATCCATGAATGCTTTTCTGCATTGTTTTGTACAGCCTCAATGTTTTTTTTGACTGCTTCTGCGTTAAATGGTTCCCCATCATGGAATTTCACATCTTTTCTTAAATGGAACGTGTATACTCGTCCATCTTCTGAAATTTCCCAGGACTTAGCAAGTAAAGGCTTGATTCCATCTTCCGTATTTTCAACTAATGATTCATATACCATCCCTTGAGCTGGCATGGAACCTGTGTAAAAATGTGGATTCATATCATTAATGTCTTTGGCTGAAGCATAAACTATTTCTGCTTTCTGCTTGTTATCATTATCTTCCTTTTTCTCATTATCAGAGTTAGCCGAATTTGCAGAGCAAGCAACTAGAATAGATAAAACCCAAAAAACTAGTGCCGCTAATATAAATTTTTTACTAAACATGGTAGTCATCTCCCTTTAAGTCCTTCTCAATATGAATACAACTCATTTTTGTTGGATTTAATCTACACTCCAACCATATCTTAAAGATCCCCATAAATCATAATCATTACGATTTAAATGGTACACTAATCCATTACAGGTCCTATTCCATCCTCTTTGTTGCTATAACTTTTCCCTATTTCACCGCATATCATATTAAGATCTTCTTCAAAGCTTTGAACGACAAATGCGTGAGACAACAATTCGCCTCTACGAGATTGAGCAACTTTCTCAATTTTACTCTCATATGTTTTAATAAATTTATCTATTGTTGGACAATTCAACTCTAAATATTTTGCAATACCTTGTATAATTTTGATGCGATAATAGTCTTCCTTAGGCATTCTTGGGATATCAAGATACCCTTCTTTGTCGACAAACATTTTTCTAATCGAAACAGCAGAAAAATCAAAATATCTTCCATTCTCGTCTGGTTCTGAAAAAGGGTCAATTAACAAAGAGGTATAACGTATATATAGTAAATATTCTTGATGAATAGTCTCTAAATAATTGAAATTTTCTATATCATGACGCGATAAACTTTCTAATCTAACTGGGTAAGTATCATCTGTCATAAATTGAAGTAAGTTTATACTTTTTATATTCATTTTTTCTAAAATATTCATAATTTCTTTCCATTGGGATAACATATCACGAATTAAATATTGCGTAATTGGCCCCTCAGGATAAATCTTATAAACATAATTCTTTGTTTCTTTATCTCCAAATATTGTACTTAGTGAAAAATGATTCATAAACAACGGTGGATGGACATATAAAGAAATATTTCTGGTTTCCGCCTCAATTGGAGATGTCATAATTTCTAGATCGATTCCTAGTTGTTCATATACCTTACATAGTTTGTCAACATTTATAGATGGAAAGTGTGTCGATCCTATATAAATTTTTTTCTTGACTGCTGTTGTTAAAACATGATTAGATGGCCTATCTTGCATCCATCGTGTATCTCCATGATAGGTAGAAAAACTAATAATTTCCGCATTTAAATTAAGATTGTTCATAAAATTACTTATTAAGCTGTTTGAACCAAAAGTCGGAGAAATTAAAACAATACACTTTACTTGTTTTAAAAGCCTATCACTGAGCTGTTTTATTACCTCAATATAGGCATCCGTTGTGACAGAAAATATGATGGTGTCCCATTCACCCTCAATTGTTTCATACCCATTAAAAGCTTGATCAACGAAGCATTTACCTTCCATACTTCGATGCTTTTCATTTTGAACGCTTACACGTATTAGATGATTATATTGATTAAGCCCCTCAAAAAACGTTTCCGAACGCACAGACTCTCTGCCACCAATACCCACATAGCAATTAAAATGCTTTTTGATATTGACAGCTAGCTGGATTGATGTAGGACCGGTACCTAAAATTAAGGCTCGTTTAAAATCGCTCATAAAACCCTTCCTTTCTCACTAGCAAGTAAGCTATGCTTTTTTATACAATGCAATATCAAACACATCATCTGGCCGTATTATATTTTCAACCATCCTCCACTTTTCCCCATCCACCTCTCTCATAGGATAATTAAATATGGATTTCAGCTGATTACCATATCTCATAGCCACAACTACATTTTCATTTGTTAAAGGATATAATTGATCCAGTATGTCATATTTAGTTTCAACAGTTGAACTAAAAATAATATGGGTTAATTCGTTCGCATACTTCATATTTTCCACTGCTTTTTTTTCTAATCGGATATTTAAATCCCCACCCAATTTTTCTACAACGTTTCGTCCAAGTCTAATAGCCTCATCATCAATATCTATCCCAAAAACCTCTGCTCCCGTTCGCTTAGCAATTAATAAAGGTGTCATCGGAAATGAACCTGACCCCACTAATAATACCTTTGACTCTAAAGTAATTTGAAACTGGCCAAATTCCTTTTCAATACATGATTCTATATTCTTAAAATAATCAGTTCTCTCAGTAGTTCCGTTTAGCAGCTTCAATGCACGATATTTCTCCATAATAGCCACACAAAGTGCTGATTTCTTTCTTAAATCCTCGACTCGTTGATTAAAGTCACTAGATTCTTGTAGTTCTAGTTGTTCCCAAGCTTCATTATTCCTCTCGTTTATTATGAATTTTGAATAGTCATCTATTAATACCTCAAACTCCGAACAGTGATTGGTTGTATGGTCATATTTTGCTGCTAAATCTATAAACCTCACTAAAAATTGATTTAAATCTTCTTGAAAAGTATTGGTTTTTAACACATTCACATTTATTCCACTCCAATAATATGTAATAGTTAAACATCTATAAAAGCTTTACCTTGTGCCACTATTCCAACAGACCCTTCAATCTTAAGACTTTCCAACGCTTCATCATAACAGCTAGCAATTACAGTAATAGTCCCACCAGGCTGCCTTATTTTCGCAACAATCTCTCCTTTATTCTTCCATGCAAGATACGCTCCTAAGGAGGCTGTTCCTGAACCACATCCCCTTTCCCATATCAAACTATCTAGATGTGGGACATAAATGAGGGGAGCCAATTCGTCAGATTTCGTTTTATACAATAAAATGCCGATCAAGTTAGCACCTATAGTTACTCCAAGCAACTTTGCTAATGATTCTGCTTTTTCTCTTATTGACTTATCAAATTCCTCCACTTCTATGACAATATGTATAAACTCCTGGTATCTCACTATGATTATATTTAAATTACTGCCATCATACTTTATTGCTCTGTGTTCTATCTTTTTAGGAGTAGGCATCGTTACTTGGCAGTAATATTCATCTATATTTCTTTTTACTTGACCTATTATTAATTGATCTGTACCTGAAACTTCCATTAAGACTTCCGTTATTTCATTTTGCTTTAGTCCTTTTTCAGAAGCAATAAAAGCTGCCAATGCCATACAAGCATTTCCACAAAACTCACCTCCAGCCATCTGTAGATGTGCAGCAGCTTTATTATTAATCGGTTCTTCTATAAAGCCTACTTGTTCAGCATGCACGCTTTCATATGACATAATTTTTGAAGCAACGTGCTTATACTCCTCAACTGGATCCTTAGTTTTAACAAGAATTGTCATATTTTGTGTTGGATTAAATTTTATAAAATCTATTTCCTCTCTCATCAGACCTCCCCTTTACACTTATACTTTTATTTTTCTTCATATAAATAAATCGTAATCGTTACGATTTATTTGATACTAAATGAATTATAGCATGTTACTGGATAGTGTCAATAAAAGTGTCCGGTTCGCTTATCATGGGGAAATTAGGATCCTATACAAGGCAAAATAAATTTAGTTACTGCTTTACGTGAAATGGGAGGAATCGAAAAGACTATTTGCGATTATATATCTAACCAAGACCATTCAACGAGGGTTAAATAAAGGGTGAAGCGATGAACGGGTTTGCCAGAGCTTATTCTTTTTGGAAAAGAGGATTGCAAGAACAGCTTCAACGACAGCCAGTGCTTTTAAACATTATAATTAACGCCATTAGCGTATGGAACACTGTATATCTTACTGAAGCTACAAAATTGCTTAAAGAAAAAGGGCATATATGTATATGACGATTACTTAATTTGACCTTAAAGATTCGTTGTATTTTAAAACAGTAGTTTTTTACATAATATTAAACAGAAAATGTAATTCACTGTAGGTTATGTATAAACTTTGGTTTCAATTATTGCTTATGTATAAACTTTTGATTCATGATAAAAATGAACCAAAAGTTTATACATAAATTCAAATTCCTTTACTATCAAGCCTTAAGAGATTTTTTTTAGTATATGGAATTGGTTCATTGTACATTAGTTTTTTCTTCTTGTAAGGAAACAATAAATTCTAAGGAACCGCTTACGATAGTATAGTATATCCTTTATAATTAATGTTTCCATCTCCATCAAAATAGCCACGTACAAAATGACTCATGAATTGTTCAGGAACATGCGGAAACAAAACGTTGTTCGATTTCTTAAGCCCTATCCCATGAATTCCCATTAAATCGTCTTTTATGATTTTACTATGAAGATTCAACATATAAACTCCTGTTTGTTCATTTCTTATAAAGGGATGATTGGACTCCAACTCATCTCTTATTTTTTCTAAGATATACCTTTCTTTTTGAGCGAATGATACCGTTTGCATGTTGCTTGCGATAAATCCATCTGCTGTAAAAAAGCCCAAAATATAAGCCATATTTTTTGACCAGGTTTTAAAATAGTCTTCATTCAAATGGTATTTACGCTTCCAATGTCCTCGTGGTCTTCGTTTCACATTGTTTGCTGCTAAAACTTGATTTACATATCCAGTTGACACATTTGCAAAATGACTAATTTCTTTAGTACTGTGACCTTCTTCATACATCTTTACCATATCATCAATCTCCATCGTTCTTTTACTTATTTTCCCCTTGGTAGCCACTAACCATCATCCCTTCTCTATTATTCCTTAAGTTCAATTATACGAACAAATGTTCCGATTGACAACTACTTTTATTTTATCAAGGCATGATCATAGTCGGACTAGAAGATTTTAGGTATTAGTTTTATAGGTTTTTATAGTTCAGGGAATCAGATACTCATATATTCACCTCTTTTAAGTTCTAGTTCGTTTAAACAATGCTATTTCGAAAAGTCATTAATTGAGTCGGGAAATGGACGTTCAAATCCGTGTTCTGAGTCGGCATCCGGGAGAACCTTTTATACATCGACGAAGGAAAATCCCCGCCTTTTCCCCGTGTGAAACGTGATAGTAAGGAATGGTATAAACGTTATGTGTTACGTACTGGGGTCGAGCGTTGTATCAAACGCCCAAAAGTGGATTATCATTTAGAGGATTCGAAAGGACGTAGTTCAAGACATTGGACCATTCGATCATATTGCATCGGTGTGTCATCAATGGTTGAGTAGTTCAATTTTTACTTTTTTCTTTTTCGGCTTTTTCTTACATAACTTCTGATGATTACTATTCCCATATATTTGGTTGTTAACTTATACCAAATACGGATGGCCGCATATCCTAAATTGACACTTAAATTGGGAGGATTTTTAATGCATTTGGATCAAACACTTAAGGATCTTTTAACAAAGGCAAGTTTATTCGGATTACTCGCTAAAAGGTACGAGTATGTTGACCCCCAAAAACATATGTATTATTATCAAAAACATTTTTACTACGTAATGAAGGTTGAACAACATTACATGATGCTGGAAAATCAAATGGCACCTAGTCAATGTCATAACTATTAGTTTTAAAAAATATCCTATCGTTTTTATAAGTCAGGGAATCATAACCCCTGACTTTTTGTAAAAATAAAGATAGTTCTTATCGTATCTTGGCATCTATTTCAAGTAAGGTTTGAATAACCTTTTTCTTATTCATTCTTTTCTCTTTACGACAAGAATTGCAGTGTAGTAGTATATTGCCTTTTTCATAAAAGTCTTTTATGGGTAAATAATTACTGCATAAATAGCATTGTTGAAACTTGTTAATAAACATAATGTCATTTCCCCTTTTGGTTGAAAAATAATTATTATCATAAGTCTTCTCATTACAGAACTGGGTGGTACAGGCTCGCTCGGGTTTCCGTCAGTTAGTTTTTAATCCGAACAATGAGCCAAACGAAACTCAAAGCCATCCGTAAACTGATGGCTTTGAGTTTCGTTCGAAAAATGCAATAGTAATTTTAACAAGGAGGATACAGATCCTAGTATACCCTTACACCTTCTTTTTATCGTTTGTAAGACAATGAAGAAATATACATCCTGAGGAAATACATAATTTTTTGTTTTATATATTACATCATAGCTAAAAATAATAAACATCATAATGAAAAGATGTGACCCCAAGTTTTGGAACCACACCTCCATCAAATCCTTATTTTATACTGTCATTATCATTCGACCTTTGATGGTCTTTTATTACATTTACAAATTCTAAGGCTTTTTGGTGATTTGGTTTTGTAAATAAACTTACTCCTGCAAATAATACGGTTGAAACAAACAGCCCCCATATCCCCGAGGCTAATCCGAGCGGCTTTGATCCGGTAAACTCTAATATTAAAACTAGAAAACCGGCTGTTATTACACTTATTAAGACTCCTGTAGAGGTACCTCTTTTCCAAAAAAATGCTCCAAAAATAGCTGGGACAGTTACGATTAAGCCGGCTGATGAGGCAACTGACAGAACGGCAATCAAATCAAGGTTCAATTGCGCAAAGCCAAGTGCCAAAACCGCAATCACCGGAATAACAATTTTACCAATTAAGAGTTGTTTCTTGTCATCTGGTCGATGTTTCATATTCCCATACACATCTCTTGCAAATAGTGAAGACAACGTTAACATAATCGAATCGATTGTGGAAACTGCAGCTGCTAGTATACCTATCATTACAATCGCGCCGAGAACCGGAGGAACGAGGTTCGACGACAATAAACGAGGTGTCGCAAGGTCTGCAGTTGGAAGATCGGGAAACATAATTAATGCGGAAAATCCCCATAGTACTGAGACGATTGTGTAAATAAAACCGAAAATCAGAAATCCTAACAGCATTCTTCGTAAGCTTTTTAATGAAGAAGGCATAAACATGCGCTGGCTGACCTGTGGATTCGATATACTAAAGAAGAACCAGGGTAACGTGAGCCCTAAAAAAGTTAGAAAGTTAAAATAACCGTTTCCAGGTACGCTTAACTTATTTGAATGATTCGTTTCTAACGTATGAAAAAACTCCCCGAAGCCACCTAGTCCATTAATAATCAATAACACGACAATCGTTGAAGTAATCACCATAATAATAGCTTGTAAAGAGTCCGTCCACATAACTGAACGAATCCCTGCTATGAATGAAAATATTATCGCCAGAACTGTCGCAATTATAACGCCTGTCGAAAAAGATATCGCTTGATTGGTCATCCCTTGTAAAAGGTAACCGACACCAACCAACTGTACGGCACTGTATGGGATTAGAAACAGACAGCTCGCGCTTGAAATGACAACAGCTACCCCTCGGTTTCCATACCGATCAGCGAGCATTTCTGAAGGAGTTACATACCCGTATTTTTTCCCAACCAACCAGTAACGCGGGCCAAAAATCGCAACGAGGGAAACTCCTATAAAATAAACTACCTCAAATCCTAGAGCCCCGACTCCCCCTTTATATGTCAATCCGGCGAGTCCAACCATCATGAACGCACTATATGTTGTCGCGCTGTAGCTTAACGCTGAAACAAATCCGTTCATTCCCCGGTTTCCTAAAAAGTAGCCCGTCATATCAGACATATTTCCACTTCTTGATAAATAAGCAATAATTAATGACAAAAAAACATAGACCGCCAGTCCTAACCATACTAACATCGTGTCCATACTACTTCTCCCAACCCTTTGTGATAGCCCAATTTGCGAAAATTGCAAGCAGAGCAATGATTCCCCATAATAAAAAACTTCCATACCACATCTTTACCTCTGTAAGAATTGTATAAGGCAGAATATACGCCAGTAAGATTAAAAAAACTATAAAGGAAACCCCTAAAAAAGTACTTCGTTTCACTACTAACTAACCTCCATATTTTCTAATATATAATACCAACACTTCAATTGTTTTCTTTTCCAAGTTTGTTTACATGATTTCATTATACATATGAAAATTCATGTGTAAAGACATGTGATAACTACTAATTTAGCACACATCAAAAAATACTTTCGATTATGTATCTTTACCTAATAAACTAACGAAAAAAAGAGATTTCTCCAGGTGTACAAGAAATCAACTTTTTTAAATGATAATAAATTGTATAGTATTGCTTGGCACTAGGATGACGTCCATTCCCCGCCATTAACATGAAGTGTTTGCCCGGTTACAAAACGTGAGTCATCAGAGGCTAGATAAACATAGGTAGGTGCAAGTTCAAATGGCTGCCCTTGACGCTCCATTGGATTATCTACTTGTGTAACTTGGTCTGCAGAGAAACTTGCGGGGATCAGAGGCGTCCAAACTCGTCCGGGGGCAACAGCGTTTACTCGGATGCCTTGGTCTACTACATTGTTAGCCAACGCACGGGTGAAACCGACGATAGCCCCTTTAGTTGCTGTGTAATCTATCAATTGTTTATTCCCTACATATGTCACAACGGAGGCTGTATTAATAATGGAACTGCCTGCTTTTAAGTACGGAAGGGCTGCTCGGGTTGTGTAGAAATGAGAATAGATGTTGACCTTAAAGGTATCATCGAACTGCTCATCAGTAATGTCAAGCAAGCTTAATTGCTGAAACTGGATCCCGACATGGTTACAAAGAATATGGAGTTGCTCAAATGTTTGGATGGTTTGTTCCACGATATCAATACATTGCTGTTTTTCTCTTAAGTCACCTGGCAATAATAAACAACGCTGTCCAAGTTCTTCAATTCTCGTCTTGGTTCGGTTCGCATCTTCATGTTCATCTAAATACGCAATGGCGACATCCGCACCTTCTTTAGCAAATGCGATCGCCGTTGCTGCACCAATCCCACTATCACCGCCCGTGATAAGTGCGACCTTTTCTGTTAGTTTCCCGCTTCCTCTATAGTTCGGGTTTTCAATGATCGGCATCGGAACCATCCATTTTTCTACACCAGGCTGACGGAATTGGCGTTGTTCAGGTACAGTGATTGGAATCTCTTGATAGCGCGTTATTTTTCCGTCATTGGGATACATAGGATAATTTTGATCAGCTGGCTTTTTTTGATTTACCTGCGACATGGATAACCTCCTAGAAAGAGAATATTTGGTTTACTTTATGTTAATTAGGCTAATATCGTGCAAATTCATAATTATCAATGAAACACCATGATTGGTACGTGCTCCTTGCTGTTGCGGTTGAATAAACTAAAGGAGAAAAAGGCCCTAAGGAGGTTTCTATATGAAATATTATTTTAATCAAGAAGTCAAATTGCTGTTGATCAATCATTCTAATGAAAAAGTAGAGATGTTATATGATTCTAATCCAAATACGTTGAAAATGCCCAAAATAGGACCCCGACCACCTTATTACTGTAATCCACGATACGAGCAGTATTATCCTATTATTTAGTTGGACTCAGGTATACTCTCATCTGCCTCAAAAAATCCAGAAATATAACTTAACGTGCTCTAAAAAACGAGTTCTACAGCCTAAATGTTGTGAAGTAGAATAAAAACCATAAGGGAGTCAGCGTTTGTACACATGTTGGTATTTTAGGAAATAAATACCAAATATGAATAGTATCTTATTTTCCAAGGGAACATAGTTTTGTATCTACGTTAATAATGAATCAAAATTCAAAAATTCTTTAATGGAGATGAAGATAATTGGAATTTTGCCCCTCTATTTGGTCAGAAGAAACAGCTCCTAAAAGCATGAGCGATTGTAGAGAGTGTGGACTTTATCGTCATGGTTCCAGGATGGTCTGGGGTGAAGGTAATCCTAATGCCCCTATCATGATTATTCTTGATAACCCAGGTGCAAGAGAAGGTCGAGACAAAACCCCATTTGTTTGTGGGACAAGACAAACAATGCAACATACTGCCTTTAGGGTTGGTTTGACTTCAGACGATTTATACGTAACTTACATATTAAAACGAAAGCCTACACGGTCTTATAATAAAGACCATGTACGCAAAATCTGTATAGAACACCTTTACGAACAACTAGTAGTAAAGCAACCTAAACTTATACTCTGCTTAGGAAATGTAGCTGTACAAGCATTTTTCCAGAATGATGAAGTCGATGTAAAAACGTTACGTGGCTCTTGGCATGAAGTCAATGGGTTCAAAACAGCAGTCTCTTACCATCCTCTTGCGGTTAGGCGCCGTCCCAACTTACAATCTTTGTTTATAGAAGATTGGTCCTTGGTCACTCAACAATATTTTGGAATTTAAATCTTTGAATTATCTACCTCTTCTACTACGACGAGGGTAACGCCAAAGCAATACAAGAGCTAGTACGCTACTTATAATTGTCAGAGCTAAGGAAATTCTGAAATACGGTGGATAATAAACTAATTTAATCTCATTGATGCCCTCTTTTATCGGAAAACCTAGAAATGCATAATTCACTTTCTCTATCGATTGCTTTTCGTTGTTAATTGTAACCTCCCAACCTTTTTCAAAAGGGATCGGCAACATCATATAACGATTTTTGCTCTGATTGTTATAGGTAATCGTAAGTTTATTATGAATCCAGTTTATACGAGCTGTTTGAGTAGCGTTTTTTTTCACCATTTTTAACGTGCGATAATTCTCTTCATACAATGCCAGATCTTTCAGAATGTATTTTCCTTTTGGGAGGCGGATTTTGATTTTATCCGCTTTTGGAACACGAATTGTCAGATCGTCAACATAGGTTTTGTAGATGGATTGATTGGACTTTCGAGATGTTCTATAGTCATTTACCCTTAACGTAAACCCTTGATCTATTGCTAAATTTTCAAGGTGAAAACTGACGTAATAATCTTTCGTATCCAACTTGGGTTCATTAATGACTAGATTGATCCCTCCCTTGCTTTTTGTGACAGTTAGCTTATTGTTTTTAAATGAGGCACCCGCCGTTTCAATGGTAGTCTCATTTAATATATTTGGCACATTAGGTATTTCACCGTTAGAAGTGTGTGTGTTTGGTACGATAACTCCTTTTAACATGGCATGTTCTTTTTCTAGAATTGAGGAGTTTTCCATCTCCTTTTCTGTAAAAACGTGATCGGTCATACGAACGAATGGGAGTAAATTTGAATTTTGATATACGACATAGTTTTTTGATTCTAGGATCTTTTTGAAGCCATACGGAATATTAGCTGTATGTTTTTTTTCTGTCATCATATATTTTCCTTGGAACAGGCTATATAAGTTGGCACGCTTGCCAAGAGTAGCATACCGGCTTACACTTTCTCTTCCCATATCAATGTTCAAATCATGTAAGTAGAAAAAGAGCAGATTTTGGTTCAGAATACTTGAATAAGCACTCATACCGTTAAAGTCTTGAACGATGGGCGTATTATTCAGCCTACCAACCTTCCAATCAATCCGATAAAATGGATTAGATTCTCGATTTTTAATTTGCTTCAGTAATTGACGTTGTTCTTTTCCATTGTATTTATCACTGACTAAATAACCTTTTGACACTTGATTAACTTCGCCTACTCCAGAAATAGCATATTGGAAAACATTCGCAAAAAGGATGAATGTCAGTAAAACTCCTCCATGTAATACAACATGCCAAGTCTTGTTTTGTTTCCAAATGAAACAGAAGAATAAAGTAAGTGTTGCAAATACCAAGATGAATATTAAGATACTTGGCAAAGAAGTGATGCTCAATGTCTGATCCAATAAGCAAAAGGCAAGATAGGTCGTGATTACCCAAAGGCTGGATACCACGATTTCCTTTTTGTATATACGGTTTAAATGAGTTAAACCTGTGGCTACAGCACCGCCTATCGTAAATGATAATAGGTATTCCCAGCGGTATTGAGGCGCAGAAAATCCATTAAACGCGCTTGCCACCATCGGACTGAAATGAAGAAGAATAAAAAAGATGCTCATCGAAGTAAACAATTTAAAAGTTGGGAGTTTATAAAATGAAAATGTAAACAAAAAAAGTAAAAAAAGGGTAGGTACTATAATATAAGGACTTGTAAATAAAATATTATCCGAATGAAAAATTGGAATTGGTTTATTATATGGTGGCCGATGATTATTCAAAAAACCATAAACAGCGGGAATAAATGAAACTGCGCTAATCCCAAAACCGATTAGTCCACTGGTAACATATAATTTAAATTGTCTCCACCTGCTTGTTTCGTTCTCTTCCAATTGAATGAGCAATCGGAAAACAATATAAATTACAATGAAAATCAGATTGATATAAGCAAAATAAAAGTTATCAAATAGAGTCATCGCCACAGCGACAATCAACCATCCGAATCGTGCTTCACGGATGATTTTTTCTACGCCAAAAACAAGCAACGGTATCCAGAGCATCGCATCCGCAAAAAACTCCCAATACGTGACATGACGGAAATACATAACCGATAATCCGTACACGCTAGCCCCTGTAAACGCAGCTAACCAGTTACTCTTCATATATCGAAAAACAATTGTTGTCATAAAAATAATGAGTGTTAACCGGCCGATACTTATGAAAACTGCAGCCTTTGCCCAAAAAATAATATCTGCAGCACCAAGTAAATGAACAGATTGAAATAAAAAGACAACAGCTGAAGTTAAAATGAAAATAAAAGAAGTAGAAAAGTAAAAAGCTAATTGACTATATGTTCCTCCCCCCAACCCAAATTGGTAAGAGTAAAAAAGGTTACCTTTTGTATATTGCTCGTAAAGGAGTTTTTTAAATGTAACCATCTGTTGTAACCCATCATTTGGTCCAACCATGTAATGGTCCTGTGTCCACTCTTTCAAAAAGAATAGATGGGCAAGAACAGCAAGAACAACGCTACAGAATAAAAGAATGGAAAGGTTATGCTTTTTTCGCATATAAAATCCCCGTTATTTTTTTAAGATTTTCCCCGTTATAATAAAAGTAAGAGGAACTGTAATGAAAATGGACAAGATTGGAGCAATTGTACTATCAATTCGGAAATGCTCAACAAACAAATAAACAAAAAAGGATGATACTGCTATATTAAAGAGCTGTGTTAACGGAAATTGTAAAAATTTTGATAACGTCGGTCTCACTTTAAACGTAAAATAAGAATTTAAGAAAAAGGAAATGATTAAGCTGATTAAAAAACCGATGATATGAGCTACCATATAATTGATCTCTAAAATTTCATGTAAAAGTAAATAGGTAATGTAATAATTAATCGTATTAATGATCCCCACTACGATAAATCTTATAAATTCTTGACTGATTACCTTCATAACTTTCTCCACTTTTTATATTTGTTTCCTGAATAAGATAATGAGGACGTCGTTTGGTTTCATAATAAATCCTCCCGATATATTCACCAATGACACCTAAGCTGAGTAGCTGAACGCCACCAAGGAAAAGAACCGCAGAAATCGTTGTAAAGTAACCGGGTTCAACAATACCGTTTCTTATTATTAGAACCAAGTTGATGAAAATATAAACGATAGAGAGTAATAAAATAAGAGCCCCCGTGTAAAAGCATATTCTGAGGGGTCTATTATTAAAAGAAATGACACCATCTATTCCATAATTCAATAATTTAGAAAACGACCATTTGGTCTTTCCATTTTGCCGAGCGACATTATCATAATAAATGATTTTTTGATTTAAACCGATCCATGAAAAGAGTCCTTTTGAAAAACGATTGCCTTCATTTAACAATAAAAGCGCATCAACAGCTTTACGATTTAAAAGTCTAAAATCACCAACACCATCTCTTAAATCCACATCAACAACTTTATTGATGAAACAGTAGTACAGAGATGAAAGAAATGAACGAAGTCGATTATCCCCTTTTCGATTTCGCTGGGCAATGACTTGGTGATACCCTTCTTCGTATCCTTTGATAAACGGTTTTATTAAAGTACAAGGATGCTGTAAATCAGCGTCCATGACAATCACAGCTTCACCTTTAACATGTTGAAAACCTGCTAAAAGTGCCACTTCTTTTCCAAAATTTCTTGTGAAAGAAATATACTTTACTTTTGGATTGGATAACACCAGCTTTTTAATACGGAGTAACGTATCATCCGTACTTCCATCATTAATAAAAAGAATTTCATAATCATAATTAATGTCTGCAAATTCTTTGTCCAACGCTTTATAAATAAGTTCGATATTATTTGCTTCATTAAAAGAGGGAATAATAATGGAAATGACACGGGATTTCATTAATGCACCTTCTTTTATTGGAATTGACCAGTAACAAAAGACCAGCTTTTATAGATTAGTTTGGACAAGATTTCTATATTTATTAGTTTATCGACAACTTCATATACATTTGTTCGCCACCTCTCTTATTAAGGAATAACAATGTTCTTTTCACACTAAAGAAGGGCTGACCCTTAAAGCCGGTTTTTACCGACTTATGGATCAGCCCCTTTGTATAGATCACCGATGGTATATCTTATTTAAATAGAACAAATATCGATCACATGAAATCGAACTTTCGTTATGGTGGATTGCGATATGTTGAAGTTTATAAGCTCTATAACCTCGTAACAGCCTTGAAAATTTAGCCAAATGTTTAAATGACGGTCTTACGACTAAATCTGTCAAATAGGCTGATTGAGTACTCCCTTGTTTTCTTTGTTTATTCAGAGCCTGGATCATTTGTTCCGCAGTTCTTATTCCTAGTCCATGTCCAAAATACGTACCATCTCCGAGAAAAACCGCATTTTCACCTCTCCACCAAGAAGTTTGCGGATTAAAGTCTGGATTAGTAAAATAGACAACATCTCCAGGTAAAAAGTGTTCTGTATAAATGGTGTGTATTCCGAGATCAGGATCGAAATTCCAGCTATATAAATAGATGTTTCGGAATAATTGATTAAAAAAATAGTCACCTATACTGTTTAGGACTGCATGGTAATAAATAATCATCTTTGCCGTTGCACACTCAAACGCATATTGTGAACTATTCCTGTAAATGTCTTGAATCGCATCAGATGGTTTAACGTCACGACGCAGTTGGAATCCTCCGGCATCCGTCAAATGCCAGTATTCGTGATTGCAGCGTGATTGCTCAAACACTTCAAACTTGGCATTACCTTGATACATAGCTCTTGCACTTAATATGATGTTTTTTCGTAACTTGACCTCAAACAATAATTCATTGATGGATTGATACGAATATATGACCGGATTGCCTTGCATTCGATCAATAATCATACTTTCAATACTACCAGACGGCCACTCGCCATTTTGTTGAAAAGGAATCCCCGATAGTTGTATCATACTATACCTCATTCGAGTTTAAATTTCATTTGTATTATTACCTAGTGTATTCGAGCTTGGGTTTAATGTGTATGTAACAAATAAAAACAATCCCAAACGGGTTTGACCAGATAACAAAAGTGGTCAAACCCTTGATGTGTAAATAGTACATGAATCAATCCTTGTCAAAAAGGCAAAAGTTCGTCGGCCCCTTACATCATTTTAATTTATAGTACATTCTTTAATCATAGGGATTCTCTTGTTAGTCAAAATCCTTTAACCAAATTTTATATTTTTCTTTTTCCTCTTCAGTTAATAGATTTAAATCTTTTTTGGCTTGAAATATGAGAAATTCATTATTCCATCCATCATAATTAAACTTAGACCAAATCTTTTGATTTAACTTATGAAATTCATGAATATGCTCTGTTAACTCATAGTACGGCAATTTTCCGTTATTCCACTTCTGAAAGTTTTCAAATAAAGGATCTAATGCATCTTCAGTTATTTTTTGATGATATAACTCCACAATTTCTCTATCTCTTTTTCTTTCTTCTTTTGACTTTTTTCTTTGAATCATATGATCATTTTCACCCTCTAGCTTTTCAACGTATAAAAAAAAGTATATCGTACTATTTCAATTATAAAATTACAGATCGAGTTAATCGAGTTTCATCTTTAAAATAAAATGCGTTCACTCATACGAACAGCTCCTTCATGGTTAGTACGAAGTGATCACGATGAATGGCCTCTGGCCGTTTTCCTCCGGTTGTTATCATCGCTTCTCCACTTGCCATTCCTTTCATAATTTCTAATTCTGATGAGGAGTAATTGATTTGGCCTTTCCCTATTACACTACCTTTTGGATTGGTGATTTCAACGACATCTCCCACTTCAAATGACCCGCTGATTTGTTTAATTCCGGCAGGTAAAAGACTCTTTCCATTCGTTAGAATTGCGGAGACAGCACCTTCATCTATTTGAACCTTCCCTGAAACTTGGGAATGAAGCGCGAGCCATTGTTTCGTTTTCTTTACTATGTGAGTGGACGAATTCCCAATATACGTTCCATCCCCTTTGCCATCCAAAATATCAACCAATTTATCTGGCCCTGAACCGGTTCCGACAAAAGCATTAACACCAAGTGATAATGCCATTTGGGCTGCTATTAATTTGGACTTCATCCCTCCTGTACCAAATTTTGAACCAGAGGTACTTTTTGTTTGCTGTAAGAGTTCTTCAGTAATTTCAGGAAGGAAATCATAGCGTTCTGCCAGTGGATTAACCCTTGGATCTTCCTGGTACAATCCGTTGATATCCGTCAATAAAATTAAAAAGTCTGCGTGGACTAGGCCGCTGACCAGTGCGGAGAGCATGTCATTATCACCGAACGTCAGTTCATCAATCGCAACCGAATCGTTTTCATTGATAATCGGCAGAACAGATCGTTTTATCAATTCGGATAGGACGGCATAAGCATTGCTATATTGTTCTTTATTCGTAAAGTCATTTTTCGTTAACAGCAATTGAGCGGTGACAATCCCATATTGATTGAAAGTTTCAATATAAGACTGGACGAGTCGTCCCTGCCCCACAGCAGCAGCTGCTTGTTTTCCTGAGGTGGTAACGGGGCGTGCTGGATAACCGAGTTCACGAAAACCAGCCGATACTGCCCCAGAGGAAACCAATAGGACTTCATGTCCTCGTTTGATTAGTTGTGCTAATGCTTCCGTATGCTCAGTCAGTTTTTTATCACTGAGCCCACCAATTGTATTGGTTAAGGAACTGCTCCCAATTTTGACGACCACTCGCTTTTTTACCACCTTTTAATCACCCTTTCTTCATTCAACCACTCTATTGCTTTAACAAAATTGTAAATACATATAAAAAAGCTCTCTCCATCTTCTGCAATCAACTTGCAAAAGGACGGAGAGAACTTGTGATCCGCGGTACCACCTTGCTTGGCATCATCATCCCTAGATGCCCACTCTAATTCCCGTAACGAGGAAAAACGGTCCGGTTATTCGCCAAACAGTTCAAGGGATAGGTTCAATAGCTTGTAAACGATGGAATCTTCCAGCCGATGAATTCCACTCTCTTTCATCCCAAAAGCAGCTATTTACTCGTCCCTGTCAACACCGATCATATAAAATTAAATTTTATTATGATCGATGTCATACATTATGTCAATGGGTTTAATCATCCACTATAAAATTGCACCTCATGGTTTCCATCTAACGTTAATTAGAAAAGACAAAAACATTTAGTTTTTTAACGGAGTGACTCATAGGGGCTTGACTCCGTGCTTTTGAGTCATACTCGAATAGCGTGGTTACCACCCATATCCGTATCCATATGGGTAATATGGATATGGACGAAACAGCGTTATGCCAGCTATCGTACCCAGACCTAAACCTAATAGTCCAGCACCCAAAACCGGAAAGAAACGTTCCTCTCTTTCTTGTAAAGGTTGTAAATAAACATTCTCAGCATCGACATTTTTAATAACACCTTTATAGACTCTATTGTCTTGAGTTGTAATTACAACCGTATTTTCGATGTGTTGGACACATAGTTTATAAAAATACTCCTTCAAAAGGTGACCTCCCTAGGATTCAGTCTATTATGTTCTTTCTATAATATGAATTTCATGCTTATTTGCTAAAGCGAATAATTTCGTTGTTAAACAGTGTTTTAAATTTGCTAAAAGACAAACAAACCCACTCCATAAAGGCGGGTTTGTTGAGTTCTTCCTTTTTAATTCAAATACATTCCAACCCCTGGTCCAAGTGGAATCCCTAGTAATGCGAAAGCAATCAACAGGAACTCCCCCAGCCAAATAGTTCAATCGCTTCCGGTAATCCTCAAATCATCTCGCACTGTCAATAATACCGTCTCAGGATACACTTCCTGACCTTCCGCAATTTCCACTGAGATGATAGAACCACTAACACCGATCGATATCTCTTCTGTTTCTTCACTGGTTCTGATCAAGAACAGCGTTTCCCATTCGTATACATAAGAACTTTCGTTCACAAAAACCTTTTCTACGATACCATTACATGGACTAAAAACGGTTTGAAAGATTTCCTTCACGATTTCACCTTTCCTTATGAAAAATTATTTTAATGAGTAAAGAAAGTATAAAAGTTTGCGGCATGGATGTAATGTCCAGCTTCAGCGCCCAACCACTTGGATCACTTCAGGCCTCCTGCGGCGGCAACAGCCTCCTCGTCGGTCTTCCAGTGACCTTCGTGGCTAAGCAGGGCGCTTGCGCTTTTCTTATTGAGGATACTCCTGTGTAATTCTAGTAGTTCGTGTTATACCCAGCCTCTGAATCTTGAAGCTTCCGCCATTTTTCGAATGCCGATTATATAGGCGGCAAGGCGCATATCAACCTGATGTTTTTGGGCTGCCGAATATACTTTCCTAAAAGCATCCACGATAACTTGACGCAGCTTTGTTGAAACTTCCTCCTCGGTCCAATAGTAGCCTTGATTATTTTGTACCCATTCAAAATAGGATACTGTAACGCCTCCTGAGCTTGCAAGAACATCTGGAACAAGAAGAATTCCGCGTTTAGTCAAAATTTTGGTCGCTTCAAGCGTAGTCGGACCATTGGCAGCTTCAACGACAATTGATGCTTTGATATTCGAGGCATTTTCAATTGTAATTTGATTGGAAATGGCAGCAGGAACAAGGATATCGCAATCCTTTTCAAGCAGTTCATTATTTGTGATCGTTGATTTGAACAATTTGGTTACAGTCCCGAAACTATCACGACGATCCAGTAAATAATCGATGTCAAGACCGACGGGATCATAAAGTGCACCGTATGCATCAGAAACCCCTACCACTTTTGCACCCGCATTATGCATGAATTTGGCCAAGAAACTGCCTGCATTCCCGAATCCCTGAACAATGACACGGGCACCTTGTAATTCAATTCCTTTTTGTTTGGCCGATTCTTCCACACAAATTGTGACACCTCTTGCTGTTGCCGTTTCACGACCGTGTGAACCACCAAGGACGACCGGCTTTCCGGTAATGAAGCCTGGAGAATCGAACTCCCGGATCCGACTGTATTCGTCCATCATCCAAGCCATTATTTGTGAGTTTGTAAACACATCTGGAGCTGGAATGTCTTTTGTCGGTCCGACCACTTGGCTGATTGCACGTACGTATCCGCGGCTTAAACCTTCTAGTTCACGGAAAGACATTTCTCTTGGATCACAAATGATCCCTCCCTTTCCTCCGCCGTATGGCAAGTCAACAATCCCGCATTTTAGACTCATCCACATCGATAAAGCCTTGACTTCTTCTTCATTGACTTCTGGGTGAAACCTGACACCGCCTTTTGTAGGACCGACAGCATCATTATGTTGAGAACGGTAACCAGTGAAAATTTTTGTTGAACCGTCATCCATCCGGACCGGGATGCGCACGGTCAACATTCTAAGCGGTTCTTTTAATAGTTCATAGCATTCTTCAGAATAACCCAAGTTGCCCAATGCTTCTTTGATTACTTTTTGAGTTGATAGAAATAGATTAAGAGATTCTTTTTCTTGGCGGTTTTGCCCTTGTTTACGATCAAGTACTAGTGTTGTTCGCATAGGTCACACCTCATTTGATTTGGATAAGACGTGTTGAATTTTTTCTATCGCCCACTCTAGATCATCCTTTTCAATGACAAGCGGAGGTGCAAAGCGAATCACATTTTCATGCGTTTCTTTACAAAGGAGTCCTTCTCCTTTTAATTTTTCACAGTAAGGGCGAGCGGGTTCGTGTAATTCGACTCCGACAAACAGGCCTTTACCACGTACTTCTTTAATCACCGGATTATCAATTTCTCTCAGTTTTTCTTGAAAATATCGACCGAGTTCAAGTGAACGTTCAGCCAGTTTCTCTTCCTCTATCACCTCGAGCGACGCAATTGCTACAGCACTGGCAAGTGGATTTCCACCAAACGTCGAACCATGGGATCCCGGATTGAATACACCGAGAACATCATGGTCAGCTGCAACGCAAGAGATCGGCATTACACCACCCCCAAGGGCTTTCCCGAGAATAAACATGTCAGGCTTTACATCCTCCCAATCACATACAAACATTTTACCGGATCGCCCAAGTCCCGATTGTATTTCGTCGGCGATAAACAGGACGTTTTGCTGTTGGCAAACTTCATAAGCTTCCTTCAAGAAACCTTCTGGCGGAATATTGATTCCAGCCTCTCCCTGGATCGGTTCCAATAGGAAAGCAGCCGTATTAGGGGTGATCGCTTGTTTCAATGCTTCAACATCTCCGTACGGAACAACCTTGATTCCCGGTAACATCGGACCAAATCCGCGTTTGTTTTCGGGATCTGATGACAAAGAAACGGCTGTCATCGTCCTTCCGTGGAAGTTCCCTTCACAGCTGATGATTTCAGCGTGATTTTCAGGAACACCCTTTTTGTCATAAGCCCAGCGTCGTGCGGTTTTTACAGCCGTTTCAACCGCTTCGGCACCTGTATTCATTGGAAGGATCATATCTTTCCCAGTCAACTCAGATACCTTTTTATAAAACGGACCCAGCTTATCATTATGGAACGCACGGGATGTTAATGTAACGCGGTCAGCTTGCTGTTTCAAAGCCTCAATGATCTTCGGGTGTCTGTGGCCCTGGTTGACAGCTGAATATGCACTCAACATGTCCATATATTTGTTACCTTCCGGATCCTCAACCCACACACCCTCCGCTTTTGAAATAACGATTGGAAGCGGGTGGTAATTATTTGCACCATGTTCAAAAGTCTGTTCGATGATGTCCTTTGATGTTAATACAGTCGTCATTTTTTATTCCTCCTAAAAAATTAATACATTTCAGATTGAATCTGCCAAACTGTTCTTTTTGAACCATAGCGGAACGTTCCTACAAGCGGGTGCCGACATCCCTGGATCCGGTAAATGTGCTCAAGGATGTTTTGGGATGATCGATAGGTAATCCTCGACCTCTGCCCCGCTTCCTGGAACTCCAGATTCTTGCAAAACCTCTACAAATTTAGAGAGAAATCTGTAAATGGTTCATGCTAATACGGTGTTAACGTCGTTATCCCTTCAAAAAGTTTTTTCATACTATTCTTAAATGCAAGTTCTATGCCAAAAATGAAATAGCCTGAGTGTACTGTTTTGGTACAAATTTCTGTCGAAGGACTCCGAGGAGGCTGTCATCGCTGCCGAGGCCTGCAGTGATCCGTTAGCTGGATCGTAACTAGAAATCATCTTTTCCTCGCAAAGAATTTTTAAAACACGAAGAAATAAGCATCATTTTTAAAAATATTGGTGTTGAAAAGCAAATTAATTTTGCACTACCACGAACATGCCTAAGTAACCGCCAATTAATTTTGCAGTTCGACTATGAATCTATTAAGATAGAAAAAAGGGGGATTTCCGAATGGAACCAAATGGGAAACACGATGTACAGACATTAATCCGTATAAATGATTTATATAAAAGACTGCTTGATGAAATAGATGTCGGTATTCATGTGATAAATGACAAGGGAAAAACGATCATCTATAACCAAAAGATGATGGAAATCGAATCAATGGCGAGTGAAGATGTACTTGATAAAAACTTATTGGACGTCTTCATGTTCACTGATAATCAGAACAGCACACTTGTTGAAGCTTTGAAAACGAGTAAAACTACAGAACACGTTAAACAAACGTATTTCAATAATAACGGTAAAGAAATCACTACGATCAACGACTCCTTTCCAATCATAGAAGACGGGAGGATTACAGGTGCTATTGAGATCGCCAAAGATGTGACACAACTTGAACAGATCATCAAGGAAAACGTGCTGAGAAAACAAGATACCCCATTTACGTTTGACAAAATCATCGGGGAGAGTGAGTTGATCCACACGGTCATCGAAGAAGCCAAAAGAGCTACACGCACTATATCCTCCGTACTCATTGTTGGCGAGACCGGAACAGGTAAAGAGTTATTTGCTCAGAGCATCCATAATGGAAGCAGCCGGTCATCCGCTCCTTTCATCTCTCAAAACTGCGCTGCGATCCCAGACAGTTTAATGGAAAGTCTCTTATTTGGGACTAAAAAAGGGGCATTTACAGGTGCTGTAGACAGGCCAGGCCTTTTCGAACAAGCTGATTGCGGGACATTGTTGTTGGATGAAATCAATTCTTTGAATCCTTCCTTACAGGCAAAACTTTTAAGAGTGATCCAGGATAAAACGATAAGAAAAGTTGGGGATACGAAGGATAAAAAGGTGGATGTCCGTATTATCGCAACCATTAATGAAGATCCGATCGATGCGGTGGCGAACAACCGGCTGAGAAAGGATTTGTTCTACCGCCTTAGCGTAGTTACATTGTTCATTCCACCTCTTCGTGAGAGAAAAGAAGACCTCAGGAGTTTGACCCAAAGCTTTATAAAAAAATACAACACTTTGTTTCACATGAGTGTAAAGTCAATAAGCGATGACGCAGAACAGTTTCTGTATCAACATGATTGGCCAGGAAATGTAAGAGAATTAGAGCATATGATTGAGGGTACGATGAACTTAATCATGGATGAAGAAACAATCACGGTCGAAAATCTTCCAGTAAGGTTCCGTAAACGATACCAGAAGAATGGACATCCGGCATCTTATGAGGGTATAAGTCATACCGCTGAAGGCAATCGCACCCCGAAAACATTACGTGACAAAGTTGCAGAGGTAGAAAAGTATTATGTCCAACAAGTTCTTGCAGAAAAGAATAACAATATTTCACAAGCCGCAAAAATTCTTGGCATCAGCAGACAGAGCTTACAATACCGATTGAAAAAATTCAATATGTAGTCCTTTTTATGAAAAAGTCTAGATTGAGAAACGCAAAACACCATTCACAGTAACTGGTGTTTTGTCTGTATAAAACAAGTAGCCAAACCCAAGTGAGTGTGTTTTTAATTCGTTAAAAGACAAACAAACCCGCTCAAATAAAGGCGGGTTTGTTGAGTTTATTCTATTTACACGTTAAGAAAGTATAAAAATACTTTCTATAGTATAAGTGTAACTACGGCGATCACCTGCGCTAAGGCTTGGTGCTAGCCAAGTTTTCTTTAATTCAAATACATTCCAACTCCTGGTCCAAGTGGAATCCCTAGTAAAGCGAAAACAATCAACAGGATCGTCCATACGACAAGGAATATGATGCTATAAGGCAGCATTAAAGAAATCAGTGAACCTAAACCAGCTTTTTTATCATAATCTTTCATGAATGCCAGAACAATGATGATATACGGATTAAGCGGTGTGATAATATTCACTGATGAATCCGCTATACGATATGCTGCTTGTATAAAGGCTGGATCATAGTTAAGTATCATGAACATTGGAATGAAGATAGGTGCTTCCAATGCCCATAGCGCTGATCCACTAAAAATGACGAGAGCAAGTCCAGCTGTCAGCAAAGTGAATCCGATAATCACTGGAATACCTGTCAGATTAATCGATGTTAACAATTCTGCACCGTTCACGGCAATCCAGGTTCCCATGTTGCTCCAGTTGAAATAAGCGATAAATTGGGCAGCAGCAAAAATCAACACGATAAATCCTGACATATCCTTCATTGCTTCACCCATGAATTTTGCTACATCACCGGATTTTGTTATTTTCTTTACCGTAATACCATACGTTACACCAACCGTAATGAAGAGGAATAAAATAATTGGGACAATTCCTTGTAGAAACGGCGAAGGTATAATTCCACCATCTTCATTTCGCAGCGGAGAATCTGGAATGAATAATACTGTAACGAGGATAGCAATGAAAACAAGGGCAGAAATACCAGCGTTTCGAAGCGCTTTCCCTTCTAATGGACTCACTTCATCTAATTTCTTTTCAATTTTACCCTGATATACTCCGAGTCTTGGTTCTATAATTTTTTCAGTAATTAGAGCTCCAGCGATGGAAAGGATAATGACGGATACACTCATAAAATACCAATTGTCTACCGCTGTAACAATTACACTTGAATCAACACTTTTAGCTGCTTCTGTTGAAATCCCCGACAGTAAGGCATCCGTTCCGGCTATGATAAAGTTTGCTGAAAATCCAGCCCCTACTGCGGAAAATCCAGCCGCAAGTCCTGCGAGTGGGTGTCGTCCTACCGTCGCAAATATCATCGCAGCTAAAGGTGGAATAATAACAAATGCAGCGTCAGAAGCTAAGTTTCCTAAGATTCCGATGAAAATGACCGCATATGTGACAAGAGACTTTGGCGCATTCAAAATGGACTTTTTAATGGCAGTCTCAAGTAATCCGACCTTTTCCGCTAAACCAATACCGAGCATCATTGCTAAAACAACACCCAATGGCTTGAACTCTGTGAAATTGGTGAGCATTGAGGTCAGAATATATTGTAAGCCTTCTTCAGAAACAAGGCTTTTAATAGCTAATTTCTCTCCCGTGCCCGGATGTACGACGGTTACACCAAAACTACTGACTAGCCATGATACGAGGATAGCGAATACAGCTAAAAGTACAAATAGCATAAACGGATCAGGCAGTCGGTTACCTACTTGCTCAACCGTATTCAAAAAACGCATTAAACCTTTAGATTGGGGAGATGTTCCTACACCTTCCTTTTCTAAATTGGCCAATTTTCATCACTCCTTTGTCATTATGGAATATTTCCTTAATTTTTCCTAATATATTTTTTCGATAAAAACCCTGAATTTCCTGCTTCGGTTTTGTAAAATTCCAAATTTTCAATATAAATACCGTGGTGTTTAAGAAGGTTCGGTTAAAACACCTAATGTCTTGTGACAAAACCGTACCCCTTCCAAATATTTGGAAGGACTTACTAAGGACGATTTGTTTCACTTAAATTCAGCTTATATATTTTTCGAGGACGCCCTCTTGCACCTGATTGCTCTTCTCCAGAAATTTTTGCCAAACCTAATTGTTCCATTTCAAATAAGATTCTTCTTGCGTTTCGTTCTGTACTTCTAATCCAATGGGATAGTTCCTGTGAAGTGACCAATTCTTTCCCGTAATGTCTTGCCAGCGATTCAATTTTGGAGACCATTGTCGAACTGATGTTAGCTTCCTTGAATTTCTCTTCCCATTTTAATCCCCATTTTCGTTGTTCAAAAGAAATCGATTGTTCACGATGGAAACTCTTTGTTACCTTTTTATCTTCATTAACGCTTACAACGACAGGAGATTCGTGCTGTCTTGCATATTGAAAAGCAAGACGAACATTTTGTTCTGCACTTAATGCTGTTAAACCGTAACCTAAACCCATTCTAATTTTCAGTTTACTTTGGACATATGAATTATCGATCAAAGAAAAAAGAGAATTCGCATTAAGCTGTAAATCTAGCTCCCCTCTAGTTGTATAAATATAAAAATGTCCGTCGGCAATTTGGACAAATGAACCATTCACCTGTTCCGCATAATCTAGAATCGTCCGTTTCAGCTCTAATTCGTTGCGTTTCATTTTATAGGAATAAAGCTGCTCTTCGGAATTGGTAGGATAGATGACTTCTACTCCTAAAATAGCAATCTGTGCTTTACGATACCACGTTGATTGTCCTCTTTCTTTTAAATATTGAAGGACAAGCTGTATGGCTAATACCGAAGGGGTGACGCGGTAACACGGGATCCCTTTCTCTTTTAAACTTGCAAATACAGATTGAATACAAGTTATGGCCGTATCAATTTTGCCTTCTTGAAATAATTTCTCATGAAAGTTACTGATATCTTCTGCAGGTAAATAACCGCTGTATGGATAGGTGTGAATCGTGATTGAATCAAGCGAAAATGATTTCTGGACTGATTCGATTTCCGACATTTGAATCGTATCTAAACTCATTCTTTTTAAAATCCTATTTTCTTGAACTTGTGCTTCTAATAATGTTCCAAATAAACTGGATCCATATAGTGGCGCAAAGCTTCCTTCCTCTTCTTTAATAGCGCCTTTAGAAACAGCATAATAGTAGGGGGATTGGCCGGAAAAGAACCACTGATCGACAAGGTGTTTATTCTCAAGAATAATCGTTTCAGTCTCTTCAGTCCTTTTATAAGGGAAAAGAATAAGCTCCAATTCACTAAACCCGGATGCGGCATTCTTTATTCGTTCAATTGAATCTTCCGGCCCGATCACGCCTAATCGAATTTTCATGTTCTTCACTCGCTTCTACTCTTATATTTGTGGCAAGGATATTGAACAACCTCCTTAAAGATTATCGGAATTGTGGCATGAAAATAGTAATCTTCCGATCGTTTCTACAGCAATGGCTAGTACTCGTTCATCAAAATCGAACTGCGGGTGATGATGCCCTTTGGCGAGTGGGGTGCCAAATAATAGAAAGGTTGCTTTTCCTCCTTTTTGCTGTACACGATTCATCATATACGTAACATCCTCTGATGCCCCCAGCGGCAGTTCAGGGATGATGCGCTTAATAGCAGGACTTTCCGCACAAGCTAGTTCTACCACCCTCACCCACTCTTCATCACATTTTGCTTGTAACCCATCACCAACAATCTGTATGTCTACATTTACATCGTATAACCCTGCAGTTGATTGAATGATTCTCCTTGCTTCATCCACCATATAGTGATTTAATTCAGTCGTTTCTCCTCGTGTTTCAAGTTCGATTTTGCCAATATCAGCAATAATATTTCGTCCATTTCCTGCTTCTAACTTTCCTACATTAATTCGAGTTGCTCCACTCGAATGGCGAGAGATACCATGAAGATGCAGGCTTGCAGCTGCGGCAGCTAACAAAGCATTTTTGCCCTTTTGCGGTTCAACACCAGCATGGGCAGACTGTCCATCATACGTAACATTCATTTTCGTAGTGGCTAAAAATTGGGATGTTGTTGCGGCGATATCCCCAATTTCAAGTGAATGAATCCCGATATGTCCGCTTATAAAATAATCCACGTTTTCCAGCCAGCCTTTTTCAACCATCGCCTTTGCACCTCGGCTCCCTTCTTCAGCGGGTTGGAATAACAATGTGAATTTTCCTTCTAATTGATTTTGAAACTTCTCAATAAAGTGAGCTGTACCCAAGCCGATTGCTGCATGGCCATCATGAGCACACGCATGCATGCTGCCATCATGTTTAGAGCGAAAATCAGATTCTTGTGGAAGATGACTTGATTCGGTCGATTCAATGATCGGGAGTGCATCAATGTCAAAGCGAAGTGCAATATGTGGGCCTTTTTTCCCTGTATCCCAGCTTGCAACGAGCCCTGTATGTCCTCCTATCATTTTTTCTAACCATTCATCGGGTACACCAGCCTTTTTCGCTCTTTGTTCATGTTCACTTAATACGGTTTGTTCTGGGATACCCATTCGTTCTGAACTAACTAACACGTCTCTTCCTACAGTCAAGGTGAAACCTAATGATTGCAATTGTTTTCCGATGAAGAACGTGGTTTGGAACTCAGTCCAACCTGTTTCAGGTATTTGATGCAACGTTCGTCTCCATTTCACAAATGATTCATTACGTTCTTGAATAAAAGACGTGATTTCTTTGGAAAGATTCTCTTCTTTACTTGTCATACTCACTCTTCCCTTCATCTAATTGAAAAAGTGTATCGATTGCCGCTTGTGCCATCATTTCCACTCCTAACGACAATGATCTTTCATCAATTTGAAATTGACTATGGTGGAGTGGTTTCTGTTTCTCATTGTTTGGAAGAGCAGTCCCTAACCAGAAAAAAGCTCCTGGATACCTCAGTAAAAATCGACCAAAATCCTCTCCACCTAAACTAGGTTCTATTTCGAGTGTAGAAGACGATCCTAATAGTTGATGTGCCGTCGTTCTGATTCGTTCTGCCCATTCAGGTGTGTTAACCGTTGCCGGATATCCATCCAAGTATTCAATTTCAGCCGAAGCTTTCAAAGATTCGGCTCCCCCTTCTACTATAGAAATCAAGCGTTTTTTAACTTCCTCTTTAACTTCTGATCGGTACGTACGAACAGTCCCTTCAAAAGTCACCGTCTCGGCAATAACATTATGGCGGCTCCCTCCTTCAATTTTCCCAATAGACAAAACAGCTGAATCTAAAGGGTTAACATTACGGCTTACAATCGTTTGTAAATTCATAATGATGCTGTTTGCAACTATGATTGCATCTGTTGTCTGGTGCGGCATACTTGCATGCCCGCCAGCACCTTTAATACGAACTTTAAAAAGGTCGGAATTCCCCATGATTGGTCCGGAACGAATCCCGATTTCCCCGACAGGAAGATCAGGCCAAACATGTTGTCCGAAAATGACATCTGGTTGATAACGGTCGAACACTCCGTCTTGTATCATCGGAATAGCTCCGCCAACAGGTGAATTTTCTTCTGCCGGTTGAAAAACAAGGAGCACACGGCCAGGCAGTTTTTGTTGAACTTTGTTAAGCAAAATCCCTGCACCTAACAGCATTGCTGTGTGAGCATCATGACCACACGCATGCATTGTTCCATTCACTTTGGAAACAAAATCGTGATCATTATTCTCTTGTATCGGTAAGGCATCAATATCAGCACGTAGCGCAACCGTTTTGCCTTGCCTTTCTCCTTCAATTACTCCTAATACGCCGGTTTTGGCATAACCAGTAGTGCATTGAATTCCGTGATGTACTAGTTTTTGTTGGATTTTTTTGAGGTTTCAAATTCCTCGCCGCTCAATTCGGGAAACTGATGAAGGTTTCGTCTAAAAGCTATAATTTCTGCAAGGAATGTTCGTGCTTCCCCTTTTATAGAAGGCCTCATTGTATTAACCATCTCCTTATTCTTTTGGTTTAAAAGGAAAGGAATCATTTTCAGAAGGAGGGTGATTTTTATCGGTAAAGTTCCGTATAATTACCGTTAACATAGAGTATTAGACATTAATTTGGCTAACACCTTCTTTATGTTAGATTATTTTATTTATTTTGACTCTCTATTCCTATTTTTTTCTGGATCATCCACTAGACAATCACGATATTAAAGACAAGCCCTACCCATATGTTCACCTTTAAACTTCTTCGATCATCTGTTCTCTCCCGCCTGGAAGGGTGAATTCATTTAAGACAACATAACAAAGCAAAGGAGAAGAACTGGCACCAGCAAACTGGCACTAACTGCTACCAGGGTGATACCAAAGCTTCTTATCATCCATATACGATGTTCGTTAAAGCGTTTTTTAACAGCTTTACGGTATCCTTTCCACGTAGTGAATAACCATAAAACAGCTAATGTCAGAACAGATAGTGCTTTTGTAAAGTCTTCTACGTAACAGATCACCACGAAAGCAAGCAGGTCACTTATTAAGACACTCATGACATAAGCCTTGCCGATATTACGATGAATCTTTAAACTTTTAAGTCGAATACGTTCGATAAACTGAAGAAATCCCGTCACTAAAGCGATAAAGGCAAAAATAATATGCATCACGAGTGCCGGATATTGGATAGTTGCTGATGTAATAGTTACACGACTTTTAGCAGGATCGAAAGTCAAATAGGGAATCATAAATAAACACCCATTTCGTAATTGAACGGGAGTTTTTTGGGCAGTCTACTTGCACAACACATGGCCTCAGGATTAAGTGAACTTAGTAAAAAAGTAAATTCTTTTCCTGAAAACCAACTGCAACATTTTACAAATCCACAAATGCTTTTAGATCCCAATGCTTTAAAAAAAGTTAATACCGACTTTTCATAGTATAAAAACCTGAAATGTTCGGTATTAACCTTAAATTTTATTTATAGTGTACCCATCAAGATGCTCTTTCCCATCCGGAAATATCGTCATCAAGCGGAATGTTGTTTGCTCTCGCTTTTTTAGCTGCGATGAAGAATACGACTGTGGTGGCAACAGTTATAATTGCTCCTCCAATATAAGATACTGGAAGAGGTAAGCCGAAACCAATCGGTGCGTTAATAATATAAGTTGTTGTGGCCATTGTCATGAAAGCACCGGGTATCATCGCAATCCAATAGTTTTTCTTCGCGATGAACAGATACATCGCACCCAACCATAAGGCTATCACAGCAGTAGATTGGTTTGCCCAGGAGAAATATCTCCATAACAGAGTGAAATCAATTTTTGTTAAAGCAAATGATAGTATGAATAATGGAAGCGCGATCCATAAACGGTTCACCAATTTCATCTGAGAAAAATTGAAATAATCGGCAATGATCATACGTGCACTACGGAAAGAAGTATCACCTGACGTAATCGGAAGGATGATGACACCCAGAACTGCCAGTGTGCCACCAATTGCACCAAGCATCAATGTAGAAGCTTCGCTTACCACAGCTCCTGGACCCCCTTCTGCAAGAAGCTCGTTCAAGCCAGTAGAACCGTTGAATAGACTCATTGCAGCCGCTGCCCAAATCATTGCAATGATACCTTCTGCGATCATCATTCCGTAAAAGATTTTCCGTCCTTGCTTTTCATTTTGAGTCGTACGTGAAATGATCGGTGTTTGTGTTGCGTGAAATCCTGATAGTGCTCCACAGGAAATTGTTAAGAATAACAATGGGAAAATCGGTGCGTTGTCCGGGTGCAGGTTTGTTAGTGAAATTTCAGGAATTGGAGCTCCTTTTATAACTAGGCCGGCACCTACCCCAACTGCACTGATAAGAAGTAATGCTCCAAAGTAAGGATAGAGTCTTCCGATGATTTTATCAATTGGAAGCAATGTGGCTAAAATATAGTATAGGAAAATTGCCCCTAGAATTAACGCCATCGATATTTTGCCATCCATAAGGGTATAAAGTAATCCAGCTGGTGATGTTACAAATACTGTACCTACTAAGAGTAGTAATAGGATAGCGAATGCATTCACCACGTGCTTCATTACTTTACCTAAAAACTTGCCAGCTAGCTCCGGAAGATGGGCTCCGCGGTTACGGATCGAAATCATTCCAGTCAAATAGTCATGGACAGCTCCTGCAAAAATACAGCCAAGCACAATCCATAGAAAAGCGACCGGGCCATAAAGCGCTCCCATAATCGGTCCAAAAATCGGTCCTACACCGGCAATATTCAACAATTGAATCAATGAATTTTTTTTGCTGTTCATCGGAAGGTAATCCACATCATCCTTATGAGTGTATGCCGGTGTCGTTCTTGCTTCGTTGACACCAAAGATCTTTTCTACAAATTTACCATATGTGAAATATCCTACAATTAATAGCAATATTCCTGCTAAAAATGTATACATGGTATTTCCCCCTTTACAAACAATGAATGCGTTTACATATAGTATATAGGAGAAATGATGCAGGAAATCTTTTTTGGATTATTATGCAGAAAATCATGGTTATCATGTATGTATGGATAAGTAACATGTAAGAAAATACTGAAAATACTATTTACTTCGTGGTGTTCTTTTAAATTATTTTTACCCTTCCCATAAATGAATAGATCTCAGGGACACTTGAAGACTGATTATAATTCCAGCCTTGCGCGGAGTCCTTTGATATAGTTTCTGCTGACAGACAATAATTCGGGTCGACCCTCGACTTCAAGCTGATAGGCACCATTGAACCAGGGTGTCAGTCGGGTAACATAGGTCATGTTCACAAGGTAGCTCTTATGGATCCTATAGAAAGGATAGGACATTAATCGGTTATGCAGTTCCTTTAGAGGGGTTTTGGTTTCGTATTCCCTTGATTTGGTGATGATTTTTGATACCTTTTCATCACGATATATGTATAAAATATCGTTTGGCTCCACAAAGATGATTTCTCCATCCTCGTCCACTGCAAGCTTGCCGGATATTCTTTCAGTATCAGTTTCTGAAGACGTAAGTAATAGCTTTTCCAGTCTTGTTATAGTTTTTTGAAATTGTTCTTCGTCATAAGGCTTTAGTAAATAGTCGATTGCCTCATAACGGAAGGCTTCAGCAGCAAATTGTGGATAAGCTGTAGCAAATACAATCAAAGGAATTTTCTTGAGTTCCATGAGCGATTTTGCCACTTCCATCCCGTTCATCTTCGGCATTTCTACATCTAAAAATACGACATCTGGCAGAGTCTGAAGACATTTCATTACCGCTGTTTCTCCTGAATCCGCCTCTCCGACAATTTCGATAATGGCATATTCACCAAGTAGGTGCTTTAATTCATCTCGCGTATATCGCTCGTCATCGACAATCAATGTTTTGATTTTCTTCACCATCTTATTTTTCCTCCGATTTAGGAATTACAAAAGCAACCTCGGTTCCCTTGTTTAACTTACTTGATATCTTTATAGCAGCAGTGTTGCCAAACATCATCGTTAATCTTCTGTTGACGTTATAAAGACCGATGCCGGAACCCTCTTTGGACTGAATGATTCCTGTTCCAATGTCCTCCATTCTGTCTCCGGATATCCCCTGGCCGTTATCTACTACCTTTACTTTTACGTTATTTTCTTCTTGAAAAATTGAAATTTTAATCTCACAATCCTTTTCCATATGCTTAATCCCATGTTTAACAGCATTCTCGACAATAGGTTGGAGGGTAAGCGGCGGGATATTAACACCAAGGACAGACTCCTCTATATCATAAACAACCCGAAGTTTATCAACGAACCGAGCTTCTTCTATCGCTAGATAGGCCTTCACGTGCTTGAGTTCTTGTTCAAGTGTAGTCGTACTCATTGTTGTAGCGTTCAAGTTTTGGCGTAGAAAGTGAGAAAGGGAGATCAACAGCTTTCGAGCCATTCCCGGGTTGATCCGGATAAGGGAAACAATTGTATTAAGCGAATTGAAAAGAAAATGTGGGCTTATCTGGGCTTGAAGTGCCTTGATTTCTGCTTCCTTTGCTAATTGATATGATCGTTCAGCCTCAGCAATTTCAAGCTGATTGCTGAGAAGTACACTTAAGCCGGAGGTCAGTTCAATGATCACATTTGTAATTTTCTTTTCTGACTGAAAATAAAATTTCAATGTACCGATGGTTTCACCACGCTGTTTTAATGGAGCAATCACTACGGCACCAAGTGGGCAATTTTCCTGTCGACAATGGATTGTTTGGTCATTTGCAACAACAAGCTCACCGTGTTGAAGGACATCCATTGTGATTTGGGTCTGGATAGGTTTATTGGCATGGTGATGGTCGTAACCAACCCCAACATGAGACAGGATTTCTCTCGTATTTGTAATAGAAACGGCACTTGTTTCAACTTCGTTGTACAATATTCTACACACAGCCTGAGCAGACTTATTAGATATGCCGTTCCTAAGAAACGCCAGTGTCTGGTCTGCAATCCGTAATGTCTTTTGAGCTAGAACCGCACCGGCTTTTTCTTCTTCATTCACAACGTTTTTAATAATTAGCAGAAAAAGAGCTGAGCCGATTCCATTAGCGACAATCATCGGAATTCCTATAACCTCAACAAGTGCAATCGCTTTTTCAAGCGGACGTGAAAGTAGGATTATCACAAGCATTTGAACTAATTCTGCCAGGGCCCCAACAAGAAAGGCAACGGATAGTTTGACATGCCTATTTTTACGAAAAAAAGCCCCAGAAATGACTCCGGCTATGATTGCGGCGATCCCACAAGAAAAAGCTGTGAATCCTCCTAATGTAAATCGATGGATTCCAGCTATTAATCCGGCGCCTAACCCAACCTTATATCCCCCAAACAGACCTGCTAGGACAACTCCAATGACTCTTGAGTTGGCCAATGCTTCATCAGAGGCCAGGTTAGCATCCCAACGGTCAAACTCCATTGAGCCTGTATGAAATGCCAGTCCGGAATAGGTCCCGATAATGCCGAAAAAGCCAAAAAATAAAATAGCTATATATTGCTGACGCTGATTGATTTTCTCAAGATAAATCATATCCCGAAAAAAACGAAACCTCGTTAAAATGAAGGCGATTGTAACAATAATCCCTAGCCTTTCCATCATTGTAACCAGCAGTTCAAACATGAGTCTGCTCCTTTTTTCTCAGTTCTTAAGACTAGTCATTTTTCATGAGTAAAAAAAGTATAAAAGTTTGCGGCATGGATGTAATGTCCAGCTTCAGCGCCCAACCACTTGGATGACTTCAGGCCTCCTGTGGCGGCAACACACTAAAGTACTCCATGTATATTCCCACGCAGGACCGAACTTGTTTGGGCCGAGCCTCCTCGTCGGTCTTCCAGTGACCTTCGTGGTTAAGCAGGGCGCTTGCGCTTTTCTTACACGTAAAGAAAGTATAAAATTTTGCTGCATAGATGCAATGTCTAGCTTCAGCGCCTAGGTGCTCGAGGTCGCTTCGATTCTTCCACAAACACAAAAAGCGTGTTATGTTACAGAATCTCCAGCGCTTGTCGCACCTGGTCAAGGCGCTTCCGCTTTTCTTATTCCATTTGTCTATTTCTTCTTTCATTTTAGTAGATCGTACCAAAATAATCAAAAGCGTGATTGATATGAAGATATACATATAAGTATTTGTATGCTTTCTTAATGTGCAAAAAAGGGGCTGTCCTCCACATCAAATTTCATTGATGTTTTGGATCAGCCCGCTTTTTCTTAAGAGGTAAGAAAGTATAAAATTTTGATGCAAAGAGGCAATGTCTAGCTCCAGCGCCCAGCCACTCGGATCACTTCAGTCCCCTTCCGGCGGCAACACACTGATTTACATCATGTGTATTCCCACGCAGGACCAAACAGAGTTTGGTTCGAGCCTCCTCAGTGGCCTTCCAGTGACCTTCGTGGCTTCCCAGGGCGCTTGCGCTTTTCTTATCTATCCTTCCAGTAACAATGATTCTGGATCTTCTAATAGTTCTTTTACTTTTACAAGGAAGCTGACAGCTTCACTGCCGTCGACAATTCTGTGATCGTACGAGAGTGCAATGTACATCATTGGCCGGTTTTCCATTCTTTCTTTGTCTATGGCTACTGGACGCCATTGGATCGTATGCATTCCGAGTATGCCGACTTGAGGAGCATTCAGAATCGGTGAAGACATCAGTGAGCCGAAGACACCGCCGTTCGTAATCGTGAATGAGCCGCCTTGAAGTTCGTCAATCGTCAGTTTTTTCGTCTGAGCTTTTTTTGATAGGGACTTAATGTCACGCTCAATTTCTGCAAAGCTGAGTTTGTCCGCATTTCGGACAATAGGCACGACAAGACCTTCTTCTGCACCAACTGCAATTCCAATATCGTAAAACTTTTTGAGCAGCATTTCATCCCCTTGAATTTCAGCATTTAGTCTTGGGAATTTTTTTAATGCCCCTACAACTGCTTTTGTAAAGAAGGACATGTAACCTAGTTTCACATCGTGTTGTTCTAAAAACTTTTCCTTACGACGTTTACGGATATCATTGATCGCTGTCAAGTCTACTTCGTTGTAGGTGGTCAACATTGCTGCGGTTTGCTGAGCTTCAACAAGTCTTTTCGCAATTGTTTGACGTCGCCGTGACATTTTAATCCGTTCTACTGGTTTATCTGATTTTTCATCAGATGCATTTGATGTCTGTGGACTTGTTTTCTGAGCTTTGGATGGTTTCGTTTCTGTTTTTTCAGCCTGAGATGACGGTTGATTTGCATGACTCTTCACATCCTCAGGTCTAACTCTACCCAATGGATCATTTGACTTAACTTTATTCAAATCTACACCAAGCTCTCTTGCCAATTTTCTTGCAGCTGGTGAAGCAATTGGACGGTTCGTTTCGTTTTGTTCTTCTTTAGAAAAAGAAGGCTCTGGGGTCGTGTTTTCCTCTGATTTCTTTTCACTTCTAGGAGCTGATTCTTCCTGTTCGATAGATTCACCTTGTGATTGTTCCTGAGTTTGTTGAGGAGATGACCCTTCCCCACTAGCTGCATCTTCCGCGTCATTGAGCTTTGCAATCACTTCGCCTACTTCAACTGTATCACCAGGCTCTTTTAAGAACTCGTGGATCACTCCATTGTTTTCGGCACTCACTTCTACATTTACTTTATCGGTTTCAAGTTCGACGATGGAATCCCCTTTGTTCACTTGATCACCTACATTGACTAACCACTCTGAGATTGTTCCTTCTGAAATAGACTCTGCAAGTTCAGGTACTTTAATCTCTATCACGAAACATTACCTCCTTCACTGGAAACAGTATTTGAATTGTTTAATTGTAGCGCTTGGTTTATTATTCGTTCTTGTTCTTTTTTATAGATATCAGGTTCTCCTCCAGCAGGACTGGATCGTTCAGGACGACCAATATAGGAAACCGAAACCTTGTCCGAAGCAGTTGCTTTAATCTTTGATTCGATATATGACCACGAGCCCATGTTTCTAGGTTCTTCTTGGACCCAAATGATTTCTTCCAGTTGTTCATATTCTTGAAGTAACTCTTTCAATTCATTATCTGGAAACGGATATAATTGTTCAACCCGAAGAATATCAACCCAATTCCAATTTAGATCATTCGATTCGATGGCGGTTTCTAGATCTATTGCTATTTTTCCACTGCATAGAATTACACGCTTTACCTGATCGGTTTGTCCGCCAAGATTTGGTGGATGTAAAACAGGATGAAATTGTCCCTCACTAAATTCAACATGAGAAGAAGCTACTCGTGGGTTTCGAAGTAGACTCTTTGGTGTCATGATAATTAAAGGGCGAACTTCATCTTTATTTGTTATCGCTGCTTGCTTACGTAAAATGTGAAAATATTGTGCTGCACTTGTCAAGTTAGCAACGGTCCAATTGTTTTCAGCTGATAATTGCAAAAAGCGTTCAAGTCTTCCACTTGAGTGTTCAGGGCCTTGACCTTCATAGCCATGAGGTAAAAGTAGAACGAGTCCTGACTTCTGTCCCCATTTTGCCCGGCCTGCTGAAATGAATTGATCATAAATCACTTGAGCTGCATTCGCAAAGTCCCCATATTGTGCTTCCCAAAGAACGAGTGTTTCAGGTGCAAATACATTATAGCCGTATTCGAAGCCAACAACAGATGCTTCCGACAATGGACTATTATGAATAGCATACGATGCCTTTGCTTGTGTAAGCGTGTGTAAAGGTGAAAATGATTTCCCTGTTTTACTATCGTGTAATACGAGATGACGATGAGCGAACGTCCCTCGTTCGGTATCTTGACCTGTCAAGCGAATCGGTGTACCGTCTTTCAGGATCGTAGCAAAAGCCAATGTCTCAGCTAACGCCCAATCTACCTTTCCGCCCTCTTCAAGTGCTTTTTCACGACGCTTTAGGATTCTTTCTAATTTTGGATAAACGGTAAATCCTTTTGGCCATTTTAGTAAATCTCTATTCATTTCTTGAAGAGTTTCAAATGGAACAGCTGTCTTAATATTCAAAAGTCCTTTTACAATCTTTTCTGGCGGTTCCAACTCTTTTACTTCGCCATCTTTATTATTTTTTGAAACTTTTTCATACTTGGTTTGAAGTCTCTCCTGAAAATCCTGCTCGATTTGTTTCGCTTTTTCGTCTGTAATCACACCTCTGGATTGTAAAACGTTAGCATATAGATTACGGACCGTGGGATGATTATTGACCTTACTGTACAACTGTGGTTGTGTTGTTGATGGGTCATCCATTTCGTTATGACCAAAACGACGATAACCGATTAAGTCAATAAGGAAGTCCTTTTGAAACCTCGTCCGGTATTGATAAGCCAGACTGATAGCGGCAATACACGCTTCGGGATCATCGGCATTCACATGCACAATTGGAATTTCGAAACCTTTAGCAAGGTCGCTGGCATATTTCGTAGATCGGGAATCTGTACTCTTTGTCGTAAATCCTAATAGATTGTTTGCAATGATATGTACGGTTCCACCAGTTTGGTATCCTCGTAACTGACTTAAATTAAGCGTTTCAGCAACAATTCCTTCTCCTGGAAAGGCTGCATCACCATGAATTAGTATTGAAAAAGATTTTGTGACATCTTGTTGAGGATAACCGGTTGATTTGCGATCCTCCTGTGCTGCACGTGTATACCCTTCAACAACTGGGTTAACGAATTCCAAGTGACTCGGATTATTTGCTAATGTCAAACATGCAGGTTCGATATTATCTTCCTCTATTTCTCGATCTGCGCCCAAATGATATTTAACATCACCTGTCCATCCATAATTAATACCCATTGATCCTTCGGAGGGAACGAGTTCTTTATTTGGTGAATGGTGAAATTCTGAAAAAATCTTTTCGTAAGGTTTTCCTAATACGTGGGCCAAAACATTTAAGCGACCGCGGTGAGCCATACCAATCATAACGTTACGAGCACCATCGTGAACACCTTCTTGAATGATGGTATCGAGCATAGGAACCATCGTATCAAGCCCTTCGATTGAAAACCGCTTTTGTCCAACAAAAGTTCGATGCAAAAATTTTTCAAAACCTTCTACTTCTGTTAACCGTTGTAAAAGGGCAATACGCTTCTCAGATGACATAGATGGGTATACGGAGCCTGACTCTACCATATCATTTAGCCATTTTCTTTCACTCTCATCATGTACATGGCTAAACTCATAAGCTAAGGACTTTGTGTAAATTTGCCTTAACCGTATTATAGCTTCAAACCCTGAAGTAATATCATTAGGTGCATCAGCCCAAACGATTTCAGCCGGAATCGATTTCAAATCTTCTTCACTGAGTTGATATTCTGCAGGATCGAGCAACCGAAAATCCTTTTGTACTTCCTCCAAAGGATGAATCTCAGCGGCTAAATGCCCATAAGTACGAATATTATCGGCAAGTCTGACAGCTGAAACCACTTTCTTCATAGTTGTCGCAGCATTTGTGGTTTTGAATGGTTCAGCCGGATGTTCGGTAACACTTTCAGTCGAAGCTGGTGGCGGTCCCCACCTTTCAAAAAGTTCCTTTATTTTTGGTTCAACAGAATCGGGATCCTCTTTGAACTGATCGTACATTTCAATCGCATAGCCAAGATTGGGACCATAAAACCCCTGCCAGGGTTCTTCCCTATTTGGTTGGTTAGTACTCATTCACAATACCTCCAAGTGCTTATGGTGATTTCTGGGGTGATTATTTAAATCATTAATTGGATCCTAGAAAATTATATATACATTTAGACAATATGTACAATACTTAGAATTCCTTATTATACAACAATCTAAACTTCTAGATACATTTAACTCCCCATTTAAGATAACATAATAACCCTTCCCAATGGTACAGGAAGGGCTGGTTTTGTAGGAAATTGAAGTAAGTATATTGTTTTCAATAAAAATTTAACTTCTTGGCTCTTTTTATCCTGCTTTTTGAACGTACTATAAATTGATGTTGGTTTTAAGAAGGTTAAGCATACAACGATGTTTACTAGAATTTTTCACGTCATTACCCGCGTTTTAGCTCAAAAATCAGGTAAAACAGAGAAGGAGCGACCCGACATCTCCTTTTTATCGATGTTTTGGGTCAACCCCTTTTAAAATTTATCGTTTGTTGCGTCAGTTTCAGTTATATTCCAATCATGCTCGAACTGAACACACCCTTTTAATGTTTGGGCAACAGGGCATCCCTTTTCAAATATTGATAATGCACGTTCAGCAGCGTCTATTTTTCCCTTTGGTACTTCCAACTGATAATGGCATTTAATTTTGGTTATCTTTAATACTCCCTCTGGTGCTTCAATGGTCCCTTCAAAATTAGCTCTGAGTTTATTGGGGAAAGTAGGAATTTTACGCGCCTCCAGCGCGCCTGATAGTGTGCCGGTTAGTCAGCCACCAGCTGCTGAAACAATGTGATCGAGTGTGGATGGTTGTTCGGTTTCAGGCACCGCCTTATAAAAATCCTTAACACCACCATGAACACCATAATGAACAGGTTCTTTAAAATCAGCAATGTATGCTCTTCGATTAGGCCGTTCATCTTGAATTACTGTAATTTTAGAAATTTCAATGGGCTTACTCATGCTAAAAACCTCCTGACCCTAAATTCATTTTAATACTTTTTTATATTTCCCCTTTATACAACATTTTTAAACTATGTTGTTACATCGTTCGGGTTGTTCTTCTTAGACGTGTTCCTTTAAAATATAATATCAAAGGATGCAAAGGACGAAAGGGGGATTGCTATGAACCATTATGATTGGCAAATGATATTATTATCTTTATAAACTTATTGCTACTACCAAATACTTTCAACCCATTCAGGATGGTCGATGAATGGATTACGATTATGTTGATATTCGTTATAGATAATATTGTTTCTTCTCCGTTCAAAATCATCAACTGGATCTTGTTCATGCCACTGTTTTAAGATTGTCAGCCGTCCGATAAAAGGGTTTGAGCCATTATTTACAAGATTATTAATTTCCAAATCGAGGTCTCCACTGTCCCCTTCGTATCGAACATCCATGTAAAAAATCATTCTGGCTACGTCCCCTTTTACTTCATCACGAGGTTCCCATGAATCATTATCATAATGATTTTCAGGAGCTTCTTGTAGTGGAGAGAATCTAAATTACAGAAGTTGATCGAAGAAAGCCCATTCGGTTTAGCGATAGGATGAATTCAATCTCTCTAAAAAGAAATTGCGGTCAGAACCTTGTCATTTCTTCTTTCTTGTAGTATTCTTATTATAGAACACATGTTCGTTTTAGGAGGAGGGGTAGAGGTGGCGAAAGGTCAATCTCCGAGCTTTGTTTTCACACTTGAACTGGAAAAGAACCCACGATTGTTTTCCAACCTTGAAAAGGAACTAGAAGTGTGCCGTGTGATCTATAACACGGTACTCGGAATGTATCTCAAGCGAGAACAACAATTCAAACGTGAGAAAGTATATAAAAGGTGTATTCGTCAATTAAAGGGAATCCATCATAAACTTCGGTTGGATGAGGACAATCTTATCTTAAAAGAAGAACGGAAAGCCCTTTACCTACAATTAAACCAACTTCGCGAAAAGTACCAACTCACGGAATATGCTGCCCATCAATGGATCAAACCCATCCGACAACACGTTGGGAATCAAGTCAATGCGGCGGTTGCCCAAAAAACGGCTTCCCGTACGTGGCTCGCTTTTCGTCAGAAACTATTCGGGAAAGCAACCAAAGTCCGATTCATTCGAAAGGGCGAGATGGTGAGCCTAGAAGGAAAAACGAATAAAACAGGCTGGCGATATGTCGATCGTCACCTCGTCTACAAAGATCGATCAACGCCTTTACGTATCAAACCCAACGACGAGTATGCCTTGACCATTCTGTCTCTACTTGAAAACCAAACCTCCTTCTCCTACACGAAAACGGAAAAAGGCAAATCGATCACGGTTCACGAAAGGTATCGTGTGAAATACGTCCGTCTAGTGAAAAGAGTGATCCGTGGAAACATCCGTTATTTTGCCGATCTCGTCATTGGTGGGTATCCACCGACAAAAACCAAAACACTCAGAAAGGGACCCGTAGGGTTAGATATTGGAACCTCAACCCTTGCCGTTTCCTCCATCACCCAGGCCGGTTTATGGAATTTAGCGGATCAGGTTCAACCCCTTTCCCGTGAGATTCGTCTTCTTCAACGCAGGATGGATCGATCCAAACGGTCCGCCAACCCAGAAAACTTTGACGAAAATGGTAGAATTAAGAAAGGAAAGAAAACCTGGACGTACTCCAAACGTTATCAACATCTTCGTTCTCGGTTAAAAGAGTATTATCGGAAGCAAAGGGTTGTTCGAAAACAGTCCCATAACCAGTTGTCCAATCTCTTAGTTAGCCTTGGTCATTGTTTCTACATCGAGACGATGCATTTCAAAGCCCTCCAAAAACGGAAAAAAGACACGGAAGTTTCAGAAAAGACCGGTAAACTGAAACGGAAGAAACGATTCGGAAAAAGTATCGGTCATCGAGCACCTGCCATGTTGGTCCAGATCGTCGAGCAAAAAGTAAAACGACTTGGGGGGATGTTCGTCCATGTCCAAACCCAAACCTTCAAAGCCAGTCAATACTGCCATCAGCGTCGTACCTACATAAAAAAGCCATTATCTCAACGTTGGCATCTTTTCGAGGATGGTTCCCGCGTTCAACGGGATTTGTATTCTGCTTTTCTCTTGATGAATTCCAATAATGCTGGAACAAAACCGATTCAAAAACGATGCCAAGAAACGTATCCCCTATTTAAACGAAACCATGATGAGGCCGTGGGTCAGATTCTCATACAAAACAAGATGATTTTTAATTCAGGGATTCTAGTCCATCCATAATCAAGAATAAAATAAGCGGTGTGATCCCACCGAGCTCGTGAGAGCAGAAAGAAGCAGTCGATAATGGCAACAGAGGTTGCTTGGACTGCGAACGTTCGGATAGAGTTAGGCTCAGTATCTAAGTCCCTAAATGCCGAGCATCCGTAAGGGGTGGACTGTGGCTGCCGGTTTAGAAGAAGGTCTTACGTATTCGAACCCCACGGCTTTAGTCGTGGGAGGATTCAGCTGCTAACGTGTGTGAAAATGGAATTTGGATAAATAGCAAAAGAACGGATAGAAAAGGGATAAATGTAAGTATAAATCGTGGACGTTTCAATGAAAACTTATTCAAAAGCAGTTCCTCCGAGCTTATGATTTTGAACAATACCGACTTCCTTATTTTTGATAGCCTCCTTTCTAGCCGGTTATCTATCTCGAACTCAATGCATCACTGCAACTTATTCAACCGGCTATAGTTAAATTATTCATAAGGAAGCGAACTCCTTTATGGATTAATAATTGAGGAGGAAGGTCCTGGTAATTTTGATTTTTTTTACAATTGAAGCTCTAATAAATTTTTAATCGGTTTTCGGGTTTAAGAATCGGTTGGATTAGTACTCGAAACAGAGAAATCTATGACAAAATGGTTCACGTTTTTAAGGTTTTAGATAGAAATTTTTTCCTGAACTTATCTAGAATATGGTATAATTAATAAACTGAACCTTTAAAATATACTGAACATTAATGAAATCAAGGAGGTAATCTATGTATCAGGTAAAAGAAAAAGAAAGAATATTCATTTACACAGGCCCTGATGGATCCGGTCGAAAAACACTAGCCAAAATGGTTGCAACTGCCTTTGATATGGAAACCGTTCTCTCCTACACTACTCGCCCACCTCGACATTATGAAACGAACAATGAAGACTATCACTTTGTTAGTGAAGAGGCCTTTCAACAAATGCAGCAACAAAATGAATTTCTTGAGAGTGTAGATATAGATGGGTATTGTTATGGAATACGTGAAAAGGACATAGTAGATGCATTTCAAGGTCATGATTTTGTATATTTAGCTATGAATCCTGATGGTGCTGAGAAATTGAAGCAGATGTTTGGCAAAAATGTAGTCCGCATTTTTATTTACGCTGATCGTGATACGGTCATCAAGAGACAAAAAGAGCGCCAAGACAATGAGGCGGAAATTAGGAGGCACATGACCCATTACGACGACACAATGAATTATAAAAATCAATGTGAACATGCTTTTGAAAATTATGATTTGCCGCAGGTGTCTTTCCAAATAAGCGAATTGATTGAATCCTACTTGGATAGGGACTATATTGTATCTGAGTACTAAAAGAGGTTGTTTAAAAAGTCCGGTAAAAATAGCTGTCGAATTTCTTCGTTCCTTGAAAAAGGAGTACACTTTTTCTGCGTGTGAGGTATCGTCTCCGTAGAATATTCTTGTGCTCGACCTTTCCGATCTTGCACAGGACCTCAACACAAAAATAATTATTTTTGTGTCTGCGATGATTAATCATAGAAGTTTTCCTTATGCTGACTTCGACGTTATGCTCACACGATGTGAGTCAGTGCAACGTTGTAACAGGACGTTACGAATTTAGTTAAATTTCAATATTACGGCTCTTTTTGTCCTCGTTTTTAAACACGTACTAAAGATAACTTATTTCTCAACTACCAAGGGGTTGACCCAAAAGGACATTAAATAAGTCCTATTTGAGGGTCGCCCCTTCTTTTTACCTATTTTCTACTAAAAAATAAAAGAATCGCCCTTTTTTCTGTATAATTAAGTCACCACAACCCTCACATTACGAGGCCTCTCGAAAACAACGATTGAATGGGGCTTAGTTTCAATTGCCCACAACTTAAAGAAATGGGAAATTAACCTTAGACCAAAGCCAATAGAGATAACACAAGACTCAATATGGGTCTATTTTTTTCGCCTTTAATCTTTTCTTAAATAAGGAATTAGCATACATTAGCTAATTTAATTCAGAAAACTTTAGGCTAAAAGGGAAAGTAAAGGGAACCATAAAAATATTCAATTTGATTAGGAGGTCTAACATGAATGACATACCTTTATCGTCTTCAGAATTAGGCAACATTTGGCAGGCGTATCAAGAAAAATCAATGAAGTTGCACTTTCTGGAACACTTTATTGAGAATTCCAACGAGAGTGCAGCAAAGGATATTTTGCAATCTGCTTACAATATTGAATCTAAAAATAAAAAAGCCATTGAGGCTATTTTTCAAAATGCTGGTGCTGTGATTCCTGTTGCTTTTACCGAAAAAGATGTATTCAAAAAAGCGCCTCGGCTTTTTGATGAAAGCTTTGATTTAATGTATATCCGTAATTTGAGTAAAATTTTGATAGGACTTTATGCTCTACACTCGGGAATGTCTTACCGGGAAGACATCTGTGAATTATATAAAGACTTTACCTCGGATAGTCAGATGATTTACACCCAAACCACACAATACCTATTAAATAAAGGGGTCTTGCCACGTCCTCCTATCGTTCCTATGCCGAACAAAGTTGAGTTTGTCGAAGATACAAGTTACACAAATGGCTCGAAATTCTTAGGAAGCAAACGGGTACTTAATACGGTTGAAATTGGCTTAGTGTATCAGTCTCTCGAAACAAACATTCTAGGTGTGAAATTGATGACCGGCTTTGCACAGGTAGCTAAGAATTCAGATGCGAAAAAATACTTTCAACGCGGTAAAGAACTCGCAAAGAAACAAATATCCATCATGAGCGATCTTTTATTAGAAACTGATATACAAGCACCTTCCACTTGGACAGGAATAGTTACTGACTCAACGATATCGCCGTTTTCTGACAAAATGATGATGTATAACACAAATTTATTATCGATTTTCGGCTTGGGGAGCAATTCTGTTGGAGCAGCTTTTAGTTTTCGAGGAGATCTACTTTTAAAAATGGGCCGTATCATGACAAATATATTCGATTTTGCCAAAGATGGAGGGGAAATAATTATAAAAAATGGTTGGATGGAAGAACCGCCTCAAGCAGCGGACAGAACAAAGTTATCAAAAGGACAGAGCAAATAATGACAAGATTCGGAAAGGCTTAACTCGTTATCAAATCAATAGTTGCATGGGGAAAAAGTAGTGAATAGAAGAAAAAAATGAAATAACATCTACAACAACTTGGACGGATAATATGAATCGAAATAATAAGTATGAAAAACTCTTTTGGAGTATTGCATTACCTGGTTTTGGCCAAATTTTAAACGGTAGGATTTTTAAGGGCATACTTTTCATTGCATTGGAATTTCTGATTAATATTCAATCTAACTTTAATGAAGTTATTCTTTTAAGTTTCCACGGCGAAATTGATAAAGCTATTCAACAAACGAATTATCAATGGTTAATGTTTTACCCTTGTTTGTATATGTTTGCGGTATGGGATGCTTATAAAGATGCAGGGGGTGGGAAGAAACCTTTCTCGTTTATGCCGTTTGTTTTTTCTGCCTACTTCGTTACTGTTGGACTTATCTATTCTCCAGATTTAAGGATCATGGGTATATTATTAGGCCCCATTTGGTTACCCATATTGTCCATATTACCAGGGGTAGTAATCGGTTTGCTATTAAAAAAATTCATAAATCAAAGGTACCGTTAATCCACTTTTAACGGTTGCTTCCTTCAGAAAATCAATACTCTTTAAAATATTGTTTGCGTACTGCTTTGCTTTTTTGGAACTAATCGTTAGTATCGTTATTACTATCCTTTAGTCCACCTCAACCACTTAGTCGAAACGAATTATTTAAGCAATAACATAATGGGGCTGCCGTGAAAACCGACTTCTAGAGACAGCTTTTTCTTTGGTTTTCTACATACAAAAAAATCGCCTAATCCGTTAAAAGTAAGTGACAAAACCAACAAAAACAGAGGCGATTTTCGCTGAGAGACCTCGAGAAAGTGAATATCGAATTTTGGGCTGATCGCCATCGCCCACAACTTCCTGAAGCAGGCGGAACAAAACCCGCCTGCTTCAGGAAGGAGACACAAAAAGGAAAAAACCCACGAAGAATTTTCATTTTCATCGTGGGTTTTTCTCACACGTTAAGAAAGTATAAAAATACTTTCTATAGTATAAGCGCAACTACGGCGATCACCTGCGCTAAGGCTTGGCGCTAGCCAAAGGGGCTTTTGGGAGAGCCCCTTTTTATATGATAGAAGATCTATTGTTTAAGATACTTTTCTTTAAAATGACTTAGCGCAAGTAATGGCCAAATGTATCGATAGCTATGGTAATGGATGTAAAATCCCCCTGCCATTCCTTGGCCTTTTGGATAGGCTGTTGTCCAGTCATGTTTATCCGAAGCCTGGATTAAATAATCGATTCCACGTTGGATTTCGGGAGTTATCTTAGTAGAAAACATAATTAATGCATCTACCGCCCATGCGGTATGAGTTAAAGTACTGACTCCTAAGGGGATATATTTTTTGTTTATGTCACTCTTGCAGGATTCCCCCCATCCCCCATCCTCATTTTGTATTGTTTTTAACCAATTTATTGCTTTTTGGACGATTAAATCAGTACTTAACTTATCACATGCTGCCAAACCAGTTAAAGAAGCCCATGTTCCATATATATAACAGATTCCCCAGCGTCCATACCAGGATCCATCTTCTCTCTGATCATTAATCAACCACTTTATTCCATTTTTTATGGCTGGATGCTCTTTGTTTAAATGAGTATAGTTTCTGAAAAACTCGAGTGTTCTTCCTGTAAGATCAGCAGATGAAGGATCAAGTAGCAGGTATTCGGCACCTTGAATTGGTGCCAACGCTAGTAATTTATTATCTACATTTCTTTCGAAGGCTGGCCAGCCACCGTCATCGTTTTGCATCGACATTGTCCAATTCACGCCTCTATACCAGGATTGCTGGTAGGAGGAGTTGTGCTTGACCAGGTTCCGTATTGACCTTAGGCTCGCAGTTGTATCATCTACATCGGGATTAAAGGTATTAATATCGGAAAATCCCCAGCCACCGGGTAAGGTGTTTGGGTTATGAATCGCCCAATCCCCATACTTATAGTGTTGGCGGGATAATAAATAGTTATTTGCCTTTCGAACTACATTACTTGAATACGGAACACCAGCATCTTGTAAAATATGGCTTATTAGTGAGGTATTCCAAACATTTGCCGTAGTATATTGCATATGGACGTGGCCATCGATTTCACAAGCCATTAACTTTAACCCTTTTATCGCCTTTGTAATAATGGGATGATCTTTTGGGTTGCCAAGCGATAGTAACGCGAAGATCATAAGAAATGTCGCACTAAAATAGCTATAAAACGTTCCATCAGGTTCAAGGTGGTTTAACATATACTGTTTTGCACGCTCTATTGCTAAGCGTTGTATGTTTTGGTTAGGATTCGTTACTTTTTGTAGTTCAGTTTTCATTGAAGAAAAGATGTTCCTCCATTCTTCAGGTTGGTCATACGGGTGAACAATTCCTCGGTTTACAAACAAGTCTGAAAGATTAGGACTTCTCTTCGTCTTTTTTTGATATTTACGATCATTTAAGATTAAAATCGGAGCGAGATTAGCTCTGCCAAAAACGGAAAAATCATAGAAATTGATAGGCGAGGATAAAGGAAGCAACATGATTTCCGCGGGCAGAGGAAATTCAGATTGCCATTGCAGCTGACCTGTTAACGCCAACATGATATTCGTAAACATGCTTGCTTTTTCTATCCCACCTGTAGATAAGATGAACTGTTTAGCAGATAACAACTCCTTATCCTTTTTATTACGATAACCGGAATAGAGCAAAGCATAATAAGCTTCAATTGTCGCAGATAAGTTCCCATGATCTTCATCGTAAAATAATTTCCATGCGCCGTTTTGCTCTTGTTTACTTAAAATTCGTCTTACTAGTGCTTGTATTAACATTTCATCATTAATTTCCAAGGTACGTAATAAAATAATCATATATGCATCTGTAGTGATACCCGTATCAAATGCATAATCCCATGAACCATCTGGAGTCTGGTCCTTCACTAATATAGAAATGATTCGGTTGATTTCATACTCGACCGCTTTTTTCAAACAATCAACCCTCCCTGATATAAACCATCAACTATACATATAAACATATTCATTCAACCTTCAATGAATTCATGGAGAGGAGTGGATCTCTCATTCTAGGCATCAAAAGGAAAATGGCGGTAGCGAATACTCCCCTAACCCATGATTTGCTGCAGATTAAAAAAGACCTGAAAAATAAACTTGATTCTAAGCCTTCAAATCACCTAGTTGAGTCTAATTTAATGTTGGATGAGCGAAATCTGATTCATTCGATTCATAGTCATACAAAAGATCTGAACACTGACAATGTAACACGTACACAAGCCTACTTTGAGTTCTACACTCACTATCCCGAAATTCAATGGGCACTCCTTGGTCATTTGGTATCGAGAAACGGTGGATGGAATATGACTGATTTAAAAGGGGAATATCTTTCGAAGCTCTTGTCTGACAAGGATCAAGAGGATTTCTTCATGTTTTTAGAAAGAGGGAATTGGTTGATCTTTCAGGATGTCTATCCGCAATTTTTACTTTACGAAGAAAGTTTAAAAAGAAAGAAGCCATTATTTCATCTTCTTCCCTACTTTCACGTTTCAGCATTTATGGAACCCTTATGGAATCATTTTTGGACTTCTAGAAACCGTTATCTTTTAGCGATTGCTTTAGTTGTTAATGAACAGAGCTATTTAGAACAACACGTAATGCAAAATAAACAATTTCAAAGTAAGATCATTCAATCCATTGAGTTCAACCTTCAGGAGCTACTAAGCTTAAACCATATTCTCTTTCCTATTGACTCACCTTTTGAAAAAGCTAAATTAGTCGGACAAACGCTTAACCATTTCACTTCCCTACATGAACGAATTTTACTAGGAAAGCGTTTATACTCACTCCTTTTTGATGACGAAGAACGTCTAACAAATATTCTGAAATGGGCAAAGTTTAATCCTCATACTGGTTCTCGTAAAGATTATTGGCCGCACGTCTTTAACGATGTAAAAGAAACGTTACCTGGGAGAGTTTATAATCCTCAAATCAAGGATTGTTCACTAAAACAAGGAGTCTGCCGATTATTTAGTCCGAAGCTCCAATATGCTTGGCAAAATGTTGAGCACACAGATGCTTCACCCAGCGATTGGTTTAAGGAATTAAATGCCCTCGATTACCTCAAAAAACCATTTAAAAATGTAAACGGAGAGATTCAACATGCCTATTGTAAAACACTTGAAACACTTGGTTTTGCCATTTTTACGAAGAAGGCAATTTTCCATCGGAAACAATAATTCATCTTTCATCCCTTATTTATTGTCAATGGTATTCGCCTCGTGGGTATGTACATACTTAGAATTATTTTTTACAGGCAAAGGAATCTATGCATTTCCAAAGCGTCCGCTTACCAATATTTTTACGATCGATATCCGATTTACACTCATTGGATTGCCGCTTTTCACCTTCTTTGTCTTATATTCTATGAATTTGATGAAGGGATTTCTTAGGTGCTGTTTCGTACTGTCGATGGGGGTATTAATGATGATGGTTGAACTTCTAACGGAAAGGATTGGTTGGTTGACTCATAGTTCACAATGGCAACATAGTTACTCTTTTTTCGGATATATGATCTTTATACTGACTATCTGGAAGTTCTTTCGATGGTGTGAATCTTTTAGCCGGCAATGAGAGCCAGGATGGTGTTCATAAATCAGAAAGCTGAAAAAAGGGACCTCCCATAGGTTCTTGATTCTTCCTTTGGGTCAGTCCCTTCCTGTGGGTATCAACTTGTTATGTTGAACATCCTCTAATAAGAGTCAGTACTGTGGCCTTTGCGCTCTGCCTCCTCAACGCCTTCATGTGTCTGTGTAGCACCCGCTGGTCCATGATGATTACTATCACCGTGTTGTTTCAATCCATCTGCAACACGACGACCATAGTCCTGATCACATTTCGTAAGAAGCTCAACCATTCGTTTCTGAATCTTGGTATGGCATGATGACAAACCGTTTACAAGATTATGGATTAACTCGTCTCGCTCAAAATCATCAAAAGCCCGGTATGTTTCGCCTGCTTGCTTATAATCATTCGTTCGGTCAATACTTTCTCGTACCAGTTGACCTTCAACATTAGGTGTATACTCTTCTCCTGATTTTGATGCCTCTTTCAAACCGTTTAAAGAAGACGGTTCATAGTTAACATGTGGATTTTGCCCCGGAGCTTGATCAACATAATATGCCATTTGGCCATCGCGCTGATTGGTTGCTACGTGTTTTTTAGGGGCATTTATAGGTAATTGCAAATAGTTTGCACCAAGTCGATAACGCTGGGTATCCGAGTATAAGAATGTTCGCCCTTGTAGCATTTTGTCATCAGAAAATTCTAATCCATCTACAAGCACCCCTGTTCCAAAAGCAGCTTGTTCTACCTCTGCAAAGTAATTTTCTGGGTTTCTGTTTAATACCATACGTCCAACAGGCAACCATGGAAATTGTTCCTTTGGCCAAATTTTCGTGTCATCTAGAGGGTCGAAATCCAATTCAGGATGGTCATCATCACTCATAATTTGAACGAAAAACTCCCATTCGGGAAAATCACCACTCTTAATCGCTTCAAATAGGTCTTGTGTTCCATGATTGAAGTTTTTCCCTTGAATTTCTTCAGCTTCTCCTTGTGTCAAGTTTTTGATTCCTTGCTTTGGCTCCCAATGGTATTTAACGATAACGGCCTTTCCTGCCTTGTTCACCCACTTATATGTATTAACTCCCGAACCTTGCATCTGACGATAATTGGCCGGTATTCCCCAAGGTGAGAATAAGAAAGTGATCATATGAAGTGATTCAGGAGAATTGCTGCAAAAATCAAAAATCCTCTCTGAGTCTTGTATGTTTGTAACGGGATCTGGGCGAAACGCATGAACAACATCTGGAAATTTCATCGCATCACGGATAAAGAATATCTTAAGGTTATTGCCTACTAGATCCCAATTTCCGTCCTCTGTATAAAATTTAACAGCAAAACCTCTGGGATCTCGTAAAGTTTCTGGAGAATGTCCACCGTGATTGACAGTAGAAAAGCGAACAAATACGGGTGTTTGTTTCCCCTCATCCTGAAAAACCTTTGCACGTGTATATTTTGAAACTGGTTCCTCACCGACCTTTCCATACGTTTCAAAATAGCCATGAGCACCTGCACCACGTCCATGAACGACACGTTCGGGAATGCGTTCACGGTCAAAATGAGAGATTTTTTCAATAAAGTGATAGTTCTCAAGTGTGGCTGGTCCACGATTCCCCACCGTTCGAATGTTTTGGTTATACTTTACAGGATGTCCTTGACGGGTTGTAAGTGTAGTTTCATCTTCTGATTCTGCCATCCGTTTATCTAAAGAATCCCCTGAACCAGTGACTGAACTTCCATTTTCCATTGACTTGTTTTCATTATCCATTACTTATCCTCCTTTGAAAATTTGATAATTGTTGATACGTTTATTTTCTAGAAAGATATGTTTTTTATTCTTCATTTTCAATAAATGCCCTTTCTCCTAGACTCTTATCAAACCGTTAACGATGTCGCTCCTATTCGTTTATCCTCTGAAAATTCTTTATTGGCTATTGCTTAGAAGGGTTTTCGAGAATCATAGCGAACGTAACTACTTAATGAATTTACTTGAGATGTAGACTTGCCTTGATTCATGTAAGATTGTCATTCTAAGGATGGTGGAATTTATGAAGCTAGATGATTTTAAACTGGAGGTTTATTTCAACAAATATGAGTTTACAGCACCTTATTTACTATGCCAATCGGATTGTCAGTCAATGACCATACAGGACCTATTAGACTTTGAAAGTGGTACGGAAGAAGATTTCAAGAAAAGTTGGTTGGGTTATACAGAAGTTGAAGGGAGTTCGGAATTACGTCAGGAAATTGCAAAGCTTCACTCAAGTATCGATCCTGACAGTATATTAGTACATGTAGGTGCGCAAGAAGCGATTTTTAACTATATGAATGTGACACTTAACCCTGATGACCATGTGATTTGTCAGTTTCCTGTTTATCAATCTCTTTATGAGGTAGCAAAAACAATCGGCTGTGAAGTCTCTAAGTGGGAGCTAAAACAAGGATCAGAAGGCTGGGAGGTGGACATTGACGAACTTAGGAGCTTAGTAAAATCAAATACGAAATTGATCGTTGTCAACACTCCGAATAATCCAACAGGCTATATGCTGAACCTGGATGAAATGAAGGCAATAACCGAAATCGCAAGAAAAAATAATAGCTACATATTCAGTGATGAAGTATACAAAGGCCTTGAGCTGGATGGTGACACATTGCCATGGTTTTCTGATCTATATGAAAATGCTGTATCACTAGGGGTTATGTCTAAGGCATATGGACTTTCAGGCTTAAGAATCGGTTGGATCAGTACCCAAAACAAAAAGATTTATGACAAGATGGTTCGCTTTAAACATTATACCTCGATTTGCAGCAGCGCTCCGAGTGAATTTTTAGCAGTGGTCGCACTCAGAAATGGAGAAAAGATCCTGAAACGGAATCAAATGATCATAAAAAACAATTTGAAAATAGCAGATGAATTCTTTAATAGGTACTCGCATCTGTTTGAAAACAATAAACCGAAGTCAGGGCCAATCGCTTTTCATAAACTGAAAATGAATCAATCAGCTGATGTTTTTTGTGAAGATTTAGTAAATAAAAAAGGTGTACTTCTATTGCCGGCAAATACTTATGACTATGAACATGATTACATTCGGATGGGATACGGAAGGGATAATTTCGTAGAGAGTTTAGGAAAGCTTGAAGAATATCTAATCGAAAACGGGTTAGAAGTGGAACTTAGCAGTAACAAAAAATGAGATTAGGAGTGAACCTGTCATCGGTTTTCATCGATGTTAAGGGTCAGCTCCCTTGGCCTACTAGTTTTCACGTGCAATTGAAGTAGTACCCAGCTCCAATGCCCAGAAGCTAGAGATCGCTTCGATTCTTCTACAAACACTGTTACAGAGTGAACGCTTGCACCTACCAGGTACAAGTGTAAGCGCCATTAGGTCTAAGCAATCGTCTTCGCATCCGCTCGACGCTGGCTAAGTTTTCCTTGTCTTACTTGAATGACGTGCTTCCACTTTCCACATTTACATTGAAGTAACCCCTAAAACGATAGGTATACTAACAGCTAATAGTATGATTACGAGAAGAATCATCCAAGCTAACGGTCGAGCCAGGTTAATCGTCCAACCAATTCCGAACCTCTTTTCCAAAAATAATGAAGGATCATTTATATTGTAGTAAAACTGGCCGAGCTTCCAATGCTGATCATCGTCACGATCAATCACTTTCCCGGTACCTTCCGCACTGACTTTTACGCGACTTCCCCCTTGCCCTGTTGAAAATGATAGTACGATCGAACCTAAAGTTACACCTATCCCAAAAATGATCGGGACAATTGTCAATACCCGATGATTAATCGGATAAATAAATGAAAGTTGAACGAGCGAAAATAGTAGGGTTAATGCAGTTCCAGTAGCGATGATGAAGGCTGACCATCTTCTTCTGAAAATTACGTTTTGTTGTAATGATTGTTCTGGATTTTCCGCATTTACCTGCTGTTTAGCTCTTGCAATCATAGTATTTATAAATAGAAATAATAAGGTTAAATAAACTTGCATGATTGGCATGACAAGGACTGAGCGATATGATTTTTCCATCCAATTTGTGATTTCACCCTCAAAGTTGTACTGCATCGGTATTTTATCTGGTATTTGATCGTATAGACGAAAGGTTATGACCATTGTGGATATAGAGATTGCGAAAGACAAGATGAACCAAAGATTCGAGTGAGTGAGTTTCAACTGACGGAATTGTGTATCGATAACGACTTGTGCGGATTTCTGTTTACCCCAGCTTTCCTTCGCTTTCAAGGTTTTCATTTTATTATGAAATTTTACGTAAACTAGGAAGCTGCCACCTGTGTACAGGATGAGTATGAAGCCTAGCAAGAGACTTAATGTATTCTCATCATTGCCGACGAATGGAATACACGACAAAAAGATGAATACTACCAAAAGGCTGATGCCCCCAATTATATAGGCGTATTGCTTACGCATAACTTTTAGTTCAAGACGGTTATAAATCTCTTCCGGAATTGTAACCCCGAAGCTTTCCGTTCTTCTCGTCCAGTAAGGAATGAACATCAAGGCAATAAATACAGGAACCATTATCAACATAATCAGGAATAAACCCATAATGGAATTCATTTCTCCTCTTCCTTTCTATCATAAAATTCTTTAAACAGCCGACTGCACATGTGTAAAAACTCCTCTTCATCAAGCCCTCTGCATACCGATTTAGCAATTAGTGGATGTAAGGAATCGTTCAATTGTTTTCTGTAAGCTTCATCAGCTTGCGGGATTCCTTCTGGATTAACGACAACACCCTTTTGGCGGTGTATCAAAATAAGCCCATCCTGCTTAAGTAGTTGGTACGCTTTGTTCACTGTATGAAGGTTGATGCCTATGTCTGAAGCTAATGACCTCACAGAAGGCAAACGATCCCCAGGTTCAAGATCTTTCTTTGCAATTCCTGCGATAATTTGATGAACCAATTGAATGTAAATCGGTTCATTTGACTCCAGGTCCAGTTTTATAAACACAATTCGATCACCATCTTCTATGTTTTACTTGTTATATATATAGTATAACAATTAGAACAAAATGACAACAAAAAGTAGTTCTGCCGACAAAACGCGAATATTATAGGCTAAGCAAATTTCAACCTAAAAAAAAGTCGAGTTCCTTTACCGCTAAGGATCTGACTTTTTTAAAAGAGGGTTCTTAACAGTTATAAAAATTGACTAGTATCTATCCTAGTGGAATTTTTCCCTTAACCTGCTTTAACGTCGCTACTATAAGAAAGCTAACAATCACTAATAAGAGCCATGAACTCACCTTTCCTAGATGAACGAGACTCCATGCATCGGTTTGGTTTGGATATTCCCAAGCTCCAAAGAACGTTGCGATATTTTCGGCTATCCATATAAAAAATCCGATGAGCACAAAAGAAAGTGCGAGTGGCATACGGTAACGAGTACCATCAACCTCGTATGTGACCCATGATTGCCAAAAGACGATAATTACAAGTCCAGATAACCACCAACGAACGTCAATCCAATAATGGTGGGTGAAGAAATTCAAATAAATCGCAGCTGCAAGAGGTACAACTACCAAAAACGGTGGCCACTTAATCAGTTCAACCTTCAACCTCCTCCACGCCTGGCAAAGATAACTCGCTACACTTGCGTACATGAATCCGCTATACAAAGGCACTCCAAAAATTTTGAAATATCCTTCCTCTGGATAAGACCAGGAGCCCATATGTACCTTGAAAAGTTCAAGAGCAAGTCCAATAAGATGGAACAATGTGATAACCTTTAGTTCATCCCGTGTTTCAAGCCCAGAACGGACCATCCACCACTGCATCAGAAGGCAGATAATAAGCAGCCAGTCATACCGTGGTAGGAAGGGAAGTGGCATGATTTGTGTAAAAGCCAAAAAGGCAAAAATAATGACAGGAAACAAACATGATAGAGCCTGCTCCCAACCAAAACAAACGAGTTGTCTAGTGCTCTCATGATTTGTGCCTTCAAAGGTTTTTTCTGAGAATCATTTTGAATGGTTATATTCATAAGTTGTTTTCATCACTTCGGTATTCTAAAATATCTCCGGGTTGACATTCTAATGCTTTGCAAATTGCCTCTAAAGTGGAAAGCCTAATTGCTTTTGCTTTTCCGTTTTTCAATATAGAAAGGTTAGCCATTGTTATTCCAACCCTCTCCGAAAGTTCTGTTACGCTCATTTTCCTTTTAGCCAACATCACATCAATATTGATTATAATCGCCATCTTATTCACCTCAGACCGTTAAATCGTTTTCTGATTTTATATCAATCGCTTCTTTTAATAGCTTTTGAAGAACAGCAGCAAAGACTGCGATCACCGTTGAAGCAAAAATAATGATCAATCCGAGTACTATGATACCTGGGGCGTCGTCTATCTCCGCTATGAGATAAAAGAGTGGCATGCCTACCACATACAAGATACTGATTGTGATTGCACAGTATTTTATATTCTTTAAAGCTCTTACAGATAATTCCGAGAAAGCTATGTTCTTGTCAATATAGATTAAAAGTCTTAAAGCCTGATACAGAGCAAAGTAAAAAGGTATCGCCGCTGCATACAAGACGATTAAAACGAGATATTTCATATAAGCAATATCTGGATACAATTCTGCTGCATAATTCGCTATCTCAGGCACCAAAAAGATGCACAAAGCAAGAACTGGGATTCCAATAAGAATAACAGCTATCTTCAAAAAGAGTGTTGATCCTCGTTTCATAAAAAGCACCTCACTTATTTATTGTCAATTTGAATTTAACACATTATTTATCGTTTTACAATAAATTGTTATCCTTTTTAATTATATTATTATCGTTATATAAATATCCTTTTAATTTTAGACAAAGATAAAAAGCATTCCTCATTACAAAGGAATGCTCTATAACTTTAAAGTATTCAATTTATAACTTGTGTAAAAAACCTGACCCGTTAGCTACTAAAATACATAACCAAAAATATAACCAAAATCAAAATTTAGCTTTATTAATTAGATAATACCGTCAAACGGAGTAATGCCAGATTCCTGACTTCAACGCTTTTTCTATTTGCCCTTTTTCTTCTAAATAATCTAGATGACCAATGATTTCGGACATAACCAATGAAAATTGGCTTTCATATTTTTCTTTATATACCGCTTTAGCCAATTCACTAGCAGTTGAAATATCAGATTCCAAGCCAAAATAGCTTAATAATCGATCCGCTTTTCGTTCTATCCCATTCAATCGTTTCTTGACCAAATCCTTGTGGTTGTGGATGAGGTCTCCATGGCCTGGAAAAACGACATCCACATCAAGGTCTAAACACTTTTTCAAGGAATCCTCATAATCTAATACAGTTAGTAACCGCTTTCCATTTGGATCAGGTTCAACTAGCGCGTTACTTGAAATATGCTTAATCAAATGGTCGCCAGCAAAAAGCCATTTCCGATTTTTATTTAAAAGAACGATATGATCAGGAGAATGACCAGGAGTTTCAATTGGTTGCGATCCTGGTAAAACGTTGTCATCAACTCGTAAAATATCTGACTGAACCTTTTTCCTTTCATGTCCTTTGATAGCATCTTGTAACTTCTGTACCTGCAACTCCCCGTCTAATCCGCATCCCATCTCATAGTAAAGCTTTTTGAAAAAGTCAATTCTCATTAGAAAAAAGTTTCTATCCCTTTTCAAACGATGTATTGATTTCTCAGGGGCATAAATTGGAATATCGTGTTCAGATTCAATCCGATCAATTAATCCAACATGGTCTTCATGATTATGTGTGATAATGATTCGAGATAAATCAGCTAGTGAGAACCCATGATTTTTCAACGTATCTAAAAGATATCCCCAGCACTTATCTGAATTTACTCCTGCATCAACTAATGATAAAGAGCCTTCTTCCTCTATTAGATAAAAATTAAACGTATGTAAACTTGATTTTGTCGGTACCGAAATAGGATAAACCGTACATGCATTGTTCGTAATTGTTTCCACTGAAAGTCACGTCCTTTATGCTTTGTAACCCAATAAACTTATCATACAATACCTAATTATTCATAACACAACAATAAATAACAAAGAAAATACAAGCCCATTACACTCTTATTCTCAATTGGAAACGCCTGCTGAAGTAAAGGTTGCCATTTCTTTTAACATGATTGTTGCTGATTGTAGGATAGGGAAAGCAACTGCAGCTCCGCTTCCTTCCCCAAGTCGGAGTCCTAAATCGATCAGTGGAGATTTTCCCAATAGATTGATAGCCAATTCATGACCCGGCTCAACTGAGCGGTGTCCGATAATCATGTACTCGGAAACTTGACCCGAAATCGCTTTTGCAATCAGTGCTGCTATTGTACAGATAAAACCATCTACTAGTATTGGGATCCGATGTTGAGCTGCTGCGAGCATCGCCCCTGCCATTCCTGCTACCTCTAATCCTCCGACCTTTGAGAGCAAATCAATCGGGTTATTGGCATTTGGTTTTCTTTCATACAATGCTTTTTCAATTACATGCTGTTTATGTAGGACTCTTTCCATCGGGATTCCTGTCCCTTGACCGACAATATGTCTGACGTCTTTTCCGCTGAGTGCAGCTAAAATTGCGCTGCTTGTTGTTGTATTTCCAATACCCATCTCACCGAGAATAAGACATTTTACACCTTGCTTAATTATCCCTTCGCCTTGGGTATAACCTACTTCAAGTGCTTGTTCTGCCTCGCTATAACTCATCGCATCCTCATTACAAAAGTTACCTGTCCCGTAACGAATCTTTTTAATTACTAGTCCTGTATGATCGATATTAGAAGCAACTCCTATATCCACAATGCTTAATTTAGCACCGATTTGCCTACTAAATGCGTTGATGGCTGCTCCTCCATTTAGGAAGTTTCTCACCATTTGACTAGTAACTTCCTGGGGAAATGCCGAAACTCCTTCAACCGTTATGCCGTGGTCAGCTGCAAATACGATTACGCCAGGCGGAGTAACGGTTGGAAACCTTTGTCCGGTTATTTCCGCAAGCTTGATCGCAAGTTCCTCCAACCTGCCGAGGCTTCCTGGTGGTTTTGTTAATGTATCAATATAACCACGTACAATCTCCCCTGTTCTCTTGTCTATTTCTGGTATGGATACTGATTGTGTAATTATCATAGTGATTCCCCTTTTTATAATGCTTGAAAAATACTAAAAGTACCTTACTATTAATACTTCCATATTAACTTAATCAAACCCATTCGTAAAAATTGTAGTTTTATCTGCCTTTCCAGTTAAATTAGCCAACCTTAATCTGTATTAGTATATGTTTTCCTTGATGGAGCAATCGGTCTAGGTGACCATTGTAAAGAAGTTATTTGGGCACCAGCTACTAATCGAATCGGTACAGGATGATTGATGTCAATAAGCCACATTTCGCTACCAAATCCCTGATTGTTGCAACCTGAGAGGTACGCCATTTTTCGACCATCAGGTGACCAAGTAACAGGAGTTGCAAAGCAATCTGAAATAGCCCATGTTCGGTCGTTTTCCCCACGCTTGCTTGCGGTCCTTATTAGTGAAAAATATCCTTTGTCTTCAAAAGCGGTGGCACTATATGCAATTTTTGAAGAATTAGGAGACCATTCAGGAAAATAGTTTTTTGCAAGAGGGCCTCCCTTTACTTCAAATACATCCCCTGTTGAAATTTCTACAGTATAAATGATAGAGATACTTACACCCGGTGTCGTATAGAGTACAAACGATCCATCAGGGGATAGACTAACATCGTGAAGTGGTCCGCCTGTGTTTTGGGTGATTTGTTGTTTACTAGTTCCATTGGTTCGGATACGGAAAAGTTGACTCGTTCCAGATGTATCCGGTGCTTGAAATAGCAGTTCTACCCCACTCGGAAACCATTGGACATCTGTTGCTCCAGGCTGATTAATTCTCTGTGTCTGGTGGGTGATGATGTTGTACAGTACGATATCCCCATTTTTCGTATACGCCAGTTTTTGACTGTCCGGTGACCAATGAAGACTTACCCCTAACCCTTCTTCGAATTGATCGATCCGCGCAACTGAACCCTTAGTTAAGTCGACAACATAGAGAATTCCGTTGTTCCCAACAAAGGCGATCCTTCTGCTATCAGGTGACCAAACCGGAACAGAAAAACTGTCAGCCAAACCATTGGTAATTTGTGTATTCATACCATTGTGTGGGTTATATAACCATATATCATAGTAACCACTACGATTAGATGTATAGGCAATAAAACCATTATCGCCTGGCGGAGCGTATGGAATTTGTAGTTTCATCCCTGGGAATATATTAGTTGAAGGTAAACGATTTACCTCCCTGATTAGTTCAGGATTGCTTTGTCCACTCGTTAGAACGTTATACTTTTCTGCTATTTCATATAGTGTATCACCTGGATAGACTACATAGTAAGGAACGCCTGGAGGTATATTTAGCAACTGACCAACCTGAATGACATACGGTGGTTGAAGCTGGTTCGCTTCGATAATAAGAGACTGTGGAACACCATAGAACTGTGATAATTTATAGACCGTGTCTCCAGGCTTTACACGAATAACATCAACTCCTGGTGGAATAGAAAGTTGTTGTCCTGAGTAAATGGTGTCAGGTGTTATCAAATTATTTGCTGCGATAAGAGAATCGATCGGTAACTCCCATCGTTTCGCGATTTTATATAGCGTGTCTCCAGGTCGAACGGTATAAAACAATTGCATGTGCATCCCACCTCCTGCCTATAGGCTATTCATCCATACAACAGGAGGTTCATTGATCTCTGTAAAATGGAATACGTATTTTTTATAGTTTCTTAACGTGCAAAAAAAAACCGATTATTTTCCTAAACTGTAGGAAAGTAATCGGTTTTGTAGTTAATTATGACTTATCTATTATATATGTATGGTTGTTGTTATGAATTGTTGCTTTGTTCGATCGCACTATCCCAGTTAGGAAAATAGTACAATGCGTTTTTCATTAGCTCTGGGTTGGACTTCTTGACCTGCTTTTTCCGAGGCGGTTCACCAGCTTGTTGGGTTAGTTCAGAAATTTTCTGTACTACTTGTTCCACACTCATACTTGCTTCCATTTTTTGTCCTCCTTCATACTAATTAGTACTATTCTTTCCGTTTTGTGGAAATTAATACCATCCTGGATGAAGGTTAATAGAAAAGCGGAAACGTCCTTTTTAGGCGCGATAAAGTAATTTGGCCAGCGCCAAGCAGTACCAGGCTGTCGTCAGCGCATAAAGACTGTGGTGATCCGAGGCTTTGTTTCATTCTTTTGGAAACCATGCCTTTGCTAATAAGCGCACAGCTTCCTTTATCTCTTCTTCTGTTAAAACGGCGAAGCCTAGCAATACCGTTTTATTGTCACTCTGACCATATCCTGATACGGGATACACCTTGATTCTATACTTAGATGCTTCGTCAATGAGTTCTTGTTCGGTCATTCCATTATTTGTTCGGATTAAGATGTGCAGCCCTGAATCTTGACCGATGATCTCAATCGTATTTGGAAAATGTGTTGAGCTTACTGAAACAAGTACGTCACGCTTCTTATGATAAATGACTCTCATTTTATGAATATGCTTTTCCCAAAATCCTTCTTGCATAAACCTTATTAATGTTTCTTGTCCAAGGCGAGAAACGGTTTGGGTATAGAAGAAAAAGTCTTTTTGATATTTCTTAATGAGAGGTTCCGGTAATACCATATAACTAATTCTTAATGATGGGAGAAAGGCTTTTGAAAAAGTACTCATATAAATCACTTTCTCATTATGGTCTAATCCTTGCAATGCTGGAATCGGTTTACTAGAATAACGGAATTCACTATCATAATCATCCTCTATAATATAACGACCATCTTTACTTTCAGCCCAATTTAATAGCTGCATTCGTTTTGAAATCGGCATTGTCATCCCGCATGGAAACTGATGAGAAGGCGTGACAAACACTATATTTGCCTTGCTCTCTTTCAAGAGGGACACATTCATGCCATCCTCTTCAAGGGGGATCATTTCGACGTTCTCTTGCCCTTTTTTAGATTGTACAAGTGTGCGGTGATAGCCGGGATTTTCAACTGCAAAGGTACTAATTGGTAAGAGTTGAAATAACAGCTGGATTAAATAGTGAGTTCCTGCGCCGATGACAATTTGGCTTGGAGAACACTGCACACCTCTTGATTCATAAATATAGTTGGTGATTTCTTGGCGGAGCTTGAATTCCCCTTGTGGATGGCCAAGCATCAGCACCTCTTCGTTATTCGATCGAATTACTTTATTTAAAAGGTTACGATATCGTTCGAAAGGAAATGACCGAGCATCTACACCAGTTTGAGTAAAGTCAAAGGAATAACCTTGGTCTCGATACGGCTTTTCTTCTACGTACGGGATCTTACGGGTAATGCTTTTATCTAACCTTTGATGGTCCAATTCAGATACAAAGTACCCTTTACGTGGAAGTGCGTCTATATAACCCTCGGCTACTAGCTGATCGTATGCTGTTTCAATCGTGTTTTGACTGATTTTCAAGTGCTGAGCGAATTTTCTTTTTGACGGTAGCTTTGCATGTGGTAATAATGTACCTGATTCAATTTCTTCTCTTATGTAGTTATACAACTGCAAATATAAGGGTTCTACACTTTGAATATCGAGCTTTGGTGTTAATTCTAACATGTAAACTGACCCCCTTGTATAATACGAAACTGACACTTCATGTAGTATCAGAATTTATATATAATACTTTTATGTTTAGCACTTCTACATCGGAAAATCAAGCCGCTAAGCATGGGAGGTATGCATTATGAACAAAACACGGCGACTCGGTCTCATCATGATTATAAGTGGTGCAACCCTTTGGGGAATTTCTGGTCCTATGGTTCAATGGCTGTTTCATCATACTAGTATGATATCTAGTGACTATTTAATTGTCCGTTTATTTGTAGCAGGAATATTTCTATTAGGATTTTTATCGTTGAAGAAACAAAATGTGTTTGCTATTTGGAGACATCCGCGTCATTGGATTCAACTCGTTATTTTTGCGGTTCTTGGCATGTTAGGTGCTCAGTATGCATTTATTGAAAGCGTACGAATTAGCAATGCTGTAACGGCGACATTATTTCAATTTATCGGTCCCGTTCTGATCACCATTTATGTAGCGATTCAGACAAAGAAATTGCCAACGTCCATGCAATTTATTGCGATTGTTACGGCCTTATCGGGGATATTTTTCCTAATTACCAATGGGACCGTTGCCAATATTGTTTTATCTAAACAAGCCGTTTTCTTAGGAATTTTAACGGCGATTGGATTTGCCTTTTATACACTTCATCCTGCATCTCTTATTAAGAAGTGGGGTACCACACTCATAATTGGTTGGGGAATGTTACTTGCTGGAATTGTCCTGTATGTAACGGATCATCAATTTAGCTTTGATCATTTAGTAAGTACATTAACATTCGATACATTCTCGATGTTGATGTTAATCATTTTAAGTGGGACTCTCTCTTTTGTTCTTTACATTGGAAGTTTAAAGTATTTAAGTGCAACAGAAACTAGCCTTTTATCAAGTATCGAACCGCTTGTTGCTGCATTTCTTTCAATCACCTGGTTAAACGAATCATTTGGGGTATACCAATTGCTAGGTGGAGCCTTTATTATTATGGCAGTGCTATTCTTGTCAATGCCTGAAAAAGAATTAAAACCTGATCGAACCATCGAACGTACATCTTAAGAGAGGCAGCTTCCTATGCCGCCTCTCTAATTTCCTTCTTCGGTCAATCCTTTATTCTTTAGATCTTCCTTCAACTGTTTTATATATTCTTTCTTTTTCTTCTCTCCTTCAGTAGAATGATGGAAATTCTTCTCTTTTAAGTATTTCTTTAAAATCTCTTCGATTTCTGCCCCTGTGGCGTCCTTTGGAATCACCCCATTTTCTTTCAGTTGTTCTATCAGCTTTTCATCATTCGCTATTGATTTCACAACGGAGTCCTCCTCGGTATTCACTTCGGTGCTTGTTTCCTCATTAGCACCGTCTTTCTCATCATTGTCACCAATTGTACTTTCCTCGCTAACCTCTTCTCCAGATCGATCGGACGGTTCATACGTTGTCCAAAATCCAATTCCCGTAATTACAATTAAGATTGGTAAAAGGACTTTCAAGCTCATTGTGAATATGCCTCCTCTTCGTAAGATGGTTAAAAACCCAACTGCTAGAAAAAGCAGTTGGGTTTAATATATACTACATCAAACGTTTAAGCCATTAATCTTCGTCTTCTTCATCATCTTCTTCGTCATCGTCGTCATCATCATCCTCAGAATGCTTCTCTTTTGAGATTTCGATTTTAGCAACACTTTGATCATAGCTTGTTTTTTCTACTTCAATCTCTAGTCCATATTCTGGTATATTTCTTCCAGCATCTAAAAGACCTTCGTTGCTGTAATCTCTTGAGTCTTTAAATTCATCAATAGATCTTGCATGGTTGTCTTTCAATGTTAATCCTGTCAAATCTCTATAATCTAGGAACATTTTATCCCCACGTTCGCGATTGAACGCTGCATCATGGATTTGATAACGTGTAGCTGCAACAGATCCATCACTCCAGTGAAGTGTTTTCTGGTCTGCATCAACTACTCCGAGGAATCCTTCACCCGGGTGAGTACCTGTCCAGTTATTGTCGTAGGAGTCATCTACATACCATACAAGTAAACCTTCGTCATAGGACATCAAGCTGTCTCCACGTTTGATGTGTGCAAGTCCTTTATCGACACCTGCGTGGTTACGCCATTCTAATAAATAGTAATGTTCAGAGAGGAACTTCCCTTCGTCTTTTGTAAATCCGTCTAAAGCAAATTTCGGTTGTGCCTCTGCATCATCAAACAGTACTTGGGTTCCATCAACGTTTACAGAAACATCATCCACATAAAATCCAGGCATTGTCGCTGCAACGTCTGTCCAGTAATTCAGCTTCACTTCAATTTTCTTACCAGCATATGCTGATAAATCAAAAATACCATCTACCCATTTCCCACCGGAGGATCCGGTGATTCCATGTCCTGGGTTTTGATCATTCGGGTTGGTCATCGTTGAAAGGTTTCCGTGAATTGAAACCCACTCGTTTGAACCTTCTTCTTTTACTTGGACAGAAGCATAATCCCAATCCTTTTCGATTTCGTACCATGTCTTGAATGTTAGTTCAGCAGAAGAAGCATTTGATAAATCTAGGCTGGTTACCATTGAATTATCTAAATTATTGCCTTTTCCACTAAAGTACTCATATTGCCCACTGAATGGAGTATTAACCACTGTTGCTTTATCAGGTAAATTGATACGAATGGCATCATTGTTCGTTCCTTTCGTGTTCGCCTGATCTAACAGTAATTCTTCACCATCTTCATCGATATCTTCTAGATTAAGTGTAGTACCTGTTAACCAATTTCCACCTACATAAGATTGTAAGAACTCTTTTGCCCATGGGCTGAATCCAGTTGGTTCTGTTCCTGGAACTTTACCAGCCCAGCTACCGCTAGACATGATGGACCAATAAGCAACCGGTTCACCTTCTCCAGAATACTGAGTATCGTATTCGTCAGGAAGCTCTAAGTCATGTCCGTATTCATGAGCGAAAACACCAGCTGCTCCATCTGCAGGTTCAATCGTGTAGTCATAAGCGGACATTGCTCCATTCCAATAAGGTATATCCGTCTCTGTACCAGGAATAGCAAAAACTTTACCTAAATTCCAGCGATGCGACCAAATAGCATCACCAGCCAAGGAACCTCCGCCCGCTTCTTCACCAACACTGGAGTGAACAACCATTAAGTGGTCAACCATGCCGTCTGGTTCACGGAAATTCCCATCTTGATCAAAGTCATATCGGTCTTCTTGGTCAAAATTGCTTAAGTCAATGTTAGGGTCTTGAGCTGCAGCTGTTAATGCTTCTTTTACAAGACCACGTGCATTCTTGTCACTACCGTCTGGAGCAGGGTCATTTCCACCGTAGTAAGCTGCTGGATGCTTAGCTTCGTACCAACCACCCACTGCACCTTCAATAGAATAGCTTCCACCTGATTGCTTTTCATAATATTGTTTTACTGAAACTAAATTTTTACCATTCGGACCTTCGTAACCATTTTCGCCGAAAATCATATCCTCGTAGTGTTCTTTTGGATATTGATTATAAAACATATCCGTATCTTCAGAGGTAATATCCGTTGGTGCAAAATCTGGATATTTAATAAGTAGTACAAGTACGTTATCAACACGTTGGTCGCCTGTCCATTTCTCTTCTTTTACAGGCTTTAAACCTTTGTGACGTTTATGTTTTTTGTCACGATCCTCATCCATGTCGTCATCGTCATGTTTGTTTTTGATTTTCTTATGTTTTTCTTTTACTTCATCTGTAAGTTCGCCTTCTGGTTGAGCTAATGCATGCTTTTGTTTATCTTCTAAGTATTCCTGAAGGACTTTTTGTGCTTCCTCCGGCTCAGCATTTTTATCAATCTTACCTTCCTTCTTAAGCATATCGATCAATCTTTCATCATTCGCTATGGACAAATCGAATGGACTTCCTGTGTGAGAATGCTTCACTTCCTGCAGTGCTGTTTCTGCCTTCTTTACTGTCTCAGCTTTTGCATTAGCAGTTGGTGTAAAGGCTCCCATTGTAAGGGTGCTAAAACCAAGTGCTACAGCTAAGGCAGAAGATGCTAGTTTTCTGTTCTTCAAATAAACTCTCCTCCATGTATTAAATTTAGACAAAGTTAGACATTTAACCCGTCTAAATATTAAACATTCTTCAAATTTTCTGAAAGCCCTTTCAAAAAATGCTAAATAAGTTTTAATATGCAATAAAAGATACTAATTTCCTAGTTTCGAGTTTCATTTATAGGTAAAAAGTAATTTTTTAGCTGTCGTGGTTTTAGGTCTAATGATATGACTTTGTTACCACACTGCCAGTTATAAAGTTAGATAGACCCTACCTTTTTGAAAGCAGAAATACAACGATTGCTCATACCTTGTGGGCTCATTTCCTCAAGAATTAATGAAAAGCTACCTATTATACTTCTGCTTCCGAACGCTTGTACATATAAATGGGATAGCGAAGGTTTATAGGGGTGTTCAATATGAATAAATGGAATGGAGCTTTCCAAATCGCAGCCGTCTATGTTGGAACCGTAGTTGGCGCTGGTTTTGCGACGGGGAAGGAAATTGTAGAGTTTTTTTCTAGATTCGGTTTTCTTGGGTTTATCACCATTTTAATAAGCGGGTTTCTATTTATCACCCTGGGTACGAAGTTAATGCTAAAAGCGATTGACCTGAAAGCAAGTTCTTACGAGGAATTAAATGAATATTTATTTGGACGTTGGTTCGCAAAAGGCATGAACATTGTGATGATGGTCATGCTACTAGGCGTTTGTGCGGTTATGTTATCCGGTGCTGGGGCCGTTTTTGAGGAACATTTAGGCCTACCAAAGCTTGTAGGTGTGTTTTTAACCATCCTATTAACATTTGCGGTGATGTTAGTTGGGGTAAAAGGCTTATATGCAGTCAATTCATTTGTTGTACCAATCATGATTACATTTAATTTAATCTTAATGATTTATTCTGTATCGGATGAACACTTTCTCAAGTCTTTCTTATCGGTTCCGCTTGTGGATAATATCTGGGAATCTGCAGCAGCACCTTTTACGTATACCGCATTGAACCTCGCCTTGGCACAAGCCGTTTTAGTACCAGTAGCAGCAGAGGTAAATGACAAAAAGATAGTCCGGTTAGGGGGATTATTAGGGGGTGCGTTACTGACGATCATCCTTATTTCAAGTCATCTAACATTAACGATGCTTCCGAATGTCGAAGTATACGAGATTCCGATGGCTATTGTTATGAAAGATCTAGTTACGGGAATTTATTGGATTTATGTAATTATTATTTATGGAGAGATTTTCACATCCGTGATTGGAAATATTTACGGGCTGGAGAGACAAATGAGTCGATACATACAGGCAAAAAGTATTTGGATCTATTCAGGTATAATTCTTATAATCTACTTTTTGAGTAAAATCGAATATGGTGTTTTACTATCCTATTTATATCCATTGTTCGGATATTTCAGCTTAGCTTTTATTGTTTTGTTATGGTTGAGACCTTCCGGAAAACAGTAAATCAAGTAAACTCCTCCTAATTGACACTGCTCCTTTCTATTGTTGTAAATTCGTCCTATTTTTCGATATAATAATTCGTATAGTAATAGATAGAAGGAGCCCTTATATTGAACTCAAAAGAAATGGAAGAACAAATAATCCGTAACTACCAGCAAGACGAACAAATGATGATCCTTGTGTTTGCCCAATGGTGTATCAATCATGACCTTGACCCTGCGGAATTGTATAACAAAGCATATCCTACCCAAGCTGTTAATCCTGCTCTTCAGCAAGCGCTTGATTTAACGGTACCGAAAGAGGAATCAGGAGAAATCGAGGATGATACATTGCTTGGTGTATTATCACTATTTGGGAACGAGGACCTTGCCTTTATTGTTACAGAGGAAATGAATAAACGTAAAACAAAAACTAGGTAGCCAAACGATTCAACTTGGCTACCTAGTTTTTTACAACTCATTTCTTTTGGATTAATTCCGTTTCTTTCCATCCCTTTTTTACACGTTAAGAAAGTATAAAAATTCTTTCTATAGTATAAGCACAGCTAAGGCTCAGCTGGCGCCAAAGGCTTGGCTGAGCCAAGTTTTCTTTAACGAGTAAAGAAAGTATAAAAGTTTGCGGCATGGATGTAATGTCCAGCTTCAGCGCCCAACCACTCGGATCACTTCAGGCCTCCTGCGGCGGCAACAGCCTCCTCGTCGGTCTTCCAGTGACCTTCGTGGCTAAGCAGGGCGCTTGCGCTTTTCTTATAAGCTATAAAACAAAAACATCATTCAGTGATTATAAAACGAGAGCTGCAATGGTACCAAAGATCATGAGTGGGATGTTGTAATGCAAAAAGGTCGGCACACATGTATCCCAAATATGATGGTGTTTTCCATCTGCGTTCAACCCTGATGTCGGGCCAAGTGTGCTGTCTGATGCAGGTGAACCTGCATCCCCAAGCGCGCCAGCAGTACCGATTAATGCAGCGGTAGCTAATGCAGAAAAACCTACTGTTGCACAGATCGGGACAAACAAGGCGGCAATAATTGGGATCGTACCGAATGAAGAACCGATTCCCATTGTGATCAAAAGACCAACTAGAAGCAATACGATTGCAACAATCAGTTTACTATCTCCCAAAATACCAGTTGCGGATTGTACTAGGCTGTCAACAGAACCAGTCTCCTTCAAAATCGTTGCATATCCGGAGGCGATTAACATCACGAATGCAATCATACCCATCATTGTAATCCCTTCATTGACAGCCTTTTCTCCTTCTTTAAATGGGACTACCGTGAACAAAAACATGAGAACAATTCCGGTAAGTGCTCCTAAAACAAGTGAATCGGTTTTAAGTTGGACAATAAGTGCACCAACAATCGCAACAAGAGTTAAGAAGTGACGCAAAGTGAATGGCAATTCCATCTCTTCAGTCGCTGCAACCTCATTAACGACATCTTGATTACCACTGGATAACTCACGGTCTTTACGATAAGAAATAAAAATCGCAAATAACAGCCCAACAATCATTCCAATCCCTGGTATTAACATTGCATATGTGACAGATGAAAGAGCAATTTCCATACCGCTGGCTTTCATTTCATCAGCAATGATTCCGTGGAATATTAACCCGAAACCTGCTGGAATCATAATATATGGTGCTTTCAATCCAAACGTTAGTGCGGTGGCCACACCCCGACGATCAACCTTCATTTTATCGAACAAATAGAGCAAAGGCGGAATTAAGATTGGAATGAACGCAATATGAATCGGAACAACATTTTGAGACAAACAAGCGACTCCGGCAATGGTCAATAACATAATTGAGCGTTTTCCTTTTAAAACGCTTACAAGTCTTTTTACAAGGAATCCAGTAATTCCCGAATAACCAATCATAACAGCAAAGACCCCTAGCAGAACATAACTTAACGCCGTATTCGCCTGTCCTCCCATTCCGGAGATAAGCAAATTTGTCGTTTCGGTAAGTGGCAAGCCTTCCATTGAACCTGCAACACCAGCTGCAAATAAAATTGCAAGAATTACATTGACACGAAGAAGACTCAATACTGCCATGACGATTACTGAAACCACTACTGCATTGAACATCAGATCATCCTTTCTACTTTAAGTGCTAATCGTTCAAATATAATCAATCAATATATTGAATTTTCAATTAATTTAAAGACCAGAAACTGTACGAATCCGGTGTATCATTTAAAGACCGGATAGCGATGTATTCCCTAAATACTATTTTTTTCTCGAGTTTTCTCTTCTAATTATGATAGTGAAAGAACTTTATTGTTCATTTCTCTCAAACGAAACAAACTTGGCTGAAGACGAATCTTCAGCCATTATTTCGTTATTGTTGTTTGTTCATTGGAACAGGCTTGGCGCTACCCAAGTTTTCTTTACACGTTAAGAAAGTATAAAAATACTTTCTATAGTATAAGGGCAACTAAGGCTCAGCCGGCGCCGAAGGCTTGGCATTGCCAAGTTTTCTTTACACGTTAAGAAAGTATAAAATACTTTCTATAGTATAAGTTCAACTACGGCTCTGACTTCGCCTAAAGGCTCGGCAATCCCCGAGTTTTCTTTATGTTATTGATCGAAAATCCATACTTTAGCCAATTTTCGGCTTCCTTTATATCTTTTGAAAAGACCCGGTCTTTCTCAATGAATGGTATTCGCTTACGGCCTTCCTTAAGTACCTTTTTTGTCGCTGGTGCCATGTTATCTGTACCTCTAATTTCAACTGCTTGCATCGCGCAAATCGCTTCGATTGCAAGTACCCGCCTTGTGTTCGATACAATTTGATAGGCATGCCGTGAACCGATTGTTCCCATGCTTACATGGTCTTCTTGGTTTGCTGAAGATGGGATTGAATCAACGCTTGCTGGATGGGCGAGCGTTTTATTTTCTGATACGAGTGAAGCTGCACTATATTGCAATATCATCACACCTGACTGAAGTCCTGGCTCAGCACTTAAGAACGGTGGCAGGTCATTCAGCTGTGGGTTCACAAGCCGCTCTATTCGACGTTCAGAAACATTGGCTAATTCAGCAACCGCGATACCGAGAAAATCCATCGCGAATGCAATTGGTTGACCGTGGAAGTTCCCACCAGAGATCACCTTTTCTCCTCCGTCAAAGATCAACGGATTATCTGTTGCTGCATTCATCTCGATTTCAAGCTTCTCTTGTACATAGTTCAACGTTTGCCACGTTGCTCCGTGAACTTGTGGAATGCAACGAAGTGAATAAGCATCTTGCACGCGGATTTCGCCTTGTTTCGTTGTCAACTTGCTCTCTGCCAAAAGTCCCCGGATCCGTTTGGCGACTGAAATCTGTTCCGGATAACCACGAACAACATGAACATCCTCATCAAATGCATCGATAATTCCTTTTAGCCCTTCGATTGTCATTGCTGCAATTGCTTCTGATTGATAAGCAAGCTTCTCTGCTTCCAAATACGTCAATACACCCATTGCCGTCATCGCCTGAGTTCCATTGATTAAAGCAAGGCCTTCTTTTGCAGTCAGTGTAATCGGGAATATGCCTTCTTTCGTCATAGCTTTAAGGGCATTTGTCTGCTCCCCTTTATAAAATACCTCTCCTTCACCAAGAAGCGGAAGAACAAGATGGGATAATGGTGCAAGATCACCGGATGCCCCAAGAGAGCCTTGCTGTGGAACGACAGGATGAATACCCGCATTAACAAACTGAAGTAATCGATCTATCACAATTTTTCTTACTCCTGAGAACCCTTTCAATAATGCATTTGCCCTTAGTACTAACATCGCTCTTGAAACAAGTTCCGGAAACGGATCTCCAACCCCGCAGGCATGTGATTGAATCAAATTCAATTGCAATGCTTCAACATCTTTTGGGTTAATCAATACATCGCTGAATTTTCCAAACCCAGTCGTGATACCGTAAACGATCCGGTTTTCTTTAACGATTTGTTCGACCGCTTTACGGCTTTCTTCAACACGCTTCCAGCTATCCTCTGAAGCGGTTATTTTTTCAAGGTCAAAAAGAATACTGTTCATCTCTTCCAAGGTCAATGATTGTCCCGTCAATACGACCATAACGCCACCTTCTTTCTTTGTGCTTTACTTAACTAAAGCAAAAAGAAAATAGGGGACCATACTAAAGAAATCACATGATTTCAAAAGTACAGCCCCCTATTGACTAAATGCTCTGGGCTAAAAACTAGTAAGCTATTTAAATGTGATTAATACCAAGACCTAACGTCTCGTGTTCCAAACCTTTGACCGGTGCCCCAATCGTTCCGTAAATTGCGACGGCTAACCACTCGCCCTCTTTTTCATTCGTGTATGGATTGCCACGTACAACAGCAAAACGTAATCCAACGGTACGCATGATTGAACCTAATTGTATCTGACCACGGGTAATGCCTTGAAGCGCTTCCATAATAGCGTGATATAATGAATGGGTTTCTCGGTAAAGATCATTTTTGATTATTCCCTGCTGCTTTGCAGCTGTTTCGATTGCTGCAACTACTTTTTGTGATTCCATTGAACCGACTTTCCCGCAGCAGCTCTTCCACTTCAGTTGATTGGTAAGATCTTGCTTTTGATTCTGGTCGTCCGCCAGTACGAGTAATGTAGCATGGCGTCCGATACGATGTTCCTTGTTCAATGACATAAGCTACAACTCACTATTTTAAATTTGTCTACTTGCTTTTCTAGTGACTAATTTCTACTGCAATGATATAGTAAGTTTTCAAAAGTGTCAAACAATTAAGAAAAGCGCAAGCGCCCTGCTTAGCCACGAAGGTCACTGGAAGACCGACGAGGAGGCTGTTGCCGCCGCAGGAGGCCTGAAGTGATCCAAGTGGTTGGGCGCTGAAGCTGGGCATTACATCCATGCCGCAAACTTTTATACTTTCTTTACTCTTTAAAAAATAGATTTTGTTCATTCTTAAAATCGTTCAGTATTACTTACATCTTATTTCTTCTGGTCTTTATTCCGTTTCTTTCCTTTGCTATTGTCTCCGCTGGTAATTTCTTGTGAAAATTCGCTATTTCCCAACTTAGGTGAGTTCTGATTTCGACTTCCTTGTTTATTATATTTTTTCGTCATAAAGTACCCTCCTCGTATTAAATGTTAGGATGCATTGTTTCCAGGAAATTATGTAGTACTTAAAACATCAAGTTAAGTCCTGAAACCAGAATAATTGTGAAGGCGATGTTTTGTATTATTTTAGTTGGCAAGCGATAAAATAATTTCAAACCGAGTGTCACTCCAATTAATACAATTACAATCCCCGTACCTGTATAAAAGTAGAAATCATGATTCAAATCACCATTCAATCCGTGTGCAAATAATGTCATCATATTCAGGACGATGAATGTGAGTTGAAGGTTGGCTATGTAATGCCGTTTATCCTGGTAACGACTTAGAAAATACGCAACAAAGAAATGGCCTCCAACCGCAAATGCGCCCCCGATAAAACCCCCGAAGCTACCAGAAATAAGTGGAACAAACCGTTTTTCTTTATTTTCATCTAAGTTTTTAGAGAATTTTCTTTTTAAGTAAAGATATATAACCATCCCTATAAGAACGAAAGCAAGTATGGTTTTCATGAATTGTGCTTCTCTAAATTGAGCCACAAAGAAAAATGCTAGTATCCGGCCAAGCAATGCACTAGCAAGAATAAGATATAAATCCCTCAAAAGAATGTATTTCCAAAGTTTAAGAATAATCCGTGAAGATAGAATGACAGTTAACGCCAAAACAATTAACATACTATCTTTTAAAGTAAGAAAGATTGACAGTACGCCCATCGAGACTAACCCGAACCCGAATCCGCTTGAGCCTTGTATAAAACTACCGAGAAGGATGATTAAAAGAATTATTGTCATTTCCGTCATGCTATTCACCTTCTTTCAACCATGCTTTATAAAGACATAGTATAAACTGTTTTTCAAATGTTGGATAGAAGCTGAGACAATTTCCCAGGTACTTGTGATTGTAATCTACCACCACATTGAGCACCGGGTTCCATTTTAATTACGGCCATCGAAATCCATTTTTTTTCGGGTCTGAACAAAAATCAGATTTAATAAGGAAAAATTGAAAAAGCCATTCTTCCTCTAAGTAAGGAAAAAATGGCTTTGAATCCGAGTTGAGTGTTATTTCACTTCAGTTGTCCAATTATTTACATCATTCAACTTCCCGGTTTGGATTCCGGTAATGGTATCGTACAACTTTTGGGATAGATCTCCTATCTCCCTATTATTTATCACCATTTTTTCTTCTCCCCAAGCTAATTCTCCAATAGGAGAAATGACAGCCGCTGTGCCTGTACCGAAAGCTTCTTCAAGGTTCCCATTTTCATATTCCTGAAACAATTCCTCGACAGTAATTCTTCTTTCAATTACAGGTATGTCCCACTCTTTTAATAATTCAATGGTCGTGGTCCTAGTGACTCCTTCTAAAATACTGCCGTTTAACATTGGAGTGACGATTTCCCCATTTATTTTAAAGAAGACATTCGATGTCCCAACTTCTTCAATATACTTCTTTTCGATTGCATCTAGCCATAAAACTTGCGAGTACCCTTTATTGGAAGCCTTCTCTTGTGCTTTATAGGCGGATGAATAATTACCTGCTGTCTTCGCTGTACCCGTTCCACCTTTTACGGCTCTCGTATACTGATTTTCCACCTTGATCTTGATCGGATTAATACCATCAGGGTAATAAGATCCTACAGGTGATAAAATGATCATTAATTTATAACGATTTGATGGAGCTAACGAAAGATTAGGTTCTGTTGCAATGATAAAGGGGCGTATATAAAGAGAAGTACCTTCAGCGGACGGCACCCAATCCTGATCGATACTGATTAATTGCTTCAGATACTCCATAACGACTTCTTCCTCGATCAGTGGAATACATAATCGCTCACTTGAATGATTCATTCTCTGTAAATTCTTTTCCGGTCTAAATAGCAATATTCGATTGTCTTCTGTTCGATACGCTTTTAATCCTTCGAACACCGTCTGTCCATAATGAAAAATCATAGCTGCAGGATCTAACGTAAGGGGTTCGTATGGAGTAATACTCGGATTATGCCAACCCTGTTCGGTCGAATAATCCATGGTAAACATATGGTCAGTGTAATGCTTTCCGAATTGAAGATTATCAGTTTGCGGTTTCGGTTTATTGCTTATAGCTTTTACGAAATCAAGTGTGACTGCCATTATTAGTGCATCTCCTTCTTGTTGGGAATTCAGCCCTCTATATAAGTTGGAATTATATCGCACTTTGGTACGGTCAAGCAATAAAAAACCATCCGTATTGAGAATTATTTAAAGAAAACTTGGTAAAGCCAAGCCTTAGCGCTGGCGATCGCCTTAGTTGCACTTATACTTTCTTAACGTGTAAAGAAAACTTGGTAAAGCCAAGCCTTGGTGTTGGCTGAGCCCTAGCTGCACTTATACTTAGGACTTAAACTTTTCCACAACGTCGATTTACTTCCAGCTGAAAAGTTATACTTTCTTAACGTGTAAAGAAAACTGCCTATCTTTATTATTTGATAGACAGTTATCTCTTATACCATACGTTAGTTTGTTAGCGTTTCCTTGATTTTTTGATATTCCTCTGTGTCAATTTCCCCGGACACAAGACGCTTCTCCAATAGCGATAGTGCGTTATGAGAGTCTCGATAACATCCTCCATTTCTACGTCTCCACATGATGATATTTGAAATCAACAAACCTGCCAATAGTACAAAGAATAAGAAACCAAATGGCGGAAAATATCCCCAATGTATTTCAATCACCTCCTTTTCAATAAACGTATTGATTCTTGTGCCATGAGTAATGATGTCCAAAACAATAACAATGCGATCACAGGATGCAGTGCCGAAATATACGGGATACTACCTAGCTGAGTCGTTATATACTGTAAAATAATCATGAGATAAATGCTGGCACTCTGCCAACGTAGTTTTTTGGGTATCCGCCCGAAAAACGATAGTATAAGCATTGCAAGCGGTGTAAACTCGAAGAAATGGATAAAGTTTCGATGGTAATTCCATTGCCCATACTCAACAAAAATTGCTATTCCTGCGAGAAATACTTGTATAGTGACACAAATAAACAACAGTACTGCGAGTATCGTAAAAACCCCGCGAATCAAACGAACCCTGTTTGATTTTTGTTCTTTTTCCAATTAAGTTTCCTCCCTTTAGCCACTGGATGAGTTCATGTCACGGAAACAACCCTTCTTCCCCACGGTTTAAATATTGAAATTGCATACATAAGAACGAGTGAAATGATTTGAATGATGATTCCTGTCATCAGCTGAGACTGGACAACGAATATGTCCACACTGCTGCCCTCCGTGTTAGTTAAGGTGGTAGCTTGCAATGTCCAAGCGTACATCCCCCACAAGTTCAATACGATTGCTAGTAACGTCAGTCCCTCCTTCGCCACAATCCAATAGTATTTAAACAGTCCCCACTTAGAGAAAATGGAAAGAAAAATTCCTGTAACCGCAGTTCCAATCGTTGATGCTCTAATGGATGTTCTTGACAAAACATTCATTGCCCTATAGCAGGCTTCCGCTATGTTTGGATCTTCTGTTGCTGCCGCAGATATACTGAGGATTAGAAAGGTTACCATATTTCCAAGCATGATGGCGGCGAATAATATATGAACAATCAGCAGCCATCGTTTTGGGGTAAATGAAAGTTTCAACTGCTCACCTCCTCAAAAGCTAACTTCTTATGTCTATAAGTTTAAGCGATATATCTAAACTCCTTCTAAACTGAATCTTAAATATTTCTAAAGTGTATTTTCGTATCGAAAATAGAGGTTGACCCCTTTCGAGGTCAACCTCAATACAAATCAATTCAATTCAAAAATATGGGTTGACCCCTTACGAGGCCAACCCATAAATAGACGTATCATCCCTTGAACCGGTAGCCAGCCCCCCACAAGGTTTCAATAAATTGGGGTTTCGTAGGTTTTGGTTCGATTTTTTCTCTGATTTTTTTTACATGGACCGTCACTGTTGCTGTATCTCCCATCGATTCAAGTCCCCAAATCCTTTCGAATAAATGTTCCTTACTGAAAACCTGGTTGGGATGCATTGCCAGAAACGTCAATAGATCGAATTCCCGTGCTGTAAAGATGACTTCTCTCTTGTTAATAAAAACTTGTCTCGACGATTTATTTATATGCAGTCCTCGACTATGGATTTCGTCTTTCAGATTGTCCTTGCTTATTAACCGATCATATCGTGATAAATGAGCTTTAACCCTTGCGACTAATTCGCTTGGACTGAATGGTTTAACGATATAGTCATCAGCTCCTAACCCCAGTCCGCGAACCTTATCAATATCTTCATTTTTAGCAGTAACCATTAATATAGGAATATCTGTTTCTTTCCGTATTTGTTTACATAGCTCAAAACCGTTAATGTTAGGAAGCATCAAATCAAGTAAAATGAGATCGAAACTCTGGTTTAGTACTGCGTCTAGGCCACTTTTCCCATCTGTTGTTATTTCTGCTGTAAACCCTTCAATTTCGAGGTAGTCTCGTTCTAATTCAGCGATACTTAGCTCATCTTCAATAATCAATATCCGACTCATGTTCATCACCTTCATTTTCTCGTTTTTTCAGGGTGAAATGAATGATTAATCCCTGTTCCTCGGCATTCTCAGCCCAGATAGAACCACCATGTGCATCAATAATTTGCGCTGAAATTGCAAGTCCAAGGCCGCTTCCCCCTGTCTTTGTATTTCGTGATGGATCGACCCGGTAAAATTGATTGAAAATGCTTGAGAGTTCTTCAGAAGCTATCCCAGGACCATTATCACGAATGATTACTTCCACCATTTGTCCATTATCTTTAAGGGAAACATCTATTCGGCAATGGCTTTTATCTGTATATTTCACACTATTATAGATAATATTGTTCATCACTCGGATCAGTTTATCTCTGTCTATGAGAGCAGCAGTATCAATTCTTTTTGCATTCAATGAGAATTGGACATTTTGATCATCTAGTTCTAGTTTAAGTTCGTCGAGATAATCTTCAAGAAATACCTTCATATTGACTTTTTCAAAATGGAAAGGAAGATTCTTCATGTCCAATTTCGAATAGAGGAATAATTCATTAATCATATGGTCCATATGTTCTGCTTTTGTTTGGATTGTATTAAGATATCGACTGAGTTTTTCTTCTGTATTTGCAACTCCATCTTTGATTCCTTCTACATACCCGCGAATTGAGGTAATCGGAGTTTTTAAATCATGTGAAATATTTGCGATTAGTTCTCTTCGGTTATTCTCATATTGCTCCCTTAACTCCGTAGCACTCTTCAGTCTTGCGCGCATATCATCAAACGTGTTGACAAGCGTAGACAACTCGTCCTTACCTGATGTGTGAATTTTAAAATCAAGGTTTCCTTTACTGATATTTGCTGCTGCCTTAGACAATTTGTCTACCGGGTTTAATATACTTCTTGACATTAAATACGACAACAATACATTGGTCAGTACTAAAATGAGGAGCAAGCCTAGGAAGAGCAAAGGAAAAAAGGTTCGTGCAAATTGAACAAACGATGCAGCTTCATTTACTAGAAATATAGAACCTTCTGAACCATCCTCAAAGAAAAAGTCATGTTGTTTCACTGAGTATTGATTTCGTCCGAACCAAGCTACTGGGTCATACCCTTCATTACCGAATGAAGAGAGATCATCTTCAGAAATACCATCTAACTCTTTTGTTGCAAATATCAGCTTTTTATCTTTTCGAATAATAATACCACCATTTTCTTGATCCATTCGGTCTTCAAGCGACTTAAGATACTCAGTGTCAAACAATTTCTTTTGCTCGATGGAAGACGTTTTGATCAGTTGATTAAATAAGTGGTTTTCCGAATCATTCGTTTCCTGCCACCCACTTTGGAATGTCTTGAAGTTTCCACCGAAAATCAAACTTAATAATAGGACAACTAAAATTAAAATAATGACTGGCATAATAACCATCACTGTATTAGAGATAAAAAGTCGTTTGCGAATTGACATGAATTTCACCTTCAATAAAAAGATTGGATTTTATATAAGAAGCATAAACTCATAATCTAAACAGTTGATGAAAAAGTTCTTAAATTTTTCTAAACTATTTTAATACAAATTCTTATAACTAAAAAGCATCCGATTGCTGTGAGTAACTTTACAGTAATCGGATGCTTAAAATTATTTCTGTTTGTTCCGAAGGGCTTGTAGTAGCTTAATCCCCTGTTCGTCTGATTGTAGGAATTGTTGTGGAACCCAATTATTAATCTCCGAATATTTGGTCTAAATGATGATGAGTATGTTCCAGATAATCATTCACTAACCATTCAAGGGTTACAGCCCCCTCATCATGTGTTAAACATTGAAGATTCCATTGCTCTTCGTTCAGATCCGTTAATAGGTTAGTGATTTGTGTGTTCAACGCTTTCCAAACATCCAAGGTGTCTTTAATAGAATACTCATTTTGGTAATTATGTGCTTGAACCCATAAGTCTTGTTTATAGCCTACTATTTCAATCGGCTCTTCAGAAATGAGAATTTCAACGAATCTTCTATGGTTTACACTTGCAGAATCACATAAATGCCCTAAAATTTCTTTTTTAGACCATTTAGACGGTTTAGATTTGTTTTCTACATCTGATAGCGACAAAACATTTTCCGGAACTGTAGATATAAGCATTTCTAATTCAGTAATCAAATCAGACAACGAATTCTCCCCCATCTTTAGATCTTAGTTTCCTCTACGCATTACACAACTATTTAACTTTACATTAGACATTAAACCTTAAAATCCTTTTTAACACGTTAAGAAAGTATAAAAATACTTTCTATAGTATAAAGCAAGGGCCTTTAGGGACTACGACGATCACCAGCGCTAAGGCTTGGCGCTGGTAATGTTTCATTACTTTGTATATCGGTTTGCATAACTTGATGCTGCGATCGAATCTGGTTTGATCTTTGCTTCAATACCATGCGCTTCAATACGGGCGACCATTTCAGCAACAAATTCTCTTGTTTTGTTCCGTTTTTCTTTTCCGATATCAAGGTGACCTTCCATCGTGAAACTGGCACCCTTATATACATGGGGAAGGACAATATTAATCAGAGCGGTTTTTTTGGATTCATCAAACAAATAGGCAACTTGTTCAGTTAAAGCGGTCTCAATCGATATTTTTTGATGTAAATTTCGGATTGGTTCCGGGTAGTTGATTTTTCGAAAACAGGCCCATGCACCTCGTCCCATCCGTTGAACGACGATACCCGTAATAAATTTGGTTTCTGATGGATATACATGAGAATCTGTTCCGATCATTAGTCTGTAGTTCCCCATTGGTTCGTTTTTCATAAAAGTCTGTATGTGTTCAATCACATTCTCAAAGGTTAAATGAGCATAGGTTAAATTTCTAAAAAACATCGTCTGATCTGAAAAGAAGTTGTTTTTCATCATTCCTATCTCCTTAAAATGAGTAGATATTATACTGAATACGGTCTATCTCATTTATAAAATTTGAGATCTTATTACATTCTATTCATTTTTTTAAATGCTAGTGATTGTTTCGAACACTGCCCTCACTTTTAAGAAATCGAGTTAAAAGTTCCTGATTTATATCCTAATCAGCTTAAGTTTTGGAATTGACAATGCGATAAACAGTGCCATCCAGCTGAGTTTTTTACTTTTCATCGGACCTTTCTTCTTTACGTTTTCCACCACGGAATACTTTTGCACTACGAACATATTCAACGTCTTTTACATTCATTCGGTAATTGATGACTCTTCCAAGTGCAAAGAAATAATCGGATAACCTGTTTAAGAATTTAAGAGGTACGTCAGGCACATTTTCTTCAGACTTCATTAATCCCACCACTAACCGCTCAGCTCGTCTTGTTACGGTTCGAGCGATATGAATGGATGCTGCTGGTTTCGACCCTCCAGGTAAAATAAATCGCTCCAGTTCGGGTGCTTCGTCGATGAATTCATCTATTTTCTGTTCTAAATAAGTGATTGAATCTGTTGTTAATTTCATTTCGCGTTTTTTGGAAACGTTGGATAAATCGCCGCCGCAATCGAACAGTTCATGCTGGATTTTTTCAAGGTCATCTAACACATCTTCAAATCGTTCAGAATCCAATTCAGTCATAGCTTGTCCAACAAAACAGTTTACTTCATCTACTGTCCCATACGATTCAACACGAACATCATCTTTATCTACTCTTCCACCAATTAAACTCGTTTGTCCTTTATCACCAGTACGCGTATAGATTCTCATTTTTTTCCCTCACTTTATTTTTTGTTTGATTCCATACCAAATGACATCGATCTGGTCAGATTTTGAAGCCAAATCTTGATAACACCATCCAGTAACATCTCGCCAGGTTCTATCTTCTTTTTCCAAAGGTACAATTCCTTTAGAGGTGTCTGTTCCTATTAGAATTACGTTTCGATTTCCATGCGAATGCTCCCATTGACTCCACTTGATTAATCGATCATTCCATAGGTTTCTGCATTGCTGGATCGGATAGTTTGTAGTCAATTCCTTGATCCACATTTCAATTCCTTCAAGGACGATGGTTCCTTCTTGTATATGGGTTAAATCATTCGGAAGGGTTAGGCCGTCGTATGCCGAAATCCAGCTCAAGTTGCTCCTCTCCGTAATGAGTGTTTTTAACACCCACGCTCGTTTTCCGTTAAAAGCACCTCCTGTAACAAAGTGCATCGCTCGCCCCTCCTTAATGCTTCTTTCTTAAATCGTAGTTCGTACGCTCTTCCATGTGGTACTGGCCATTCCCAGAATGTTTTTTTGGAAGGGGCATACTTCGATAAAATGTAACGGATTACGCCTCCATGTGTGACAATTGCTGCACTATGAGTGTGAGGTTGTTGTATCAATGAGTGAACAACCTTCCCTAACCCATGTTCAATTCGATCCGTGAAGTTCTTAAAGCTTTCTCCCTCAGGTGGTGAATAGGTTACAGGGTTCGAGATCCACTCTTGATATTCCTTTAATTCCTTCAAATCGGAATATGTCTTCCCTTCCCACTGTCCAAAGTGCATTTCTCTAAGTTCTGGTATGAGTATGGGAGTTGCATTTGGAAAGAGCAGATTTGAAGTTTGCTTGCAACGTGTTAGGTCGCTGGAAAAATAGCTATTATAGCTTGTATGGAAGGGAGGAATTCGGGTTAGCTCTTCTGAACATAATGGTGAATCTGTCCATCCACAGTACGCTTTCCGTGTATTATCCTCTGTTACCCCATGACGAAATAATGCAATAACCACAAGCTCATCCATAAAGTCAATTCAATCCCTTCTACTGAGGCACCTAACACGTCTCCAGTAATACCACCAAACCACTTCATGCTTTTCATCCGTAAAAAAACAAATCCTACAAGTGCTACTACAACCAGCAAGATCGTTGGGATCAGTGTTACCTCATCCAATGTCCAAAGAAGTAATCCAACAACGACTAGGTAAACAGGATAAATCGATAATGCTTTTAGAGTTACAGCATTTCGAAATAACGAGGCCAGCCCTTCTTTCTTTGCAGGTCTCCCCGTTACGATTAGTAATCCCATCACCCCTTTACTTAAAAAAGGGATGAAAGTAATAAGTAGGTACGTTATGAACATTGGATCGATAATCACTTCATAGATGAACAGAAACCTTGCACTTAACAATACGAGGACCGAAAGAACACCGAAGGCACCTGTCCTTGGGTCCTTCATAATTTCTAGACGTTTCTCTATATCGCGATACGAAAAATACGCATCACTTGCATCGATCCAACCGTCTAGATGTATACCACCCGTTACAAGGATTGTTGCCAGCCACAACGCGAAAGCAATAGATAAAGACGAAAAGGGAGTCCATTGAACAAGAACATACAAGAGTAAGGAATAAAGAATACCTTGCAATAACCCTAGTAATGGGAATGTCTTTATTGCTTTGTCTAGGTGGTTTTTATCCATAGGCAGTTCTATAGGGACTGGAATAATCGTGAAAAATTGCAGGTTAATCAAAAATCCTTTAACGTATTTCATTTGTTGCTGCTCCCCATTGCTCTATTATCTGTTTAAGAAGTTCCCAATTGAGATGTTCTTTTGATTGGGTGGCAAGTTGGTCGTAACGATCCTCCTTCAAGTCATTGGCATAGACGACTTCTTTCCGCTCGACTCCTTTCCTGCTTCGGATTCCATTGAGCCATTCGTTTCGCCACTCGTCGTTATGAAAGAGGTGATGTAGATACGTACCGATGATTTTTCCTTCGTTGCTGTAGTAGCCCTCCTCCTTCTCACCTTCTAACAATAGAAATGGTCGACTTTGTCCAGTGTGGACGGTCCTGCCAAGATGAATTTCGTAGCCTTCAATTAACCGCCTTTTTATTAAATTCGTTTGAGGGTGATAGGCACCTTTTACCTGAACCGTTTCTTTTAAAGGTTGAAATGTCGTTTTTGCAGGAATGATCTTTAATCCATCAATATGGCTCGACACTTTTCCTGTATCGGATCCGGCTTCATCAAAAATCTCGACTCCGAGCATTTGATAGCCTCCACAAAGCCCAACAATACTGCCGCCATCCGTAACGAATTCTTTGATCAATAGGTCGAGTTGAACATCTTGTAGATGTTGGAGATCGTTTATCGTGCTTTTCGTCCCTGGAATAATCACAGCATCAGGTTTACCAAATTCAGAGGGATGTTTGACCCAGCGCACCGAAACGTCTGATTCGAATGAGAATGGTTCGATATCACTATAATTAGAAATAAAAGGAAGATAAATAACGACAATGTCAATTTCTCCTTTTACTTGATTGTGAATTTGATTTTGTAACGATAACGAGTCTTCACCATCGATCCCATGTTGCTCAATATACGGAAGTACACCAAGGACCGGAATCCCGGTTTTTTCTTCGAGCCATTGAATCCCGTCCTCGAACAAACTTAAATCACCACGGAATTTATTAATAATCAGCCCCTGTACTCTCTTTCGTTCTTCCGTTGTAAGTAATTCCAGTGTACCTATCATGCTAGCGAATATACCGCCACGATCAATATCGGCAACTAATACGACAGGAACGTCTGCTAACTCCGCAACCTTCATGTTTACTAGCTCTCGATCCTTGAGATTAACCTCAACCGGACTCCCTGCACCTTCAATGACAACAACATCGAATTCATTATTAAGGTGTTCAAGTGCTGAGTGAATGACGTTAACCCCTTTCTCGTAAAAAGAATCACGGTACCCGCGTCCGGACAATGTTTGTACTGCTTTCCCAAGTAAAACGACTTCCGATTGCTGGTCGGATCTCGGTTTCAATAAAATCGGATTCATCCAAACCGTTGCATCCGTTTTTGCGGCTTCTGCTTGTATCCCTTGAGCTCGTCCGATCTCCTCACCCATGATCGTGACATATGAATTATTGGACATGTTTTGAGACTTGAATGGCGCAACCTTCGTTCCTTCGTTGGCAAACATTCTACATAATGCGGTTACGATCAGGCTTTTTCCAACATCAGAAGCAGTTCCTTGTATCATGACACCTTTCATTCTTTTGCTCCTTTCATCAAAATTGGTATTCCTGATTCTACAAGATAGGCTTGATCTGTCTGTTGGACAAGCTGTTGATGTAGCTTCCCTAGCAGTTTTTTATAGGTGTAAACAAGCGCGTTATCCTGAACCGATTCGTTTAATACTTCATTACTGACGATAACTAATGTCTGGCAAATATCCTTTAATGAATCGATCTCGTTTATTATTGCTTTTTCCACAGTATCGGGTATTGATTCTGATTCAGTTGAAAAGAGGTGATTGTTCAAAAGCGTTGTTAAACAATCAAGAAGTATAATGCTCTTTTCCGAAAAGTGCTGGGAATATTTACTGATTTCTCTTGGTTCCTCCCAGGTCTGCCACTGAATAATGCTCTCTTGTCTTTGTTGTTGATGGTTTTGAATTCGCTTTCGCATCTCGCGATCTGAAGGAACACCAGTGGCGATGTAATGTAGATGCGCCCCTGATTTCTTCGCAAGCTGGATGGCGGTTTTTTCAGCAAAGCTGCTTTTCCCGCTTCTTACACCACCCGTTATAAAAATCAAGGACGGCGTTTCTTCCATTCCTTTATCACCTCCATTAGCTGATTATTATCTGCCGAACTTTTAATTGCAAAACGGAGCCAGCTACCCTTAAGCCCAGGAAAATTAACCGTATGCCTTGGAACAATACCTCTTTCTAACAAAAACCGGAAAAGTGGAAGTTGATCCTTGAGACCTGGGTCTTTTAAGAGATAGAAATTGACTCTTGAAGGTGAAAGAACCAAACCTTCTCTTTGATAAAATGAAAACAATTTTTTCCGTTCATTCGTTATGTATTCTTGTGTATTTCCAATGAACTTTGTATCTTGTAAGCATAGATCGGCTGCTGCTAAAGCTATCGAATTGACACTCCAGTGGGGCTGGTAGCTTGATAATTCATCGATAATTGCGGGATGCGCAATCGCATATCCAAGGCGGAGACCAGGGACCGCAAACATCTTTGTCATCGATCGAATGACAACTAGATTGGAATACTCTTTTACAAATGGAACGATAGAATCATAGGTTTCTGTCATGTCATAAAAGGCTTCATCTAATATGAGGTGACACCCTTTTTCCTTACATAGCTTGATTAACCTGACGATCGTCGCTTGGGAATATTGAACACCTGTGGGATTATTCGGATTACATAAAAACAGCGCATTCACATCTTGAAGTTGATCAACAAGATCCTCCCCATTTAATTCCCAATTCGGACTGTGCAATTGATGAAAGACAATCGAACAATTACTTGTTTTGCACGATTGTTCGTACTCAGAAAAGGTAGGTTGTATAAGTAATACTCGTTTATTTGTAAGCATTCGCGCAACGAGATTAATAAGCTCGGCACCACCGTTCCCGATTAGTAAAAAGTTCTTATCGATCTGTTCATGTAGAGAAATTTTCTCCTGCAGAGTACTGGTGTACGGATCAGGATAGTCGATTACCTTTTCAAAAAGGCGGAGCCAATTTTCTTTTAATATTTTCGGAGGTCCGAGTGGATTGATATTTGCGCTAAAGTCAATTATCAGGTCTGGAATGTTGAGATTCATAGCTTTATAAATATAATTGGGATTGGAACCATGTGATGGCCAATTCAATGAGAAAACCTCCTATCCATAATGCTAAAATAAATAAAAATGCGGATCGTGCCATAATCATGATTGCATGTAAAATATGATTCCTTTGCAAGGGAACAATCGGTTCACCCATCTTCGCTCTGTTGGAAATCACACCGTTGTAATAGTTAATGCCCCCAAGCTGTATGCCTAGTAAAACAGCAACTGCCGCTTCTCCCCAACCACTGTTTGGACTTGGATGCTTTTTAGCATCACGAAATAATGTTCCCCATGCAGCCCTTCGACTTAGTTGTATAGGTTTTTTGCAGAAAAACATAAGAAAACCGGTCAATCGACTCGGAAGCCAATTTACAAGGTCATCTAATTTCGCAGAGGCCCAGCCGAACTCTTCATACTTTTCGTTACGATAACCAACCATTGAATCACAAGTGTTAATAGCCCTATAAATGACGGCAAAAGGCGCTCCTCCGAACAAAGCCCAAAATAATGGTGCAGTAATGCCATCACTCGTATTTTCTGCAACAGTCTCAACTGTACCGCGAGTAATTTCAGCTTCATTTAGCTGTTCGGTATCACGTCCAACGATATATGATAGCTTTTTTCTTGCTTCCCTTATATCTCCACTCTGCAATGGCATAAATACTTCTAAAGCAGCCGTCTTCAAACTTTTTTGTGCGATTGTTGTAGCGATGATCATTCCTTCTACCAAAATCCCGAGTAGCGGATGAACGGAATAGCTTCCCCAGACGATCAGACTGACGATTCCACCAACAAGCAGCAAAATATATAAGAGCATTCCGATTCCTTTTTGTTTTCTAAACGGACCCTTATTCCATTTACGTTCTAATATAGCGATTAAGTTTCCGATCCATCGAACAGGATGAGGCCAATTAGGCGGATCACCTACGATAAAATCAATTGCATATGCTAAAGTTAAAGAAAATAGATGGTGAATGATCATTGTTGTTTCCTTTTGTAGTACTTTACAATCGCTTCGGTTGTACATTCATAAACAGCTTTGCTGATCAGTTTACCTAACGGCGTAATCGTACCTGCAAATTCAAGCTTCTTTCCTTTTTGAGTAGAAGCTATTAAAATACTGTCTGTTGACGTCCCAGTTGCAAAGGTTCCTGAAATAGAGTCGATTACCTGTTGATCATGTAATACCTTTACTTTTGATTCAGTAGCTGTCATAATCCCTTGAATGAACGCTTCCTCAGTCATATCCCCATTGATAAAGATCCATGTATTGATGGTACCCGGCTGTAGACGATAATCGTGGAGTTCACTATGGGAGGCATCGACAGCATTACCGACGCCAGCTGTGACAACAACGAAGGCAGAAAAACCATTTGACTCTATAAAAAGTGAAGAAACATCTTTAAGCATGACGGCAGTCATCATCCCAACAGTGTCTGCGGGTTCAAACCCATTTTCTTTTAGATAATCGGCCATTTCTGTTCGGTGATTGCTGCAATTATAATTCAGACCAACATGTCGGTTTACGAACGTGTGATGCCATCCAGTTCCTGAACCTATGACACCTGAAGACATCGTTCTTAACGGTTGAGGGGTTTCGATGACGATATGATCCTCAGAAAGATGTAACATCGATGAATCAATCGTTACTTCCTGTTCCTTTCCGGAGATTTTATCCGGCAATAGGAGCATTTGGGGTGCGGGAACCTTTGGATGCGGCTGCTTCTGGATCTTTGTACGATAGACGGTTTGTATTCGATCCTCTCGCAACACTTCACTTGGTGTATGTTGTACGTTGATAACCCCTTCCTCTAACAAAAGTAATCGATCACAATACAATCCAGCTAAATTCAAATCGTGGAAAATGGATACGACCGTAAGACCTTTCTCCATAGTCCATTTTTTTAACAAGTCCAATAGTTCTTTTTGAAAAGAAAGGTCGAGGTGATTCGTTGGTTCATCCAATAGTAAAATATCGGGTTCTTGCGCCAACGCTTGGGCCAAAAAAACACGTTGTCGCTCACCACCGGATAGTTGTTGAATGTCTTTGGAATGAAAGTCCGTAATGCCTGTTTGTTCCATAACCTTCTGAACGATAGCTTCATCCTCTTCGCTCCACGTTTGAAACCAGCCAGATTGGTGGGCATACCGACCGAGGGAAACAGTTTCTTTCACACTGTAGGAAAAGGCTTGAGCGGAATGCTGCGGCAAAACAGCGATGATTTTTGCCAATTGCTTTTGAGAATAGCTGGATAACGGAGATCCATCCACAACGACCTCACCATCATTAAAGGGTAAAATACCGCTAACCATTTTAAGTAGAGTTGTTTTACCACTGCCGTTTGGTCCTAGAACCCCAAACATTTCCCCTTTACGTACGTTAAAGGAGATGTTTTTTAAGATGGACGTTCCTCCATATCCTCCTGATAGATGTTGTACCTTTAGCACGGTTAACCACTACTTTCCGATCTTCTTTTAAGTAAAATAATACCAAATACTGGCGCGCCGATGATGGCTGTGATGACACCGATTGGAAGCTCAGTCGGCGATATAATCGTTCTTGCGACGAGGTCGGCGAGAATCAAGAATCCACCACCAGTTAAAATCGAAAGTGGTAACAAATGTTTATGATCCGGTCCCCATAACAATCTGGTCAAGTGGGGGATGACAAGGCCAACAAATCCAATCGTTCCTGACACAGCAACAGCAGCACCGGTTAAGATGGATCCGGCTGCTAACACAATCATTTTTCTCCGTTGCACATTAACACCTAAATGATGGGCTCTGTCTTCCCCGAAAGACATTGCATTCAGTTCATTGGCATTGAGGAGAAGAATGACTGAACCAAGTAGAAAGAAAGGCAATATAATCTTAATGTATTCCCAACCTCTCATTGAAACACTGCCTAAAAGCCACCCAATGATTTGCCTTAATTCGTCACCAGTTAAAGCAATCATGAGCGAGATTAGTGCACCGAGAAACGAACTGAAAATAATTCCCGTTAGAATGATCGTTTCGACTTTCATTGAACGTTCGATTTTTCGTGCAAAGCTGATAACGAGAAAAATGGTGATGAAAGAAAAAATGATACTTAATACTGGTAATGTAAAGGGTCCGATCACTGGTAATGAAAATTGGAAAAACAGTGTGAGTACAGCTCCCACGGATGCACCGGAAGAAACACCTAACGTGTACGGATCAGCGAGTGGGTTTCTAAGGAGACCTTGAAAGGCCGCTCCCGCAATTGCGAGAGCAGCTCCGACAAGGCTTGCTAATAGAACTCTTGGTAATCGAATATTCATAACGATATTGGTATACATCGGATTAACATGATCAATCGATAGGAAAGGGAAAATTTCATGACCGACAATTTGGATGATACTCATTGCTGGGATGGAAACTGTACCGATTGAAATTCCGAAAAGCATGGACACTAGTAGAAATAGAACAGCCGATAGGTAAGCTGCAATTTTATTAGTCGCCAAAAACTTCAGGGTAAACCGCTTTTGCAAGTTCCTCTACTCCCTCTGCTAACCTTGGACCCGCACGAGTTACAAGTTCAGAATGGACATCGTACACTTGTTCCTTTTTAACCGCTGTTACATCTTGCCATCCATCTCTTTTTAATACCTTTTCTGCTGCGTTTTCAGTGTAATAGCCGTATGTAGTAATGATTACATCAGGATTCTTTTTAACGACAGCCTCTTCATCAATTTTCTGCCAACCATCCAAATCGCTGGCTGCATTTTTGGCGTTAATAATTTGTAGCATTTCATGCATGAAGGTGTTTTTTCCAGGTGTATAAATTTCAGGTGCAGGTGAAACCTCAATAAAGACTGTCTTTTGTTCTTTTATTTCAGAAGCTTTCGACTTGATTGATTTAATTTTATCTTTCATGCCTTTAACAATTTGATCAGCCTTTTCTTGTGTTCCTGTTGCTTTTCCTACGAGTTCAATAGAGTCGTAAACCTGGTCAAAGGTTTCTGCATTGTTTACGACAAGAACTGTAATCCCGGAATCACGGAGCATCTGTAGTCCTTCTGTTGAATTATGAGCACTTGATCCATGTGCCAATACTAAATCTGGTTTCAAAGAAATTATCTTTTCGACATTGAATTCTTGTCCGCCAATTTTTTCTTTCTTGGTTGCTTCTTCTGGATAGGTATCGAAATCCGATACACCGACAATCTCTTCATCTAGCCCTAATGCAAAAGCAATTTCAGTATTACTAGGAATTAGTGAGACGATTTTCTCTGGCTTCTCTTCAAGCGTTATCTCTTTATCCAGTGCATCTTTAATGGTGACTGGAAAGGCAGACTCTTCTGTTTGTCCATTTTGTTCTTTCGTATTTTCACTTGTATTGTTGTTCTCGTCAGCAGGTTTTTGCTCGTCACCACAACCTGCTACAATTCCAACCGTTAATAATAGTAAGAATACGAGTAATACTAACTTCTTCATTTTTTAATCCCCCTGATTATGAATGTGCGAAATAATTAACGAAAACATCTCTACAAATCAAAAAAACATCTCCATATAAGAATAGAAGATGCATTAAGATTCATTCGGTAAGTTATTGAACAGTCGAATCTCGTACACTTCCTATCCTCGTAGGCTTCTAAGTGCTTTCAGATTTGGCAGGTCTCCTGGCTCTTGATCATCGCATGGCTGCACCTTCCCATACCTACGTACAGTGGTAGTAAGCAGCTAGCTCCCAATTACAGTGGCGGGACCGCGTTGGAGTTTCACCAACTTCCCTTTTAAGTCTTCGTTCAAGAAGACACCGAAATCTGTATATGTTTTTTTGACACGTTAAGAAAGTATAAAAATACTTTCTATAGTATAAGCGCAACTACGGCTCTGACTTCGCCTAAAGGCTTGGCTTTGCCAAGTTTTCTTTACACGTTAAGAAAGTACAAAATACTTTCTATAGTATAAGTGCAACTAAGGCGATCGCCAGCGCTAAGGCTTGGCGCTAGCCAAGTTTTCTTTAAATTTTCCGCTAAATAAGAGTATACACTAAATCTACCATGCTCGCATCTACATTAATTTGTGCCCATGTCTAAAATCAAATCTGTTGGACAAACACCGCCACCATTCCTATCCCTTTTTCATAATCTAGTAGAGTAAATAACAAATTAGTAGAGGTGAAAAGTATGTTTGGATACTCAATGGTGCAAACGGTAAGAAGCTATGCTCATAAACTTGATCATCCACTTCGAGAACAAATGTTGCATTTATATCGACCATTTACATGGATTCCTTGTTTTTTACATTCACTGGTAGAGAATTCAATTAAATCAATCAAGAAAGTTTCCGTTATCGTAGAATTTGAGGAAAATAGTTTTGAAGAAGGATGCCACCAGCTTCATCAACAGTTTAGATCACATACACGTTGTAAGATGAGAAATACATTTTCATTCGTTTCTTGTTGCAGTATGGATGTTACCCCCGCTATGTTAGCGAAAATTCTCTCTTCATGTCCTCATATCAAGAAGATTTACTTAAACAGAGAAGTAAAAGCCTTGCTTGATGTGGCCGTCCCTTCTGCAAATGCTCAAAGCGTTATTCGAAACGACCAAGAGTTAACCGGAAAAGATGTAACAGTTGCGGTTATCGATACAGGGATCTATCCCCACCAAGATTTACAAGATCGTATTGTGGACTTTGTAGACTTTGTGAATGATAAGCCGGCTCCATATGATGATAATGGACATGGAACGCACTGTGCAGGAGATGTTGCAGGAGATGGTTCTGCATCTGACGGCAAGTTTAAAGGACCAGCACCAAAGGCAAATCTCGTTGGTATTAAAGTATTGGATAAAATGGGATCTGGAACATTGGAGTCAATCATGCAAGGGGTTGAATGGTGCATACAACATAACAAGGAGAATCCCGAAAATAAGATTCGCATCATTAGCATGTCGTTAGGAGCTGAAGCACAAAAGTTTGAAAATGAAAATAAGGATCCGATGGTTCAAAGTGTCGAAAAGGCATGGGAAAGTGGTATTGTCGTTTGTGTCGCTGCAGGAAACAGCGGTCCAAGCCCACAGACGATAGCAAGTCCTGCGTTAAGCGATCGAGTAATTACAGTTGGTGCCTCAGATGACCTTAATACGGTGGACAAGTCTGACGATGATGTCGCAAGTTTTTCAAGTAGAGGACCTACCATATATGGATTACAGAAGCCAGATCTGTTGGTTCCTGGTGTGAATATCGTTTCTCTAAGATCACCGAATTCGTATCTTGATAAGATTCAAAAATCAAGTCGTGTTGAGGGTGACTACTTTGTTCTTTCTGGAACATCGATGGCAACTCCAATTTGTGCAGGTGTTGTAGCGTTAATACTAGAGAATAATCCTGATACAACTCCAGATCAAGTGAAAAAGATGCTCACTGAAGGGGCTGATCGACAAGAAGGTCAAGACCCGAACAACTACGGATTTGGATTTATTAATGCAGAACAAGCAATACCTGAAAACGTGTAAAAAAGCCTGAGTGAAGGAAGAACACCTCCACTCAGATCCTTTTATGGTCAGAGTACATCCGATAGCTTGTACTCTACGCCATGTCCCCCACAAAGTTTCATACTTTCTCACCTATAACCACGTAAGAAAGAACAGATCGGCCATCGTATGGAGATCCGTTCATTTTCTTGTACATTAGGAGTTTACATTTTTTCATCAAGGGGGAAAGTGAAATCGGGACTATTTTACTGTTCGTGGTCGATATATCGGATTCCGTGACCGATATAATTCAATCCGTGGCCTATATAACGGATTCCATAGTTTAATTAATGTTTGGGGTGTAGGTTAAAGCTTATTAAATCCCCCAAAAAGGCATCTCAACTCAATTATTATTTGACTTTCCCACCTAAATGGGTTGTAACGGATGAACTTTACATCGTTAAGTTGTCCCTTTTTCTGCTGAATACTCAACTTTAACGAATAAAACTTTTAATTAAAAGAATAATGAAGTATGTAATCAATATAAAAACGAAAGGAGGTACTCGTATGCCCTTAAATGAATTAGAGTTACAAAACCTGCGCCACCTAATTGGGGGACATGAAACAATCGCACATAAGCTTCAGGCATATGCTGAACAATGTACGGACCCACAATTAAAGCAAATGCTCCAAAAGGATGCCCAGGATTCTCAAGCCCATAAACAACAATTAATGAACTTTTTAGGATAAGGAGGAGTTCCAATGAATGAAAAAGATATGGTTAATGATTACTTATCGGCTTTAAATAGTAGCATCACGATGTATGGTAGCATTATAGCGCAAACAGATAACCCCCAGCTCAGACAAACATTACAACAAATGAGAAATGAAGATGAACAACGTCAGTTTGCTCTCTATCATGCTGCTACCCAAAAAGGATATTATAAACCAGCAGCACAAGCCAATCCGGCTCAGATCCAGCAGGTTAAAGCTGATTTTACCCAACCCCCTCAACAATAATAGCAAAAGTATTTAGGACAAAAGCTAGGAGTGGATTTATAAAATCCACTCCTAGTTTTTCCTATGAGTAAAGAAAGTATAAAAATTTGCGGCATGGATGTAATGTCCAGCTTCAGCGCCCAACCACTTGGATCACTTCAGGTCTCCTGCGGCGGCAACACACTGAATTACTCCATGTATGTTCCCACGCAGGGCCGAACTTGTTTGGGCCGAGCCTCCTCGTCGATCTTCCAGTGACCTTCGTGGCTAAGCAGGGCGCTTGCGCTTTTCTTATTCCAATGTGCGATTATTCTCATCTACAGAAAACGGTTTAGCTGGTTCAGGGCTATCTCCAGATGTGAAAGTACCGTCACCATTACAAACCGTACAGCTGTATTGCCAGCTTTCATCATCAGCTAGCAGGCCCGTTCCGTCACATGCTTTACAAATTTGATTTCTGTTAACCATGGGATATCCTCCTTTTCCTGGAACAATCATTTCTGTCGTTCTCTTACCCAACTGATCAGTCCGCCTTTTAACATGATCTCAATCTGGCGCTCTGACATTGAATGATTCACTTTAATTTCCTTTGCTTTTCCCTTTACCGTAACAGTGAGTTCTTTTCCTTGCTTGAGTTGTGTTATCAAATTGCTCAGCTGAATAACATCGCCTTGTTCCAAGAGCTCATATTCCGCCTCATGTTTAAATGTAAGAGGCAATACACCAAAGTTCACAAGGTTCTGCCAATGAATTCGGGCGAAATCTTTCGCCAAGGCAACACGTAAACCTAGAAATCGTGGTGCAAGTGCAGCATGTTCACGGCTAGAGCCTTGCCCGTAATTATAGCCTCCAACGATTGCATGTCCTTCCTTTTGAATTTTCATCGCACGCTCATAATAAGAATCATCGACGATTTCAAATGTGAATTTACTAATTTCCGGAAGGTTGCTTCGATATGGAAGGACTCGAGCACCACCAGCGAGAATTTCGTCTGTGGAGATGTTGTCCCCCATTTTTAATAAGACAGGAATCTCCAATTCATCAGGAAGACTATCCATTTTCGGTATAGAAGCTATATTTGGCCCTTTAACAAGTTTAATTTCTCGAGCCTTTTCCAGTGGAACCGGTTCGTCGAGCATCGTATCATCCACGGTTGGATGTTCGGGTTCTTTCACTTTTGGATAATCAAAACCAAGCGTTCTTGGATCAGTAATTTTCCCTGTTAATGCTGAAGCTGCTGCGGTTTCTGGACTACATAAAAATACGCTATCTTCTCTAGTTCCAGAGCGACCTGGAAAATTACGAGGAGTCGTTCGCAAACTGTTGCGTCCAGTAGCTGGTGCTTGCCCCATGCCAATACACCCGTTACAGCCAGCCTGATGTAACCGAGCACCAGCTGATAAAAGACTTGCAATATGTCCATCACTAACAAGATCCGTCAACATTTGCCGTGAAGTAGGGTTAATGTCAAAAGAAATCCCATCCGCGATCTTTCTTCCTTTTACAATTTCAGCAGTGACTGCGAAATCGCGGTAACCTGGGTTTGCTGACGATCCGACGTAGGATTGATAGATTGGTTCTCCAGCTATTTCTCTAACAGGTACGACATTTCCAGGACTTGAAGGTTTCGCTATAAGTGGCTCGATTTCAGAAAGATTGATTTCCTCAAGAAGATCATAATCAGCCCCTTCGTCGGCAACCAACTCTACCCAGTCCTCTTCTCTATTTTGACTCTTTAAAAATTGCTTAATTTCTTCATCTGATGGAAAAACGGTCCCGGTTGCTCCAAGTTCTGCACCCATGTTCGCAATGACATGCCTATCCATTGCATTCAAACCTTTTAATCCAGGACCATAATATTCAATGATTTTACCAATGCCACCTTTTACATCATGGCGTCGAAGTAATTCGAAAATAACATCTTTAGCACTCACCCAATCACGTAGTTTCCCCGTTAACTTAATTCCCCAAATTTTGGGCATTTTTACGTAAAACGGTTCTCCTGCAATTGCCATAGCGACATCTATTCCGCCTGCACCCATTGCAAGCATTCCCATACAACCATTTGCACACGTATGACTATCTGACCCTAGTAATGTCTTTCCGGGTTTTGCTAATCGTTGCATGTGTACCGGATGACTGACTCCGTTCCCGGGGCGACTGAAATACAAACCGAATTTCCTTGTTGCACTTTGTAAAAATAAATGGTCATCCGGGTTTTTACTATCCTCTTGAATGATGTTGTGATCCACATATTGTGCAGATGCCTCAGTTTTGGCACGTTCTAGGTTCATTGCCTCAAGTTCAAGCATTACCATCGTACCGGTTGCATCCTGTGTAAGTGTTTGGTCAATTTTCAAACCGATTTCATTACCCGAAATCATCTCACCTGATACAAGATGTTCTTTAATAAGTTTCTGAGAAACATTTAGGACCATATTTATCCCTCCTTATATGAAATAGTGTCAGCGATTATAGTATTGACTAATTATGTACTTTGCACGGAATTGAGAAAATTATTCACAAAAAAATCAGGGTGCTAGCTGAGTCTTCTTTCTTTCTCATTACTCGAATACGTGAAGATGATTCACCGCTGATTTTTTTCTTGATCAATCATTTTTCTATAGTCCACTACTTCCTCTTTATAGAGCAAGATAAATGGAAGGATCATTATCCACGAGACAAATATCATCAATAAGATCTTAGCCAAAGAATACATTACGAAATAGGATGAAATGAAAAACAACAGAATGATTGCTAACGGACTTATATAACCGACCAATGCGAAGAACATGAAAATATCCTCCTCCTTAAGTCTTCCTATATTCTCCAAAGCGGGTATAATTTATTACCCTCCTGTTCAAAATGAAGGAGAGAAAAACTTTTAAGAGGATGTTCAAAAAGTCCGGAGGCTAACAGGACGTTAGTCAGTTCGATGTTATCACAGGACATGATGAGTTTAGTCGAACTTCCTATCAGTAGCTGTCGAATTTCATAGTTATTCGATGCCTCGGACTTGCACAGAACGTAACGGTTTTAATTGGTGGCTCTTTTTCTCCTTTTTGAACACATACTTTTAGGTATATTTTGAACCAAGGTGCATCATAGTGAGGGGATTTTTGCATGTGGAAAAAGATGAAACGGGTCAAAGAATTCAAATCGTGGAAAGCAAATGAAACAAAGCAAGGGGATTCACTTCAGGGTTTAATTGAGAAACTTAAACAATCCAAAGACTTTGTAACATATCACCATTCTGGACCTACAAATTGCTTTCTTTATTACATAAAAACGATAAATGAACAAGGATTTCTTCATCAATCAGTATTACCAATTCTTAAAAATAATGCATTGCATACGTTGGATCAGATAAAGGATAAAATTCCAGTTGAAAATATCACTATAACATCTGATCTTGAGGAAATCCGCAGAAAAATAATGCAAGGTAATATCATGATCCAAATAAAGGTTACAGATGATGAGGTTCTTCTTATTCCGGCTGCAACTGTGGAGACGCGTAAGGTAACGACTCCCGAGGTTGAGTTTAGTGTGGTCGGACCTAAGGAAGCTTTTGTAGAGTCTTTAGATACGAACCTAAACCTTATTCGAAAACGATTGCCTCTGCCCGAGCTAACCGTAAGAGAATTAGTCGTTGGTAAGGTTTCGAAAACCCGTGTCGCAATTGTTTACATAGATGGTATTGCCAATATGGAAAACGTAAATACCGTCCTGCAAAGAATAGGGGATATTGAATATGACCAAATCATTGACAGTTCCTTTATTACCCAAATGATCTCTGATAATTCAAATTCCCCTTTCCCGCAGTTATTGGATACAGAAAGACCTGACCGTATATCAGGGGTCCTTACCGAAGGGAAAATTGCAATTTTAGTAGATGGTTCACCATCTGGACTTACTGGTCCGACCACTATTGTAGAATTTTTCTCTGCTTCTGATGATTATTATTTAACGTGGCATTTAGCCTCAGCATTACGACTGCTTCGATTATTTGCCGTTATATTTTCAGTGTTGACTACCCCTTTATATGTCGCAATCTTAACGTACCACCATGAAATGATCCCGGAGGATCTAATGTCAACAATCATTACTTCTAGAGCGGATATTCCTTTTCCACCAATATTAGAGGTGATTATCCTCGAGCTAACCATTGAATTGCTTCGTGAAGCGGGTGCACGACTACCAACAAAGGTCGGTCAGACAATTGGTATCGTGGGTGGTATCGTAATTGGAACAGCTGCAGTTGAAGCCGGTTTGACTAGTAATGTGCTACTGATCATTGTGGCTCTAGCAGCTCTCGCATCGTTTACAACTCCGGTATATCAAATTGGTAACACCATCCGTCTAATTCGTTTCCCGTTCTTGATTGGGGCGCAATGGTATGGATTAATAGGTATTTCCATGTGCATGGCATTTTTTATCGGTCATTTAACAAAATTGCAATCATTAGGAAGGCCATTTTTTGCACCATTATATCCTTTTCGTATTCGTGATTTAAAGGATGCATTTGTTCGATTACCTTTCAATAAACAATCGAAACGTCCAATGCAAACCCGACCAGTTGACTCAACACGTTTCAATCCAAAGCGTGCAAATGAAAAGAGGGATATTGATGAGTAAAATAACTCGTGAAAACGAAGCCGGTTCCCTTTCTATTCCTGAAAATTTACTGGTTACTTCGTCCTCTGCCTTCTTTTTAATTAATTCAATGCAAGTAGGGGTAGGAATTCTTGGATTCGAACGTTATATAGCCCGTGATGCAGGTTACGATGGATGGATTTCTATTTTAATAGCAGGTGGAATCCTCCATATCTTATTGTGGATGATTTTTCAAATATTAGAAGATAGTAAAGGTGATCTTGTATCTATTCACCGGGATGTTTTTGGTAAGTATGCGGGACATTTTCTAAGCATTATTTTCAGCCTCTACCTATTGTTACTGAGTGTTACAGTCCTCCGTACCTTTATAGAAGTTATCCAGGTATGGATTTTTCCAAGGTTAAATGTTTGGATCTTTACGTTTATATTCTTGTCGATTATTTACTATTTTGTGGCAGGCGGCTTTAGAGTTGTTGTCGCGATTTGTTTGATCAGTACCGTGTTGGGTTTACCTATCCTTTTGCTCAAATATTTTCCGATCCAGCTTGCTAATGTCGAGAATCTCTTTCCAGTCGTTGATCATTCGTTATCTGACATATTAAAGTCTGTCAAAACCGCAACGTTAAGCTTTTTGGGGATCGAATTATTACTTATTTATTACCCATTTCTAAAGTATCCGCAATCATCTAGGAAATGGGCCCATTTTGGCGTTTTTTTCACCGTCCTAATCTATTTAGGGAGCGCACTCGTTTCCTTCGTTTATTATAATGAAGATCAACTTCAACATATGATTTGGGCAACAATTACCCTATGGAAAATCGTTGAGTTTCCTTTTATTGAGCGATTCGAGTATGTCGGAATTGCCATGTGGGTGTACATCATTATCCCGAATATTTGTCTGGCCTTATGGGCAGCAACTCGAGTCTTGAAGCGGATCTTCAAATGTAGACAGAAAAAATTTCTCTGGGTATATTTTTTTATTACTTTTTTGGCGACGGGATTATTAGGGGACCGTCAATCCATCGACCTATTGAATAAATACACGGGAATCGTTGGCTTTTATGTTCTTCTTTATATACCCGTGTTGTTTATATTGACCAAGCTAGTAAATAAAGTGAGGAATCGGAAATGAATTCGAACGTGCTAAGAATCTTACTATTGTCTTGTTTCGTATTCCTGTTAACGGCATGTGTACCGAGCACAAGTGTCGAAGATGTAGATACGATATTGATAGCTGGATATGATTATATTGATGATGAGCAGATACGTGGCACAATTTCTATACCGCAATTTGGACGGTTAGAAACAGGTGGATCTATGAAGGAAAAATATTTATCAAGTACCGCTAACACTGTTAAAGAGGTTCATGCTAAGCTTCAAACGAAATCCTCAAAACCACTAACGGTCGGAAAATTGGCCTTATCTCTTTATAATGAGGAGCTTGCTCAAAATGGCCTTGGAGAGGTTCTTGATAACTTAGGACGAGATCCACAGGTGGGCAGGGATATTATTCTTGGAGTTGTTGAAGGAAGTACAGAGGGTTTCATTAAAGGGAAATACTCAGAAACAGAAACAGCAGCCAAATATCTTACGGGGTTAATCAGAGGCAATATGGAAAAAAACTTTCCTACAACGAATCTTCATCAATTTTTATATGCCTATCATGCTAAAGGTATGGACGGATATCTTCCACTACTTGCACAGGAAGAAAACTATGTAAGGCTAACCGGTATTGCCCTCTTCCAGGATGGGAAGATGGTTCACTCTATCCCCTTTTCAAAAAGTTTTATTTTTAAAATCCTGAAAGAAAAATTTCAACAAGGGACACAGGAAGTAGAGTTTAAGAACAGGCATATCGTCATGGAGAATATCGGATCTTCGGTTAAGTATCATGTGAAAGGTAAAGGTAGTGATTCTAAGGTTAGGATTGACATTGAAATTACGGGTATTATTAATGAGGTGTCCTCTTTAGACGTTCTGCAATCACCTAAAATGGTTGAACTGATGGAAAAAAGATTTGAGAAGTTTTTTCAAAAACAATGTGAGATAATGGTTCAAGATTTCCAGGAATATAATATAGATCCACTCGGTTTAGGAAATACGTACAACAGTCAGGTTAGGGGTTTTGATATTAATAAATGGAAAGAAATATACCCATCTCTTCCTATTGAGATTAATGTAGGCGTAGAAATTGTAGAAACTGGAATAGTTTCATAAATGAAAGAATGTTTATAAGAGCTTGTTCAAAAAGTGTTAAATCAATCTCATGCTACGACTTTTGAATGAGAAAAACCTAAACTTATGAAGGATTACACTCCCTTATCGATAATATAAAGTAATAGATAACCCCCCTCCTGTAAAAAGGAGAAAATGGGAAATTCTTTTTAGGGAGAGTGATCACATTGGCAGAAATGATTCACGTCGGTTCATTGAATACGTTAAAAGAAGAAGGCGCCAAAATTGTTAAGGGTGGAAGTCATGCGATAGCCGTGTTTGTCCAGGGAAACGAAGTATATGCAGTCGATAATCGTTGTCCACATATGGGTTTCCCCTTACATACAGGGAGTTTATGTGATGGAATTTTGACCTGTCACTGGCACCACGCTCGTTTTGATGTCAAAAGTGGAGGAACATTGGATCCTTGGGCAGATGATGTTCCAACCTATCCGGTCGAAATCAGAAATGGTGAGGTTTCTGTGAATCCGATCCCTTTTAACAAAGTTACAGTAAGTAAATTAAGAGAAAGGTTACGTGAGGGATTAGAACAAAGCTTAAGTTTAGTCATTGCAAAGGCTGTTGTTGGATTGATGGAAGCTGGTGTACAGCCTACAGAAATTGCAAAGGTTGGTGTTGAATTCGGAACAACGCATCGCCAAAGCGGATGGCGCTCCGGATTAACAATACTAACTGCGATGACGAACATCTTACCGAAATTGGATAAAACCGGACAAATTTTGGCCCTGTATCAAGGGTTAGTACACGTAGCACGTGAGAGTTCAGGTATGGGTACGCGATTTTTACTTGGGTCTCTGCCTGTAACGAATGAAATGAATAGGCAATCCTTTGAACAGCTTTCTGAATGGTATCGTCATTGTGTAGAAGTCCGAGATTCCCAGGGTGCAGAACGGGTATTGTTAACATCTATTGAGTCGGGATTTTCAAACGAAAAGCTAACCGATATGATGATGACGGCGATAACTGATCACTTTTATATCGACGTAGGACATTCACTAGACTTTCACAATAAAGCCTTTGAAATTATTGAAAAGATTGGCGATGAACACCGACCTTATGTGTTATCATCTTTATTACCTGGGATCTCTAATGTATCTCGTAGTGAAGAATCCCATAGCTGGCAATCACCGATTAACTTAGTTAAACCATTAAAAGAAGCCTTTGAAGAATTACCTAGTATTCTTCAGGGTACTGAAGAATTACCTAGTATTCATGCAACTGCCCCTTCGGAAGGTAACCTTACTTTAGATGGGAAAAGCATGGTAAATCAAATTTTATCAGATGATCCATTGAAAACGATTGAGGTGCTTGTTAACTCTTTAAAGTCGGGTGTATCCCCTACTCGGTTGGCGCAACTGGTAACATTGGCGGCGGCAGAAAGAGTTGCAAGATTCCATGTTCAAAATGACTTTAGCGATTGGATCACAGTGCTTCACACATTCACCCATGCACATGCTGTTCATGAGTCATTGCATCGCTCAACATCAGTGGAATTAACACGGGCTATTTTTCATGGTGCGATGAGTGTCTACTTGGATCGTTTTCTAAATACACCTTCCGCACGACGGCCTAAGCCAGCTGAAACAAAAGGTGAACCACAGAATCCAGCTGAATTGCTAGACATCATGAACGAACAACAACAAGTCGCAGAATCAGCGAGATGGGTCATAACCTATCTCGGACACGGTGGTGATAAGAAGCCACTCTTTAACACCCTTGGTCACGCCCTACTTCGAGAAGATGCAGAGTTTCATACCTTCCAAATGTATGAAGCTGCGATGGTTGAACACGATCGATGGGAAAAAGAAGATTCAGAGTTTGTGGACTATGCACTAGAAACCTTAATCCTTGCTTTAACCCGGTATCTTGCTGGCCATGCACCGACTGCAAGGGAAATGCCACATACTGCTCGAATTGCCATGCGCCTCCACCGTGGTGAAAAATTATTTGAAGATGAATAAATTCTATATACATGAAAGAAAACCGTTTGACTCGTTCAAGCGGTTTTTCTCGAAAGGTAAGAAAGTATAAAATTTTGTAGGCATAGAAGTGATGTCTAGCTCCAGCGCCCAGCCACTTGGATCACTTCAGTCCTCCTGCGGCGGCAACACACTGATTTGCATCCTGTGTATTCCCACGCAGGGCCGAACTTGTTTGGACCGAGCCTCCTCGTCGGTCTTCCAGTGACCTTCGTGGCTAAGCAGAGCGCTTGCGCTTTTCTTAGTCCAACATGCTTCTCTTTAAGCGATTTAACACGAATACTTGAAATTTTTTAAAAATTATAGATCTTTTCACGACTTCATTCATATACTATATAACAGACAATATTGTTTAATAGTACGTGTTCTAAAAGGAGGACAAAAAGAGTCGAGAAGTTCGAGGCACGATAATCTCGAGGACCGGAACGTATGCTATTAATACGTGAGGACTGGAGAGATCGAGTAACGAAGAAATTCGTCAGCTATTTTTACCGGACTTTTTGAACAACCCCTATTAGTACAGGCGGTTCTACTATGAATAAGGAGTGGTGCCCATGAAACAAATCTTTAACTATAATGAGTTTTATCAACGTTCACTCGTCTTGATTGGTGAAGCGGATCAATTGTGTGTGGCAAATAGTTTGGCAGATGAAGAGCATGTTGAAAAATGTACACACTGGCTGTTCGCCTTAGTAGGGTCTGAATCTGATAAAGCAACGGGAAGATATGAGTGGAATATTTCCGTTTTTCCTTCCAAAAATTGTGGAGGATTCAACTATATGCAACCTTTTTATGTATCCGATGCTTTTCAATGTATACATGAAGCAACTGAATACGTCAGGGAACTAGAAATGAAAGCTAAGAATGATCAGTTCTGTGAAATCACAATTGATTCGGTCAAAGCTGAATAGAGAGAAAATCGAGTATATACACTTGATTCTCTTTTTGCACGATTATGTGAAATGATGTACATATAACCCCACTTTGCTAGATAACAAATTAAGATGACCTCCACGGCACCTCCCACCTTTTTAGACCCTATAACTGTATGAAATTTATCTGAAACTCCAATTTTAAGTAACACTCTCTCTGGACTTACAGCTAAACTTAATCATTTATCAGCTAGGATATGGATATTTCAGCTGTTCGAGACGATTAGTTATAGCCCCCTTTTTCATTGATTAAAAAAAGGAAGCAGTAACCCGTAACGAGGTAACCACTTCCATTATGATTTCACTTCATCATTTCATCATCTTCCTATAGATATACCCTTATCCTAGTCTAAAGATAATCCCGTGCCCGCCTTTTGGATAAACCCAGTCTATGTTTTCGTGTGGGCAGCCGATTCTGCAGCTTCCGCATTCATGACAGCCTTCGTACCCGATATGCATCCGGATATCTTCCCATTTATAAATCTCCGCTGGACAGAAAATTGTACAAATCTTATCTGGACAACTCGTTAGGCAAATATCCGTGTCTTTAACATGGAGATGGGATTTCGTGTCAGCATTAAAACGGACTGTATACTGTTTCTCTTCAATGGATTGCCCCTTTTTCTCCTCACCCATTATTTCATCACCCTCCAAGCTCGATATGCATCTCGAGCAATTTTGATTTTCTCTCTAGCTGTACCGACCTCTTTCCATATCTTTTTTTGCTTCTCCCATTTTGATGATCCATCAACGGTAAACATTTGACTTGCTGCACGGTTCATCATCGGAATATATTGATCAAAATATTGAGGAAATTTATCGAAGTGATGAGTTGAATCTTTGTATTTTTTCATATCTTGACCAACAAAACTCTCCATTAGTTTAACTCGGTACCGGTCTAATAAAGCCTCAGAGAAATCTTCCGCTTCCATTGCTAAAAGAATCGTTTCAGCAGCAATTCTTCCTGAGGTCATCGCTAAGTTTGATCCTTCTCGGTGTATGGCATTGACAAGTTGGGCGGCATCGCCAACAACAATGACCCCGTTCCCGACAACCCTCCCCATTGATTTGTAGCCACCTTCTGGAATAAGATGGGCTAAATATTCTTGCTGATCGCTTCCGTGAAGATAGGGACGAATCATTGGATGGTTTTTTACATATTCCAATAATTCATATGGTTTTATCTTATGTTTAATCAGCCCGGAAAGTAACGTTCCGACACCGATGCTTAACGTGTCTTTGTTCGTGTATAAAAAGCCTGTGCCCAAAATTCCTTTTGTAGCGTCTCCAAACAGTTCAATTGTGCATCCTTGATTGGGTTCTAGGTTGAACCGTTCTTCAATTGTTTTTTTATCAAGCTTCAATACTTCCATTGTGGCGAGCGCGACTTCATCTGGTCGATATTCTTTATGAAAACCTAGTGATTTTGCTAGTAGTGAATTGACACCATCAGCCAATACAACAACATCTGCATAGATGTCTCCATCTGGCCGGTCCGTTCTTACACCAACTACTCTGCCCTCTTCGACAATACACTGAGTAACAACGGTTTCATTTACGAGTATAGCTCCCTGTTCAACCGCTTTCGAAGCAAACCATTGATCAAACTTCGCACGTAAAACGGTGAAATTGTTATATGGCTCTTGGCCCCATTCCATACCCTTGTATCCGAAAGTAACCGCAGATTCCTTATCCATCATCATGAATCGTTGTTCAACTATTGGACGTTCCAAAGGAGCTTCTTTATAGAACCCTGGGATGACGTCCTCCATCATTTTCCGGTATAAAACACCACCCATGACGTTTTTCGATCCTGGATACTCACCTCGTTCTAAAAGTAAAACACTCGCACCACCTTTCGCTAATTCAAAGGCACATGAGATTCCAGCAGGGCCTGCTCCTACGACGATGCAATCAAACCTTTCCGCCATGTTTGACCTCCTCTCCTGCCATGGACTTTTTGAATTGTTCTACTAAAAGGGGTACGATTTCAAAGGCATCTCCGACGATTCCATAGTGACATGCTTCAAATATAGCGGCTTCCGGGTCTTTATTGATTGCAATAATTAGACTAGAGTTCCGCATCCCGACAAGGTGTTGGATGGCTCCCGAGACACCAATTGCAAAATAGATCTTCGGTGTTACGGTTACACCCGTTTGTCCCACTTGGTGATGGTGCTCAATCCATCCTGCTTCCACAACATCACGACTCGCACCGACAGCACCGCCCAATGTTTCAGCTAAAAGATGAACGAGCTGAAAACCTTCTGCACTTCCTAACCCTTTCCCACCGGCAACAATAATATCAGCCTCGTCAATACGGACTTTTTTAGTTGTGTCTGTAACGATTTCAAGTACTTTTGTACGGATATCACTTTCATTCAAAAGGATTTGTTCCCTAATTAGGGTTCCTGTTCGGCCAATCTCTGGAGGTAGTGCCTTCATTACTTTTGGACGTACTGTGGCCATCTGCGGTCGATATTTTTTACATAAAATTGTAGCCATGATATTACCGCCAAACGCTGGGCGACTAGCAAGTAATAATCCAGTATCCTCTTCGACATCAAGTTCAGTCGTATCAGCAGTTAACCCCGTAGGGAGGTCTGTTGCAACAGCACTAGCGAGGTCTTTGCCTGTTGAAGTAGCACCGTATAGAATGATTTCAGGTTTATATTTTTCACAGCAATGGAGGAGTGCTTTCATATAAGATTCAGTACGGTAGTCATTGAAAATGGGTTGGTCGTAAACATAGATCGTATCAGCACCATATTCAAAGACAGTTGCTGCATGATGTGAAATGTTATTTCCTATTAATATCCCTGACAGTTTGCAGTCACGCTTATCAGCAAGACGACGTCCTGCACCAAGTAATTCAAGTGAAACGGGCGCAATTTCACCATTTTTCTCTTCAATAAACACCCACACTCCACTGTACTCCTCTAGGTTCATTACGCTCGCCCCCTTCCTTCAAATAACTCTTTCCTTTCTAAAAGAACGGAAATTAACTGCTCTACCTTTTCTGCAGGATTACCTTCCAGGACTTTTCCACCTTCTGGTTTAGGTGGAGCCCATACTTTTGCAACAATGGTCGGTGATCCTTTTAAGCCTAGTTGCTTAATATCGACATCTTCTAAATCATCTACAGACCATATATGAGGATCATAACGTGTTGCCTTCAGCATGTTTGGAAACGAAGCGTATGGCACTTCATTGATTTCCTTTTCCACAGAAAGCAAACACGGCAAAGATGATTGTATGACTTCATGTCCGTCCTCAATCTTTCTATGAACGATCACGTACCCATCCTGCTTATTTACTTCCTCCACTTTCTTGACAGAGGTCAGCGGTGGAATATCAAGACGTCTGGCTATACCCGGCCCAACTTGTCCGGTATCACCATCAATGGTCATCTTTCCACAGATGACGAGGTCGACCGGTTTAATTTGTGAGATTTTCTCTAAAGCCTTTGTGAGAGCATAGCTTGTTGCGAGCGTATCTGCCCCTGCGAACTTTCGGTCAGAGATCATGTACCCCTCATCTGCTCCGATTGCAATACATTTCTTAATCGCTTTAACTGCTGGGGGCGGACCCATTGTTAAGACAGAAACCGTGCCCCCGTATCTTTCTCGAATTCGGACAGCTTCCTCTACTGCATGCTCATCATAAGGATTCAAAATCGCCGGTGCACTGGCACGATCCATGGTGTTTGTTTTTGGATTCATCTTGATGATTTTCGTATCAGGCACTTGCTTGATGCAAGCGACGATATGTAGCATTTCACCCTCTCCTTCATTACGAAAATCGTTAATTTTTTTCAAATGTCGGATTAACTTCATTAATATTACTATATTAGGTGAGGTGGCAATACATGCGGATTTTAGGAGATTGAAAGAAACACTTTGGGAGAAAAAGTTTTATAAAAAAGGTTTTTTTTCAAATATGTATTGAGCCTTCCCGTTTCAACATTTGATTATCGGAAGGCATCAACGCTCTATAGTGAACCGATCTTAAAATCCATCAAATTGAGGGAAAAATGGTATTACCAATCTATTTTCTACAGCTCTAAGTCTCTGATTCAATCTGTTTAAACGATTCGTATGGCGATTCACTTGATTAGAAAGTCGATTCACTTCCCGATTCAATTGGTTGAATTGACTTTCCAACTGATTCACCCTTCGTTCTAACTGCCGAACCTGAGGTGGTTGACGGTCCGGATCAAATTCCTGTTGAACAAAAGATTCTTGAGTTTGATGAAATTGCGGATTAAAACTGTGCTGCTCCTCATAAGGGTTGTAGTAGTTTTGTTCAGTATAATCATCTTGTACCTGGTGATAACCATTATAGAAATTATTTGGGTACATCCCTTCATTCCTCCCTATTGTTAACCTGCAGATGATCTAGTTTACGTATTTTAAACTGATTACGACACGGCACCTACACAGACCCAATGTTAAAACCAAGCTAATCGGAGAATTTTATCACTTTACAATCATTACTGGACTATTTGCACGTTTAGCAACTTTATGACTTACACTTCCAAGGACCATTTCTTGAAAGGAATTAAGCCCCCTGCTTCCAATAACAACAAGATCATATTGATTTTCATTTGCGTACTTGACGATAGTTGGACCTGGTTCACCTCTTAGGATGTGGACTTCATATTCGACATTATTTTCTGTTAATATCTCTTCTGCATTTTGCAGTTTTCTTTTACGATTTTCCTCTAATTTCTCCTTACTCCCTGCTGATAAAACATCCGATTTGGAGGTGGACACGTCAATAACATAAATCATTGTCACTTTTGAATCCGAATTGGACAACGCTATTGTAGCCGCTTTTTCTGCTGCTCTACTTGCGTGTTCTGAACCATCTGTTGCCAACAATATTTTCGAGAACATAGGTACCCTCCTATTAGTTTGACGATAAAGATTTGGCAAACCAAGCTTTAAATATAAGCGATTTAAGCTCAGCCCTCTCTATTTACTAATTTATCAGAATCATTTAAAAATATAAACTTTTTATTTTGTGGTTTTTAATCAAATGACCATTTTAAAAAGAGAATAAACAAGTTAATTGAAGTATATAGGACAAGAATACGTTTACATGCCATTCTTCAATTTTAGAAAAAGATGATATAATCCCCTTGTTCACAACGGCCCCGACTTTCATGAGAGTTGAAAGTCATCAAAAAAATACAACTAAAGAGAGGTGCTTTATTACTTTGAACGTACAAAACTTAAAACAGGAATGGTTCGGGAACATTCGGGGGGATATTCTTGCTGGAACAGTAGTTGCACTTGCATTAATACCAGAAGCAATTGCTTTTTCCATCATCGCAGGTGTAGATCCAATGGTTGGACTTTATGCATCATTTTGTATTGCAGTTGTTATTGCATTTATGGGAGGACGCCCAGGAATGGTTTCTGCAGCAACAGGTGCAATGGCCTTACTAATGGTAACTCTAGTTGCGGATCATGGACTTAAATACTTGCTTGCAACCACGATTCTGACTGGTGTAATCCAAATTCTAATGGGTGTTTTTAAACTTGGTAAACTGATGAAGTTTATTCCTAGATCGGTGATGGTTGGCTTTGTTAATGCGCTCGCTATTCTCATTTTCATGGCTCAGCTCCCACACTTCATAGGAGAAACGTGGATCATGTATACGATGGTCGCAGGTGCACTGGCTATCATTTATCTTTTACCGAGATTTACGAAAGCAGTCCCTTCCCCACTTATCGCAATTATCGTGATCACCATTATTGCTGTTACTACTGGTGCTTCAGTTCGAACAGTAGGCGATATGGGAGAATTAACCCAAGCTTTACCGATGTTCTTAATTCCAGAAATTCCACTCAATTTTGAGACACTTCAAATTATTTTTCCGTATGCTTTCGCTTTGTCAATTGTCGGTTTACTAGAATCCTTTTTGACGGCTCAAATCGTCGATGATATGACCGATACAGAAAGTGATAAAAATAAAGAAGCGAAAGGTCAAGGAACAGCGAATATCATCGCAGGCTTTTTCGGTGGAATGGCTGGTTGTGCGATGATTGGACAATCTGTCATTAATGTAAAATCCGGTGGACGTGGTCGACTTTCAACGTTAGTAGCCGGAGTTGTACTAATGCTACTCATTTTAGTCTTTAATGATTTACTAGCACAAATACCAATGTCTGCCCTTGTCGGGGTTATGTTCATGGTAGCGATTGGTACATTTGATTGGTCTTCATTAACAAGGCTACATGTAATGCCGAGGACGGATGCTGCAGTTATGATTGTTACGGTTGTTACCGTAGTCCTTACACACGATTTATCCAAAGGTGTTATTGCCGGTGTTGTCTTAAGCGCAATCTTTTTTGCAGCTAAGATTTCAAAGGTTCACATCGAAAGTACACTAGATGAGGTAAACAGGACGAAAACGTATAATGTCCGAGGTCAATTGTTCTTCGCTTCTGTTACTGAGTTTGTGTCGAGATTTGATTTTAAAGAATCCGTAGATACAGTTATTATTGACTTCACACATGCGCATTGTTGGGATGACTCAGCAGTCGGAGCGGTCGATAAAGTCGTATTGAAATATAAACAGAATAATAAAAACATCAAAGTGATCGGATTAAACCCCGAAAGTCATACACTTATCAAAAAGCTAGCGGTATATGATAAACCCAATGCAAAAACCGCGAACCATTAAGAAAAGCGGAAGCGCCCTGTTTAGGTGTGATAAAGAAAACTTGGTAAACGCCAAGCTTTGAGAAGGCGGTTGCCCTAGTTTCACTTATGCTTGTAAGTGCAAGCGCTGGAGATTCTGAAACATAACACGCTTTTTGTGTTTGTGAAAGAATCGAAGCGACCTCGAACACCTGGGCGCTGGAGCTAGACATTAAAAGGACCGACCATGTCGGTTCTTTTTTTTGAGTAAAGAAAGTATAAAAGTTTGCAGCATGGATGTAATGTCCAGCTTCAGCGCCCAACCACTTGGATCACTTCAGGTCTCCTGCGGCGGCAACAGCCTCCTCGTCGGTCTTCCAGTGACCTTCGTGGCTAAGCAGGGCGCTTCCGCTTTTCTTATACGTGTATTTCGGGACAAATCATTTATAATCATTTATAATTTGGTAGCCTCTTCTATTTTTATTTATATTTTGTTAAGATTAACCTTAGACCTTTGTGGAGGAGCGAGCACTGAATGGAAGACAAATATCCAGAAATTATGACGGTTTCTCAGGTTGCTGAGTACTTACAAATTAGTGAGGTTACTACTTACAAACTGGTCCAAGAAAATAAAATCCCGGGTTTTAAGATCGGACGACACTGGCGAGTAAAAAAAGAAGACCTCACAATCTATATTGAAAAGTTAAAGAATGGTGAAAAAATATAATTAAAGCGATGACTCTCATTGTTGGTAAATAATGGTAAATTAATTTATATTAATTATTAAATCTGTGCCGAAAATAAATGCTATGAAAAGAAAAATTGGTCATTAATACTAATGAATCATGGAGGTATCCAATGAAAACGAATTCCCCTATTAAATTGTTTGCTCTTGGTGGACTAGGTGAAATAGGAAAAAACATGTACGGGCTCCAATATGATAATGAAATGATTCTGATAGATTGCGGAATCAAATTTCCGGATGGAGAATTACGTGGGATTGATTATGTCATTCCTGATTTTACATATTTGGAAAAGAACAAACATCTTATAAAAGGTGTCTTTATTACACATGGACACGAAGATCATATTGGCTCCATTCCTTTTCTATTAAAACGTTTGAATGTACCGATTTATGGCGGGAAGCTTTCAATTGGATTCATAAAAGCCAAGCTTGAAGAACATAAATTACTTCGAACGGCCAAGCTAACAACTGTTGATGAACATTCTAGGATCAAGTTTGATCATTTTTCTATTAAATTTATTAGGACGAGTCACAGTATCCCGGATTCATTTGCAATCTGTGTAAACACACCTCATGGAAACATCGTTCATACTGGTGATTTTAAGTTCGACCTTACACCTGAAGGCGGTTCTTATGATATCGGAAAAATTGCTGAAATTGGTAGTGAGGGTGTCTTTTGTTTAATGTCAGATAGTACAAACAGTGAGATTCCCGGGTATTCTCTATCAGAAGCTGCTGTAAAAGAAACGTTGTTTGATATTGTAGATCAAATTGATGGTCGAATCATTTTTGCAACGTTCGCTTCAAATATTTATCGATTACAGCAAGCTATTGAAGCTTCTATTGCTTTTAACCGTAAAGTTGCTGTTTTTGGCAGAAGTATGGAGCGGTCGATTCGGATAGGTCGGGAGCTTGGTTATATTCGAGCATCCGATGACACCTTCATCACAGGAAATGAATTAAACAAATATCCTTCAAAGCAAATTACAATTTTATGTACAGGCAGTCAGGGTGAGCCAATGGCAGCATTAGGTCGCATTGCCAATGGACTTCACCGACAAATTCAAATTATACCTGGAGATACAGTCATCTTCTCTTCTTCTCCGATCCCTGGAAATGCAACTAAGGTCTTTAAATTGATTGATCAATTAGAACGGATCGGAGGGAATGTCATACATAATAAAATGAGTGATATTCATACTTCAGGGCACGGAACTCAAGAAGAACAAAAGCTGATGATACGTCTATTAAAACCGAAAAATTTTGTACCGATCCACGGGGAGTATCGTATGCTCGTGAATCATGTTAAATCGGCGATCAGTTGTGGTGTTAATCCTGAAAATTCTTTTGTCTTGGATAACGGAGATATTCTTGAATTGAATGGTAATGGTGGTGAAGTTACTGGATCATTCCCGGGTAATCCAGTTTACGTTGATGGTGTTGGAGTAGGTGATATTGGTAACATTGTATTAAGGGACCGTCGTCTCTTATCATCGTGTGGTATGGTTGTTGTAACCATTACGATCGACTCCAAAAATGCAAGGTTATTATCTGGTCCAGCCCTAGTTTCCAGAGGGTTTGTCTTTATGAGAGAATCAGCAGAGTTATTAAACGAAGCTGAACGCTTAGTTAAGAACGAAGTCCAGTCCTTACTATCAGATGGAGTAATCCAGTGGTCAGATTTGAAAAAGAAAATCTCGGATTTACTCACCTCTTACTTCTTTGAAAACACAAAACGAAATCCGATGATCCTTCCCGTCATCATGGAAGTATAACAAAAATAAAAGCTTATTAGTGCGTGTTCAAAAAGGAGGATAAAAAGAGCCGAGAAGTTCGAGGCGCGAAAAGTCTTGAGGACCGGAACGACGAGCGGTACTTGCATAAATACTACGAGTTGTACCGAGGAAGCTTACTTCCAAGAATACACTTGTAGACGCAGGTACATATGGAACTTCGACTAACTACTTCACGTCCTGTGAAAACGTCGAAGTCAGCACATCCGTGTGCAAGTCCGAAGAGACCGAGGAACGCAGAAATTCGACAGCTATTTTTACCGGACTTTTTGAACAACCTCTATTATTAAGTAGAAAGGCAATTCATAATGAAAATAACAGATTTGGAACAAGAAATAAACAAACGAAAAACGTTCGCGATTATCTCCCATCCGGATGCTGGTAAAACGACACTAACTGAAAAAATCTTATTCTTAAGTGGTGCAATCCGTTCTGCCGGAACTGTGAAATCCCGTAAGTCGGAAAAATTTGCAACGTCTGACTGGATGGAAATGGAGAAACAACGTGGAATCTCAATTACATCAAGTGTGATGCAATTTACCTACAACAACTTTAATATCAATATATTAGATACACCTGGACACCAAGACTTTAGTGAAGATACGTACAGAACGTTAATGGCAGTAGATAGTGTTGTTATGATCATTGATGCAGCTAAGGGTGTAGAGGCGCAAACGAAAAAGCTATTTAAAGTGTGTAGTGATCGAGGAATCCCGATTTTTACGTTTGTAAATAAAATGGATCGACAAGGACGTGATCCATTTGAACTTCTTGAAGATATTGAAGAGGTTCTCGGAATCCAATCCTACCCTATGAATTGGCCGATTGGTATGGGGAAATCATTCCAAGGAGTGTATGATCGAATTTTGAACAAAGTCCATCTTTATAATGAACAAAAGGAACATCACTCTTATAACCTGAACGATGATGGGTTAAAGGGAGATAAAATAAAAGAGTTGATTGAACCTGACGAATTATCAGACCTTCAAGATACAGTTTCCCTCTTAGATGAAGCTGGAGATTCCTTGGATTTAGATGCGATTAAAGAAGGAAAGCAAACCCCTGTATTCTTTGGGAGTGCAATTACGTCTTTTGGAATTCCTGCTTTTATGGAACATTTTCTTGAGCTTGCACCCGAACCCCAAGGTCGGGAAAGTGATCAAGGGCAAATCTCACCTTCTGATCCATCCTTTACTGGTTTTGTTTTTAAGATTCAAGCAAATATGAATCCAGCGCATCGAGACAGAATCGCTTTCATGAGGATCTGTTCAGGCAAATTTTCAAAAGGTATGGAAGCTTGGAACGATCGAACAAATAAATCTTTCAAACTGGCCCAAGGACAACAGTTTTTCGCTGCTTCTAGAGGAAATATCGATGAGGCATATCCTGGTGATATTATCGGTTTGTATGACCCAGGCATGTATCGAATCGGTGATACGCTCTGTGGAACGAAAAACACGATATCATACGGCGAGCTTCCTCAATTCCCACCAGAGCACTTTGCAAAAGTCCGCGCCAAAAACGCAATGAAACAAAAACACTTTTACAAAGGTGTTGCCCAACTATCCGAAGAAGGCGCTGTTCAAGTCTATAAAACAGCGACAATGGAAGAAACGATTATTGGTGTTGTAGGGGTCCTGCAATTCGAGGTCTTTGAGAATCGATTGAAGTCAGAATATGGAGTCGATCTCGAAATCCTCCCCCTCCCCCACACTTGTGCACGTTGGGTATCGAAGGAAAAGCCTTTTAAAGTCGAAAGTTCGAACTACCAAGCCCATGATCAGCAAGGAAACCCAGTAATCATCTTTGAAAATGATTTTTCTTTAAGGTGGTTCCAAAATAAAAATCCAGATGTTCAATTGAACGAAAAGCGATAAAAGCCAATCGAGTCTCTTAGGAGATTCGATTGGCTTTTATTTGAAGTAAAGAAAGTATAAAAATACTACATTTTTAGAACGAAAAATACGATAGCATGTATTTTTGCTGCATAGATTATTAAAGGAAGGTGGTGAAAAAAGCTATGATCTACTGTTAATAGTCCTTCTTCCCTTGTCACTGAAGATTTTATGGGAGGTGTAGAAATTGGCTGATCAACAGCACGATACAACGAGAATGCAGCAAGAATATTGGAAGAAAAATACGCGATTAATACAGATTTTGCTAATGATATGGGCTCTTGTATCATTGGTTGCAGCGATCGTCCTGGCAGTTCCACTTAGTAAGGTTCAGTTCTTTGGTGTTCCACTCTCCTTTTGGTTTGCACAGCAAGGATCCATCATTATCTTTCTAATTTTGATTTTTTATTATGCGAAAAAAATGGATAAGCTTGACGAGGAGTACAATGTTCAAGAAGTGATTTTAACGAAGAAGTCTAAGGATAAGGGGGGCACAACATGAGTGTTGAAGCTCTTACGTTAACACTTGTAGTTCTGACATTCGCAATCTACCTCTATATCGGATGGCGTTCAAAGGTTAAGGATACCAGTAATTTCTTTGTTGCTGGTAACAATATTCCTGCTGTTGCGAATGGGGCTGCCATTGCAGCTGATTGGATGTCTGCAGCTTCCTTTATCTCAATGGCTGGGTTAATATCTTTCCTTGGATACGACGGAACGATCTATTTGATGGGTTGGACAGGTGGTTATGTACTCCTTGCCTTATTACTAGCCCCATATCTTAGAAAGTTTGGCCGTTATACAGTTCCTGACTTTATTGGGGATCGCTACTATTCGAACGGTGCACGAGCAGTAGCTGCAATTGCTACACTCTTTATATCCCTTACATACGTTGCGGGTCAGATGCGCGGTGTTGGGATCGTATTCAGTCGCTATTTACAAGTCGACATTGTTGTTGGTGTACTAATTGGAATGGCGATTGTCGCATTCTTTGCTGTCCTTGGGGGGATGAAGGGTATTACGTGGACGCAAGTTGTCCAATATACCATTTTAATCGTTGCATTCTTAATTCCGGCCATTGCTATTTCGTTGAAGCTAACAGGAAACCCTATCCCTCAGCTTGCCCTTACTTTTGGTGATATTGCAAAAGATTTGAGTGCCTTGCAGATTGAGTTAGGGTTAACGGAATACCTCGCTCCGTTTCAAAACATGTCTGCTTTAAATGTATTTTGTGTAACGCTTGCATTAATGATCGGCACAGCGGGTCTTCCCCACGTCATCATCCGTTTTTATACGGTAAAAAATGTGCGTGCAGCTCGATGGTCAGCTGGATGGGCTCTGCTCTTCATCGCTCTACTTTACACGACAGCTCCAGCAATCGGTGTGTTTGCGAAATACAATTTAATAAACAGTTTTAATAATCAAACGTTAGATGAAGCTCGTGAAGAGGCATGGGTTACGAAATGGGAAGAAACGGGCCTTTTACAGCTTGAAGATAAAGATGGTGATGGTGTTCTGGCGTTTACTTCTAACCCTGCAACAAATGAGGTTGTCATTGACCGCGACATCATTGTCCTCTCCACCCCTGAAGTAGCTGAACTTGCACCAATCGTCATAGCTCTTGTTGCGGCGGGAGGCCTGGCTGCTGCCCTTTCCACAGCATCCGGTCTGTTGCTTGCGATGTCGAGTGCAGTGTCACACGATCTATACTATCGGATTTTCCGACCGGAAGCCGACGAACAGCAACGGTTAAAAGTTGGGCGTTTGATGATCTTCTTGGCAGTTATCGTAGCTGGTTATTTTGGTATTAATCCACCAGGCTTTGTTGGTGAGGTGGTCGCCTTTGCGTTTGGACTTGCAGCTGCCAGTTTGTTCCCGGCAATCTTACTCGGAATTTTTGATAAACGGATGAATCGAGAAGGTGCAATTTGGGGAATGTCGATTGGATTGGCTTTCACTGTTATTATGATTTTGCTCATGCGCTCTCCGCAAATATTCGGTACAGAGGCTGCAATCTTGGAAAGCTTCTTCGGAATCAATGCACAAGGAATTGGGGTAATTGGTGCACTGTTGAACTTTGTTGTTTCATTCATTGTTTCAAGACGTACTGAAGCTCCACCTGACGAAATTCAGCAAATGGTTGAAGAGATCCGTATCCCAAAGGTTAGAGAGAAAACGGGATAACAGCAACCAGTTCTGTACAAAAGAGGTTGGTACCTTTATTGGTCTAAACATGAACCGACCTCTTTGATTTTCCAATAAAGACCCAGGGGGGAGAAAATGACCTTATTTTTTGGAGTCATCACCTTGATTTTATATGTATTTCAGCCTTTTCTTGATTTAAAGGTTATTCGTAAAGCGTTAGGGATTGCACTATTTCTTGAATTATTTTATCTGATCGGATATTATCTAATGAATTGGCCATTTCCAAGCCCTGTCATTATCTTTCAAATTATAATTGTAGCGGCATTAGGTGTTGCGTTAGGTGTTATTTATTCACGAATCTGGCCGCTTCCACAAAACAAAGGGATTGAACGAATTATGCGAACTTTCTTGATCGTCATACCCGCACTTGGGTTAGGAGTTGGGATGCAATTAATTCTACAAGGAAATCATGCAACTCAAGCCGTTTATTTGATGTTTGCATTGTCCGCATGGTTAGGGTCAGGTCATTTTATAAAAGAAACACCAAAAGAGGCGTAGTGTAGGTCGGCACTACGCCTCTTCCAATCGGTTATTATCTTTAATTTCGTAAAAACTGCCAAAACATATAAGAAGAAGGCAAACCTGCTTTTAAAACGTCTATCCCTCGAGATAACTTTGTTTAGATATAGTGTCAAGGAACGGACTTTTATCACCTTCAGAAAAAATGTGGAGTTCATGCATTGCCCGTGTACAGGCAGTATAAAAGATTTTTCGTTCATACTCATGCTTGTATTGTTCCTTTGAAGCGTTATAAATGATTACCGCATCAAATTCGATTCCTTTAGCCAAATAGGCCGGTAGAATTAAAATCCCCTTTTTATATGAGTCGGTTTCATTAACCATAAGTTGAACAGGTATGTCATTATTTATCTGTTCAAAGACCACTTTACTTTCCTGGGCTGTTTTACAGATTACCGCGATTGTTTGGTGTCCATCAGCCTGAAGGTTCTTTATCCGTTGAACTATTTTTGAATGAAGTGTATGTTGATTTTCTACAATGGTTAACGTGGGTTTCTCTCCGTTTCGATTAAATGCTTCGATGGTTTCTCCGCCCTCTATCATTTCTTTAGTGAATTCAACAATTTGACGAGTTGAGCGATAACTCCGTGTTAACGTAATTTTCTCCTGTTTTTCCAAATCAAAAAAGTTGCTGTTCAATAATGTTGGATTGTTAAGGGTATGAGCATATATAGCTTGATTTAGATCTCCGAGTATTGTCATTTTACAATTGGGAAATAGTTGTTGAAGGAAAGCAAATTGAAATAGTGAGTAGTCCTGAGCCTCATCAATAAATAAATGACGGATCATCGTGTTCGGTTTCTTGCCCTCGAGTTGATCTTGTAAATATAGAAATGGTGTCGTATCTTCATATAGTAAACTCTTTCGTTCTAGGTTATCTAGGGTATGTTTACACATTTCGCTCCAGTTGTAAGGTAACCCTTGCAAAATAGAATTGCCCATCTCCCACGGTTGGAATAATTGTCGATAAATTGCTTCCATATTGATAAATTTCAACTGTTTGATCGCTTTTTTGACTGGTTTGAAGTACCTTTTTACAAGTACCTTCGCTAATAATTTTTGCTCACGATCAATATCATCAAACGTATCCTCATTCAATCGATCTCCTTTTTGGAGTTCTCTATGTGCTTTTAAATAATCCTCTTTATCCAAAAGTTCACATTCTTCAATTACCCAATCTTTTGTCCGTTCGATGCGTTCGATCTTAACTATTTCTTTAGTTAACCATTCCGAGACCAACTGGATTCGGTTAGGAATTGATATCGACTCCTCAAGACAATAAAAGTAATCATGAATCTGCTGGGCTGAAATTAATGTATCGCCTTTAAAAGTCATCGAATTAAAAATTAAATTCTTTTTTGCAAGATAGGTGACATAGTGATCAATGACTTGTTTATAATCCAGGCTAGCTTTATATTGAATTGAATCGAGCCTAGTTTCGTAATCAGGATTATCCATTGAAGTAAGCAGATATTCCGTTTGATTAAGCGGATCCTCGATTTCAAACTGATCTTGAATTCGTCCCTCGATGTATTCTTGAAACGTCGTTTGCACCATATTTTCTTCACCTAACTCTGGAAGAACGGTAGCAACATAGCTATTAAACATATGATTAGGGGAGAAAAGCATGATGTTTTCTGAATTCATATTGTTTCGGTATCGATAGAGCAAATAAGCGACACGCTGAAGTGCAGCAGAAGTTTTGCCGCTCCCAGCGACACCTTGAACAAATAGAAACTTGCTTGTTTCATTTCGGATAATCTGATTTTGTTCTTTCTGAATGGTAGCTACAATACTCTTCATTTGTGTGTTGGCATTATTTCCGAGAACCTCTTGTAACAGTTCATCGCCAACTGTTATATCTGTATCAAACATACTCATGATTTGTCCATCTTGAATGATATACTGGCGTTTTAATTCAATATTTCCGGTAATGGATCCTTCAGGCGTCTCATATTTGGCAAAACCTGGTGAGTAATCGTAATATAAACTTGAGATTGGTGCTCGCCAATCATAAATGAGGAAATTCTCTTCCTCTCTGTCCATTAATGAAGTGATTCCAATATAAATGTGCTCAGCGATGCTGTCATGATCCTCTATAAAATCAATTCGGCCAAAATAAGGAGAGTGCTTTAATCTTACAAGATTTGCAAGTTGTTTATGGGATTGACGGTGATTTCTTTCTCGCTCAGAGAGAAACTCGGCTTGTTGTCTAATGCTTGTGACGGTTTCCACCACTTCATCGGGATTATCGATGTTAATCTTGACATCATCCCAAAAGTTTTTACGGATTGTGATAATATCCTCTTTTAATCCGCCTGCATTTTCTGTTAATGAATCCACTTTCTTACCAATCACACTAATTACTAAACCAACTCGCTTTTGTTCTTGATTTCGCTCATTATCCTTTTTTGCCAAAAGCTTTCACTCCCCGAATAAATAGTTGACAAACAATGAATTTTGTTATAAGATATAATTGAGCATATTTATATACTTATAACTATATACACACAATAAGGTTAATGATAGCACATAACGCGTTTTATAACAATCTAATTTAATTATAAAATTAAGGAGAACAGATACAATATCTGCTCTCCTTTTAATATTTATCCTGAGACATTGTCTTTCCAATTCCATTGCACCCAATGCTTTCTAATGTGTCGTTCAATAGGATTGAAAATGTCATAAAACAGTTACATTAGAAAAGTCTAATAATGGCTCGCACTGATATAATAGATTGGGGATAAAGTAAAACATTCTATAGAATTATTTTGTGATAGGAGTTGACTTCAGTAATGAAAAACCCTCTCAGTATTTTTAAAGTTGTAGGTTATGCAGAAGGGATTTCGTTTCTTGTTCTTCTGGGAATTGCGATGCCCCTAAAATATATGTTCGACTACCCTTTAGCCGTCACGATTGTCGGTGCACTTCACGGTGGTTTGTTCGTTCTTTATGTGATGATGGTCATCTATTTGAAGTTCTCATATAATTGGAGTGTCAAGAAGGCAATACTTGGCATGATCGCCTCTGTTATTCCATTCGGTCCATTTATCTTTGATGCAAAGCTTGTACAAAACGAGGCATAATTAAATAAAGTAAAAAGGGAGAAACTCCATGGAGTTCTCCCGTATGAAAGCTGATTCCTATTCTTTTACCGTAGACACATTTAATTGTTTTTGTTGCATATAACGGTATACAGGGATTTGGTCTCCGAGATCAGCTGGGATGTAGTTAAACGTTACATAACTATCATTGGACTCCGGCTCCAGGGTCACAGCAATCAGATTTGCCTGGGGTTGAGCCATGCTGTATACATAGCTTCCTTTAGGGAAATGAACTTTTTTCGTCGTGATCTCAGTCTCTACGTTATTGAGATAATGTCCCTCATACGCCTCATCGGCAATGTTTTGTTCCGTTACCGTATAACCTTCTACTTCAAGTGTTACCGGCTTCCTTAGCCTTTTAACCTCTACCCCTTGTATTTTCAGTTTTTCAGCAACCTCTTCATATTCAGGAGGTACGATGTAAGCCGTTGGACGCTCTCTTACTAGTGTTGGAATACTGTGCAAGGAACTATAGTAGATGACAGGGATTTCAACCGTCTCTCCTTTTTCAGTGTCTACGACTGTCAGGGTTTCGTTCGGAAATACCTTCCGTTTGCTTTCAACGACGATTTTATCATTGTCATCGGCTTTCCTGCCATTTTTTACTATATGTTTCTTTGCTTTGAAAACGATTTTTTTAATTTTCTTTGCATTATCTGCCGTCGTTTCCAAAATGCTCATATGGGATGTAATTTGTCCGGCAACCCGTCTTTTAAAATTCTCTCGTCCGATCCCAATACCGCGGCTTTCGACGAGGAAAGAGAAGGAAGGCTGCAGTCCGAATGCATTACGACCGATTCGTGGGTCTGTCCCACCTTCTTGAATAATCGTCTTGCCGTCTTTTCGACCGACAGGATAGTAATATGTTCTGCTCGAAAACCCTTCATCAGTTAACGTGTCAAGAGTATTACCAATATATAACTCATTGGCCATATTTCTAATCTTTTCAGGGATATTTAAGTTTCTTCCGGTCAAGAGTGTGATATCGTGGTACGTCAATCCTCCTTGATTGCCGACTTCCGGAAAATAAGGGACACCGTATTCATGTGCTTGAATGACTACTTCAGGATGGAATTTTTTCAAAGCCCTATGTACAGCTCTATTTTCCTGGAGTTCCAACTTGATATGATCACGGTTGGCATCTAAGCCATTCGCCGTTCTTCTTTGATAATAATAAGAACCGTCAGGATTGACCCTTGGGACGATGATTACATTGACCTTGTCCAGGATTTTTTCACCAAACTCGCCGGATAACTTGTTGGCCATAACCAATGCTGATTCGCCTGCTGCAGGTTCGTTCCCGTGAATCTGTGCTTGCAGCCAAACGGTCGGCTTATTCTTAGTGTGAGCTCCTTTGTTGAAAACGAGCATTGGAATTTTTCTGCCTTCAATTGATTCTCCGATGACTTTCATTTCTACTAAATTACTTTTCTCATCCAATTGGCGAAGGAAGGCCATCATCTCTTCCTGTGTCGTAAATTGTTTTTCTTCTTTTTCAAAAGCTGGGCTGTGAAACTCAACATCAGGTTCCGGATACAATTTCAGTACTTGTTCAGGCTGTGAGTACTCCTTGCCATAATAAGGAGTAAAAGATGCTTGGGTAATGGATGGAACGATTGAAACAACCATCAACGCCAGTAAAGCAAGAGTAAGTGAAATCTTTCGAAGCATAATATACTCTCCTCTCAAAAATTCAATTTTAGAAGATTGACCAACTGACTTAAAATGAAGATTTCAAGGATACTATCAATCTATGATTGTAGTTCTGCATTGTGTTTTGTATAAAAACCCTCATTGATATCATTTTAAGACAATTTTTAGTCATGTTCTAAAAAGTAATTATACATGAAAATTTAAAAAATTCAATAAATAGACACTATTTTTGTGAAAAAGGCATTCGATTAATTGGTGAAGGGATTGAAACTTTTTTGAAATGATTAGCGTTTGTTGTAAAATAAGAGATAGAATAAAGTATAGGAGATTTTCTTATGATACGAATCGGAGTTATTAATGCTAGAAGCACCGCCGATGTATTAAGCCCTGTTTTTGAACGGTTTAAAGATCAGTGTGAGTACACCTTTTTGCTATATGAAAAATTAGAAGAAATTAAACATATCTTTAATAACAATCGATCCTTTTTCGATGGATTTATTTTGGGCGGTCCATTGCCTTATTTTTATCTGGAACATGAGATCCATGAATCTTCCATACCAACTGTATATTTAGATTTAACAGAAAAAGATTTTTATAAGCATTTGTTTAAAATCTCTAGAGCATATAAAACGCTTCAATTTTCTAGAGTTTTTATTGATTTTCTTTGGGAAGGAAATCGATACTATGATCTATTAGAGTTGTTACAAACGAATGAAATCCCTATTCATTTAGAAGAAAATGATATTGATTGGAGAAATGAACGATTATATGAAGATATGTTAAAGAAGCATATCCGGTTATGGAATGAGGGGAAAATTGACCTATCGATCACTAGGATAGCCAACATCGTTAAACCTATGAAAGAACATGGGATTAATGTCTATTACATGAGTATTTCTAAAGATACGATTGAAGAAAAAATAAAGGATTTATTTTTAGAAATTGAGTATTTTCGCCTTAAAAAAAATCAAATAGTGGTCGGGTATATAGAATCTCCGTCAGTGGATCATTCTACTGATATAGAATTCATGCAAATATCTTTTCACAAAGCGCTATTAGAATTCAGTAGACAGCACCAATTACAATTGTCAATCCAAAAAAGTAATTTTACGATTGAAATTATTACATCTTATGGGGAATTACAAACGATTACAAATGATTTTCATACGTGTCGTTTAGTACGTTTCTTACAGGATCGCTTGCCATTTCGTGTGAATATCGGATGGGGAATCGGGACAACTCTAGGTCAGGCATTTCAGTACGCAAAAAATGCTTATCGGGAAGCGCGGTCTTATCCTGAAACATGCTCATTTGTGATCAATGAAAATAAAAAATACATGGGTCCGCTAGGCTTTAACGAAAAATACGAAGTAGAATATTCAGATAGTGCCGTACCGCAAATTGATAAATTAAGCAATCAGATTGATATCTCCATTTTTCAATTACAAAAGATTATTACTGCAATGTCAAAATTAAAAACAACCGAATTAACGAGTTATGATGCAGCCGAAGCACTCGGTGTATCAGTAAGGAGTGCTAATCGACTGCTAAACCAAATGGTTGAAAAGAATCTAGCCGAAGTAAAGCATAAAAAGCAGAACAGCACAAAAGGAAGACCAATCAAAGTATATACAATTCGTATTCCCTCCGTTTCTAATGACCCTATTTGAATTTGACTATTTCTAACTGACAGCTTCTTTTTGTCTTGTCTGTTTGCTAGGATTTCTCGTCAGTAGGATATATAAGAAGATGGAAATGATGACTGAGCCTGCTGCGACAAGATAGATCTCACTGTAACCAAACCAAGAAGCAATGAACCCGAAAAAGATCGCACCTGATCCAACACCTAAGTCAAAGAATGAAAAGAAGGTTGCGTTTGCCATCCCTCTTCGGTGCTTCGGTGCCTCCTGGACAGCCCATGCCTGCAATGCAGGTTGAACAGCTCCAAATCCAATTCCAAAAAATAAAGCGGCAGATAACAACATCCACATATTTTCAAGAAAAGATAGATCGATCATTGCAAGTAAAATCATAAGTGCTCCGGGTATGAAAATCGCTTTGTGGCCTTTCCGGTCATACAATCTACCTGCAAAAGCCCGTACGATCATTAATGAAATGGCGAAAACAAAGAAATACCATTCGATTCCACTTACATGTTGCTGTTCTGCATAAAGGGGCAAAAAGGAGGTAATACCCCCGAAAGTCATCGTTATGAAAAACAAAAGCAACGCAGGAACGAGTGCGGATTTTTCATAGATATCCCATTTCTTTTTAGGTCCGGTTGCCTTTTCTCCTGGTGTGTAACGAATAAGGGAGGCAATGATTAATGCAGCAACACCTGCAAAGGCTGCGATCATAAACGTCCATGAAAAATCGAGCGTTACCACGAGCACTAACCCAAGTGCAGGGCCAAAAGCCATCGCAAGGTTACCTGCTAATCCAAAGTACCCCATCCCTTCCCCTCTTCGTCTTGCAGGGATCATATCAGTAGCAATTGTCCCAACGGCAGTGGTTGACATCCCCCAACCTAAACCTTGGACAATTCGCATCAAAAATAGAAAAATGATACTCGAAGCAAATGAATACGTCGCAACGGATAATACAAAAATAATTAAGCCAGTTAGGTAAACGAAACGTCTGCCCAATGTCTCTAATACATGACCCGACCATGGTCTTATCAATAAAGCAGAAAAAGTAAAAATTCCAACGACCAATCCGATTAACTGATCACTTCCTCCAAGTTCATTCACAAAAAGCGGCAGTGTTGGTAGAGTCATTTGGAATCCAGCAAAAATAAAAAAGTTAGATATACAGACAAATATAAAGTCACGAGTCCATATCTTATCCTTTGTAATTGTGGTTGGGTTACCCATTTTAAGCCTTCTTTCTAGATAGATACTTGTACTTGGTCTATGTTACAACATAGTATTGACCAGTGGGAGTATTTTGCTCAACCATTGCATTAAAATTGATTGTAAGAGCATGATTTTCGACAGACTAAAAATCGTTCGGTAGTATAAAAGTTGAAAGCTTAAGGAGGTTATCTTATGGCACAACATAAGTTTATGTTAAAAGCAGATTGGCCAGGGTCGCGTAATGATGTAGGTGAGATTGAAACTAAGAATCTAAAAACGAAAGTGTCGATTCCGACTGAAATGGACGGTCCTGGAATCGGAACGAATCCGGATGAAATGCTGTTAGGAGCGGCGGCCACGTGCTATCTCATAACGTTAGCCGCTATGATGGAGCGGAGTAAACTGAAGAAGAATCAATTGAAAATGGAATCAGAAGGTATTGTAGATGTAACGAATAATGTGCTAACCTATCAGAAAATTATTCATCGTCCACATATTGTCTTGAAAGCAGATGCAACTGAAAAAGATCAAGAGAAGGCACTTAAACTTGCTAAAAAAGCCGAGAGTTCATGTATGATCTCACGTGCGGTAAAAGATAATGTAACGATTGAATTGGAGCCGAAAATTCAAATAGGGTAATCTTGAATGGTTCAACGATTCTGGTTATGAATTTATTCTTTAAAATCTTGCATTTACAGTTAAAAATTCAATTTTCCCCTCCCAAGTTCTCAGTGTTATAAACAAGAACTTGGGCTTTTACTTTGGGTTCGAGTTCTTTAATCATTTTTGTTATTCATCTCTTCCTCAACCGAAATGATTTCTCTACACACAGCCTTGCATTTAATCTTGTTTTTACTTTCACTTAACTTCATTTAGGATTTGAATTTATTTCTCATTCCCTTTTTGAAGGCTCTATTGTTGATAGGATCTAATGAAACGGCGATCAATCCGATTTTTTAATTTCCACACCCACTTTCCATACAGGATTCTTCCTTTATATAAAAGCATACCCGTTTTATCGCCTGTCGAAAGAATCGATAACGTTGAGGGCGGTGGTTTATATGTTCTCCCCGTTCCGTCGCTTAAAAAGCCTTTTATTGCCTGCTTCAACTAACAATAACTTTTTCAACGAAAACGTCCTTTCTTCTGATCTCTTAGATCAAACGAGTTTTGGCAGTTCCGTTAAATCATCAATCACCGCATCCGGTTGAAATCCGAGTTCATCCATGGTGCCACCAGACCGGTTGACCCATGCCGTGTGAAACCCAAAGTTGGCAGTACCGCTGATGTCCCATGTATTCGAAGACAAAAATAATACTTCTTCTCTCTTCACTGGAATCCTGTCAAGTACATACGTATAGGAGGCTGGTGCAGGTTTATATTGTTTGACATGATCGGCACTAATTACTTCATTAAGAAATTCAGTAAATTTATATTTTTCAATGAGCGGGTCAATCATATTATGTGAACCATTCGTAAATATCGCCAGCGTCTTTCCCGTTAATTGCGGTAAGACATCGTGAACTTCATCGTACGGCTTTAATTCAAGGTATGCCTTCATTAATCTAGCTTCTTTCCCGCTGTCTAATGTCAGCCTTAATTCTTTACATGCAAAACGAAGGGCGTCTCTCGTTACCTCAACGAAAGGACGATACCTTCCCATTAGAGAACGCAAAAAGGAATACTCCAGCTGCTTTTGCCGCCAAATTTGGCTGATCTTGTCTCCCTTATTTGGAAAAGCCTCGTGACATGCTTCTATGACTGAGTGAACATCAAACAAAGTACCGTAGGCATCAAAAACGATCGCTTTTACTGAACCAAAATTCATTACCTCTTCCTCCCTATCATAGCTTCCAATCTCTTTCCGATTATACTTGTATATTCTTCTTTATCTTTTGCCTCAAAATGGCCTTTCGTTTTCGAAAAATAAAATACATCTAAAATCCATGATGAATCGTATTCAAGAACACCCCCTTCAGCATTTCATTATAAAAATTAATTCATTTTTTGTATGTAAGATGAATTACAAACCGGGTTTTCCGGAATGCGCCTTTCTTCTTCATACCACTCTTTGTAATCATAACTTTTAAGAATTGCTTTGAACATGATTACAAGTAATAATAATCAACATTGATCAATTAGATAACACGAAACCCTTTCAGCGTGTTTCTATGCTTCACAACCATTATTTTGGCGGATTCTCGTTGGTGACAAATTTAGTAAGCTACCTTACATCTTTCCCAACGTAAGATGGTTATAATGTAGATTATGGTTTTCTAGTTGACTATTTTTTATTACATACGGCTATTGACAAGAAACAAAAGAGCCTTCTTACAACTCAAATAAGGAGCTAAAATCTAATGGAAATTTCAAAAAAACAGATTAATTTTACTCTTGTTGCAGGTACCATTGTTCTTATTTTCTGGTTGAGTCATTCCTATCTAAATTTCACTACAGAACAAATTCGCGATTGGATTTTATCGTTTGGATTGATTGCTCCGATTATTTTTATGGCTGTTTATACGATTAGGCCATTGGTGTTCTTTCCGGCCTCAGTTCTTTCATTGGCTGGCGGATTGGCTTTCGGTGCTTTATGGTGAACGATTTATACAGTCATCGGGGCAACTGCAGGGGCTGTTTTATCTTTTTTGGTAGCGCGTCATTTAGGAAAAAACATCGCACATCATAAAGGAAAAGGCAATTTAGCCAAAATACAGCATCAATTAGACAGGAACGGATTTTATTACGTCCTGATGTTACGATTTATTCCGCTTATCAACTTTGATTTAATTAGTTACTGCTCAGGTATTTCAAAAGTTCGTTTCCGGTCGTTCTTTTTCGGCACGCTGATTGGGATCATACCCGGTACGTTTGCTTATAATTTTTTAGGCAGCAGTTTCGTGGACAGTAACCCTACAGTCATTGTAACCGCAATCGTTGTCTTTATCTTTCTGTCAGTCGTACCTATTCTCGTTAAAAGATGGCTAAGTCATAAATCAAACCTGGATTTACCGGGGAATGATGGAAAGTAAACATCGTTAAATTTAATAATTGCTTATGAATCATTTCCGTTTCCAAGTACCGGTATTAAACAAAAAAAGGGGTAATAAGCTCCCATAAAGTTATGATTACCCCTTAAAGGTCGTTTGTTTTTAAAATCTATTGACTTACGTTTTTAGAAGCTGTAACTTTGCCTCCACGTAAATTTTTTTGATAAACAAAACTTAAAATTAACGCAAACATGATGTGGGTTGCCAGATTCATCAATTGCGGCGGTGTAAAGGCAGCTGCCAAGGATGTCCCCATTCCCATCATTAATGGCATCATCAAAAGCGGCCCTACAATCCAGATCATAACACCATAAACAATACCAAAGAGGTAAACCTTCTTAATATTTGTTGCCATCATTCCAAAAGCGGCTCCAAAAACGATACTAATGACCATATGAATCATCCAGCCCACCGCAATACTTTGACTTCCCATCATTCCAGCAATCATTGGCATTTTTCCCATCATTTGCATCAAAATTCCGAAAACAATTCCGGCTACAATTCCTCCGACAACACTAGCCTTTAACGAACGCATCAAATTTGATTTTTGTGGATCACTCATTCCATTCACTCCTTTTCAAAGGTTAGTTTTATGATAAAACAAAAGCATCGAAAAATTCTGTAACATGGATTACAAAGTATTGAATAAGATTTTTCCACATAAGTTTATTTTCTGTGTAAAACCATTAGAGTCAATTAAAAAAGCCTGTCAATCCCTTTAAGGATGACAGGCTAACCTTATTAACAAAACGTGTCTTTTGGTTTTGGTACTGACATGCCAAACATCGGGCGTAAATACAGTGCAATAAATGTTCCTGCAAGCGCCATGACCATCCATACCCAGCCGTGCAGGCTAAAGGATGCAATGCCACCGAAATATGCGCCGATGTTACAACCGAAAGCAATACGAGCACCGTAACCCATCAAAAGGCCGCCAATGATTGCAGCTGAAGCTCGTTTAAGTCCAACTTTTTTAAGCGCAAAGACACCGCCCGCAGCTGAAGCAAGAAATGCGCCGAGTATGACGCCAAAATTCAATACACTTGTTGAATCGGCAAATACGGATTGATTCAATACAGCTGCACGTTCACCGGACCAATAAACCCATTGTGTGACATCGATCCCGAGAGCTGCTGCCGCTTTTGAACCCCAGAGTGCAAACGCTGATGTAACGCCCCACGGATTTCCCCTTACGATTAATGTGATCGCATTTAACACTGCTAAAGCAATCGCAGCCGTCCATAATGGCCAGGATCCACGGAGAATACGAATCCAGCCTTTTCCGCTGGGCAGTGGTTTCACCTTTGGAGGTCGACGCTTTTTCGCAATGACATAGGTAATGCCGAAAATGGCAGCAAACACTGCGATCTGCACAGCCCATGCGCCGAAATAACCAAGTCCGGTACTTGTTGCAAGTGAAATCGCCTCAAATGAAGGCGTTTCGTTCACCCAGAAATTCCAGTGCCATGCTCCGAGAACCGAACCAATGATAAAGGCGAATAGCGTTATAAACATGGCGGAACGTCCACCGCCGACTGCATAAAGTGTACCGGATGCACATCCGCCGCCAAGCTGCATACCAATGCCAAACAGGAAGGCTCCGACAATAACACTCGTTCCGACAGGGGAAACATACCCCGACGGTTCTGTGCCGAAAAGACCAATACCCATTGAAAGAATTGGCGCAAACAGTGTACATGCGATAGCTAACATAACCATGTGTGCACGTAACGCTTCTCCGTTTCCTACAGAAAGCAAACGCCGGAACGCTGACGTAAATCCAAACCGCGCATGAAAAAGAGTATAACCTAACGCAAGCCCAATCCATAATGTAAGGCTCTGTTGGATTCCTGCGACATTGAAGGCAGCCAAGCTCAATAACATGGCCGTTATAATGCCCCCCGTAATCATAAGCGATTGAGGAGAGGGAAGCCCTGGATGTTTTAATTCTTTATCTGTTTTCGCTAGTGGTTGTTGCATTGACACCTTAATCACCCTATTCCTATAAATTTAATCGGAAATCATTGAATGTCTTATATTTTACTGTAGGGACGAGTATGGTGTAAACAATTATGCTCAGTAACATAGGAATAGATCTCATTCTTTAGCTAAGTCTTCAGCCAAACTCTGAACCCCATTAGGCCTTATTCTATTAAAAATAAAACCAGCAGTCTGTATCTTAGGTTAGTAAGATGTAGACTGCTAATAAAAGTCAGTATATTTATTTATTTCAAATAGCTAATGCATTGATGTGGCGAATTTGACGGAGGTCATGACCTACTATAGCTATTTGGGTTAACATCCCATTTGATCAGCATACCCATATGTGTTAATCCACCACCAAAGCCGTAAAGTAATACATACTGCCCATTCGTTAACTTTCCTTTTTCAATACCTAATTGTAGGGCCAAAGGAATCGTTGCGGAAGATGTGTTCCCAATATACTCTACACTATTGAGTGTTTTTTCAATCGGTATTAGAGACTTTTCACAAATGGATTCAATCATTCTTAAATTCGCACTATGGGGTACAAACCAGTCTATGTCTGTTACTTGCATTTCAATGCCATCGAACAACCTTTCAATTCCTTCAGGTACTGTACGAGTAGCCCACTTATACACCTCACGACCATTTTGGACGATGTTTCCTTTCCCATGTAAACTGACATCCTCCATTTTAGTTGACAGTCCACTACGGTATAGGTGTTTTCCCCCATTTCCTTTTGTCCCAAATACGGATTTGATAAAACTTGGATTCTTCTCATCATACTCAACCAGTGCTGCTCCAGCCCCGTCTCCAAAAAGAACACAAGTCGTCCTGTCTTCATAATCCGTAACTTTAGATAACGTTTCACCAGCTAATACTAGCACTTTTCGATGTAACCCAGACGTAATTAATCCATTGGCTGCGTGTAGTGCATAGGTGAATCCAGCACATGTGGCATTCAAATCGAATGCAGCTGCATTTATAATATTGAACCTTTCTTGTATTTGGCATGCAACACTTGGAAATGGATAGTCAGGTGTAGTGGTCGAAACGATGATCAGATCGACATCCTCCACTGATTTATGATACGTGGTCATGAGATTTTCTACCGCTTTTATACATAAATCTGACGTAAATTCCTCTTCTGAAGCAATTCTTCTTTCATGGATGCCAGTTCGCTGGACAATCCACTCATCGTTTGTTTCCACTATCTTTTCCATGTCCTGGTTTGTTAATTTCTTATCAGGTGCATACGTCCCTATTGCCGTGATTCTAGCCTTCGATTCAAGTCCATTCATAAAGAATCTCTCCCTTGGTTGTAGTATAAGATGATATTACTTGGTCCTCTATTTTAGCTAGTGTCTTGATTAATTTATAAATGACAAACGACTTTTTATGACTAGATTTTAGTACCTGGTACTAATTATATGCAAAAAAATAAATATTACAATAAAAATGTCCCAAAAACCATTTTAATACGTAAATAATTCTTAATAATATGCCCTCTAGAAATCTTATTGTCTGTTAAGTCTTTAGCGCCCCGATAATTTGTCAATGCTGCAAATCGATTGTGATTAATCCTTTACCAATTAAATTTGCAGAAACTGGTTTAAGGTCAAGCTCTCTTGCCCAAACAGAGAGTTGGCCAATATGGTGAATTTCATGTGCAATTACGTGGCGTAATACCTCACCATAAGTGTACTTTCGGTTTAGGTCCCATGGAGGAATTAAGATGTTATCCTCCATATCATCTGTCCATGTGTTTACGAATTCTTCTACTATAGGGTGGAATGATTCAGAAAGTTTGATAACTTGATCAAGTGAGTTGTACTTTTCAAATGGTTCTTGAAAATCTGGCTTACCTTGTAAATCTTGAATCCAGCTGTACTCCACATCTGCAATATGAAATAGAGTTTCAAGGATTCCGCCAATTCCCCCAGTTCGGTTCCGTAACAATTCATCATTTGAAACTTGTTGACACCAGTTAAACCACTGATCTCGAATCATCCAATTATATTCAAACATTGTTTTCATCATAATCCTCCACTTTAAAAAGTCTTACTTTATTTTATTCTGGTAGAGTTTTATAATTCCTTCTTTCAATTCCTCGTACGCTGTTTACCCATCTTAAACAGTCTCAACCTCAGGTGTAAAAGAAGGTAATGGATCATTAAATTGAGTCCAATCTTTCTTCATTTCATCATCGGTTAAGAGGCATCGATCTAGATGGTTCTCAACAGACTCTTGTTCCATTTCAATACCGATGAAGACAATTTCTTGAGTTCGATCACCAAATTGATTATCCCAATGCTTCTTAGCAGCAGGATCTTCCGCTAATAATCTTTCCTGTTCTTCCTTCGGATAGGTTGCAATCCACTCACCTGCTGCTTGAATAGAAATTGAAGTTCCTGCTTGTGAAATTAAGCCCGTTGTATCGTTTCTTGAAGCTAGCCAAAAGAAACCTTTTGCCCTAACTACTTCTACTGGCCATTTTTCTAGCCAGTTCATCAGACGCTCTGGGTGAAATGGTCGTTTTCTTTTATAAACGAAGGAACTAATTCCGTATTCTTCACTCTCAGGTGTGTGCTCTTCGTTTAATTCCTTGATCCACCCTGCCCCTTGGCTCGCTTTTTCGAAATCAAATAGATTCGTATCTAATACCTCATCAAGAGGAATGTTGCTGTGACTCGTTTCGATTACTTTAGCGGCCGGGTTCAGCTGTTTTAATACGGCCTGTAGCTCTTCTCGATCGTCAGCTTCTACTAGGTCCGTTTTATTTAATACAATGACGTCGGCAAATTCGATTTGGTCAATCAATAAATCGATGACTTCTCTTGTATCCTGTTCATCTACTGCATGGTTTCGATCTAGTAAGCTCTCACCACCAGCAAAGTCATCCCAGAAACGATTTGCGTCAACTACAGTTACCATTGTATCAAGCTTACAATGGTTTGAAAGGTTAATTCCGAGTTCATCATCCTCATATGTAAAGCTCTGGGCAACAGGAATCGGTTCTGAAATTCCCGTTGATTCGATAACAATGTAGTCGATGTCTAATTTGGCTAGCTTCTCAACCTCTTGAATCAAATCCTCTCGTAATGTGCAACAAATACATCCGTTTTGAAGCTCTACTAGTTTTTCTTCCGTTCGACTGAAGCCACCTTGTTTCACCATCGAAGCATCGATGTTCACTTCACTCATGTCATTTACGATAACGGCTACTTTCTTATCCTGTCTATTGTGAAGAATGTGATTTAACAATGTTGTCTTTCCAGATCCTAAATACCCACTTAATACGGTTACTGGAATTTTTTTGTTATACATTTAGCAAAACCTCCTGAATTTTAATATGTTCATTTATTGGTCGAAAATCTGATTACCAGCTTGACTTTTACATTCCTGGGACTTGCCCCTTGTATGTAAGCTCCCGAAAAAGCGATTCTAGACATTCTATATTTTCTTAAATAACCCTGAAAAACCCACCTCTCATAGATCATTAATTATTAAATTGACGTTAAAACGTAATGATTACGATTTAATAATTACAAATTATACAGACAATGACCTCATTTGTAAACCAGTAACCTTAAAATACAATTTAAATAAAAAAAGCGGACTTCACAATGAAGTCTGCTCTTTCCACTATATTAGATTCCGATTTATTATGGCTGCCAAGTCCTTTGCCATCCTAGGTACACGGCGGTGGTTATTTAGGATCCCATTCAATTCCTTGGAGATGAATTTCCCTGAGGAAGTTGATCACTATTAAATGGACTATGCCTGATTCCACACTATAGTTCCAGATTTATCATCATAATCAATATCAATGTTGAAATTATGCTTCTCGTAAAAGTGTACAAGACGATCGACATGATCCCAGTCACGTTCTGCAATGTCGCCGGTGATGTAAGGAATGTTCTTGTCTTTAGCCAATTCTTTTAAATAGTTTATGCAAATGGAACCGTACCCTTTATTTTCAGGACCTTTAATGTCACCAATGTGAATGGTGTCTCGATCCGGATACATCACCTGAATTGAAAAATCCCACTTTCCTTTAAAAGACGATTCGCAATCATTCAACATGATGTTGCAGCGGTCTTCTGAATCTGATTTAAAGACGATTACAAGGTTATCATCCTTTGTTTGATCAACCCCAATGACATCCCACTTTTTTGCGATTCGCTTCACATCTTCTTGCATACGGAAAACCTGGAACTCTAATTCAACCGGATCTTTTTTTCGTTCCTGGGTGAATGGTTCTCTGAGTGCGAAAGACATGATCTCCCTCCCTTTTCTTATGGCCGTTCAATATTCCTATGTTTAGGACACACAATGTTGCATTTTACAAGAAAATAGGGGAAATTTCAAATCGTTAGGGTTTATTACCGTTTGTTTTGTTACTTAGGAAGGAAGTGGTTTTACTATGCAAATTTGGGTAAGTTATTTACTTTTGCATAACGTGAAGAATATATTTTTCTTATCCTTTTTTCTATAAATGACCGTTTATTCGACAAAAAACAAATTGATTTAATTATTTGATTATTCTGGCATGGAACTTGCAATACATAAAAAGTATACATTTTAAGGAGAGGATACATGAATGAATGACAAACAACCACATCATTTTCGTCGAACATTAACACTTCTGCCCGTCGTTATTTTAGGACTAGCGTATATGGCACCAATGACCGTATTTTCAACATACGGAGTTGTCGCTCAAACGTCTTTGGGATTGATACCTGCAGCTTATATTGTCGCATTAATTGCCATGTTATTTACTGCTTATAGTTATGGGAAAATGGTGAAGGCCTACCCATCTGCAGGTTCTGCCTATACGTATACCCAAAAGTCCATAAGTCCGAACCTAGGTTTTCTTGTTGGCTGGTCCGTTTTAATGGATTATCTTTTCTTACCGATGATCAACTTTCTTCTTGCAGGCATATTCCTTTCTGCTGCTTTTCCTATCATTCCATCATGGGGCTGGATTCTACTATTTATCGTTACGGTAACAGCGATCAACATTTTCGGGATTCAACTTACGGTTAAAGTGAACGGCATCTTAGTCTTGTTCCAATTATTAGTTACTATTCTATTTATAATACTTGCTATTAAAGGAATTACACAAGGAATGGGATTGGGTGTACTCTTCTCTTCACTTCCGTTTTATAACCCTGATGTTTCTTATTCCTTTGTACTCGCCGGGGCATCTATACTATGCCTTTCCTTTCTTGGTTTTGATGCCGTTACTACACTATCTGAGGAAACCATTGAACCTAGACGTACCATCCCGAAAGCGATTTTCTTAATCGCACTGATTGGGGGAGCGTTGTTTACGTTTGTATCCTATATTACACATTTAGTATATCCGGATTTTCGATCATTTGAAGTCGTTGACTCTGCCGCTTTCGAGATAGCAGAGGCTATTGGAGGAGCCTTATTTGGATCCATTTTTTTGGCGGGAATGATTACTTCAACTCTTGCCTCAGGGTTGTCCTCACATGCTAGTACGGCACGCCTTTTATTTGCTATGGGAAGAGAATCCGTATTACCACAAAAAATATTCGGCTATATCCATCCGAAATATAAAACGCCGTCTAACAACATCATTCTTATCGGTTTATTTTCATTATCAGCCCTGGCTATTGATTTAGTCACTGCAGCTTCCTTCATTAACTTCGGTGCACTTGTTGCTTTTACGTTTGTGAACATTTCTGTAATATTTCATTACTATATTCACAAAAAGCAACGTCATTTGAAAGGACTGTTCTTATATGTTTTTCTCCCGGCAATCGGAGCCTGCTTTACCTTGTGGTTATGGACAAACTTAGATAAACATTCCCTCATCTTAGGATGCATTTGGATCCTTGTGGGCTGGGTATATCTCATGTTTTTAACAAAAATGTTTACAAAAAAACCACCACAATTCCACTTTGAGGAGGAACCTTCTGACATTACTATAAGTGGCTAAACTATGAAATTTTCTTAAAGGAGCTTGTATCTATGAAGCCAACAGGATTTGTTTTTCATGAAGATTATTTACGCCATGAAACTGGAGATCAAGTCTATTCATTTAAAGGGGGTAAAACCATCAATGTGGGTAATGAATTCGAAAACCCTTTACGTGCCCAATACATTAAAGAGATGTTAGATAAAAGTGGACTATTGACCAAGATGAAATCATTTCGACCACATCCAGCAAGTGATACTGATCTTCTACGGGTACATAGCCAACGTCATATTGTTCACTTAAAAGAAGCTTGTCAAAAGGGTGATCGTATACTTGGTCCGGAAGTATATGGTTGCCATGTTTCAGAAGAAATTGCTAGATTATCTGCAGGTGGTGCCATTAAAGCAGTAGACATTGCCATGAAAGACGAAGAAATTCGCCAAGTATATGCACTCATTCGCCCACCAGGTCACCATGCGAGTAGAGATCAAGCAATGGGGTTCTGTCTATATAACAATGTTGCCGTTGCAGCCCGTTATGCAATTGATTCGTTAAAATTAAAACGTGTGGCCATTCTAGATTGGGATGTGCATCACGGTAACGGTACACAGGACATCTTTTATCATGATAACAATGTACTTTTCATCTCCGTTCATGAAGCAGGATACTTTCCGGCAAATACAGGTAGTGTTGATGAACTAGGCGTATCGGCAGGGAAAGGATATAATGTCAATATTCCACTCCCCTCAGGTACCGGAGACGCCGGGTATTTATATACCTTTGAAAGACTTGTGCAGCCTATTATCAATGAATATCAACCGGAACTACTTCTTGTTTCAGCAGGGCAAGACCCAAGTGGACTCGATCCGCTGTCACGTATGATGGTCATGCGTCCAGGATTTCGTAGTATGGCAAAAGCGGTACGTGAACTAGCTGATAAGATTTGTGATGGACGTTTAGTAGTTCTACAAGAAGGTGGCTATAGCTTACCATATTTACCGATTGCGACTCTCGGCGTGATTGAGGGCTTGATGGATTGTGAAGTAGATTTCCACGACCCTCATGCCATTCCAAATCAACCGATAACATACGATTTAGTAGAGGCTGTTACATTATGTGAAAAGATCCTTGCTCCCTATTGGAACAGTCTTTGTACACCAGCTCATTCATAATACTTAATCCACTAAGGAGGAATTTTCTATGAACGATAATAAAGTATCTATTGGGTTAATTCAACTTCAATGCGGAATAGATATTGTACAAAACGTAAGCAAAACAGTTGATAAGATTAAGGAAGCCGCAGAAAAAGGAGCACAGATCATCTGCCTGCAGGAGCTGTTTAACGCTCAGTACTTTCCGCAGACGGTAACTGTCGATGCCTATGCAATAGCCGAACCGCTGGACAGTGAAACGATTCGTTCATTAGCTCAACTAGCAAAGGATTTAGAGGTTGTTCTCATTGTACCGGTATACGAAAAAGCAGGGCGTGGACATTATTATAACAGTGCTGTTGTTTTTGACGCAGATGGTTCCTATCTTGGTACGACTCGAAAAAACCATATTCCAGACGGCCCACAGTATCATGAAAAATATTATTTCACACCCGGTAATACTGGTTATCCAATTTATAAAACACGCTATGGTACGATAGGTATCGGGATTTGTTGGGATGAATGGTTTCCTGAAGTGGCAAGAATTCTAGCATTGCAAGGTGCAGATATTTTGTTTTATCCATCTGCCATTGGTTCTGAGCCAGATCATCCGGAAGTATCAACGCGTAAATCATGGGAAAAGGCTATTTCTGCACATGGTATTTCTAACGGTGTATTCGTGGCAGCCGTTAATCGCGTGGGGCAAGAAAACGATATGACATTTTACGGAGGGAGTTTCATTAGTAATCCATTAGGAGAAATTATCCAATTCCTTGATCATGAAGAAGGAATTCTTATTCAAGATATTGATTTACAGGAAATCGATTCCGCTCGTAACCTGCTTCAGTTTATGCGTGACCGCCGCCCAGATACATACGGCTTACTGCTGCAACAAGAAGCTTTTCAAGATAGAGGTGTTCATCTAAATCATAATTTAAAGAAAAACGTTCTTACATGATTTTTGGAACAAACATGTGGTCAAACTATTGACTTCTGGATCACTGGTTTGACCAATTTACAAGGGATCCACGAGAAAAGAAGTAATCATCCCAGCATTTGCTGCTTAGGGTGGCTACTTCTTTTTCACACGAATGTATAAAATTTTGATGCAAAGAGGCACTGTTTAATTCCAGCGCCCAACCCCTTGATCACTGCAGTCCCTGCTTGGCAACACACTGATTTACATCATGTGTATTCCCACGCAGGGCTAAACAGAGTTTGGTTCGAGCCTCCTCAGCGGCCTTCCAGTGACCTTCGTGGGACCCCTAAAATTTATTTAGTCTTCTATTGCTCGCCCAGCGAGCATTTGGATGACAGAATCATCCATTGGCGGGTTATGCAGTCCCGCTCTTACATCTCGGTAATACCTTTCAAAGTTCGATTTTTTGGAAAGGCCTCTTCCCCCAGCAATCCGCATTGCCAAATCAACCACGTGATTAGCCGAATTGGTTGCGATTGTTTTGACTGCAGCAAGCTCTGGCCCAAGATTCCCTCGTTGATCTGGTTGTTGATCCCATTTTTCGGCAACCGAATACATAAAATGTCGGGCTTTCAAGAGCTCAAGGTCCATTTCCCCGATTTTTTGCTGGATATGTGGAACAGACGAAATGGGTGTATTGAGACTATTAGGCTGATAATGTTTAGCAAATTGGACCGCCTCGTTTCGGGCTGCAATTGCAATCCCTAGATAACAAGCAGGTATGTGCAATAGCCATCCTTTCGGGAAAGACTTATTCTCTTTCTCACTATTAATTTCAATGAGACGATCTTTAATAACTTTTACGTTCGTTAACACAAGGTCATCACTACCCGTTCCTCGCATTCCGAGAGTGTCCCATGTGTGTTCAATATTAACTCCAGTCTGACCTCTTTCTACGATAAACCATCCAACCTTCTCTTTATCTTCTATAAAAGCTGAGACGATATAATAATCGAGCACATCTGCCATTGTAGTGAATGATTTACGTCCGCTTATGAGGTAGCCATTTCCACTAAGAACTGCTCGTGTTTCTGGAATTCCTCCTCTTGTAGGACTTCCCGTCGCAGGTTCAGTGGCAGCTCGATTTAATACTTTTTTATTTGTACAAATCTCATTAGCTATCCATTTAAATGCATCAGGCGTCCAGCGGTTTTCATCGCGCAACTCCATCACAATACCTAGATGCCAACCGATCGACAAAGCAACTGAACCGTCTCCTACTGCTAACCTTTCCTGCAAAAGGACAAATTCATATAATGATAAGTTCTTACCCCCAAATTGTTCAGGTAACGTTAAGCTATGATAATCCGCTTCCTTTAGATCTCGTAAATTTTCCAATGAGAAGGAAGCATGTCGGTCTGTTTCTTCAGATCGATTCCTAGTCTTTTCCGATAATTTCTCTACCTTATTGAATAATTTTTGCTGGCGTTCGCTTTTTATAAAAGGCTTATGTACATCCCACACCATAATTCACTCCACCTTCTCTTATTCCTATGATATATAAAGCATACATAAATAGTCGGAATTGATTCAACTAAAACGTATTATACGAGTGAAGTTCTTATTTAAGATGTGTGTGGGTTGTTTATTTCGTACTTAAATCAACTACCAGCATCCATTAATTTTTCATTAATCACTTCAGACAATTCATTTTTCTTTAAGAGGTAACGTAAGTGTTGAATGGGCATTGAACCATACCCTCTTTTTTCATCCAATGTAAATTGAACAATACTTCTACTGTGAGACGTGACTTTTAGAGTTTCTGCAGAATTGAAATTCCCGAGCGCATGCTTATTGATCCGATATACTGTATCCTTTTTGATTTTCATGTGAATCCTCCCTTTCTTCTAATCACACTACTTATCATGACCCATCCAAGCGCTTGGTATGAGAGGGGAAAAATATTTTATTAATGGTACAAAAGAATTGTCCCAAGTTCCGATAATAGAAAGGGTAAAGAAAACTTGGCACGGCCAAGCCTATGGCGCAGGTTGAGCTTTAGTTGCCCTTATACTATAAAAAGTATTTTTATACTTTCTTAACGTGAAAAATAGGCTAACTCAAAAGATTCTATTACGAACTTTTGAATTAGCCCTTATGAGTGATTCTTCTATCTTCAGATACCTTCGAAAGTATTAGACTTCTGCATGTTGAGTCGGTGTATCGTATACCGATTGATCTAATTCATGAGTAATTTTATCGGTTAAAACACCGGCGGTCATACTCCCGCTTACGTTAACTGCGGTCCTCCCCATATCGATCAGTGGTTCAATTGAAATGAGTAAGCCCGCCAATCCTACTGGTAAATTCATAGCAGATAAAACGAGAATGGCAGCAAAGGTAGCACCCCCGCCGACCCCTGCGACACCGAAAGAACTAATCGCTACAACAGCGATCAATGTGATGATGAACGATGGATCTAATGGATTAATTCCAACAGTCGGTGCGATCATCACCGCTAACATCGCAGGATAGACACCAGCACAACCATTTTGACCGATCGATAGTCCAAAGGATCCAGCGAAATTGGCCGTCCCTTCTGACACACCAAGTTCATTCGTCTGTGCACGGACATTGAGTGGTAATGTACCGGCACTCGTCCGGGACGTAAAGGCAAATGTGAGAACAGGTAGCACTTTTTTAACATAGGTGATTGGATTAAGACCAAAAAACGTTAGGAGAAGTAAATGAATTGCAAACATAATTAGTAATGCTACATAGGATGCAACAACAAATTTTCCTAGCTTCCAGATGGCATCATAGTCACTCGTTGCACTGACACGGGTCATTAATGCGAGTACTCCAAAAGGTGTGAGTCGGATAATTAAGGTTACAATTCTCATAACAACGGTATGAAGGGTCTCTACGATCTTCGCAAAGAAATCTGCTTGCTCTTCATTTTTGCGACGAACTCCAAGATAGGCTAATCCTACAATCGCTGCAAACAGCACTACTGCAATTGTTGATGTTGCTCTTGCACCGGTAAAATCTAAGAATGGATTTGCAGGTAGCAAGCTTAAGATTTGTTCGGGTAATGTTAAATCCTCAACTTGGGAAAATCTTTCTTCAAGTTGTTGTGAGCGAGCAGTTTCAGCTTCTCCTTGCTCAATTTGAATCGCTTCTAGATTAAAACCAAACGTTGTCGCGATTCCAACTGCAGCAGCAATGGCTGTTGTACCTACTAATATTGCAATAATCCATCCACTTATTTTCCCAACATTGTTTTTCAGTTTCATCTTTGTAAATGCCGAAAGAATAGAAATGAAAACAAGCGGCATGACAATCATTTGCAGTAATTTGACATAACCATTTCCTACAATGTTAAACCAGTCAACCGAATGGCTGATTACCTCTGAAGTCGACCCATATACGGCTTGTAAAATGAGACCAAAAACAATTCCGAGTCCTAACGCTGAAAATACACGTTTTGAAAATGAGACATGCTTCTTTTGCAAATGATAGAGGCCGAGAATTAGCAAAAACATGACAAAGATGTTTAACACAAGGAACCACATAGCTCTTCCCCCTCTTATTCTTCAGTTAATAATAAATATGTTTTGAGGAGGTGCATATTCCTTTTTCTTATGAGTAAAGAAAGTATAAAAGGTTGCGGCATGATGTAATGTCCAGCTTCAGCGCCCAACCACTTGGATCACTTCAGGCCTCCTGCAGCGGCAACACACTGATTTACATCATGTGTATTCCCACGCAGGACCAAACAGAGTTTGGTTCGAGCCTCCTCGTCGGTCTTCCAGTGACCTTCGTGGCTAAGCAGGGCGCTTGCGCTTTTCTTACATTTAAAGCCAGTTCTCCAACCTTTTTCAGATTGTTAATGTCATGCGCTGTAATCATCGTCGGTGAAATGGCGTACAAATTTTCTCTGGCGTATATCAACCTTTTGATCTCTCCATTCTGCTCCTCATACGGATTCTTGCCATCTATGTGCGAAATTTTCTTTCTCAATGTGATTCCTTCTTTTAAATCGATGTTAAACACCATGGCACCTTGGAAAACAAAATTCTGATCTTGTTCGTCGCCTTTTATGTCATCGTAAACCGAGATTGGAAAGGCATACAAATCCCTGTTTTTATGGATGAGCAGGGCCTTGTGATTATGACTTAAGGGTGAATATGTCCCTCTACCGCCAATGACTTTGGTGAATTTCTCTTTTGGATTTTTCACATCACTTACATCAAAAAGGGATATTTTAACCCCTTGTGTTAAAACCCTTGGTCCGATACTTAAGTCATTTCCAGTGTCTACTTTCGCATCGTGACCGAACCCGATGACATGGTTTTCGTCATACGGATGCAGATAGTTACTAAAGCCTGGAATTTTCAGTTTTCCAAGAACTTTGGGGTTATCTGGGGTACTTGCATCAATGACAAAAAGTGGATCAACTTCTTTAAAGGTCACAACGTAAATTCGGTCTTTCATGAAACGAGCAGAATAGATCCGCTCTCCTTCCGCCAAGCCCTCAATCTTTCCAATGGTTTTTAAATTTTCATCTAAAATGTAGAGGTTGTTATCGGAAGGTTTTTTTTCGTTCCATGTTTGCCCTTTTGTAGTAACGACTCGAAAATTACCTTCATGTTCGTCCATTGAAAATTGATTTAAAACAGTACCTGGAATTTCCGCTGAGCTTTTAAATGTTACTTTTTCTTTATCGATCGCAAATTTATAAATCGATGTATTAGGTGAAAAGTTCTTCCTGGGATCCTTTGGAATGTCCTTGTATGATGTCACAGCAAGGTATAGGTTTTCCGCTGACATATACATATCCCTGCCACTTCCGAGATATGTAGTGAAGGTTGCATCCTCTTTTGGTTTTTCAAGATTAAATGTAGTGATGATCGTATAATTGTTTTCCCTTGAATGCGGGAAATAGTGGATATCTTCAAAATTAATCGGCTTTGTTTGATCTGAAACCGCTGAATCGGAAACCTTTGGCCTTAAATCAATATCCTTGTTTTGTTCGAGTATCCAGTAGTTAGGGTGAGTGTTCGATACGAGATAAACAAACTCATTGATTCGACGTGCGGAGACATGAGAACCTTCAATTTCTATCTCGCGAATCATCCTTGGTTCAGACCGATCAGAGATATTATACACAATAGCCTTCATGGATTGATTCATTGGTGCAATCATTGATCTAGTGCTACTCATTTTCCTATCTGACTTTAAAGTAGGATAGCTATGCCCGATAACGACCATCTGATCTTTGTAAATGAAGAGTTGTGAAGGTGAAAATAAAGGTTGTTTGTAGGATATTGTCTTCATCATTTTCATTTGATCTGCTGGTATAACCTTTGAAATGATTACTTTACCATTCATCACTTGGTACAAATACGAACCATCTGTTTTAACTATATCTGCTTCATCGACACCCTCTACCTGATTGTTTGTTTTTGAATAGTTTTGATTGGTGTTAATTCCAGTTTTTGCAGTATCAGACATAGCCATCGATTCATTCGTAGAAGTACCGCCCCGTAAAGATTCTTTGGTAGAAAACCAGCCTCGGCTCTTTTTCTCCTCCTTTAAAATTCGTAAAAAATAATCGTTCAGCTTTTGTTTCGTATCAACTGTCGGAAGTTTTTCATTGACGACAATAGAAGGTGATACGGACGGTTCATTCTGTTTTCCGTCTGACCAGTCATTTATTACCTTCGTTTGGGAGTATTGATAAGCACCGATTCCTATCATCACGATGAGTACAAGTCCACCACAAAACAACCACCAATTTTTCATTGTACGTCCCCCTCTTTTGTACCTAAGACGTTTGCCGGGATGAAGAGGTTACATAATTTAGAAAATCTATAGTCTTGTCTGAACAAGCCTTAATAACGTCTGCTTTCATTCTCTTGCCTAATCTGATACGTTAATGAAGTGAAAGGAAGTGGAAGAAATGAAATCATATCGTTTATTAATGATTGGTGCTGGTCGAATGGCTGAAGCAATCATTTCTGGGTTAACGAATCAAAGTCAATCAATGTTTTCAACAATTACGGTAGCAAATCGATCAGATGAGAACCGATTGATTGAATTAGCTGAAAAATATGATATACATACAACAACCGACTGGAAATCCGTCATTAGTGAAGCGGATGTCATCGTATCTGCAGCACCACCCCAAGCACACGATGCAATTTTAGACGTGTTATCTTCAGTTGATTTCAATAAATTATTTGTAACGGTTGCAGCCGGAGTGGACCCAACCTATATGGAATCAAAATTACCAGAAAGTACACCTGTATGTTGGATAATGCCGAATACAGCTGCTCAAGTTCAAAAATCGATGACGACATACGTATGTGGACACTTTGTAAATGCGGAACAACGTGGAATTATACACCACCTATTAGAATCGATTGGTGAGTTCGAGGAATTAACCGAAGAACAAGTGCATGATTTAACAGCGATTACGGGAAGTGCTCCTGCTTTCCTCTATCTCTTCGGTGAAGCATTGGAACAAGCTGCAGTAGCATATGGATTAAGCGGAAACCAAGCGAGAAAATTAGTAACAAACATGATTAGTGGATCTGCCGCGATGTTAGAGAGTGGTGTAGAAGCGAATGAACTACGTGATCAGGTGACTACACCAGGAGGATCAACGGCCGCTGGAGTTGAAGTTTTGGAGAATGGTTCTTTTATTAAGCTTGTGCAGAAGGCTGTGTCAGCAACCAATGCTCATGCACGTGGAAAATAGAAAATACTCAAGATAAGATTAAAGAGGAACCACAAAGAAAGGCTTAAACACTTTGTTTGATCACCATTTATGGGGAATCTCTCATAAAAACGTGGATTTCATAGACTAGGAATTAAGATTGATTAAGCCGGAATTTCCCATGCTAAGGAAATCCGGCTTAAGTTTTAATGATATACTTGAACACACTAGCGTTGCATTAATTATTTTTGAAGATTTTAAATTCTTAAAATCTTCAAAAATTATGCGTTTTTATTTTTTTGCGATATGGGATGCTTTTAAAGATGCAGTAACCGGCAGCTATCTCGAATAACTGTTTTTAAATTCTTTGCTAAGTACAGTGAAGCTGCTAGAATCCAACCACCAATTTCACCTCATGACTTGCGGCATTTCTTTTGTTCGAATGCCTTGGAAAAGGGATTGAATGTTCATGAAGTGGCCGCGATAGCAGGCCATAGTAATATTCACACCACTTTACTTTACACCAATCCAAGTCGTAAAAAATATTGGAGAAGATTAACTCATTGTAAGCTTGAATTGGAAGTGAATGTCTTATGGCCTTTAAAAACAAGAATGGTTGCCATACCCCTAATAGGTCACGTGCGGTTTAATAAGGGGGAAGCCTTGAGAGAGGTCTCCCTACTTTATTCTAATTAAAATATAAAAACGATATCCACAATTTATATAAATTGTGGATATCGTTGAAGGGGGGAGAGTAAATTGAGATCTATGATTTGGGTAAAGGGTTTAATATTAATAATCTCGCTTATCATCCTTGACGAAAGCTACTCCAACAATAATGAGTAGGATAAACAACACAACAATTAACGCAAACCCAGAACCACGTCCACCATAACCTGACATATTTTTCACCAACATTTATTGAAAGAGTTATCCTCTTCCCTTAGTATGCTATGAAAAATATTCAGAAATGGACAGGACTATTGTATTGGTGAATAAGTATATTTTTGATATGTTATTGTTATATTGGAATCTTTTTATATTCTTCGATAGCCTTCATTGAAACCCATTCAATAAACTTTTTCTCATCGTCAAACAAGGGACGGTTCAACCTTAGTTGAAACTCAATAATAAACCTCTCGTATATAGCTTCAAACATCTGATTTTCCAAGTTTAAGCACCTACCTATGTTTTTAATAGTGGTTAGGCTCAATTAACCCCAATATGAATATATGTAAGGGTTCACTTTTTTAAAACAGGGCGGAATAAATGATACAGCAATTAAATTTGTTAAGCGAATACAACTGTACCGAAATACTAGCAGAGAACATTTTAGCTTTCTGACCATTCAAATTTTTCTTCTGATTTCATAATACTTTACATAAATTGATGTACATTTTTTTAGGTTGGATTCCTTTTCACGAGTGGAAGTCTTTATTGGCCAAGCCTGAACATGTTCGCGTACAGAGTATAAGAGAGGATTACTATGGTTAATTTCGACGTGAAAGAGGTAATTGAGATTAAAAAAAAGGGAATAAAGGTACTGGAAGAAAAGTCAAAACACATACTGCATACGATGAACTCATTTGACCACACTGACATCGATTTATATATATTAGAGACGGAGATGCAAGTTGTCACTCATCACATACTGACACTTCAAAATTTGGTCAAACAGTTGGAAAAAGCAATAAAATAATTATGTTCTGAACTCTTAGGAATATTATAAGGCTTGGTAAACAGGCATACTGATCGATTTCTATTATGCGATTACACTTTTTACACAATGGCTATGTGCCGTTCTGAGTATCAGTTTCTTGACAAACTTCGACCATATTTTTTCCTTGAGAACAGCCGTTTATATTTGCCATTTCCATTAGGTTTTATTCCTCGGATTGACAGTTCCTCGTCTCTTGAACATTTCGGAAACCGTTCAGGAAGTGGCCGAATGGTGTTTGCTTCAATTCGTATGACTAAAAGATAAAAAGCAGGGGGGTATTCCTGCTTTTTATTTAAACTATCTTACCTGGTTCCAAACTCGATCAAGATTTAAGGGGACATATACTTTATCCCCATGTATTTGCCTATGTATAATGGGGTTTGCAAAAGATTGATTCAAATAATCGATCTCTTTTTTATGCCTGCTCTAGGATTGATCCCTAACAAATTTTCGAATCTTGCTCCAGAAGATTTCATATCCCTTCTCCTTTTTTCTCATTTATGGAAAACAACATTTATAATATATCCATTCTGGGCTTTAATATAGCGTCTCTTGTTCCGTTATAAAAAAAGATGAAAACAAGAAAAAAACAACCGGCTCCTAACGTACAGGAACCGGTTACAATGTGACTAAACATATAACTTTTTAGGGTGACCCCTAATCGGGGAAGCAACTGGGTTGCTATCAAAAAAAAACACGTTGAAATCAGGGGGGTTTATTTTTTGATCAATATGGTGTTTTGCGGTTTATCGCAGCTTAGTTCTCCTCTACCTCTATAAGAACTAATCCATTTTATTAACGGGTGTAACAACCGCATATAGATAATCGTTTGAATCCTTCATATTTTTTTGTATGACTTTGTAACAAGATGAGGGTTTACTGTCTTTTTTTAACTTCTCAGACAGTACATCATGTTTACCATGTTTGATTCGTCTTTTTTCATTTCTCATGGCTATTTAACCTCCTACAATCCTTTACCCACAAACCTAAATATATTCAAGGGAACAAAAATTGATACAACATTCAAAAAAATAAACGTTTATAATAGTGAAAATGCCTCATAAGTATCAAAAAAACCCCCTTATATTAGGGGTAAAACCAGCAACGCTACGATGAAGTGCAATTTGCCCAAAAAATGGTAAAATTTTTATTTTAGGAAAAATTGAATGCTAATTACATATTTTATAAAAGACCCCTTTGGATATCCAAAGGGGTCTCAGCTTGAGGTAACGGATCGCGTAAAAATACAGTCAAAGATATAATTAGTTCAAAAATTACTTAAATATAAAAGTAGCATATAAGAGGTCTTCTGCGTCACTTTTTCGTTATAATAGACTCATATAATTAAAAAAGAGGGTCGTTAATGGTGAAAAAAGTGTCACAGAACTCGATGGGTTTAAAAACTATCTTTTCGAAAAAGGAAAAAGAGAGAAAACAATTAAAGATTATATGAGACATATAAACAATTTTGATAACTGGCTACAATCTGAAGGCAGCGATTTGGAACAATTAACCCGTTATGATGTCCAGCAATATATCAAACATTTACAAGATAGAGGGAATAAAGCAACCACCTTGAATCCGAAATTTAGTGCTATTATAGCTTATGCCCGGTACTTTGGGCAATGTCATCTGGTTGAAAACATCCAGCGTCCTGAGATTCGCCATACCAGGCATATTTCTCCTAAATCATTGCCTCGGAGTGATCGCAACCGTATGTTTCGTGAACTAGAGAGATCTGGCAACCTTCGCTCGATAGCAATTGCTTATCTGCTGCTTTATACAGGTTTACGTGTTTCTGAATTAACGGCTATAAACCGGAATGATGTACATATGGGAGAGCGATCCGGCAATGTGGTCGTACGTGATGGGAAAGGTGGAATTGCCCGTACCGTGCCGTTACCATCCGAAGCACGGTACCATCTTCGTCGATACTTAGAAATTCGTGAGGACGATGATCCAGCACTATTTCTCTCTAACTTTAAAAAACGGATATCCGATCGGGCAGTTCAAAGGATCTTCGAAAAGCTGGGTATTCACGCACATATGTTACGTCACACTTACGGAAGGGAACTTGTTTCCTCTGGTGTTGATATTGCAACTGTAGCCGAATTAATGGGGCACAACGATGTAAATGTCACACGAAGATATGCAGCGCCCTCCATGAAAGACTTGGAGCAAGCAGTAGAAAAAGTATTTGGATAATATAAAATGCATCTCTGAAAAACAAAATATAATATTGTCCATTGAAGGTATTTTATTGGAATAATCCCTTGATGTTAAACCAATAAGAAGTTGGAAGTTGATATTATTTTTTGGAGAGGTTATTTTATGAAAAAACATTGGGAACTAGATGAATTGATCGATCATTTTACATTGATAGAACCTGAAAAAAAGTTAGTTGAAAGCAAATATTTGAATACACAGCTCGGCTTTGCTGTTCTTATGAAATATTTTCAACTTGAAGCTAGATTTCCTTCAAAACTAACCGACATTCCTAAAACAGTAATTGATTTTATTGCTAGGCAGCTAAGGATCCCATTGGATATGTATAATCATTATTCTTGGAACTCACGGACTATGAAGAATCATCGAAATGAAATTCGCAAATTATTACTTCACCTTGTGTTTTAGGTGATAATCCCCATAAAGAATCCCATGGATCAACCATTTGGGTTTCAATTAAACCACCGAGATGCTTTATCCATCTGCTCCCATTTATCATTTTTTTCTTTTGATTTTGGCATTCTATTATTCCTCCTTTGTTTATTTTGTTTTATACTATTCAGACATTCTTTAATACGATTAAGTGTGTAACATATTTTTGTTAAAAAAACAAAACTGTACATGCCCCCATCAGGCTATAAACTTATTCAGATTTTGGCTTAAATTCAAAACTCATGCAAAAATGCTTTCATATCTCCTATCATCTGCCTACTCATCATTAGGAATAATTTCATACTATATCTTATACCCAAACCTCTTGAATTACACACTATCTCTATCCCCTGTTTTTAAAATGATAACAGGGGGTATCTATGTCTAAACTTATTCTCGATACCATTTTTAATTGAATATAACAACTAATGTAACTGCATTCTAATAGATATTCAGACTTTCATTATATGGATGTTTTTGAAGCTCTTTCTAGTTCCTCGCCGTTTCGTTTGAGGCTTTCTTCCTTGATTGAACCCTCTCCGGTTCTTTGATGTAAATCAGTTCACGATTTGCGCCAAGGAACAAGCGATATCATCCCCTACTTTAATGGAACCAATGACTCATATTTCCCGCTCTCCATCGAAAATAGACTTCCGATTGGGTGATCCAACAATTCTTTGAAGTATCGAGATACTTGTATGTAGTGCTTATTGGTTACTGTAAAATCATACATCGTTTCTTTCCAAACCAACGCCATGGATGCATTTAATACACCCTCCTTTTGTATGTAACTTGTGGCTATGACAGCACCCCTGAATTACCACCTAAGGTCAAATTCGTCACAATAACAATCGAATTCAATAAAACAATTGTTCAAAATCGGCTTCGAACGGAGTACACGCGGAAAAAAGTACTTTAAACAACACAATCAAGGAAATATCCACGTTAATACTAGAATACCAGATCACATATTATAAGAGTAAAGGGGAGGTGATTATCAATGGGCATAAATGGAAAATCTAATGAATTCGAGAACGACGTGGCATCTTTTTCAAGGAACGAAGAAATTCGCATTTTATCATTTGGGGCTATTTGAACATCCTCTATCAGTACTCCGTTTTGACAACATCTGAGTTTTTATCCAACCTACAATTTCTGGTGCAATTCTTGGGATGCTTTTCCCTTCTGTCTCAACAATCAAATCTGCATCATGATAATAAGGCTGTCTCTGTTTAAACAGCTTTTGAAGCTCCCTTCTCGTTTTGCCGGCAGCAAGTGGTCTCGATAAATCATCATGAAGACGATTGAAAATGGTATTGACCGAAGATTCCAGTGTAATTACATAGCCATTCTCCTTCATGAAACATCGATTTTCCTTTCGGAGTACCATCCCTCCACCTGTAGTTATAATGACATTCTCTCTTGGCAATTCACGGAGGGCTGTCTGTTCCTCGTCACGGAAATACATCTCACCCTTCCTTTCAAAGATCGAAGGTATGTCCCACGCTAGCTTTTCCTCGATATATTGATCGGTATCAATGACAGGTAGATCCAACACTTTTCCGAGCTCATTTCCGATGGACGTCTTCCCTACTGCCATAAAGCCTGTTATATAGATTGCTCTCATTACACCACCACCCATTTTTCAACTTCTTTCTTAAAAAACTAGAAGTCAGGTACTTCAATATTATTACTGTGAAAAAAGATTGGAGAGATTATTTTTCCAAATCTCCTTAAAATTTTCTTTTGGATTTATCCGCTTTAAATTCACTTCTGTAACATCGAGAAGAAGGCAATACTAAAGAAGACGCAGTTCATACATTTTTAAAAAAGGGGAGAGCGCCTAATTCGTTCGTAAGTGGATTGGATCTAGAGGCTTCTGGTTCTTTATAGATACGGTGTAACCTAAGCTTTCAAGTCTTCGTAGAGAATACCGAACAATAGATTGCTGTCTTCGTTTATCAAAGTAATCTTCAACTAAGTCTACATACATTTCTTTTCGAGATGCTGTACGTCTATATAGTGCACCAAGATAGTCATTAGATCCAGGTGGATTCAAAAAAGAAGCCCTTTGTTTTATATACTAATGCTTTTATCCAATTATCCTCTGTTTATATTCAGAGGTTATGGTCACTGGATAACATTCTATTAATTATTCCCAGCAAATTAAAATACGGATGATATCCTATCAGAGCTTTCACTATTTGACTTTATAAGATTGGCTTTAAGGCAATAGACCCTTTATATCCTGTATCGACCCAAATCGACTTTGCTTAAGTAATTTTCTAGGGTAACTAAACCTATATGAATCGATTATACTTAACCGATTTATGTTCATTTTCTATCACCACCACAAGTGATACTCCAGCACCATCTAATCTTCTATAAGCATTTCTGTTAATAACGATATAATACCATTATTATCCTCAACAGAGCTTATTGTGGTCCGAATCCCACCTTTAGTAGGATGAACGATATATCCTCTGTGAAACAGATATTGAAAAACTTCTTCTAAGTTTTTATCTGGCTTGATATATATGAAGTTTCCTTGTGATGGATAGTACTGGACGTTGTATTCATCACAAAAGGAATAGTATTGTTGTAGTCCCTTTTGGTTGACCAATGAACTTCTCTTTACAAATGTATTGTCTGTTAAGGCTGTTTGTGCCGCAATCTGTGCGAAACTAGAAGTATTAAATGGTAGTCTGCAAACATCCAATTTCTCCATAAGCACTTCATTCCCAATAGCATAACCTATTCGAAATGAAGCAAGTCCATATGCTTTTGAAAACGTTCGTAACACGAGTGAATTTTTATATTCTCGTATGAGGCTTATCGACTCTGGAAAGTCGGTTACCGTAACATATTCATAATAGGCTTCATCTAGGATAACAAGTGTATCTTTTGGAATTTGTTCCAAAAAGCGACGTAGCTCTTTCTCATTGACATAAGTTCCTGTCGGATTATTCGGATTACAGATCCAAACGATGCTTGTACGTTCATCAACAGCTTTTTGCATTCCCTCTAAATCATGACGTCCTTCCTTAAGGGGAACCTCACGTATTTCCACATTTTCAATAATGGCATGATGACGATACTGTGGAAAAGTAAGTGAAGCCATAACGACATTCGTTTCCTCGGATAATAAACATCGACTAATTATTTGAATCATCTCATCTAAACCACTGCTAAATAAAAGCTGATTTTGTTTAACGCCTAAATGGTTTGCAACCTTTTCTCTCAATTGTCGAGCCCGGCTATCGGGGTAATGTGCATATTTAGAGAAAGCACTTAATGCTTCAGATACTTTTTCAGAACAACCAAAAGGATTTTCATTCGATGCTAGATTCACAATTTTTGTTAAACCAGTTTCCTTTTTTACCTCTTCAATTGATTTTCCAGGAACATATGGTTTTAATGTCAACAATTGTTTTTTACCTTCATTACTTCTCCACCCTTGCTCTTTTTTTAAATGAATCAATACTCGCAAACTTAGATGAATATCTATAGATGAACTTAATAAAACAACCTCGTGTTGTTTTTATGGAGTTTAACGTTTTCTCTGATCACTTCCATTTGGTCATTTCCGAACTGTTCGACAACAGCTTTTGGAAGTTCCCATGCTACAACTGCTTCAGCCACAACACTTGCAGACGGTACCGTACAACTGTCAGAACCTTAAACGGCTCTCCTTGGAATCAACATGGCAAAATTCAAAGCTTATTCCGTAGAACAAGGAGAACTCGTTCCGTCTTATTTGAGCGAATGGGTACCAGACAATCACTTAGTTCGGTTGATCAGCGCCTTGTAGATGAATTGGACCTCCCTTCCATTACGGATGTCTATTCTGCTCGTGGAGGAGAAGCTTACCATCCTGCCCTGTTATTAAAATTATGGTTTTACGGCTAAGAAGCACTCCTTTTTTAAAGTCAAATGAAGCGGGGGTGGTCCAGATCTATCTATTCACCGTGGTTTGGAATAATGCAATTCGAAAGGCTTGTGAAACTCTTGTTAATACTACCTATTTCTCTATATCGAAGTTTGAAAAATTATTAGACATACACTTCATATTTCATAACGCATTCATTGAGGTAGGAATGTATTAATTTTAGCTTGGATCAAGGATAGTTATAACTATGAAAGACAAAAAGTAATCGTGATTGTACCTCTTCAATGAATTTCTCCGAATAAATATCTACAACGAAGATTTCAATTATCAAAGCCTTGTTTCGCTTATTGTTAATCACCTTTACTTGCACAATTTTTATTGTTTACACATACAGTAGCAGTAGGCTTTTGTGGTCAATTGTATTAAATCCACAGAAAGAAGTACTAGTTAACTTCTACATATGTGTTACTCGGAAGCCTTGAACTATTATCAATACCGAGACTAGAGGGAGTGGAAAAATTGTGTCAAATGAATTAGAAGTAATACGTACAGAGATAGAAGAACTTAGCTTAAAAATTTTAGATCTTTTAAACCAAAGAGGAGTACTTGCCCAAAAAATTGGTAGGATCAAGAAGATGAAAGGTACACAGCGTTTTGATCCTGTCCGTGAGCGGAGTCTTCTTGACTTAATAGCTGAAAACAATAAGGGTCCTTTTGACACTCCTACCCTTCAACATATTTTCAAAAGTATTTTCCAAGCAAGCTTGGAACTACAAGAAGGAGATAACCGAAAAGAACTTCTGGTATCAAGAAAACGAAAACCAAACAATACTGTCATCAAAATTAAAGATGAACTGATTGGTGATGGGAATCCACATTTTGTAATAGGTCCTTGCGCAGTTGAAAGTGAGGAGCAGGTCCGGTGTGTGGCAAAAGTAATAAAAGATCATGGAATAACCTTAATTCGGGGTGGCGCTTTTAAACCTAGAACTTCCCCATATGATTTTCAGGGACTCGGCTTTGAAGGTTTAAAGATCTTACGGCAGGTAGCTGATAAATATAATCTTGCGGTGGTCAGTGAAATACTGAATCCCAATGATCTGGAAAAAGCTATGGATTATGTAGACGTGATTCAAATAGGTTCACGAAATATGCAGAATTTTGAATTATTAAAAGCAGCAGGACTGGTAAATAAGCCAATCTTATTAAAGCGTGGATTGTCTGCAACAATTGAAGAATTCATGTATGCTGCCGAATATATCATTGAAAAAGGAAATGATCAAATCATACTTTGTGAGAGAGGGATTAGAACATACGAACGAGCTACTAGAAATACACTTGATATAACCGCAGTTCCTATTCTCAAAAAAGAGACACACTTGCCTGTATTTGTGGATGTAACTCATTCAACTGGACGAAAAGATTTAGTCCTTCCTGCTGCTCGGGCAGCACTTGCTATAGGAGCCGATGGAGTCATGGCAGAGGTCCATCCTGATCCCCCTATAGCTTTATCTGACCCTGCTCAACAAATGAATATTCCTGAGTTCAACAACTTCATGAATAAGTTAAAAAGCAAATCAGACGATTTTAATCTCTAATAGAAAAATTACAGCGCTGTATTGGTATTGATTAAAGTTTACATATAGGAGGAAAGAATATTATGAATTCTGTCGGCTTTTTGAGGTCCAAGTGGAACATTTTACAATTAGCGGCGCAAAAGGTATTCCCCAATGAAATTCTTCAACCATACCCTACTATCGTCGAATGCATGGAAGATGCTATGCATGGCAAAATAGACTTTGCGATAGTACCTTTAGAAAATTAGATTGAAGGGTCTATCCCTATGACTATCGATTATTTATTTCATCAATAAGCCTAATTAGAGGTCGGCTTTTTCCGATTGATCTCATCTTTGAATTAAAGAATCATTTTAACTGTCAGAAAAACTATGGTTTAAAAAAGCAGCACTTACATATATTCAATAAGTGATAATTTTAAGTAAACCCTCTTCTTTGAACAAATATTGAAAGGTGGCTTAAAAATGGGAGATCAAACAATGTTTGAGGGTTTGTATAGAAGGCTTGCTATCGAATTCCAAATAACCTTAAACCGGCCTTTACTTGAAGATGAAAAAAACTTTATTGAATGGCTTTCAAAGAAGGCTATCGAAGAATATAAAAAGATTCCAATATAACAATAACATATCAAAAATATACTTATTCACCAATACAATAGTCCTGTCCACTGCTGATTTTTTTCATAGCATACTAAGGGAAGAGGATAACTCTTTCAATAAATGTTGATGGTGGTGAAAAATATGTCAGGTTATGGTGGACGTGGTTCTGGATTTGCATTGATTGTTGTGTTGTTTATTCTACTCATTATTGTTGGGGTAGCTTTCGTTGAGGATGATAAGCGTGATTATTAATATTTAACCCTTTACCCAAATCATAGATCTCCAGCACTCTCTCTTTTCCACGATAGCCATAGGATATCGTTTTTTTTATTTCAATTATGAAAGAAGCTCACTTCAAACGAGATAGACTTGGAGGACATTACTAATTTTGTTGAGGATTTGTCCCAGTAATAAATTAAGTGATAACAGATTAGTACTTATTCCATTAAGGGGTAACGCCATGTCGTTACCCCTTAATGATAAAAAGAAGTTCTTACCTAACAAAAAAGAAGCATGTCTCACTACAGCGATTCTGAGAACAACGTTTTAAATTCCGTTGTCTCCTTATTTGTCATTAAATTAATAATACTTTTTATCATCAAACATGGCTGCCCCAACAATAATAAGCAAGATAAACAATACTACAATTAACGCAAAGCCATTATTATCTCTTTTGCGACCAAAGTCGCCACCGAAGTTACCGAAACCACTCATAATATCACCACCTTTTTAGTCGATACCATATTTTATGAAGGTGGATGACAAATTGGAAAGACTAACGACTAGGAAGAACAAAAAAAGCCAAGAAGAAAATCCTCGACTTAAATTTGACAATTAAATTATTAAGTCAAACACAAACCGATACCGAAAATGTAGCTCAACTAGTTTCGAATTTATTAGATTTGGTATCAACTAGTTTAGATTGCTTGAAGTTTGCATTGTTTACGAAGGTCGTTAACCATTTTTTTGTTTATTGTCCAGGTGTAATTCTTTAAGTTGCGTATATTAACCCAATCATTCCTCCGGTGGAAGTGTACAGCAAATGTCCAAGAACTAATAGGATTCTGATGCCTTTTAAGAGTTTCCAGCCTCCCTGAGGTTAACAAGGTATACTTTATGTTTAGAGGTAAACGTTTCAGCAAAGTAATCACCACTATTATTAAATTCAATAATGGTGAGTGACACAAACTGGAGTACGGACTCAAAATCACTGAATTTTATACTCTATGAATAACAAACGTATAGCCTCCTAGTTTTGTCTATACTAACTCAGTAATAGTTTCATAGAATGTTCATACGAAGATTAACTCAAAGTTGTTATCCTAGTATCAGCTAATAATCTATACCTCTTTGCCCCCGCGAAGAACGGGAGTTTTTTTCACATATTGAAACTGCCGTTACAAGTTGTCCATCTCTTACATAGATTATTGATATAGATTTTTGAAAGAAAAGGAGCCAGTGCAGTGGGAGAGATTATTCCTTGGGAACTATTTGAAAAATACAGGAAAAACAACCAAAAAAAACAGGAAAAATCCGTGACAGTAAATGATTTAGTTAACGAGCTGATACTACACCTTCTTAGATTTTGGACAAAAAACACCTAAATTCACTTGAAATCTAGGTGTTTTTTGATTTAAAAAAGAAATTATGTTTCATTTCAACTGCCCTTTATAACCCTATTAGGGGTAATTACAGGGTTGCTGCTCTAGTCCGTCAGATGTTTTACATAAAATACCTTTTTCGCTGAAAAAGTTCCTAGAATCGAAGTATTGATTCGGAATTTTTTGATTAGAAAATTGAATGTTTGCTTGAGAGGTTTAGATACGTATTTTTAACATAGTTCCGTTTCGATAATAAAATCGGAACTTGTGAACCTTAAGAATCATTATATCAATGATTACAATTTTTGTAATTACTTTGCGGGTGGCTTCGCTGGTACTGCCCCTAACAGAATCAGGTATGTCCTTTACGGCTTCTTTAACTGAACTCCCTGTATCTATCCCTGTATCTAAATTAGGGAAACAGAAATGAAATATCTCCGTATTAGTTTAATAAGGGGATAGCAAGAATTCTTCACCAATACTTTTTTTGCCACTTCTACAGTAGGTGACCATTTGGGGTGCTATGGGAAACACCAAGGTTCCCCCTCTTTCTGGTCTTTATGTAAAAATTTGCTAGTGATTCTTGGTTAGGTATGTTCTGATGATTTCCTCGATTAACTCATCACGTTCAATTTTTTTAATGATATTTCTTGCATTTTTATGACGAGGAATATAAGCAGGGTCACCTGAAAGGAGGTAACCAGTAATTTGGTTGATAGGATTATATCCCTTTTCTTGTAACGCATCATACACCTCGGAAAGAATTTCAGTAACGAGAGCGTGGTAGGGATCCTTGTCAAATTCAATTTTTTTCGTTTGATCCATAGTCTCAATCCTTTTTGAATTATGATGTACCCTATTTTGTAGGTAATTAAACATACATATTTTGGATAGACTGCACTTCACCGTAGTTGTAGATTTAAAACAAAGTCGCGATGTTTGTTAAAAAGACGCGATGTTTAAAATAAAGTCACGACGTTTATAAAAAAGATGCGAAGCATTGCTCCCTTTGGATGTCCTTTGTCTAAAGGGGCTTTTTATGGTGAAAATAATATAATGATATTCCATTAAAGGACCATATTGCGGAATAAAGGGGCTAGAGCAAAAACGTTAATGTTCCAAGTTGTTTAACATCAGTAAGCAATTTTTTTAAAACAGTTTTCTTTATTTATCGAACATTGGATGCTTAGTACGAACCAGAATTCCCCCTCTTTTTTCTTAGCATGGCCACCCCTAACAAAACTAATGGAAGAAAAAGTCCGTAAGTCAAGGAATAAGGTGTCCATATCGTTTTAATAAATTGTTTGAAATAGACGATATTTGGAAAGTCCACAATAGAAAGAACAATTATGATGATACCCAAAGGAAAAGTCAAAAAACGATAATCTTTTAGTTTGAACGTTTGTGCAAATATTAAAGTAGAAGCATAAAAAGTAATCGCCATCTTAAAATAAACCGTAATAAACCAAATGAATGCCATGATCGCTTCGACCCGTTGGAAAAGGTCGCCAATATTTATTTTTCTTGCTAATGAATAACTTGGATACATTTGTCTTGTGGATTGATCAGCACCAAGAACTGCAATACTTAAAAATGTGATGACAATTAAAAACACACCACCGATCAGTGTACCAAGTAAATAGAATTTTTTGACTTCCTTTTTTCGGTTGATATAGGGATATAATATTAAAAACACTTCAAGTTGCAGGAAAGGAAGGCCGAGAAATTGAAAAGCACCTGAAACAATGGGTTTTACCTCTTCACCTATAGGCTGTATTTTTTCAACCTCAATATGCGGGGAAATCGAAATCACTAAAATAAAAAAAAGCAATATAAACCATGGAAAGAAAATCTCCGATGCACGAGCAATCGGTTCAATTCTTAGTCTTACACCCATAATAATAATGGATAAAAAAATAATATGTATGGCTTGAATTGGTGTCTCAGGCATAATTTGCGTTGTCATAAAATCCCCTATTAATCGAAGCAATCCGGCTGTATGCTCAAAAAAATAAAAAAAGAATAGAAGGGAAACGACTTTTCCTATCCATTTACCTAAAATCTCCTCACTATATTGTGCTAAAGTCATGTCAGGAAAACGGCTGCCGAGAGCGTTGTATAACATTACCAAGGACAGTGACAATACGAGGCCGAGAATAGCTGCGATCCAAGCATCCTGTTTCGCTTCCGAGGCAAGTTGTGATGGTACAACTAAGATACTGCCGCCAACAATGAATAAAATAAGCAATATCGTAAACTGCCTTACAGATATTTTCCCATTCTCAAGCATTTTTAAGACCTACTTTCAACTTAAACTATTCTCTAATCTCATTCTGTTCTAGATCTAAATGATTCATACGCCTATAAGCTTAATAAACTAAAGGGCACAATTGTTTCTATAAGCTCGGGCCGGCTTTAACAGCTTTTAATAATATTATTGATCTTCAAGAATCGGGCGCGCGCGACAAGTTCTGTTATAATGTCAACATCAATTGAAAATCCCTCAAAATAATCAGTTGAATATTCCCCGAAAAGGGGAATAAAGGGGGTGCCCCCTAGGGGGCGAATGAATTAACTGTTCGAATATCACCTGTTTAATCGGTTTTTCTTAATCGGAAAGCATCTCTTCATTCAATTAAATGGCTTTGGTACCCGTCACACCCGACCACTTTGTTTGAGTTAATTTGGACATTGTCTAGGATCTCTAATACGGCTCTCCCTGTCCGCTTTACCCACTACCTAGTAGTTTAATGCTTTTTGTTTGGTCGCCTTTCGAATGAGTGCTCCAATAAACATATAAACTAAGCAACAAATAGCCCCAAGCTAGGCCGACCTTCAAGAAGGATCATGGAGAACAAAAACATTTGGAAAACATGATCCCGTAGAACAAAATGCAATAGAAGGGAAATTTGGAAGGGCAAGTGCAGCTATGGGCTTGGTCTTATTCGAGCACGCCTTCCACAAACGAATGAATCCGTGATCGCCCTCCAATTCCTCGTAATGAACTTGGAGCACTCCCACGGAAAGGTTTTACGTACTACTTAACAAAAAATGGAAACAGTTTAAAGAAAATGATGGAGCCAAGCGCAACACCTGTTAATCCACCTAGAAAGCCACCAGCAAAAGAACCTCCCCCCATAAAAACATGCTACATCCAGGCAACGAATGATCTGGGCCATCATACCGAGGGCCATCTATAGGGGCTAGATATACATGTTCATGGTCGACATGGTCAATTATCCCTTTATAAACATGACCATCACAACATCTAATTTCAACTGCTTCACCAATATTTTTAAATGAAAATAATGTTCAGACAGTTTTTATCCTACTTCAAGGTCTTCCATATTAGGTTATGTTGAAAGACATTTTTGGTAAAGGATATGTATCGAGAATGAGTGAATTCCATTTTGAACTTTCTTATGCTTTATAGTTAGTAATGGTAATTATTTCCGAATTAGAAATTGATCCAAACCAAGGGAACGAATTATTTAAAATGTTTGATGAGAATCCATACTCAAAAACAAACAAACATTGTTTGCCTATTCTAATTCTACACGAATATCTTGTACAAATTTTAAACTTCAACATACATTATGGTGAGGAAATCCTAAAAATTAGAGAAAAGGAGAGAAAGGTATGGGTGCTGGATACGGAGGCTATAGCGGATTCGGCTGCTATTAATCCCTGAAAAAAGAATAAAAAGAGGGTAGCTACGGATATGGTTACGGCAGTGGTTTTGTACTCATCGTTGTATTATTTATCCTTTTAATTATCGTCGGAACAGCATTTGTTAAATACTAATGTATTTGTTTAGACAAAGGGGTTGCCTTTACTATATAGACAGCAATCTATCAAGGTTTATGAAGAGGTTACACCGAGAGAGATTTACCTCTTTTTTCTGAATTGTAAGTATTAGGATCTTTATTCCTTTCGTTATGATCATCTCTCTTGAATTTTTGCGTTTTCCACCGAAATTTCTTTATACGAATGACTTATAAGTCAAGAAAGGAGTTCGATTAATGAATTTTCAAAATCAAACCAACCAAAACCATGAAGATTATGAGGTTGATCCATTCGATATGATGTTCGGTTCTGGACCTCCCCCACCTCAACAAGTACCCCATAGGAACCAGTCGACTGAGTCCAACTTTATTAACCAAATGATGTCTGAATTCAAAACACCAGAAGGCCATTGGGATATAGATAAAATAAATTCAACCGTAGACGAAATGATGAAATTAGCTGGCCAATTTAAACAAATGGGCGGTGACATATTTTCATTATTTAAAAACAAGTAGAACCAAAAGATAGTGATAGGAAAGTGTAATAGAAAACAAGGTACGTCTATTATGTTTGTCTTCGAAGCTTTTTTTAATCGATACAAAAATTAAAAATTTTCAAGGTGGAGAATCGGTTTGAAACAAGAGATTCTCTTTTTTTACCAGTTACTTGTGGATTATAACGCTTTCCTTATCACTCGGTTAACTCACCTGTTCTGACCTGACTGGCCCCTCGTATATTAAAAAAGAATACAAAGAAGCATCTTCGGATTCCGAAAACGGGGCCCAAATCATCCAAACCTCCTAAATCGGGACGAATATCCGTGCCCAAATCCTCCAAGACTACCGTGTGGAAAGCCTCCAAATCCAAACTGTCTGTTGTCGTTATCCATATCACCTATTGGGACCAGCAAGTATAAATGATCGTTGTCTACGCCATCGGGCCATCATGTTACCTTCCTTCCTTGGTTTCAATTTGAACATAATAATACTTATATTCCTTACACATATGGTACAGCGTGAAAAATTCAGGGATTTTTTTCTTTGCCTTGGCATATAGTTATAGTGGTGTTGATCCTATACTTTCCTCAGCGACACGCTGGGGAATCTTTTTTGTTAAGTAACAGAATTGCGTTTATTCAATCGATCTCTTCAAATGGTTTTTTTATAAAAAGCGGTTTTTCACGTTAATGATTCTTTTCCCCTTTCATACAAATAGATATGTAAAAACAAATTAAGATTGGAGAGAACAACATGAAAATGCCTGTTTCTGGATTTGATTATTCTTCAGAGAATGCCGATGGGGAACATACACATGTGCTCTATCTTACGACTTGGGATGGGGAACCTTTACATGACCATGAATTTTGAGGAATAACCTCATTCGATGTCGGTCATCGACATGAATACGCTGGCACAACGAAACCTGCACCGAGTGGCGTTCCTCATACACACAGATACTTTACCATCACTTCATTTGATGATGGTCATGAACACCGTATTAAAGGAGTGACTGGACCTGCCATTCCCGTTCTAGGTGTGGGTCATTTTCATGAATTTAACGGGGTTACATCGATCGATGGTGATCCTCCACATAAACATGCCTATAAAGGAAAAACGGAAGTGTGAATATTGTAAAAAAGCACCTCATATTAAATTGGAGGTGCTTGCTTTTCTCAATATAGTTCCAGTTTAAGCGTATATCAAAAATAAAAACTCTTGAATCCTTTATCTCACACTTCGCACATCGATAGCATATTTGAAATTATTTATCCTAATTACTTATTATTACTTATTTTAGGTCAAATAAGATCTAATTACCATAACACATTAATAGATATCAAATTAGAATTCACATCAAAAAAATAATAACTTTGTCGATTGTGTTTCAGAAATCTAATTTTGTTGATTATGATCCGTGCGGAATGTGAGCTTTATTCTCTTTCCTTAAGTTTTTCGACATTTGATGTAAAAATCTTTGCTTCTTCTTCTGTTAATCCTTGGATCCCCTGTTTTACTGTAGCATCCAGAAATTTGGTTAGAAAAAACGTTCCATAAACGCCTCGATTATAAGGCCGTCGTTATTTCTAGCATATTCCTTTTGTTCATCGTTGTAATATTTTGTCGAATACAAGATAGATTTTACAGAATGAAAAAGAAACCTTTTATAAAGGCTTCTTTTTCATCATGAAATTAACGTCAAAAGAAATGTGATCAAGGAAATCGGACGATACTAATCCGTTACTTCTTATTTTGGCCTTCCTAATCGCGATCGCTTTTTTATTCAACGTCGGGAAGAAAAGTAAATGGAAAAGCGATTAAGGGGGGCGACGTTTCTGGAGTATAAAACGTTTGAACAGTTCGATGTCACAGATCAGTAAGAAACAATTGAATCAACTGTCGGACCTTACATGGATTGAACAAATCTATAATTTACTTGACTGTTGCAGATTTTGATCAGATTCCTTAAAAAAGACATACGGGTAGTGGGTTCATTGCAGACTACTTTAGCGACTAACTTTAAGCTGCGTAAGATCCTGTTTAAAGGTTTGTCTGCCAGTGCCTGTTCATAAACGTAGAAGATGAGTTGACCGAGAGTTCTTTCCGTATTCTTCGGACAACATCTCCAATTGTGAGCGGGTGGTCTTTTTCCCAGTCTTTTCGTTGACACTCCAGATAATTGTACGCTAAAAACTGAACACACCAGAATCGTTCAATACCTTTATAGGAAAGCAGCTGGTATTCGTCGAAGCCCAGTAAATCTTTGAAATAACGGTATCCGGTCTCAATATTCCACCGGATATTGTAGTAGCTCAGAATGTTCACGACATTCAAGCTACTGTCTGTACAAAGGAGGCAAAATGGCGTCTCCTTCGAACGAAATCCGTTTTCCCAAGATAAAAGACCTGGACATTTTCGATATCACTTAAAGGAAGGTCCCTCATACGGATAGATTTTATAGGAATGACCGTCCACCGTCGTAACGGAGTGGAGATCGACTTAGCGATATAATCAGATGCAAACTCGGATTGCTTGATCCCAATGCCTTTGGGATAGATTTTACGATTGGTCCTTATCCCACCAATTAGTGGTATCCTATTTGGTTACAGGCATCAATGAGCTTCTTGCTTGTGTACTAACTACCTACAAGGACATAGACCTGTTCGTCTTCCAACGGTTGATAGGATTGAATCAGTTCAATCGCAAGGTCATTTTTACTTTTAAAGGTTTGACCGTGTGACTGGCAAAATACTTCACGAAGATACGGGTGGAAATCCCAGGAAAGCGAGTGTCCCTCACTGAAAAGGTGGGGTGTCAAAAGACTATGGGACCAGACCGTTTTTCCATCAGAGTGGGAAAAGTGATGATCCAATCCTTCCATTCGACAGGTAGTGCGATCCTTTTTACACTGTGTATCGTCAACGATGAAGAACACAACTGGGCGAGGGCCCCTTTTTTAGCTCGGGCTCGCTTCACTAGATCCATCATATATTGAAGCCGGCGACGTGTGGATCGGTTGGGACACCACGTGATTCATTTAGAAATCGTATTATATAATTCCTCCCCGGTAGTGGAAGGAATCGTATTATAACAGGCGGTCCGGGACAGGGTAGGTGATTCTATGCCACGGATTCAGGATGAAATCTAAGTGGTGGTAGGAGTAGGAGGATTATGTCCAGAATCTTCATCATTTTTTCAGCAGAGCCTTGGGGAATGTGAGAATTAAACTGTAGGGACGAGAAGTCCCTACATCGTGGTTGAAATCAATTAATATTTGTCATTCATGAAGCTTACTCCAACAATGATTAACAGAACAAACAATACTACGATTAACGCAAAGTTGTTGTTCTTTTTAGGATAGTAATCAGACATGTAACATCCCCCCTTTTTAATAGGTGAGCTTATGCTCTCATTAAATAGAGTATGTATAAGCAGGGAATCCGTAATGGACAAGTGTTTGACCACAATAGTGGAATTTTAGTACATTCAAAGAATTGATAACAAAAAACTAGGAGTTACCCTCGGTTATGTCTATCGGAATTTCATGATATTGATTAATGAAATCTAAGTGGTGATGTTTGATTATGAGTGACCTGCCAAGTTATTGATTTTGCGAAGGTGGTTAATGGTTCCAAGCTGTATCTCATCACTTACCTGCTTCGTTGATTCCAATAGGAGTGTTTATTCAAATATGTCGTTATAATGCTCAAGTAATTGGTAATAATCTTCCTTGGAAGTATTGGTATCTTGAATGTCGTATGGATTCAAGGATAGGTTGTAGTTGTTTTTCCTTAATTTCAGGAAATATGTTTCCGTTCCAATCGTTCGTTAAATCATTTGCCGTCACGGATTTTTTCTGTTTTTATTGGTAGTTTTTCCTGTATTTTTCAAACGGTTCCCAATGAATAATCTTCCCCATTGCACTGGCTCCTTAAAAAATCTATATCAATAATCTATGCAAGGGATGGACAACTTGTAGGGCAGTTTCAATAGATTCATGTAAAAAACCCCCGTTCAGCACGGGGGCGAAGAGAGATGGATTATGGGTTACTCGGATACAACTTTACGTTAATCGTCGTATGGTAACATTCTATGAAACCATTACTGAGATGTATAGATAAAATAATCAAGAAATACGTTTGTTTTTTCATAGAGTATTAAATTCAAAGAGATGAGTCCGAAAGTCCCTCAATTTTTATACTATCTTTTTAACATATCAGTTAATGAAGCTAAATCTGTTGGTACGTTCCCATCCACGATCGTGTGGACTATCCTGTCTTCCTTCGCTTTAGATACCGAATGGTTCGCCATTTTGGCAATTTGCCTGATAATTTTTCGAACCGTTTGTTCATCTCGAAAATTTGCATTTTGCAGCGAATTCGCCAGCCTAAAAACATTCTCCTTTTTAAGGCCTGTTTTCTTTTCGATCATGTCGAATAAATGATTGTCGCTCATTTGTATTTCACTCCTATCGTTTTTTATTTAGTAAAGGAACATTCGTATCTTGTAATAGAATCTATCATCAGACGTACAGCAATTAAAGGTTCATATTAAAAACCAAGAATGATGATTCCGATGATTACAAGCAAAATAAAAAGGACTAAAATTAATAACAATTCGTTTATATACAATTGGATCATCCTTTCCTTGTCCCTTCTTTTGTACAATATGTTTCCACTGATTGATCAGTGAGGTACAACCGTTTAAATTTTAATAGTTTTTATCTTTAAAATCCGTTCCAACGATAATCAAGAGAATAACCTACGAAAATATTTACTAGACTTTCAAACTATTACAACTGTGGATTTTTTATCTACTATACTCTTGTCCCTTTCCTTTTTTTGTGATATCTCATATATTTATAGTACACCAACGATAATAAGAAGGATGAAGAACACAGCGATTAACGAAAACCCATAACTGTACCCGTAGCCCCCTACTCCCCTTTCAACAAAAATACCGTCTTTTGAGGGGTAAAACCAGCAACGCTACGACGTGCAATTTGTCCGAAAAATGGAAAATAAACCGAATCCATTGAGAAATCGGTTTAGCTGATACTAAATCTTTAGTCGATTATCCATACGAAACTCACCGTATGGATATGGATCAACGACTGGCTCTATAATGAATCCTTCAAATAAAAAGAACCGATTCTTTAGCATAGATCGGTTCCTATTTCTATTATTTAGATAAATTGCGCTTCGTGTCACGGTTGCTGGTTCTACCCCTTTCAGAAGGTTGTCCGGTCTTATCGGATCGAATGGTGTACATCGGTGGTCCTCAAAAACGAGCTGAAAATGTCTTTCGCCTCCTTGAAGTAATGGATACGAAAGGGAATATCCTTCGTTTAATCACGAACCGTTTTGATTTAAGTGCCGAACAGATCAGCGACCTGTATCGATCACGATGGGCCATTGAGCTCTTTTTCAAGTGGATGAAACAACATGTGAAGATCAAAAACTTTTATGGAATGAGCGAAACAGCGATTCACAATCAGATTTATTCAGCAGTGATCGTATACTGTCTAAACGTTCTCATTCAATTGGAAACCAAGAGTAAAAAATCTCTCCAACGAATCAGTCGATGGTTAAAAGCAGCCATTTGGAAACCCGCCTATGTGTGGCTACGCAGAGTAGGAGAACCGTCTAGCTCGTAAGTTGATCATTGTCGTTGTCACCCAGGTATAAATGTATATTATTGCCAAATGGACAGGACCACCTTTATTTAAGGCTCTGGCTTTTTGGCCCAAAGATCCAAAAATACATTTCAGAATATTCTGTCATCATTTATGCAACGCTAGTGACTTGAACAACTTTTTCGTACTTACAATGTTCCCCGTAATCATGTAAGACCCCCTGTAAAGGATAACGCTTTTGATAATACTTATTGAGTCCATCGTTATGAGCAACACAATCGAAGCGTACTCTGTTCCTGCCGATTTCACTGGTATAGGTTTCTGCCCACTTCATTAATGTCAATCCAATTTCTTGCCCGGCATAGGCTCGATCGATCACACCCGATGAATAATACGACATCTTCATCGCTCGCTTCTGATTCCCATATTAAACGATCCCACTCGTTTGGTTCAGTTTCTAGAGTGATGGAGGCTATTATTGTTGTATTTCCTAAAGACATATGTATTTCCATTACTAATGGATTCTTTCACCTCTGGAATGTTCGATTGAACGTCCTCTAGATAAAAATCCCATTGATGTGTCCCTTTTGTTTGAAGCCATTCTGCAGCAGCATGAGTATCTTAACTACACCATTTAGGTCTTCACCTTGCGCTTTTTCAAAAATGTAACTTTGGTCTAAAGTAGAAACTTAAGACATTTTCATCCTTCTCGCAATCCATCCTAGTTTTTTGATTACTTCGATAAATGATTCGTTATTTCCTTATAGAGACTCGGAAATTAATTGAGTAAATCTGGGTCTTCTGGGGGATGACAGCTGATTTTAGGAGCACAGACTGAATTTCCAACAGTTGTTTTCAAAAATAAACATGCCAAATAAACCACAGATGTAGTGGATTTTTTAAAACAGGTATTTTAAGATGGATTTATAAGGACAGAAGAGACCTTATTAATGGGTTTAGGCTTAAAAAGTTACCCTTTTTGGCTTCCTTGACCCACGCATCGGCATGCTGACACATGCCGATGCAATATGATCGAATGGTCCAATGTCTTGAACTACGTCCTTTCGAATCCTCTAAATGATAATCCACTTTTTGGCGTTTGATACAACGCTCGACCCCATTACGTAACGCATAACGTTTATACCATTCCTTACTATCACGTTTCACACGAGGAAAAAGGCGGGGATTTTCCTTCGTCGATGTATAAAAGGTTCTCCCGTATGCCGACTCAGAACACGGATTTGAACATGTCCATTTCCCGACGGCAGCTGGACAACGCCATTTACGACGGTACCGTTTCTTATCGACACCCCAATCCCGCATTTTCCGACCGATGGGGCAAACGGGAACACCGTCTAAGTTAATCTCCATTTCATTATAGGTGAACTGTTTCGAGCGCCTAGGGTTCAGGTCGATGATGGCCGAAACATCATAGTGCTCTAACATTTCATAGATGGGGTAAGCATCTAAGGCAGAATCTAAGATGGCTTCTCCGAATGTCCAATCGGGATACCAATGCTTGAGTTCATGAAAGGTGCTCACAAACAAGACGGAGTCATGTTTACTCGCTCGATACATCCTTGGATAAATCGGTAAATCATATGGGCTATCGGAGGCAGCGACCATGAAAAAGCTTCGTCCGTAATAGTACTTTTCTCTCGAACTATCCCAGCCATAATCGGCATCCGGATCGGAAAATTGCCGTTTACAGTGGCATTTCCAATTTCCTTGTTTCCGACAGTCACAAAGGAATTTACCGTAGGGTCGACCTCCCGTTACGAAAGGAGATCCATCCGCCAAAATACTGAGGGACTGTGTATGACCGAGTAATCCTTTTGATGCCGATTGGTTGACGAACAAGGATTGAAAAAGGATCTGGAGTTGATCATGTGCTTTTGGGTTATAACGAACCTTCTTATTTTTAAGGGCACGTTTCACCAGTTTTTCAACAATCCGAGGGTTTTTAGGCTCGAGTTTCTGATTCTTTTTGCCTTTCTTTTTCGGCTTCTTCAACTTTCTTTTCTTCCGTCTGGTCAGATGTGGGGTTGGAGCCAGCCAAAGGCGATCGAAAAAGTCGTAAAACGTACCGACCCCTGGAACGTTGTCAGGAGAAAAGCCACTAAGGATGGCAAAGACGGGAAGTGTTTTTAAGGTGAACACCCATTTGTCAACACTTGTTATATGTTGTTGATGCATAAGCAGTAAACTACGAAGCATATCACAAGGATTACGTGGTTTCCTTCCTCTAGGGTTTGAGGAATACCGATGTTTAAGCAGGGCTGCGGTATCTGTTAGGTCCATCAATGAACACCAGACGATCGGGTCCAGGTAGAAGTCTTTTAGAAACCTTTTGTCCTTGAAGTGTTTGTTGGATTGTTCAACGACAAAGTGTAGATAGGATTCGTGAGAACGAACGTTTTGAAGCATTGAAAAATTCCCCCGTCGAGTGTTTTTTGGTCTTCAACTCGATTTTTGGGGCGATGTTGATTTGTCAAGAGGAAAGTTTGTTCGCACCCTTGTTTTGGGGGTGAAACAATAAAAAAGCCCTAGTGGAAAAACTAGAGCGAACAAGGAAAGTGAATTTCCGAGAGACTATTCCTTTTATAAGGGGGTGATGTAGCATCCGTCAATTTTGGGGTCATTTGCCGTTAAATGGTGATGAAGGCTAATGGTTGGGAGGATGTGAAAAATAAACAACTCTTTTTGATAAAGCCGCATTTTTTGACGAAAGAATGCGGCTTTCAACTTTTGGTGAATTTTACGTAATTCGTTGTTTAGGTCCCGATACGAATAGTTCTTCCATTCGGTTTTTCTCTTGCAGTAGTTATTAAATTCATATTAAAGTTACCTATTATTAAAAGGTTGTTGTTGGTTAAACCATTTGATAAAGCTGTCAACGACGGTATCTAAAAACTTAATCGTTGGTTCGTGTGTAAGGTTCCCGGCTCCGTCAATTTTTTCATGAACGGCTCCAATATACACTTCATTACCAGGTAGAAGCGGAGATCCAACCCCTGGGCAAAATAGTATGTCTCGTAAATGCTGCTGGGCACGAACAGTTCCTAATGTTCCCATTGTTGCCCCCATAATCCATGATGGTTTACCAAACATGACTTTTTCCACACGGGATAACCAATCAATTGCATTCTTTAAAACACCTGGTATAGAATAATTATACTCTGGTGTTACCCAAAGAACTGCATCCGCTTTGGCAATTTTTCTTTTCAATTTTGTAACAGATTCAGGAGGGTCCAATTCAATATCTTGGTCATAATGAGGAAGATCACGAATATTTAAAATCTCTATATCTAGGCGTTCTTTATACTTTTCCTGAATATACTTTGTAAGCTTTAAATTATATGATTCATTCCGAGTGCTTCCAACTATAGCAACAACTTTCATTTATAATTCCTCCAGAATATTAAAAATTAGTTGATACATCAACTATGAGACATAACCTTGTCAACCAAATTATGATCGACCTACATTCTCCCGAACTTTCATTAGAAGTCTTCGTAATTCTAAAATTTCTTCTTTGGTCATTCCCTTACTAATAAGCTGAATGATACTTTTATTGTTAGGGATCACATCATTCCCAAGTTTCCTTCCATCTTCGGTTAGGTAGACTTTTACTGAACGTTTATCATTTGGACATGTTTCTCTCCGAATATAGCCTTTTTTTTCTAGCGTAAAAATCATTCGAGTAACACCAGCTTTATCCTTTTTCAGCTTTGTTGCAATTTCATTTTGTGAGATTCCTTCATGCTTCCATAGAAGCGCCATAATTAAATTTTGCTCAGATGTTAACTGAAAAGCGGCTAATTGACTATTTACATAGCTAGTAATCTCTAAATCCACAGTATGAATCAAGACCCCAATATTATCTAATGGTTCGTATTCCATATGCATCATCCTAATTAGTTGATATATCAACTGTTCATAAAAATTATTTTACTAAATGTTATAATTCTTGTCAAACCTTCCCTTCAACCTTTTTGTAAGGGATTCCGTCCGGTATATAAAGCGTTGAGTGAACTAGGAAAGGTTATCAAAACTATTTTTTTATGTGAATACTTGATGTGTAAACGGGATCACCTCGATTTGGCAATCCCGTTCAATGTCATTCTTATTTTTTCTTGTCCATTTGTTTGTTCATCGCATCGGCTGTTTTGTCTACCGTATTCATTGCTGCACTTTCCGTAGCTTCAACTGCATTTTGTACGGAATCAAAAGCGGTATCAGTGGTATCTTTAACCGTTTTTGCTGTTTGCTCAACTGACTTTTGATTTTGGTTTTTCTGATGGCTCATCCTAACACCTCCTTCGTAAAAAAAGGACCTTATTCGTTAGGATGGTTCACATTAAGTAATTTATGCACTTTTTACCAGCTGCGAAAATGAACTTTAAATTTTATAAACACATTCAAACCGTCACATCACGTCTGCAAAATACAAACCATGCACTTACTAGAAAAACCAACATATAACCACATAAAATGATGATTGAGAATGGTAACGCCATACCCTCAAATAGAGGGCGGTTTCCAATTGTGAACTGAGTTAAATCTGTATTTGCAAAAAGGATATACCTACCCCAATCAATTTTATAATGTGCCAACACTTCTACAAATGTTCGACCAGTTAACACGAGAGAAATAGCGATCCCTGTGGCTAATACACTGCTCCTAAACACTGTTGAAATCGAAAATGCGAGAGTCGCCATTACACCAACCTCAACTAAACTGTTGAGGTAGATCAGCGGAAGCTTGTTAATCATTTCAAAGTCACTGGCTAAATCAAAAAATCCAAACAACAGCATTCCGAATAATAAAGCGAGAATAAGATAGATCAGGAGGAGGCAAAAGCCAATTAATAACACGGTTATATATTTGGCAAGCAATATTTTTGATCGTCGGGCGGGTCGAATGAGCAATAATTTGACTGTACCCCAATCATATTCATTAGACACGATTGACCCAGCAATAATTATAAGGAAGAATTGTATCAGAAAAAGAAAATTAGTGCTGAACAATAAATAATCGATAAAACTTTCATTATTACCTGAGCTAGACAATAAGTTTTTCATGATTAAAGCTAATAATAGACACAGGATACCGAATGATAGGAACAAAATACGATTACTTCGCTTGCTAAAAATTTTGATGTGTTCATTTCGAATGAGCTTAATCATGGGAAGTTTCCCCCAGTATCTTGAAAAATGCATCTTCAAGTGAAGCCTGAATGGAGTTTACGGAAAAAACGTCAATCCCATTGTTTACTAAAACACGAATAGCTCCAGGAATTTGTTCTTTTTTTAATTCAAGCACAACTCCATTTGGACTTATTTCTACGGAAAAACCATTCTTATGAAGAAGGCTCCGCGCTTTTTCTTGTTGCAAGAGTTCGAAGCGAACCTTTTTCATAGAGACATCATGATGTTTAAACTGTTTAACCTGAACGATTTTTCCGGATTGAATAATTACGACTTGATCACATAAATCCTCGATTTCACGTAAAAGATGGCTTGCAATAATGATCGACACATTCTCTTTTTCACAAAGTGTCTTTACATAGGAACGGAATTCTCTTATCCCCATTGGATCGAGACCATTGGTAGGTTCATCGAGAATTAAAAGCTTTGGTTGATGTAAAATGGCTTGTGCAATCCCGAGTCGTTGACGCATGCCAAGCGAATACGTCCCGACTTTATCATCAATAGCATTCACCAGATTCACCAGCTCAATGACATCTTCAACCCGCTCATCGGAGATATTCCCGTACATGGAAGCATATTGTTGTAAGTTTTGATAACCAGTTAAGTACGTATAAAACTCAGGGTTCTCAACGATCGCTCCAACATGTTGAATCGCACGTTCAAAGTCTGAATTTAAATTTGTACCGTTGATGATAACTTTGCCCTTGTTCGCTTTTACAAGTCCAACAATTGTACGTATTAACGTTGTTTTACCAGATCCATTGCGACCAAGTAACCCAACAATTTCCCCATGTCCAATTTCCAAATTGATATCAGATAGGATCTGGTGTTTACCAATTCGTTTGCTAATCTCAATCAATTTCAGTAATGGGTATTGCTCCATTCTTTCACCTTCGTTCATTTACCATTAGGTAGTTTCTGAAGCCTTAGTATACCATTTTGTACTCTTCAACACATTGAAGCACCGACTCCATTGGGACATATACCTCCTCAATATAGGTATAAACGTTTAAATAGAGGTCATATTTATTTAAGCGGTATATTTCCCTTTTCATAGGAACTAGCATCAAAATATAAGTTGGTTATCAAAGATATCCTCTTATAAAACTCTCAAGATAATATAACCGATCACGACCGCGATGACTGAACTGGAAAGACTCCCGATCAGATAATATTCCGAGAACTGCTTGTTTTCAAACTGCTTAAATCTTGTTAATGATTTTATCGCAATCAAAAATGGCAACCCATGTGGAAATCCTTGTACAATAAAAATGATGATGAGCAGACGCTCAATTATCCCGATATATCTGCCAATATTTTTTGGTGAATCCTTGTAAAATTGCTCAGTTTTAATTCTAGTAACCTCGTTAACTTCTTCACCCTTTTCGTTCAATACCGTTTTAATCTCTGTTTTTTCATCTGAAATACTATAAGATCCTTTGTTTAAGGATAGGTTTGGACCAAGGTTTTTCAGAACAATACCGAGTAAATAACCCGCTCCCTCAGTCGCAATCAATAGTAAATTTAAGATGATTAGCAGCTTCGTTACGTTGGGAAAGTCAATGCCTTCGAATAGGAATTGTACGGAGTCTACTTTCCATTGCTCGATTGAATATGAAACAAGTCCGAGAAGCTGCATGATAAGGAAGATAGAAAGCAAATGCAACAGTTGATCGAAAATAAATAAACTCCCTGAAACCCATACACGGTCCGACTTCCTTTTCATACTCTCTTTAAACCAGTCGATAAAATAGTGAATAAGAGTTATAACTACTACAGCTATTAAGCTTTTAATTACCAAGCCGATCGACCAATCCGTACTTAAGACAAAATAGCTAAGAACAACGACTAGTGTAACCGAGAAATGGCAAATAACATGCCGCCATAAACCTTTATGAATATTGGTTCTCTTTAACTCGATCGTCTTGTTTCTTTGAAAAATGAAGTCAGCAGTCAAATGAGCAAGTACGAATACAAGAAATAATTGAAACATAGGCTATGACCCCTCTTTGTTAAACCAGTTTTGCAATTCTTCCAATAACTCAATTAGGCTATCATTCAATGCTTGTACGGTGTGATGATCTGCTCGTCTTAATAAATAGCTAACTGTTGATTTTGGAGACTTGTACCCCATCTTTATGCCTATTTGCTCATAGGTTAAATTCGGCTGTTCATTAACCATTCGAACCACTTCCTGCTGCTTACCACTTCGGTGCTGAATTTTATCTTCTATGGAATAATTAAGTGCATTCAATGCCTGATACGGATACTCTTTTGAATAAAAAAATGTATTTGAACGCTTTTCATCAACAAGCCATGCTCGAGCTTCTGTATGGTTTTTCTTTAAGAAACGATCCCTGGCTTCGAGTGCATTGATTACAGCGGACCCGTTCATTGTATGTATGGTTGCGTTAGTGGATTCTAACTGTCCTAAACCCACCCCAATGTACAGGAAAATTTCCTTTTCAGCCAGGACATCTTTTAACCTTCTGGTAATGGCATACCCCTTCGAAAAATCTCTTACAACACCAATCAACTCATCCCCATTTCGAACATCAAATGGAATAAGCAGATCGCTTTGGTAGTCCGTGTTCATATCTTTTGCACATTGTATAAGTATAGAAACAAAATCTTTGTCTATTTTTCTAGATGATTTAACGTCACATGCGATACAAATACAACTGTTACTCATTTTATCATCCCCTTTCATCGTTTTATCAACCTCTTATAGGTTGATGTAAATATAACAACTTTATTTTTGTTGATGCATTTATAACAACTATAAAGCAATAAGGTAAAGGTATCAATGAGGAAATGGTTTGAATTGATCATAGAAAATATTTTCTTTCTTAACGTGTAAAAAAAGGTGACCCATAATTCGGATCCCCTTTTCCATTTATGCCGTTAGAACATAAATCGTTATTATACTTTCGTTGTAGTCTCAAAATCGTCAAGATGCATAAGCTTTTGCAACGATTTAGAGAGTGCAAGAAGGATTATTCCGAGCACAATCGCAGCGATTCCCAAGTAAGTGAAAATCTCTAGATAACCAATATGAGTAGTTAACGAGGCGATGTATCCTGCCAAGTAGTTTGCGGCTGCATTACTCAAGAACCACACACCCATCAGTAATGAGGCAATTTTGATTGGTGCCATTTTACTTACAAGAGATAACCCAATCGGTGATAAGCAAAGTTCACCAAGTGTATGAAATAAATAGGTGACAATCATGAACATCATAGTTACTTGAACTGTAGCACTTTCATCGCTACCTGTTATCATTACCGCTGGAACCATAACCATGAAACCTAATCCAAGTAAGATCAATCCAAAAGACATTTTTGTCGGTATCGAAAAGTCACCACGTTTTGTTCTCGATAACTTGAGCCAAAGAATTGAAACCACTGGAGCCAATAACAAGATAAAGAAAGGGTTCAGTGATTGGAAGAAAGATACTGGCACTTCATACCCGAAAACTGTCCGGTCGATAAAATCCCTTGTATAGAGCGTAAAGGATGCACCAGCTTGTTCAAAACCAGCCCAGAACATAACAGTAAAGCATGCCAAAATTAAGATTACAATCGTACGATGCTTCTCATGCTTTGTTAAAGGTGCTGCTGAACCATTACTATTTGAGGGTGTAGCTTTTGTTGCTGCTGGCTGTACTCCGATATCACCTAAATATTTTTTGGAAAGTGAGTTAAAGAGTACTTGTCCAATAATCATCCCGATCGATGATGCTAAAAACGCATATTTAAACCCGAAAGTTTCCACTCCACCTGTTGTTGAGTGGAACCATGTGGCATAGATCAAGCCTGCTATAATCGGAGAAATAAGACCACCTAAATTGATTCCCATATAAAAAATGGTAAAAGCCGAGTCTTTCCGAGGGTCGTTTTTCTCGTAAAGCTCACCTACAAGAGTTGAAATGTTCGGCTTAAAGAAACCGTTTCCAATTATTAATAGAAGTAAGCCTAAATAGAGTCCCCACTTTTCCTGTACAAGGAATAGGGTAAAGTCTCCAAATGCCATCGTAATTCCACCGATTGTAATTGCTGTTCGGAGTCCCATAAGACGGTCTGTAAGATAACCTCCAATTAATGGAGTAAAGTATACCAATCCCGTATAAAGCCCATATAACATCAAAGCAGATGATTTGTCCATTCCTAGCCCACCACTAATTAGTTCAGCAGTTAAATAGAGGACTAGGATTGATCTCATTCCATAGTAGCTGTAACGCTCCCACATTTCAGTAATAAACAATAAAAATAAACCCTTAGGATGTTTTCGTTTGTTTCCCGTTCCCTCGTGTTCGTTTATTATGCCTTCCATTGTATTCCTCCTCAGTATGTTGTGTTAGCCATACATTACGTTCAACGTTCCGTTATATTAATCTGTCCTATTGATTTTGGGATGATACTATTTTGCTTGTATCTCTCCTACTTTTTAATAACGAACGGCTAAAACCCCGTTAATGGTTTTTATCGAGGCTGTCCTACTGGATTTTGAATTGTTGCATAATTTAAATTTTAATACCTCCTGTTGTCTGATGTGTAAGTATCCAATATAATCCAAAAGGGCTTTGAAGCGACAAGAAACATTTTAACATATAGAAGAGTATTAAATAAAGATATTTCTCCTTTTTCCGAAAAATCAATTGATAGAGTCCACCAAAATTCCTTCGACTCACCTCTTTATAAACTGTCGGTCACAGTAAATTGTCGAAAAAAACAGATTCCTAATAACTTTAGGACGTTATGATGTGAAAATTCGAATATGGTCAGAAGTGATTGTTTAATCTCCTCCTCTAAGTTGTACGATTCATTGATTTTAGATACATGGGCTATCGTTGATGGTCAGGAAAGTGTTATAATCACTAGGTATATTAATGATGGAGGAATGAATACATGATTACCGTTACAAATGTTGGTTTACGATTTGCGGATCGTAAGCTATTTGAAGATGTCAATATAAAGTTTACACCTGGTAACTGTTACGGATTAATTGGAGCAAATGGTGCAGGAAAATCTACATTTCTTAAAATTTTATCTGGTGAAATTGAGGCACAAAAAGGTGATGTTCACATCCCACCTGGTCATCGGATGGCTGTATTAAAACAGGATCACTTTGAGTATGAAGAATTTGAGGTACTTAATGTGGTTATGATGGGACACGAACGACTATATGAAATTATGCATGAAAAAGATCAAATTTATGCAAAGCCTGATTTCTCTGAAGAGGATGGAATAAAGGCTGCAGAGCTCGAAGGTGAGTTCGCAGAATTGAATGGTTGGGAAGCGGAATCGAATGCGGCAATCCTGTTAAAAGGACTAGGTATCGAAGAAGCACTCCATACGAAAAAGATGGCAGATCTTCCTGGTGCTGATAAAGTGAAGATATTATTAGCACAGGCCTTGTTCGGAAATCCTGATATCCTACTTTTGGATGAGCCAACAAACCATTTAGACTTAAAAGCGACACATTGGCTAGAAGAATTCCTAATCAACTTCGAAAATACCGTCATTGTAGTCTCGCATGATCGGCATTTCTTGAATAAGGTATGTACCCATATTGCAGATTTGGATTTCAACAAAATTCAGATTTACGTTGGGAATTATGATTTCTGGTATGAATCTAGCCAGCTAGCACAAAGAATGGCACAAGATGCAAATAAGAAAAAGGAAGAAAAGATTAAAGAACTCCAAGGATTTATTGCCCGATTTAGTGCAAATGCCTCAAAATCGAAGCAAGCTACTTCAAGGAAAAAGCTCCTTGATAAAATTTCACTTGATGACATCCGTCCTTCCTCTCGTCGATACCCATTTGTTGGGTTTTCACCTGAACGTGAAATTGGGAATGACCTGTTAAGAGTCGAAGGCTTGACGAAAACAATAAATGGGGAAAAAGTGCTCGACAATGTCAGCTTTATTATGAATAAAGATGACAAAATTGCATTGGTAGGAAGAAATGAAATTGCGAAAACAACACTATTCAAGATTTTGATGGGCGAAATGGAACCTGATGCAGGATCATATAAATGGGGGATAACGACTTCACAAGCCTACTTTCCAAAAGATAATTCCAAGTATTTTGAAGGCTGTGATTTAAACCTTGTTGATTGGTTACGACAGTTTTCACCTGAAGATGACAGCGATACATTCTTAAGAGGATTTCTCGGTAGGATGCTATTTTCTGGTGAAGAGGTTTTGAAAAAGGCAAGCGTCCTCTCTGGTGGAGAAAAGGTGCGGTGTATGCTTTCGAAAATGATGCTGAGTAACGCCAATGTCCTGCTAATGGATGAACCAACAAACCACCTTGACCTTGAATCAATTACAGCACTTAACAATGGCATGATTAAATTCAAGGGGTCCATGGTGTTTGCTTCTCATGACCACCAGTTCGTACAAACGATCGCAAACCGAATCATCGAGGTTACAGACAAAGGAATCATGGACAAACAAATGACCTATGATGAGTATTTAGAAAACAAAGATGTCCAAAAGCAATTGCAGTCAATGTACAACTAAATGATTAAAAAGGCTGACCCTGACTTGGATAAAAGTAGTTGGGTCAGCCTTTATTATGTTTTAAATTTCACCGCTTTACCCGGATAGGCATTAATTGTAACCTCTAACGGTATGTTAACGATTTATGGTTAGTTCAACATCTTCCTGCAAGACTCCGCACATTTCAGACACACTTCAGCACATCGCTTACAGTGGTCATGCTCATGTTGATTACACTCGTCTGCACACGCCTCACAAACATCGGCACAAAGTACGCAAATCCGTTCAGCAAATGGGCTATTCTTGGACATTGATGAGGCTGCGAAATTACAAATCTCCGCACATTCTCTTGTCAATCGGATACAATTGTTCATGTGAGAATTATTCAATTCCAAACAAGCATCATAGCAATGGTCACAAGCTACTACACATTGGAGGCATTCATCTAGACATTCTCTGTATTTTTCGCGCATGATCAAGCTCCTCTCCTTTTTAAAGGTCAGCTTGATTTAGTTGTACCACAATGTATCTCCTATTAAACTTAATCATTCTAATTGGAGACGTCAAAACGATATACTCTTTAAGTGCGTGTTCAAAAAGGAGGACAAAAAGAGCCGAGAAGTTCGAGGCGTGAAAATCTCGAGGACCAGAACGTATGCTATTAATACGTGAGGACCGGAGAGATCAAACAACGAAGAAATTCGACAGCTATTTTTACCGGACTTTTTGAACAACCTCTTTAATAAAGTTCATTCGTATAGGTATCTCTAAGTACTTCAGTGATATCTTTTTCTGTTACGGTTCTCATATTAATGTGGCTCGTCAGCATTTTAGATGGAGATGGAAGTTGTTCCTTAACTGGCCATTTTTCCGGATTCCATAATTGCGAGCGTATGAAAGCTTTTCCACAATGAAGAAAACATTCTTGCACTTCTACACCTATTCCAAGGACGGGGATCTTGCCGTTTACCTCTGATTGAGATAATAACGTTTGGTCTCTGGAAACATATCCTTTGCCATTGATTCGTAACGTTTCATTCATTCCTGGAATGGTAAAAAGAAGTCCAATTGTCGAGTTTTCGAGTAGGTTTTTGATGCTGTCAGTTCTCCGATTACCTGGTCTTTCTGGAATGAGTAAATGTTTATGGTCCAAGACATTGACAAAACCGGGAGCATCTCCTCTTGGGGAACAATCAGCCCCCGAAGAGCTTGAAGTAGCTATAACAATTAGAGGACTATTTTGAATAAAATGTCGGCATTGGTCATCAACCTCTGTAATAACCTTTTGCTCGCCCCTTACACTTGGTGACCCCACAAGTTCTTTTACCTCTGATTCTGTATAAACCAGATCCTTAAAGAAATAGTTGGTTGACATGTTCACGTACTCTCCTCCTTTCAAATCGTTGTTATCGATAAATAGGAATATATGACTGATTATAGCAAATCATTGCTAATTCGGGTACGAATCATTCCATTATTGAAGGATTATATATATAATGGAAAAAAGTCATCGTAATTTCTCACTATATGGAATATGCACGTACACCGTTAAATGTCTTTCATCATAGACCTTCATACAGTTCTAACACTGAAAGCACTCTTCTGCTGCTTACTACAACATTATGAAGCTAATCAACTGAATTTGTGCTTCTGGTTTTCGGTTAAGAGGATATAAAATTCAAAAAAGAGGGTGTGTGCAATTGAGATCCCTAGTTATCCGCTCCTTTCATTATGATGAAATCCGTTTTGCCTTTGTTTATAGTGGACGGCTTTATACAATGATGATGAAATGGAACAAAAAAGAGGCTCACTGGAATTTACATTCATACGATCAGGAGCTACTAAATAGTCCAGAGAAATATACTTTTATTGTTCAATTGTTATTGGCGAATGATCGGGTAATAGATTATTTTAAAAAAAGAAACATAGATATTGCGGATGTTAAATGTCAAAAGTGTAGTAAACTAATCCTCGATTCTTAACCTGACAAAAATGATGTGATTATTGATAGAATAGCCATATCCTGCGTTCAGCAGGAAAATAGGCTCGATTTAATGTGCATAAATACTACATTTACAAGCTTAGCTTATAAACTCGAATTTCCCCCCTGATTTATTACCTCTATCCCTTAACCAAAACTTTCAAAAACGTTTATTAAACGTTACTCTCGGTCGATAAGTCTAACTAATATGTTCCTGTACAAACCAATAACATTTCCATCATTGACCCTGAGGATAATCCGTTTTAAAATTTGGTCAAATCAAATAACAATAATATACAAAACTGTCGCTCCTGTCCTGTCCATCCTATTATGTTTGGAGGGTTTAAGTTGTTCCTCAAGCGGTTATTTATCTTCAGCATTATCGCAGGGTCCAGTCTTGGGTTGGCAAGCCATGTCTTAAGTTAATATTCAAGTTTTATACTATTCTTGGTTTGGGGGTAGTTATAGAAACGAGTTACTAAATCCAAACACCCGTACAAGAATGAATGGATTCGTCCGAAGATCGTATGATTCACTTGATCAATATTGGAACAACTTTGAGAAAAGCGCAAGCGCCCTGCTTAGCCACGAAGGTCACTGGAAGACCGACGAGGAGGCTGTTGCCGCCGCAGGAGGCCTGAAGTGATCCAAGTGGTTGGGCGCTGAAGCTGGACATTACATCCATGCTGCAAACTTTTATACTTTCTTAACGTGTAAAGAAAACTTGGCAAAGGTGGCTGGCTCTTCTCCATTGGACACGTTATTTATCTTCCTGTTGTCTGGAGTGGGTCAGTCCTTTTTACACGTTGTTGATTTCCATTCCTCAGGCTCTTTTTTTAGTAACAATTGAGAAATCCTCCTTTCCAATCACCTTTTTTTCTTGGTATTTCTCCCTTTTTTCTTCTTATAGAGGTTGTTCAAAAAGTATCCAACTGATAAACGGCGAATTTCTACGTTACTCGGTTTTTCCGGTTCTCACGTATTAACACCATACGTTCCGGTCCTCAAAACTGTCGTGCCTTGAACTTCTTGTTTCTGATTCGTCTACTTTTTGAACACGCACTTATATGGTCGATCATTCACTTTTTCGCCTTTTAGCATTGCTGACAGTAACCCTTCTGTCATCATCTTTAATGCAATAATTGATACTGTAATACAAAAAATGGGTATAAAAGGCATCCACTGATAGGAGGTATTTAATTTTTGGTGCCAGTTACAGCTTCTATCAATACCCTCTCGCTAAATGTATACGTATATCCACAAGCCATATCTTCAAACAATACCTAATTCCAAGGACGATAAAAACAGGGACAAAGAAAAGCAATAGACAATAAACGACGATTTTAAACTTTGGGTCCTATAAAAATTCAATTAAAAGCCATACTAAAATTAGCAAATTAGAATGGCAGGTGAATTGTATGCGGAAAAGGTCCATTTCCTTTTTAGTAGTAGCCGCTGCTTGTGTGTTAGGTCTTGTATTTGTGTTCTTTCCAACAAATGAAGTGGATGCACCCAGGAATCAGGTTGCTCCACTTGGGCAAGGAAAACCACAACAGTTAGGCAAGACAAAACAAACCAATCAAATGGTTAAAGTTGATTCAATTGAATATGGAAACCAGCTCGTGCAGAAGTTAAATACAAACTCATCAATGGGTGTGATCAAGCATGAAAAGGTCAATAGTCATTATCAAGACATGGAAGTAACGGTTCGATTTGAAACAAAACCGAACGATACAGAGCTTGGAGAAATTAACGAAGATATTAATGGAAAAGTAGCAAAGAAATTGGATTCAACGTATATATTTCGCTCGAATACCCTCTCTACTCCCAAGCTTGTCGATTATTTTAACAGTAAAAAAAGTGTTGTATATGCTGAGCCAAATTATATTTATATTCAAAACCAAATAAACGATCAATTGTATCAACAATATCAATGGAATTTACCGGCTATTCAAACGAATGAAGGCTGGAATCTTACACGTGGAAATGAGAATGTGGTGATCGCAGTCATCGATACGGGTGTTGATATGCAACATCCAGACCTCGTAAATCGCCTCACAGATGGTTACAACGTACTGACAGATAGTCCATTACCAAACGATGATAACGGGCATGGTACACACGTTGCAGGAATCATTGCATCTGAAACCAATAATGGGTTAGGTATAGCCGGTTTGACATGGTACAACCAAATTATGCCAATAAAGGCGATGAATGGAGAAGGCTATGGAACGTCGTTTAATGTGTCTAAGGGTATCCGTTGGGCAACTGATCATGGAGCGGATATCATTAATATGAGCTTAGGAAATTACAAAGCATCGAAAGCGATGGAGGAAGCGATTAATTATGCAAATGAAAATGATGTCATTCTTGTTGCCGCTTCAGGAAATGAAAATACAAACCAAACAAGTTACCCCGCTGGTTTTGATGGCGTCTTAGGGGTGGCTGCAGTAAACCCGAGCATGAAAAGAGCACCTTTTTCAAACTATGGAAAGTATGTTGACGTTTCTGCACCTGGAGTTGATATTGCAAGCACCTATCTCGATGGGCAATATGCTGCTCTTTCCGGGACATCGATGGCGACTCCCCATGTTGCAGCATTAGCGGGATTAATCCGTTCTCTTTATCCCGACCTCACTAACAATGAAGTCATTACTATCATAAAGGATACGACAGAGGATGTGGGTCAGGAAGGAAATGATATTTACACAGGTAGCGGCGTAATTAACATCGCAGAAGCCCTGCAAGCAACCTATGACAAAAAATATCCGTACGGACAAATGAGTGAATGGATCGAAAAGATTGGCTAATCTAAGGGGCTGAACAGGGCGCTTGATCATTCTCTTTTAGTTTATCGCATATGCTTCCATTAGGACAATCTAAAGGAGGCTAACGATAAAATGACTTTTGCGGTTGCACTAATGCTCATCGTAACCTTCAATTTACTCTTGTATTTATTTTCCTTTATTTTGAATAAGAAAACTGAGGTTTCAACGATGGAAGTCATGACTATAGCAATGTCAATAGGCATGACAGTAGGTCTTGTATCGGGTTGTTATTTTGGTTTTATCATTGAAAATTTATTTCTTTCAACGTTAATAAGTATGGCTTTTGGAGGAATAGTCGGTTTTATATTAGGGCTTCCGTGCAGCATTATTGCCTCGATCGATGGTCTTTTATCTGGAGTTATGGGAGGTATGATGGGTGCGATGCTCGGGGCTATGCTTTCCTATGAAGATTGGAATGAGATGCTGAAATTCCTCTTCTTACTTCAAACAGTCGTAATAGTTGTTCTCGTTTGGTACTTAAATAAAAGGTATAGACCAGTGGCATCTACAATTTCGCCTTATAAGTGGCTTCTTTGTGTTCTCCTGGTTTTCTCTGGAATAATGTACACGATCTATGCATCTAATTTAACTTACATTCCGAACGATAAAAATGATACCAATCATGAATCGCACCCTTAATCAAAAAGGAGGTTGCCTTAAAAAGTTCTGGAACGAACCCTTTGGGGCAGCCCCTTTCCCATGACTTGTTATTTGTTAATCCGATAAATCAATATCAATGACTGTTGAATGGTCAGCTTGTTTTGGAATGCGGATTGTTAATTGATCTCCCGACATTGAGGCTTTTACTTTTTCACTCGATGTGTTTGGCGGTAATGGAATATATCGTTCAATTCGTTTTGAAAAATTTTCGGATCGCAACGTTTGACCTTGGTCGTTTTGCACTTGCTCAGACTCGAAACGTTGAATTAAAACACGCAATTGTTGATTCACCATTTCAAGCTTAACACGGTCGTTTTCTCTTACGGGTAATTGAGCTTGTAAGATGATTTCCTGTTCTGTCTCTGTCGTATCGATATCAAAGAAATAGGTTGAATGAAAATGATCCAAATGTTGGTCAAGGGTTGTAAGGGAATCATTGAAATACTGATCCATTGACTTCATGAATTCTTCTAATTTATTCTCATCAAACAGATTGAACAACTGATTTTTTTTCCAAATATCCATCTGTCTCTCCTCTTCAAAAGGATCGTGTTAAAAGTTCGCAAGGTTGTTTGAATCACTAATATCCGGATCAATCGTATTTGTTACATTCCAGACATTGTTTACAAGCATGAAATCGCCAGTATTTCCTCCTCCAGACCCACTAGAAGATTTGGCAGTTGATTTCGGTGCAATATATAATGTATCTCCAAAGTTGACAGTACCCTCAGTGGATACAGAAGTGATTTTAATTGGTGCTAAAATAATTGATGGCAAAAGTTGTTTCCTCTCCCCTCTATCCGTCTCTTTATTACATATTTATCGTATCCTATGCATTTCGCATGGATGATGGTACCTGTATACGAACAATAAACCGGGCATCCGCATAAACTGGTATAAACTAATCAATGCAAAAGGATGTTACTCATGCCTGCCTTTGTTGGAGCAATCAAAATAAATGATGTTTCAGGAAGTTCCATTGTCAACATTGGAGATATTTATCATGCCGAACCAAGAAGTCAAACGAAAACGTTCGCAGGAGCAGGGTCCTTTAACACAGGTGATTACCTCCGTGTACACAATGGATATAGCGTTACACACACGGTTGATCCAGATAATGTTGATAATAGTAACATTGGAAATAGCTAGCTCCCTTTTATGAGGTTGTTCAAAAAGTCCGGAGGCTAACAGGATGTTAGTCAGTTCGACGTTATCACAGGACGTGATGCGTTTAGTCGAACTTCCTATTAGAGCTGTCGAATTTCTTCGTTCCTTGAAAAAGGAGAACACTTTTCCTGCGTGCGAGGTACCGCTCCCGTAGGTTACTCTTGTGTTCGATCTCTCCGGTCCTCACGTATTACGAGGATGCTGGAATGGTTCATTGAGGAAAATTCATTGTGCACCTGCGTCTCCAAGGAAATGCTAACGAAGAAAGCTTCCTCGGTGCAAGGCAGCAATGAGGTCTTCAAGTTAGTTGCCTTCCTCGAGATTTTCACGCCTCGGGCTCACACGATGTGAGTCAGTTCAACGTTGTCACAGGACGTGACGAATTTAGTTGAACTTCAGATATTACGGCTCTTTTTGTCCTTCTTTTTGAACACGCACTTTATGACAGATTAAAGTGAAGTTTTCACTATATACGCATAGGCTTATAGTAAGGGGGTGAGGGTTTGACCAATACAAATTATTGGAATCAAAGGATTGAAAAACTCGAAAAGTTGCTTCATCAACAACAACAGAAAACAAAAGCAATGGAATTGACACTTTCTATCATGCAAAAAGAGTTTTCCCAATACAAACAAGAACCACGGACAATTGAGTATAACTTTGATCAACTCAAAATCGATACATTGGAAGGTACCCTAAACATAGGACTCTCCCCTGGTGGAAACGGATTAGATAATATTGAAGATTTTACTGTAAACGGTGATCCTGCAAATATCAATCAACAAACGATGAACGGTACCCCTTTTTCAAATGACTTTTATCAGTGGATGAATATGTGTGTTGAACGTTACTTAAATGAGGATGTTTATACAGATATTAAAAGCATGGAACAAAAGGTACAATATTCGGTAGATCCAGCCCAGCACCAAGTAATTGTCGATGATATAAAGAAACAAATGAGTACTAGGTTACAACATTACGTGATGGCAGCAAGACAAGATAAAACGCAGGAAAATCCTCATCAAGAGGCAGATCGAATCATGAATCAGGTAAAAAAAGATATTGTCAGTGGCGTTGAAATTTATTTAAATAATGAACGACAAAAAACACAGGGTGGAAATCGGGATGGAACTTAATGTAATCAATCGACAATTATCAGTTGGTGACATTCGTATTATTGGGGTTGGAACCTCCTCTCTAGTACTTGTTGGTGATAGTGACGTAATTAATTGTCAGTCAATATTTGATACACCACCAGAATCCTTAATTATCGGGACACCGTTAGTTCCATTAGCGAAGGGAAACTAAGAAATGGAACGAGCATCTATTGTACAAAAGGTTCAGATTCACACGATTTCATCTTCATCTATGTTTCAAGCAGGTGATACACGGTTTTTAACACCTTTCGCTAAGGTAATTGCTGTACAGAAGCAGGTTTCAAGCTACAACGAAGATGAGCACCCATTTGAAAAGTACGCCATTTTTTCCAAAAGACTCCCCTTACCTGATTTTGAAGCAATCCAAGTCTGTACTGTAAACGAAGGTAAAGCTATTCACGTGAATACAATCAATATATTAGGGGTGGCAGCATCCTCTGCAGTACGAATTGGAAACACTGACTTTATCACCGCTGAAAGCCGCGTTAAACACATTAGGCAATTTGAAGTCGATCCATATGAGTAGGAGGATTCCTATGAAATTATTTGTCAACCAAACGATTTCCATCCAAACAATCCGGATTGACGGTTTATCGAACTCCTCTGTTTTACAAATTGGAACATGCGGGGTTATGAAGCCAACGTCATCCTTATATAATACAGGAGGGTTTACTGAACCTGCTCCCCCCTTAGAACAGCCTTTTGGAGGAGTTACTGAAACAACCTTAGAAGGACCCCTCGTTCCTTTAAATCAACCTGGGTGAAAATGATGTTAGATTTGAGGAGATGTTATGGATTCCTGGTCTAAGATGATGGAATGGAAACAACTTGCAGATAAATACATGAACCAAAGTTTCTTTCCAAACTTTGAGGATCAAAATAAAGCAGCCGGTCCACATATTAATCTTTACGAATCAGAACATGAATTACTTTGTGTTGCTTCCCTTCCTGGATTAAAGAACATGGATGATGTGGAAGTCTATGTATATCAAAATGCCGTTAAGCTGATCGGAAATACGAGTTTTCATATTAAAGGGATGTCTATTCGACAGAACGAAATATATCAAGGAAGGTTTGAGCGTGAAATCAGTCTTCCTTACTCCGTACGTGAAGATCCAATCGATGCTTATTACCGGAAAGGACTCCTATGTATCCGTTTGTATCGTTTGTTGACAGACGAGCGGAAAAAGAAAAAGGTTGAAATAAAAAATGAAGACGAATAAGTGGGACTGAATCCTTTAGTTAAGCACTTAACCTCACGTTAAATCGTTGTGTACGGAGTTAAGTTAGCTAAGTATGGATCCAGTCCCATGTTGTTAAACATTTCCGATATTGTTACTGTCACTTACATCCGAATCAACCGGTAAAGTTATGTTAAAAATGGTCGTTGTTTGTAAACAATCCCCAGTATTACCTCCACCGGCTCCTACAACGGATTTAGAGGTTGATTTCGGTGCGTTGTAAAAAACGTCTCCAAAACTTACAGTACCTTCTCCACTAATTGATGTAATTTTTATCGGTGCGAAAATGAACGCTGCCATCTAATTCCCCTTTTGGATCGATTTTATAAGAAAAGCGCAAGCGCCCTGCTCAGCCACGAAGGTCACTGGAAGACCGACGAGGAGGCTGTTGCCGCCGCAGGAGGCCTGAAGTGATCCAAGTGGTTGGGCGCTGAAGCTGGACATTACATCCATGCCGCAAACTTTTATACTTAACGTAAAAAAAGAAAAAGCCCCAAACATGAATACCAGATTTCTGTTGATTGGGACTCCCTCCTCTTTTTTACACGTTAAGAAAGTATAAAAATACTTTCTATAGTATAAGCGCAGCTAAGGCTCAGCTGGCGCCAAAGGCTTGGCTGAGCCAAGTTTTCTTTAGTATTTTACAAAGCTAACTCCCACGATGATAAGGAGAATAAACAACACTACGATTAAAGCAAATCCTGAACCGTTATTGTAAGACATAATATAAAATCCCCCTTTCAAGGAATGTTGAGGTTCAATCCAAAGGACGAACCCTTTTCAATACATACTATGTTTTGGAATCATTTAATGAAAGGGACAAGTGTTCAGTATTTCATAGAAATTTAATAGAAATAATGCTTAACAAGCCCCAACCGCCCTCTTTTTTAGAAAATTTAAGTATGTTATGATTATACTGTTTGGTTATTATTCATTCATTTATCTCTGCAACTTTCAGACAGAATCTATTATTCTTCGTCTGTTTTACTTTTTAACAGAATGATGACTTACATGTTTATACAAAACCACATTGGGCTAAGGAGACATGAATAGGGTTGGTAAGGTTGACGAATGGCGTTCTTAAGGTAAAAATGATGTAAGGGAGATGTATGCGTTACCAATAAATCTACTATTCGAGGTGAAAGTCGACACATGGACAACAAGAATTCACAGCAAGCACAACAAGTACAACAACCACAACAAGCTCTTACTGTAGCAAACTATGTAAAATTCATCGTACCTTCTATTATTGGAATCTTCCTTTTTATGATTCCAATTGAGTATACAGATAAGGCTACGAATGAAGAACAAGTCACAATCCCAGTAGCCATACTAGCAAGCTGGCTACAAAATACATTGGGTGCAAGTATTCCTGCAATCATGACTGTGATCATTACCTTAACAGCCTTATTAACGCTTTACGCGAAAATTTCGAAACCGTCATCCATAATGAAAAATCTTTTTTTAAACGCCCTGTTTAATGTAAGTGCACTTTGGGTGACTGCTCGTATCCTTGGAATGATCTTTGCAATATTAACATTGTTTAAAATCGGCCCGGAGGTAATCTGGTCGGATGTTACAGGCGGCTTATTGCTAGGGTCTCTTATTCCAGTGTTGTTCTCAGTGTTCTTATTTGCTGGATTACTCTTACCTTTACTGTTGAATTTCGGACTACTAGAATTGTTCGGTGCTTTATTAACAAAGATTATGCGTCCTGTATTCACATTACCTGGACGATCATCGATAGATTGCTTAGCCTCATGGCTCGGGGATGGAACAATCGGTGTCTTGTTAACAAGTAAGCAATACGAAGAAGGGTTTTACTCCAAGCGTGAAGCTGCTGTAATTGGTACGACGTTTTCTGTGGTTTCAATTACATTCTCAATTGTTGTTCTTAAACAAGTGGGATTAGGTGAATATTTTGGTCCGTACTATTTGACGATTGCAATTGCTGGAGTAATTGCTGCACTAATTACACCACGTATTCCACCATTATCCCGTAAAAAGAATACGTATTCTGAAACGACTGGGAATCGTAATGTTGAGGTAATTCCAGAGGGTAAAAGCCCATTGAAATGGGGACTGGAAGAAGCAGCAACGACTGCCCGAAAGACAAACTCATTTAATGCGATTATCAAAGGTGGTACACAAAACGTCCTTGATATGTGGATGGGTGTAATCCCAATTGTTATGGCAATTGGAACAATCGCATTGATTATCGCGGAATATACACCTTTCTTTGTATGGGTCGGTGCTCCGTTCGTCCCATTGCTCGAACTCATGCAGGTACCTGAAGCATCTGATGCTGCACAAACAATTGTTGTAGGCTTCGCTGACATGTTTCTCCCGACAGTTATCGGAAGCAGCATCATTGAAAGTGAAATGACTTTATTCATTATTGCTTGTCTATCTGTTACACAGCTAATTTATATGTCAGAGGTCGGCGGATTGTTGCTTGGATCCAAAATACCGGTTAATTTTAAAGATCTCGTTATCATCTTCCTTTTACGAACGCTGATCACACTACCGATTATCGTGTTAATGGCACATATAATCTTTTAATTTTTAAAGAAGACTTGGCGCTAGCCAAGTTTTCTTTAAAATAATAATGAAAGCGCCCTGTGGAGCCCTAAGGTTACTAAAAATAGGCTGGATAAATGGTGAAATTCCCCCATTTATCCAGCCTATTCAAGTAAATCATTCATTCAATTATTACTACCATAACCAAGGATCACGTCTTTCTTCCTGCTCCTCTTCACCTTCACCTTCTTCTACTTCTCTTTCAGTGTCCTCTTCTACTTCCGATTCACCGTCTCTATCTCCCCCAAATCCCCACATTGCATCCCAAGGGTGAACGGATCTTCTGGATTCGTTTTCTTCATTAGTATCCACTTCTTCTGTAGACTGATTCTTTTTCTTCCCCATCATGTTACCTCCTCTAATAATATCCTATAACTCTTCCCTCTTAGTTCCGCAAATTTCCTTATCTGTCGTTACTAACATATAGAAAATGGGGGATTTTCGGAACGGACAAATGCCTAAAATTGTCTATTAAATAAAGAAAACTTGGCTAGCGCTGGCGATCGCCTTAGTTGCGCTTATACTATAGAAAGTATTTTTATACTTTCTTAATGTGTAAAAATAGGATGCTTCATATTTGTTATGAAACATCCTAAGAGATAGTTATTATTTAAGTGAAGAAAGGAATTCTCTAACCGATTCGGGTGTTTTTGCATTCGCACTGTGTAAATGTCCGATCTTCTCTCCATTCTTGAAGACCAGTAAACTTGGTATTCCCATAACTTCATACTTTTCAGCAAGTTCTGGAAATGCATCTTTGTCAATCTGGTGCCACTGTTTATCGTTATGTTCTTGCATGATATCGCCAATAAACATATCTAAACGTCTACAGTCGGGGCACCAATCGGTTTCAAATTTAATGACTGACTTTTCCTCTGAATCAATTAATTCATTAAACTTGCTTTTTGTTCTGATTTCTTCCATGATAATCCCCCATTTAAAGTTTTAAAAAATATGTGTTAAATATAACATTCCGATAAGTCCTATTACAAAGGAATAGGTTGAGCTTCGTTCATAACCATCACCATGGCTTTCGGGGATTAGTTCTTTGTACACGATAAAGAGCATTGCTCCAGCAGCAAAAGCGAGGCCGAACGGAACGAGACCATCAATAACCGTGGCAAGCAAATAACCAAATAAAGCTGCTACAATTTCAATAGCACCAGTGAGTGTAGCAATACCAAGTGCTGCCCATTTCCCGACGTTCTGATTGACTAAAAACAATGAAACTAAAAGTCCCTCTGGCATGTTTTGCAATCCGATGGCAAGAGCGATTAAACTTCCTAACTCTTCTGTTGAACTCGCATAACTGACCCCTACACTTAATCCTTCAGGGATATTGTGTATGCATAATGCGGCGATGATCAAATAGGTCTTTCCATCAATCTTAATTCGATTGTGCTGTTCTACATCAATGTGTGGTACCGTTTTCTCAATTTGGTTTAATACGAAGGTCCCCATTAGTAACCCGATGCTGATCACATAAATATTCGATTGATTTAAGGCTTCGGGAATTAAGCTGAACGTACAGGCAGCCACCATCACACCTGCCGTAAAAGCCAATGTCACGTCTCGCCATTTATGTGATAAACTTTTAAAAAATAAAATCGGTATAGCCCCGAGTCCAGTGGCTAATGCAGATAATATACTTCCCAAGATTGCACTTTCCATGTGGATCTCCTTTTTTAGAATGAATTCAGAATTTCAATATAGAGCCCAATTATCAACAGTATATTGTAGTTTGTGGGGAACGTGCATCTTTATTGAAATAAAAGACATTTACCCTAATGGAAGTATACCTAACATTACATCAGTTGCACAACTTAGAGGTCCGGCTTACTTATATACATCTTTACTTTTTCTTACTTGCCAAAGCATTACGGTCATCTGCTGTTGGCGGTTGCTCCAACCAACCATACTTAATAAGTAGATTGACCCCATCCTCTGCATATTTCCCCATTTCGGTGATAAGACGTCCATAGTGAGTTGCCAAGTCTCTTCTTTGGACAACTGATAATCCCGCTCCGTAAAACCCTAATGATGCAGAAACCAACGTCACGAGATGATAGAGCATAAGTTTTTCTGAAAAAGGTGATACGGTGGAGTTAGAAATCTCTGATTCCCATTGTTTAGGAGATGGCAAATTATCCTCAGATAAAATTGTAGTGAAAATCTCAACATGCTTATGACAAAGTTCTGCCCCTCTTTGGAAATACTTCCGAAGGTCCTTCGAATGAGCCACCTGACTAAAACCGATTTCTAATACAATTTTTATCACCGTTTTTTTTATGTTAAAACAAAGACCGGTAATTTCCGTTGCATTCAAAGGTCGTCGCTTACCAAACCAACCCTTTAAATAGTTTTGATGTTTAACAAAATCGATTCCATAAATATCGTTATTGTTAAAAGTTTAACCAAGATAAGTAGACAATATTTATTACAAAAAGGTGCTTAATTTTCCAAATAACCTTTATATAATTGGGTAAACTATACAACGACTAAATAGATTGATACTGGAGGAAGTTTAACTACCCTTATAAAGTTTGCCATTACGTAAAAAAATTTTAAGATTCACTTTTACTGTTTAGGAGGGATTATGTTATGGAAGTGCATCACAATGCGACGTTGTCAGCAGCAGAAATTTCACAGATTTGGGGGGCATATCAAAATGACACGTTAACTAAATGTGTCTTTCAATATTTTATAGAGATTGTTGAGGACGAAGATGTTCGTACAATTGTACAACACGTTTTAGAATTAACGGAGGCACACATCGATCAACTTACCCTCTTCTTTAACCAAGAAAAATATCCTGTTCCTTACGGATTTACAGAAAATGATGTGAATGTGGGTGCTCCACGTCTATATTCAGATAGTTTTATATTAAATTATATTCAACAGTTGGGGAAGTTAGGTATTAATGCATTTAGTGTTGCTGTCGCGTTATCAGCACGCAATGATATCCACAATTACTTTTCTGAATGTCTTTCCGAATTTACGAAGCTTCATAAAATGGCTTCAGATCTTTTATTAAGTAAAGGACTCTATATCCGTCCACCAAATATTCCAAAGCCGGAAAAAGTAGAATTTGTTACAAAACAGAGCTTTCTTACAGGTTGGTTTGGTAACAGGAGACCATTAGTATCGTTAGAAGTCACCAATTTGTGTGACAATATTCAGCGAAATGCATTAGGAATGTCCACTCTTATTGGATTTAGCCAGGCAGCTGCTTCCAAGAAAGTGAAGCAATATATGGTAAGAGGAAAAGAAATCGCAGCTAAGCATGTTGAAGTCTTCGGATCGATTTTACGTGAGGATGATTTGCCTGTTCCGATGTCCTGGGATATGGAGGTAACCGACTCGACTGTTACTCCTTTCTCAGACAAATTGATGATGTTCCATACGACTGCCCTGATCGCGATATCGATGGGTTATTATGGAACAAGTATGGCGACAACGATGAGACGGGATATACAGGCACAATACGGTCGACTAACATCAGAAATCGGGAAGTATGCAGAAGACGGTGCAAACATTATGATTGATAATGGTTGGATGGAATATCCTCCAAAAGCAGCTGATCGTGATAAGTTAGCTAATCCATGAAATAATATACTGTAAAAAGGCCTGGAGGTTTCAATAGGCCTTTTGTGTTTTTGTTTGGCAAGAGGATGATTCTTTCCAACAATTAAAACAATTTCGTCTTGTAAAAAAGGTTCATGAATCAAATAAGGATGTTTTTGTTCATCCCCTAGTAAGGTGGAATAAGATATATTCCTGAACCGAGAAACTAATCCCTGTCAATGCAGAATGTACGCTTCTTGTTTTGAGTAACTTGATTAGTTTTCATGATTAGCAACTTTAGCAAGCCTCGCGTATTGGCCATTTCTTTCATTCCTAATGATAACTCCCAATTTAGCTAAATCCTCTCGTAGATATTTAGTATTTTTCTTTTTATTCTCTTTTAATGCATGTTCTCGAGCATAAAGTAATGCATTAATGTTTTCAGGAAAGTCAGGATGCCCTAGAACCCATCGTTGGTATTGGCTGTCAAATGGATCTTTCTCATTCCAAGGATATTGGTAATGATTAAATGCTTCTGGAACAGTATCCTCTTTCGTTTCAATAACTTCTCTATCTAATTCATCGCTACTTTGGCCAAAGATGATTAACTGCTTATTTTCCATATAAATTGCTGAAATGTCTTTTTTCTCAATGATATCAATCTTATCTCTTAATTTTAAATGCAAATTTTTATAGGAAATCGCAACTTCAAGACTCTCGTCAAAAATAATAAATGTCAACAATACACCAACAATAATTCCAATAACGGTAGCTACGATTGAAACCCATAGGCTGTTAAATGATGCAATTAATAAGATTAGCTTCTCCATTGGGACTATCGGAAGCGTCAGTACCCAATCTGCAATGGCAGGAATAAACCAACCAATCGAACCACCTATACCATAGGAACTAAAACAATGAGTGCTTTTTCGAACTTATTGAGTCCGAGAACCGTTTTGTTATCTCTCATAATTCCTTTCCTTCTCCACGATATACGAGACTGAATAGTTCGTATGGTTTAAGGTGAAAAACCTCATGGAAAAGGACTCACTAAAGGTCAACTTCTCATCCTTTAAAAATTCTCTCCAATACGGATCATCATTCGGGATGAATTTCCCTTCCCCTAAAGGCAACATGTAGCTGTCTGCACTTACTTCGGCCATTGAAACGCTTTAGTCCCTGTCGATTTAATATCAATATCTAAATACTTCTCTTTCTCTCGATCTTCACGTTTACTTTCTCATCCGGATAACTCCACGTAATTTTGTCGTTATCCTTCTTCACCTTCGACACCTTCATTTTCGGCATTGGCATCGATGCCCTTTCCTTCACACCACCCTACTTGATAAACAATTCAAATGTTTCGGGGTTCACATCGAATGTGAAATCCGAGGTATGAACATGGCTAGACTTATCGGTTTTCTCCTTCTGTTCCTTATTGTCACAGCCCGCAAAAAAACCAATAACTAGCGTGACACAAAGTATCATCATCAGCTTCTTTTTCATTTCTTTCCCTCCTGTCTTCGCACACTATAATTTCTTTTTGTTACATTAGTTTTTATTCTCCACAAAGTTACGTTGGCTTTTATGGCTCATAAAAAAAGAACCCTAATGATTGAAAGGATTCTTTTGAAAACATATATAGAATTGTATCTGATTATTCAAAATCGAGACTCCATGATTAAAAAGATGACGATTAAGAATTGAATGAACAATAGCAAGTCCTAAGCCTGTGCCAGAGGTTTTTTTGTTTCTTGATTCTTCTAAAACATAAAATGGCTCCCAGATTTGATCAATCATTTCTGTTTGTTGTATATTAGTACCGTTCCTAATTTTAAATACGATCTCATTTTCAAAATCCTCAAATTCAATGTCAATCCTATCATCCTCTGTATATTTTATCGCATTACTAATTAAATTGTTAAACACCATCTCGATCTTCTCTTCATCAGCCAACACAAATAATTGTTGTAAATGAGAATTATAAATTCTAACTTTTATTTCTTTTGTCTCGATCTCTATTTTGTGCTTTAGAAGGCACTTATGAACTAATTCGAAAAGATTAATAGGGATCCTTTCAATCTCATCTCTTTCAATTTTCGAGAAGTTTAATAAATCCTCGATTACATTGGACATATTATCTGTTTGTTTTATGATCGTGTCAATATATGTACCGTCGTCCAGCCCATCTTTGATTCCTACACAATAGGCTTTTATTAAAGACAACGGTGTTTTAAGTTCATGAGTAAGATCAGACGTAACTATTTTTAGGTTTTCATTTTTTTGCTTTAAATTTAGATGAGCCTTATTAAGCTTATCACTCATCACATTGATGCTGTCAGCAAGCTCCTCGATTTCATCATTTGTTTTGATATGGACAGTTTCAAATTTTAAATTTGAAATATCTTTAGAAACATCTTTCAACTCTTTTAACGGAGTGGTTATTTTTGTCGACATTAACCAGACTAACATGACGATTATGATAACGGAAAAACCTAACATATATAAATTGAATTCATTGACGATGTTTGCAGTATCGCTAAAATGGGCAATTGAAACCCCGACTAAAACCAGAATGTCTTCCTTTTGCATAAAGCTAGCTAGGAAGCTTGATTTTAACTTTCCTTGATCATATAGTTTATTAACTGTGTTTCCTTTCTCCAATCTTTGCAGTGCTTCTTTTGTAATCCAAAATTTATTTAATGTAATTCGTTTTTTTGCTAATTGATTACGTATTGTCTCATTCAATTCATCTACATTGCTATGAATAGGCTCGTAAACGATGGTTATACCATATTTATTTTCAATACTTTCTATGGAATCGATAAATGTAGCCTTATCCATTCCTTCTATCTTGTCAGAAACATCCTCTACCTTTTCTTTTGTTTTATGCAAGTAATAGTTTGGCAAAAAGTATTGAGTAAGGAAGATTGAAATAGAAAAAATGACGATTACTGCTATGGAGATGCTTATGGATAGCTTTCTTCCAAGTTTATTCATTCTCCTCTTCCTCCAAACTATACCCCAATCCTCTATGAGTTTTTATGACACCTTCTCCAATTTTTTCACGTAATCTTCTAATATGGGTATCGACCGTCCGCTCTTCCCCGAAGTAGTCAAACCCCCAAACGATATCCAGGAGTTTTTTCCGTGTCAATATACTCCCTTTATGATTTAACAAGCAGCTTATAAGTTCGAATTCCGTTTTTGTCGCATTCAAATCCATGTCGTATTTATAAAGCTTTTTTGCTTCAAAATCAACTTTTATATCTTTTATATGAACGATCTTTTCCTTTCGAAGTAGTTTCTTTGCCCTGGCTAATAAAATCCCAGGATGGAAAGGTTTCCTAACATAATCATCTGCTCCAATTATTAAAGCTTCAAGCTCATCTTCATTGTCACTTTTTGCTGTGAGCATCAGTACCTTTGTGTCACTTTTACTTTTTATTTCTTTACAGACCTTCAAGCCGCTTATCTCAGGCATCATCCAGTCCAGTATAGCTAAATTGATTTTGTTGTTATAAATAATAGTTAGTGCTTCTTCTCCATCTTCAGCTAGAAAAACATGAAATCCTTCACGCTCGAAATAAACCTTTAAAATTTTCAACATATCTTTTTCATCATCTGCGATCAGTACGTTCATTTTTTCCTCCGATTTATGGAATTCATATAAAGTTGATTCTTCAACTTTATATTTCACAGTGTGCTAGTCTTTACATAATAAAATTTCTATGCATAGATGCTTCTAAACAGTAACTTTCCTAATCAAATCCATTAGCTTATATATTGCTCGGTCTTCTTTATTCTTCTTCATATTCTCGAGGTATTTTTCGCGATCTTGATATAAAGTGTAAATCGCATCGATCAATGTACCTTTGTTCAAATTCTCATGAAGTAGCACTTCTGCATATCCAGCATTTTGAAAGGATTGAGCATTAATGATTTGCTCCCCCCTGCTTGCCCTATAGGATAGTGGAATAAGAAGCATCGGCTTTTGTAAAGACAATAATTCAAAAATAGCTGTTGAGCCTGCCCTTGAAACCACAAAATCTGTCATAGCCATCACATCAGATAATTCCTCATTGATATATTCAAATTGTCGATAGCCTTTTAACCGTATCGATGGATCGACTTTTTGTTTCCCACAAATGTGCACAATTTGAAAATCTGTAAGTAATTCATCTAAACATGATCTGACAATTTCATTAATACGTTGAGCTCCTTGACTTCCACCCATAATCAACAACACAGGTTTCTCTTTTGTAAATCCACAATAAGAAAAGCCTTGAATCTGGCTGCCCTTTGTCAAATCATCTCTAATGATACCACCGATATGAATCGTCTTATTGTTTTTCAGGGCTTGTCCAGTTTCAGGAAAGGTCGTACATACTTTTGTCGCAAATGGGAGAGATAGTTTGTTTGCAAGTCCAAGTGTCCGATCGGGTTCACGAATCACTACTGGAACTTTGTTAAACCATCCTCCTAAGACAACAGGTACCGCTACAAATCCTCCTGCAGAAAATACAACATCAGCATTAATCTTCCTAAACAACTGATACGATTGGAGGATTCCTTTGATTACTTTAAAGGGATCTTTCACATTATTCCAAGCTAAGTAGCGCCTTAACTTCCCAGTTGAAACGCTATAATATTGAACGGCTGGGAAACGTGCCATTAATTGTTTCTCGATTCCGTTTTCAGAGCCGATGTAATGCACATCCCAACCTTCGTGAATAAACTTCGGGATCAGCACGAAATTGACCATTACATGACCGGCAGATCCGCCTCCAGTAAAAACAATACTTTTCTTCAACTTATTTCCCCTGCCTTTATCATTAACAAATATCATCCTATTACATACAGTCATACTGTACGTGTTTTTCTTATGTCGAATATAATTAAGTTAATAAAGTTTCCTTTATTTTTCATCATTTTTCAGCTCCTTACACGGAATGAGCTTGTCAGTTTTCGTTCCACGACAGAAAACCTCCTTTCATTAACATTTGTTCAACTTCTCGATTTGAAATTTGCTTTGTAGCAGAATTATATTCCTTCATGTTTATCTGTGTGCTGCTAGTATAATGATCTTGAAGCCCTGGCATAGTAATAGAAGGCAGGATTACAAAAAAATCTTTATCAAAATATACAGTTCGGCTGCTTTCACATTCGGTAAAGAGGGTTTCGTTCAATTTCTCTCCAGGACGAACACCTATTTCGTTTATTACAATATTTTTTTCACCTGATGATTTAATTAACACTTGGGCTAGATCAGCTATTTTAATAGAAGGCATGTTCATAACATATGTTTCTCCGCCTTTACCGTTTATTGTTGCTTTAAACAACAATTGAACGGCATTTTCAATCGTTAAAAAAAATCGAGTCATACGTTGATCAGTAATCCCTATTTGTGAAAATTGTTTTATTTGATTCTTGAAAATAGGAATGACGCTGCCACTGGATCCAAGAACATTACCACTTCTTACACAAATAAATTTAGTGTTTGTTTCTTTTAAATTTGCATGAATAATTAGCTTTTCTCCAAGAGCCTTCGTAATTCCGTAAGTATTTGACGGATCCGAAACTTTATCAGTTGAAACGTATATGACTTTTTTTACATCGTTTTCAATCGCTGCTTCAATCACATTTTGAGTACCAAGTACATTTGTCTTTATGCCTTCAAATGGTTGATATTCACAAACAGGTACATGTTTTAATGCTGCCAGATGAAAAACATAATCGACACCCTCAGATGCTTGCATAAGTTCTTCCTTATCACGGATGTCACCGATGACAAACTTGAATCTATCATCATTAGCAAATTGTTGTTGCATCTCAACTTGTCTTGTTTCATTCCGCGAAAAAATACGAATTTCTTTCGGTTTATGATCAAAAAGCTGTTTCACAATTTCAAGACCCCATGATCCTGTACCGCCTGTAATTAAAAATGTACTATTATTCAATATTTTCCCCTCCATATAAATCATAAAATAATTCAATCATTTCGCTTTACATTGCATAACGAAAAATGTTCAATTCATAACAGCCATCATGACGTATATTTTGATGAGCTTTTATTCTAGTTAAATAATAGTTTTTGTTTGTTACATTAGTTTGACAATCATCATAATAGTTATAAAAAACTACATGATAAAGGATAAGGCTCTGAATTATTTATAAGTTAGTTAGCTTCATGAGATAACATCTATAGGTTGGGTAACTTTACCAAAGACCATGTTGAAAACAAAGTTACTATAGAAAAACACCATTCAAATAGAGAATGGTGTTTTCTATATATGTGTTCAACTATCAGACGTTAAATAAAATAACTTAATGTGTCGATTCACTTTCTAATATTTACTTATTTACATAATAATATTATATTACACTTTAATATTTGAATATCGAACTAAATGGATCATTTTTATTTGGTTCTTCACCAGGATAAGACTTATCTTCGACTACGAGCATGGCAAGGCCTACCTCCAAAACGCAAAGGAATATGATTGATAAAAATCCCGTTATCACAATACCCCTCCTAATGGTAAGTATTTTTAATTAATTGTAAGTTAATATAAGTGAAAATGCAAGTGATTAACTTAAGTTATTTAAGTGTATCTTAGAAGTCGATTGCTTTAATAACTTAAAGTGCTTATAATGAGAACAAGTCATTATTAAGGATGGTATGTAATGTATCAAGAAGAACGATTACATGAGATTATTGAATATTTGAAGACGAACGGTCGTATTAGTGTAAACGAGATGATGGAGGAGTTTACAATTTCCCGTGACACTGCTAGAAGGGATCTTGTAAGGCTTGAGGAACAAAATGAAATCATCCGTACAAGGGGAGGAGCTATCCTACCTAAGAAAAAAGAAATTATCAAAAGTTATTCCGATCGCTTACAGTTCGATTCTACCGGAAAAAATAAAATTGCATCACGTGCACAATTACTTATACAACCTGGTGATACTCTATTGTTTGACACATCTACAACCGTCCAATATCTTGCAGAAAATCTTAATAAAGAATCAACAGTGGTTTTAACAAATTCGATTGATCAAGCTCAAATTCTCTCGAAAAAGCCAAATGTAGAAATTCACTTACTTGGTGGCATATTGAACAAGGATCATGGTTTTTTGTATGGGTCTACGTTAATCGAAAAGCTCAATCATTATTATGTTGATAAAGTATTCATTGGCGCTGCGGGTATTTCCGAAAAGGGATTTACATATCCACACGAGGAAGATGCAATGGTCAAAAAGGAAATGACACGCCATGGGGAGCAAGTGATTGTTCTTGCGGACTATACGAAGTTTAAAAAGAAGCAGTTGTATCGGAGCGTAACGTTTCAAGATGTTGATATTATCATTACAGATCGAACACCTGACAGCGATATTATGTCTCTTTTGGAAGAGTCTAATGTTGAATTAATCGTGGTGGATTAAAAAACGAGGTTAGCTTATTGTAAGTTAACCTCTGTCTCCGTTTACACGTTAAGAAAGTATAAAAATACTTTCTTAACGTGTAAAGCAAGGGCCTTTAGGTCACCCCTTTAGGGACTAAGGCGATCGCCAGCGCTAAGGCTTGACAATAGCCAAGTTTTCTTTATGAGTAAAGAAAGTATAAAAGTTTGCGGCATGGATGTAATGTCCAGCTTCAGCGCCCAACCACTTGGATCACTTCAGGCCTCCTGCGGCGGCAACACACTGAAGTACTTCATGTATATTCCCACGCAGGGCCAAACTCGTTTGGGCCGAGCCTCCTCGTCGGTCTTCCAGTGACCTTCGTGGCTAAGCAGGGCGCTTGCGCTTTTCTTAAAGGAAATACATAATAATCACACCTAAAAGATTTGGAGCACTAAATGCTGATAAGTTATTCGCATATTTTCTCCGCCTCTTTCGGTCAGTTTTATTTTCAGAATAATGATTTCCTCGTATTTGGTTACCGCTTATAAAAGCACCTATATATAGCCCACTAATAAATAACGCTACGACACCAGCGGTACCTGAAATCGTATAAAGCATATTCCAGTCATTTGTGAATAACGAAATGAGGATTGAAATTCCGAGTATACTTAACCCAACTAAGAACGATTTTTTCATGTTCCCCCTATATCCTCCTCCATGTATGAAATTATCCCATTTAAATAGACATTTTCTTTTGAGCTCTAATGAAAAGAAATTGCGGCTTCTTAGATAGTTTATTATATGATTCGGGTGCTTTTTCGCGATATGTTTCAGTTGGCATCGGTTCAATTATTTTTTCAATGACAAAACCATTTAAATATAATGGTTTTATGATTTCAGATAACGGTCTTCGATAAAAATGAACGGTTACTTCTTCACCTTGCACATTCCAGGTGTCTTCTAGGAGCTCAGTTGCAAAATAGTTATCACGATTAAACTGTGTGAAATCCATAAATGGGTGATGGACAGAAAAGACGAGCCTTCCTTTGTCTCGCAAAACCCGATTAAACTCACTAAATGGGATTTCCCAATTTTTTATATAATGTAATGTTAACGGTGAGACTACAAGATCGAAGCTGTTACTACTAATTTGTGGAATTGGTTCTGAAAGGTTTGCTTGAAATACAACTGCTTCCTCTCCAACTCTCTGTTTTGTTAACTCGATCATATTTGGACTAAAATCAATTGATGTTACTTTCGCTCCCTTGTCATCTAACCATTTTGTATACCATCCTGTGCCACATCCAGCGTCAAGAACGCGAAGCCCATCTACGTCAGGTAATAAGGATAAGGTTCCTGGCCGCTCGTAATCGGCATTCGCGGGCTTCTCATCTACATTTCGAAAATAATAATCAGCAAGCTTTTGAAAAGCATCATATGAAACGTTCTTCATAACAAACGAACCTCTCTTCCCCTATATTCCAAGTTTTGAGTTATTCGTAATTTTCCAAACATAAACATTATATTACCGTAACTTTATATGTAGGAGGGAATTCCAATTAAAAACGTTCTTCTTTTTACAGATCCAGGTATCGATGATTCAGTAGCGCTAATTTATTGTATCCTTCATCAAGATATTAATTTGGTAGGTGTAGTGGCAAGCTACGGTAACGTAACAAAGGAACAAGCTATAGAGAACGCCAATTACCTTTTGGAAATCGGCAACCTGGAAAAGATACCAGTCATTCGAGGTGCTGAAGGTCCTCTTACAGGTGATGCTACCGTATATTATCCGGAAATACATGGACCTGAGGGACTTGGACCGATACGGCCACCTGAGACGGTTTCGGGTAAATTTCTACCCTTCAGTAGCATTTTTAAAATTATCAAAGCATTTGAGAATGACATTACAATAGTTGATATTGGGCGAAATACAACATTAGCAATGACGTTCCTTCTGGAATCAGATCTAATGCAAAAGGTAAACGAATTCTTCCTCATGGGTGGGGCTTTCCTTGTACCCGGGAATGTAACACCTCTAGCTGAAGCAAATGTATATGGAGACCCGACAGCTACAAAAATTGTTCTTTCTAGTGCTCAAAACGTTAGCTTATTCCCTTTAAATGTTACGAGGTATGCGTACGTGACCAGTAGTATGGCTGAGATCATTCGTCAACAGTCAAAAAACCCATTTCGTACATTGGTCCCTAAAGTTATTAACTATTATATCAAGGTCTATGAAAAGCTTGTCCCAGGAATACCTGGAGCACCGATACATGATGTGATATCCATAAGTGCCCTCGTAAATCCCGAGTTATGCAGCTTTATTTATAAAACAGTTGTGGTCGATGATATTATTGGGCCAGGTCTTGGAGTTACAATTGCTGATTTTCGCCCTGGATCGTCTAACTTATTGGAGAACTCAACAAATAAGGTTCGAATCGCCGTACAGTTTAACTATCAACTATTTTATCAAGACTTTTTGGATGTCATGACAGGTAAAATTGTAAAATAACGATCCTTTTAGTCAAAATATGTTGCGGACTATAGTCACCTGTTGTCGGTATTTAGATATTGGCTTGCTCATATAAAAGTGAAATTGCTTTTTCTAAGTCAATATCTTTTCCTTCTAAATGTTGCGGTGTCCATGGAATGTAAATGTCAGGCTGAACTCCAATATTATCCATACCTTTCCCTATAATCCTATACATGTTCTACCTGTATCCTTAGATTCCCTTTATTTGAGGTATGGTCATGGTGCTGAAAATGCCGTAAAAATATTTAATTGTTTTTTTCGAACAGTAATCGGATAGCAAAAAAACCAAATACAAGACCTTTTGTCCGGTTTATCCATTTTAAAATGGTTGGATTTTTCCACAGCCGATTCCCTACTGATCCTGCAAGAATGGATAACAACGTAAAAATAGCCAGTGCCTGAATAATAAAAAGCACACCTAAAACTACCATTTGTATCGGTATATTACCCTCACCTGTCGCGACGAATTGTGGTAGGAAAGCTAGGAAAAAAATCGAAACCTTTGGATTAAGTAAGTTCATTAAGATCCCTTTTCGATATAAAACGAATGTTGTATGGGATTCAGCTTTTTGTTCGGCAGGCTGATCTGTTTCTCGAAATGCTTGTACGGCTAGATAAAGAAGATAGATTGCACCTGCTATTTTAATCACATTAAACGCTAGACTAGATTGATATATTATTGCTGAAATACCGATGGCAGCAGCAAGGGTATGTCCAATCAATCCTGTACAAAGACCTAATCCAGTTGCAATACCCGCTCTTTTTCCTTGGGAAACACTTTGTGCAAAAACAAACATAAAGTCAGGACCAGGTGTGATGGTTAATAGAATGGATGCTAATAGAAAGTAGCTGATTGTTTGCAATTCCATAGTTCTGAACTCCTTTTCTAAATAAGTAATATGGCACTTCTTGGATCATTTGTTGCTATGTTTATCCGCCCATTATTCGGTCTCTCCGTACCAAAGTCAACTGATTCAGTATGTTAAAACAGATCAAATAGGTGTTTAGAAGGATGACTTATCTTGAAAAATAAGTCATCCTTCTTATTTAGTCCCTATTATATAGGTCATTATAGAAATGTGTCGATAAACGTCTTATTGATTAATTAACATTTCCATTGGATAGATTACATTTGGACCAGTTTAATTTACTTCTCTATCTGCTACTTTGACAATATACTTACCGATGTTTTCCCCTTTAAAAAGACCTAGAAATGCATCAGGAATATTATTGAAGCCTTCTACTACCGTTTCTCGGTAAGTTAGCCTTCCTTCGTTCAACCATTTTGCTAGGTCTTGGATCGCTTCTTCAAAATGTGCACCATAATCAGAAACGATGAATCCTTTCATTAAAGCGCTATTGATTAATAATTGAGATTGAATTCTTGGACCTAAATCTGGTTTTTCAAGGTTGTACAATGAAATCTGACCGCAAACTGGTATACGAGCTCCTTTATTAATTAACCGTAATACTGAGTCCGACACTTCTCCACCGACATTGTCATAATAAACGTCAATACCGTCTTGACATGCCTGTTTCAATTCGTCCCGAAAGTTTTCCGATTTGTAATTGACGACTTCATCAAAATGCAGGTCGTTTTTTAAGTAATTGATTTTCTCTTGAGTCCCTGCAATCCCGACAACTTTAGCCCCAGCAATCTTCGCGATTTGACCGACTACAGTTCCAACTGCTCCTGCAGCCCCTGACACAACGACCGTCTCTCCTTCTTTCGGTTTACCAATATCAAGAAGTCCAAAATAAGCAGTCATACCAGGCATTCCTAATACACCAAGGTGTGTTGAAATAGGTGCTTGCTCAGGATTAATCTTCCGCAATTGATTCTCTGGAACCAAATGATACGTTTGCCAGCCAAGGTCACCGATAACAACATCACCTTTTTGGAGATCCGAACTTTTCGAATCAATGACTTCAGCAATAACACCTCCTGTGATCATTTTACCTACTTCATAAGGTTTGACATATGACTTACTGTCGCTCATTCGCCCTCTCATGTATGGATCAACAGAAACGTATAACGTTTTCAGCAATACTTCGCCAGTGTCAGGATTTTCGAGTGCCATTTTGTTCCATTCAAAATCCGATTTTTCCGGCATTCCTTTTGGTCTTTTTGCTAGTCGTATTTGTTTGGTTGTAATTGATGTCATATATATCCCACCTTTTTTAGCGTTAACCCTATTATAGTTCTCATTAAGTAGAGAACAAAATAGTACGCTTATAAAGCATAGTTGTGTGATATAATTACAAAATTACGTTTAAATGATGAGGTTAGAAAATGTACAAAACAAACACAACAAGGCAAAAGTTAAAACAATTTTTACTTATTTTATTTCCAATTGTCGTTACACAGGTCGGTTTATATTCAATGAGTTTCTTTGATACATTAATGAGCGGGCAAGCGAGTCCAGAAGATTTAGCAGGTGTAGCGATTGGCTCGAGCCTATGGGTTCCGGTATTTACAGGTTTGAGTGGTATACTGATGGCATTGACACCGATTGTTTCACAGTTAGTTGGCGGGGATCAGCGGAAAAAGGTCCCGTATTCTGTCGTGCAAGCTGTGTATTTATCTATCTTTCTTTCAATAGTTGTGATTGTAATTGGTTCGGTTGTTCTAGGCCCAATATTAGGTGCTATGGAATTAGATAATAAAGTAGAAACTGTAGCTTTCCGTTATTTGTTCGCCCTATCTTTTGGAGTTCTGCCCTTATTTCTGTATACAGTATTACGGTGCTTCATTGATGCTTTAGGAGAAACCCGCACAACCATGGTAATAACGCTATTATCATTACCGATTAATGTAGTGTTTAACTATTTATTGATATTCGGAAAATGGGGATTACCAGAACTTGGGGGTGTGGGTGCAGGATATGCATCTTCGATAACGTATTGGTTTATTTTAATCATTACGATCTTTGTTGTAGCTCGACATGAACCGTTCTCTCTCTTTCGTATTTTTCAAAAATGGTACCGGGTATCTTTATCATCTTGGAAAGAGCTTTTGAAAATAGGAATTCCAATAGGTTTTGCGATCTTTTTTGAGGTAAGTATTTTTGCAGCGGTAACATTATTAATGAGTGAATATAATACAACAACAATTGCGGCACATCAAGCAGCAATTAACTTTGCATCTATGCTTTATATGATTCCATTAAGTATCTCGATGGCATTGACAATTACGGTAGGTTTTGAAGTTGGTGCAAAGCGAATTGAGGATGCTCGGCAATATAGTACACTTGGAATTACAATTGCTGTGTTAATTTCTTTATTGTCTGCGGGCATTTTGATTTTGTTTAGTGAACCAATTGCAGGTTTATATACAAAGGACAACGCAGTGTTGGAACTAACCGCACATTTCTTGATTTATGCGATTTTCTTTCAGTTATCGGATGCGATTGCTGCACCGATACAAGGCGCCTTGCGTGGTTATAAAGATGTAAATATTACACTCATTATGGCGTTAATTTCGTACTGGGTTGTTGGTTTGCCGCTTGGATACGTATTAGCAAATTACAGCTCGTTAGGACCATTTGGGTATTGGATCGGGTTAAGTTCTGGTTTGCTTTGTGGTGCCATCACCTTGTACTTTCGGCTTCGTCACTTGCAAAAACGTTACTCTATTCAAACAGGACTTTCCAAAAAGACAATATAGACTACAAGTCGTCAAGTATTTTAAAAATTCTATTCATAAAAGAAGGCCGATCTTTTCCGAATCTAAGCATCGATGATCGGCCTAATTCCTCAATTATCTTTTCTCAAACCTTAATGAGTACAAATATTCTTTTTCTTTCAGTTGTTCGGATCACCGGAATTAATTACACTTTGGCAAAGTATCCTCTTTGTCTAAGTAATTCGCGATGTAGGTCTGGACTTTTCTCGAAAGCTGCTCTTCCATGTAGCCAAAACATATTATTCACCATGACAAGATCTCCAACAGGTAAAGGAAGATCAATTGTATGCTTACTGTTTTCCATGGATTCTGAAAGATCTTTTAAATATGTCGCTTGCTCCATTGTAGATGGATTAGCAAATTGATCAATAAAGCAAATACAGGGCTTTCCGTTTTGTTCAAAAAAAGTCTGGTTGTAGACGGTTTGTTCAACATTTTTGCTGGATGGGGCTTTGTATTCGATACGACATGTTGCAAGTGGATGGGTTGAATAATGTTCTAAGTCTTCCCAATCGTCTAAATGCAACAGTCGAGATTCTCCACCTATTGCATTTTCTTCTGCAAACTTCATCATTAACAACCAATCTGTGGGTTCATTTACAAAAGTACCATCCGTATGAAGAGTAAAGCGACGATAGGCCTGTCTTAAATAAGAATCACTTTCGTCTGTATCTTTTACTGTAAATCGTGCATAATATGTGCCTGACATGGCGTCAAAATTAACGCCGCCGAGCAAATGTGCAAGAGCTGTCGCAAATTTAATGTAGTCATCATAATCCTCAGTTTGGTACTGCATACCAACTGTAAAACCACCTGAATCCCGATCATGTAAAATAGCACGAACCGTTTCTGAAAATCGTTTACCGAGTATCTTTTCCAGGGATTGTGACAAAGCTAACCTCATATAAGGCACATACTCCAGCTGTTGTGCATTTACATGTCTATTCTCTGACAAAAACGTATACAACGAATCATTATTGATTTCAAGATGATACAGACGATGATGATGTGGGTGGTTTTTGACCTCAAATGTCTCCTTTCCCCCTACTAACGACTTTACAACTTCTTTAACAACACTCATTTTTCTTCCTCCTTTTTTTAAAAAACAATAAAAATAGCCAGTTATACCATTCCAATGTGAAATGATAGAACTCGCTACTAGTCTAATTATGGCTTCTTGAAAGGAAGTCCGATAGACTTAACAGTTATTCATTAATTTAGTTAATAATCATTACTTGACGCGGAAGGGGTTTCCTACCTACGGGTAATTTATAATAATAATTTTAGTAATATTTTTTCAGTTTGTCAATATTTATTTCGAAAATTACGAATTGTTTATTCGATGTCTAGCTCCAGCGCCCAGCTACTCGAGGTCGCTTCGATTCTTCCACAAACACAAAAGGCGTGTTCTGTTGCAGAATCTCCAGCGCTTGCACTCACAAGCATAAGTGTAACTAAGGTGATCGCCTGAAATGCTTGGCGTTTACCAAGTTTTCTTTATCGTACCTGAACAGGGCGCTTCTGCTTTTCTTAAGTAATCAAACTAAATTGCTTGTACGCATCTTTAACTGCCGCAATTAATGCTGATTGAGCTTTGCCGTGATAGTGTTTTTCAATCGTATGAATAATGGGATCTAATCCATCCAAAAAGCTATATCCTTTCAACAACTTACTAATGAAATTCTGAGCATGACCCGTTGTTAACGTGCATGAAGCGTCAAGAATAACCCAATATTTTCGATCTACTTCAATGGTAATTGTTAATGTTTGATGTATTTCGCTCGCTGACATTCCTTGTGGAAGCTTTGCATGTCCCGCTAACATCACCATTTTTTCCATAATCTCCACCTCCAACCCATACCTTTTCGTTCAATAATTCAATAAAAGTGTCGCCTGTTTAAACCGCCTAAGTTTTCACCCAGAACTTTATCTGTTCATTCAGAGCATATAAATATCATACTACTTTTTAATGTTAAATGTTAGATAAATTAGATTACTTAAGCTGAAGCAGTACATAATAACGATACTTGGTATAAACCTAAAAGCTATCTCTAACATGTATGATTTACTTTCTTTCATCGAATACTACTACACGAATGATCGATGAAAGGAAAGTGGATAAAGTGGACCAGAAAAATAAATTTGCTCTCCTCTCGCTAGCACTTATACCGTTAGTAATGACCCTCGGAAATTCTATGCTTATCCCGATCTTACCAACCATCGAAAAGGAATTAGATCTGAGTGAACTTCAAGTTAGTATGATCATTACTCTTTTTTCCGCAGTAGCCATTGTCTTTATCCCGATCGCAGGATTTCTGTCCGATCGATATGGTCGAAAAATCGTGATTATCCCGGGTCTCCTCATCGCAGGAATAGGTGGGGCTGTCGCAGGATGGGCATCATGGCAAGTAGACGACCCATTTAAATGGATACTAATCGGTCGAGTAATTCAAGGATTTGGTTCGGCAGGAGCTGCACCTGTTGTTCTTCCTTTAATTGGAGATATGTATAATGATGATAAGCAAATTAGTCAAGGGCTCGGTATCGTTGAATCATTTAATACTTTTGGGAAAGTATTAAGTCCTATTTTAGGATCAATACTCGCAATTGTTATCTGGTACATGCCATTCTTTGCAATTCCGGTTTTATGTTTAAGTTCTGCTTTCCTTGTCTTCTTTTTGGTTAAGACACCTAAGAAAAGTAATCAAGAGAAGCAAACGATCAAAGAGTTTGTTTCAGGTGTAAAAGAAATAGCCGTCCGTGAAGGTAAATGGTTGGTTGCTACTTTCTTTTTAGGCATTTTTTCGATGTTTATTTTATTTGGAATTTTATTTTTTCTATCTGAACAATTGGAACAGAAATATGGTATGGAGGGTGTTATTAAGGGGCTTGTACTAGCGATCCCGCTTCTGTCATTATCCATTGCTTCTTATATAACAGGAAAAAAGGTTGGAGATAACAAAAAATTGATGAAAGGGATTATCGCTGCTGGTTTAATTCTTGTGACAGTAAACCTTGGTTGGATTGGGTTCTCAGATGGCATTTATTCTTTGTTATCAGCACTGTTTATTGCTGGTATTGGAATTGGAATAATTCTTCCTGCATTAGATGCAATGATTACGGAAGGCATAGATAAAGAAGAACGTGGAACGGTTACATGCGTTTATAGCAGTATGAGATACGTTGGTGTTGCCCTTGGTCCGCCAGTTGTAGCAGCTACTTTAAATACTGGTAGAGAATTTATATTCTTTGGAATGATGGGTCTTAGTTTAATTGCCGTTATTGTTGTATTTACGTTAATCCGACCCGAAAAGGAAAACGAAAATAAACTGGAACCAGCATGATTTATAAACACTTAAGAGCCCGGAAAAAGGCTCTTTTCGCGAATTATACAAATCGATATCGACAGTTTTCAGCAAGCTCGTAAAATAAATCAGCACTTTTTGACATATTAGTTAAATCGATTTGTACAGAACATTCATTTCCACATGCTTCACAAATTAGCTCACATAAATGGCAAATCTCTTGTGAAAAAGGTGTTTCCCGTTTCAATGCATTTGCGGTGTAAGAACAAATTTCTGAACACTCCGTTAGTAACTGAGTACAAACGGTAGAAAGTTTAGGATACATAGTCACACCTTCATTTAAATATCGTTCACAATGCTCTTTACAGGCGAGGCAGAGTTCAATGATGTTTCGGTCTCTTACAGTAACCATAATTAATTCCTCCAACAGTATAGTACTATACTGTTACCGTTTTAGAGGAATTGTAAACATGTTGTACTTGCACGTTAAGTATATAAAGATCCTTCTTAGTATAAGTGCATCTACGGTTAGTACTTATGCTAAGGCTGGTGGTAGCCGGGTTTTCTCTTTATCGTATTAACTTTTTTTAAACACTGACTCAGTATTGGAACGTTGCTTGACAGTCATACCACCGGACAAGACGAATTTCATTGCTTCCTCCGGTTTCACATCAAGAATTTCTACTTCTTCTTTTGGGATAAGAAAAGTAAATCCAGCAACCTGAAATGTCTGTGGCATGTAAACGGCAATATGACCAGCAAGTGGATCTGCAAGTTGATGGACGTCCTCAGAGGTAACAAAACCGATCGATTTCATATTTGTTCCTGGTATAAACACGAGAACAACCTTTGAAAAGGACTTCTTTTCCCCAAGAAACGATTGGATTGTATCCTTTATAACTGAATAAAGGCTTTTAATAATTGGAATTCGGTCCAAAAACTTATCTACGAGTTCAACAATTTTTCCACTTAGATACTGTTTGGATAACCACCCTAGAACGGTAATCAATATTAACGAGGCGAGCAGACCTAGCCCCGGAACATAATCCTCTTTCAAGAATCCTCGAAACGTGTTTCCAAGTATGCTGTCCAAGAATTCAAAGACTTTAATGACCACATACATGACTAAAATAATTGGCACCACGGTTACAATCCCATTTAAAAAGTTCTTGGCAAGTGCTTTCATTTCAACCTCCATCTCTATAAAGAAAAGCGCAAGCGCCCTGGGTAGCCAAGAAGGTCACTGGAAGGCCACTGAGGAGGCTGTTGCCGCCGGAAGGGGACTGAAGTGATCCGAGTGGCTGGGCGCTGGAGCTAGACATTGCCTCTCTGCATCAAAATTTTATTGTACTAGGTAAATTGTTCAAATTACGATTGGTATACTCCATGCTGAATAACATCAAAATATTGGTTAAGTTGATCTAGAAAAGGCTGTGGATTTATTAACAGTTCTTGCTCCTTACCTTTATATGCTTGTAGAAGACTTCGATTTAATTGATCCATTACATTCAATGTATAATCAAGGACAAACTTCCTAGTCAATCCGGGTCGTAAATCCTCATCCTTTAAATACGCAAACAAGTACTTATCGTTCGCCTCATAAACATCCTCATAAATCTTCTTATAAAGATGATTCATATCTTCTTGAAGATCTTTCGGGGTATCTATAAATCCCTTCATTATAATTTGATACTCATTTGGGTATATCAAACAGAGATTCATTTTAATGACCGTTATCTGTTTAATCCTTTCAAAAAAATCAGTTTGTTCGATAGTACTTATTTTTTTGTAGACATTATCAGAGATAACACGAGTAGAATGGTCTACAAGATACATAAATAACCCTTTTTTATTCTTAAAATAGTGAAATAACAATCCCTTTGAAATTCCTGCTCGCTTGATAATCTGATTAGTGGATGTGTTTTCATAGCCATTCATAGCAAATTCTTCTAAACAAATGTTTAATATACGTTGTTTTTTCTCATCTGGTAACTTATCAAATGCGCTGTTCATTTATTCAAATCCCGCCTCACACTGCAATATCCTTCTTACGGTAATACATAAAAGTAAATAGTGTACTAATCAGCATAACCGCAACCATAATGATAATATACAACCCTTTCAGTGATCCATCAATAATAATGTCAGCCGCATCTACATACGCAAACGGACTAAGATATTTTAAGCTCTCTAATGAATCGGCTACACTTGCAATAATTTGGAAAAAGTAGGTGATAAACACAAGGCCAACCGTAACAGAAAGGATTTGACGCCCTTTTTTAAGGATGCTTGATAATAGAAAGGCGATCGCTGCGAACGTTAGATGCAGTAAGATTGGTGCGATTGAAATAAGCATATACGTACTAAGATCAAACGTTCCATCATCGACCATTAAGAACCCAGATAGGGTAATCAATGATACGATTACGTTAAATAAAATAATATTTAACACCACTACAATAATTTTTTGAAAGATCATTGACGTTCTTGAGATCGGTTTGGAAAGCAGAAATTCGATTGTCTTCTCGCTTTCTTCTTTTGCAAGCATATTACCTGCCAGTAAGACGACATAAATACTACCTATTAGTGTGATTAGCATGTATCCTTCAATTGCGTAAAATCCCAGAACAGTTCCCATACTTATTTTATCCATACTAAATGCTTTTTTTATTCCTTCAGGATAGGCTTCCATTAAGGCTTTCATACTATCTTGCTGTTTAGCAAAATCAGGATAAATTTGCATCATCAGAAAAGTTAATCCGCCGATAATGAAGGACCAAATCAATAGTGAACGAAGGTTCCATTTGAATTCCTGTTTAAAAATCATTCTTTTCTCCCCCATTCTCTCTGTTTTCATAAAAGTGCATGAAAATCTCATCTAGCGAAGGTTCCTCAATTAACAGATCGCGATAAGTCTGTCGATTGATTTCATCAACGAATGTATGAACGTCTCCGCGATATAGGAGTTTCAACGTTTGACCGAGTTGTTCTTGACGAATAATTCCATCGAGAGACAGGTTAAGGGTCTGTTGATCCTGCAATAGAACTGTTACATTTTTGAATTGATTTTTCGTCAAGTTCTCCATCGTATCATTGGCGATTAATTGGCCCTCTTTAATAATGGCGACTCGATCACACATCTTTTGAACCTCACTCAAAATATGAGAAGAAAAGAAAATCGTAACCCCCTTCTTCTTCTCTTCAAGGAGCAAATCAAAAAAAGTGTGTTGCATTAACGGATCAAGGCCACCAGTTGGTTCATCCATAATGAGAAGACGCGGTTCGTGTAATAGTGCTTGAACGATCCCAACTTTCTTTCGATTTCCAAATGATAAGTCCTCAAATTTTTTATTAAGATCTAATTCCAAACGATCCGAAAGTTCCTTGATTCGCTTCTTGTTCACTTTATTTTTATAAAAACCAGAAGAATAGTTTAGCAGTTCTTTGACTTTCATATTCTCATAGTAGTGGACCTCAGATGGTAGATAGCCAACTTCCTGTTTAATTGCCGTCGATTCAGAAATAATATCCTTACCAAATATTTTTGCAGATCCATCTGTTGGGAAAATAAAATTAACTAATGTTCGAATTGTCGTACTTTTTCCTGCACCATTCGGACCAATAAATCCATAAACTTCACCCTCATTGACGGTGAAGTTAAGATTGGAAACAGCCCTATGCTTTCCGTAGTATTTCGTGAGGTTATGCATTTCGATTGCTTTCAATCCGATTACCTCCTTATATTGACCATGTAGTCAGTTGTATTATATTCCATATTGACCGAATGGTCAATATGGAATATGTTTTTTATCGATGTTGTACACAGAGAAATCCGCGGCTGTGGATAACTTTTACTGAAAGGTTACTTGAATAAATGGGTTATTTCCCATCAGAGGTCGAATGATGTCGATAATCGTAGTCCCGAAATGGAAGGTTTCTAGTCAAAAAGTCTCACTGTCTCTAAAATCTAAAGAAAACTTAGTTGGTCCTAAGCCTTAGCGCAGGTGATCGTCTTAGTCCCTAAAGGCCCTTGTTTTATACTTTATTAAAGTAAAGAAAAATTGGCGTTCGCCAAGCCTTAGCGCTGGCGTTCGCCTTAGTTGCGCTTATACTATAGAAAGTATTTTTATACTTTCTTAACGTGTAAAAAATATCACACCAACCAAGAGTACTACACTGAAAGATTTGGTGGCTTCTGTAAGCTTCCGATCAACAATACAGAATGAGAGTGAGTTTAATTAATAAACCAATTACATCGGACCTTGAATGCTAGTCTGGTTTTGTTTTACTTTCTGTGTGTACCTCGGATAGGATGATAATCGTTTCCAAATACCCTACATCGAAAAAATATAAGAGGTTTTTTCGGTTTTCAGGAACTCACACGTACATTACTTAAATTTCAGAAAAGTTAATAGTTTTTGTTGACATTTTTTATAAAAGCAGATATGGTGTTATATAAAATAAAGTCAACAGTGATGAGAAGGATTAAGATAGCAGCAATTATCATACAGAGACCAATATGTATGCTGAGAGTATTGGGATAATCTGTTCTCGACTCACCTTTTAACTGGTTTTCTGAACAACAATAAGTAAGAAAATCCGTCTGACCTGCGTTAAAGGCATGAATTAAGGCTTCTTATGCAGAGTAAGAAGTGAAATTGGGTGGTACCACGTTGGGAATAAACTCCTGTCGTCCCTTGTATCAATATACAGGCGGTCTGGCATGGAGTTTTTTTTATTTCAAGAAAATTTAAAGGAGGAAGGAAGATGAGGAAGATTCATATGTTTGACACCACTTTGAGGGATGGTGAACAATCCCCAGGGGTCCATCTTACCACTGAAGAAAAGGTTTCTATCGCACTGCAGCTTGAGAAATTAGGAGTAGATCGAATCGAGGCTGGATTCCCAGCGTCATCGCTAGGAGAAATCGTCAATGTTCAAGCTATATCAAAAGCTGTTCGCAACACGAGTATTGCAGTATTAGCAAGAGCTCATAAAACAGATGTTGAAGCCGCAAGAGAAGCATTAAAAGGTGCTGCAACACCTTGCTTGCATATTGTTCTCGCGACTTCACCCATACATCGCAAATATAAACTAAATATGACAAAAGAGCAAGTGATTGAAGCTGCTGAAATGGCTATTAAATACGGGAAAAATTATTTTTCGGAGATTGAATTTTCCTTAGAAGATGCAAGTAGAACAGAACTAGACTTCATATATCGAGTCGTTGATCGAGCGATTCAGGCTGGTGCAACTGTAATTAATTTACCAGACACAGTTGGATACGCATCTCCTGAAACATTTGGAGATATGTTTAGGAAAGTGAGAGAGAATGTCCCCTCTATTGACAATGTTTTATTAAGTACCCACTGTCATAATGATCTAGGCATGGCCACTGCAAATACACTGGCTGCTGTTTATGCAGGTGTTGATCAAATTGAGGGAACCATCAATGGTATAGGGGAAAGAGCAGGAAATACAGCTATTGAGGAAGTAGCATTAGCTCTTGAAACAAAACAGGATATCTATCAAGCAAAATCGAACTTGGTGTTGAATGAAATCTATCATACAAGCAGACTTGTAAGTCAGTATACTGGTATGATGGTTCAACCAAATAAAGCCATTGTTGGTGATCATGCTTTTTCACATGAATCTGGCATTCATCAGGATGGCGTATTAAAAGAGTCGTCAACATATGAAATCATTAGACCGGAAACGGTTGGTGTTTCCTCAAGTACCATTGTGCTTGGAAAACATTCCGGACGACATGCTCTTAAAAAGAAGATAGAGTACTTGGGTTATGATTTAACTCAAGAAGAACTTGCGAATGCTTTTGAAAACTTTAAAAATGTGATTGATCAAAAGAAATATGTGATTGATGACGATATTCATAAACTAATCAATCAAGAATTTATTAATCATAAGACCCGATATGAACTATCAGACTTAGTGATTTCTTATCCAGATGAACAAACCGAGGTAACGATTGAGCTTATCGATGAAAAACAAAACCCTTCACGTACGACTATACGAGGAAATGGTGTCATTGATGCTCTTTATAATGGAATTGAACGGTTAATTGGTACTCAATTCCAGCTGCAGGATTATTCCATTCGCTCGAAAAATATCGAGAAAGATGCGATAGGAGAAGTGATTGTAAAAGTCAAAAAAGATGATCAATCCTATTCAGGTCGAGGGATGGATACGGATATCATCAAGGCAAGTGCAAAAGCTTTTTTGATAGCAATTAATCAGTTTTTCCAAACAGATCATCGAAAAGCCAAGGATAATAGTTTTACCTTTACAAATTAACAATCAACGAGTAAAAAATATAGTTTAATCAAGAATTTATCTAGTTCAATTATTTGGGTCGCCGGGTAATTTCTAGCTGCTGTTCCTATAGCTATTATAAACGACTAAACCTGACAACAGTATGTCAGTGGTCTCATGTAGTCAAAAAACTATACTATGTAAAAAGTTTGGTCCATTCCGATCACCTAATTTTTTTATAACTTAGTACAGGAATAATATTTTGTAAAAGAGTATATAAGAGGATTAGAATGTTCAATGATTGCATTATTATTGCCGTTACATTTAAAAACACAATCGTAAATTTAACTTCACTTTTTTTCTATTCGTTTCTCTCTTGATGTTCAACTATATGGCCCAATACAAAAGAGCGCATTCTTTACTAAATAAATGCGCTCTTTTCTTGAATAAACAAAAAGCTGATATTAGCTCGTATTGTTCAATTAAAAACCTTCAACCGTTAGTGATCAAGGATTGTTATTATTCTTGTCCCATGTATAGTGAGTCTTAACATTTTGTCAGTTCAAACGATGGATAATCTCATATTGATTTCCGCTTCTTTGTCACTTCGACTTCTAACTCTTCTCTTTCTATCAAATCACACCATTTCTCTTCCTATAATAAATCTTGGATCATCAAGGTATTGATATGGTATCTTGGTAAAGAATTACAAACCTAAAACGTTTTAGTCTAAAAATAATAATGGTAATGAAAGCCACGAATATTTTTTTGTAACCTAACGATTCGTATAAGCTAAGCAAAAATAATAAACAACCTCCCAATCCTTAGCGATAGATTGAGAGGCAAGTTTGTTATTAACTGAAACATTATTTTTTTATAGCATGGATATAATGAATTGCTTCGAATGCAGACAAATAATCCGTCCGATTACTAAAGAAAAGGTCATTTATCGTAGCTGGTGATAAATGTTCATAAATTAGTAAGCCTGATTTTTCTAACATATTCTCGATTTCATAATAAGTGAAACACGATTTCATTGGTTCTCCACTTGCTGAAGCCATTTTCACCATATTTTCAACTCTATTAGACATTCCTTTTTCTTCAAAGAGTTTCTCGTCTGCATAATCCAAAACTATAGAACTTCCTGATGGGACTTTGGCAAATAAATTATTTATCAAGCTTGAATTTTCCTCTTTAGTTAAATAATAAGAAACACCCAAAAGGCTAAAGAAAGTTTTTTTGTTATCAAACCCTTTATCTATTAGATTTGGATAAGAAAACTTTTTGGTGAAGTCCATCGAAATAAAATGAAGATTACTCGGAATTTTAAAATTAGCATTATCCAACCTTTTCTTTTTAAATTCCTGTGTAGCTGGATAATCAATTTCAAATATTTCTAAGCTGTTTTTCAATTCTGGATGTCGGAAACAAAAGGTATCTAACCCAGCTCCAAGTATGACATACTGTTTTAATCCTAACATAACTTCATTAAGTAATACTTTTTCGCAATACGCAGCACGTCCTAAGGGCGTTGGAGAAAGCTGGACTTGTGTAATCCATTTTAAAACTTCATCTGGATCATCTTGAAACCTTTGAGCAATATCTTTGTTGAAAAAATGTATTCCTTGAACCATATTCTCTCTGATGTCTGAAAACTCTTTTTGGGAAATTAGATCTTTTGCAATAAAATCATCGTAAATTTTTGGTGTGTCATATTTACTGTGATAGGCTCGACCAAAAGCTGATATTAAGGAAGTTAAACTGGACTCATTTTGCTTCATACAATTATCCTCCCACACAAAAAAATAAGATTCCCCCGGCCAGGAGAATCTTATTATACACATAAATATGTTAGCAATCAATTATAGCACAAATAAATATTTTGTCAATAAAAACACCTTTTTTAAAAGTGATATATTGCCCTTGTTGCAAAGTACGAAATTATGAGTTTGTCCTTTAACCACCTATTTGATTGAGTAATGAACTTTGACTTTAACAAACTCGGGATGCGGTTTGAACTGACACCCTTTATCTTTCAAACTGAATAAATACAACTGTATTTTTTACACGTTAAGAAAGTATTTTTATACTTTCTTAACGTGTAAAAAAACTGCCACAGTAAGATTATGCTGTGGCAGTATCCCGGTTATAGGTAATGAGTGAATGAAACAGGGAGATTATATTTGTTTAGAATCCGACTGGTAAATCAAACCCTAAATAAATTGTAATGATAAGAAGAACAATTGCACTAATTAAGATACCGCCCGTTCCTTTTCCTTTCTTTTTACGAACAAGTGTTACCTCCATTAGACCAATCGTAATTATTCCAGCCACCATTTTAATACCGTATAATGCCGGATTCATACCGTTGTAAGTAATAAACAGCGCGATTCCCGTAATGAAAACGAGGACATAGAACAGACGAAGTACCATATGAACCCCTTTTGATGGTTTTCCAAATGCGATTAAGAATAATAGAATTGTTATTACCCACGAAGTTATATGAATGTGAGTAGTGTTTGTTAATAAAACCATTTAATCTTCTCCTTTATTCAAGATATTGTAATAAATGAACGATAATCAGTTTGTAGTATAACACATTTTCTCACGTTTACCTTCCATAAAAATAAGTGTTTACATTTTATCCACATTATCACTCTCTTATACACTAAATCTACTGAATTAAACCATCTTTCATTGTTACGATTTGATCAGCATATGAAAGCATTTCTTCATCATGGGTTACCATCAGCGTTGTGATATCCATTGTTCTTGTTAGTTCTCTAATTAACGTCATCACATCCTTCGTTCTGCGTGAGTCTAAGCTTGCAGTTGGCTCATCTGCAAACAATATTTTCGGTTTGTGTATTAACGCTCTAGCAATAGCTACTCTTTGCTTTTCTCCTCCTGATAAAGAAGGTGGATAAGCCTCTTTTCGGTGATACATATCTACTATTTTGAGCAATTTTTCTACTTCTTCTTTTTGTTCATGTTTTTTAAGTTTTGTTTCAGAAACGTTAAGCATTACCATGAGCTGGTCTTGAACAGTAAGAAAGGGAACAAGATGAGAGGATTGAAAAATGAAACCAAACTGCCTTGCTCTAATTTTTCTAATTTGTTCTTGATTCATTTCATTTAGATTTTTACCTTCGAAAACAAGTCGACCCTCCGATGCACGTTGAAGTCCCGCTGATATCGTAAGAATCGTACTTTTGCCAGACCCTGATGCACCTACTAATGCTGTTATTTCTCCTTCCTTCAGTGTCAGATTAATACCTTTTAGAACTTGCTCATCCACTTCCCCGTTCTTAAATGTCTTTTTAACCTCAACAATTTGAAATAATGACATACTAAACCACTCCTTGCTGAATCGCTTGTAATGGTTCAACCTTCTTAATTTGAATACCTGAAAGTGTAGCTCCAACAAATCCTATCGTTATAAAAATGAATGTCAATTGAATACTTGCCTCAGTAGTTAAATCAAAAGGTAATCCTTTAGGAGCTATAACTGCAAAGCCTTGACTTAATGCAGCAGATATTCCAAGAGCGATTAAGGTAATGAAAATCATTTGGTACCACATCATCACAAATAAGGAAATGGTTTTAAATCCGATGGCTTTTAATATTCCATACAATCCAATTTTTTGAACATTCATCATGTAGAAGAATATTGCAAATAACATCCCGCTAATGACAACCAAAAACCATGTAATCATATTTAATGATAGTTGTTCCGCGCTGTAACTTGGTATTGTATTCAGAAACTTTTTATTAGAAAAAGACTGTAGCCCTGAAAATGATTGAGCCTTATCTTCACCGGGGATAAAAAGTAATTGCATCTCACTCACTCTGTAAATCTCTTTGTAATTTTCCGTATTGATATAAGCAACTGGTGCGTGACTAAATGTCTTTTTGTCTACAAAACCTTTTACTATAAATGCACCACTAAATTGATTGTTCGTTAACTTATCTCCAACCTTTATACCTTCTTCTTTTAATGAGCTGTCTACGATCACCTCTCCTTTACCAACGTTTTCAAACAAATTTGACCCAGTAGATGTTACAAAGGCAACACTATGTTGTGTATCACTGTTATCGGTTACAAAGCCCATTTGTATTGAAAAAGCTGTTGCTTCTTTATTATCACCTAAAATTTTCGATTGAAGGTTTTCATCAATTTTAGATGCATTATACGTTTCTTCTGCGTCTGAATTCATATAAATATGACCATCTGGCAGATCTTTAATTAGTGCTGCATTATCTTGAGATAAGCCATTCGATAGCCCTGAAATAATAAATGTTAAAAAACTAACTAAAAATATGATCGATCCTAAAATCATAAAACGCACTTTATTTTTTTTGATTTCCTTCCAAGCGATATTCATCTTATTGCCTCCAATTCTTCTTAATAATTAGAGTCTACAATTGAAATATGAACCGAACATGAACGAAGGATTACAAATTATTTAAAGGGGAGTATAACAGTAGCGGATAAACAACGGTAAGTCTATTAGAAGGTCCGGTTCAATTGGGAACAGGACCTTCTAATGAACTTAATGACATTTTTCATAAGTACTCTTTATACTTAGCTAAGAGAGTCGTTCATATTTTGTTGAAGCTTATGTTAGTATAGTAAAGTCTCAATAAAGAAAGGATAGGGATTACAAATGACGCGATCTTCACACCATACAAAGTTATTTATTGAATACTTTTCAATTATTATCGGTTCTGCACTAATTGGTTTATCATTTAATATCTTTCTATTGCCAGCTAAGCTTGCTGCAGGCGGCGTTTCAGGTATAAGTACCATCTTATATGAGTTATATCAGTTCAATCCCGCATATACACAATGGGTTATAAACATACCACTATTTATTGTTGGGGTTGTTCTCCTCGGCAAAGATTTCAGTTTAAAGACTTTAGTAGGAACCTTTTTTGTACCATTCACGATCTGGCTCAGTGCTGATATTCCTTCCAAAATTGATAACCCTTTACTAGCTGCTATTTATGGAGGGATACTATTAGGGGTAGGACTTGGGATTGTTTATCGAGGAAAGGGCTCGACTGGTGGGACAGCCATGATTGGACAGCTTTTAAAAAAGTACACAGGCTTATCCAGCGGATTTTCCCAGTTAATCGTAGATGGACTTGTTGTTGTCAGCTCCGCAATCGTCTTTAACCTAGAGCTTGCTTTATATGCGATGATGTCGATTTATGTTACAAGTAAAGTGATTGATTTTGTCCAGTTACAAACCTCGCCATCGAAACTTGTCCTCATTATTACTGAAAAGGAAGATCTCATTCAGACGATAATTAAAGATGAAATTGATCGAGGACTTACAAAAATACGCTCAATCGGTGGCTATGCTAACAAGGAAAAAACAATGATACTTTGTGTTGTTGAACAACAGGAAGCCATTTATTTGAAAAAGGTTCTGAAGGAGCAAGAACCTGATTCCTTTGTTGTATTTCTCAATGCTTCTGAAATCCTTGGACGAGGGTTTTCTTTATCAAAGTTTTATGAACCAGTAAAATAGTAGCCGGGTTAAAACATTATTGGATACTATATGAAGCCCGTAATAAGATTAGGGAGGGATGTTTAATAAAAACATCCCTATTTATTTTATTATTAAAGTGATTTGATCGGGACGTTACATTCTAGGAAGATGAATATGGAAAGTGGTTCCAACACCTAATTGACTTTCAACATGAATCTGCCCATCGTGCATCTCTACAATTTTTTTAGTAATTGCCAGTCCTAATCCGCTACTTCCTTCTTTTCGATTTCTGGATTTGTCTGCTTTATAGAAGCGGGTAAAAATATTGGGAAGGTCTTGTTGCGAAATGCCCATTCCATTATCCTTAAACGTAACCCGGAACTCTTTCTCATCTTTACGGAGATGAATTGAAATGGACCCACCATTATCCGTGAATTTAATGCTATTTGTCAGAAGGTTTGTCCATACTTGGTGGAGTAACTTCTGATCCGCATAAATGAAGGTAGAAGGCAGATCCATCTCAATTGCGAGATCTTTGTCTCTCCAACTCCATTCCGTCATAACGAACACTTGTTTAATTTGTTCAGCCACATCGAATGAGCTTTTCTCCAGTATATCCTCCTCTTTATCAAGTGAAGCAAGCGTTAACAGTTGTTTGCTTAACAGTGACATCCGTCTGCTTTCATACTCAATAATGGATAAATAATGATCCCGTTGCTCCGGAGATAATTTTTCTGTTTGCAACGTCTGGGAAAATCCTTGGATCGACGCCAGAGGAGATTGTATTTCATGAGAAACGTTTGAAACGAATTCTTGACGCATTTCTTCAAGCTGCGCTATATTTTTCGCCATTTGTGAAAAATGGCTAGCAAGCTTTCCAATCTCATCGCGGCGTTTCACATTCAGATGAATTAAATACTTCCCTTCTGCAATTTTTTTAGTCGCTTCCGTAAGCTTTACAATTGGTTTTACAATGTAACGAGTGCTGATTAGCACAAGCAAAATGCTTAATAAAATCGTTAGTAAAAGAAGGATTGAGAAAAAGATTCGCATTTCACTAAATTGGAGTTCAATATTTGGCCGTACAAATAATGCATAAGACTCCCCGCCAACGTTTATTGGCATCCCAATTGTATTTATGAGCTGATTATCGAAAAAGCCGGTAATAAAGACTTTTGACGGAAATTCAGCAATCCCGTGGTAGGTTTGTCCACCTAGAACATCCTGTACAACTTTTGGGTGGATCTCTTTATTTCCAAATTCCCCACCATAAAAAGCGTCCCTTCCTTGATTATCAACAAGATAAATCTGATAACCGAGTTCAGCGGTATTTTCTAAATAACCTTTTAAATTAATTTCAGGATTATTTTCGTAAAAGGTCACTATATCTTCAGTCATCTCAGTTATTTTCTTGTCATTATATGGTTTTAAACTGTATTGATAATAGGCATTCGAAAGGATAAAGGCAATGATGCTGCTTACGAACATTACTAGAATCGTCGTCATAACGATACGTAAATAAAGAGTTTTCACCGCTCTGCAGCCTCCAATTTATAACCAATTCCTCGAACCGTTTTGATCGAAAAATCATCGGTACGTTTAGAAAAGCGTTCACGCAATCTTTTAATATGTACATCTACCGTACGATCATCACCATGATAATCAGATCCCCAGATGAGTACGATAAGCTCTTCACGAGTGAAAATCCGATCTGGATAACTCGCGAGTTGAGACAATAATTCAAACTCTTTCATTGGAAGCAACAGAAGGCTTCCATTACAATGAACTTCATAGCTTTTTCGATCAATAACCGTTTCATTTATCTTTATTGTGTCCGCATTTACCATTTGGAATCTACGAAGTAATGCTTTAATTCGAAACAATAGTTCTTTTGGTTCGAATGGTTTGGTTACATAATCATCGGTTCCAAGCGAGAACCCTTTTTCCTTATCCTTAAGCTGGTCCTTGGCTGTTAATAGGATGATCGGAAAATCATAATACTTTCTAATCTCTTCACATAGCTGATAGCCGTCTTTATTAGGCATCATAATATCTACAACTGCTAAATGAATCTGGTGTTTTGCAAGGCAAGATGAAGCCTCCACCCCATCAGTTGCCTCAAATATAATATAGCCCTCTTCTTGAAGGTAATGCCTTAAAAGTTCACGTATATGAGCATCATCATCAGCAATTAAGATATGAATCATCGAAAACGACCTTTCTTATTATTTCTACATGAAAATCAGTCATTAGAAATCAAAGTTATCCGGATCAGGTCCAAATCGTTCGTCCTGATTCAAAGCATTAATTATCGACATTTCTTCTTCTGATAACTCAAAGTCAAAAAGGTTAGCGTTTTCTTTAATACGTGCCTCGTTTACTGACTTTGGAATGGTCACCACTCCGTTTTGAAGGTCCCAACGTAAAATGACTTGGGCCGGTGATTTGCCGTACTTATTTCCAATCTTTTTTAGAATCGTATGGTCAAGGAGCTTGCCGTGCATTAATGGTGACCATGCTTCTAATTGGATGTGTTCCTCCTTACAGAATGCGAGGAGTTCTTTCTGAGTCAGGCTCGGATGAAATTCAACTTGATTGACCATAGGCTTAATTTGAGCGTTATTCATTAAATCCTTCAGGTGATGAATTTGAAAATTACTAACACCAATTGCTTTAACCTTACCTTCCTTATACAATTTTTCCATTGCTACCCTCTTCATTTTTGTAGATTGCTGCTGTGTCAATGCTTTTATAACCTGCCTCAAGTGCCCACTTAACTGATTGAATAACTTCTGTTCCTTCATCTACCTTAAAAACACCGAAGCCTAACCATGGCATTTTTACACCGTTATGTAATGTTGTTGTATCTTGAATTGTATGAATCATCTTTACCACTCCTTCCAAGTTATGTCCATTATAAAAGGTATTCTCGTAAATTAAAAAGAATACAATTTCACTCAATGCTAGTCTATCACCTCAATTGGTTAGAGATCATTGACGGATGACCAGAGTTGTATAAGTTGATCTGTCAGGAGGTCGAGAATATCTTTGTCCTTAACGTACCCAAGATGAGAGGCCGGATTCCAGCTCGTTAACACGTTGCCAACATTCATTTCTATATCTTCTTTAACAGCCGATTCATATGCATCACTTAACGTTCGCATTGGGAAAGCTAAAATATCATCACGATCATAAATATTAATCCAAGAGCCCTTACCATTCGGATAAACATTTGAAAACTCTGGTGCCGGGACCTGAATGGGACGGTCGAAGGAAGCATAGCGCAAACTCCATAGCGCCAATGGAGAGCCTAATGATATAAACTGAGCAAGGGTATCACCACGTTCAAGTGGTGTAGCATTCTCTAGCATCTCAGTTAAGTACCTCATCTGGTTAGGGCGTTCTTGTAAATCATAGAAAAAGTTGCTTGTAATAACAGAGCCAAGACTATGTCCAATTACAGCTAAAGGTGCCTTTTCACCAGCTTTTTGGCTAAGTTCTTTCAATGTCTTATTATAAATTTCATGGACTCGTTCGTAATTTTGATAACCCTTTTTCGTTGGCTGATAAGCAACGGCATCACCAAGAAATTCAATAAAAAACTTTCTTAATCGTTTAAAGTCAAGGTTTCCCCCTTTTTGCATGTTCTCCCAGAGTTCGCTTTCTCGAGCATTGAACACTTTTCCCCAATAAACGGGTTGGAAAATAAACTCTTCGCCTGTATATTGGTAATCCTCTTTTTCCAATCGTTTTTTTAAGGATTTCTGCAGGTTTTCAATTAAAATTTCTGCGAAGTCGTCCCTTTGGATACCAGCACCATGTATAACGGCAACTGCGATTGATTTTGACATTTTTCCCTCCCTGATTCGGTTCCCAATCCATATGCAGGAACATATAAACTTATAATATAAAAGGCCAGCAACACGGGCTAGCCTATAGGGTTTCCTCTGTATACTACTAGTTCTGCTTCTTTTTTGTAATTCCTTTTGATAAGTCTAATAAACCCGAACCAACAGAATTTCGATTGTAACTAAGATTTTCGGTATTGTTTACAAGTAACCTATAAATCTCAGGTTCAGTTAGGGTTCGCTTTAGTTTGGTTTCATACCCTTCGATAAGTAGAGCGGCTGCCCCTGACACATGAGGTGTTGCCATTGAAGTACCTGTTAGTACAGCGTATTTATTATCTGTGTATGTTGAAAGAATGTTTACTCCTGGTGCTACTAAATCAATTTCATCGTTTGTATTCGTGAAACCCGCCGGCTTCTTATCTTCTGTCACTGCACCGACACAAACAACCTCGGGATAATAGCTCGGATAAGTTCTCTCAAATGTGTAGCCTTTTCCATCTCCAAGGTTTCCTGCGGCACAGACGACGAGTATATCATTTTCCACCGCTCGTTTAATAACACGATGCAGTCTTGGATCGTCAATACCTCCACCAAGAGAAAGAGAGATGACCCTCACTCGTTCACCTTCTGGCCCTCTCCAATCAGTTGCGTATTTAATTCCTTTAATTACACTTTCATACGAACTTGTTCCATTTCCCCTGATAACTTTTAATATAAGTAAACTTGCCTCTGGTGCTACACCAACAACACCTGTACCGTTTAAACTTGCAGCAATTGTTCCTGACACATGAGTTCCGTGATAATGATTATCCAAAAATATTTTTGGGTTCCCATTGTAATCTGATGTGAAATTCCGTCCATCAATCACTCGTTCTCGTAAATCGGGGTGTGTATGTTGACAACCGGTATCTAATACAGCCACAACAACACCTCTGCCCTTGTATCCAAGGTCCCACATCCGGGAAGCCTTTACCATTTCTACACTCTTTGGGATCTCTTTCCTGTCCTTTTTTGTTCCACTAATTTTAGATGGAAACAGTTGCAAATCTGACATACTCATACTCATATTCTCCTCACCTATTATATCGATCCTCTTATATAACTAGTAAATTCAAAGGTAAGGAGAAAGGTATAGGGTGTTGTCCTAAAAATTCAAAAAAACTAATCTTTATGACTTGTTTCTTTAGAATCGACCATGGATTTTCTAAAAGAAGGTTTGCTAAGTGAGCATGGAGGTATATTTAGATCTGGAGTATAATAGGTTAATTTTCGTAGAAAGTAACAGGCTTCAGGAAAATGGTGTTCGATAAAACGTAATGTAGCTTGGTTTAATACCTCATCGTCGACATAAAGCTTGAGCACTTTTAAAACGAGTTGATTTAGACCCAACACAGATTCAGCAACTTCTTTGGCAAAGTGATTTTGCACAGAGAACCCGGGTTTAATAAAACGCAAATAACCTTTGATCGCATCATTTTTGATTATATGCGCAGAAAACACGTTCTTGAAATGTTCTGCTTGTTGGAGTAGTGGAAGTTCTACTGCATCTAATATTTGTATTAATAAAGCAGAATGGCCTAATTGATCCTCCAACCATAGATCTAATAAGTCAACGAGTGGTAGGATTGGAGGTTCTTTTCCTTGCATGTAAAAGGATAATTGACGAAGGTATTCCTGGTTCTCACTTAACGTCCCGTTTAAATAAGAAGGAGATAGATTTAAGTTTACTCTATTAACAATTCGTAAACGTTGTAATTGTCCTTCAAATTGATAATAGCCCAAGGCTACTGGATTAATTTGTTTAGCTAACTGAATCATTTCAGCGGAGTCTTCTGAAAGGCTCTGGTTAATGGTACATAAGTGCTGTCTTAATTTATTAAATGCTTTGATGTATTGCAATGCCGTATCGACAAATTTTTTCTCAAAGGCTGACAAATAGTCATGGATAAAATGAGCATGGTCTTCTAGTATCTCAAGCCAAAAGTGATGCTCTTGCCAAACCGAAATTTTCTCGTATGCCATAGTTCTCCTCCCATAATTTCCATTTGTTATTAACGTATGGTGTCTGTGGGAAAAAGAGAACATGAAACAAACGTCTATTGAATGCGCCGTAGCTTGTGATTTCTACGCTGGTTGTAAGGAAAGAGGTTCTACTAACCTAAAAACAAAACCCTAACTGAACAGGGTTTTGTTCTATTTATTCTTAATCATTTCTAACTAACTAACTGTTTAAGGCGGTCTATTTTAGTAAACGTTTTAAAGGCAAACCACATAAAAGTAAAACTTAATAGCACACCACTAAAAAGAAAAACCAGTCCTGGGAGAAAGCAAAATAAAATATATAAAATCCCTATACCAACAACCATCATTAGAGTAGTTTGCAGATTAGATATTCCAATGACAAGAGCAATTTTAAAATATTGAATCATAGTTAATCGATAATGGACAAAAACAGGAAAAATGTACATTAATGTAATTAAATATAACAATCCTAAACCGAGTAATAAAACCAATAATACTTCGTAAACGATCCCCACAGAGGATTTAAAAAATAATATATCAACATATAGAATAATACCAATTACAAGCAATATAAATCCAATTAGGTTAGCCTTTATAAAATCAGTTCGGAATGTTTTCCAAAAGGTCTTGAAAATAGGGATATCCATTTCACCCATAATCCATTTGCGTACTATCGCATATAAAGAAGTGGTAGATGGCATGATCCCTAAAGCTATAAACCCTAACAATGTGAAGGCAATCCATAAAACATTCACGTAGACTAATTTCATTGTCCATTCACAAACACGATAAAAACCTCCTAAGGCACCATTCATTCCCATTTATGATTCACCCCTCATTTTCACTATATTATATAAAAACCCAAGGAATTTTTATTTCCCCGAGTTTTCTGCAAACAACTCATTAGCTAAAACTAGAAACACACTTGAGGTCCATGTAAAGGCTCGATCACGAAGCCCTTTCCCCGTTAATGCATTAAAATTCTCAGCCATCCCGCTTTTTGCCGCCATATTGCAAAATCTTCTTGCAACATCTGTTGCAAATACATTTTCCCCAGATGAATTCAAACCTTCATGAATTAGCATTGTAGTCGGTGCCCATATCGGGCCACGCCAATAGCCGTCCTCACAATAATATTGGCTGTTTATACTCTCAGTAGCTAAGCCATGTTTTGTAAAAAACCTACCATTCTCTTTTAACCCTTTAATAAGATGAGAAAGAATGGATTCGGGAAGTCTTTTTCCAAGTATAATTGGCATAAATAGGACAAGACTCTTTGACTCAAACATGGTATGACAACCTGAACGCGAAGCTTTAAACTGATCGTAATCCCAGCAGTGATCGATCATTCTATCTAATGTTTCATTTGCGCGCGCTAGCCATTTTTTTTCGTCTTCTTGTAAACCTAATTGTGCAGCGATATCGGAAAGGACGTCCATCTGCATAATGAGAAATGCACATAGATCGGGACTTTCAACTGGTGAACCGACTTGAAACACTGTGCTGTTATCCCACCCACTATCATTACCATGATTATATTGCGGCACTCCATCATTATCATCGTCACGATGATCAAACCACCACTCGGTCCATCTTATTAACGGTTCATAAACTTCTTTTAGTCGTTCTTTAGTAATATAATCCGTTCGTTCCATCATCCATCGTAATGTCCATCCATGAATAGGTGGTTTACAACAATTCCACAGTGCAAATCGATCATTCATAAAATCGGGTAGGACTCCGCTTTCATCTTGTTTATCGAAAAAGATCATAAATTGATCCCATGCTAATTCAGGGTTACTTTTGACAAGAGCCATCGCGTTAAAACAATGATCCCAGCTCCATATATTGGTCATCCAGTTTTTAGACATATACATCGCAGGACGAGAAAGATAACCTTCGGGATTAACTACACAGGACCAGGTAATATAAGCAGCCAACTCTTTACCTTTCATGTATTGATCTGCTACTTGTAAAGTGTTACTCATCCATTTCTGGTACTCCTCATCTACCAATCGATGACAAGTTTCAAAATCAGTTTCATAGTTTTGTTTAGTCCAAACAGTATGGAACTCTTCAATTGCACATTCCATTTCGCCCGTTTCTTCACCTGGTAACAAATCCAAAATAATATGTTCACATTTTTGTTCTACCCAAGGTGCATCAACATTCAACAATCCTTTTAACGGTGTGACCATGTACCTTATTTCCTGTTCGAAGCTATTTACTTCCCATCTTCCGTTTTGAACAGGCATTGCATAGTCATATGCACCAGTGTTCGCTGATAAACGTAATCCGACTCCTTTACCTCTCACTCTTAAAAACTGTGGTTCATAAATACACAGCTCCATATACCCTTCTTCGGCATCAAGCCTTAACAAGGTGGGTGTTGCCGTTACTTTATAAGGAACCCGTTTTCCTTTATACACCAACTCAATACGAAATACAGCACCTAAGTCGTTATCGCCTCCACGAATATTACGAATGTACAAGTCTTTATTTTTATCTTTGGAATGCAAGGGTGAGATTACAATATAGGAACCATATCGGCTAAACGGAACTTCATTAAGGTTGAAGTTCATAAAGTTTTTCTCCTGATTGTTCGTCTTTTTTTTGAAAGAAACGGCTATCTTTACTTATCTCTATTTCAGACGATTCATCCGAATAAAATGGTTTTAGTCGAATTGTAAAATCGAATTCATCTGGCCTTAGTTCATATGATGGGAGTTGTCTCGGTCCACAACTACCGCTGCCGAGACCGTTTTGTCGATAATCAAGGTTTAATGTAATAAAATCACGTTGTACTAAATCACATGTATGATTTGCAGTCTCCAGATCATCCATTGTATGCAGGTGTGCACTAAAATCAAGATGAGGCATTCCGACCGCCAGAAGACCTAGACCACGTTGATCTGTGAGTGAAACCCATTTTACATCAGTGCGATTTCCGTTTTCTTGTGGATAAACGTATTGCGTATACAAGTCACGCACTTGTTTACGGAATATCCCAAAACGATTGGCTAGTTTACTATCACTATACGATTCTCCCGGTCCCCGGCCATACCATTTAACACACTCGAAGTCTTGCGGCATTTCTAACTGCAGTCCGATTTTTGGTAACGTTTTTGGCACGTCACCAACTGGCTTTCCATGAGTATTTATAACAATATCACCGCTTCCGTAAATGGTATACGTATAACTACATTCAAAAGCCCAATTATAAACAGGTGGTGCAACTCGGACATAGACATGAATTTGTACTTTAAAGTCATCGACCTGTCTAAATTTCATCCCCGTTACTCGGTGCTGCAGTTTGTTCAAATATGCTTTTTTATATTCCTCGACAACATACATATCATTGTCAATTGGTGCACGCCAAAAATTGAGTATAGGTCCTCTTTGAATAAATGGTCTCCCTTCGAATACCCATGAATCAATCAGACCATTCACTTTATTAAACGTAACTTCAAAATCGGCATCTTCGACAACATAAGTGTTGTCAGTTTCCTTAACTGACAAAAGGCTCATAGAAATAGGATGTAATTGCTTTGATAATACTTCAACAGGCAATTCAAACTGTGCCCATGCCACTTCATGACCCTTTTTAGCCCAAGCTGTACTAGAAGCTAATGTGAACGAAATTGTTAACCAGTAATCTGTATCGTTGGTTGGATTGCAAATCTTTCTATAAGGAATAGAAATGTCTTCATTTTGTCCGGCCTTAATACATGGTAGAGCAAGATTCCCTCCCTGCAACACTTTACCATCAGCTACAATGTTCCATGACACATCTAAATGATCGAGTGAAAGAAAATCATAACGATTTTCAACTCTGATTGATCCTATTTTTAGATCTACTTCCTCCACAGCAACGGGTTCGATTATTTTTTTATATTCAATTAGACCTGGAGATGGTGTACGATCTGGACGAACTAATCCGTCAATTACAAAGTTTCCGTTGTTCGGGGTATCTCCATAGTCCCCGCCATACGCATAATACTCTTTTCCGTCGGCAGTGTGTTGGCGGATTCCGTGATCAACCCACTCCCATACAAATCCGCCATGAAGACGCTTGTAGCTGTAAAATGCATCCCAATATTCTTTTAATCCTCCAGGTCCGTTCCCCATTGCATGTGCGAATTCGCAAAGAATATGAGGTTTCTCCCAGTTTTCCTCTTCCGCAAACCCAATCACTTTTTCGACAGAGGAATACATCGTACTAAATATATCCGTGACCTTTGTTTCACTATCCCCTTCATAATGAATAAGACGTGTGCCATCCAGTTCACGGCATCTCGCCGCCATTGCTTCAAAATTCCCACCGAATCCTGACTCGTTTCCTAAAGACCACATAATAATAGACGGGTGATTCTTATCTCGCTGTACCATCCTTTCAATCCGATCTACATAAGCCTTTTTCCATTCAGAATCTGTAGAAAGCTGGTCAATATTTCCGACTAACTCAAAGCCATGACATTCTAAATCAGCCTCGTTAATCACATATAAACCGTATTGATCACATAAATCGTAAAAGCGAGGGTCGTTTGGATAATGTGACGTCCGGACTGCATTAATATTATGCTTTTTCATCATGATAATATCTTGTCTCATCACTTCATATGGAACGGAACGCCCTAGATCTGGATGGTGGTCATGTCTATTAACTCCTTTAAACATAACCGGGGAACCATTCACAAGGATGTATCCGTTCTTCACCTCAATGGTCCGAAACCCAATTCGGTACGGAATAACTTCTACTACTTGACTACTTTCATCTTTTAAAACGATGTGTAGATGGTATAAACAGGGTCTTTCCGCTGACCACTTTTCCGGGTTCTTTACTGGGATTACAGCGCTGAAATTTTGTTCGCCTTTTGCGGCTATTGTCAATTCTTTATTAATGAAAGGGTCCAGCATTAGGTGACCATCACTATCGAAAAGTTTAAGTACTATACTCATATTTTCCTGTAGTTTATCCGTTTCATTTTTTAATACCATACCGAGGCTCAACGTTGCATTATGGTAATTTTGATCTAATTTTGTTTGAATATCAAAATCTTGTATATGAACTGGAGCTTGAGAGACTAAATAAACATCACGAAAAATCCCACTTAGCCACCACATATCCTGGTCTTCAATATATGTTCCATCACACCATTGATAAGCCCTAACGGAAATATTGTTTTTTCCTGTTCGAATATAGGGCGTAATTTCAAATTCTGAGGTTAAACGACTTCCTTGACTATAGCCTACGAAATGCCCGTTGATCCAAATATGAAAGGCACTGTCGACACCTTCAAATTTTAACGATGTCTTTCGATCTCCCCAGTTAGACGGAATGTAAAATTCGCGACGGTAACAGCCAGTCGGATTCACCGTTGGGATATGTGGAGGGTCTAAAGGAAACGGATAATAGAGATCGGTGTAATGAGGCCTTCCATATCCTTGCAGCTGCCAATTGCCAGGGATTTGAATATCATGCCAATCCGCACATTTAAAATCATCAAGAAAAAATTGCTTAGGTGCTTGTTGTGGAGTATCCGTATAATGAAACTTCCATGTCCCATTTAACAAACGAAACCATGGTGAAGTCTTACGCTTTGTAACGAATGCCGATTGTTCATCGGGAAACGGAATAAAGTAGGTTCTTGCCTCCATTCGATTCCGGTGAAGAGTGTTCAAATTGTCTAAATCCCTCAAAAATTCATTATCCAGATGTGTCATTCCTTATCCACCCCTTATTGATTAATTTCCATCTCTTCAATTGGAACTATTCCGTAAATCACTTCCCTACCCCTTTAACCCTGAATCCATCACTTCTTCAACGATATACCTTTGAGCGATAAAGAAAAGAATGAGTGGTGGTAAACATATTAAGAATGTCACAGCCATAATCGACTCCATGTCGACCCCAAACATCCCTCTAAATTGTGATAAACCAAGCGTTAACGTGTATTTACTTTGATCGTTTAAGAAGATTAACGGTCCAAGGTAATCGTTCCAACTCCCAAGGATTTGAAAAACAGCAACTAGAATCAATGGAGGAACCATTATTGGCATGCAAATTCTTGAATAAATCTGGAAGTGATTGGCACCATCGATTTTAGCCGCTTCATCTAGCTCTTTCGGAATCGTCATAATAAATTGCCTCAACAGAAAGATAAAAAATGGGGCACCAAAAAAGGAGGGGACAATTAATGGTTTTAACGTATTTATCCAACCTAAATAATTGAATTCCATATATAAAGGAATCATTGTTACTTCCCATGGAATCATCATCGTTGCAAGTAATACCATAAATAGAAAATCTCGCCCCTTGAAAGTAAATCTTGCAAATCCATAGGCAACAAGTGATGAAGAGATGAGCTGTCCGATCGTTGACAGCGCGGTGACAATAACAGAGTTCATCAAAAATGTATTAAATGGTTGAATCGTCCATGCTTTCATAAAATTACCGAATTGAATGTCTGAAGGAATCCACTTTGGTGGGAATAAATAAATCTCATCGGGTGTCTTTACCGCTGTCGTAACCATCCAGAAAAATGGTGCCAGAAACAAAATTGAAAATCCAATAAGAATCGTATAGTTTAGTGATTTTCCAAATTTCACTTGTGCACCTCCTTAACCAAATTATTTATTTTTCATTTCACCTTCGTAATAAACCCACATAGTTGAAGATTTGAACACAATAAACGTTAAGCCCAAAACAATAATAAACATGAACCAAGCATTGGCCGATGAGTACCCCATTTTAAAATATTTAAATGCATTCTCATAAACGTACATTGCGTAGAAATAGGTGGATCGTAAAGGCCCACCACCGGTTAATACAAGTGCAAGTGTTAATTGTTGAAAAGCTGCAATAATAGTCATTATTAAATTGAATAATATGATGGGACTTAACATAGGAATAGTGATTTTAAAAAACTTCGTTACTTTTCCTGCACCATCAATTGATGCTGCTTCATATAAATTTTGAGGGATATTTTTTAATCCTGCCAAAAAAATCAGCATCATCGTTCCCTGTCCCCATAGACTTGCGATCACCATTGCAACAAGAGCCCAGTTCGGATCATTAAGCCAATCAGGTCCATTAATCCCTACAAATGATAAAAAGTAATTTAAAATTCCGTATTCTCCGCTAAATACCCAAGCCCATATCATTGCAAGCGCTACTCCTGAAATAACTGATGGAAGATAAAAGATTGTCCTGAAAGCCGACATAGCCTTCACTTTTTGGTTTAACAAGATTGCTAAAAACAGGGCGATAATCAAATTAAATGGTACAAATAAAACTGCGAATTTTACTGTTACTGCCAATGAGCTCCAAAAATACGGATCATTGGTAAACATTTCTATATAGTTTTGAAATCCAACAAATTTTGTTTCACCAACTATTGGCCAATTAAAAAAACTAATCACTAATGAAAATAGTAACGGTCCGAACGTAAATGCAAAAAAGCCTATGACCCATGGAGAGATAAAAAGAAAGGGGATGATACTCCCCCATTTAAACTTCTTTTTTGTTTGAAGTACTGTTTGTTTTGATACATTTGTTGATATTTCAGTGCTCATCATTCCACCTTCTTTCTAAAGGAAACTACTACTCTTTCAAAAACTTCTTCGAATCTTTAACTGCCTTATTTAAGTATTTCTCTGCGTCTTTTCCAAGCATTGTTGCATTAATCGCTAATGATAAATTCCGTTTCACTTCACTCCAGTTTTCATTTAGGAGAAATGCTGGAGTATCAGATGAACGCTCTAACATGGTATAAAATGGTTCATAAAGGGGATCCTCAGCAACTTTAGTTTCTTGTACAACGCTTTTTCTAACCGGTAAATCTGAAGTTCTCATCTTAATTGCTTCCGGTGAAACAAAGAACTTAATAAATTCCCAAGCTAAATCTTTATTCTTTGAATCTTTTGCCATAGAAATGGCGGATGTGTTGATAATTCCTTTTACTGGCTTTCCATCAAAGGATGGTATTTCTACAGTACCAAAGTTAATACCCGCTTCTTGATAACCTTTAAGTGGCCAAATTCCACTTTCATACATCGCTATTTTTCCTGCTTTAAAAATATCGTCACCACTCTGTTGTTTGTTCCCTCCAACTAAAACAGCTTTTTTGTCCTTTACTAGATCCCCTAACATTTGAATCGCTCCAACAGTCTCGGGGCTGTTCATATAACCTTCAATCTTTTTCCCGTCAGGGCTAATAAAACTTCCCCCATTGCTCCACACATACCCTTGAATATCATAAGGATCGGGTTCCGCTTCTACACCAAATCCGTATTGCCTTTTATCAACATTTGTTAACTTTTCCGCTTTTTCTTTAAAGTCTTCCACAGTCCACCCGTCTTTTGGATATGGGACACCTGCCTTATCAAACAAATCTTTATTATAATAAACAACATGTGTTGTAAACCCTAATGGCAAGCCATACGTCTGATTGTTCACACTAGAATAGTTAAATAGCCCTTCATAAAAATCATCTATATTAATTTCAGAGTCTTGTTCAATAAAATGATCTAACGGTTCAAGAGATTTATAATACTCCGTATAATTCCACATGTACATAACATCTGGAGGATTTTTAGCTCCAAAAGATGCGGCGAGTTTTTGATCGAACCCATCACTGTAAGGTTCAACTTGGACCTTTACGCCAGGATTTTCAGCTTCAAATTTCTTAGCAATTTCCTGCTGAAGTTTCAAAGCTTCCCCCGAATCCCACGTTGCAAAACGGAGCGTTACCTTTTCATTTGACTTCTTGTCCCCCGAATCACTATTTCCATCACTCGTTCCACTTGCTAGATCATTGTTACTGCAACCTGCTAAAACAACGGATAAAGCTAATAGAAATACAGTCATAAATGCAACAATTTTCTTCATTTCAATCCCCCTCGAATTTTAGATGCATGATAAAGCTTTTTTTGATTTTTTAAAGTCACCACCTTCTTTTTTTGAAAAAACAGAAAATTTAAGTCGCTTTCATTTTATCTTTTATAACGATTCATATGAACTGACTGATGTACGAACTTTAGTGCTAATTCGTCTTGAAATCAAAAGTTGGTGTCAATTTGTATACTCCAGTTCGTCTTTTTGTTTGATTCGATATTGGGAAGGCGGCATCCCAATACACCTTTTAAACCACTTGCTAAAATATTTGGCATCACACATACCGACTTTAATAGCTATTTCCTCAATATTCATTTTTGTTGTTCCAAGTAGTTCGGTAGCAACTTTCAATTTCATTTTTTCAGTAAAAGAACCGAAGCTTTCCCCAATCACTTTTTTAAATAAAGTACTGAAGTGACTACGGCTAAGTCCGACTTGCTTAGCTACTTCAGTTACAGTTAATGGAGAAGAAATGTCAACTGTTATTAACTGAACGGCCTGTATAATCGGATCCGGCCATGATATTGTTTCAAATGCAAAGTTTTTTTCAATTTCAGCTTGTCTATAGAGGCTTTTCACAGCATTTACCCATCCATCCATTCCGCTTGCCGGCCCAATTCGGTTCCACTGTACAGTATCTAACGTATTTTTAAGGTTTATCAGTATCATATCAAGTTCCTGTTTTCTTGCACCATCACAGAATAAGAAGCATTGCTCGCTTCCATAACGAATCATTTCGCCTTTACCATTCAAATGCTTTTGTATTAATTCCCATACAATACAATTGTTTTCCCTCGCTGTTGAACGGACGAAATATACATGGAACGGGTTTTCCATCCAACTCCAGTCCGTTTCGAACCAGTTTTCCAATTCAGCTTCAAAATTACTGTTGAACCCACAAAGCCATACATAAAAACTAGAATTCGTTTTTTCGAATGATTTAAAAGTGTTCAAAATAGATCGTTTCCGGGCTTTAATCTCGTCATGAAACTGTTGTAAATAATCGTTTAACTCCTTATCATTAAAAGAGGTTTTTAGTAGATAGCCGGAAACACCGATCTTTAAGCCCTCCTGTGCATATTCAAAATCCCTATGGCAGCTTAACAACAATATTTTTATATCTGGAGAATGCTGCTTCACCTTCCGAGAAAATTCAATTCCATCCATTTCAGGCATGACAATATCAGTAATAATGACATCTGGACGGAATTCTTGAAAAGCTTCCCAACCCTTTTCTCCATTTGGAACATCTGCAACAACCTCCATGTCATATTCGTCCCAATCAACAGTAGCTTGAATCCCCTTGCGTACGATACACTCATCATCTACAATCAGTACTTTGATCTTCAAATTGTTCATAAGTAACCCTCCTTTGGCCAACAAATGTGAATTGTTGTTCCCCTACCTCGTTCAGAATCTAACGATAACCCATACATGTGACCAAAATGCAGCTTGAATTTTTGATGGATGTTATATAGACCAATCCCACCTTTTCCCTTTTTTGGCTGGAGTTCATCAAGTAAGATAGGGAGTTTACTAGTTTTTATACCTTTTCCGTCATCCTTAAGAATTAAATGTAGTAGATCGTCTTCACAGCTGATCGATAATTCGATTGCCCCGCAACCATCTTCAAAGCCGTGAAAAAAGATATTTTCGAATAGTGGCTGCAAAGACATTCTAGGTATTAAGAATTTTTCACAATCAGAATCGCAGTTTAGATTGTAATCAAATGATTTACCATAACGAATCTCTTGAACCTTGAGAAAATGTTCAATTATATTCAATTCTTTTTCTAAAGGAATCAGTTCATTAGTAAAATCCAGATTACCTTCCAACACTTCAGTCAAATGGTAAATCATTTCTTGTATTTCTTTTACTCCTAGAAGCCTTGCTTTCCATTGAATGGAATTTAATGTATTGAACAACAAATGGGGGTTGATTTGATAATGAAAGGCTTTTAGTTCCGCATCTTTCTTGAGTCTTTCTTTTTGGCTGACTTCGCGGACCAACGACTGAATTTGTCCAACCATAGTATTAAAGCTCCGCTCCAGTTTTCCTAACTCATCGTTCGAATCTACAAACGTCCTTGTTTGCAAATCACCATTACTCACCTGATGCATGGATTCCATTAATCGTTTAATTCTACCGGTAATAGGTTTGGAAAATAAAAAGGCAAGTAATAATGCAAGTAATAAAGATATAGCAATCCCGATAATGGTGTACATTTGTATAGCACTTGAAGATTGATAGAATTGTTCATGAGGGATTCTCACTTCAACAGTCCAATCACTTGAAGAGAGATTTTTTTCCCAAACAATATCACTCGAGCTTTTCTCGAGGTCTATATCTGTCTGATAAATGACCTCAGTGCTTTTGTCAGTTATCGTAATGATCGAATTCAAATCCTTCTCCAACGTATGTATCAATTGGAATAATTCTTCAGCATTCGTTTCAATTAAAATCCTGCTGTCTTTTAAAATTCCATAGCTGCTTTTTGTAGGAACAAGTAAGCCGATGACTTTTTCACCCGATCCGTCTCTAAATCTGTAATTGTAGTGGTCTGGTGTATATAGGCCTGTCCAAAATCCATCATTACTATTTTTCATAAACTCTTTCCAATACAGTTCATCTGTCAGCTCATCAATATCCAGCCTCCCTTTCCCAAAGTAATATCCGGATTGTGTAATCAGAAAAATCCCTTTTGTCTGAGTCGTTTTATGTCCTTCTAAAAAGCGCTCGAAATTCCTTTGCTCAATAAAGCCTTCATATGTTTTCGGTTGTTCACTGTTCAAAACGATTAATGTTGGATCTGATAGGTATTTTTGAATATCACTTGCGATGAGGTGCATATGAGTCAAGTTTGAATCTATTTGATATTGCAATTGTCTTACCGCAAATTCTCCATAACTACCAAGTTGTGAATTCACAACATTTGATGACTTATGATAGGAAAGAACACCTAATAAAATTAAAGGAATTAAGGTAACGATTAAGAAAAACAATACTAACTTTGTTTGGATACTTCTTTTTGGATGATCAATTATTTGCATTACTTGTTGTTGAAAAGATGGTTTCATTATGACCCTCCTCACAGTAATTCATAGTTGTTTCGACAGTCTCTCAGATTACTCCTTCACTGATCCACCAAGAATGCCTGATATAAACTGTTTTTGCAGGATTAAGAAGAAAATCATTATTGGAAGGGTTGATAAGGTAGCTCCCAACATTAGCTGGCCATAGTCAACTCGGGCCATACCGATCAAACTTGATAGAGCCACAGGAAGTGTAAACATTTCACTAGAATTCAGAATGACGAGAGGCCAAATAAAGTTATTCCATTGAAACATGAATAAAAAGATGGCAACTGCCGCAAGGGCCGGTCTCATTGTGGCTAAAACAATGGTGAAAAAGATCCGAAACTCTCCCGCTCCATCAATTCTTGCTGCTTCAATTAACGAATCAGGGATAGATTTCATATTTTGCCTCATCAAATAGATACCGAAAGGAAAAGCAAGGTTTGGCAAAATAACTGCACTGTACGTATTAAGCCATTCAAGACTTACCATTAATTCAAAAAGGGGAATTAATGTGACCTGGTAAGGGATCATGATCGTAAGCAACAACATAAAAAAGATCTTGTCTCTTCCTTTGAACTGAAATTTTGCAAAAGCATAACCTGCTGCTGCACTGATCAACGTGCTTAAAACCGTAAAAGTCAATGCAATAAATAATGAATTCCAGATGATTTTCAACATCCCCAGAGATTCTTGCAGACTTATGAAATTTTCTACTAGGTAATCACCAGGCAATAGTTGAGGAGGGATATTAAAGATCTCACCTGAAGGGTGCGTTGCCCCGATAAACATCCAATAAAATGGCCCTATTGATATGATGACACCGATTAACAGAAAAGAGTAAATGACGATTTTATTCAATAATGAATACTGATTACGCATTAGTCACGATCACCTACCAATTTCAATTGGAACCAAGAAATCATACCAATGATAAGTACAAGGACATACGCAATTGCTGACGCATAACCAAAATCAAAGTATTTAAAACCATTTAAATATAAATATAATGTGATCGTCATTGTTGCATTATTCGGTCCTCCCTCTGTCAAAATGAACGGCTCATCAAATAGCTGTAACGTCCCTATCGTAGATAATACAACCGTAAAAATGAAGATTGGTTTTAGCTGGGGAATCGTTATATGAAAAAATTTACTAATTTTCCCAGCTCCATCAATACTAGCTGCCTCATATAATTCATGAGGAATATTTTGTAAACCTGCTAAAAAAATGATCATATTATAACCGGTCCAACGCCACGTCATGACAATAATGATCGCTACTTTAGCCCAGAGTGGATCCGAAAACCACGGAATTTTTTCCACTCTAATTAACGAGAGGACATAATTTACTAGTCCATAGTTCTCATCCAATAAAATCATGAAAATAATAGATGCTGCTACCAGTGCAGTAATCGCCGGCATAAAAAAGGAGATCCGAAAAAAAGAATTCATTTTTACAATCGGAGAATGGAGTGTAACAGCAATGGTCAAAGCAATGAAGAGCATGATAGGAACTTGTACGATTAATAGTTGAAATGTATTTATCAAAGATTGATAGAACAATGGGTCATGAAATAAACGGGTATAATTATCTAGTCCGGAGAAGACACGTTCTCCTTCTACCAACGTTTGAAAGCTTAATAAAAATGAAGAAATAACGGGATATAACGTAAACGCAAAAAGTAATAAAACGGCTGGAGCAATAAATATGAATGGTGCTGTTTTTGGCGTAACCAATTTTCCATTTGTTTTTGACAACCTACCAACCAAAACCCTTTTCTTAAAATGTTTCCCACTCTCCACTTTATCTAATCGTGCCATATTTCCACCCTTCCTCAGAAACTTGTTTCATTCCTTTGTGAAATAATATAAACGGTATCTACTTCTTTGTGAAAAAGAAGATGAGATGATTCCTTGAAAAATTTAGAAACATCTCATCACCATACTATAGATTAAAAAGTTTACTTGATTTCGTTCTCTAGTTTTTCTTCAGCTTGATCTAATTCCCTTTCAACCGATTCACCTTCTAATAAAACCGCGGCTTGAGCATTTGAAACGGTACGGCTTGCCCGGGCAAAATCCTTCGTAATGGTAATTGGAGGTACTTCTGGAACAGATTCAGCAAACATTTGAAATATCTTACTATTATTAAAGTAATCACTTTCTTCATTAAAGAAAGGATCATCATATGTTTTTAGCAGAGACGGGAACAGTCCATATTTTTTAAATCCTAGCATTTGTGTCTCTACATCTGTGGTAAAAAATTCAACAAATGAGTACGCTGCCTCCTTATTATTAGTTGATGATGGAATCAACAGTGATGAGCCTCCTACATTCGCATAACGTGTACCGCCTTCTTTAAATTTCGGTAGGTAGAATACGTCCCATTTTCCTTTTTGATCTGGTGCCTGGTCTTTGATGGTTCCTGTATACCAAACTCCATATGGCACTGATGCAACTTTACCGTTAACTGTTGCAGTAACAATACCATCCCATCCGTCAATATTTGCTACTAAATCATTCTTGTACAGGTCTCTAATGACAGACATTGCTCGAATCGCTTCATCAGAAGTGATTGCAGCCTCACCTTTTTCATTAAAGTACGATACCCCTTGTTGTTGGAGCATCATGTGGAATACACCATCATATTTCGAAATATCAATCGGAAGCAATTTTGTACCTGTGATCTTCTTAATCTTCTTTCCTGCTTCTATATAATCTTCCCAAGTTTTGATAGAGTCAGGATCTACTCCCGCTTCTTCGAAATAGTCAACACGATAAAATACACCAGCCGGCCCTACATCCCATGGCGCGGCAATAAATTCACCTTTGTCGTTTTTTACACTCTTCACTTTTGATGGACTAAAACGTTCCTCATACTTGTCATATCCTAACTTGGACAAATTGACAAAGCCTTTTGGGAATTGATTCGTATAGCTTGGAATTCGCTCATCCTCCATCAGCAGCACATCAGGTAGCCCTGAACCCCTAGCTGCTAGGCCGACGGTTAATTTTTCATATACATCATCACTGTTGAAATTTTCAACCTTCACTTTAATATCCGGGTACCGTTCATTAAATTTTTCAGTTGCAAGCTCCAAAGTATCTGCAGCAACGTCCCATCCCCAAATCGTAATTTCTCCTGCCGTTTTTCCTTCTACATTGTTAGAACCATTTTTCCCGCTTGAACATGAAGCAAGGATTAAGCATGACAAAATTCCAATTATGAAAGGCAAATGTTTCACTTTTTTCATATTGTATACGCCTCACTTTCCCCCACTGTTCTCACTTAACTCCTTCCTCCATCTTCACCTTCTTCAAATAGGACCTCCAAGAGATGGACCATTTGTCTGGGTCATCTAAATAATCCTGTTCGTCAAGTTTGTGAATGACACTATTGTAGGGAGCATTTTTGACGGTTTCAGGATTCTCATAGGCCTCATTTGAAATTTGAGTAAGAGCAGCAATATACTCATCTAAATCAGCTTTTGAATAGGATTCTGTTGGTTCGAGTGTAAACGGCTGAGGAACAATGTATGGATGATGACTCGTCCAGTAATGATGGGCAAAATCAGTCATCCTTCTTCCGACATCCTCGGTCGTGACTCCTGTTTCATTGGCCAGTTGTTCCCAACTGTAACGTACTTGTTCGAGACGTTTTCCTTTGACATAAGGAGCACTTGCCCCGCGGATTTGAGTTATTTTGTGATACAAATAGTTGTTGTTTAGGACAGCCACCTTCGCTACATCTTTCAGTCCATCGGCACCTAACGCTCTAATCCATGCATAAGCTCTCACCATCGTTTGCGGTACACCGTGATAAGATCGAACCATACCGATGCTATGTTCAAGCTGGTCATTAAGTGTATATTTTCCATCCTCAAATTCAACGATCGGACCTGGTAGAAATTCTTTCAACTTCTCGCCAACTCCTAAAGCACCGGTTGCAGGACCTCCACACATATGCGGTGCGGCGAATGTTTTATGGAGATTAAAGAAACACATATCAAAACCGGCTTCTTTCGCACGAGTAATCCCCAGTAAACCATTTGCATTTGCCTGATCGTAATAGCATAACCCGCCTGCCTCATGTACAACTTTTGTAAACTCCTTAATTCTCGGATTGTAAATCCCCGTATCTTCAGGGTTTGCAACAACAAACCCTGCCGTTCTTTCGGAGACAACCTCTTTTAATGCATCCAAATCGGGAAAACCGTCTTTATCCGGATGCAATGTAATGATTTTATAACCTTTTACTGCTGCAGTTGCTGCCTGTGAAGGGTGTGAGAAAATCGTTGTAATGATCTCATCCCTCTGGGTCCCTTCCCCATTCTCATTATGATAAGCTCTTACAAGAGAAGCCATTGCAAACAATGCCTGTGTACCACCGCTCGGCTGGAAAGAGAAATAATCCATCCCAGAAATTTCTCTCATACAAAGGTCCAATTTATAAATGATTTCTAAAATGCCTTGGACACTGTTTACATTCTGCAACGGGTGGATCTCTGTTAATTTTTGTGTACGAACCAATAGTTCGTTTATTTTAGGAATATACTTCATCGTGCATGTCCCTTGGCCGATTTCAACGTTGAAATCTGATCCTAAAGTCTCCTGTGACAGTCTTACATAATGACGTAAAACTCTAGCCTGTGAAATCTCTGGTAAATCCGGCTTTTTCTTTCTTCTCATATTTTTAGGTACTTGTGAAATGCCGTCACCGACCGATTCAACAATCATCTCTTCAGCTTCAGGAATGATCACACCTCTTTCCCCAGGTTGATGAAGCTCTAATATGATCGGTTCATCCCATTTCGCTTGATTAAAGTCCCTCACTTTATGGTCTCTAACAATCTGTTTCATGTACATCAATCCTTTCGGGTGTAATTCATTCACTTTCTACTACTTCCTTAATGGATGAAACTAGCTTATCAATGTCTTCTTTCGAATGAACTTCTGTCACGCAATACAATGCACACTGACCTAATTCTGGAAAATCTTTAGATAAATCCTTACCGCCAAAAATCTCGTTATCTAGTAATTTATTATGAATTTCTTCTACTGTTTTTCCTGTCTGATTAAAATCAACAACAAATTCTTTAAAACTTGTTGCTTTGAAACGTGATGATTGAACACCTTGCACTTTATCCAGTTGTTGAATCGTATATTGAGACTTTTGCAAGATCGTCTGTCCGAGTTCGTGCATGCCTTCCGGACCTAGCAAAGATAAGTAAACACCAGCTGTGATTCCCCATAATGCCGTTTGCGTACCAACCGATTCTTTCCCTTTTTCACGTAAAGCAAAGGAAGTGCGTTCATAGGCAACGTCACCAAATCCATACTCCCCCTCCACAATGGTCGGTACGATTCCGAACAGTCTGGATGGGAACTCTTGTATAAACTTCTCCTCATCACGTGTTGCAATAAAACCAGCTTGGCCACCGCCGTAGTTCATATGCATTCCTAAAGGTTGGAGCTCTCCACACACAATATCTGCACCGTAATGTGCTGGAGGTGCTAAAACGCCTAGTGAACTTGGATCAACCCCAACAACACTGATTGCGCCAAACTGTTGGGCAATGTCTGAAATCTCTTGCCCTTGAGTTTCTATGAATCCTAAAAATGACGGATTTTCAATATAAACCGCTGCTGTTTTGGTAGAAATCTTTTCCTCTAAATCTTCTATACTAAGCTGCCCTGACTCCTCATCATAGTCTACAAGTCTGCATTCAATATCTGGGGAACAATAGTTTTTTATAATTTTGTAACGATCGGTCGCGATCGTTTTTGGCAATAATACTTCACTTCGTCCAGTCATTCTTGCCGCCATTCGGATGGAAGTGGCAGCTGCCTGCCCCCAATCAAAAGTAGGAACATTGACAACATCCATATCAACTAATTCAGCTACTAAGCTTTGATATTCGAAAAGTGCTTGATAACGTCCATGGTCTTCATACGGTTCACCTGCATAGGCAGTTAAAAACTCAGAACGTTGGTTCACTTCATCACACACAGCGGGAACGAAATGCTGCCAGCAACCCGCACCTAAAAAGTTGATGTACTCATTACTGCTTTTGTTTTTATTTAAAAGGCCTTCCATATGACGACGTAATTCAAACTCGGTTAGTGCTTTTGGAATATCCATTTCCCCTTTGAAATGCAATTCGTCAGGAATTCCGTCAAATAGCTTATCAATGCTTTCGACACCTATTTCTTTTAACATTTCCGCTTGGACACTTGGAGCTGTATTCGGAATATAAGGATGTGCGTTTTTTTTATGATTGATCATGTATTATCTCAACCTCCATACTTGTTTTATAGGTAGTTCAAAGAGTCAAGTAATGATTCAAAATTCATTATGCTAGCCCTCCGCCATCAACGGTTAGGACCGTTCCTGAAACCCAAGTAGACAAGTCACTTGCCAGAAATAACACCGCGTTCGCAATGTCACGAGGCGTTCCAAGTCTTTCAATTGGTCTTCCCAGAGCAGAAGAGACTAAAAATGCATTTTCTTCTTCATTTAATTGGTTAGCTTCATCTCTTAATAAAGGTGTGTCCGTATCCCCAGGACAAACGCAATTCACACGAATATTTTGTTTACCATGATCAATAGCCATAGCCCGCGTTAGGTTTACAACACCAGCTTTAGCGGCACAGTAAGACACCGCTTCATTTCCTCCTTTCAATCCCCAACCCGATCCGGTATTAATAATACTGCCGCCATTGTTCTTTGCCATGACGGGAATCGCATACTTGGACAATAGGTAAGCCCCTTTAAGAGATACATCAAGGACTAAATCCCAGTCTTTTTCTTCGAGGTCTACAACATTGCGACGACGAATAACTCCAGCATTGTTAAACAAAATGTCAATACGTCCGAATTGTGTCTCAATTTCTTTAATGGCCATTTCACAATCTGAGCTTGATGTAACATCACATTTAAAATAAGATGCTTCTCCCCCTTTCGCCAGAATCTTTTCCGTTGCTACCTTCCCTTTCTCTTCATCAATATCAAGGATGATGACATTTGAACCCAGTTCAGCAAGAAGTTCAGCCGTTGCAAACCCAATACCCGAGGCAGCACCTGTAAGAACCGCTACTTTGTTTTCTAGACCAAATAGATCTTGATGTTTAACCATTTTGATTGCACTCCTTTTTCTATTCTCACAATTCTATAATGCAAATAATGTGCCAACTTATTTTTTTCAAAAAAAATTCATCATTTATACTGTATTCCCTTTTACAATCCATGTTTTACGAATAAACTCTTTTGAAAAAAATGTTATTAATAAAAGGTCTTGCAAAAAATGTATGACAAAGTTGTCAGTCTATTGCCAATATTGACAATAGTGTTTATACTGAACTAGTAAGGAATACTTTGAAACAGGTGGTGATATGGATGATTTCTATGGAGATGTCCAAACCAATCATTGAACAATTACTAGTCGGAGCTTCAAACATTTTAAAAATTGATGCTGCTATCATTAATGCAAATGGACAATTGTTTATTTCAACTCAACGTTATGAGATGAGGAAAGGAAAAACAGTACACTTCCCTTCAATAAAAACGGCTTTTGACCAAGGGTCTTTCCTAGTGGATCGCCCTGGCCATATGGATTCCTGTTCGGGCTGCCGATTCAACCTTGATTGTCCTGCCAAAATCGAATTGTTAAATTCCATAAAAGTTGACAACCAATCCTTAGGAGTTATTTCATTGACCTCTTTTACGAAGGAAGGTAGACATAGACTTGCAAAATATAAGGATGAATACATACAATTTCTGAACGGATTGACTGAACTGATTGTCTCAATAGTTAAGCAAGAGGAACAAAACCATCAATTAAGCAATGTACTGAAAGTTTTCAAGGAATCGTTGAATATTTCTACAGAAGCTTTGTTAATTTGTGACAGTCATGGCAAAATTAATCATTGCAATCAAAAAGCCCAAGTATGGCTGAATGATTTAAACTTAAAATCTAATAGTTTAATAACATATATACCAAATGATGTATTGAAACTACTTCAGAAGGGACATGATATACATGATATATATATTGAAAAATTCAAAGCAAGTTTAACTTCTTCACCTATAAAAAATAACAATTCCATAATCGGCTTTGTTTTCCGTATAAATAATAGCAGTAGGAATAATAAACGTTATTTAGAACGATCTCGACTGTTTTCCCTTGACGCAATTAAAGGGGAAAGTACCCAAATAATTGATCTTAAAAACAAAATTGAGCGTATTAAAAATAGCACCTCAACGGTATTATTCACAGGAGAAACAGGGACAGGAAAAAGTATTATTGCAAAAGCGATTCATTATTCAAGTATTCACTCCAACGGTTCCTTTATTCCGTTGAATTGCGCAAGCATCCCAGAATCTCTGTTTGAAAGTGAATTATATGGTTATGAGGATGGAGCTTTTACAGGAGCAAAAAAGGGAGGAAAAAAAGGATATTTTGAATTAGCAGAAGGTGGCACTTTATTTTTAGATGAAATTGGAGATATGCCTTTCCATTTACAAGCAAAACTATTAAAGGTGCTTCAGGATGGTAGTATTTTTCGTGTTGGGGGGACTCGCTCTATTTCAACTAACGTTCGAATTATCGCTGCGACCAATCAAAACCTCGAACAATTAATTGATAATGGGAAATTCCGGGCTGATTTATATTATCGTTTAAATGTCATTCCATTTCACTTACCACCGCTAAGAATTAGAAAAAATGATATTGAATTATTGGCCAATGAGTTTCTGCGAAAATTTCATGTTAAAACAGGGAAAAAAATAAACTCTTTCTCAAACGAGGTCATGGAAATCTTAACTGACTACGATTGGCCCGGAAACATCCGAGAACTGGAAAACGTTGTAGAATATGCTTTAAACCTCGAAACATCTAATCAGATCACTTTGGAAAGTTTACCAGATCGATTGTTAAAACCATCAGAAGAGGGGATACAAAATTCACAGCTAAACTTGGAAGAATTGGAAAAGGATATGATCAAAAACACTTTGGATAAATACGGATATAACTACAAAGGAAAAGCACTTTCCGCACAAGAACTTGGCATCGGAATTCGAACACTTTATCGTAGAATTAAAAAGTATAGTATTCTGGAATCGAAAAAGTAAGGCGGGTATATCGACAAACTCTCACTACCCTCTATAAAGAAACATGTGAATCTTAAAAGATCCACAAGCTTACCTTACTAAATCCAATTTTTTCTTTTCTCACATTTTGGACAGGTAGGTCTGACATGAAATTCTTATTCTTTATACACTATTAATGTTCATCCTAAAATGATACATTTATGCACATACACCGGTTTCTTAGGTACATACTAAGTTTAAAATGCAAAGGAGGAGTGAATCATGGCAAAACCAGACGACCGTTCTAACAACCCGGAGAGAATCGAAAATATTATTGGCAACACGCTGCAAAATATGAATGAGGCCAAAGATTTTGAAAAAGCACATTCTGAAGAACTCAGTGAAGAAGAAAAGCAGCAGATTGAACAAAAAAATCAGCGACGCGAAGAAAGCATTGACGGCTTGCGTGAAGAAATCAAAGATGAAGTGAATGATCAGCAAAACGATATCTGAAAGAAACAGTTTTAAGAAAGGCAAAATGCCGATTTTCCTACTTCTTTAAGGAAATCGGCTTTTTAACACGTTAAGAAAGTATAAAAATACTTTCTATAGTATAAGCGCAACTAAAGCTCAGCCGGCGCCAAAGGCTTGGCTTTGCCAAGTTTTCTTTAGCTTAAGTGTTATGTTTTAGAAGGCAAAGGTCGTTAATTTCATCCCTTCTTATTTTCTAAAAGAAAACAAAGAGGATGCTGATTTACCTGCATCCTCTTTGTAGCATTGATTAACTTTGTTGAAGTATTACTGTTTTTTCTTATCCTCAAGCTTTTCTAAATCGATAGGTTCTTCGCGCGAAAACTCTTCTCGTGCGATTTTTGCCCCTTCAGGTGGTCGGTTGATCGTTCCTTGTTTTTTGTGTTTAAAGTTTTTACCTCGTCCCAAAGTAACGGCCTCCTTTATATTGGATATTAATAAATTACCCGCTGTCTTTTGTGTTTATCCAATTGAAGCAGTTATCTTAGAGTTTTCCAGGTATTCGTGACATTCTTTTGCGACCTCGCGACCTTCACGAATGGCCCAAACGACTAAACTTTGACCCCGACGGGCATCCCCTGCAGCAAATACACCTTCCTTATTCGTCTTGTACGTTTTCTCTTCTGTCCAAATTGTTCCTCTGTCATCTTCCTTTAATCGGAAGTTTTCCAGAGGTGCCAATTCAGGACCAGTAAATCCAATTGCGATAAGGACGAGTTGGGCAGGCCATTCCTTCTCAGTACCAGGAATCTCACTTGTAATAATTGTTCCGTCGTCTTTTACCTCTTTTGTTACTTGAATCGTGCTTAGTGATTGAACATCTCCATCCGAGGACACCTTAAATTCCTTTGACATAATTTCATATTCACGTGGGTCCTTACCAAGATTTTGCATAGCTTCTTCATATGCATATTCTAGTGAAAACGTTAGTGGAAAAAGTGGCCAAGGATTGTTCACTTCACGTTCTTCCGGTAATGATGGATGTTTACCAAATTGGACGACACTCTTACACTTTTGTCGCAACGCAGTCGCAACGCAATCTGCCCCTGTATCGCCGCCTCCAATTACGATAACATCCTTCCCTTCAGCGTCCAATGAATCGTTTAGATGTTCCTGTTCCATAAATGCTTTTGTAGAGGGGGTCAAATAGTTCATTGCAAAATGAATTCCATTACCTTCTCTATTTTCAATGGGTAAGTCTCTTGGTTTTTGTGATCCTATACAAAGAATAACAGCATCATATTCCGCTTCTAGCTGATCACTAGTAATGTCTTTTCCGATCTCTGTATTAAGTTCGAACCGGATCCCCTCTGCTTCTAAAAGGTTAACCCTACGTTCGATAACTTCCTTCTCCAGCTTCATGTTTGGTATTCCATACATTAATAATCCACCAGCTCGATCCTCTCTTTCGAAAATCGTAACGGTATGCCCTATTTTGTTTAGCTGATCGGCTGCTGTTAATCCGGCTGGACCTGAACCTACTATTGCAACTCGCTTATCCGTTCTCTTTTCTGGAGGAGATGGCTGTACCCAGTTATTCTCAAACCCTCTTTCAATAATTTCATTTTCTATAGATTTGATTGTAACGGCATCACTATGAAGGGCAAGTGTACAAGATCCTTCACAGGGTGCAGGGCAAACCCGACCAGTGAACTCTGGAAAGTTATTTGTTGCCTCTAGTCGGTGCAGGGCTTGTTCCCACTTCCCGTTTTGAACAAGTTCGTTCCATTCAGGAATAAGATTATTGATGGGACACCCTACGGTAGACCCTCCCCATTCCATCCCAGTATGGCAAAATGGGGTGCCGCAATCCATACATCTAGAACTTTGTTGTTTCAAATCAGACTCGGAAGGTCTTTTTGTATACTCTTTCCAATCTTCGATTCTTAAAAAAGCTGAACGATTTCCAGTCTCTTTACGTGAATACTTTTGAAAACCATGTTGGTCACCCATTTGCTTCCCTCCCTTTTATGATAGTGATACTAAGTCCGAGCTGTTCGTAGGTTGTTGTACCACTCGATTATCGAGTTCTGCTTGCATACGTTTATATTCAACAGGGATTATTTTGACAAATTGAGTGACTACATCCCTCCAGTGCCGCAAAATATAACGAGCTCGTAAGCTTCCTGTGTATATATAGTGATATTGGATCATCTGTTTGATCTCTTCCATTTCTTCAAACTGATTTAACTCTTCAAATTGAATCAATTCTTTATTGCAATTCTGAATGGCAGAATCGACATTCATCGTCCAAACATAGGCTGTTCCTCCGGACATCCCTGCAGCAAAGTTCTTTCCTACATTGCCTAGAACAATGACCCTGCCGCCAGTCATATATTCACAGCCATTATCACCGATTCCTTCTACGATAGCATTTGCTCCACTGTTACGAACGGCAAAACGCTCACCGGCAGCACCATTTATATATGCTTCGCCAGAGGTTGCTCCAAATAAGGCTACATTTCCGATTGTTGTCTCTTGCATTTGACGGACTCTAGGTTTAACTAGTGGAGATACAATGATCTTTCCACCCGATAGACCTTTTCCAACATAATCATTTGCATCTCCCTTAAGGTTTAAAGTTATACCTTTTGGGACAAACGCTCCAAAACTCTGTCCTGCTGAACCCTTGAAGGTAGTGTGAATTGTATCATTAGGAATACCGTCACTCCCATATCTACGTGTTACTTCATATCCTAACCTTGTTCCAACTGCACGATCTGTATTTTGTATTTGAACATTCAATGAAACACGTTCACCCTTCATAAGTGCCGGTTTAGACATCGGAATAAGAACTTTTTCATCGATATGGTCGATACGTTCATCTTGATTTTCAGTGTTAAAGTTCGTAATAAATGGCTCAGGAGTAAATAATAATGGTGCCAAATCAAGCATTTGCGCTTTTGGATGTTCATTCAATCTTGTGCTAACCTTGAGTTTATCCGTTCTACCAATCATTTCATTCACTGTTCGAAACCCTAATTGGGCCATGATTTCGCGCATTTCCTCAGCTATGAATCGCATATAGTTAACCACGTGTTCAGGTTTTCCAATGAATTTCTTCCTGAGCTCTGGATCTTGTGTTGCGATTCCTACAGGACATGTATCAAGATGGCAGGCTCTCATAAGAATACAACCAAGTACAACAAGTGGTGCTGTAGAAAAACCAAATTCTTCTGCACCTAATAAAGCAGCCTTCACAACATCTTTTCCTGTCATTAACTTCCCGTCGGTTTCCAACGCAACAGAACTACGAAGTCCATTTAAGAGCAATGTTTGATGTGCTTCTGCTAATCCAATTTCCCATGGTAGCCCCGCATGTCGAATGCTTGTTTTTGGAGATGCACCTGTCCCTCCTTCATAACCACTGATCAAAATGACGTCAGCTTTTCCTTTCGCGACCCCGGCAGCAATTGTCCCAACACCTGACTTTGCTACAAGTTTGACACTGATTCGCGCCTTCGGGTTGGCGTGCTTTAAGTCATAGATTAATTGGGCCAGGTCTTCAATTGAATAAATGTCATGATGGGGTGGTGGAGAGATTAGGCCGACCCCAGGGGTAGATCCTCTTACTTCAGCTATCCATGGATGCACCTTCTTGCCTGGAAGATGGCCACCTTCACCTGGTTTTGCTCCTTGCGCCATTTTAATCTGAAGTTCATCTGCATTGACAAGGTAATCGCTTGTAACTCCAAATCGGCCTGATGCCACTTGCTTGATTGCACTTCGTCGATTGTCTCCGTTTTCATCTGGATTGAAGCGGTCAGGATGCTCCCCACCTTCGCCACTGTTACTTTTACCACCGATGCGATTCATGGCAATCGCTAAAATTTCATGGGCTTCCTGACTTAACGAACCATAGGACATTGCACCTGTCTTGAATCGTTTCCAAATCGATTCAACTGATTCTACTTCCTTAATTGGTATAGAGGAGGTTGTTGTGTCAATTTCCAGCAGGTCTCGTAAAAATGTAATCGTCTCATTTGAAGCAAGGTTAGAGAAACGTTTATATAAGTTGAAATTATTTGTTCGACACGCATGCTGCAAAGTGTGTATCGTTTCTGGATTGAATGCATGGTGCTCTCCATCACTACGCCATTGCATTGCTCCTCCGGATTCTAATGATTGTTTTTCTTGAAAAGCCGATTGATGTCGACTTTCTGTTTCTTTTGCAATTGTAAATAAATCAATACCTCCTAATTTTGAAGAGGTTCCATCGAAATAACGATTAATGACTGATTGAGAAATTCCAATTGCTTCGAAGGTCTGTGCACCACGATAGCTTTGGATCGTTGAAATCCCCATTTTCGACATTACTTTTACAATACCGGATGTCGCTGCCTCCATATATTGATTAACAGAATCGGCATAGGTAAATTCATCAAGATGCTTCTCATTAATCAGCTGTTCAATTGTCCGATGAACAAGGTACGGATAAATCGCATCTACTCCATAGCCGATTAATAAGGCGAACTGGTGTACATCTCGTGCCTCCGCTGTCTCAATAATGATGCTTGCTTTCGTACGCAAACCTGCCCTAACTAAATGATGATGAAGACCGCTGACTACGATTAAAGAAGGGATTTGTGCATGTTCTTCATCTAAACCACGATCTGATAAAACAATTAAATTCGTTCCGTTTATTACACTATGCTCGATCTTGTTAAATAAATTAGATAACGATTGTTCCAGGTTATCCTTTTGCCCGTTTATTTTATATAAAGTGGAAAAACAATCTGTTTTGTATCCCTTACCCATGCCATTAAGTAAGTAATCGAACGTATTCTTTTTTAAGAGTGGCGTTGACAATTGAATTCTTTGGCAATCCCCAGGTCCATTCTCCAATAGATTTCCCTCAGGACCGAGATAAGTCTTGGTCGAAGTCACTGCTTTTTCACGAATTGCATCGATTGGTGGGTTCGTAACTTGGGCGAAAAGCTGCTTAAAATAGTTGAACAATAACTGTGGTTTATTTGATAATACAGCAAGTGGAGTATCGTTACCCATCGAACCAATTGGGTCCTTCTTCTCCTTCACCATTGGTACAATATTTTTCATTAATTCCTCGTTCGTATATCCATTTGCCAGTTGATAGGTTAATAGTTCATCTTCAGAAATAGATTCGCGAATGACCTGTTCTACTGGTTTAGGGGCAAGTAAACGGTCATCTAACCATTTACGGTATGGAAACTCATTTGCAATTGACTTTTTCAGTTCATGGTTAAGAATAATTTCATTGGTTTCTAAATCTACTAAAATCATTTCCCCTGGAGCAAGACGGCCCTTCTGAACAACTCGTTGTGGCTCAATATCAAGAACACCGACCTCTGAGGAGAAAATAATTGTGTTCTGATCTGTTAAATAATACCGGGCTGGTCGTAAACCGTTCCGATCAATACACGCCCCAATTTGTTTTCCATCTGAATAGGCTAGTGCGGTTGGGCCGTCCCATGGTTCCATTTTGCAGCTAAGAAACTCATAGCAAGCACGTTCAGGATCAGTCATCTGTGTATTTAAATCCCACGCTTCTGGAACCATCATCATAGCTGTATGAGTAAGCGGTCTGCCGTTCATAACCATATATTCAAATGCTTGATCAAACATACTAGAATCACTGCCAGCCTCTGAGATGATGGGCAATAATTCAGAATGTCGCTTCCCATAAACAGATGACGAGGCGGCTTTTTCACGAGCCTTCATCCAGTTCATGTTTCCTTTAATCGTATTTATTTCTCCGTTATGCATGATCATCCGATTCGGATGGGCACGTTCCCACGAAGGAAAAGTATTTGTGCTATATCTGGAGTGGACCATTGTAAAGGTGCTTTCGCAAAGTGGATTAGCAAGATCCTCATAGAACTGGTCTAACTGGTAGGATGTTAACATTCCTTTATATACAATGACATCTGTTGATAAGCTTGCAATATAAAAGGGAAGTGTTTCGGGCCAGTCTTGTCTTTTAACCTCCCGTTCTATTCGCTTACGAATCATGTATAGTGAACGTGTAAACACCTCGTTTGAAAAAGTTGAATCAGGCTTTTTTATGAAAAATTGGCGGATGAACGGCATTGTTTGCTGAGCTGTTGTCGAAACAACATCTTCTTGAACAGGTACCGTTCTCCAGCCAATCAGGTCATGATTTTCTTCAGTTATCTTTTGTTCAATTAACAGTTCAGCACGTTTTCTTTCAAGTTCATCGTTTGGAAGAAAGACCATACCAACGGCGTACTCTCCCTTAACTGGTAAATGTTCTGACCATGTTTTTCGGAAGAGCTGATCTGGGAGCTGTAGCATGATCCCTGCCCCATCACCAGAATCAGGATCCAGTCCCTGCCCTCCACGATGTTCGAGTCGACAGAGAATACTGAGTCCATCCTTAACCATTTGATGTGACTGTATCCCATCTATCTGTGCGATAAAACCGATTCCACATGCATCCTTTTCAAATTCCGGGTCATAAAGTCCTTGTTTTGGTGGTAATCCTGTACGATTCAATCAATCACCTCATCCATTTATCTAAATTTATCTAAATTCGTAAATTTCAGAATTAGTTGTTAGTATCCATACTATTGATTTTTTGTTATGCTTTCAATATATATATTCGATCATAACGTTCTCGAAATGAGAATGATTGGTTGTGAGGGGTTGATACAATGGAGTTGAGGCAAATTTACTACTTCATAAAAGTAGCTGAAATGGAACACGTTAGTGATGCAGCTGCCGAGCTACATGTCGCACAATCTGCGGTAAGCCGCCAAATATCCAACTTGGAGCAAGAGCTTGGGGTTGACCTGTTCTTCCGGGAAGGACGTAATATTCGTTTAACACCCGTTGGAAGAATTTATTTAGAGCATGTCAAGATTGCTATCATTGAGTTAGATAAGGCTAAACAAGAGGTTTATGAATATTTAAATCCGGAAACAGGTACAATTCGTCTTGGTTTTCCAACAAGTCTTGCAGCAAAAACATTACCTTCAGTTATTTCTGCATTTCGAAAGGACCATCCACAAATCGGATTTCAACTTAGACAAGGTACCGTTCATGAATTAACCAATGCAGTAGTTCAGGGTCACATTGATCTCGCATTTGTTTCGCCTGTTCCTGGACAACAAAAGGACTTAAAAGGCCATATCTTTTTTACAGAAAAGGTTCTTGCTCTCTTACCTCAGAGTCATCCACTTTCTGATCAATCACAGCTTAGATTAGGTCAATTACGTCATGATCCATTTGTTGTCTTTAGAAATGGTTATATTTTGCGTGATTTAATTATGAGGTCATGTCAACAGGTCGGTTTTAGTCCGAGGATTGCTTTTGAAGGAGAGGATGTTGATACAATAAAAGGGCTAGTTTCTGCAGGACTTGGTGTGAGTATGCTCCCGGAAATCACCCTTCACGATATCCAGGATCGTGAAACTGTGTCTATTGAGCTGATTGAACCAAATGTAACTCGAACAGTTGGTATCATCATCCCAAAAAACCGAGAGCTTGCTCCATCAGAAAAGCTTTTTTTTGAGTTTCTAAAGGACTTTTACGATACGCTTAATCGCTTTGGTTATTAACCTTCATCCTTAGAGAGTTTAATTAGTTTTTCTACTTCTTTATTAATCTGATCCTCACCTAGTTGTTCGCTCTTAATTCGGTTATCTAAACGGTCTAGTTCTAAGAAGATTTTTTTATCAGAAGAAACCGTCACTTCTTTATCCGGGTGTTGTTTTTTCAGTTTTTTCTTCACTTTACCTGTTATTTCTTCGAGTTGGAATCGATCAAAGTTTGTGATCTTAATGGCGACAAGAAGTTTATTTCTCGAACGGACCATCCTTATATCTTCTACGCCTTTAAGATCATCAATTGACTTTAATATAGTAGGATCATTTGTGTGGGTGATCTTTGTTTCCATGCCTTTTTGTTCATTGGAATCGTTCTTATTATCACAAGCACTCACGAGGACAATTACTGTTAACATGATTGTTACCATAAGCGTTACTATAGTTTTCTTCATTTTTATCTCCTTCAGCTCCATTTCATCACTTATAGGGTGAGTTCAAAAAGGAGGTTAAAAAAAGCTAGAATATCTGAAGTTCAACAGCTATTTTTACCGGACTTTTTGAACAACCTTTAATAGGGTGAGTGAAAACGCAAGAATTATACGAATCACAATTACAGTCCTTGTAGTACTTGCTTGAAACCTTCGTTTATACTTTTGGAATCCATTCGATTGTGATAATTTTCGATATGGGATTGGGCGGTGGAATAAACGTGTTCATTATCCAACAGCAGCAATAATTTTTTTTCGATATCATCCCACTGTAATAAAGGATTCACAAGTTTTTGACCACTTAAATGATCCAGATTGTATTTTTCCTGTCCTGGTAAATAATCATAAACAAAAATAGGGAGACGCTTCTGTAAACATTCAGCTACCGTAACTCCACCAGGTTTTGTGACAATAGCATCGCTTTCATTATAAAGCTGATCCATTTGTTCACGGGAATGGATATAAGGCAAAGGCTCAATCGCTGGAATTCGCTGTCGTGTCAACCTTTCATACAACCCCTTATTTTTCCCACATAAAACCTGATAGTGAATTCTTCCACCTGGGTTTAATTGACGGATAAAACGGTATAAGTCCCCTGTCCCTAAGTTACCACCAGAAATGAGAACATGATACTTCTCTTTTCTGGTGTGCCCTCGAAATGAAGAAGATCGAATCGTGCGGTGAGTGGGGATTCCTTGAACATAAATCTGACTAGAAGGTACTCCCCTTTTCGTTAGGGAGTGCTTAAATACTTGGTCAGGGACGAAATGGATATCTATAAACTGCCTTCCCCATATGTTGTTTATATAATAATCGGTATAGACATTGACGACAGGTATAGAAAGCTCCCCTCTCTTCTTCATTATTCCTAATAAATACGAAGGGAGTGCATGTGTACATATAATTACTGATGGTTTGTATTTTTCAATTATTTTTTGGAGGGTTGTTAGGAACATTGCCTCAAATAGTGTATATCGGACGTCTTTTCCAACAGGTTTTTGTGCTGTGAATTTGTAGATTGCTGTATACGATTTGGGACTGAATTGGATCCATCTTAAATAGAAATTTGAAATAAATCGTTCTCCAAGCCCAAAAGTGTTAGATAAAAGCTCTTCTTTTATACACCTATATTCCCCATCTTGTTCCAATTCAACTTTGATGGAATCTGCAACATGATGATGGCCAGAAGAGATTGATAACAAAGGTAACATTAATGCACATTTCATAAGAATCCGCCCGTTTTTATTTATTAGAGGTTAAAAAGTACGATTCGCTACCTTTTTGTCCCCCTTTTTAACACGTACAATTAGTGTTTGATTCATTTTTCGAAATCATTCAATACGAAGACCATCCTCTTATTTCCATCAATAATCCTTATTTGTATTGCCGACAATATTGAGGAAGCATACATTTAGAAGGAGATAAAGAAGAACATGAATATAAGAGGCTACGCACTTACGGTTTGGGAACTAATTGACCCTTTATACTTTATGTTCACCAGACTAAGGTACTTAGAAAAAAACAAGGAGGATCCTTGTATCTTTCGAGTACGAATAACGAGATATATGGGTCGATCCATTACGCTAATGGATGGTACGGCCATTGAAAAAAATGACCTATTGATCAAAATACATCTGCATAATGTACGCTTATTACGGATGATGTCTAATCAAAAAAATGATCTTCACAAAGCCCGCCACTTATTCAAGCTTGTTCAAAGCTCATTACCAAAAGTTGCAAGCTATTTAGATTCACACTCCGAAAAAAACCAGATTAAAGGAATAATCGGTATTACACTTCTAAATAAAGGCTGTCATCGTCTTGGTTTTGAAACCTTTTCGATAGTTAGTAAAGGTTATCGCGCATTCAAACTAACTGCTTTACTGCCGATTTTTATGTTATCGACATCCCCTAAAACGCAAAAATCAATCAAGATTCCTGAGCCAAATTATTTAATAATGTCTAAAAAACAATTGTTAGAACGGTATCGCGTATAATATCCCATCATTTACCGGTTCCAATCCCCAGTTTATTTCCTATAATTGTATATAGGGAGGGGATTTTTTTGTTGTATGGTTTTATTCTGATACTGACTGCTATATTCTTTGGAATTTATCGTGCCTATAAGAACACTCATTTGTTTGCTTTAAATAGAATTAAAATTAATTCCCCTGAAATTGAAACGAACCATTCTATTAATATTTTGCATATATCTGATTTACATTTAGAGAACCTTTCAGTTACTCCAGAAAAGTTATATAAATCGTTAAAAGATGAATCGATTGATCTCATTGCATTAACGGGTGACTTTTTGGATCGAAAACGCAGCATTCCAAAATTACCTCAATATTTAGAAGTATTCCAACGCTTAAATCCTACGCATGGAATATATGCTGTTTTTGGAAACCATGATTATGTATTAAAAGATCGCAACTTTCAAGAGCTGGAAGAAATGTTAAATCGGTATAATTGTACAACGCTTCGAAATGAAAATATGTCAATTGAGATCGAAGGGAAACTGATCAATATCATTGGTATAGACAATTACGGGACAGGTCATAGTGATTTGGAGCAAGCGTATAAGCACTTACCTGCTTCTGGATTTAATCTTGTACTCACACATGACCCGAATGTCGTTCTCGATATGGATGATTCACCGTTTGATTACTTATTATCTGGTCATTTTCATGGGGGACAAATTCATTGGCCCAAACCTTATCATTTGATTAAGATGGGTAAGCTTGTCCACTTGCAAATGGTAAAGGGCTTGCATCATATAAAAGGTAAACCATTTTATATAAGTGAGGGACTTGGGCAAACTGGATTTAATATTCGAGTCGGATCAAGACCGGAAATTACAATCCATGAAGTAAACCTAAACGTATCAGAGGGCAAAGATCATGTAGCTTCTTAAATGTTAAAGTATGTATAAGACTGGCTTATTTTATGGGAGAAATTAATCTACCATTAAATAAAGTCAGTCTTTTCTTAGAAGGTAAGCAGAAGGTATAAAATTTTGATGCTAGATGTAATGTCTAGCTTCAGCGCCCAGGTGCTCGAGGTCGCTTCAATTCTTCCACAAACACAAAAAGCGTGTTATGTTACAGAATCTCCAGCGCTTGTCGCACCTGAACAGGGCGCTTCCGCTTTCCTTATTGGTTTAATAGTGGCTCGAATCCAAGTTTCACTAGTTCCTCTGAAATAATTTCATATCCCTTGCCATTTGGGTGAAGTCCATCGATGGAGAGTACTTTACGTCCTGCTTTTTTAAAAGGAACATATATATTTGCAACTTCAATGTTGCTTTCCTCAAAGCTGTTTAAGTATCTATTAAAAGCTTTTACCCAGTTGTCACTAAAATCAATAAACGGAAATGGATTGTAGAGTCCGATTAAACGGATGATATACGGATGCCTGCCAATCGATTTCAGCTCGATAATCGTGTTTAAAATTGCCGATATATTCTTCATACATCGCCAAAGAACTTCTTCAAAAAAACGTTTGTCATTAGAAGCAATGTAGGATCTCGCTGCTCGAATGAGATCATTTCCACCAGCACTTATTGTTATAACCTCTGCCCCGTGAATAGCCTCTTGAACATTTTTTCTTGATAGGAAAGATAATACATCCTTCGAAGTTGCTCCATTCCGTGCAAACACTTTACGCTTAACATCTGCATGTGCAGAAATGCTAAGAGCGTCCTCATATCTAGGAACAAAGCCAGGAGCTATAAGTGTTCCAACTCCGAGAGTTAATGAATCTCCCAATGCAACGTAATCTAATTTAGTATTATTCACGTCAATTCACCTATCTATATTCGTTAACATTCTTAATACTTTATGCTGACAAACAGGCGATCGACATAGACAACCGTTTAGAACAATAATTTAAATAACCACACGGAAAGTACAAACAAAGTTAAAGAATCAAAACCTTATTAGACTCGTAGTGGGAAGTACTAATTCTGAAAGTAACAATTACCTCCGTGTGGTATCAGATCTAATAAAATCATTTGGTGTCGATTTGGTGTTAATGTTCGAGCGAAAAAGATCCTTCAAGTACTGGATTTCACCTGGTGTGCCAGGTCAAATAAATGCTATATTCGGAGCGTTATGGCGAAAGTTAAACGTTAAAGCAATATATGTTGGAGAGGATACGAAAATATATATTGATGTCTCAAATATTAGAGAAGCTATAGAAACCTTGTCACAAGAGGAAATAGAATAATGTCCGAAAAATTGCAAAAAGTTGTGTTGAAATTAATAATGAATGGAAAGGAAAAGTCAAATACTTCAGTTTTTCAAAATTATATTTCAAGGGGGGCTACGTTTATGATAATTGGATTGACAATAATATTATTGCTTGTACTATTTTTGCCTTTTACAAAGATTGTCGAACGGAATCTAGAAGTGTTTTTGTTTATTATGGGGATATATTTGCTAGACTTAAGTCCATTAGTATTGTACTGGTTAAACATGATCTCGGCAGTTTTGGACAACGCTACATTGGCTTCAGCAGAAATTAGTCCTGCAATGGACGAACCAACGATAAAAGCAATTTTAATGGGACTTATGGTCAGTGGAGGAATGCTAATACCAGGAAACATTCCGAATATTATTGCTGCTGGAAAGCTTAAAATTACCAGCCTGCAATATGCCCGTTTTGCTTTTCCGGTTGGTTTGAATGCAATGGTATTATATTTCATCGTAATTCTTGTAACGCGATAATCCATTTAGAGTGAAAAAGTAAAAAATTACATCTTAGACCATGAATTTATTTCCGTTATCAAAGAAGAAATGGAGTAATGGCTGTTTCCTATCAGCTAAAAAGTAGCTGCCACGAAATAGAGTTGCAATGGAGTTACCACGTAAACTAAGCCGAGAATCCCCATACCTCGAACAAAATAGACCCAATGGATATTAATGCCTAACGTAAAAAGCAGCTCGTCACAAAGGTTTTGACTGTGAAGAATTTTTTTCATCGCCTTAAACACACTTCCTTAGTATAAAAGCTCAATTGATAGCTAAAAATAAAAAAACATCTAATTTAGGGGTATGTTAATGCGAAACCTGGCACACGAAATTCAATCGAAATTTCTACATAACGAGGATTTTTACTTGATTTACATAAATATTTAAGTAATCCTCACTCCACTATCGGCCATCCGGTTCTTTTTGTTCTTTTACGGTTGCTTAGTATAAAATCCCCAGCGTTAAATTATGTATTGCTTCATCTTCCATTAAGAAATCATCTACATTGTTTAAAAATTCTTTTGCGCTCCGAAATCTTTGATAAATCATTCACTACACCCTAATCTTATTTTTGTCCTCAAATAAAATAAGGACGCTTTTTCGCCTATTTATGATGAGTTGGCAAAGGCTCCGTCCTCATCGGATCCTTACCCTTCCACGGATATTGGAAAAACGAGGCGACATATTCCTCACTCAACTCTTCAATCGCCGAAGGATTCCACTTCGGATTTCGGTCTTTATCTACTACAACAGATCGTACCCCTTCGTAAAAATCGTGGGTGTTCAAAAGATTCAAGACTAAGGACAACTCCATGCGAAAGCAATCCTCTAAGGATTTTCCAGCTCCCTCATGAAGTTGCTGTAAGGTCACCTTTAAGGAGGTAGGAGATTTGGATATTAACGTTTTAACTGTTTCAGACGCCCACGGATCTCCCGCTTCCACTGCCCGGCTTAAGGAATGTATGATCTCCTCCACCGTGTTAAAAGCGAAGTGCAGGTCAATTTTCTCCTGCATCGCAGCTAACGATGAGCCGGGCATAATTGTGGAGGTAAAATCATCTAACAGCTGATTCAATTGTTCTGCGACGATCTTTTTCGTCCACTTCATTTCATCCATCTCTCTCTTAAGGTCATTCCAGCGGTCACTGGGCATGAACCGGTCGGCTGCTCTGATATATAGAACATCCGCAGCTTTAATGATGCTAGCCGTTAGGGCGAGATAGCGACCGATGTGGCCAGGCATTTGGTTAAAGAAATAGCTGGCTCCCACATCAGGGAAAAAGCCAATATTCATCTCTGGCATCGACCATTTGGTCTTTTCCGTCACAATCCGATGCTTGCAGCCAAAGGAAATGCCAACCCCGCCCCCCATGACGACTCCGTTCATATAGACAAGTATGGGCTTGGGATATTGATGGGTGGCCAGATCCATCCGGTATTCCGTTGCAAAGAATGGAAGAGCCGTTTTTTCGAGGTCCGTTCCCCTTCCGTTATAGAGAAAGCGAATATCAGCGCCTGCGCATAATCCCTTATCGCCTTCCCCCACAAGAAAAATCAACGCGACTTGTTGGTCTTCCTTCCATTGGTGAAGCTGCTTTTCGATGCTTTCAACCATCTCCAAAGACAGCGCATTGATGGCGCGGGATCGATTCAGCTTGATCCATCCCACCTGATTCTTTACTTCAAAAAGAACACTTGGCTGATCACTCATGTAATTCCTCCCCTTTATTAAGCTATTATGTTCTGTCCTCCATTTTAACTCAAAACTCCTGCCCCTCACGTTTGAAGTCTAAAAAGAATCCTGTTCAATCCTATACCACGAAATTTACAAACGGAAATATAGCTGTCATAAATAACTCTATTAAAATACCCAAACTAGGCCTTGTCCGATTTGCAAAAAGCCGTGAAGTCAAAGGACGAATTTTGAGTGTTACCGACAGGAGAAATCCCTCTGGTAAATATTTTGTTTCTCTAATGACAGAAACGAAAATCATTCCATTACCGCAAACCAACACGTCGATAGTGGACGTTGGTCTAAAAAACGTTGCTATTCTTTCGGATGGAACCGTCTACCCCAATCCAAGGTTTTTCCGTTCACTAGAGGAAAAGTTAGCGAAAGCACAAAAAGTGATGAACAGACGAACGATAGGCGGTGAAAACTGGTACAAAGCGAAGCCAAATCCTCTCTTACGCGCATCACCTCCTTTAAGAGGAAATTGGGATAACTTTATAAACCTTAGGCTGCCACTCATATAAGCGNGCCAAATCCTCTCTTACGCGCATCACCTCCTTTAAGAGGAAATTGGGATAACTTTATAAACCTTAGGCTGCCACTCATATAAGCGATGGCCCATTCCCAGCAGCTGGTTTTTCAATTCCTGCACCCTTTTCTTCTCCCCCCCCTTTAGAAAGTCATATCCAAAGGGGGGATGCGGTGCAATTATCATAAAATGTATAAGTGTACAAGATTGGAATAAAATTCAATGATATTCGAGTTTGTTGAGAATATCTCAAATAGTAACTGAACCATTTACATCTATTGATTGGCTTCATGTATTTCATTTTTAATATCACTATTGACCATAATAGGTTTGTCAAACACGTAAATTGTCATTGCAATATCCGTATCTATATTGATATCTGTAAAAACACTGATAAATTTCGCCTGAACTAATTCCTCAAGCTTGTTCACCTTTACAGGATCTTCATAAATTTTTTTCACTAATGTGGTCCTTGCTTGATGAACCATCTGATGTCCTTCTTTTGATTTGATCATAAACTTTTCTATATTCGTCAGATTCCCTTTCATCTCACTTATCGCCCAAGGACCTACAAACCGAGTGGTAATTTCTCTCGGTCCATTCCCAACACACTCTTTACGTATTTCCCGGACTAGCATATTGAATTGATGTTCAATGTTTTTTGTCATTCAGTTTCTCATCTCTCTTCGATTAAACTTTTTAACTACTTGGTTGGCAAAAAATAATTGACTATGAGGACAAAACCACCAAAACCTTACCAAGAATATCATGTACATTATTATTTCCATAAGTGCGTCATTTACTAAATTGTAAATTTCTTTAAAATTATCCTTTATTAAACAATCAAAAAACCCGCCATAAAATAGTGTGTATAATTGAAATACACGTTCTATTTTATGGCGGGCTAATAACTAAGCAGTTTTATCCTACTAGTAATCCATCTCACCATATATAACGAAAAAACAGGACGTTAAGGCAATTTGTTGTTACCCAACATCAATGATCTTTCATATTTGCGTTTATATTTTTATTATAATACTTTATACGTTTAACCTCAACTACAAATTTAAATTTGATAATTTTAACCGCCAATATGAGACATCTCTACTTTCGATCGGTTTATTGAATGATTACCATTTGCTCTTTCATCAGAATAGCGGTCACTACGATGATTCCAAATATCAGTAATTTTTTGGTAATCACATCATATGATTCCCCTGAGCCTATTCTAGACATATATGGTACTGTTGATGTTGCGTTACTATCAACAAGTGTCACGAAATAACGGTTATATGATATCTGTCGTAAGCGTTAGGGTAGAGATTAAGGATCTGTTCCAACTAGTTATGATCATTTTACTAGAACTATTCTCAGCATTATAACTCTCCTTTTTTAAAATCAAAATAGCCCGCCATAAAATAGACTGTGTATAGTATATACACAGTCTATTTTATGATGGGCTAATTACTAAGTAGTTTTACCTACCAGCGATTCATCTCATCACATATAGCAAAAATTTAAAAAACAGGATATTAAAGCAATATGTAATTACCTAACATCAATGGTTTTTTATGCTTTTATTATAATACTGGATCGGACACTTGGTGGGTTGTTTTACGAACTCTGTGATGATATTGTCGAACTCGATTGGGCTATTGCGCTTCAACAATTCATCGAGCTTCTTCAAGATACCTTAAAAAGCACGAACAGCAAATTCAGAAAGCTTATCAAAAGTCAACTCCAACAATGGATGGCAGGTCTGCCCCGTTATATCAGGGTATACCTACCTAATTTGGGGTGCGAAAGTTGAGTAAATATATAACCATAACAAAGACTGCCAATTATGTACAAAATAAAGTTAGCTAGAACAAAGGAAAACAAAAGTGAAGCAAATAGTAATCTTGAAGATTGATTGCTGAATCAGCTATAGGGGAACCTCTATCACATTTGGTAAGGGGAATGATATCTTCAAAAACTCCCGCTTCATTAGAACAACAGTGGAATACCATATACTGAGTTAATAGAAACAACTTGTGTATTTTAAGTTACTCCATGACGAGAATGCATTTCAAAGATATCTAAAAAACATTGAAAACGGTTTTGAATTTCTTTTTCGTTCAAAATAGGATGAGCAATTTGGGATATTGATTTCGCCATTACTAAGTCCCCCTTGTTATATAATCCGTTGTCGAAGTGACAGGAAGTAATGTTATGAGTGTGGCTGAACATGCGGTTTTAATCAGCGTGCCCAGCAAGCCGTTAATTGCTAGTTGGTGAAAGTCCAATCCAAGTAAGTACCATTTAATGATGAGGTCGATCATTTTAATAAGCCTTATTCAACTAAAGCCCCATGATGTATAGCTTATTCGAGTATTTGATCCGAAAAGCGCTGGAACAAGAAGACGAACCGTTAGAACTGTTTGGGAAACGAAAAAGCCTTCGATCAACTGGAGGGTCCGTGTTAGAAATTCTGGATACGGTCCAAATTGTTCATCTTGAACAAAACGGGCAGAAAGTAAGGTTATTAGCCCAGAAGAGACGTTCCCAAGTAAAGCGAATTCTCGATTTCCTTGAAATAGAGCGCATATATTCACACAACCGCAAACCAAGAACGTTGTAGAAAAAACAAAAAGCTAACTAAAGACTAGGAGATGTATGTGCAATTGATGTCGAATCAACAATCCTCAACTAGACTACTGTCGACTAATCGAAGATCGTCTCCTAGGTTTTTATTTCATTGTAAAAATCTATTGATGGTCATAACCTGCGCGGAGTATGGGTTAAATACACACCTTCCTCTTTTCTTTCTTTGTGACCTTTTCAGGATTTACTTCCCTCGACTGCCTTATTGCTCGGTGAAAACCAACCGATTAGTGCAATAGCAACTAGTACTCCATAGAAGATCAAAGTCCATGTGGTACTGTGAGGAAAATCATGATCTAAGATATCAATATCCTCGTGGGCAAGAGTAATGACAACAAGTTTGACACCGACCCAGGCCACAATGGCATATGCTGTTGTTTCCAATGCGGGACGTTTTTCAAGAAGTTGCACAAACCATGTTGCTGCATACTTAATCAAAATGAGACCAGCAATCCCTCCAAGAACAATTACAAGAAACTGTCCTCCATCCATGCCGCCGAAGTCATCGAGCGGTGAATCCGGAAGACCAAGTGCTAAAGCAACCGCTGCTAGGATCGAATCAATTGCAAAAGCGAGGTCAGCTAAAGCAATCTTCCCTACTGTGGGCCAGTAACCTTTCCCCGCGGCTTCCTTTTCATCGTCCTTATGAATATTCTCATTTTCTTTCCCGAACCGAGCCTGAATGACATGCTTTAAGCCTAAATAAAGTAGATAAGCTGCTCCTATCGCCTGTACCTGCCAGACGTTTGCGATAAAAGAAATGGCAAAAAGTGCACCAAATCGGAAAACGAAAGCCAAAATGATCCCGTAATTAATCGCTTTTCTTTTCTGATCATCGGGTAAATGCTTGGCTATAACGGCTAGTACAAGGGCATTGTCAGCTGATAACAATCCTTCTAATCCGATTAGAATTAACAATGTCCAAGCATACTCTATCCAGAGGGCTTCCATCCACCTCTCTCCTTCCTAAAACTTAAAATGTAATTTAAAGGTCCACTAATATTAGAGTGGCTTTAAAATCTCAAAGTAACCCTAGAGATAACGGCTTCAATTATTTAACAGTGATGATTTTATTCCATTGATCTTAAACAATAGGGCCAATAGAATAAGGATGCGATATTTGTTATGATATACGAGCTTCTCTACTCACTTTACAAACTAATGATGTGTTTATTAATCCAATTTCAGTTCCATAAATTACTCCCCATAAATTAATGTCCACGATTTCTTTGTAGTCTTCTATTAAATACTATTAGCGTTCCGTGACATGGCTTACCGGGTTCCGCTTTTGTTGCATGTCCGTTTGGTAAAAAAGAATAGAAATGTATCCGTTTGCATGGTAAGATGAAAAAAGTCGAAGTGTTCACAAAAGGTTCAAAAATTTGGTTGTTGAACTGCCCTGCACGATAGATATCCGGTTGATGTTATCAGTTTGAGACCGTCATAGGACATTTTGGTACTTGGTAGCGATCCTGCCGGAAACAAACCACTGCATTTGACCTTTTTAATTATAGGCTCTCTTCACAAACTTTGTTGCTATTTGAGAAGAGGTTGGTTGAATTCCGCTCCAGGATGCTCAGCGAACCGCGAGGTGGGCGGTGAGCATCATCGTCGCTTTGCTCCTGCCGGGCCTTAACTGTCCCACTACTCCTGCAGAACATTGATTATGCTTCCACGAATTGACACCGCATGAAGAAAATGCGAATGCATTTTTGAGGATCTCGCACCTTCCGCTCCAATTAACCTTTTTGCGAAAATTTTTACGTTCTAAAAACACATGACAAAAACAACAATCCTTTAGAAAACGGCCTAATTATAAAAGGTAATTTGTTTCGGTTTTTTTATAAAAAAGACTAAAAAGGAGTTGGGGAATTTGAAGAAGACACAGAAGACAAAGAATCGCTGGCTTATTGCAGCGTCGGCTGTTGGTGTCCATATCTCCATCGGCTCTGCCTATGCGTGGAGTGTATTCACGGAACCAATGGTTAACACGTATGGGTGGGAGCAAACGCAAGTATCATTAGCTTTTAGTATCGCCATTTTTATGCTCGGTATGTCTGCAGCCTTTATGGGGCGTGTTGTTGAAAAGCTGGGCCCGAGAAAATCGGCTATGTTGGCCGCAACCTTTTTCGGGGTAGGTGTGGTTGGGTCCGGTCTCGCCACAGCAATGGAATCTTTATATATGTTGTATTTGTTTTATGGAATTATCGGGGGAATCGGTCTTGGAATAGGTTATATAGCTCCAGTTTCTACCCTTGTCAAATGGTTTCCTGACCGGCGGGGACTGGCAACGGGAATGGCGATTATGGGATTTGGATTTGCCGCGCTGCTGAGCGGGCCGGCCGCTGAGTACTTAATTGGTGCTGTTGGGATTTCGACTACATTTTTCATTCTCGGCGCGATTTACTTTATCGTTATGTTTGCTGCTTCCCAGTATCTTGCTCCGCCGCCCGAAGGCTGGGCGCCTGAAGGATATAATGAGCAGGAGAATTCAGGTAAAAAGAAAAGGCTCGAAGACCTGTCCCAGCTGACAGCGAACGAGGCAGTAAAGACAAAGCGTTTTTGGATGCTTTGGACGATGCTATTCCTTAATGTTACCTGCGGTATTGCCGTGATCTCTGTCGCCTCCCCAATGGCGCAGCAGATTGCCGGTTTGACCCCTGTTGCGGCTGCAACGATGGTTGGGTTAATGGGGCTGTTTAACGGCGGGGGGCGAATTGGCTGGGCAACGCTTTCCGATTATATTGGAAGGCCTAACGTGTATACAGCGTTCTTCGTCATTCAAGTTGCAGCGTTTTTCTTGTTGCCCAGTTTAACAAGCTCGATTCTTTTCCAGATGTTTGTGTTTGCAATCCTGACTTGTTACGGCGGCGGATTTTCATCGGTGCCTGCGTACATCGGGGACATCTTTGGCACCAAACAACTTGGCGCAATTCACGGCTACATTTTAACAGCCTGGGCAATGGCAGGTGTTGTCGGACCAATCTTGTTGTCAATGATTTATGATGTAACGGGCAGTTACAACATCACGATGTATATCTTTGGTGTCCTGTTTATGATCGCTCTTGCTTTATCATTGTTAATAAGAATGGACATCAAAAAGCTGCGTGAAGAGCAGGATCAACATCGCGCGAATGCTGCAAGTTAATTTAAGTCGTACTTAATCAAAATGATTGTCAAATTCTCTGGTTAACATATTATTGAATGGATGTTCCATATTTTTTATCATTTTTTCCCTTGTTTCCTTATTCTTTTAATCTTTTGTGGCAAAGTCTTATTCTGGGTAACTTGGATACGGTAGTACAAACTATCCCATTTTCGTCCCGTTGATGACAAGGGAGTATAAGTCTAAATTTATAACGAATCGACAACATTCGAATAAATACAACGAAAAAGACTATGAATGTTAATTCAATAGGACTACTCCAGCCAAACCAAATGCAAATAGCACACAAAATTGCAAGAATTGCATGGATTTCTTCTTTTAAAGCAAGGGGGGTTCTACCAGCTAACACATCTCGAATCATTCCCCCACCAACACCAGTAAACATAGAAGCGATGACAATAATTCCAAGATCATACTGCAGACTTTTTGCTACCAGCGCCCCATGTATTGCAAAGGAAGCAAGACCAATAGAGTCAAAGAAATATCCCCACCGTTTCCAATGATGAACCCATTTCACCTCCACAAATACAATTATCATAAGCGTTATTAATACAATCAATATGGTTTCACGATTCCATATGTCAGAAACAGGAATATCAAGAATTACGTTTCTGATCACTGATCCACCATAAGCAGTTGTAAGTCCAAAAACAAAGATCCCGATTAAAGAATATTTAACCTGCAAAGCAACAAATGCTCCACTAGCTGCATACGCGATAATTCCGATTATGTGTAAAACTGACCAAGTCATTTGAAGCTTTCCCCTCCTTTTAAATATGATAATTTCTCGGAAATAACGGAAACCATAAACCGCTTAAACATCGGTACTCTTCTGATCATAGAGGAAGGAAACCACGCGCCCTTGTGATCTACTTCGCAGTTTACTGATATGGCATGGTCAAAAAGTAAAATATTTCTAATCAATTATTCTCTTGAGATGGATCCTTTAATCCTTCTCCCACTCCTTGCAGCAAATATAAAGAAAAAGTCAAAGCACGGTTAATATCAGTGTCTCTCATTAGTTTTACCAAATCAAAAACACCAATTTTTTTGTTTAATCGAAGTTCCTCCTCTGATTTTTGAATGCCCTTTGCCATACCGTTCATTATCCGCTTTATCATTTCGGGATCGATTTCTGTTAATGCTCCAGCTGCAGCCATTGCATTATTAAGAGCATTTGTTACAGGCGGACGCAACATTTGCTCTACTGCAATTTTGGCCAAATCCTCTTTCGCTTCAACAAGATTATTGATGGCTCCAAGAATTCCGCTTTCATGGAGTTCTTGGAGGAATTTTATTGTTTCTTTAATCCCCTCTGTATTTTGGGTTAAATCTTGTAATACTTTTTCAAGTGCTTGGTTTTGCTGTTCTTTTTCAGTAAATACTGGTTCCTCTATCTTCGTAATTGGTTTCGCCATTACTTGTTACCCCCTGTCACTTTCCTTCTACTGAAATATTCAAGTCTGCAATTGGCTCATAATCTTCACGTGCCCATTTACGTTCCACCTGTACACCGAGCTGTGGATTTCGCTTTGCATACCGAGGATTGTACAACGGAAGTGGTGTACTACCTTCTACATTTATTAATTCCATTTTTACTTTTGTCTGTTTATAGGCTGGTGTTTGTGTCCGAACATCACCGACACTTCCAGTTAATAGATTGATCGCATTTTCATGGCTGACAGAATGCATAGGGACATAGAGTTCTTTTCCGTGGACCCTATCGGTTACGATTGTACGAAGCTTAATCACACCATAGGGTGACACAAGCCGCACTAGCGATCCATCTTTTACACCGCGTTCTCGGGAAAGTTCTGGTGAAACTTCTACGAATACCTCAGGTAACTTATACTGAATCCCCTTAGATTTATTAGTCATATTTCCTTCATGGAAATGTTCTAAAAGTCGCCCGTTATTCAATGTAAGGTCGAATTCAAGTGAAAACTCAATAGGCGGAACATATGCTTCAAGAGAAAAACGAGCTTTTCCATCTGGAAAGTTAAAACGTTCCGTATAAAGAAGCGGCTCATCCGTACCATCTTTTTGTACTGGCCATATTAAACTGTTCCATCCTTTAAGTCGTTCATACGATACACCTTCAAAAATTGGAGACAAGCTTGCAATCTCATCCATAATTTCGCTTGGATGTTCATAGTTCCAATGAACACCCATGTATTTCGCAATTTGTTGAATAATCCACCAATCCGGTTTAGATTCACCTAATGGATCAAGTGCACGATACAGCCGTTGAATACGTCGCTCTGTATTTGTGAATGTTCCATCTTTCTCAAGTGACGGGGCCGCCGGTAAGACAACATCTGCAAATTGCGCTGTTTTCGTTAGAAACACATCCTGTACAACAAAGAATTCCAGCTTACTAAGTGTGTCATGCACATGGTTTGAGTTTGAATCGACCCATGCCATGTCTTCTCCCATAAGATACATGGCTTTAAGTTCGCCTTTCTCCACCGCTTCTAACATTTCGATGTTTGTTAACCCTGGCTTATCGGAAATTTTTACTCCATAAGCCTGTTCAAACTTTGCCCGAGCCTTGTCGTCTGATAGACGCTGATTGCCTGGTAGCCATTGAGGAAGGGTTCCCATATCACAGGAGCCTTGTACATTGTTATGGCCGCGAAGAGGATATGCCCCTGCACCAGTACGGCCAAAGTTTCCTGTTACTAGTAGAAGATTAGCGATAGCCGCTGATGTATGGGATCCTGCAACATTTTGAGTGACACCCATTCCCCATAAAATACATGTTCCATCTGCTTCGTGAATCATTCTGGCCGTTTCGATTAGATGTTCTTTTGAAAGACCAGTTACTTCCTCTGCATATTCAATTGTGTATTTTTCAAGGAGTTTAAGATACTCACTATATTGATTTACACGTTTTTCAATGAATTTTTCATCATGCCAGCCTTGTTCGATGATATATTTGGCAATAGCCGTTATCCAAACATAATCCGTTCCCTGTTTTGGATGTAAAAACAGATCGGAACGCTCAGCCATTTCATGTTTTCGCAGATCGGAAACAATCAATTTTTGGCCGTATAATTTCTTTGCACGCTTTACCCGAGTTGCTAGGACTGGGTGACCTTCAGTTGGGTTCGCACCAACAATGATGACAAGACCTGCTCTAGTAATATCTTTAATCGTACCGGAGTCACCGCCGTATCCAACTGTCGCAAGTAACCCATCTGTGGCAGGAGACTGACAGTATCGTGAACAGTTGTCAATGTTGTTTGATTCAAATACTTGACGTGCTAATTTTTGCATAAGATACGAGTCTTCGTTTGTTGTTTTAGAAGAGCTTACAAATCCTAGTGCTCGTCCTCCATAGGTTTGTTTAAGAGTACTCATTTTTTCTGCAATCAATGTCAAGGCTTCATCCCAAGTAGCAGGAACAAATGCATCTCCTTTTCGAATTAAAGGCGTTGTAAGACGTTGCTCACTATTAACAAAGTCCCATCCAAACTTCCCTTTCACACATGTTGAAACACTGTTTACAGGTCCGTTTTCGGTTGGTTCGATTTTTAAGACTTCACGTCCCTTTGTCCATACTTCGAATGAACATCCCACACCACAAAACGTACAAACTGTTTTTGTTTTTTTCGTACGTTTATCACGAGCAGCTGCTTCCACTTCTGATAATGCAAAAATTGTTTTATAATCCGGTTCGACTTCTTTAATGAGATCAACCATGGGATCTAATAAATCCTTTGGAATGGCTGTCATGAGTCCAGCTTCACCCAACATTGATTTTTCCATTAATGCATTACATGGACAAACTGTGGCACACTGCCCGCAAGATACACAAGAAGATTCATTGATGGATTTACCATCATCCCACATTACACGTGGGATTTCACGTTCCCAATCGATAGATAGAGTTTCATTCACCTGTAGGTCTTGACATACTTCTACGCAGCGTCCGCAAAGGATACATTGGTCCGGATCGTATCTGTAAAAAGGATGTGACATATCCACTTCGTATCCTTTTTCTCGGTATGGACGAGTTTGATGTTCAATTTCCAACAACTCTGCTGTGTTATGAACACGACAATTTCCATTGTTATTGTCACAAACCGTACAATACAGTAGGTGATTCTCCAAAATACGGTCCATTGCTTCTGTTTGTGCTGTTTTGGCCCATTCTGAGGAAGTCAAAATATTCATTCCTTCCTCCATTTGCGTGGAACAGGCCCTCATAATTTTCCCATCTATCTCACACATACAGGTATCACAGGTTTGAATGGGACCTAAAACTTCTGAATAACAAATATGTGGGTGCTCTACTCCTTGTTCCAAGAGGTAATCAAGAATTCGAGTCCCCTGCTCTACTTCATGTTGCTGTCCATTAATTTTTACTCGGACTGTTTCCGCCATTTTAAACTCTCCTTTTTATAAAAATCAAAAAAGCCCACCATAAAATAGACCGTGTATATGTAATACACATTCTATTTTATGGCGGGCTAATAACTAAGCAGTTTTATCCTACTAGCGATCCATCTCACCACATATAATAAATATAAAAACTAGGACATTAAGGCAAATTATCATTACCTAATATCAATGAATTTTTATACTGTCATTATAATACTTTAAATCTCTAAGCTCAATAGCAAATTTGACTTGCTCACAAAAGTCGATTAATTTCTCTTCATATTCGTCCCATGCTATGAGCTGCTTTCGATAATCCGAGTATTTTTCACTGTCACTAGGCCCTATTGAATGTAAGATAAATTTAACTAGAGCTAAGAAGATCGAAGCGCGAAAAATGGTGTTGAATGAGAATCATTTTGTTTTTGGAAGGATATTCGTTATGATTGAGTAGGTAATTAGATGACTAGGAGGTATTTGTTTTATGAATGAACAATCACATGAATTTTTACAAGAACTGCTCACTACTCCTTCCCCCTCTGGATTTGAAATGGGAATTCAACGAAAGTGGATTAATTATGTTGAAAAGTTTGCTGATAAAGTTGAGACAGACTATGCAGGTAATGCTATTGGTATCGTCAATCCTGAAGCACCATTTAAGATTCTTATAGCGGGACACTGTGATGAAATTGGCTTTATGATCAATCGCATTGATGAGAATGGATACATACATTTTACTAAGCTAGGTGGAATAAGTCATAAGCCTGCTATCGGTATGAAGGTTGAAATCCTCGGATATAAGAAAACGGTAACAGGGGTAATCGGTGTCAATGCGGAACATCATGGTGGAATTAACGATAAGTTTGATTTTGAAGATCTCTACATCGATTGTGGGGCAAAGAGTAAAGAGGAAGTTGAACAATATGTGCAGATTGGCGACTTAGCGATCTATAAACGTGGTGTTGAATTTCTAATGAACAACCGCATTAGTGGACGGGGACTTGATAACAGAACAGGTGCTTTCATCGTTGCTGAGGTGTTACGAAATGCAGCAGAAAAGAATCCAAATATCGGTGTGTATGCAGTCAGTACTGTAAACGAAGAAACGAATATGGGTGGCGCATATTTTGCTGCAGCGAACATTAAACCAGATTTCGCACTTGCCATCGATGTCACGTTTGCAACAGATTACCCTGGAGTCAATCGAAACAAGCACGGGGATATTAAACTAGATAACGGGCCTGTTCTTGCTAAAGGTGCTCCAATTCATTATAAGATCAATAACTTGCTTGAGGAAAGTGCTAGAAAGCATCAGATTAATTTACAGTATGAACTGACTCCAAGGGTTACCGGTACTGATGCAGATAAAATGCGATTAACAGGTGTAGGAGTTCCGATTGCTTTGGTATCTCTCCCCCTTCGTTACATGCACTCACCTGTTGAGACAGCAAGCTTAAAAGATATAAACGATGAAATTACATTGATTTCAGAGATGATCCATTCACTTCAAGGCGACGAGAACTTAAAGCCGCTTGAATAGAAAATAATAAATTGGAAAAAATGGGTTGACTCTTGCTAAGGAGACAACCCATTTTTCCTGTTAGGAACATAAAATTGATCACTAAAACGCTCCTTAACACCTTAAAATCCTCAACAACATACTAACTGATGGCATCTGGTAATTTTCATCCCTATGCATATCTAATGTCATAAGCCCAGAAAGCACTGATAAATAGCAAGATATCAGTTCCCTGGGGTCCCCGGCTGCAAGTTCTCCTACTTCCTGCCCTTCTTTGAATAAGGGTTCCAAGATATCAATATAAGTTTTCATCGAATTTTTATCGATAAGCTGATTAACCTCATCAGGTACTTCATCGGACGTACGAGCTTGATGCATCAGCATGAAATATAATTGCCCATCTTCCTGAAGTATCTCGTCCGTTAAAGTTTTTATTTTTTCGATTGGTGAACCAGGAAGCTTGTAGACTTCCATTATACCGGCAATAGATTCTTGTACCGCCTGTTGAACGAGTGATATAAAAAGTTCGTTTTTCGATTTAAAGTACCGGTAAAGAAGACCTGCACTTATGTTGGCTTCAGTAGCGATCATGCTCATTTTTGTTCCGATGAGCCCTCTCCGCGCGAATACTTTAAGAGCTGCCTCCATAATTTGTTCTTTACGTTCATCACGAATCTTCTGTAATTGTTGTTCATTTAATGGGGTCAAACCACGTACACTCCTTTTCTTTCCTACCCACAGTATATATGATAACGCCTGTTGAAGTCATTTTAACTTTGTGAGTAAGACAACTGAGAAAAGGAAGGTAAAATCTGATCCAAAACATCTTCCAATGGATTACCATACGCTTGTGAAAGGTTAACAAGTAACTTTTTGCCTTCATCCGATACAGAAAGAACCTTCATAACCATTTCCGGATTCATAATTGCGCGAGGTGAGAGTGATAATGTATTGACTGCCCAGTACATTCCATAGAGCATCCAATCATGTTGAATAGTCGCCTGTTCAAGGAATAGAGCCAAATATTTCTGACCGAAAGATATCCCTTTAAGTGGCTCGGAACCTACATAATCTACACCTTCCCATTGGAGGTCATTAGCAATATTCAACCACCACGCCGGCTCGATTATATCCTGTAGTTTTTGAAGAACTATTTGTTCAAAATTTTGTTTAGGTTCTTTTTTTTGTTTACGTATACAGGTCTCAAGTGCTTCTACTTCCATTCCGGCGACCGTCATTCCCTGACCGAAAATTGGATCATATATACAAAAGGCATCTCCCAATACTAACAGTCCGGATGGCCAATGTTTCATTTGTTCAAAATGATGACGGTACAATTCAGGAACGCGATATCCTCGAGGTGATGTGATTGGTTCAAGATTTTTCAATAAATCGCTGATTATCGGACTTGGAAGTGAAGCAAACGCCCTTTCATACTCTTTTGCATCTGTAGGAGGATGGTTTCCACCAGGTCGATAAAGTACCGCCTCTGCAATATTATTTTCAATAAAGGAAAATACTCCAGTAAACGTCCCATTAGCTGGCTGACCTGCAATATTAATGACATCATACTTTTCTGCTAAATGCATTTGATGGGGTAGGAGTTTATAACGGCGCGTACTATATCCAAGTGTGACTCTCAATTTGTCTGGCTTTGGCACAACGTAACCTAACTCCTCAAGCCATAAAGCTAGCTTGGATGACCGTCCACTTGTATCAATCACTAGATCGGCAAACAAAGATTGCTCCATTCCGTTTTGTCCACGTTCCCTTACCTGGACTCCTATAATCGTAGAGCGATCAAGAGTTGGTAATAAACAGACAACCTCATTCTTTATTATGAAGCGAATATTTGGGGCCTTTTGAACACGGCAGCGAAGTACCCATTCAAGAATTACTCTACTGAACTTGACATCGTTTCTTGGATACGGACCTACCTTACTCCCATATTGATTTATTTGATGGACCGTCTTATTCAATGATGAAGGAGCACCCAATTTCAATAAATCATCTTGATAATCAGGAAAGAGTCGTTCTGTAATTTTTCTACCTCTTTGTGTGAAACGGTGTGGATGAAAAGCCTGAGGTGTTCCCTGTCGGTTCTCAGGTTTATCAGGAAGCTGATCCTTTTCCACTATAAGAACCTCATCATAATAGTTAGAAAGCATTTTTGCTGTCATTAAACCAGCTATACCGCCACCAATAATAATTACTCGTTCCCATTTCCCGGTCGTAGGTGTGTACCCCAAATCAGCCATATAACTTCACCCTTTCCAAAATTAATCTGGTAAATTCTTAAACAATTTAACCTTTACTTTCAAAAGCTTCCTGTTCTCAAATCCATATCCTAATGATGAATGAATTATTCATTCATCATTAGGATATGGTAGTTTAATTAAATTGTCAACAGAATCTGTACAAATAAGGCTATTTGCTTTCAACGTCTTAAAGCCGCATTCTTCAATTGAAAGATGCGGCTGTTTTAAAAAAGAGAGGTTTGTTTTTTAATCAAATCTCCATTGTGAACCGAAGGGTTTGGTATAGATATTTTAGTTAGAACTAGTAACATATGACAAACCGCAATCTGCACCGAAATCACTTTCGCAGATTACGTACAGAGACCTTGTTTTTATTGAAACAACAGACAAAGTCATTTAATTATGGTACTCCCTTAGAAGGTCGTTAACTTACAGTGCTTATCTTAATGTCTACTTTCTTCCGATAACAGGACGTTTAAAGAACGTGATTAGCCGCCCCTGATAAGGAACAACCGACGTTAGTTCCCAGTTATTACGTCCCCAAAGAGAAAGGGCATGGTCCATCATCCCCTCGGTCATTTCCGGGTTATCGGTTTCAAGACAATCCCCCAATCCAACCTCAACACTGTATTCCCAACCGTGATCCCCTTGTTCATCGTTGTCGATTTTTTCTGTTAAAAAGGTACCGGTGAATTCGTTATATTTGGTGATGCGGCTGGAAGCGTGGGAAAGCGCCTCGACGATCTCGCTTCTTTCCGTCTTCTCAAGTGCTATGATTTCCGGCGAACGGGGTATACGAAACTGCGTATGATCGTGAAAAACACGGGTGACTAAACTCCCCATTGGAGTACCATCGGCATGTTTGCAAACATGCCACATGCACCGTTCCCGTTCTTCCGGTGGCCCCCAATACTCCACGGAAGAAGCCAAATGGTCAGACTCCAAGACAATGCCTTCATGCTCAATTTCTTTGATCAAAGGCCCGAACAACTTACGCCCGAAGACACCGTAAGCAAATTCCCCCGACTTTTCAAATGCATCCTGAAACTCCGATTGATGTTCTTGTAATACGGATTTCCAATTATTCCGAGTATATTGATTCATATAATTTGCAAGCGTATGAATAGTGATCTCTTGATTTTGAGAAAGAACCTCTTTCAGTGAATTCATCAAAAACACCTCTCAATTTATTTTTCCCACTCATATAAGACATCTCCTTGCATAACATTGTTAATCATTTGCATTGAACTATAACTGTTTTTGATATAATATGTTGAATTAGATTCTTATCTTGTTTGATAAATATCTTACCTCGTGAGATAAATTAATTATATGTGGAGGTTTATCAAAATGTCAATAGAAAATCTATCAAGGGAACAATTATTAGAATTGTTCAATGAGGAATTGCGAAAATTCAGCACGGAAACCATCCTGTTTCATCAAAACGTGGCTGAAAAACTGGACTTGAATTCGACAGATCACAAATGCCTAGATATTATCTTACGGAACCATCCGATGACTGCCGGTAAGCTGGCAGAAACGACCGGATTTACAACGGGGACCGTTACTGGAGTGATTGACAGACTTGAAAAAACTGGTTATGTGTACAGAGATAAAGATCCGAACGACCGGAGACGTGTTATCATTCATGTCCATTCTGACAAAGTGGAGAAAGAGATCCACCCTCTCTTCACTTCTTTTAGCCAATCAATGATAAAACTATTTGAAAAATATAATGATCAGGAGATTAAATTTCTTTTTGACTTTGTGGTCCGCAGCCAATCTATACTTCGCGAAGAGTCAAAGAAATTAAAATAACGTGGAAATCATGTTCAACTGGTAACCTAGCAGATTTATGTGTTGACTTTATCTTTCAAAAAAAGGTCATTGGTAAAAAAGCCGAGGATCGATGAGAACTTCATCCAGCATTAAGGTGAAGTGATCAATTAACTCATCCAAATCCCAATTTCTTTTCAAGACTTCTCCTCCTAAAAAGGTTCCTATAATGGTGAGTATCAGAACAATACGGTTGAAATCAGTATATCTAAGCTAATATTTTAGCCAATATGAATCACAAAAACTCGATGTTCCATTTACAAAACAAAAAAACACCAGTGTTGGTGTTTTTTAGCTGCGGCTATTTCAAACGATTTATACCTTTGTTAGGTATTCGTCTAATTGATCAAAAGTTCCGGTAAATCCTTCCTGAGTCATCTCTCGTGAAGCCTCTAAGGTCCTGATCTCTTCCTCAGTCGAGGATACGGGAACCACAATCATTGTAAGGGTTGTTTTTCCTTCATTCTCGATGAAAGTCAAGGTATTTAGGGTTTCCATAGGCCAACTTGAGTTAAAAGGTGCACGTACAATGTTACCTTCCTCATCAGAAAAGAAACTGGTGTAAAAGAGTTTCTCTGGTGTAATAATTTCACTGTATACAAATTTAACCCACATTACGTCGCCGTTAGCAGGTTCCTGGCTGTAATGAAAGACACCGCCCAGACGGAAATCTAATTTAGAAACATCAAACGTCCATCCTTTTGGCCCCCACCAGTTCTGTAAATGTTCTGGGGTTTGGTGAATGCCTTAAACACAAGTTCACGTGCAGCATTGAAAGTATGAGTGGTTTCGATTTCAGTCGACATTGTGATTCCTCCAATAATTTTAGTTATCCTTCTTTTTATAAAAGCCTTGGACCCCTTCGCCTACTTGATCAATAATACCTGCGAATTCATTTCCTGGAATTTCCGGAAAACTAACTGTCTGTCCAGGTGGAATCCATCCTTTACGTACCCTACAGTCAAACGGGAGCACGCCAGTTGCCTTGACCTGGACACGAACCTGCCCTCATGAGAAATTTTTCCTTCAACTATAGAAATTACAACCGAGAACTGTAGCAGTTATCTTTTCAAAAAAATCTCATAGACACCATCTTTATTGATGTTTCCCAGCTTTGGTGGTTCCTGTATTTCTATTTTGTAAGGGAAAGATCAAAAATATGTTAAAACTTCATATGAAGTTGCTAGTGGTGAGCCCTCTTCTTCAATTGTCAACTGGCTTCCGTGTGCCGCAAAATGGCAGAGACGACCACGTCCCAGACCGCCCGAGGCAGCTCGTGTCCCGTCTGTTCCAAGGCAATCAATTGGGCATCAGGAATCTCCTTCTCCAGTGCAAGTGCATTGCCGTAGGGAAAGAAGGGGTCCTCGGTTCCATGAATCACGAGTGTCGGGGCCCTCATCTCACCGAGTCGTTCCCTCCAACGATCGCCTTTGTCAACAAGAGGTGGGTTTTTCATACTCGACGCAATGTTTGCAGTGCGATCGAAGATGCGACCTGCAAGGTCATGTTTAGTCGCTTTGTCAAAGAAATGTGAATTGGCAAGTGCGTGTTGAAAACCGACAATGTATTCGATCACTTCCGCCCGATTTGACCAGTCTGGCTCCGGTGCTTCTTTAATGTATGCCATGAACTCCTCCGAATGTTCTGGAAGGTCGGGATCAGTAGGCCCCTGAGCGTTGGGTCTTGTTGAAATCAGAGTTAATGATGTAACCCGATCGGGATAATCAAGTGCTGCCAGTTGGCCAATCCATCCGCCTACTCCGAAACCCACTAGATGGGCGTTGGGCAGGCCGAAGGTGTCGAGGAGGCCGACGACGTCCGCAGCCAGATCGCGGAGGCTGTACTGCGGATCCCCCGGCTTGTAGGTGGCAGATCGACCGAAGTCGCGGGTGTCATAGCGAATAAGGAATCGGGAGCCTGCCGCGAGGCGCTCGCAGAACACGTCCTCCCACCAATGCATTGAGCAAGCCAACGGCGCGCCGCTGATAAGGATGATCGCCGGATCCGCAGGATTACCGAAAGTCTCGACGCAGAGGTCGACCCCGTTAGCTTGGACTACCCTTTCGTTGTTATTTGTCATATCACTTCTCCTCCTTTGTACTGGTTGTCCGATTGTTTCCTGTGGTATTGTTTTGATCTTTTCTATATAGATCAACTCTTTTCATAAGATTATCACATACACTTGCTGAGTATTTCTTCTCGATTGCTCAATTATAATTTCAGTATTTAATAAGAGAAGTAGCTCAAAAATATCAGATATGTGTAATTATTAAAAATACCACAGGTATATGCCCTGTAGTAAGTTATCACCCTTGTTTAGGATGAAGATATTGGTAAGGTTATTGTAATCGTAGTACCGACATTTTCCTTACTATCAAAGTTTACAGTACCTTTATGATTTGCGATTATTTTCTGGCTGATCATCAGGCCGAGCCCCGTTCCTTTATCCTTTGTTGAGAAAAAGGGCGTTCCAATCATTGATAATGTTTTCTCTGGCATACCGTCCCCAGTATCTTTAAATTGGACCTTGAGGTAGTCATCTTCTTTATACAACGTTACAAAAATTTTCCCTCCTGCACAGGAAGCTTCGATCGCATTTTTTAAATAGTTGAGAAATGCCTGTTTCAATTGATTTTCATCACACTCGATTGTAGGAATGTTATCGGAATAATCCGTCACGATTTCAATATTGTCAACAATTGCTTGGGTGTTCGTCAACGTCAAGATATGATTCAATAACCTCTTTATACAAGTCTTTTCAAATTTCACAACCTGCGGTTTTGCGAGGAGTAAGAACTCACTTACAATTAAATTGATTCTCTCAAGCTCTGAAAGCATCAGTTCGTAATAGTTTTTGGATCCGCTGCTACTATTTGAGTGAAAGAATTGCAGAAATCCTTTTAAGGACGTTAATGGATTTCGGATTTCGTGTGCAATACTAGCTGCCATTTGTCCGATTACCGCAAGCTTATCTGAATTTCTAAGCAGCTCCTCTGTTTGCTTTCGTTCGGTTAAATCTCGTATTACCATAACAATTGAATCAATTCGATTGGCTTCATTTATTACAGGTGTACATTTCGCTTCTAATGCAATTTGGTGACCATCTCTATGTAGTTCACGATACTCTAAATAAATCGGGATTTTCTCTTTTATCAATGTTTTGAATTGTTCAACGATTACCGGATAATCATGTGAATGTATGTAATTAAAATCCCGCGCTTGTTCATAAAAGGCAGGCGCTCTCCCTAACGTTCGCTCATGTGAGGGGGAAGCGTAAGTAATAAACCCATCAAGATCTAACACTCGTATTAAGTCATCGGTGTTTTCAGCAATCAGCCTATACTTTGCCTCACTCTCTTGAAGTTTCACACGTGCATTTTTCTGAGCTGTAATATCTTTAACAAGGTTGGCCATCGCAATAACTTTACCGTCTCGGTTTAATATAGGAGAGTAGGTGATACTGACATCAATAAGAGTCCCATCCTTTTTCTTGCGTACGCTTTCAAAGTCGACAATAGTCTCTCCAGCCTTAACTCTTTCTTGTAAATGCTCTACTTCATGGCGGTAGCTTTCATCTGGGATGGTAATCACTTTACTTCCAATTAGCTCATCTCTTGAATAGCCGAAAATTGTTTCTGTGGCTTTATTCAATTTTAAAATATTGCCGTTGAAATCAAAAAGCCCAATGGCATCTGCTGAATGATCAATAAATGATTTCCAGTAGGTATGATCAATGTGTAAATCTGTTTCGTCATCAGTTTCGGTATGTACTGAGGTATCTATTTGTTTATCCATTGACATAACTTAACCCCACCATTTTCTATTTTCATGCTCATATACATAGTTTGACAAAATGTACTTAATCCCTTTATTTTAATTTATTAAATTTTTGTTCCTATTTTACCGGATTTTTTAAACCAACCTTATAGAATGAATGTTTCTATGTTTAAGCAAACGTTCATTCAGGGAATGGTAACTATATAACAAACGATGAGGTGATCCAATATGACTAATCGGAAAACATACTTCGTTTCACCAAAAGGAGATATTCTACCGATGGATACAGATGCACGCCTTCAATTATTTGAAGTAAGAGCGACAGGTGAAGAACTGAATCGGTTTGAACTTGCCATAAAGGAATTCGATTCAGCTGAGGACGTTGAGAAAGAAGATTTCTTTAATCCCGCTCATTTTAAAGAAGGTGCTGTCGATGAAGATCGACGAATGACTTTTAGTAAGATTGCTAATATTTATAAGTGGATTTACACACACGGAACATCCAAAACAAAATTTGAAATTGAGAAGATGAACATCCTTCCAAAACTAGAAGAAAACCCAAATCAATAAGGAAAACCGGGCTTACTCACTAAGAGTTGGTCCGGTTTTGTCAATCACCTAACATTCCCATGGCTTTTGTGTACCAAACCTTTGCGCCAGTTGCTTACTTTCCTCTCTCCGCTTCCTTCGTCGTTCTGCCCGTTTCGGAGCCCCGTCAAAAAGCCTTTTTTCTTCGTCTGTTTCTGGAATAACTGCTGGAACTGGTGTTGGACTTCCATCTTCATCTACTGCCACGAAGGTCAAGAAAGACAGTGCACAAAGCTGACGTTCTCCAGTCAGTAAATTCTCAGAGATGACCCTCACAACTATCTCCATTGAAGTACGGTGAGACCATGAAACAAATGCATCCAAACATACAGAATACCCTTCTTTAATCGGGTGCAAAAAGTCTACTGAGTCACTCGATGCGGTAACTACATTTTTTCGTGCATGTCTTGTTGCTGCGATTGCAGCGACATCATCGATGTGTGCCATAAGCTTTCCACCAAATAATGTCCCATGATTATTTGTATCAGGAGGTAATACATGACTACTTTTAACAGTCCGTGATTCGTTAGCCTTTTTTGGTGTTAATGACATTTTCCATGCTCCTTTTCGAACAACCATTTATGAACTATCCCTATCTTATACGACCGTATCATATCTCATTCATTAGATGCACGCAAATAAGCTTGGTAAAACCAAGCTTATAAGGATTGGAATAAAAGTACTATCCCCGAAGGTAAATACACTTCGGGGACTAAAGTATTAAATTTCATTGCACTTTTATTTCTTTTTTGATTTTCTTTTCTCAATCTCCTTTTTAATTAAAGGTACTGCCTTTTCTTTTCCATCTTTGATAGCTTTTTTTACGGTTGGATGATTGGCCAGATCTTTTAATTTAGAGAACTTTGACATAAATTCCACCTCCTTAAATACTAGAATGAATGAGAAAAGCGCAAGCGCCCTGCTTAGCCACGAAGGTCACTGGAAGACCGACGAGGAGGCTCGGCCCAAACAAGTTCGGTCCTGCGTGGGAATATACATGATGTAAATCAGTGTGTTGCCGCCGCAGGAGGGCTGAAGTGATCCAAGTGGTTGGGCGCTGGAGCTGGACATTACATCCATGCCGCAAACTTTTATACTTTCTTAACGTGTAAAAAAAGCCTCATCCAGTCTTCTGGATAAAGGCTTTAATGAAACAAAAAAGACCTTACCATGAACTGGCAAAGGTCTCGCTTACAACAGTGTTGTCAACAAAGCCGGGGAAGATCCCGAAGTGACGACTTTGTTGTCCAGCTACTCCCCTTTGGAAAAAGGAAATCCATTCAGTTTATAATTTTACTTTAATTGATAACATTGCTGCAGTCAACTTATTTTATTCATGATAGTCTATAGCCTGCTTTATTCTTTCCAAAGATTCGTTGACTATTATTATAATTATTGATTTATCATTACTTTCTATGACTTCGATGGTTATGTCCTCGACTCTAATACTTATCGGGAAATAGATTGTCGTGCAATTCGTTCAGTCCTTAATTAGAATGGCTTGTCTCATTTTCGGACCCGGGGCTTTTATACTTAAACACTAAAACGCCGCCTATAATGATAATAATCCCTGCAAGCTTATTAAAGCTATATGGAATTTGTTCCAAACCCAGCCAGCCCATTGAGTCCCAAAAAAAGGCTGTACTAAGCTGTGCAGTTAACACAATTGATATTGTGAAAGTAGGGCCAAGTCTCTTTATGGCTTGCACAAGACAAAATACAACGCCTACGCCAATAATTCCACCAAACCAGTACCAAGTTTCTAGTTGATTGAGTTGAAAGCTGCTTAGCCCTCCTACAAGTAAGCTTACCATCAATGAAAAAACAAACCCCATTCCCAATGCAATTACGGTTGTTGTCCAATTACCGGTTTTTTCATTTACTTTATTATTAAATACTGTTTGCAAGCTGATTGCTGCGCCTGCAGATGCTGCTAATAAAATGCCCATTACCATGATATGTCCCTCCTTTTTTCAACTACTCTTATTCATAAAGATTAGGATCAGCCAAGTTGATTAAGCTTTCTCTGTTCACAATTGTGATATATCCTTTTTGGCGCTCTATCCATTTCTCTGATATCATTTTATGAATGACCCGATTCAAATGTCTGTAAGAGGTCCCTAGTAAATTTGCTAAATCAACCATGTTGGAGGTATGCAGGTCCTCTACAAATTCTTCATCCTGCTTAGAGGAGGAAACAGACAATAAATAGCTGGCTAACCTCGTCTCAACAGGGTGTAACATGTTAAAGTTTGTGAAATTTGAATCGATATGGAATTTTTCTGTAATCACTTTAAGCAAGAACTGAAGCATAGGAACGGAATTTGCCCCATGCTTATCAATTGAACTATAAGGAATTTTAAGAACGTGCGAACGGGAAACGGATTCTACCGTATTGACAACAAGACTTTTACGGATGTACTCAATGTCCCCAATTGCCTCAAGTGGTTTTTTAAAACAAAGGACTAGTATTTTTCCTTGAACTGAGCTCGTGTAAACTTTAATTTTTCCATGTAGTAAAATGTAGAGATGTTCAATCGGTTCGCCTTGAGAACAGATTTTTTCTCCTTTTTCAAATTGATAAAGAGCTAATCGAAGACGCAAGGGTTCTGGAATTACAGTTTCCAGTTGGTGCTCGGTTAAATATTTACTTATTTGTTCTTGGTCTTTAATCTCATGCATGAAGTATCTCTCCTTATAGTATTTTTGTTTACAATTGCATGACAATGACCCCTGCTATCATCATACCTATCCCTATGAACTGAGGTACGCTCAGCTTCTTTTTTTCTAATCCAAACAATCCCTTAGCATCAATCAGAAACGCCATAACTATTTGGGCAATTAAAAGCACCGACATTGTTAATGTGACACCAATACTTTGTATAGCTGTAACTTCGTTAAATATGATAAAAAGTCCAAAAGCTCCTGCGAATAAATAAGGCGATTTCACTCTCTTTATCTGCGTATAATTGCCATCTCTTACGAATAATAAGATGAACGATGCCAGTATAAATCCAGTAAACTGCGTAACAGTAATCGTCTGCAAAATTCCTATATCCTGGCTAATTCTAGAATTAACCACCGCTTGCAGTGTAATACATATTCCGCCAAGAACAGCATATATAATTCCTTTCATTTCTAATTACCTCCTTCCTTTTTTATTAAAATATACACCGTACTTTACGTTAAAGGACATATGTCCTTCTTTCTTAAAAAAGCTGCTTGTCACACTTTAATATACGCCTCGCCCCCCTTTTAATTAAAGAAAACTTGGCTAGCACCAAGCCTTAGCGCTGGTGATCGCCATAGTTGCACTGATATGAACGAAACTGTCAAGCCCCGCCAACTTTTGGGCAACCTTAACTAAGAGTGCACTTTTTGGTGTTCTCTTAACGTCTATTTGTACTCCATATGGCTCTTTACGTGAGCAGGATAAGCGCACGGCACGAAGGCAAAGATCTCTACATCGGTCAA
>NZ_JANHJQ010000020.1 GCF_024609785.1 Pseudalkalibacillus decolorationis
CATCGCTGGGTAGCTACGTGTGGACGGGATAAGTGCTGAAAGCATCTAAGCATGAAGCCCCCCTCAAGATGAGATTTCCCATCGCGTAAGCGAGTAAGATCCCTCAGAGATGATGAGGTTGATAGGTCTGGTGTGGAAGCGTGGCAACACGTGGAGCTGACAGATACTAATCGATCGAGGACTTAACCATATTTTTAACATCTTCGATGTGAACAAATTCAAGAATCCGTTATCTAGTTTTGAAGGAATGTGGGATTCCACAACTTCATATGTCTGGTGACGACGGCGAAGAGGTCACACCCGTTCCCATGCCGAACACGGAAGTTAAGCTCGCGCGCCAATGGTAATTGGGGGCTTCCCCCTGTGAGAGTAGGACGTCGCCGGGCACCAAAAAGGTGAAACGAAGATCCATCGTTTCATCTTTTTTTATGGAGAAAAACGACATAGCATGCGAGGGCTGGGAGGAACGAAGAGGTCAAGGAAACAAGGGAGTGACGCCCGCAGCGTATGAGATACGCGAGGACCGGCGCGAGTGCTGATGACGCCGAGATCTGAAGGTCATCGCAGTCCGAAGGCCGAACACGGAAGTTAAGCTCGCGCGCCAATGGTAATTGGGGGCTTCCCCCTGTGAGAGTAGGACGTCGCCGGGCCTCAAAGAGGTGAAACGAATAGTAATCGTTTCATCTTTTTTTGTGTAAAAAATCCCCTTTGGATAATAAACAAGGGTGTTTGGATAACAAACTCCCCATTTCGGATAACAAACAGGGGAAATCGGATAACAACATGATCTAATCACTTTGAAAAGGAAGAAACGAGCCCCACTCGTTTCCACCGATCTCATTTTTAGCGTGAAAAGTACGCGTAGGAACTTAAAATAGGGCAAAAAGGATGAATAATCACTTTTTTTATTCGATTGTGGGCTAAACGATTGTCATATCAGCTCTTATAGTAATTGCATTCCTAAAAGCCGTGACCGATATAATTCGATTCATGGCCGATATATGGTTTTCCCCTGCAGTTGTATGATTCTCAAACAGGATATTTACGCTGAAAACATCCATCTATTTAAAATAATCCTGTGTAAAAGCAAAAAAAGGTTCCTGACCAAGAAAGATAAGCCAACCCATCGCCCTGGCTGGCCCCTGAACTACTAGTCTGAGAATCAATGTGAGAGGAGGAAACGGGCTAACTCGTTTCCACTAAATCCTTTTAATGAGGTAATATTTCCGTCGAAGAGGTAATAGAGAATTAAGTCCTCAAGCTCCGCAGTCAAATGTTTCTACCTTATTTTCCCAGCAATTCCCTCATACCTGAAAGATTGAGCAAGCTTCATAATTTCTTCCTTACCAGTTGTGGGTGTGGTGGATGTTAGTATATAGGAGTGTTTGTCGTTTGTTGGATAGATGAAGTAGTAGCGTTGGAGAACTTCCATTGATTTAACATGTTCAAGCACAAAGCGGGTGTTTTCATAATGCCAGTCACTCATGATTTCATCTTGATGAAGCCCACCTTCAAAATTCCCGAAAATTTTATTATCAAAATAACCCTTATCAACATATTGAATTGTCCCGATTTCTTTTCCTTCGTTGTTAATGATCCATTTGTTTTCTTGGTTGGCTGTAACTATTTCATAAGATGAATCTCGATCTCCAGTACCATCCAATGAAACCGGGATAGATGGTACGGATGATCCGCAGGCAGTCAGAATGAGAAACAACAATAATGACATGATAGTGATAAATGAAAACTTCATTATGCACCTCCATAGTTCTTTCTACTATATAATTGCATTATAACAAGTTCAGGTAATTTTTGGTGGATTTTTTCTGATCTTCCCGACAAAGAGACAGTCCACTATGATGTAAAAAATTCTTAATATTTCTATTCTTTTTCTTTGGCTTTAATTCGTGCTATGCTAGGGATTACTATTATACAATAAAGAAGGCTTGGCTAGCATAAGCGCTCACCTTAGTTACGCTTATACTATAGAAAGATTTTTATGCGTTCGTACAATGAAAACGGCCTTGGAGGGTTGGCAGAGATGCTTGAAAACAGTTTTTCATTAATAGCGATCATCCTCATTATCAACATTGTGTATGTTTCATTCTTTACGATCCGAATGATTTTAACGTTAAAAGGACAGCGTTATCTTGCTGCGATTACAAGTGTATTCGAAGTTGTGGTTTATGTGGTTGGACTTGGTATTGTTCTTGACAATTTAAATGAGATTCAGAATTTGATTGCTTACGCGATCGGATATGGCCTAGGCGTCATTGTTGGCATGAAGATCGAGGAGAAACTTGCATTAGGATATATTACGGTGAACGTTATAACGAAGGAGTTCGATTCGGACATTCCAAATTCATTGCGTAATCGTGGATATGGTGTTACGAACTGGCTAGCAGACGGTCGAGAAGGACAACGATTAATGATGGAAATTTTAACCTCTAGAAAATCAGAGCATGACCTATATAATAGTGTGAAAGCCCTTGATCCGAAAGCGTTTATTATCTCTCATGAACCAAAGGCTTTTCATGGCGGGTTCTGGGTCAAAGCTATACGGAGGTAAGGTCAAATGGATAAGAAACCGAAGAAAAAGAAGTTCGAAATGTTGGAAAATGAACAGATTGCCGATTGCCTTGAGCGGATGAACCGGGAAGGGTATATGCCTGTACGAAGAATGGAAGAACCTGTCTTTCAAGAAATTAAGCGAAACGGCAAGAAAGAGGTAGAACATTTACGACAACGAGTCGTTTTTGAAGGTAAATTACAGTAAAATCCGAACATTTCATACAAAAATATAAAATAACGTTCGATTTTTCGTTGACACAGCTGTTTTTCCGTTGTTACAATAGAAGAGAAACAGCAATCCTCATATAATCTTGGGAATATGGCCCATAAGTTTCTACCCGACACCCGTAAAATTGTCGGACTATGAGGGAAAGCGAACGGTAAGCTCATTAGATATAAAAGAATCATTTGAGCGATGCCCAGGATTTATTATGCTTTCTCATGGCCATAGAGAAGTATATATATAATTCTGGGCTTTTTCTATGGATAAAAAGGTTCAAAAAGTCACCGACAGCCCATGTATCTGCCGATTAAAAGTGTACATGAGGAGGTAAACTTCCTCAGTACAACTTGTAGAGCGTTGATGCATGTACGGCTCGTTGGTAAACGGTGAATTTAGTCGACTTTTTGAACTTGTACTTTGAAGATGTATTCTGATCAAGAAAGGTTTGGTGGAGAGATGGAACCGTTAGTAGGCGTAATTATGGGAAGTACATCGGATTGGGAGACGATGAAACATACGTGTGATGTGCTGGATGAGCTTGAAGTCCCATATGAAAAGCAAGTTGTATCCGCGCATCGAACACCGGATCTAATGTTCGAATATGCAGAACAGGCTAGAGATAAAGGATTAAAAGTGATCGTTGCCGGTGCAGGCGGGGCAGCTCATTTACCTGGAATGGTTGCTGCGAAGACGACATTGCCTGTGATCGGTGTACCCGTTCAATCGAGAGCGCTCAACGGACTTGACTCACTATTATCGATCGTGCAAATGCCTGGTGGAGTACCTGTTGCAACTGTTGCGATTGGTAAAGCAGGAGCAACGAACGCAGGATTACTTGCAGCACAAATTCTTGGGACGCAAATGGAAGAGGTTGCTGCAGCTTTACAAAAACGCCAGGAAGCAATTCGACTAAAGGTAATGGAAAGCAGTGGTGACTTACAATGACAAAGCCAATCGTACCCCCTCAGACAATTGGAATCTTAGGTGGCGGACAGCTTGGGCGGATGATGGCGATTGCTGCAAAGGAAATGGGTTTCAAAGTTGCTTCCGTTGATCCAACAAAAGGCTCACCATGTGGATTGATAGCAGATATTGAAATTGTCGGTGATTATGCAAGTGAAGAAGCACGGGATAAGCTTGCTGAAGTAAGTGACGTAATCACCTACGAGTTTGAAAATGTAGATCTCGAGACAGCGAACTGGCTTGAGAAAAATCACCACTTACCCCAAGGAAGTAATCTTTTAAAAGTCACACAAGACCGTGCCGAAGAGAAAGCGACACTTGAATCAATTGGGGTGAAAGTAGCACCCTATGAACTTGTATCAAACGAAACACAGCTTAACGCTGCACTCGAAAAGATTGGTTATCCGTCGATTTTAAAAACCACTAGGGGTGGATACGACGGGAAGGGACAAGTCATTCTTGATACACCTGAACATATCGAAATGGCTCATAAATTGATCGAAGACGAGGTTCCATGTGTTTTAGAGAAGAAGATCTCTTTTATAAAAGAAATCTCGGTTATCGTGGCCCGTAATGTCTACGGCGATATCGAAACATTCCCTGTTGCAGAGAACATTCACCGCGATAACATTTTATATGAATCAATCGTACCGGCACGAATTACGGAAGAGAGTCTAGAAAAAGCAAAGTTCATGGCGATTCAAATTGCCGAGGGCTTGAATCTTGTCGGAACGCTTGCAGTTGAAATGTTTTTAACAGAGGATATGGACATTTATATTAATGAGCTTGCACCAAGGCCGCATAACTCAGGGCATTATACAATTGAGGGTTGTGTGTTCTCACAATTCCAGCAGCATATTCGTGCCATTTGTGGGTGGAAGCTAGGAAAGCCGACGTTAGTAAAGCCGAGCGTAATGGTTAACCTGCTTGGTGAAGAAGCACATCACATTCTAAATGTTGCACCCCTTTTTGATAATGTTCATCTCCATCTTTATGAAAAGGAAGAAGCGAAAGAAAAGCGGAAGATGGGGCATTTTACGATAATAGATGATTCACTGAATGATGCAGTTGAAAATGCCGAAACAATTGCTCTAAACTTACAAAAACATAACTTGGAGGAAGTCAAATGATTGAACGTTATACACGACCTGAAATGCGAGAAATTTGGACCGAGGAAAATAAATTCAAATCATGGTTAGAAGTTGAGATTCTAGCTTGTGAAGCTTGGGCGGAGCTTGGGGATATCCCGAAAGAAGACGTTGTAAAGCTTCGGGAGAAGGCATCCTTTGATATCAATCGAATCCATGAAATCGAGGAACAAACTCGTCATGATGTTGTGGCTTTCACTCGCGCGGTTTCGGAAACGTTAGGTGAAGAACGAAAGTGGGTTCATTACGGACTTACGTCAACAGATGTTGTTGATACGGCACTATCCCACTTAATCAATCAGGCAAATGATATTTTACTTCAAGATATTGAACGATTTGTTAATGTTTTAAAGGAAAAAGCACAGGAACATAAATATACGATCATGATGGGACGTACACATGGTGTGCATGCAGAGCCTACGACGTTCGGTTTAAAATTAGCACTATGGTACGAGGAAATGAAGCGCAATCTAGAACGATTTAAACAGGCTTCAGAAGGAATCCGCTACGGAAAGCTTTCAGGAGCTGTCGGAACGTTTGCCAACATTCCACCTTTTATTGAGGAATATGTTTGTGAAAAGCTTGGATTAAACCGAGCGCCAATCTCAACACAAACGTTGCAACGTGATCGTCACGCACACTACATTTCAACGCTTGCATTAATTGCGACGTCAATTGAGAAATTCGCAACGGAAATTCGCGGGCTTCAGAAGAGTGAAACACGTGAAGTAGAAGAGTTTTTCGCAAAAGGTCAAAAAGGGTCGTCAGCTATGCCGCATAAGCGCAACCCAATTGGTTCTGAGAACATGACAGGACTTGCAAGAGTGATTCGCGGCCATATGGTGACATCTATGGAGAACGTTTCCCTCTGGCATGAGCGTGATATTTCACACTCGTCAGCAGAGCGAATTATCATTCCAGATAGCACAAGCCTTCTTAATTACATGCTGAACCGTTTCTCAAATATCGTGAAAAATTTAACGGTATATCCGGATAATATGAAGCGCAACATGGAGCGAACATACGGATTGATTTATTCCCAGCGTGTCTTGCTCTCCCTTGTTGATAAAGGATTGAGTCGTGAAGAAGCGTATGATCTCGTTCAACCAAAAACGATGGAAGCATGGGAAAAGGGCATTCAGTTTAGAGAATTGGTTGAAGCAGAAACGCGCATTACAGAAATGTTAACGCCAGACGAAATCAATGATTGCTTCGATTATAACCATCACATGAAGGAAGTCGACAGCATTTTTAAACGTGTCGGATTAGCATAATCACTCTAAAAACCTAGAGGAGGAACACGAATGGAGAAACGAGCACTGCTGTATGAGGGGAAAGCAAAATTTATCTATGAAACGTCTGATTCTGAAGTCGTTTGGATCGAATATAAGGACGAAGCAACAGCATTCAATGGTGAGAAGAAATCAAGGATTGAAGGCAAAGGTAAGCTGAACAACGTCATTTCATCTCTATTGTTTGAAATGCTACGCGAAAAGGGCGTCGAGTCTCACTTTATCAAAAAGCTTTCTGAAACCGAGCAGCTAGTGAAAAATGTTCAGATCATTCCGCTTGAAGTGGTTGTTCGAAACGTAGCGGCAGGCTCACTCGCCAAACGCCTCGGGATGGAAGAAGGAACAGTGCTTCCAGAGACAATCGTTGAGTTTTACTATAAAAATGATGACCTCGGTGATCCTCTATTAACAAAGGATCATATCCGAATTCTCGGACTCGTTGAGGAGACAGAACTAGCATTACTACGACAAAAAGGGCTTGCAGTAAACGAGGTTCTTGCGCCGTATTTTAAAAGCCTAAACATTGACCTCATTGACTTTAAGCTTGAGTTTGGAATTGATGCGAACGGTCATGTACTACTGGCCGATGAAATTTCACCGGACACGTGCCGGCTATGGGATTCTGAAACGAAGCAAAAGCTGGATAAAGACGTGTTTCGAAGAGATCTTGGTAGCTTGACAGAAACGTATACAAAGCTTTTGGAACGATTGACGCTAGTTCGTTGACAAGCGTTTTGTAAATAATTCGAAGGCATCAGATCACAACGATAAAACAATCATTTCGGGGAGGATATATCGATTATGTATAACGTTAAAGTGTTTGTCACATTAAAGGAAAGCGTATTGGATCCACAAGGAGGAGCGGTTAAGGACTCACTCCACCGTCTATCTTATCAATCAGTTGAGGATGTTCGGATCGGGAAGTACATTCAGTTGACGATTAAAAAAGAAGACGGAGATATCAATCAACAAATCCGTGAAATATGTGAAAAGCTGTTGGCGAACACAGTCATTGAAGATTATACGTATGAAATCGAGGAGGTCGTCTCCCAGTGAAATTTGCAGTCCTCGTTTTTCCAGGGTCAAACTGTGACTTAGATATGTACCATGCAATCAAGGATGAACTTGGGGAAGAGGTCGAATACGTCTGGCACGATGATTCTGATTTAAGTCAGTTCGACGGTATTCTCATCCCTGGTGGATTCTCTTATGGAGATTACTTGCGCGGCGGTTCGATCGCTCGTTTTTCTAACATTATGAACTCCATCTATGAAGCGAACAAACAAGGGAAGCCGATTTTAGGGGTGTGTAATGGTTTTCAAATTTTACTAGAGGCAGGATTGTTACCGGGCGCAATGCAGCGGAACGAAAGGCTGAAATTCATCTGCCGTCATGTAGACCTTGTTGTTGAACACAATGATTCAATGTTTACAAACGAGTATGACAAGGGCGAAGTAATCTCAGTACCTGTCGCGCACGGTGAAGGAAACTATTATTGTGATGAAGCTACGTATGAGAAATTACTAGAAAACAATCAAATCGCATTCAGATATAAGGAAAACATTAATGGATCACGGCACCAAATCGCAGGTATTACAAATGAGAGAGGCAACGTACTTGGGATGATGCCACACCCTGAACGTGCTGTTGATACATTACTTGGAAGTGCTGATGGACTTAAACTATTCAAATCGATCGTCAAAAGCTGGAGGGAAGCACATGTCGTATCCTCATGAACCTACAGAACAAATCATCAAGGAACAAAAGCTGTATCAGGAAATGGGCTTGAGTGATGAAGAATTCGTTATGGTCGAATCAATCCTCGGCCGTCTTCCAAACTATACGGAAACGGGTTTATTTTCAGTAATGTGGTCAGAGCATTGCAGCTATAAGAACTCTAAGCCAGTGCTACGCAAGTTCCCAGTTGATGGACCACGTGTTCTACAAGGACCTGGTGAAGGTGCTGGAATCGTGGATATCGGTGACGATCAAGCGGTTGTTTTTAAAATCGAAAGTCATAACCATCCGTCTGCAATCGAGCCTTATCAAGGGGCTGCAACGGGTGTTGGCGGAATCATCCGTGACGTGTTTTCCATGGGTGCGCGTCCTATTGCGCTCCTTAACTCGCTGCGTTTTGGTGAACTTTCATCGGATCGTGTAAAGTACTTGTTCGAAGAGGTTGTTGCAGGAATTGCAGGCTATGGAAACTGTATCGGGATTCCAACAGTTGGCGGTGAAGTTCAATTTGATGCTTCATACGAAGGCAACCCGCTTGTTAATGCAATGTGTGTCGGTATCATCGACCATAAGGATATTCAAAAGGGTCAGGCAAAAGGAATTGGGAACTCGGTCATGTATGTCGGCGCTCGTACTGGTCGCGATGGAATACATGGCGCCACATTTGCATCTGAAGAACTGAATGATGCGTCTGATGAAAAGCGTCCAGCAGTCCAAGTCGGTGACCCGTTCATGGAAAAGCTTTTACTTGAAGCATGCCTTGAACTTATTCAATGTGACGCACTTGTTGGTATTCAAGATATGGGTGCGGCTGGCTTAACGTCTTCTTCAAGTGAGATGGCAAGTAAATCAGGTACCGGAATCGAGATGAACCTTGATCTCGTGCCACAACGTGAAACGAACATGACGCCATATGAAATGATGCTTTCTGAATCACAGGAACGGATGCTTATTGTTGTGGAAAAGGGACGAGAAAACGAAATCGAGGCGATCGTTGAAAAGTGGGGTCTTGAAGCGGTTGCGATCGGTCACGTTATCGAAGAGAAAGAGTTGCGTCTTACACACAAAGATGAAGTAGTAGCAAGTGTACCTGTTGATGCTTTAGCAGAGGAAGCACCGGTTTACAATAAGCCAAGCGCGGTACCGGCTTATTACGAAGAATTTCAGAAACAAGCTTCCTATGTTCCGAGTGTAATGGATTACAAGGACACATTATTACAATTGCTTGCCCAGCCTACAATTGCAAGTAAGTCGTGGGTGTTCGATCAGTATGATCATATGGTAAAAACGAGCACGGTCGTCTCTCCTGGATCGGATGCTGCTGTCGTTCGACTTCGTGGAACGCGTAAAGCGCTAGCGATGACAACTGACTGTAACTCTCGCTATTTATATCTCGACCCTGAAGTCGGTGGAAAAATTGCGGTTGCAGAAGCTGCACGTAACATCGTTTGTTCTGGAGGCGAACCTCTTGCGATCACCGATTGCTTGAACTTTGGGAACCCTGAGAAACCAGAAATCTTCTGGCAGCTTGAGAAAGCAGTTGAAGGAATGAGCGATGCATGCCGTAAGCTTTCAACACCTGTTATAGGTGGAAACGTTTCCCTTTATAATGAAACAAATGGAGTCGCTGTCTATCCAACACCGGTAGTTGGAATGGTTGGTCTTGTTCATGATCTCGACCATGTGACGACTCAATCGTATAAAGAAGCCGGAGACGTCATTTATATGATTGGTGAAACAAAGCCGGAATTCTCCGGAAGTGAATTACAAAAGCTACTGGAAGGCTCGATTTCAGGTAAGGCTCCAGAGCTTGATTTGGAGAAAGAACTCGCGTACCAATCTCAGCTTTTAAGTGCGATTCAAGCGGGTATTGTTCAATCCGCTCATGACATTGCTGAAGGCGGATTAGCAGTTGCCGCAGCGGAAAGCATGATCGATACAGAGCTAGGTGCTTCTTTTACTGTATCAGGTGATGAGCTGGCAGCTTTGTTTAGTGAATCTCAGTCGCGTTTTCTTGTAACTGTGAATCCAGAAAACGTTGAAGAATTCGAGCGTTTAGTAAAAGATGCAACGGCGATCGGTGTCGTACTGGATCGATCTGTTTTACGAATCGAAACCTCTGAAGGGAAAGAGCTTGTTTCAGCTTCACTCAAGGAGTTAGAGACAGCTTGGAAAGGAGCTATTCCATGCTTGCTGACATCAAAGGTTTAAACGAAGAATGTGGCGTATTTGCAGTCTGGGGACATCCCGAGGCTGCTCAGCTCACTTATTATGGGCTGCACAGTCTTCAGCATCGTGGGCAAGAAGGTGCTGGAATCGCGGTTACAGATGGAGAACAGGTTCGTTTTCATAAATCAAAAGGTCTCGTAACGGAAGTGTTCAACCAAGGAGAACTGTCGACACTTTCTGGAAATTCAGCAATCGGTCATGTTCGCTATTCAACAGCTGGCGGCTCAGAATATGCCAATATTCAACCACTTGTGTTCCAATCCCAGCGAGGAGCTTTAGCACTCGCTCATAATGGAAACCTTGTCAATGCTAACGGACTGAAGCATCAACTTGAGGCACAAGGAAGTATTTTTCAAACGACATCTGATACAGAGGTCCTTGCTCATCTTATTAAGCGTAGTGGGTTTATCGATCTTCGGGATCAGGTGAAAAATGCGCTGACAATGATCAAAGGTGCTTATGCGTTTGTAATTATGACGGAAAAAGGGATCATGGCGGCACTCGATCCTAATGGAATGCGACCACTTTCTATTGGTAAAATTGGCGATGCCTACGTAGTGGCATCAGAGACATGTGCATTCGATGTGATCGGTGCGGAATTCGTTCGTGATGTTCAACCAGGTGAACTATTAATCATCGACGATTCTGGAATTGAAAGTGATTCATTCACTACCTCTACGAATCGTGCGATGTGCAGTATGGAATACATTTACTTTTCAAGACCGGATAGTAGTATTGATGAAATTAACATCCATGCAGCTCGTAAAAATCTTGGGAAACGACTTGCAGATGAAGCATTTGTTGAGGCCGACGTCGTAACCGGGGTACCTGACTCGAGTATTTCGGCAGCGATCGGATATGCGGAAGCAGCAGGAATTCCGTATGAACTTGGTTTAATCAAAAATCGCTATGTCGGGCGGACGTTCATTCAGCCTTCTCAAGCTTTACGTGAGCAGGGAGTAAAGATGAAGCTTTCACCAGTGCGAGGCATTGTTGAGGGCAAACGTGTCGTGATGGTCGATGATTCGATTGTACGTGGAACGACAAGTCGACGAATCGTGCAAATGCTACGGGATGCTGGTGCGAAAGAGGTTCACGTTCGAATTAGTTCGCCGCCAATCGCTCATCCGTGTTATTACGGAATTGATATTTCCTCTAAGGATGAATTGATCGCTTCAAATCGATCCGTGGAGGAAATTCGCGAAATTATTGGCGCTGATTCACTTGAGTATTTGAGCGTTGACGGTATGATGGGATCAATCGGCAGAAACCCGCATGAGCAAAATTGCGGACAATGCCTCGGATGTTTCACAGGAAAATACCCAACGGAAATCTATCCAGATACTGTTTTACCACACGAGAAAGAGCTCGTTTATAAATAGGGAAGATTTACGTCCGTAAATCTACTATTTTCAATAAAACTCTAATCAAAGTAGCTTTTTTCATTTCTTATCAAGGAGGCGTTCGAATGGCACAAGCATACAAAAGTGCAGGAGTCGATGTTGAGGCGGGGTACGAAGCTGTCAACCGTATGAAAAAGCACGTGAAGGAAACGATGCGCCCAGAAGTTCTCGGAGGAATTGGTGCATTCGGCGGGATGTTCGACCTGTCAAAGCTGAACATGAAAGAGCCTGTCCTCGTTTCTGGAACCGATGGGGTTGGGACGAAGCTGATGCTCGCGATTCAGATGGATAAGCATGATACGATCGGTATCGACGCGGTTGCCATGTGCGTAAACGACATCGTAGCCCAAGGGGCTGAGCCTCTTTACTTTCTAGATTATATTGCATGTGGAAAGCTTGATCCTGAAAAAGTAGAACAGATCGTAAAAGGAATCACAGATGGATGTAAACAATCTGGAGCTGCACTGATCGGTGGCGAAACAGCTGAAATGCCTGGCATGTACGACGAATCGGATTACGATCTTGCCGGTTTTACTGTAGGAATTGCAGAGAAATCGAAGCTGATCAACCCGGATAATGTTCAAAAAGGCGATGCTTTGGTCGGGATCGCATCAAGTGGTATTCATAGCAACGGTTACTCATTAGTTCGAAAAGTGCTTTTCGAACAAGCGGACTACGGTTTAAATCAAACGTTTGATCAGCTCGATAAAACATTAGGTGAAGAGCTTCTGACACCGACAAAAATCTATGTGAAGCCAGTTCTTGACGTTTTAAAATCACACCAAATATCCGGAATTGCCCATGTTACAGGCGGCGGTTTCATCGAAAATATTCCGCGTATGCTTCCAGAAGGTCTTGCGGCAGAGGTCGATTTCGGCTCGTGGCCAATTCCTGCAATTTTCTCAATCATAGAAGAGGCAGGCAACCTGTCTAAGAATGATATGCTTGGCACATTTAATATGGGTATCGGAATGGTTCTAGCGGTTAAAAATGAACAGGCTACTGAAATCATTCGTTCTCTTGAAAAAAGCGGAGAAAAAGCTTACTTGATCGGTCGAGTAAAAGAAGGAGAAGGAATCACGTTTGGTGGAGGGGCAACTGAATGAAAAACATCGCCGTCTTTGCCTCGGGTTCAGGGACCAATTTTCAGGCAATCTTAGATTCAATTGAAAGCGGACACTTAAAAGCGAACGTGACACTTCTCGTATGCGACCGACCTAAAGCAGCTGTAATCGAACGTGCTGAACGAAACAACATCCCGACCTTTGTATTCTATCCGAAGGAATTCCCGAGTAAGACTGCCTTTGAATCACTTATTATCGAAGAGCTGAAGCAGGCAGAGGCTGAACTCGTTGTATTGGCTGGGTACATGAGATTGATCGGAGAAACACTGCTTTCTGAATATGAAGAGAAAATCATCAATATCCATCCTTCGCTATTACCGGCTTTTCCGGGGAAGGATGCGATTGGACAAGCACTAGAAGCAGCGGTAAATGAAACGGGAGTCACAGTTCATTATGTCGACAGGGGCATGGATACTGGACCGATTATTGAGCAAGTTTCTATCGGGGTCAATATTGATGATACAAAGGCAGATCTAGAACAACGAATCCATAAAGTTGAACATGAGCTCTATCCAAAGGTTATTCAGGACCTATTACATTCCGAATTAATGAACAACAAATAGAAAGGGGCTAGGCAGAGCATGAAGCGTGCACTCATCAGTGTCTCGAACAAAGAAGGGTTGATACCGTTTGTCGAGGGTCTTACTCAACAAGGGGTCGAAATCGTATCAACAGGTGGAACGAAAAAGGCGATAGAGGAAGCAGGACTAAGCGTAATCGGTATTTCCGAAGTGACCGGCTTTCCGGAGGTTATGGATGGGCGTGTGAAAACATTACACCCGATGATCCATGGTGGGTTGCTTGCGATTCGAGACAACGAAGAACATCAAAAGACGCTTACAGAGTATGGCATCCAACCAATTGACCTAGTCGTCGTAAACCTGTATCCATTTAAAGAAACGATTTCTCGATCAAACGTCAGCTATGAAGAAGCCATTGAAAACATTGATATTGGCGGTCCAAGCATGCTGCGCGCTGCTGCTAAGAACCATCAATATGTAACCGTTGCAACGGACCCGGCAGACTACGGTTTGATTCTCGGTGAATTAAAGCTAAATGGTGCGGTAGAAATTGAAACACGTAAACGCCTAGCTGCAAAGGTTTTCCGTCATACAGCAGCCTACGACGCACTAATCGCACAATACTTAACGGACGCTTCAGGAGAGGAATATCCTGAAACGTATACGGTGACCTATGAGAAAAAGCAAGCCCTTCGTTATGGGGAAAATCCTCATCAACAGGCAGCTTTTTATGAGGAACCGATCGGCGCATCTTCATCGATTGCAAAAGCGATTCAATTACACGGAAAAGAGCTATCATATAATAATATTAACGATGCAGATGCTGCGTTAGAGATGATCCGAGAATTTGAAGAACCAGCTGTCGTAGCAGTAAAGCACACGAATCCATGCGGCGTAGGAGTTGGAACGAAATTAACGGAAGCATATGATCAGGCATACGAAGCTGATCCAGTATCAATCTTTGGAGGAATCGTAGCAACAAACAAGCAAATCGATGCTGAGACAGCACAAAAGATGAGGGAGATCTTCCTTGAAATCATTATTGCTCCAGCCTACACAGAGGAAGCGTTAACGATTTTAAAAGAGAAGAAGAACCTGCGACTGCTTCAAGTTCCAGTCGATTCAAATTCTGATCAGGTATCCAACCGAGTACGCACAGTTTCTGGTGGCGCACTTGTTCAGCAAGAGGACCGTCATGGGCTCGAACAATCCGAATTAAAGGTAGCAACAAAACGCGAGCCTACGGACAAAGAATGGGCCGACTTAACGCTTGCTTGGAAAATCGTTAAGCATGTAAAGTCTAACGCGATTGTGCTTGCGAAAGATAACCGCACGACTGGAATTGGCGCTGGACAAATGAACCGCGTCGGTGCTGCGAAAATCGCTATTGAACAGGCAGGAGAAAATATTGAAGGTTCTGCACTCGCTTCTGATGCATTTTTCCCAATGAATGATACAGTTGAAGCGGCTGCAAAGGCAGGGGTAACGGCAATCATACAACCTGGTGGGTCCATTCGTGATCAGGAATCGATTGATAAAGCGGACGAATACGGAATCGCAATGGTCTTAACGGGCATACGTCATTTCAAACATTAAGCGGGGGGATTTTACAATGAACGTTCTCATTATCGGAAAAGGTGGACGTGAGCATGCAATTGCATGGAAAATGGCTCAAAGTAAAAAAGTAACGACCGTTTATGTTGCGCCAGGAAACGCTGGAATGAAGGACGTTGCAACCTGTGTGCCAATTGAAGAGTCTGCACAAGATCAACTAATTGATTTTGCGAAAAAAGAACAAATCGACTTAACGGTTGTTGGACCTGAACAACCATTGCTTGATGGGCTTGTTGATCGTTTTCAAGAAGAAGGGCTGCGTGTTTTCGGACCGAATCGAGCTGCAGCTCTCATTGAAGGTAGTAAATCGTACGCAAACGAATTAATGCATAAATACGATCTTCCAACCGCAGAATCCGCCACATTTACCGATTACGAAGAGGCAACGAAATATGTGCGTCAAAAAGGAGCACCCATTGTAATTAAAGCAGACGGACTTGCAGCAGGAAAAGGCGTCGTTGTTGCGATGACAATGGATGAAGCGGAGGCTGCCCTAGAGAGCATGATGGTCGAATCTAAGTTTGGTGAAGCGAGTACGAAGGTCGTCATCGAAGAATTTTTACAAGGGGAAGAATTTTCGCTGATGGCATTTGTTCATGGCACAACCGTCTTACCTATGGTGATTTCTCAAGACCATAAACGGGCACATGATGGAGATATGGGGCCGAATACGGGTGGAATGGGTGCTTACTCTCCTGTTCCTCATATTTCGAATGAAGCAGTGGATAACGCGATTGACACCGTCTTGCAGCCAATGGCAGATGCGCTTGTAAAAGAAGGCACACCATTTACAGGAATTTTGTATGCTGGCTTAATGTTAACGGATCAAGGTCCTAAAGTGATTGAATTCAATGCACGCTTTGGTGATCCAGAAACACAAGTCGTTTTACCGCGTCTTAAAAATGATTTGTTTGAGGTCATGACAGGCTTGTTAAATGAAGAGTCAGTTAAGCTTGAATGGGCTGACACTTGCTATGTGGGAGTCGTATTAGCATCAGGAGGATATCCAGGGACCTATCAAAAGGGTGTGGCAATCGAAGGGTTAAGTAAGCTCTCTTCAGAAACACTCGTCATCCACGCTGGAGTTAAAGAAAAGGATGGCCAATTACTGTCAGATGGCGGCAGAATCCTTCTCGTCGCTTCAAAAGGAAAGTCACTTGAAGAGGCTGAACGTACCGTTTACGATGAGATGTCTAAAGTGAGCTGTGAGGGCAGCTTTTACCGAAATGATATCGGTCACCGTGCTATTTCGGCGCTTTCTTCTTAACCATAAAATAATAAAGTGCAACGATACTTCCAATAATCATCGCAAGTACAAACAACGTATGTGTCGCATATTCCATAAATATGTTCATTAAGAATCACCTACAAGTTAGTGTATTTTTCACGGGTTGACCTTAAGGGTAGAATGTGTTCATTTTTGAATGAACCTACACCTAGAGGTCACCCTTTTTTTTGCTGCTTCAGCGTCCAGGTACTCGAGGTCGCTTCTGCTTCTCTTAAAAGATAAAAAAGTATTAAATTTTGCTACACAGATGCAATGTCTAGATCCAGCGCCCAGGTACTCGAGATCGGTTCGATTCTTCCACAAACACAAAAAGCGTGTTGTGCTGCAGAATCTCCAGCGCTTGTCGTACCTGAACAGAGCGTTTACGCTTTTCTTAAGAGTAAAGAAAGTATAAAAGTTTGCGGCATGGATGTAATGTCCAGCTTCAGCGCCCAACCACTTGGATCACTTCAGGCCTCCTGCGGCGGCAACAGCCTCCTCGTCGGTCTTCCAGTGACCTTCGTGGCTAAGCAGCGCGCTTGCGCTTTTCTTANCTGCGGCGGCAACAGCCTCCTCGTCGGTCTTCCAGTGACCTTCGTGGCTAAGCAGCGCGCTTGCGCTTTTCTTAAGATGGGTTGATCGGTGACCCTTTCTTCGTTAAGGAAGTTAAGTCCATCTCATTTAACTTTTGACCCCGCTCATATAAATCGGTCACCGGACAGTATTTAGTAATCCCTTCACCGACTTTCATTGCACCACAAAGGACCATGAAAATATAACTTTGTCTGTGGGGTTTTCGACCGAGTCGAGCCGCCGAACAAGCGACCAACGTAAGTCCGAGTGTAATCCGAATCAATGCGTTTAAGGTTCCAATATTAGGTTTCAATTTAATCTTCTCCTTTCCTTGATTCCTGTAGGTATTAGACGGATTATGGTAATATGATACAAAAAGACTGTAAAGTGCATCTGGTAAATGAAGGGTAACACCTTAAACGCTACACTGGTTCACATCGTGTGGCCCAAACGTCGAAAGGACTGACTTCTGGTTACCACGGATGATTGCACCTTTACATAATCCGGGGTGAAATGATGACACAAAATATTATACATTGGACAAAGCAACAGCTACGTACTCATTTGCAGGTCATTCAAGGTGAAGTAGCACCTACACTTGTCCTGCAAAATGCTACATATTTGAATCATGTCTTAAAACAATGGTTGAAGATGAACATATGGATCTATGAGGATCGCATCGTTTATGTGGGAAGTAAGATGCCTAAGAACCAAGATGGTTGTAAGGTCGTGGAATGCGAGAATAAATTCGTCGTCCCAGGTTACATCGAACCTCATGCCCATCCATTTCAACTTTATAATCCCCAGACCTTTGCTCATTATTCAGCAAAGAGGGGAACGACGACATTTGTAAATGACAATTTAATGCTATTGCCACTCCCTACTGAAAAAGCACTTTCTTTTATGACAGACATCAATACATTGCCTTACAGCTTTTTTTGGTGGTGCCGTTACGATTCCCAGACTAAATTACAAAACGAATCTGAAGTATTTTCAAAAGAAATGTTCAACTCGTTCCTTGATCATCCGTATGTAATTCAGGGTGGTGAATTAACAAACTGGCCGGCTGTGTTGAAAGGCGATGATCAAACGCTCCATTGGATGCAGGAGACAAAGCGAAGAGGGTTAAAGGTGGAAGGACACTTACCGGGAGCGTCGGAACGGACCTTAACGAAAATGTCCGTGCTCGGAATTGATTGTGACCATGAGGCAATGACAGGTGAAGAGGCTGTTACGAGAATGACACTCGGGTACACAACTTCGCTTCGATATTCATCAATACGACCGGACCTTCCAGAAATAATTGAGGAAATGCTGGATCTTGGTGTTAAAAACTTTGACCGCGTGCTAATGACATCGGATGGTTCTACTCCAACCTTTTACAAAGAGGGTGTGACCGATGCAATGATTCGGATTGCGATTGAAAAAGGGGTCCCAGTTGAGGACGCTTATGGAATGGCTTCGTATAATGTTGCCCGTCATTATGGAATGGATCATTTGTACGGAATGATCGCACCGGGAAGAGTTGCAAACTTAAATGTACTTGACGACCCGTTAGACCCAACCCCAACAGGCGTGTTATCGAAAGGCCTCTGGATAGGTGATGATTCAGAAGAAACATTTGCCTGGGAGAAGTATGATATGAAGCCCTTGCACCTTGACTGGAGTCTTTCAAAAGAGGACTTGCGCGTTACATCGCCAGTCGGAATCAATATGGTGAACGCCGTTATTACAAAGCCTTATCGTTCAGAGTTAAAGCAAACAGAAGGTGAGCTCTCTACCGAACATGATGAATGTTTTTTATCACTTATAGATAAAAATGGGACATGGCAACTGAATACAATGTTAAAAGGGTTTGCAACAAGGGTTTCAGGGTTTGTGAGTTCATACTCGAACAGCGGTGACATTATACTAATAGGAAAACGAAAACAAGACATGATTACAGCATTTAATCGAATGAAAGAGCTCAGAGGCGGTATCGTTCTCGTTGAAAATGGGAAAGTGGTATGTGAAATACCATTACCATTAAACGGTGGATCTTCACTAGAATCAATGGAAGTGATTATGGAACAGCAAGCACAACTGGTGGTGTCATTAAAAGAGAGAGGATATGCCTTTATCGATCCGATTTACAGCCTTTTATTTTTCGCGTCGACACATCTTCCGTATATCCGGATCACACCGAGTGGAATGGTTGATGTGATGAAAAATGAGGTACTCTTTCCTGTCGTAATGCGTTAAACTGTAAAAGAGATGAAGTTTAAAAGATCACCAAAGGATAAACGGCGAATTTCTGCGTTACTCGGTTTTTCCGGACTTGCACATTTAAAAGGTCACTAAGGGCTCATGTACCTGCGTTTAAAAGTATACTCCAGGATGTAAGCTTTCTCGGTACAACTCGTAGCTTATATGCAAGTACCGCTCGTGGCTATCAGGATGTTCGGGATTTAGTGTTAGTGATATTCGTCGACTACTTAAACATATATGTAGAGAGAAAGGTTCAACTAAAGGGGAAATAGGGGTGTTTAACATGAAGAAACAAGGGTTGTTTGTTACGTTTATCGTAGCTCTATTTCTTATGCTTTCCGCCTGTCAAACAAAGGAGACCTCAACCAACGCAGATAAGAAAGGTACAGAAGATCCAAAGAAAGAAACGAAGAAAGAAGAGCAGCAGCCGAAAGAGGAAAATAAGGAGCCAGAGTTTGCTTACACCTTCCCGTTAACTGGGAAAGATACAAATGAGGCGGTAATAAATCGTGTGGTTGGAATCATGGTAAACAATTCACCAAAGGCACGTCCTCAATCCGGTTTACATAAAGCGGATGTGGTTTATGAAGTACTTGCTGAAGGGCGGATTACGAGGTTTCTTGCTTTGTTCCAAAGTCAAAAGCCTGAAAAGGTTGGTCCAGTTCGAAGCGCTCGAGATTATTATGTACGTTTAAGCAACGGCTTTGATGCGATTTATGTTCATCATGGCTGGAGTCCATCAGCAAAGGAAATGCTTTTGGGAGGAAATATTGATTCATTAAATGGACTTTATTATGACGGAACCCTCTTTAAACGTGTTTCATTTCGAAAGGCACCACACAATTCATACATTACCTTTGACAATATTTTAAAAGAATCAAAAAAGCAGAAATATGAACTCAAACAAGAAATTCCTTCCCTCCCTTTTTTAACAAAAGAAGAGGTAAAATCAATTGAAGGAGATCCAGCGAAAACGCTTTCGATTTCTTATGGCGATTATTATAAGGTAGAATATAAGTATCAACCTGAGAAAGGAACCTATATCCGCTTTTCAGATAGCGAGCAAACAGTAGATCGTGAAACAGAAACACCAATAGAATTAGCCAATGTGATGGTCGTTGAAGCGCACCATCGTGTTATTGATAGCGTTGGCCGTCGCCAGATCGACCTGCAGAGTGGAGGAAGTGCTTTGTTATTCCAGCAGGGGAAAGTTCAACAAGTAAGCTGGGTGAATAAGAACGGACGAATTATCCCTAAAGTCGATGGGAAAGTTGTGGCGTTTGCACCCGGTCAAATCTGGATAAACTTAGTTCCAGCACCAGACATGGATAAGGATGTAAACTGGAAATAAGGTATGGAGGAGGAATAGAATGCAAATTGATAAGCTTAGAGGGAAAACACTAGATCAATTATTTGATGCCATATTATCATTAAAGGATCGCGAGGAATGCTATCGATTCTTTGATGATCTAGCGACAATTAATGAAATCCAATCCCTTGCCCAACGTCTAGAAGTTGCTCGTATGCTGCGTGAAGGGTATACGTATCATAAAATTGAAGACGAAACTGGAGCGAGTACAGCAACGATTTCCCGAGTAAAACGTTGTCTGAATTACGGTAATGATGCATACGAATTGACGCTAAATCGTGTTCATGAAAAATTATAACCTTCTTGAGTGAAGTCGACGCCCGCAGCCAAAACATGGCTGTAGGGCGTTTTTTACCGGAATTTTTTAAACAACTTCTATAAGGGGTAGCGTCAGGGAATTTACATTTATCTTAACTTCGATGTGAGAACTGTTAGAGAAACTAGGCTTTTTTTGTTTACCAGGAACAGTCTCTTTCGTAAATGGAAAGTTGAACCTCCTTCTATTAGGAGCTTAAAGCGAATGATTGACTCTGCCACTGATACTTTTGAAAAGAGCTTATATCAAATGACACATCAGCAATTATCTGCTAAGACCTGCACTCAGGAATCAATAAAAAACATTAAAAGACCCGAGAAACTTGTCTCGGGCAAATTTTAATTACACTTTAAATTGTTCATTGAGTTGTTTCAACTCATTTGATAATTCCATTAGTTCTTTTGATTGACCATTGATCTCATCTGTAGCGGCACTCATTTGTTGAGTTGAAGCAGAAACTTCCTCTATTCCAGCAGAGTTCTCTTCTGAAACAGCCGCTATTTCTTCAATATCGCTCTTTATACTATCTTGTCTATTTAAGACATTTTCAAGCTGGAAGGACATTTTATCAATAAGGGTATTCATTGAGAAGATAGTCTCTGAAATTTCACTAAAAGTTACACCTGTCTCATTTAATTTAGTTCTACCTTCAGAGGTAATGGTTAAACTATTGTTTAACATGGTAACCATCTCTTTTGAACTATTTTTAACTTTACTTACAATACCATTAATCTTTCTTACAGAATTGGATACCTGTTCAGCCAACTTTCTTACCTCATCAGCAACAACTGCGAAACCTCTTCCATGTTCTCCAGCTCGAGCTGCTTCGATTGCTGCATTTAAGGCTAGGAGATTGGTTTGCTCCGCTATATCGCTAATAAACGTTACTAGATCGGTTACTTTGTTTGTATTCTTTTCTAACTCATCCATTCTCGTTACAGCTTGCTCAACTGTTTCAAAAATCTTTTCCATTCCTTGCTTTGAGTTATCCATGAGTCTAGAGCCAACTTCTGTTCGATCAGAGATCAAAAGAGAGGAATCCTTAATTTGGCGGCCATGTTCATTGGTTGTTTGGATTAACTCGGAGAACTCATTCATTTTCTCTAGCATGGTTGTTGTACTCGTTGCTTGTGTTTCAGCTCCAGAAGCCATTTCTTCCATAGTTGTAGCAATTTGATTAGAGCCTTCATTAACCTCTAATGAAGTTTGATTTAAGCGATTGCTTTGTTCATTAACTTGTATAGATAGGGATTGGATTTTACCCACCATTGTTTCAAGTGTTTCAGTCATATTCTGCATTACATGTCCGAGCTGACTAATTTCATCTTTAGATTTTAAATGTAGTTCAGAAGCAGCAATCTTTGCTGATTTGATATCTCCTTCAGAAATTAAAGATGCGACTTCGCTTAATTTGGTTAATGGATCAAGTTTCTTTTTTAAGAAGATATTTAGTAAAACTAACACAATACCTAGCGAAACTAGAGAAATAATTAGGAAAATAGGTAAGGAGTTTTTAAGTACCTGGTTAGAAATAGAATTCACATCAGAAGCATCAATGTCAATGCCGATTATCCCTATCACTTTTCCATCTTTATCTTTAAGTGGGGCGAAAGCGGATAAGTAACTACCGTATTCAGGATCATGTACAATTTTTGTGCTGCTAGTTCCTCCATTTAAAACAGGTGTTACATCATCAAGGGTAGTTGATGTCGTAATCTCTCCAATATCGCTTGCCAAATCAGAACTTTTTGGTTGCCCATCAATCATTATCTTTACGTTCTTTTCTTCATCTACGAGTAGAGTGTATAAGTATAGAGCTCCAATTTTTTCTCTATAATCATCAAGAGCGTTCCGGAGTTTCCAATAATCATCATTAGATTCCGGATTATCTAAGAAAACTTTATATTCTTCTTTATTAAAGCTCTCTGCAACCCTACTTGCATGTAAAATACTTGTCTCTTGTATAGTCTTCTCAGCAGAAGAAATAGTATTGAAATATAAATATCCGCTATACATGATAAAAATTAGACCTAATAATGCTAATAAAAATATAGATAATGTTTTTCTTAAAGATTTGCCCCTTTTTTTCAAGGTTATTCCCCCTATATGATTTGAAATATAAAGTATATATCGGGTATGTTGATAAAAGATTAAGTGCCTTTATCCGTAATGAGAATAATTCGTCGGAAAATCTGGAATTCATCTGTACTGAGAATCATTCAAGTAAAAGATTCAGGACACCAGGATAACAGGTCAAATGTAGTTTTTTTAACAAGTAAAGAAAGTATAAAAGTTTGCGGCATGGATGTAATGTCCAGCTTCAGCGCCCAACCACTTGGATCACTTCAGGCCTCCTGCGGCGGCAGCAGCCTCCTCGTCGGTCTTCCAGTGACCTTCGTGGCTAAGCAGGGCGCTTGCGCTTTTCTAATATGGATTTCCTTAACATTGTAAATCCGCATTTTCCTGACTCTGCTCTACAAGGGCCATTTGAAATCTCATTTTTATGAACGATAATCAAAGTATATGAGCGATTATACATTATGTGGAAAATGCGATTCTTCTACTCGCCCTACTGTACGCCTCTATACAGAAAATTCCCTATCTCCACAAAGTACCATCGCAATTTCTAGCTTTGTTCATCGTGTGTTGTTTTTACCGTCTGCTATTTCTGTTATAATCCTAAAGGAAGTGTAAATTAGGAGGATCGACAATGTTTGAATATAGAGAATGGAAGCACGTATTCAAGCTTGACCCAAATAAAGAGATCACACCTGAAATGCTTGATGCTGTTTGTGAATCAGGTACAGATGCTGTAATTGTTGGCGGCAGTGATGGTGTGACGCTTGAAAATACAATTGATCTGCTTTCGAGAATTCGAAAGCATACCGTTCCGTGTGTACTCGAGGTATCGAACATTGAATCGATCACACCGGGATTTGATTATTATTTTGTACCCAGTGTCTTAAACAGCACGAATCCTGATTGGATCGTTGGACTTCATCGTGAAGCAATTAAAGAATACGGGGATCTTATCAATTGGAATGAGCTTGTGGCAGAAGGCTATTGTATTGTGAACAAGGATTCGAAAGCGGCTAAGCTTTCAGAAGCAGATACAAACCTTGAAAATGAGGATATTCTGGCCTATGCCCGAATGTCAGAGCGGATGTTCCGGCTTCCGGTTTTTTATTTGGAATACAGTGGTACATATGGAGACGTTGAACTCGTTAAAGACATTAGTACCGTTTTAGATAAGACCCAGTTCTTTTACGGTGGCGGAATTAAAGATGATAATCAAGCCCGTGAGATGGCACAATTTGCAAATACAATCGTTGTAGGGAACGTAATCTATGAGGATCTTAATGCAGCGTTACGTACGGTTCGCGTTGTAAAAGGCTAGATTGTGTTTTTTACACGTTAAGAAAGTAAAAAAGTTTGCTTCATAGATGTACTGTCTAGTTTCAGCACCCAACCCCTCGGATCACTTCAGGTCCACTGCGGCGGCGACAGCCTCCTCGTTGACCTTCCAATGACCTTCGGTGCTGAACAGGGTGCTTGCGCTTTTCTTATAATTTAGGATAAACTGAAAATAAGAACATATGTTTGTTTAGGTGGTGGAAACATGCAACAAATTGTAGAACGATTATTGACCGGATTGAATCCAGAACAGAGAAAGGCCGTCAAGCATACAGACGGACCTCTATTAATTATGGCCGGTGCTGGTAGTGGAAAGACACGTGTTTTGACGCACCGCATTGCCTATTTACTCGTGGAAAAGGGTGTGGCGCCATGGAACATCCTTGCAATCACGTTTACGAATAAAGCATCAAGAGAAATGCAATCGAGAGTTGCGGCAATTACAGGTCCAGTAGCGGAAAATATTTGGATTTCAACCTTCCACTCGATGTGCGTACGGATTTTACGGCGGGATGCAGATAGGATTGGAATTAACCGGAACTTTACTATACTTGATTCAACTGACCAATTATCGGTCATAAAGCGAGCATTGAAAGACCTCAATCTTGATTCGAAAAAGTTCGATCCAAGGAGCATTCTTGGGACAATTAGCTCAGCTAAAAACGAATTGAAAACAGCTTCCCAATTTCAAAAGACAACGGCCGGCGTATATGAAGAAGTGGCTGGGGATGTTTACGAGGCTTATGAGAAACAGCTTCGCAAAAACCATGCCCTTGACTTTGACGACCTAATTATGTCTACCATTCGTTTATTTGAACGTGTACCTGAAGTGCTTGAATATTATCAGCGTAAATTTCAATACATTCATGTCGATGAGTACCAGGATACGAACCGAGCACAGTACGTTCTTGTTAATCTATTAGCCGACCGGTTCCGAAATCTTTGTGTAGTAGGGGACTCCGATCAATCGATCTATAAATGGCGTGGTGCCGATATCGCAAATATTTTATCATTTGAAAAAGATTATTCGGATGCAGAAGTCATTTTACTTGAACAAAACTATCGCTCCACAAAGCGAATTTTACAAGCAGCGAACGAGGTTATTCATAACAACGCCGGACGGAAGCCGAAGAATCTATGGACAGAAAATATCGACGGACAGAACATTCATTATTATTCGGGTGATACCGAACATTCCGAGAGCTATTTTGTTGTCGGTAAGATCAAAGAAATGATGCAAGATGGTACTCGGAAGCCGACTGATGTAGCCATTCTCTACCGAACGAACGCCCAGTCCCGTGTGATGGAGGAAGCACTTGTCAAATCCAATATTACGTACACCATCGTTGGGGGTACGAAGTTCTATGACCGAAAAGAGATCAAGGATATTTTGGCTTATCTCCGCTTAATTGCAAACCCTGATGATGATATTAGCTTGATTCGAATTATTAATGTTCCAAGGCGTGGAATTGGTGCTTCAACTGTGGATAAAATTGTCCAATATGCAGCAGACCATGACCTTTCAATGATGGATGCTCTCGGTGAAATTGAACAGATTGGATTAAGTGCGCGATTTGTAAATGCTCTTTCAGATTTTAGAAACCAATTGATGAACTGGTCAAAAATGCAGGAATACCTTTCTGTAACAGAGTTGACCGAAGAAGTTCTTGAGAAGACGGGTTACAAGGATATGCTGAAAAATGAAAAGACCATCGAAGCACAAAGCCGTCTTGAAAACCTTGATGAATTTTTATCGGTAACACAGGAATTTGAAAAGCGTAACGAAGATAAGAGTCTGATCGCCTTTTTAACAGACCTGGCACTCGTTGCTGATATAGATAAAATGGACGAAGATAACAATGAGAAGGAACAAAAAAAAGACGGTGTTGTCTTAATGACCCTTCACTCTGCCAAAGGACTCGAGTTTCCAGTCGTCTTTCTTATGGGGCTGGAAGAAGGAATATTCCCGCATAGCCGCTCCCTTTTTGAAGAGGATGAAATGGAGGAAGAACGCCGACTTGCTTATGTTGGAATTACCCGAGCAGAGGAAGAACTATACTTAACCAACGCTAGAATGCGCACACTATACGGTAAAACAACTAGCAATGCGCCTTCACGTTTCATTAATGAAATCCCTGCAGAGCTGGTTGAATCGTTAAATGAAGAAGAACAAAAAGCGGTTCCTTGGATGACATCGAGCAACAAACCGAACAATGCACAACAGCGTCGTTCGTCCCACCGAATTGCCCCTGTCAAATCGGGTGGTGAAGGACTGGATTGGCGTGTTGGAGATAAGGCGAAGCACGGTAAATGGGGTATCGGAACCGTTGTTAGCACAAAAGGCGAAGGTGAATCGTTAGAGCTTGATATCGCTTTCCCTCAACCAACAGGTATCAAACGATTACTAGCTAAGTTTGCCCCGATTGAAAAGTCGTAAAACGTGAGTGAAGAGAGGTAAAGTTGAATGAGCGAGGCCCACGTAAAGACCCAAATTGAAGACTTAAAGACGTTATTAAACCAGTATAACTATGAATATCATGTGCTCGACAAACCGTCTGTTCCTGATGCGGAGTACGATCAAAAGCTTCATGAGCTCATTAAATTAGAACAGGAACATCCGGATTTAAGAACCGATGATTCTCCTACTCAGCGTATTGGTGGAGAACCTATTGAAGGCTTTGAAAAGGTTCAGCACCGAGCACCAATGCTTAGTCTCGGTAACGCATTCAATGAGCAGGACCTAAGAGATTTTGATCGTCGTGTCCGTCAGGGTGTCGGGGGTGACATTCATTACGTCTGTGAGTTGAAAATTGATGGTCTGGCGGTTTCCCTTTTATATGAGGAAGGTCGTTTTGTTCGTGGTGCAACCCGGGGGGACGGTACTACCGGAGAAGACATTACGAATAATTTAAAAACGATCCGTTCTATTCCTCTACAATTGAATCAAAACATAACCCTCGAGGTTCGCGGTGAAGCGTTTATGCCAAAAGCCTCGTTTGAAAAATTGAATCAAACACGTGAGCAAGAGGACCTCGAACCGTTTGCCAATCCTCGTAACGCAGCGGCAGGATCTCTTCGACAGTTAGACCCGAAAATTGCTGCCAAACGGAACCTTGATATTTTTGTTTATGGAGCGGGTTTGTATGAAGGCAAAAACATTGGTTCCCATAGTGAAAGCCTCAGCTATATGAGTGAACTCGGATTTAAAGCAAATCCCGAGTGGAGGCGATGTACCTCAATTGATGAGGTCATAGAGTACGTGAATGGATGGGTGGAAAGACGCTCAGACCTTAACTATGAAATAGACGGAATTGTTATCAAGGTCGATTCATTAGACCAGCAGGATGAGCTCGGAACGACGGTGAAAAGTCCACGTTGGGCAATTGCTTACAAGTTTCCAGCAGAAGAAGTGATTACTCAGCTTGAAGGAATCGAGTTGAGTGTGGGTCGAACGGGAGTGGTAACACCGACCGCTCATTTAAAAGCTGTTCAGGTAGCAGGTACAACGGTGAAACGTGCCTCCCTACATAATGAAGACTTGATTCGGGAAAAAGACATCAAGATCGGGGATTATGTTGTTATTAAAAAGGCCGGAGACATTATACCGGAAGTCGTCAATGTGATTGAAGATAGACGGACCGGGGACGAGCAGGATTTTAACATGCCTGAAAATTGTCCAGAGTGCGATAGTGAGCTTGTCCGGATTGAAGACGAAGTGGCGTTACGTTGTATTAATCCGAAATGCCCTGCGCAAATTCGTGAAGGATTGATTCACTTCGTATCGAGAAACGCTATGAATATTGATGGCCTTGGCGAAAAAGTAATTACGCAGCTTTTTAACGAAAATTTAATTCAAGATGTAGCGAATTTGTTCGAACTGCAAAGGGATGAACTGTTGAAGCTTGAACGAATGGGTGAAAAATCCACAGATAATCTGTTACATGCGATCGAAACCTCGAAAGTGAATTCGTTAGAGCGCCTTCTTTTTGGACTCGGCATTCGACATGTAGGTGCAAAGGCGGCGAAAACACTTGCTGAACACTTTGAAACGATGGAACGATTACAAAATGCAACACTAGAGGATTTAACTGCAATCCATGAAATCGGTGAAAAGATGGCGGATTCTGTCGTTCTTTATTTTGAAAAACCTGAAGTGGACCAATTAATAGAGCACCTTCGCCAAGTCGGTGTTAATATGGAGTACAAAGGGATCAAACGCAGTGAAGTGGAAGATGTTGATTCTCCTTTTAATGGTAAGACAATCGTTTTAACCGGTAAATTGCAGCAGTTATCTCGTAATGATGCAAAAGCCGAAATCGAACGGCTCGGTGGTAAAGTAACAGGGAGCGTTAGTAAGAGTACTAACCTATTAATCGCGGGTGAGGATGCGGGCTCCAAGCTTACAAAAGCTGAAAAGCTTGGAATCGAAATTTGGACCGAAGAAGACTTTATTACAGAGCTAAATAACTAAGGAGTGTGCGGTTAAGGGGATGTATAAAAAGCTATTAGCAATTGTTTGTTCATCGCTGATCCTATTGTCCGGATGCCTTCCATTCGACAATCTTAAAAAGGACGAGGTTGTGAAGGAAGACGATAATAAGAATGAAAAGGCAATTCCAATTCCAAACGTCGATTCTCAAGAGGATTACTATAAATCGTTGAAAAATTATGAGCCAGGAGCTGCTCGTGGTGAAATAAGCTACGGTGTCGATAACCGACTTGATATTGATGAACTGGAAACAGGTCTTATGCGGCTTTCAGAGGATACGTTTGCGATTAATGATTATTATTTTCAAGAAGGCCAGTACCTAACAGAGGATACGATTCGAAACTGGCTTAGTCGCTCGAGTGAAAAAGAGTCAAAGTCAAAATCTGCTTTTCTACAAAAAGGACTAAGTCCAGGGATCGATGAAGAAGCTTATAAGAAAGCAAGTGTGGATAAGAAGAAAGAAATGCTGAAAAACAATCCGAAGATGCTCTCCTACATTCTCGAGCAGAATTACTTAAAGGACAGCGGGGATGATAGTGTCAAGCTCGGCGGGGTCTCGATCGCTCTCTCTTTTAACTCTACGTTTTATTACAGTGTTACAGATGACAAGGGTCTAATCTATAGAGGCGAAGAAAAGCTTGATGCTAGTAAAGTGAAGCAATATGCTTATAAGACGGGGCAAGAGGTTGTGAATCGCTTGCGGCAGCACCCTGAACTGAAAAATGTCCCAATTGTCGTCGGATTGTTTATGGAAGAAGAACATGGTGCAGTTGTACCTGGAAACTATTTTGCGAAAACCGTTGTTAATGGCGGTGAAACTTCCGTTGAATGGGAAAAAGTCAAAGAAGACTATTACTTCTTCCCATCGGAACAAGCCGAGGAAGACCATCGAGAGGATTTCAGTGCTTTCACACAGTTCGAAGCTGAAATCAAAGAATACTTTCCAAATTACATCGGTGTCATTGGTAAAGCGTTATACCGTAATGATGAGATTGCAAAAATGACGATTGAAATACCGATGCAGTTTAAAGGGAAGTCAGAGGTTATCTCCTTCACTCAATACGTGAATTACCTTGTCAAACAATATTATCCAGATGAGTCCGTCGAAGTAAATATCAAATCCTCAACGGATAAAATTGAAAGCCTAATCGTCACAGACCCGACAAAAGACGATTCCATGGTGCACATCTACTGACAACAAGATATACAACATAGGAGGTGGCTCACTCAGTGGTGAGGCGCTTCCTTTTTTACACGTTAAGAAAGTATAAAAATACTTTCTATAGTATAAGCGCAACTAAAGCTCAGCCGGCGCCAAAGGCTTGGCTTTACCAAGTTTTCTTTACGTTTAGAACGTAAAAAATTTTGCCTTAAAAATGCAATGTCTAGCTCTGCACCCAAACACTTGGATCACTTCAGCCCCCTTCCGAAGGCGACAGCCTCCTCAGTGGCCTTCCAGTGACCTTCGGAGCTATCCAGGGTGCTTACGATTTTCTGAATTTTGGGGCTGAAACCTCCTGTTGGTAAAATACTATATTCATTTTGTATGATAGAGCTAACATAAGGTCTATAAGGAGAGGTGAAGTTAAATGTTATATGCCAATACCTTAACTAAGATGCTAGGAATTGAGTATCCGATCATTCAGGCAGGAATGGCTGGGGGAGTTACCACAGCGGCACTTGTTTCTGAGGTTAGTAACGCTGGTGGCCTTGGAATGATCGGTGCAGGTTACATGAAACCCGAGCAACTTCGAGAACTAATTCAGGAGACAAAGAAACGAACAGACAAGCCTTTCGCGGTTAATCTTTTCATTAATGAAGAAGAGCCGATATTAACAAATGAAGAGGTGAATGAAGCAAGAAGGATTCTGAAGCCAATTCAACAAGAACTTGATACCGCTGAAGAACTAGTTCTCGGGCATCTTCCAAAAATGGAGGAACAGATTGAAGTTCTTTTAAAGGAAAAGGTCGAAATAATGAGCTTTACTTTCGGAATACCAAACGAACAAACGATCCATAGATTGAAACATCAAGACGTTTTGTTGATCGGAACTGCGACAACGGTAGATGAGGCGATTTTAAACGACAAGGCTGGAATGGATGCAGTTGTTGTTCAAGGATTCGAAGCAGGAGGGCACCGTGGGACGTTTGAGCAATCATTTGATGAAGGGATGATTGGAACGATGGCTCTTGTTCCGCAAGTAGTTGATCACGTTCATATTCCAGTTATCGCTGCGGGCGGAATTATGGATGGCCGTGGAATTGTTGCCTCAATGGCACTCGGTGCTCGTGGCGTTCAAATGGGATCTGCGTTCTTAACGTGTCAGGAAAGCGGGGGAAATCCACTTCATAAAAAAGCGACTTTAGAGCGTAAAGAAACGGAGACGATCATAACCCGGAGCTTTTCAGGGAAACCGGCGAGGGGTTTTCAAAATCGTTTCACAGAAATGATGAAGGATCATGAGACGAATGTTCCAGAATATCCAGTGCAGAATTATCTAACAAATTCGATTCGCCAAAGAGCGAAGGAAGCTGGAAATGCGGAATTTATGTCGCTATGGTCTGGACAAGGAACACGACTCAGCGAAAACCTGACCGTAGCGAACTTTATGAAAAAGTTACTAACGGAAGTCAATGAAACAGCCTCGAATTTATTTCGTTAAAAAGTTCGAGGTTTATGTTTACAAACCGCCAGTCGGTATACTATAATATTGTAGAAAACCGACGGTCGGTCTGAAAGGAGAATAAGATGAATAAAAGTTATCAATTATTAGTCTCAACCACAGAAGACCTTATAAGCAAATTAGGGTGCCAACAAACAACATTAAAGGTCATCATGGAACAATCCGGTTTATCGAAGGGTGCTATTTATCATTACGTGGACAGTAAGGATGAATTATTTGGGTTAATTTTAAAATCAAAAATTATTAGCGTTAACGAGAAATTCCAGCATGCCATTGCAGAGAATGATAAGCCTGAATTGAAAAGTCCGTTAGAAGCAATTGCAAGCGGAACTAAGACTTTGCTTAATGAAAACAATGTGACGAATGCAATCTTCGCGTATTTACTGAGCAAGAGAGAAAACGCAGCTATTCAAGGAATCCTTAATGAACTGTACGAATATTCGCTTGAAACAGCTAGTAAATGGATACGATCGGGGCAGGACAGTGGTGTTATTACTAAACAGTTGAATGTTAACAAGACAGCAGCCATGTTTCTTACGGTATCTTACGGAATTCGGGTTCTCCATATGTTATCACCACAATCAACAGGCGAGTATTCAATTGATGACTTCTATGAGTTAATGTTCCAAACGTTGAAGGTAAATGAGGACAAATAAGTACTTTTAGGAGGTTGTTAGATGGACATCTATTTATTATTGCATCTAATTGGTGTTATTTTGTTTTTAGGGAACATTATTACTGCAGCGTTTTGGAAAGTGAATGCTGATCGATCCGGTGATATCGCCCATATTAGTAGGGTTAGTAAAGGGGTAATGGTCGCAGATTTTGTATTCACGTTACCGGGAATTCTTTTTATTCTTTTTTCCGGATTAATGATGGCACATACAGGTGGATATATGGACGGACAATGGAGCTGGCTGACCCTGTCAATTACCCTGTTTAGCGTGACAGGGATCATATGGTTAGCGATTCTCCTCCCAATCCAGAAAAAAATGATTTCAGAGTCTCAGCAATCCCTAAATCAAGGGAGTATAACAAACGGGTACAAGGAAGCATCTTTGTATTGGGCTGTATTTGGCATTGCAGCTACGTTATTACCGATTGTTATTTTATATTTGATGATAATGAAGCCAATGTGAACCAATTTACATGCATAAACGTTAATTGATAGTGAAAAATTAAGTGCAAATTATCGTAAAAAAGGGCATAAAATCAACCTTTACACAGCTGTTTTCTATTCAATATTCTGACTATTGCAGAATGATTGAAAGCGGTGAAATCTTCATGTAGAATGAGGGTGACTTGGAAATGCATGTATGCGTTTTCAACACTACTCTATTGGGAATTAGGAGGGTTCATCTTATGGTAGTACCATACAAACACGAGCCATTTACCGATTTTTCCGTTAAGGAAAATCGTGAAGCTTTTGAAGAAGCTTTGAAAAAAGTTGAGAAAGAATTAGGTAAAGACTATGACCTGATCATCAACGGTGAGTACGTTTCCACCGAAGATAAGATCGTTTCGATTAATCCAGCGAACAAAAAAGAGGTCATCGGTCGTGTTTCCAAAGCGAATCAAGAACTCGCTGAAAAGGCGATGCAAGCTGCGGATAAGGCTTTTGACACCTGGCGCAAGGTTGATCCAGTAGAACGTGCTAACATTTTATTCCGCGCTGCTGCAGAAATTCGCCGCCGTAAGCATGAATTCTCGGCTTTAATGGTAAAAGAAGCCGGTAAACCATGGAAGGAAGCAGATGCAGATACTGCTGAAGCAATTGACTTCCTTGAGTATTATGGTCGTCAAATGATTGAAATTAAAGAAGGTAAGGCTATTCAAAGCCGTTCTAATGAGCACAACCAATATAAATATATTCCACTTGGTGTAGGAATTACGATTTCACCTTGGAACTTCCCGTTTGCGATTATGGCAGGAACTACAGTTGCTCCAATCGTTTCAGGAAATACCGTTATTTTGAAGCCAGCTAGTTCAACACCTATCATCGCTGCATGGTTTGCAGATGTAATGCTTCAAGCTGGTGTACCTGCAGGCGTCATGAACTTTCTTCCAGGTAGTGGTGCAGAAGTTGGGGACTATCTTGTCGACCACCCACGCACTCGTTTCATCAGCTTCACAGGATCTCGTGACGTTGGTACACGTATCTGGGAACGTGCTGCAAAAATTCAAGATGGCCAGAAGTGGTTGAAGCGTGTCATTGTTGAAATGGGCGGGAAGGATACAGTCCTTGTAGACAAAGACGCTGACTTAGATGTGGCTGCTCAATCCATCGTATTCTCTGCTTACGGATTCGCTGGACAAAAATGTTCTGCTGGATCTCGTGCCGTTATCCATCAGGACGTTTACGATGAGGTTCTTGAAAAAGCAGTTAAGATTACGAAAGAGCTAAATGTTGGTGAACCGACTGACCACAATACGTACATGGGTCCTGTTATCGATGCAGGTGCTTATGAGAAAATCATGAAATATATCAAAATCGGTAAAGAAGAAGGACGCCTAGTTGCAGGTGGAGAAGGAGATGACTCCAAAGGTTTCTTCATCCAACCAACGATGTTTGCAGATCTTGATCCGCAAGCTCGTATCATGCAAGAAGAGATTTTTGGACCAGTTGTTGCGGTAAGTAAGGCTCGTGACTTTGATCACATGCTCGAAATTGCAAACAACACAGAATACGGTCTAACTGGTGCACTTCTTACAAAGAACCGCGATCACATTACACGTGCGAAAGAAGATTACCAAGTCGGTAACCTTTACTTCAACCGTGGATGTACAGGTGCAATTGTTGGATACCACCCATTCGGAGGATTCAACATGTCCGGAACTGACTCCAAAGCAGGCGGACCAGACTACCTTGTACAACACATGCAACCAAAAACAACTTCAGAAGAGTTATAAGAGATATCCAAACGGAACCCATCTTTCGCATATAGCGAGAGGTGGGTTTTTTAACACGGTCTATAGCCGTCTCAAGTTTCAACAACAAACGACTTTAAATAGGTTAAAACCGATTGGGCTTTTTTAAATTAAGGGAACATCTCATTCGGAAGGATCTCGTCGATGGTTGAACTAATGCTCGTAATGGTTAAATGTACCCGCAACAATCAATTCTCCTTAAAACTTGTCTTGGATCTACAAAAAAACACATGCCAAATGAGCTGAATTTTCTTCACACAGTTTTTTCAGCGAATTTGGATGAGAATAGTAATTAAAGGGGAAAATACAAAAAAATTTTCAGTTATTTGATGGCGATTGGAAAAATAAACCTTATATTAATGTTCATAAATTTTCATGAATAGATATTACAATATATAAAACATAAGACCTATATAGACTTAATAATCGAATAAATATACAGAGTACTTCAGGTAATATAATTATCATAATGTTCTAACTATTATTTTATGTTATTATGTTTAATGGTGTCAACAAGTGCGGATATGCGTAAATATTTGCCCGATTCGGGTAATGCATATTGGTTGTATATAAACAAGCAGGGGGTGTTTATGTGGAAGAGTACGCTTTATCAAGTGCAACATGGTTTTGGTTACTAGTCCCGATGCCATTAATTATCTTACTAACAATCATATCTTGGATTAAAGAGGGGAGAAAACAAACTTAAATTATGGATATTAATATACCTACATTAACTTCAATTATTATTTATCTAGTAGCTATGCTATTGATCGGTTACATTGCAGCAAAAATGACAAGTAACCTTTCTGATTACGTTCTAGGAGGAAGACGTCTAGGCGGTGGTGTGGCTGCATTAAGTGCAGGCGCTTCTGATATGAGTGGTTGGCTCTTGCTCGGTTTACCAGGTGCGATTTATGCAAGCGGGATGAATTCAATCTGGCTCGCGGTAGGACTTGCAACCGGAGCCTACTTAAACTGGCAATTTATAGCGAAACCACTAAGAGTTTATACAGAGAAATCAAATGATTCGATCACTGTTCCAGATTTCTTTGAAAATCGTTTCCGTGACAAATCAAAAGTTTTACGTGTCATTTCGGCACTCGTAATACTCGTGTTTTTCACATTCTATACGTCATCAGGTCTTGTTGGCGGAGCGATCTTGCTTGAGTCATCCTTTAACATGGATTATCAGCTAGCCTTATGGGTTGGTGCTGCCGTAATCGTTTCTTATACGTTCATGGGAGGATTTTTAGCAGCAAGTTGGACAGACTTCGTACAAGGCATTTTAATGTTCTGTGCTCTGATCATTGTTCCAGTTCGTTCAATTATGGTACTTGGTGGTTGGGACGGAACATTACAAAAGGTCGGTAATATTGATATCAGTTACTTAGATGCTTTGACAGGAACTACCATACTGGGAATTGTTTCCTTGCTGGCTTGGGGTCTTGGTTATTTCGGCCAACCTCATATCGTCGTCCGCTTTATGGGAATTAAATCAACAAGAGAGATTCCTAAGGCGCGATTTATCGGAATGACATGGATGATTGTTTCTTTATTCGGTGCAATTTTCATCGGGTTTTCAGGTATCGCGTATTTCGCGGATGCTCCATTAGGCAACCCGGAAACAGTATTCATTCAGTTTTCACAAGTACTATTTGATCCATGGGTAGCTGGATTCCTACTTGCAGCTATTTTGTCAGCTATCATGAGTACGGTGGACTCACAATTACTAGTATCATCCAGTGCACTTGCACAGGACTTCTATAGCCAAATCTTAAGAAAAGATGCAGGACCGAAAGAAGAAATGCTTGTAGGACGTTTTGCAGTATTAGGTATTTCAATTATTGCAATCTTTCTTGGTTACAATCCGGACAGTAAAGTTCTTGAGCTTGTTAGTTACGCTTGGGCTGGGTTCGGTGCCGCATTTGGTCCAGTCACCATTCTGGCTTTATTCTGGAAGCGTATGACTCGAAACGGCGCATTAGCTGGTATTATCGTCGGGGCAGCTACGGTTGTTCTGTGGAAGGTTCTTACAACTGTGGGGATAATTCCATTTAGTCTATATGAAATACTTCCTGGGTTTGTCTTCGCGTTTATTGCAGTTATCGTCGTTAGTTTGATGAGCAAGGAACCATCAAAAGAAATTCAGGATGAGTTTGATGCAGTAGCGCAGGAAATCAGAGCTTAAACATAAAATTCAAAAGACTGACTTGAAGGTTTATCCTTTGGGCCAGTCTTTTTCTCACGTTAAGAAAGTATAAAAATACTTTCTATAGTATAAGCGCAACTAAGGCGATCGCCAGCGCTAAGGCTTGGCGGCCAAGTTTTCTTTATCGTTTTAGTTTTTAGGCGTAAAAACTAACTTGCAGCTGACTCATTTTATCCAATCATCTATCTAAGTCGCCTGAATGTTGATTCTACCGGGTTCTTTTTGGTATCATCAGTATATTGCTATACGTACGATTTTATGGAGGTGGAACGCGTGTCCCGAATTGAAAAGGAAGAAGTGAAACACGTTGCTAAGCTTGCTCGTCTTGCCGTAACGGAGGAAGAGGCGGAAATGTTTACGAAGCAACTTGACGATATTATTGGATATGCAGAGCAATTAAATGAATTGAATACAGACGATGTCGAACCGACTACTCACGTTCTTGATTTGAAAAATGTCTTGCGAGAAGACAACGTGAAGGACTGGTTCACACGTGACGAAGCGCTTAAGAACGCACCAGATCAACAAAACGGACTTATCAAGGTTCCGGCTGTTTTAGAGTAGGGAGGGAGAAGGAATACGATGTCGTTATTTGATAAAAAGATCTCAGAAGTACATGAGCTTTTACATAAAAAAGAGCTGAAGGTCAGTGAACTTGTTGATGCATCATTCACAAGAATTCATGAAGTTGATGACAAGGTGAAGGCATTTTTAACATTGAATGAAGAGGCTGCCACAAAACAAGCCAAGCTTCTCGATGATAAAATGGGTACGGATGAAGCACGCGGACTGCTTTTCGGGCTTCCGATTGGCGTAAAAGACAACATCTCAACGAAAAACCTGCGCACGACTTGCGGAAGCCAACTACTCGCAAACTTTGACCCAGTTTATGATGCAACAGTCGTTGAAAAGCTAAATGAAGCAGAAACGATAACAGTTGGGAAATTGAACATGGACGAGTTTGCGATGGGATCATCAAATGAAAACTCTGGATTTTTCCAAACACGTAACCCGTGGAACACCGAGTACGTACCAGGTGGCTCAAGCGGTGGATCAGCAGCATCTGTCGCAGCAGGGGAAGTCTTTTTCTCATTAGGATCAGATACAGGTGGATCGATTCGTCAACCAGCGGCATTCTGTGGTGTAGTTGGATTAAAGCCTACATATGGACGTGTATCCCGTTTCGGACTCGTCGCATTTGCTTCGTCACTTGATCAAATTGGGCCGATTACCAATACGGTAGAAGATAACGCATTTCTACTACAATCCATTGCTGGGTATGACAAAATGGACTCGACGTCAGCGGATGTTACGAAGAACGACTACACTGCAGCACTTACGGGCGATGTGAAGGGCCTTAAGATTGCTGTGCCAAAGGAATATATTGGCGAGGGTGTCGATGAAGACGTTAAGAACAGAGTGATGGAAGCGCTCAAGGTGTTAGAAGGAATGGGTGCAGAATGGGAAGAAGTATCCTTACCACACTCTAAATACGGTGTGGCAACCTACTACTTGCTGGCGTCATCTGAAGCCTCCTCGAACCTTGCCCGTTTTGACGGTGTTCGATATGGGGTACGCTCTGAAAACCCAGCTAACTTGACTGAGCTATACAACAAAACACGTAGCGAAGGCTTTGGTGAAGAAGTGAAACGCCGGATTATGCTCGGAACATTCGCATTAAGCTCAGGGTTTTACGATGCTTATTATAAAAAAGCCCAACGTGTACGAACATTGATTAAAAACGACTTTGACAAGGTGTTTGAAAAATATGATGTCATTCTTGGGCCAACGACACCGACACCTGCTTTTAAAATTGGTGCCAAGGTGGATGACCCGCTGACCATGTATGCGAACGATATTTTAACAATACCAGTCAATTTAGCAGGTGTACCAGCGATTTCTATTCCGTGTGGCCTTTCGAATGGACTACCTGTTGGATTGCAAATTATCGGTAAAGCATTTGATGAAAGTACGATTTATCGCGTAGCTCATGCCTACGAGCAAGCAACTGACCATCATCAAAACAAACCAGGATTGTAAGGGGGGAGACAGACTATGCATTTTGAAACGATTATAGGACTTGAGGTCCACGCAGAATTGAAAACGAACTCAAAGATTTTTTGTAGCTGTTCAACCGATTTCGGTGCACCACCAAACACACACGTTTGTCCGATCTGTCTCGGCCATCCTGGTGTTTTGCCGGTTGTGAACAAGCAAGCTGTTGACTTTGCGATGCGCGCTGCAATGGCACTAAATTGTGAAATCACTCGCGAAACGAAGTTTGATCGTAAGAATTATTTTTACCCGGACAACCCGAAAGCGTACCAAATTTCTCAGTTCGACAAGCCAATCGGTGAAAACGGCTGGATCGAAATCGAAGTCGAAGGCGAAAAAAAACGAATCGGAATTACCCGTCTTCATATGGAAGAGGATGCAGGCAAATCGATGCACGCAGAGGATGGATCTCACTCATTGGTAGACTTGAATCGACAAGGAACACCGCTCGTTGAAATCGTTTCAGAGCCGGACTTGAGAACGCCTGAGGAAGCTTATGCATACCTTGAAAAGCTGAAAGCGATTTTACAATATACGGACGTTTCGGACTGTAAAATGGAGGAAGGTTCTTTGCGTTGTGACGCGAACATCTCACTACGTCCAGTCGGTCAGGAAAAATTCGGAACAAAGGCCGAACTGAAGAACCTGAACTCATTTGCGAATGTGCAAAAAGGACTTGCATTCGAAGAAGTTCGTCAGGAAAAAGAACTGCTGACGGGCGGGGAAATTTTACAAGAGACACGCCGATTCGATGAAACGTCGAAGAAGACGATCTTGATGCGTGTCAAGGAAGGATCGGACGACTATCGTTACTTCCCGGAGCCAGACCTTGTCGGACTTTCGATTGATGAGGCATGGATTGAGCGGGTGAAGTCAGAGATCCCAGAGCTTCCGGATGCTCGGAAGAAGCGTTACATGGATGAGCTTGGACTCCCTGCATACGATGCAATCGTACTCACGCAGTCGAAGAAAATGTCCGATTACTTTGAAGAAGTGCTCGCGAACGGTGCGGATGCGAAGGCTGCTTCGAACTGGATGATGGGCGAAGTATCTGCTTATTTGAATGCAGAATACAAAGAGATTGATGAAGTCGCTCTCACTCCAGAAGGGCTCGCGAAAATGATCGAGCTTATTGAGAAAGGTACGATTTCGTCTAAGATTGCGAAGAAGGTCTTTAAAGAGTTGATCGAAAAAGGCGGTGATCCAGAAGTCATCGTTAAGGAAAAAGGACTCGTGCAAATTTCCGATGAAGGTGAACTTCGTGGGATTGTCTCAGGGATCCTTGATGAAAACGAACAGTCAATTGTTGATTTTAAGAATGGTAAGGATCGCGCACTTGGATTCCTCGTCGGCCAGGTAATGAAGGCGACTAGAGGAAAAGCGAACCCACCTATGGTCAACAAACTTATCATAGAAGAAATGGAAAAAAGATAGATAGAAGATAGAAAAAGGCCCTTTAAGGGGGCTTTTTTCATGAGTAAGTATAAAAAATTGCTGCATAGATGTGATGTCTAGCTCATCAGAATGGATTTTTCAACTTTGCATTTTACAAAGAAGGTCACTATAATAAGATGGACTGGAATACAGTAGTAGTAATAGAAGTATGAGTTCAGAAAGCGATGTCTTTTTGAACATACTCTTTATGAATCTGATTTATGAATCTGAAATGTGAAAAACAGGTGATCCCATGAAACGAGCACGATTAATCTACAATCCGACATCAGGTCGTGAACAAGTCAAACGACAATTACCATATATTTTAGGAAAGCTGGAACAAGCCGGTTACGAAACATCGACGCATGCAACATGCCCTGATGAGGGTGACGCAACTAGGGCCGCTCGCTTAGCGGTGGAACGTGAATTTGACCTTGTCATTGCAGCAGGTGGGGATGGAACTATTTACGAAGTCATAAATGGAATGGCGGAGCAGCCGAGACGTCCAAAGTTTGGAATTATTCCAGCTGGCACTACGAACGATTTTGCTCGTGCACTTGGTGTTCCGCGTACAATTGAGAAAGCGGTCGAGGTCTTATGTGCAGGCATTGAAATCCCGGTCGATATCGGGCGTGTCAATGATAAGTACTTCGTCAACATTGCAGGCGGTGGAAAGCTAACAGAGCTTACCTATCAGGTCCCTAGCCAGATGAAAACGATGATTGGGCAACTTGCCTACTATTTGAAAGGGATGGAAATGCTTCCGTCCATTCGCCCGACAAACGTTAAGATCGAGTACGATGATAAAGTGTTCGAAGGCGAAATCATGCTGTTTTTAGTAGCAAATACGAACTCTATCGGTGGATTTGAAAAACTCGCACCCTTATCAGAGTTCAATGATGGATACTTTGACCTTGTGATTTTAAAGAAAGCAAACCTAGCTGAGTTTATCCGGATAGCAACCCTTGCACTTAAAGGAGATCACATCAGAGATTCACACATCATCTATGAGAAAGCACGCCATATCAAAATCCATACAGATGAAAAAATGCAGTTGAATCTTGATGGGGAATTCGGAGGGTTGTTACCTGGAGAGTTCTTGAACTTACGGCACCACTTCCAAATGCTTGTACCGAGAGAACGATTTGAAAACATACCTCAATTGGAAGAGCATGACGAACTTGATTGAGATTTAAAAGTTGTAAGAGATTAATTAATTTAAAGTTATCAATTTAAACTGACCCAAGCGTTCTGCGGCCCCATATTTTTTGGGGAAAGGAACGGAAGGGGTCAGTTTTTTTAAAAAGATCAGAAGGTATAGTCCAGTTGTAATTTATCAAAAACTAAAGGAGTGAAGCCTAATGTCACAACGATCCGAAAAGGAAAAAATGCTGAACGGGGAATTGTACGTTGCTTGGGATGAGGAATTGACGAAAGACCGCGAGCTTGCGAGACAATTGACGCGGTTGTTCAATGAGACAATTGAGACTGAGTACGGGCGTCGAACGGAACTTTTAAAAGAGTTACTTGGCTCCACAGGCACTGTAGTTAATATTGAGCCTAGTTTCAAGTGTGATTATGGGTTTAACATCCATGTCGGTGAAAACTTTTATGCGAACTTTGACTGTGTCATTTTGGATGTGTGCGAGGTGCGATTCGGGGATAATTGCATGCTTGGGCCTGGTGTCCATATTTACACCGCGACACATCCCTTGAATGCGGTCGAACGAAATACTGGAAGAGAATACGGAAAACCAGTCGTGATTGGCAACAATGTTTGGATTGGTGGAAAAGCTGTCATCACCCCTGGAGTTAGGATAGGAGACGATGTAGTAATTGCATCAGGTGCAGTTGTTACAAAGGATGTCCCTGCTAATGTCGTAGTCGGCGGAAACCCAGCGAAAATTATCAAGCAACTAACATAACGGCATACGAATTTTAAAACATATCGAACAATCGCGAAATCTAATGAGCAGGTGAACTTATGGATTTTTCTAATTGAGGCTATAATGTTTGTATAAGTGTCTTGACAAAAATTGTGAATATCAAGTATAGTACTTAAAAAATACATACATTCGTTGAAGAGGATTAGTAAAGTACGCGTGTCTTTTAAAGAGAGGGAGCCATTGGTGCGAGGCTTCTAAAGAACAGCATTTGAACCTGCCTCTGAGTTCTGAATCAGATCATCCATTATAAATGTGAAGATTCAGCGGTGATACCGTTATCTAGATGAGAGTACAAAGCACCATTTGGCTTTGTAAATTAGGGTGGTACCGCCAAGACCTTGGTCCCTTACGTGGGATTAGGGTCTTTTTGCTGTTCGATTATAACGTTAGATAGGCTTAAATCTAAACGGATAAGAGATTGGGGGATTCATTGCTGCTTTGGATAGACTTTCATTTCGCCACGGTAGTGCAATCAAAATATAAGTTCGGCATGGGTTTAAAGTTACAAGATGAAGATTTACAGACGTAAATCTCCCTTTTTACAAAAAATCTATCGGCTTTTAGTTGTGTAGTCGGGTGTAGTCATAAAAAGTTCAATAAATGCTCTAGTCAAAACGGATTTCCGTCCGTTTTGTTCACCTAAATGAATTTTATCAGCCGAACTTTGATTTATTCATCCGAGTTTCTCGGTTTTCGGCCAAACTCAGGTTTATTCAGCTAAGTTTTCCGCATTTCAGCCAAACTGAGATTTATTCAGCCGAGGTTCCCGGTTTTCAGCCAAACTTGAAGTTTATTCAGCCAAACCACGACTCAATAGCTCTATAATAAAAACAAGAGGTGACTAACAATGTCAAAAAAGGAGTTTGTTAAAGATGTAACTGCAATGGAGGATGATTTTGCCCAATGGTACACGGACGTGGTCAAAAAAGCAGACCTCATCGACTATTCGAGTGTTCGAGGTTCAATGATCATTCGCCCATATGGCTACGCATTATGGGAAAATATCAAGAGTGCTCTCGACCGCAGCATCAAAGAAACTGGGCACGAAAACATTTATATGCCGCTGTTCATACCGGAAAGTCTGCTTCAAAAAGAAAAGGATCACGTCGAAGGGTTCGCGCCTGAGGTAGCCTGGGTTACCCATGGCGGTGACGAACAACTGCAGGAACGCCTTTGCGTGCGCCCGACTTCCGAAGTTCTTTTTTGCGAGCATTATAAGAATATCATCCACTCATATCGAGACCTACCGAAGCTTTATAACCAGTGGTCAAATGTCGTACGGTGGGAAAAAACGACCCGTCCGTTCCTGCGTACACTTGAGTTCCTTTGGCAGGAAGGTCATACGTGCCATGCTACGAGTGAAGACGCGCATGAAGAAACGACGAAAATGATTAACGTATACGCGAATCTGTGTGAAGACCTTCTCGCGATCCCAGTCATTAAAGGTCAGAAGACGGAAAAAGAAAAATTTGCTGGCGCGAATTTTACGTATACGATTGAAAGCTTGATGCACGATGGAAAGGCACTTCAATCAGGTACTTCCCACCATCTTGGTGACGGATTCGCTCGCTCATTCGGGATTCAATACAGCGATAAAGATGGTGAGCTTCAGTACGTTCACCAAACGTCGTGGGGTTTCACAACACGAATCATTGGCGCGATGATTATGGTCCATGGAGACAACCGAGGACTCGTCATTCCGCCAAGAGTGGCACCAACTCAATTGATGATCGTCCCGATCGCACAGCATAAAGAAGGAGTTCTGGATTTTGCTTATGACTTAAAAGAAAAACTTACGAGCACGGTGCGTGTCGATATTGATGCAAGTGATAAAAAGCCTGGCTGGAAGTTCAACGAGTATGAAATGAAAGGGATACCACTCCGACTTGAAGTCGGTCCAAAGGATATTGAAAAAGGTCAAGTCGTTCTTGCACGAAGAGATACAGGTGAAAAGCTCTTCATCCCGCTTGATGAGCTCGAAGCAAAAATTAGCGAGCTGCTCGAGGAAATCCAAGCTAACCTTTATAACAAGGCGAAACAACTCCGCGAAGATAAAACGTCAATCGCCATCACAATGGAGGAATTCACAGACACGCTCACAAACAAGCCAGGCTTCATCAAAGCAATGTGGTGCGGTAAGAACGAATGTGAGGAAAAGATCAAGGAAGAAACGAGTGCAACGTCACGATGTATGCCATTTGAACAAGAAGGACTGTCCGACAAATGTGTATACTGCGGTGAAAAGGCCCGGCACATGGTTTACTGGGGAAAAGCGTATTAAAGTTACAACTTAAAAGGGAGCTGTGTCCTAACTTGGGAGCGGCTTCTTTTTTTTAGTGAAAGAACGTTTCTAGTTCCAGCGCCCGGGTGCTCGAGGTCGTTTCAATTTGTGGTAACACGCTTCCTGAGTGCCCTTCAAGTGACCTTCGTGGCTAACCATGGTACTTCCGCTTTTTTTATAGCAAATGGAAAGCTTTTCAAAAAATAATAAGTCACAGTTAATGGGGCTCATGGTAAAATACGGTTATATCTTACATATTCATAGGGGTGAATGATGGGAATGGACCTAACTATTTTACATATTGAAGATGATCCAGAAATCGGTTCATGGGTGAGCGAGTTTATGACGGAACGGGGGTATAAGGTCATTTGGATCAATTCTGGACATAACGCACTCGAACATATGGAGGGGGCGGACATTGTCATTTTAGACATCATGCTCCCGGGTTTAGACGGTTATACAATCGGTCAAAGACTTAAGCAAAAGTACCCTGAAAAGCCAATCATGATGCTGACGGCAAGAACGTCAATTGAAGATAAGCTTCAGGGACTTTCGTTTGCAGATGACTATATGACGAAGCCGTATCACCCTGATGAGCTCGAAGCCAGGATTCAAGTTCTATTGAGGCGATCAGGCGCTGTTTCACCAGAGCTTTTACAGCTAGGGCATTTGAGTATAGACCGGAAAGCGAACCGTATACTGAATTCAAAAACGAATACGGAAGTTACCCTGACCGGTAAGCAGTTCCATATCTTTATGTATCTCTTGGATCACCCGAATCAAATTTTGACCCAAACACAAATCTATGAAGCAGTATGGGAGGATCCCTACATTAAAGGAGACAAAACGCTTATGGTACACATCCGACATTTGCGTGAAAAAATCGAGCTTGATGCCAGTAGTCCACAAATTATCGAGACGGTTCGCGGAATTGGATACAGGTTGAAGGAATGAATATTCGAAGGTCTCTTGTCACCAAGTATTTGTTGATTGTGGTAGCATCTTTGTTGATGTGGCCTATTTTACCAGCAATCTATTATTTACCTGACCTTGTGTTTAAACAAGATTCATTACATGAGACACAGGATTTAGAAGAAATGTGGAAGGACGCTGCTGAACAACTAAATGGAGCTGACGAGAGCACAATTAATGGACAGCTCGGTACTATACAAGACCGTTATCCAGAAGCACAACTCTTTTGGGTCGACGAAGCTGGAGAAACCCATTTTATCGAAAAGAAGCTTGAGGATGTACCCGATCAATGGACTCACCTCAGCCTAGTCAACTATATGGAAAATAAAAAGGAACATGGTATATACACGTTGACAGCTCCGATTGGGATAGATGGCATACAAGGATTTATCGTTTTTCAGCTACCGATATCCAATACATCGCTAGCGATTGAGCCTTATAGTCAATCTCTTATAATCATTATTGTCGTTGTTGGAGTGTCGTTGGTGGTGGTTTCTTTGTTGTTCTTTTTAAGTATTCGTAAAAGACTTATTCAGCTTCAAACCGCGATGTCTGAAACTGGGGCAAATGGTATTCCTGACGAGGTTGACATTAATAACAGCGATGAAATCGGACAACTGGAAAAGGCCTTTAACAGGATGGTTACTCAATTGAGAGACAGTAAAGAAAGGGAGCAGGAGGAAGAGCGCCTTCGAAAACAATTGATCGCCAATATATCCCACGATTTACGTACACCATTAACCGTCATTCAGCAGCATGCTTATACGGTTCAGAGTAACCCTTCATCACCAAGAGCAGCATCATCAATGCAAATCATCATCAATAAACTCAATAATGTCGGAAAATTACTCGAAAACCTACTTACCTATACATTACTTTCAGCTGGAAAGTACCCGTTTGAGACGAAAACCGTCGATGTTATTGAGGAATTACGTAATGCTGTAGCCGAATGGTACCCTGTTTTTGAAAAGGAAGGCTTTCATGTGGAAGTAGAATTGCGGGATCAAACGTTAAACTGGAAGGTCGATCCGTTATGGCTACGTTGTATATTCGAAAACCTATTTCAAAACGTGATCAGACATGCCAAATCTGGTCAATATGTAGGCATTGAAACCGCTGAACGAGATGGAATGCTGTACCTTTTAATAAAAGATAAAGGACGAGGGATGGAGTACAGTTCAGAAGCGAAAGGGGCAGGCATCGGACTGTCAATCGTATCTCTCATGACGAAAGAAATGGACATAGAATGGGACGTATCCAGTTCTTCAAACGGGACACTCCATTATTTAAGCCAATAATTAAACTAGATTTAAACTTCAGGTCACCTCGATTTTCCATTTGCTGAGTACAATGGTATCGAGGTGATTTATTATGGAAATTAAACGAATGAAATGGGCTGGATATACAGCCTGCGTAACAGCATTATTGTATGCCCTTCCGCACTTTTGGTGGGGTCTTGGAGTGCCGCTCGCTTTTCCAGGAGACTTCGATACAGCTCCAAATGACTTCTGGTCTCGTGCGATCGGTTTTTGGGGAATGGGAGGTCTCTCTGTTTTCGCAGCGATGTTTGCGCTTGCTTTTTCAAAGTCTTGGGGTAACCGAATTCCAAGATGGTTGTTGATTGTTCCCGCTTGGATCGGTTCCATCGGACTTTCAGTATGGGGCTTTAGCTATTTTGTCCTTCAATTTCAACTCGCGATCGGGCGTGTCGTCGCCGCTCCAGCATTTGTTGTCCAAGATTCAAGTCCAATGGCTGCATGGGGTTACGTTTGGTATGGACTCTTTCTTGTATGGGGCATTTCACTAGGTATTGCCGCACATCATGCAAGAAAGCTTCAGCAGCAAACTTATGTTACTTCAAGGGATAGTTTGAAAGTGTGATGATTTACTAGCGGCGGGATTGTGAAGTTTTGAGCATAATAAAACAGGAGGTATGTAAAAGTGAATGATCTTAACATTGAGGTAGCTACTACTAAGACAAAATTTAGTTCCTTTGAACGTTTTACAAAGACATCGGTATGGCCTGCATACGTAGGTTGTATCTGGGCGTTCGTGTATGCGGTTTTCGCTCGATTTTATCAAGCTGCAGGTGGACAAATTGGTCTGGCAGGCGAATTTAAAGATCCTTCAGGGTTTTACACTGCAAGTTACATCTCTGGGGTCATCATCATGATTTGTGGAACCATTTTGATTACGCTCGTCAAGCCATGGAGTAGGGTTGTTCCGGAATGGGTGCCGATAATGGGAGGTAGAAAGATCCACAGGCTAATTATACTAATCCCCACTCTTATCTGTACTGCTTTTTTAATTGCACACGGTGTCAGCGGTATGATTACAAAGGCCTTTTTATTGGCAGGGATCATTACAATCAAATTTCCTGGCTGGCATGTACTCGATGTTCAAAGTCTAGCTTTATGGGATCTTTTCATTTATGAGCCATGGTTTATCATAATGGGTATTTTGGCAGGATTAACAGCTGCTCATTATGCGCAATCCGCTAGTGTTTCCCATTCTACTTCCAGAAGAGGGACCATTCTATATATGATTTCCGTTTTACTACTGACTACGCTTTTTGTTCTCGCGATTATATTCGACTTCGGGAAAATATGATAAATCAGCTTCATTATTCTTAAACTTTTTTGAAGGAGTTGTACTGTCATGAATTTAGAGCATCTGGAAAATAAGCAAATCTCCAAAAAAACGTTTTCGTGGTTGTCTATATGGCCAAAGTGGGTTGGTTACGGGGCTGGTATCTGGTCGTTGATGTACATGCTACTCGGACTGTATTGGACGCTTGGGGGTAAAGGCTTTCCGATTGGCGAAGGGGATCCACATCCCGAGTACTCTAGCCTAGGCGGTTTACAGCAAGAAATGGGTGCACCGATCTTAGCCGGATTTGGACTATTCGGAGTAATTGTAGCCTATTTCATGATGCGGGGTTGGGGTAAGGGTGTGATCCGAAGCCTATTACAAGCTTTCGTTTGTATCTTAGTTATAGTTCTCTTATTTGGGGTCATTGACTACCGCGTGCTTGGTACTGCGGCATACGCGCTTGTCTTTCTTGTTGGTGTGCCATTTGACTTTCCGCAAGGAGCTAGCTTTTTCGAGGACCTCATGTATGGAACGATCGTGAACCAGTATTTCAGTTTGGTCGGGGTATTTTTATGGGTTACAACAGCATTAGTTTACCAACGTCGAGTTAAGCATGCATGTGGATATTGTGGGCGAAACGACAGTCCTTCTAGCTGGACTACCCAGGCTTCAGCGAAACGTTGGGGGAAATGGGTTACGTACACCGCCGTGATTGTTCCGATTTGTTACTCCATAACGAGATGGGCATTTGCTTTAGGTATCCCACTGGGAACCACGAAGGAATTACTTGATTCCTTTGAACGCGAAAACCCTGGATTTTGGTTACTTGGAGCATCTCTAGGTACTGTAGCAGTTGGAGGTGCAATTCTCACTCTTGGGCTTGTTCAGAAATGGGGAGAGGTTTTCCCTCGATGGATTCCGTTCGTTGCTGGTAAACAGGTGCCTCTGGCAGTCGCGATGGTCCCTGCTACTCTCGTTTCTATCATGGTGACATCCGCTGGAGTTATGTACATCCGAATATATTTGAGTGGAGGATTCGATCAGGCGATCAGGGTATGGAACATTGGGGACTATCTGCTCCTGAATTTATATGGCCACTCTGTGGTGCTGCGTTATTTGGTGCCACACTGGCGTATTACTATCGGAGACGTGGGGTTTGTAAACATTGTGGTCAGAGCTAGTTTATTTCTTAATAGACACAGGATTGTAACAAGGGATTATCGTACTATTGTGGAAACAGTATTTGGTAGTAATTGGAGGCGGGTGTAAGGGATAAAGTAGTTTACCATTTTATCAGAGGAACTCATATAAGCGAAGAGGTGATGGGAATGTTCTTTCTATTATGGGGATTTTTAATTTGGTTAGGCGCTTCAGCTATTTTTAGGTTTGCCGGACATTTTTTCTTTTTACCAGAAAACCAATTGATGATGCTAGCTTCCTACATTTTAGTAATCCCATTAATACTAGTTTTGACCTTACCAATCTACCGGTATAAAAGGATAGAAGGTCATGAACGGTTAAAGGTAGCTGTATTGATAGCCTTGCCAGGCATGCTGATCGATGCAATTGTGTTGATTTACTTCTTAGACCTCTTCGTCAATCTGGATCCTGAAACAGACCGATATTTCGGCTCCTGGCTGCTCTGGACCTATTCACTAATCATATTCACAGGCCTTTTTCAAGAAAGAAACACATATAAAAACATTTTAGTAATCTTAAAGCAGGGGAAAAACAAATGAATCGAATAAAGAATTGGATTTTAGATCTTTATACAGTGTCAATATCGGAATTAAAGTATTTAACCCAAATAAAAAAGGAAACAGAGTCCAAAAAGGAAAAGTACAGAATCAATCAATTGATGTATTTTAATGTAATGGTGATGTTAATATTTTCTGTGCTATTACTATTATCTGTTTCATATATTTTACTTTCATTTATTAGTTTGGTACTCATTAGCTGTATGTATTATAACTGTGCCAATGATGATGCTTGTAAAAGCAATGCAAAGTAAACGTTACTTTAATCTTCGAGACGCGTATATTAAAAAAGATCCAAGCTTACTGAAGTACAAATAAGTTAAGGGGATTTTATGAATTATATTTGGGGAGAAAACACCTTATTATTTTTGTTGTGGTTTTTCACATTACAGGCCACATATGGTTTCCTGATTTTACTCACCGGGAGATTAATGATGGATTATTTTGAGTGGGCAGTATATGAAAAACCAGATACAACTTATCAGAAGGTTGTAAACTTTATAATGTATTTTATGATTGGTTCAGGTCCATACATTTATAGCAGGCTAGAAAAATACAATTGGTTCCTCCGTAAGTTATTGATGGTTTTAGCTTTAATTGCTCAAATAATTATATCGGTGTTAATATATGAGATCTTCAATTGGGTTATATAGTATAAAATGACGGCTATCCAACTTTCAAAAATCCAAACACTAACAGCGGTGAATTGAATTCATTGCTGTTTTTTCATTCACTCGACTTTCTTACTACAAATTGGAAACGTGACTTTTAACCTATTTTTCTGTCTATTTCCATTTGATACCATGGAAATTAGGCATGACTTTTATCATCATTCAAAAGTTAGAAAATATAAAGGGGCTGACTAGAATGTCCTACTTAACCTATTTACAGTCAGAAGTTAGAGAAAAAAGAGAACAGCTGGAACGGTTAAACAACTGTGAAGCAGAATTAGAAAACCTACAAAGTGAATTTATCCAAAAACGAAGCCTAACTAAAGATCCGGAGCTTACTTCAACAACCTGGAAAGGTAACTTGGCAAATAAATTCCTTCAAGTTCGTGAAGACGTTACTTATGCGTACAAAGATATTTCACAAGTACAGCTAGATACAGCACTAAATACGATTGAGAATAAGATCCAAGAGATTAGAGGACAAATTGAATCCTTACATAGAAGTATCGCCTCAGAAAAAGCACGTATTGAAAGAGAAGAGAGAGAAGAAAGGGCTGATTGATTTGCATGAAGAAATGAAAGTTCGATATGGAGATGTTGAAAGTACAATAGCTAAAATGGAGAATACGTCTCAGGCTCTTGAACATTCATTACCAAAAAATATGGCGAGCGGAAATGTTTTAAATGTCGTTGAAAAATTAAATCAGCTTAATCAATTACTGGAGGAACAAGGTGAAGAATATAAAAGCATTCTGAAAATGAATAATGAAATAGTAAGAACGACACTTCAAACACTAAAAGAGACAGATGAAAACCTATCATCTTCAATCAAAGCACGTTAGGGGGGATTAGCTTTTATGAAAACACTTGATGTTCAGACTTTACATAATGGAATTGATGATTTACTTAATAAGCTTAAATCACAAATGACTGAGCTAAAAGAGCTCGAACATACGATTGAAGATTTTACAGGACTTAACGATTCATTTAAGGGTAAAGGCGGTACTGCGGTACGAAACTTTTATCAGGATTGGCACGTACCTCTATTATCCTATCGTTTCTTTGCTCTACAAAACTATGAACGAGTATTAAACAACATTAAAAAAGCGACCACAGAATTGGAATCAGATTCGAATGGCTTTATCCGACAGAGTTTTCTTGAGGGTGAACTTTCGGATGGGCTGAATAAAATTAATACAACTACAGCTGGTCTAGTTGATGAAGCTAACTCCTCTATGGCTTCGGTTAATGATATCGTTTATGTGCCAAGGCTAAATGATAACCAGTTCCACACACATGTTCAGCAGGCAAACAGAGAAATAGACAACTCAATAGAAGAACTAGTTAAATACGACACAAACCAGACCAAAGAACTAGACACTGTGGAACATGACATAAACCTCATGAAAAGCTATATTAATGAGGTACAGGGGATGTTTGAAAGTGGAAAGCTGAGTATAGAGAATTATAGTATTGAACAACTTCAGGATAAGCCGAGTTATTCTAAGTTAGAAAAAGATCTAACCACTAAAGAAAATAGCTGGTTTGCTAATATGTTTCTCACACCATTTGATTATATTAACAAAAAGATGAGTTGGGGAGACAACTTGTTACTTGCATACCAAACAATGACAACTGGTTCAGCTTTACTTATGGCAAGAAAGCTAAAAGTACACTATTTTGGAGGTAAACCCACCCTTTGGAATTTGTTAAAGGGAAACTACGAATTTTCTGTAAAAACACATCCTTCTTGGACGAGTAAAGGTAAACACAATTCCAAGATGGCCAAAAGGTTATTAGACTTTTCTAGATCAAAGACTCCAAAAAACCCGATTATGAGAGGGACTCAACACATTGTAAGGTCTTATGAAAGTCCGGCGCATCTATACAAAAATGTAGCAGGTTATCCGAAGGACATCAGCCGTATGTCTGGTAGGGAATTTTCTAAACATGTTTATTCGAGAATGACAACAGGAACGAAAGATGTATTAGGAAAAGCTACAAGTGTACGTGGATTTAGTGCAATTGGGAAAAGTGTTCCTGTATTGGGGTTAGTTGTAACAGGGTTGGCAAATGCCGGTGAATTTACGTCTGCTGAAAATAGAGGAAAATCAGGTTGGGAGAAAGCGGGTAGAGCCAGCGCTGGATTTGCAACTGATATGTTTGCAATCGGTACCGGAACAAGAGTTGGTATACTTTTAGGAAGTTTTGCAGGTCCACCAGGAATGATTATTGGGGGGGCCGTAGGGGGTCTGGCTGGAGGTCTACTAAGTTCTACATACGGAGATGGAATAAAAGACTTAGGAGAAAAAGTTGGAGAAGAATTTGGGGAAACATTAAATGAAATTGGAGAAGTAGCAGAAGATGTTGGTAATAAGGTGAAAGATTTTACTAGTGATGTAGGGGAAAAAGCTGAAGATTTAACAAATGACCTTAAAGAATCTATCAGTGGTTGGTTTAATTGAATATAACTCTAACAATGGTTCCCAAAGTCTTTTGATAATGAAGGAGCTTCGGTATGGTAGATGAGATTATTTACATTATAAAAATAATAATTATTTGCTTTATATGTTTCCAGTGGAGTTCAGTATTGTTGTTCTTTGCTGCTGAATGGGTAATAGTTGATTACTATAAATGGGGAGTTTATGAAAATCCAGAAACTAAGTTTCAAAAGGTTATGAACTTTATAATGAACATGTTCCTTGGTTCTGGATATTATTTTTATAATAGATTTCAAAAGTATAATTGGATTACTAGAAAATTTTTTATGTTAATAGCACTTTTACTGCAAGGAATATTATCAATAACAGTTTATTTGTTTTATAGATTTTTAAATGGACTTTTAGGTTAGATGGTTCTGTGTATTATATAAACTTAAGGCTTATGAAGTACAATTTGTTGGTAAGAAAGTTTTTGCTTCTATTAGCATTAGCGGTAAAGGCCGTTTATCAATAATACTTCGTAAATTACTTTTGATTTTTGTTATTTGAATGCATCATGGGAATGTTTGTTTACAGTATCACTTTTGGGATTTCGAAAGGACTTCTAGAATGAATATAACTACAATCGGGTTAGCGGGGAGATCAATGCCTATCGTATATATAGATTATATTGAAGTTATAAGAATCTCGTTAGCTGCATTTTTAGGTACTCAGTTTGCCACTGCTTTACCATTATTAGTATTAGGAAGGGTACAATACGAATATTACACCTGGGGTATATATGAAAAACCGTGTACCAAACCACAAAAAATACAAAACATTATCATGTTCAGTATGGTCGGTAGTGGCTGTTACATCTATAAAAGACTTTTAAAATACAACTGGTTTGTGAGAAAATTCTTATATTTGATTCTAGTATTATTACAAGGTATTTTATCAATTATTATTTTCACCATCATTGATAGTATTTTAAAAGGGATCTCTTGATAGGGGTAAATTTTTTATACATGTTGGACAATTTTTAAGGGGGGATAATATGGAACATTTATTAACTTGTACGACAGAGGAACTGGCGTTAATGGTTAGTGTAACTGGACATCAAGGTGTAGCAAAGGGAATTGCAGAGGCATCACTTGGTGAAAAATCGGAAAAAGAATGGATAGCAATCATGGAAACCACTGCTAACCAGCTAATAATGAAACGGATTTGGGATCAAGAGAGGGAGGCGAGAGAAGAGTCGCCTCTAAATGCTGAGACAACTAGGTTTATTGAAAACTATGTAAGCTCCAAACGTATGATACGTTGTTCAAATGTCCCTCAGAAGTCAGTGTTAATGCTTCATCACTTTGATGGGGATGAATGGTTATTTCACTTGATTGATCGGGATATTATTCATGAGTTTGCGATAATCACTTCTTCTAAAATAAAAGAGATCATCAGAGACTATTATGGAATTTCTTATGAGGATTTTGGGGGAGAACAAAGCTTTTCCTTAACTGATAAGGCATTTGACATGCTAAGTAACCCGAAAAAAGTAGACAAGGTTCGTCGTATTTCAGAATTTACCGACGTGGAAGAAGAGAGCTATTCGATGCTTTTGGATGATTTACAAACATTTGATTGGACCCTGTTTAACATTTCTAATTTCAATATTGTGACTTTAGAAGAGGAAATGTACTTGGAGAATATTCTTTTCTTTTTACCTTCTAAACGAGGCGTATGGATTTCGGAATATACAGAAGATCAGGATAAACCTGTGCATATTCACTTGGCTGATCTTGAAGAATGGGAGGTAATTCTAACTGGTGTAAGTGATCTGGCAGCTTATCAAGTTCAGGTGCAGTAATAGTAACTTTTTAGGAGGATAGTGTTAAAATCAGGAATCTTCCCTGAGAGGGTGAGATTCTTTTTCTGCATGATTTACGACCTATTAAACAACATATTTTTTATAAAGAGAAAGTGAGAGAGCTTGGAATAATCCAGAAAGGATGTTTTAGTGCAATGGAGATTATTGCTGTTTTATTTTTTGTTCTAGCTTTCTTTAGTACTATAAACTTATTATTTAGTATTTTATATTTTATAGGTTATACAGTTGGAAATGGTTTTTATAAGTGGGCAGTTCATGATTTGGGTTTTTTAATTACTCTAACCTATCCTTTATTTGGACCTACTCAATACGTTGCATCTAATATCTATAATAGATTTAATTGGGCGATTTCAAGGGTTCTAATAGTGTGTTATTTTATCTTGTTAATTATATTGGTTATTGTTTTCTTTTACTTATTTAGCACGATTACAGATAAAATGTGAACAGAAAAACAGAATAAAAATTTTGATTTGAAAGGAATTAGAACAAACTTCTTATGTATTTACGGCCGAAGAACTAATTTTATCATTACTTTTAGTAGATGGAGCAGCAGCTGTATCACCAATAAAAGACAAAGTGTTAAGGTGTTCGAAAAAGGAACTGGTTTAGATATCGCTACAAGGAAGTCTTTGCATACTCCGCTCCAACATGAGGTGCTTTCGTAAGGAGGGATTCGTGTTCCCCAGCTTTAACAGTCGGTTCAGGAGGGGATGTGTTTTGAATAGAGCTGAAGATTATTCCTCCGCCCACAAAGAGTACAATCAGAAGAAGAATTCGTTTCATATTCACCCATCCCCTTATACTCGCCTGCTAAGGCTTGGAGCTAGTCAAGTTCTTTAAACGCGGTACTTTGAATGGTAGTAAACCCCAACGATTACGAATAAAAACAGGGCTATTCCGACGATAAATGTACCCATTATTCCATAGCCTATCCCGGTCCAGACTCTGATAAAAACGATACTGATTACAAACAGCGAAATCCCCAATTGAAAGATAAGGTACGGTGCTACATACCAGCCAATCTGTTTACGATAATAAATGACGATGGTTCCAAAAATAATCCAAGTAAAGCTTAAAATCGTTAGCAATACAACATCGGTCAATTCGAAATCCTCCTAAGCAATTTTTTGCATACATCGCTTTAGCAAGTAGGCTAGTACGAAATGAAGAAGAGGTACAAACGTAATCCACCAGAGAACAGGAGATCCGGCGAAATAAAGCCCGGAAGGAACCAAAGCCGCTGTGCTTATTGCAAGCCAAAACGGTGAGCGGACCATTACTGAGAAGAACAAAAGGAAAAATGAGATCAAAACGGATGCCCAAAAGATCCATCCTACCCAGTAAAATCCCACAGGTTTCCCGCCTCCTTTCCTACCATTATATACCTTTTTCTAAAAATATCGAGATAGAATTAAAGGAGATTCCGTCGAAATGTGAAATTAGTAAAAAGAGATAAAAGGGGGTTTTACATGAAAAATGAATGATTTCAAGGTTCATGTGCGTGAATACAGGGATCCATCACAAACATGGTGAACTAAGCTTGTTATTGAAATTTATTAAAAGGAGTTTTCAAATGGATTTTCTAGTTAAAAAAGCAACGTTAGAAGATAAAGACATATTCAAAAATCTAATGCAATTTTATTTTTATGATTTTTCAGAGTATGTAGAGGCACATGTAGAAGAGGATGGGCGATTTGGAGATTATCCTTATCTAGAAAATTATTGGAATGAAGAAAGCCGATTCCCTTATTTGATTGAATATAATGGGAAGCATGCTGGTTTTGCATTGGTTAGGCGAATTGAATCGGAAGAAAAAGCCTATTATTCAATTGCCGAATTTTTTGTGATGAAAAAGTACAGGTTTTCGGGTCTCGGAAAATTAGTTGCACATCAACTGTTCGATCTACATAAAGGGATATGGGAGGTTTTCCAAATTGCAAAAAATGAGCCGGCTCAGATCTTTTGGAGAAAAGCGATAAACGAATATACTAAAGGCACATTTACTGAACGAAAAGAAGAAAGTACGGTCATTCAAGGGTTTACTAGTTATTAAGTATAATAACGCAGTACAGGTGGAGATTTAAATGATTGTTGAACTAAATAAAAGTGAGTTTCATAATTGTAAGGGTATCGTGAATAAATCAGGACAATTTGAAGTTATGGCAATCGTTGAAGGAAATAATCCAGGGTGTAAAAATATAAACTTGTAAAAATAACGGATAAACTCTATCATTCTACTACAATAACGAATATTGACTTTTTACATTCCACTTTATTGGAACTTTGGTCTGAGCCTGAAGACTTTTTTTAAAATGGGTTCGGGTATTGTATGGTCTGCGATCATGAAATTGTAAGTCTTTGTTACACAAGTTTCACGGCGGACATCATTTCTAAAATCGGTATTGGAACGTTGAACGAACACCGAGCTCGCAAAGTGGCACATGCATACTTGCAAGAGTGTAAAGGAAGAGGTTTAGTTCCTTATTGGGATTGCACAGATGCCAACTACCCATCTGACGCAGTTGCACTAAATATCGGACCTAACCTAACATTCAATTACTCAGTATATGGGGTTGGTTTTAATGTTTGGAGCAGTGCTATGGCATGTTTTTAGATTTTTTGGAGGAGGGACAACATGTATATTCCAAAACACTTTGAAATGAATGAGAAAGCAGAAATTTATGACATGATTGAGCAACACGGTTTTGCTACAATCTGTTCTCAACACGAAGGAAGTCCTTATGCGACTCATTTACCGTTGACATTGGATCGAGGAGAAGGTGTGTTGCGCGGCCATTTTGCTAGACCCAATACTCAGTGGAAAGATATTGAGGGGCAAGAGGTTCTTGCAATCTTTCAAGGTCCACATAGCTACATCTCTCCGTCCTGGTATGAAACCAATAGAGCTGTACCGACATGGAATTATACAGCCGTTCATGTATATGGGCAGGTTGAAATTGTCCAGAGTGAGAAAGAACTAATGGACTCGTTACGTGTCATGGTGCAAAAATACGAAAGTCCAGACAGTCCCTACAAGTTAAATGAGGTAGATCCTGCTTATATCGAAGGGTCGAGCAAAGGAATTGTCGGTATAAAAATGAAAATTAGCCGGTTGGAAGGAAAGCAAAAGCTAAGTCAAAACCATCCAGTTGAGAGACAAGAACGTGTGATCCAACAACTTGAGCAAATCCAGAGTGATAACACGAAACAAATTGCACAATTGATGAAAGAAAACGTACGGAAAATGCCATGATCATTTAAACAGAGCATAGAGATAAGGAATTTAAACAAACGTTTGTATAAGGCGTTTAAGTCCTTGATCTTTAAAGAATGAAGAGATCAAACAAACGTTTGATTAAGGCAGAGGTGCAGTGGTTTCTTAGCTTTAGAAATTGAGATTTTTCATCGTACTAATGAAAGAGCGGATAAATGCCGGATAGTGGAAATAGGTTGCAATCTTATGAACAGGGTAATCCGCTTTATCAGCAACCTTTCGAAAATCTCCAACACTCTTGCCGAATGCATCACCACCACTAATTATTATCGTCACAGGTGCCTCTATATAATTGACGACGGAATTATCTGTTAAAGCCCAAAAGGTTAGGAGGTCATGTATTGGACTTCCAGTAATGGCTGGGTTCATTTTTTTATAAAAGGCATAATAATAGTCAATGAGCGGTTTTATAATCAAGCCTACCTTGTTGTTTGTAGATTGATAATAGTTGTGTAAATCATTAACCATCGCAGGCGTAATGATTGCGTGCATGGTGACATTCAATGGGAAAATATGAATGGGTTTCGGGGCAAAATTAATAAGAATGTTAGCCGCATAAGGGTCTCCGAAAATGTTTGCCTCTGCTAGAGGTGTAACATTTCCTGGAACCATGAATGCCCCTCCCATTATGTAAAAGTCTTTTACCTTTTTCATTAACGCTGGATACAAAATAAAAGCGGTCGCAAGTGAGGAGAGCCTTCCAATATTGACGATAATAAGGTTGCCGCTATATTTTTCTATGATTTTTTTGATCTCATCAAAATTTTCGAATGCATCCTCGATATCGATATCCGGTGATATAGGGCCAAGACCTTCGACACCATGAACATCTGGATAAAATTGTGGCTTCATTCCCGTCAACGGTATTTCTGCTCCACCAAAAATAGGGATATCTTCTCTCCCTGTAAGCCTTTGAAGGTAGGTTGCATTTCTGACTGCATCAGCCTTCGATACATTTCCATAGTCTGCTACGATACCGACTATTTCGATCTCTTCACTGAAATAAGCATACATAGCAGCCACGATGTCATCGATTCCGAAGTCGCTAAAAACAAGGATGTTTTTTACCAAACTTCCCACCTCCATTACTAATGTATTAAAATAGTTCCTTTGTCCGTGACATCATTTTGATAAAAATTATGGCAGCTGCGTTTAACAGTGGTTGAGAAAATAAATCAATTTTTTTTGATAAATATAGTTGCAATCTGGAATCCTAAGTGTATAATAACATTAAATCAATAATATTTGATAAAGAGGGGGACATTATGAAAGAAATACAATTAATCGATACATCTCTAGAAAAGACATTTGAATTATATGAAGCTAAGTTTAAAGCACTGGCCGATCAGAAACGCCTTCATATCATGCACTTACTCTGCAAGCATGGTTCTACATGTGTCTGTGACCTGGTGGATATGGTTGGTATGCCACAATCAAAACTTTCCTATCACTTGAAAATTTTATTAGATGTAAATTTGATTACAAAAGAAACAAAGGGAACGTGGAGTTATTACGAACTAAACCAAGATGAAGTGAATCACTTGTTATCAAGTGAATTGTGTTGTTTGTTTCGTCCGTCTTGTTAATTTTTTACTTAATATATCAAATAAATTTGATATTAGGTTAAAATAATTGATAGTAGAGGAATCGTTGTAGCTGATTGATCAAGAATAATTGATAAACAAACGGTACGACTGTGCTTGTGAATCTTTTTGTCATCTGCTTAACTAAATTATAAATTTGGAGGGTCACTAATGAATGATTACATCTATCGTACAATTGCCGAAGATCAAAAACAAAAACTTGAATTTGCTAATCGAGATGCTTGGAAATACGAAAACATCTATAAATATCGTCCCTTGTTTTCACTAAAATCGATTTTCAAAAGAAAAGAAGCAAAAAAACCTACGTGTGTCGCTTGCTGCAGTTGCTAATCCATCCTTCTTGTCCGTTCAGTTCTTTGTAAGGAAATTCTAACCGGTTTTGATTACGGCTCCTTATGAAAGGAGGTGACTCAAGCTTTTTGATTTAAAAGCGCAAAAGTTTCTTATACAACATATATCTGAAGGAGGATTTTAGATGTTAAACGTACATGTTGGATTAAACGTAACCAATTTAGAGAATAGTATGGAGTTTTATAAAAAAGTATTTGGTGTTGATCCCGTTAAAGTAAAGAAAGATTATGCGAAATTTTTACTTGAACAACCAGGATTAAACTTTACCTTAAACCAAAGTAATAAAGTAGAGGGGAATCAAGTTGGACATTTTGGGTTTCAATTAGAGACGGAAGATGAAGTATTATTGCATAAAGAAAGACTTGAAAAGGAAGGTTTCTTTGCAAGAGTTGAAATAGATACTACTTGTTGCTATGCGGTTCAAGATAAATTCTGGGTAACAGATCCCGATGGAAATGAGTGGGAATTTTTCTATACGAAGGCAGATGCCGAAGTTCACTCTAAAGCTACGGATGAGTGCTGTACAGCATCTACACCAACTGCTACATCAAGTACTTGCTGCAATAACTAGAAGTATACGAAATAAGATGTTGGAAAAGTTCATTCTTTAGCTAACAAGTGGTATTAGTGATAAAAAGAGAGTAATTACCCGCTAAATGGACTGTTGTTTAAAAGTCAAAGCCTAGATTCTCGATAAATGCTGAGAAGCTAGGCCTTTTATCTTTAAGAGGTGGTTCAAAAAGTCCGGTAAAACAATCATGAACGTTGTAAATATGTTGTTCCCTTACCTTTATTATGAGAACTATTGAATAGCATACGGATAAAATAAAAACCATCAAACCTTTAGCTTGATGGTTTCATTACTTTTTCTGGACTATTAGAAGCATTTAATAATGCAACCCCTCCAATAACTAATAATAAGCCAACTAATGTAATGATATTAAATGGGTCCCGCCATAACAGTACACCAATTAACGCTGTTAAAGCTGTACCTACTCCCGCCCAAATTGCATAAGCTAAACTTAACGGAATTGTTTTAAGACATAATGATAAGTAATAAAAGGCTAGCCCAAAACCAACAATAACTCCAATGGAAGGAAATAAAATTGTAAATCCTTCTGACAATTTAAGCATTGTCGTACCGAATACTTCGCTGATAATAGATATTCCTAAAGCAATATAACCTTTCATACGATTACCTCCAATTATCTAAAGGTTAATGAGAGACACCACTTGAGAGTTTCAAAACAACAACTCCCCCAATGATTAGGACCAAACCTAAAAACTTTTTAAGGTTAAAACTTTCTTTATAAACGATAACACCGACTAATGCAGTTAAAGCTGTACCTAAACCTGCCCATATAGCATAAGCCGTACCTAGGGGAATCGTTTTAAGAGATAAAGATAAGCAGTAAAAAGCTACACCCATTCCAATTACTACTCCCAGAGAAGGTAATAACTTCTTAAATCCGTTGGATACTTTTAACAGCGAACTACCAAATACTTCACTTATGATGGCTACACCCAAAATTACATATGGATTCATGATGGTTCCTCCTATTTTGTCATAGTGATCAATTGCTGGATTACTTTTTCACGTAATTTGTCATTTAACGGAGCTATATGAAACAGTTCTGAGTAATAAAGACCATCTATTGCTAATCGAATAATAGTTGCTGTTACAGGGTTTATACTATCCTGTTCCACTTTGTTTTGCATATACTGATAGCTTTTTGACATACTTTCAGATAAATCTGGATTTAACATAGAAGCAGCAATTATTCCTACATTCAACTCGGCGTTATGTTCCAAATCCCATTTTGATACTTCAATTAAAGCACGACACCACTTACCTTTTTCTATTGGGTCTTTCTTAGCATGTTCCTCAAAAGCAATCGTGAATTCTTCGAAAATATATTGTGCTAATCCTATCATTAGTGCTTCTTTATTAGGGAAGTGATATAATAAACCACCTTTACTAATTCCTGCTTGTTTTGCTGCAGAATCCAAAGTTAATGCATTAAAATCATTTTCGAGAATGAAATCTGTTGCAGATTTTAAGATATGCTGACGCTTGATGGTAGCTTTTGATTCCACATGTATCACTCCTTATATCAAAATCGTCTGGATGTTTCCTGAATAAATTATACCGTCTGGACGGTTTTTTGTCAAAATTAAACTATTTTATCTGTTCCACTAATTGACGCGTTTCTTCACAAGAAATTAAGCTCTTTCCTTGTTAATTGGGTTAGTTTGCTGAATAAGATTGGAAGGCCTTGTACAGTAAACATAAATTGGTTTATAGAATTAATTTACGAGTTCATATACAAGGAGGTAGTATAATGGAATGCAAAAGGGTAAAAAAGATTTTAAAGTGGTTGGTATGAAAAACTGTGGTGTTTTTGTGAACTTTAGATGAGAGGTACCTAAGTTTGCGCAACAATTTATGGATAGAGTCGATGAGATTTAAAATCACTCAAAAAATGAAAATTCACTCTATGAACGAAAAAGGGACGGAAAACCATCTAGAGGGATACTATTATGTTGGAATCATTATTAACGGTGCGTTGAATGAAGTACCTTTCTTTAGATGTAAAATAAACTACCATACATAAAAATTATTACAAAATTCGATTTGATTTTAAAGAGGTGTATACATGTTTTCAGGTATTGTATTAGATTTAGATGGAACTTTGTTAAATTCAAACAAAGAGGTTACAAAAGGGAACTTGAATGCAATATTAAGTTGTCATAGGTTGGGTGTAAAACCGATTATTGCGACTGCAAGACCTCCTCGCTCTGTAAAGAAGTTTTTACCTGATGAATTAATAAACGTTTGTGCCTTTGTTTTTTACAATGGGGGTTTCGTGGTGGATAAAGAACTAGGAATTGAAGAGCATTATCCGATCGCTCAACATCAGACAGCGGAGGTTTTGAAACAAATATTGGAACTTTCCCCAAGCTGCAACATCAGTATTGAGGTGAAAGATGTTTGGTACGCAAATAAAGAAGTGACAGACTCAACATTCTTTAACCTAAGTACGCACCCAATGATTTTGGAGACGGAACGACTAGGAAAGTTAACTGCGACAAAAATATTGGTCTCGGGCTTTGAGGAGAATGATTTAAAAAGCTTTTGCTCACAAGACCTTAATATTGTTGTTACTGATGGTGGGAAGCTGATACAAATTATGAATCTTAATGTATCTAAGACAAGTGGAATTTCAACATTATGCAAGCACTTTAAGATAGACCAATCAAGCTTGATCGTATTCGGTGATGATACGAATGACTTAGACATGTTTAATAACTGTGGGTATACAGTTGCAATGGGGAATGCGATTGCTGAATTAAAACAGATCGCCGATGAAATAACGGAAACAAATGATCAGGATGGGGTGAGAGTTGTACTAGAAAAAATGATATTAAACAATCGGGAGTTTCAATTAAACGTTTCCTAAGAGGGCAGGTATGGTTTTAAACCAATTCAAGGATCCTACGGTGCAAGTGGAGTTTCCGACTCCATGGAGATAATAAAGGAGACATTTACTTGAAGAGATATTTTGTTCAACATGGTGAAATGGATGTACATATAACAGAGTGGGGTGATAAGAATAGCCCCACAATATTTTGCCTACACGGCTTAGGAAGCACAAGTTTTAGTTTTATTGAAATTGCTGAATCATTACAAGATATGTATAGATTTATTTCTATTGATGCTCCAGGCCATGGGAAAACAGCACCTTTCCAAGACCCCAGAAGTTATGAGATGCCTAAATTAGCCTTTTGGATCGATCAATTAGTGAACATTCTTAAAATTGATAGGTTTTATTTCTTATCTCACTCTTGGGGCAGTTTTGTAACCATGTTTTATTTATTGGAGTATCACGAGAGGGTTATAGGTACAATCCTAATCGATGGAGGATATCAAACAAAAAGACAAATGGATCAGTCTTTGGAAGAAGAAATCGAGTACTATGAAAAGGATTTTGAAGGGTATGTTTTCGACACTTGGAGTGAGTATCTAGAAGCGGAAAAAGAGGCATATACAAGGTGGTCACCATTAATTGAGGTGGCTGTAAAGGATCTTGCTTTCGAAAAAGATAATAAAATAATTTGGCATGTTAGAGGCTCTACCGCCAAAAGTATCATTCAAGCCATGCATAAACACGAAACGGAGGATATCTATGAAAACTTACCCTCTAATATAATTTTACTTAGTGCTGGATTACCTTATAAAAATGGATCCTACTATGAAGAAACTACAGAATTTTTTAAAGAAAGGACAAACAGCGTAGTGAAAATAATCGATAATACTACACACATGCTGCACTGGGACAGCCCACAAACTGTTATTGAAGGGATTAAAAATAACTGGGGATAAACTAGGGGTTTACGTATAAAAAAAATGCTGAAATAAGACAGTGCCAGATACCGAATCGATACCTGGCACTTAGCTTTTCCATAACCTACATACCTGTTATTCATTCACAACAATACTCTTTTGTTCTTTTGCATTTCGCTTAGGCTTTATAGGAGCTAAAATCATTACCACGAATCCAGTCAAACCCGTGTAACCGAGGACGCCGATTCCATCTTCCAAAGGATTTACTCCAAAAAAGAATGTATCTTTAAAAGCCTCTACACTGAACCGGAATGGAACCCAGGAATACAGCCAATCTCTTGTAACTTCTGGGAGCATTTCCGGCGGCAAGGTAAGAACTGGTGTTGAGAAGAAGAACAGCAGTACTAATAGGGGAGCTGCGGCATATCCGATCCAGTTGAAAAGTGCACCCTGGATAAAGAAGAACATCAGCCCTGTGAATAACATAAGCAGGAACATCTCACCATTATCTGGAATTGAAACATCTAGTAAACCGCTTGCCAGCCAGAATACGAGCCCGCAAATCGATAGGACGAAGAGTAACCCACCAAGCAACTGACTTAGGATTGTAGAAACAGTCCATTTTCTCAAGCCAAGCTTTTTAATCACTAAGAATAGAATGATCGAACCGATAAATGTTGTAATCCAAAGGATCTGGGTGAATAAAACGGGAGCATTTCCGTTAGCCGTATGGCTGCCAACAGGGTTCAGTTTTTCAGTCTTCACATGAATCGGCGTTGCTAATGCCTTTAACTGATCAACCGATAGCGTCATTTTCTGTTTGGACGCTTGATCATATAAATTTTGCTGGACCTGCTGATTGAGCTTTGCTACGATTCCATCCGAGATTTGCCCAGCCATTTTAGCAGCATTAGCGTTCATTCCTTCATTAATTAGAACTTCAACCTTAGCTTTTCCAGAGCTATCTTTTAATAGTGAGAAAATCGTTTTCGACAAGTCATTAGGAAAGATGATCGCGCCATAATATTCCTTCTCGTTCATCCCTTCTATTGCTTCATCACGACTGTTTAAAACCGTCCAGTCGATGGATTCTTGATCCTTCTTCTTAATTTGCTCCTCGAATGTCTCACCGATATTCAACTGTTTATTGTTCGGTAGCGTCACTCCTTCATCTTCAACGACAACAGCAAGCGGCAGATCTTTTAATGTTGGATTTACTGTAGATCCCATAAAAGCAAATGTGAAAATGAAAGATATGAACAGAAGACCGAGGAATCCTTGCCAAAACAACTTTTGTTGAAAGAATTTTTTCATCATAACTCACTCCTTTTTAAATTAACAATGTGTTGATTAATTAACAACATGTTGTGTATACTGTCATTATAGAAGAAATTGACAGTAGTGCAATAATCAATAACCTTCGTTTTGTCGGATAATCGACGGTTAAGAATGTTTTGATGTGTAATTTACAAAAAAGGCATGGGAGAGTGTGATATGGCTAAAAAAACAGACTTACGAGTACTAAGGACGAGGAAACTAATCAACGAAGCGTTTTTGAAATTGATCGAGGAAAAAGGTTTCGATGCAATTACGATTCAGGATATCGCTAATGAAGCATTGATTAATCGAGCTACGTTTTACCTGCATTATGAGGATAAATACGCACTTCTTGAAACGATGAGTGATACGGTAGTGGAGGAATTAATGGCACTAATCAATCCAGCTTACCACGTAGAGAATCAAGAAGTTAATCTAGAAAAATTTCAAGAAACGATTCAGAATGTATATGAAAATGTTCAAAAAAACAGTGATTTCTATAGAGTGATGTTTGGGGAAAATGGTGTTTATGATTTCCGGAATAGTTTAGAGGAGGTGATTCGTAGGAAATTCAATCAAAATATCGAGATTCTTGGGATTCAAACGATTGAAGATCAAATTCCGAAAGAACTGATCACTCACTTTATCAGCGCAGCCTTTGTCGGCGTAATCCAATGGTGGTTAAAGGAAGACATGAATTTTTCTCCTCAAGAAATGGCCATCAAGCTGTCTAAGGTCATTACAAAAGGACCTTTAAAAGCAATAGGAGTGAAAGTTGAGAACGTGAACGATTAGACGTTAACAACTAACTACTACTTTGTTGAATGATACACAAAACCTATGAAGATTAAACCTTCGCTTTCACGGGTATGGTCATTATACAATCTAAAGGAGGAGTATAATGTCTAATATACATGCAGTAGTTTTGAACTGTTCATTGAAACCTAGCAATGAAACATCTAATACACAAGCTTTAATTGACGAGTCACTAAAAATTTTTGAAAAAGAGAAAGTTAGCTATGAGATTGTCCGTCTAGTCGATTACAACATCAAGTATGGGATTACGGATGACGCTGGTGAGGGAGATGAATGGCCCGAGATTTTCAATAAAGTTAAAGCTGCGGATATTCTCATTATCGGCACACCACTATGGCTCAGGGAGAAGAGTAGTATAGCTGCCTTAGCGATTGAACGTCTTTACGGGGGAAGCAGTCTGACGAATGAAAAGGGGCAATCGATTTACTACAACAAGGTAGGCGGAACAGTCATCACTGGTAACGAGGATGGTGCGAAAAATGCGGCAAAATCGATTCTTTATGCACTTTCCCACGTAGGCTTTACTGTTCCGCCGAACGTGGATCCGTATTGGGTAGGTGATGCTGGCCCTGGTGACTCCTATATCGAGGCAGGCGGGGACGAGCATGAATTTACCCAGAACAACATCGAGACGATGAGCTACAACCTGATCCACTTCGCCCGACTTTTAAAGGAACATCCAATCCCTGCAGAAGGGAATACGATGGAGTAAAATGGAACACGTATAACCGTACTTTTTTCGTGCATCACTCATTTCGAGTGGTGTATTTTTTTGAAAGTAATGGAGGTGTAGCGTCCAGCTCCGAAGGATTTTCTACGTCCGTGGTTGATAAAATTGAATTCTTAGTCGATATATCTTGATCCGTGATCGATAAAATTCAATTCGTGGTCGATATATCGTTTTGCCTAGCAGATGCTTTATCCTCAACCCAGATATTTATGCTTATATTCTAATATTTTTAAGATCTTAAAGAGAAAGATTTACAATAATAAACATATGGATTAGAATTAGAACGTATATTCGTATTTGAACAGATAAAGAGGTGGAATATGGATCGATACTCAGGTAAACAAGTCTTTTTACTAGTTGTGATAACCCTGACCGGAATCATAAGTTCTTTTGTCTTGAATCAGCCTCTTGCAATTGGCTTTTTGCCGGGGTTTTTCTACTTAATTTTTCTTGGTTGGAAAAAAGGCGTGTCATTTAAGGAAATCAGGAAAATAAGTTATATCGGAGTAAAAAGAATTAAAGTCGTCCTTTTCATTTTATTTTTCGTTAGCTTCTTGCTCCCGTCCTGGTATCTTTCAGGTACGATTAACGAAATGGTTTCAGTAACGATGGAGGCTATCGATCCTCAACACTTTTTTGTACTCTCATTTCTTACAACGATGCTTTTCTCGATGATTACTGGAACATCCCTCGGTACATTGAGTGCTTTAGGGATACCGCTGATCAGCACTGCAATATTAATGGGACTGCCAATTGAGGTTACGGCAGGGGCTGTCATTTCTGGAGCTTTTGTAGGAGACCGTACTTCACCCTTTTCAGGTACTCACCAGCTATTGTCCCGGGTACTCGAAATAAGTGTGCGGAAACAGGGAAAAGCGATGCTGCTGACGACTATTATTGGAATCGCAGCTGCAGTTCTATTCTACAGGTTCATGGATGTCCAATTTTCAACGGAACTTCAATCCTCACCGAACAAGGAAAGCAACCAATCAATCACGTTCATTCCATTTATCCCGCCATTATTATTAATCGTACCTGTTCTGTTCCGAATCGATATTATTAAATCATTTTTGTTTAGCATACTTTCAGCAAGCGTCATAGCAATTTACGATGGTCATACCTTATTTAAGATTGCTAATGCGTATTGGAAAGGCATTGATAGTCTTGGCGGCGGACTTCTACATATGTATGGTTTGTTGGTGTTTATTGCACTTGCAGGGGCTTATAATAGTTTGTTAGAGGATTTGAATATCATCCAACCGTTGTTAAATAAGTGGCTTCATTCTTCAAGGTCGATGGTGTCAGATTCAGTAAAAACAACGATCGCTACGTTAATGGTTTCCTTAATGGCAGCTAACCAGACCATGCCGATCATTCTAACCGGGCGTTCGTTCCTTGCTCACTGGACTAGTAAATATAGTAAAGAGGAATTAGCTAGGGTAATGGGGGATACGACGATGCTCTTTCCAGCAATTGTTCCGTGGAACGTTCTTGCAATCTTGGCTAGCACCATCATAAGTATGCCCCTAGGCGATTATTTACCCTATGCTGTGTTCTTATGGTTTCTCCCATGCCTGACGATCATTGTATCCATGTTCAAAAAGGGGAGAAGTTATGATTCCAAGTATAAAGCTGTTTCTTAACAACTACTATTTTTTGTTTTGATAAAAGCGACGGGCTTTTGCGCGGTTGCCGCAGTCTGCCATTGAACACCATCGGCGGCTGCGGTTTCTGCTTGTATCTAAGAACAACCACCCACAAGGATCCCCCTCACATTTCTTGACTCTCTTCAATTCTTTTTCAGAAACGAGAATATCAATGGCCGATTGTACGATTGGCGCTAGAATCCCGTCTAATGAGTCTTCGGGCTTCTGAAATTGTAACGAAAAGTTGTTATCATCATCAGGAACAATTTGAATCGAACGGTAAGTGTCAACCAGCATTCCGTTTAGTGTGGCAAGGTCTGCTTTGTTTGGCGTTTCATTTTTAGGAATAGAGCTGAATATATCGTGAATCGCTTCGCGGAACTCCACTGTTTTTTTAAGTACTCTATTGGCTTCAGCTGGATGATCTTCAGCTTGTTGAAGAAGTGAAAGGGCTTGCTGCTCAGTTAAAATATCCGCATGCTGGCACCAGCCTACCAATCTCTCGTAGCTTGTCAGCCATTCTCGAGAATCCTCGCTGTCGTGCCAGCTCACCGTATTCGCAAAATCCAAACATAATCGTTCACCTACTAAGGCATGTGTGTGTATATCTCTGTCATTATTATTCGTATTATTCGTTTCTGACATTTTATATGACCCCTTTGATCCTTTACTAAAAAATAAATAATAATCGTTTCATGCAACGCTCTCTTCGGTCGAGCTGCATATTCTTAGTATAACCATCATAAAACATATTGACAGTTAGATTCAACTACATTACTATATAACCATCATAATGTATTTTAGGAGGTTATAAATTACGGCTTAAAAATGTGAAAAATTCAGGAGGGAATCAAGATGAACAGTTCGTTAGTGGAAGTAGTTAAAGAATTGTTGAAGGAAACGTTTGATGGACCAGGTGGAAACGGAAGCTGGTACGTGGAATCAAAGCCGAACAGTGGGATTTTTGGAACGTTAGCCAAGTTATCAGCGGAAGAAGCTTCAGTTCCAGTTCAAGGCACGACGGTAGCTGCTCACACGGATCATACCCGTTATTATCTATGGGGAGCGAATACAATTATCCGAACAGGTGAGAAGCCAAAATTTGATTGGAGTGAAAGCTGGAGAATAGCATCAGTCGATGAATCGACTTGGGAAAAGTCACAAGGAGAACTTCAGAATGAGTACAACACACTTTTTGAAAAAATAGATACGCTAAACAACAAAGATGATGTAGTGGTATTGGAGGAGGCACTGGGTTCTTTAGCACATTCGGCGTACCATCTCGGGGCAATCAGGCAAATGGTCAAAGTGATTAACGACTCACTATAAAAATTTCGATTGAAAAATGTTCCAATTCAGAGTAAACTAAAAGAAATCTATTTGGATAAGAAAGGTTTCAGGTACCCTTTATGCCCACAACTACTTTGTAATGGACCACAAATCGGATAATTACTCTCAGAAATGAAGCGGTTTTTTAAAAAAGGAAACGGCTGATGAGGGAGTAGTATGCCCATTTACCATTGCAAAGGAACGTAACAATAATCTGTAGTATGCATGATACAGAGGTTCCCTTTTATGGGGGTCTCTTTTTTATTTGAAAAAACTTCATACTGCAAGACCATCCAAATAGTCTGTTATGTTCCTTTATCCATAAATAGAGGTGAAGGAAATGCAGATCAAACAATTAACCTGGAATCTTCATGATTCGAATATTGAGATAACAGAACTAAGACATTGCAGCAACTGTGGTAAGATTGTAATTTTTACAGATACAATGGTCCGTCGTCACAATGCAAACGGGAAAAACATCTATCGTTTTGCGATTTATAAATGTGAAAAGAACCATACGTGGAACAAAAAACTTGAAATATATAGAACATATACCTGTCATGCAAGAGTGGTGGAAGAACAGCTAAGGGAAACGAGCCAACTAACAAAAATATACGTCCAAGAATATATGAAGACGGGTACGGAACAAATCCAAATCAGATTAGATGGGGTAGAAGGAAAGTTCCGTCTCGATAAAATCCTAGCTGAGCAACTCGAGGAATGGAGTCGTACAGAAATTGCTAATCGGATAGCGCAAGGAAAGATCCTTGTGAATGACCAAATGACCAAACCGTCAACTAAATTAAAGCTAGCCGACATCATCTCAATTAAGTTGTAAAATAGCGAGCTCTTAGCAATCAAGTGCTAGGAGCTCTTTTATTTGTTATAAAATCTTTAAGCTGCGGATAAATGTTGATGTAAAATAGCTTCAGATTGATGACTGTACATATTAGCCTTCTGAGGTGAATTTAGTGTCAAAAATAGCAACAACTCTTCTACAAGGGTATAAAAACAACATATTTGATGAAAAACATACAGATTAAACAGTCTTTCTTAAAAAATTCATCCGGAGATTCCTGAATTCATCCGAACAGAGAATAATTCAAGCCGGAAAATCTGGAAATCAGCCATATGGAAGTAATTCAACCAGAAATTACTGAATTCAGCAGAAATGAGAATTATTCTTTCTATACCAGAAAATTACTCTTACTCATTTGTGTACAGAAAATTCAAACTACTCTAATGTCTAGATTTTTCCTTTTTTCCAACCCCCATATATAGGATTGTCAGAGGTTTAGAGCGATTCAGCAAGTGTGAGAAGAATATACGACGAAATGTAACCGTTTACACTCATTATCTCGGCTTTATACACCTGACTTACCTGAAACCCCTTGAAGTAATTTATCAGCATGTTACGATTGAAAACGTTGAAAAGAGACGGACTTATAGGAGTGTATTCATTTTGTTAAAAAAACGTATTGCCTTTCTAGGTGCAGGAAATATGGCTGAAGCAATGATTTCTGGGATTGTTGATTCTGGGAAATTAGATCCTAGTCAAATCGTTGTCACAAACCGTAGTAACCAAGAGCGTTTAAATGAATTGAAAGCGAACTATGACATTCAAGCAGTAACGAAAGATCAATTGGATTATTCCGCGATTGATGTTTTTATCTTGGCAATGAAGCCGAAAGACATTGAATGTGTATTAGAGGATATAAAGGAAAGAATCGAGTCGAATCAGTTGCTCATTTCTGTCTTAGCTGGAATCTCTACTGCTTATATGGAAGAGATGCTAAACGTCGGGCAGCAGGTTATTCGCGTAATGCCAAATACATCAAGTATGTTAAGAGAATCCGCAACAGCTATTTCACCAGGAGCTCATGCAGCTATGGACCAAGTACTTGTTGCCAAGGAATTAATGAATTGCATCGGAGAAGCCTATATCATCAATGAAGACAAAATGGATATCTTTACAGGAATCGCAGGCAGCGGTCCAGCGTACTTTTATAACCTGATGGAACATATTGAAGAAACAGGCAAGCAAGGTGGCTTGGATCGTGAAACAGCTCGGAGTATTGGAGCACAAACAATTCTAGGTGCCGCGAAAATGATTCTTGAACAGGATGAAACACCAACAGAATTAAGAGAAAATGTAACGTCGCCAAACGGAACGACAGCCGCTGGTTTAGACGCGTTAGATGAACATGGTGGAGGAGAAGCAATTGCCGCAGCGATTAAAGGTGCAGCCTCCCGTTCAAAGGAGATTAGCGAAGAACTCGAAAAGAAAACAGACCTTCAAAAAAATCAAATCGCATAACAAATACATCAAGAATGGAAACAAAATAAAGTAGGAGTGATTGCGTGACACTTGATACAGACAAGAAACGAATCGTCATTAAAATAGGAAGCAGCTCATTAACAAGTATGAACGGAGAAGTTAGTCGTAGAAAACTAGAGAAACTAGTAGAGCAAGTCGTCAAAATTAAGGATGACGGTCATGAAGTTTTGCTCGTATCTTCCGGGGCAGTAGCAGCTGGATATCGAAAGCTCGGCTGTCTCTCACGTCCGGAATCACTACCAGAAAAACAAGCAGCCGCTTCAATCGGCCAAGGCTTACTTATTGAAACATACTCAGACCTCTTTATTTCCCACGGCTATGTGGCCTCACAAATTTTAATTACAAGAAGCGATTTTTCAGATGAGAACCGGTATAACAATTCGAGAAGCACGATTAATGTGTTATTGGAACGTGGGATTATTCCGATCGTCAACGAGAATGACACGATCACAATGGATTTCTTGAACTTCGGTGATAACGATACACTCTCCGCGAAAGTGGCCGGTCTAGTGAACGCCGATCAATTAATTATTCTCTCTGACATCGATGGACTGTATGATGCAGATCCACGAAAAGACCCGGATGCAAAGCTTCTAAATGAAGTGAACGAAATTACTCCTGAAATTGAAGCGGCAGCAGGTGATCCAGGCAGCTCGATGGGAACAGGTGGAATGAAGTCGAAAATCGATGCCTTTAAAATTACGATGGCATCTGGAATTTCGTCCTTTTTAGGAAAAGCGAGCACCGAAAATATCGTTTACGACGCGATTTACCACAATGCGTCTGGAACGTACTTCGAACCACAGGAAGACACCCATAACTTAGATCAAAAGAAACAGTGGATTGCCTTCAACTCTGGACCAGAAGGAGAAGTAACGATTGACCATCATGCAAGAGAGCTGATCCTTAAGAGCGAAACGAGTCTAGAGCCAGCAAATGTTCATAGTGTAAATGGGCGTTTTGAAAAAGGTGCAGTCGTAAGAATTCTAGACTTAAAAGGTGAAAAAATAGGGCTAGGAGTCGTGAATTACTCCTCGGAAGCCTTTGAACAATTAATCAACAAAACGGAAACGGATATGAAAAACTACGAGAAGGCAGCGGTCGAAAGTGAGCACTTCGTATGCCACCTGAACGTAGCTGTCCCCGTAGGTGTGTAATAAAATCTATAGGAGGTCTTGGATGACACAAACGATAGAAAAAGTGAATGTTGAGAAACAAGCGATCGAAGCAAAGAAAGCAGCAAAAACGTTATCCCTTTTAACAACAGAAGAAAAGAACGATGCCCTTCTAATCCTCGCAAACGTATTAGAGGAAGAATACGAATCGATTTTAACAGCAAATCATGTTGACCTGGAAAAGGCTCGGGAAAAAGGCTATGATGACGCCTATATGGATCGCTTAGCCCTTTCCAAAGAACGTGTTTTCGAATTTGCACAAGGACTTCGCGAAGTTGCAGAGCTTGAAGATCCAACAGGAATTGTGGACTCGGATTGGACTCTTGAAAATGGATTGAACGTCCAAAAAGTAACCGTCCCACTTGGTGTCATCGGTATGATCTATGAAGCTCGTCCGAACGTAACTGTCGATGCAACTGGATTAGCGCTAAAATCTGGAAATGCAATCGTATTAAAAGGTGGATCTTCCGCTATTTCTTCGAATAAAGCAATCGTAGAAGTGATGCACCGAGGGCTAGAAGAAACAAAAATTCCGAAAGAAGCGATTCAATTCATCGCAAGTACAGACCGTGAAGCCACTTCGCAACTGTTTACGATGAAGGAGCACATCGACGTGTTAATCCCACGTGGAGGTGGTTCGCTAATTCAAGCGGTTGTGAACAATGCGACGGTACCTGTATTAGAAACCGGAGTCGGGAATTGCCACCTGTATATTGATAAAGAAGCAGATGTGAAAAAAGCGCTTGAGATTCTCGTCAATGCAAAAACAGATCGCCCAGCTGTATGTAATGCCGTCGAAACGGTAATTGTTCATGCCGAGTGGCTTGAGGGGAATAAGGACGCGTTGATCCAAACGTTCAAAGAAAATGGAATCAAGGTCCATGGTGATAAAGTAATCGTAAACCTCATCCCTGGCGCCATACCAGCGAATGAAGAAGACTGGGCCAATGAATATTTGAGCACAGATATCGCGGTTAAGACTGTGAATGATGTAATGGAAGCAATCGATCACATTGAACAATACGGCACAAAGCATTCCGAAGCAATCATCACGGAAAATGGCCAAACCGCTGACACATTCATGAAGCTTGTCGATGCGGCAGCGTTGTACCACAATGCATCTACTCGTTTCACTGATGGCAGCGCACTTGGTTTCGGTGCGGAAATCGGAATCTCAACACAGAAATTACACGCACGCGGACCAATGGGCTTACCCGCACTTACCACAGTCAAATATCTAATGAACGGTAACGGTCAGATTAGATAAATCATTTTCTGAAGAGCTCTTAGCAAACAACTGCTAAGGGCTTTTTCATGCTCTTTTGAAAATAGCCATTAGAAGAAAGTCGAATAATGAAAGCGGACTATAGTCTTTCTGGTGCCGATTAATGACGTAATATGGTTGGGAAATCCTGCTGGAATTTCAACGATATCTGCGATTCATGAAGGATCATGACTAGAAAACCAAACAAAAAGCACCACATTGCTGGCGACTGGATACTTCAAGAAACAAGACACTGTTTTTACTTACCTAATTAAGTCCAACCTAGTTAAAAGTTCGGATATGTGTAGAAAACCACAGATAAATTCCTTGTGTTATTGTATTCAATCACGTTTTCGCTAGTATAACAATGTTTGATTAATAAATTGACAAACAAGAAGGTTAAAAATATAATACATATGTAGTATATTTTTAACATAAAGGTGGGAAATGCTTGAAAAATAATCAAGATCGATTAAGCAACAATTTGTATTTATTACGTGCTGAGAAGAAATGGACACAAAAGTACGTTGCGGAGCAATTAAATGTTACGAGGCAAACGATACATTCTCTTGAATCAAACAAATATAATCCGTCTCTCATATTAGCTTTTGAAATTGCTCAACTATATGAAAAAAAAATAGATGACATTTTTGTCTATGAAAAGAAAGGGGAAAAATAAAGGATGATTTTTACTGTTTATATTATCTCAACAATACTAGGAGTCGCAGGTTTAGGTATGTATATCGGATTTGTACGGTCTGAAGGAAAAGATGAAAGGGGCCAAGCGATTCTTGCTAAGGCAAGTCAAATTGCATTCATATTTCTATTTTTAGGGTTTGCATTTCAAGGATTATATATTGAGCTTGCAAATCCTACGGTGGAGCATGTAACAGCTGTGATTGCAGCCTGGATGGCTTTAGTCTTCGGTAGCAATGGAATTAGTATATTAGTTTATCAAAAGAGAATGTGATTTTTGAAAATCAAGTAATCTAATTTATTGCCTAGAGAAGCATTAATTGATATTTGCAAACGCTTTAAAGCTAGGGTCGATGGGTTTCAAAAGAATTTGGGAACTTCAGTAAAAACAGCCATTACTCAGTCAGAATTAAGGCGGAAACGAAAAGCAAAAGGTGGTACTACCCCAGTTTCTTTAGTTCAAATAGTAGAATTTTTTTGCGAGAAGCGCTTACCAACAACCTATCTGCGATCACTCATCAAGCCACATGTAGTGCGTAGCTCAACTTTTATTAAAAAAGGCAACTAGCCCTACTGGGCGTTGCCTTCTTACAATTCCTAAATTTAATATCCCGATGATATTGATGACTTAATAGTTATAACTCTATAAAAATTCCCCTCTAAGCATCAATAACAACTTCCTTACCTTCCTTACGCATTTGCGCATATTCAGCTGTTGCTGTAAAAAGTGCGTCAGAAGAAGAGTTAAGCCCAGTTTCACAAGAGTCCTGTAATACTCCTATGATAAAACCAACACCAACGACTTGCATAGCGATATCATTTGATATTCCGAATAAGCTACATGCTAAAGGAATGAGTAGGAGCGACCCACCGGCAACACCTGAAGCCCCTGCAGCGGATATAGCTGATAGGACAGAAAGAATAAGCGCGGTACCGATATCTACTTGAATGCCAAGGGTGTGAACTGTAGCAAGGGTTAAGACAGAAATAGTAACCGCTGCTCCAGCCATATTGATGGTAGCCCCTAATGGGATTGATACGGAATAGGTATCCTCATCTAAACCTAAATTTTTACATAAACGCATATTTACTGGAATGTTTGCAGCTGAGCTACGAGTAAAGAATGCTGTAATTCCACTTTCCCTTAAGCATTTCAAGACAAGTGGATATGGATTTTTACGAATATTGATGAATACGATAATTGGATTAACGACAAGAGCTATAAAAAACATGCAACCGAGTAGGACTAAAAGTAATTTTCCGTAATCGAGTAAGGCGGAAAGCCCATTCGTGACAATAGCGTCAAAGACAAGCCCCATGATTCCGATCGGTGCCAAATTTATAACCCATTTCACTAATTGAGAGATGGCATCTGAAAAATTAGCAAGCGCATTTTTTGTAGTCTCCGCTGCATTTCTTAAAGCGATGCCAAGAAGTAAAGCCCAAGTTAATATCCCAATATAGTTGCCATTTAATAGGGCATTTATCGGGTTATCAACGATGTTAATGAGTAATGTCTTAAGTACTTCTACAATACCATCAGGAGGAGTCAAATCTTCAGCGCCTGTTCCAAGTGATAAGGTTACCGGAAATAGAAAGCTTGCAACAACTGCTACAAATCCAGCGAGGAATGTACTTAAGCCATAAAGGGCAATAATAGATTTCATATTCGTTTTATGCCCACTTTTATGTTTAGAGATGGCGTGCATAACTAAGAAAAAGACTAATACTGGTGCAACCGCCTTTAATGCACCTACAAATAGGGTACCAAAAATGGAGACCCATTTTACAGCATCAGGAATCGTTACAGCCAAAATAATACCAATAATAATACCTACAAGTATTCGCTTTACTAGGCTCACTTGGTTCCACTTGAGAATTAAATTTTTCATGTATTTCCCCCTGTTGTTTTTAATAGAAGCATAACTAAGAAAGATCAGATGCTCCCCTAGGTTGAGACAAATAGTACGTATGAAGTATAACAATTGTTAGTTTACCACGAATTTTGTCAATTGTGTGATAAATTAGTATGTTAAAATATTTGGTAATCATTTTTTAAGAATACTCAAGGGATTTGGGTACAAGGACAAAATTAAACTAGAGGTATACACTACTACAACAATTTTTCTGGGATCACCACTCATGTGGAGTGCGTAGCAAAACTAATATTGAAATAAAACTTAACTCAATAAACTCTTGAACTAGCTGTTTCGTGTTGATTCCAGCTAAAGGAAGGACTAGTTCGTATCCATTAGACTCAACTAAGTTCTTTTTGTATTCGATGCAATCTTCCAGAAAAAGATCCCCAAAAGCAATTTTTGAAAGGCCTTGTTGTCCAAAATGGTTCATTGCGTCAATAAGGCCTTTTTCAAAACCTTTTCCATCATATAAAGGATATTGGATTTTGTACAAAGGAATGCCAATGGATGCCGCTTGAGCCTCAATCCACTTATAATCAATCATGTGTCCAGATATTTCATCATACGTCGTTACCGTTGTAAGCAATGAGACGACTTCATATTTGTTTCCTCTAAGCAGTTTATGAAGCATGTATGTAGAATCTTTGCCACCACTAAAACAAGCAATGATCTTTTCTTTCAACCTCGTCCCAGCTCCTTCCGTTTATATCATTTTTACTGAAAGACCTTTATATATGATTCTATAAATTATCATATATAAACAAGTAAAGAAAGCAATCATTATTATCGCACGTTCCTCCATACCATCGTCTGAATAGTCGACGTTATTTGACAAAATTAAAGATGATGCACTTGAACTACTGAAACAGGATCAAAAATAAAAAGCAAAATGATTACAATCCCTCATCCTAGGCGGGGGTTTGTTTTATGAAAGTAGAGGGAGATTAAGATGGAAAAAATCAAAATAGAACGACCGACGATTGAAGATGTAGAAGAAATGAACCAATTTTTCCGACTGGTTGTAGTCGATACGTTTGCACAGGAAGGGTTAGCTGGCTTGCAGGATAATATCGAGGCTGAAATTGAAACGAAGAAGAAGTACTTGTCCATGGACCTGAACAGCAATGGCGAAGATCGGTATTTTCTTATTGCTAAAAGGGATGAAGGAATAGTTGGATGCATCGATTATGGCACGGCAAATGAACTGATCCTCAGCAGTACAGATGGGGAATTCGAGGACATTGTAGAAGTGGGAACCGTATTTGTCCATCCGGAGTATCGAAGACAAGGAATCGCGAACAAGCTTTTGTATGCCATGTATAAGATATTACGTGAAAAAGGGAAAGACGAATTTTGCCTCGATAGCGGGTATACGATTGCACAACAGGTTTGGAAGAAGAAATTTGGCGATCCCGATTATTTGTTGAAGGACTATTGGAGTGAAGGATTCCATCATATGATCTGGAGGGTTCGTTTGAGGGATTTGGTAAACGGTGAGTAGTTTTTCTTCAAGAGACCGCACTTTTTGGAGAGCCTTTCTTTTCTTTTGGAGATATTTTCGGCATCGGATTGTTCATAACAAGTCAACTACATTCCACACAAGTTAAGAAAGAAAAACAATCTGGAACCGGGGGCATTCAATGGTAGAGCACCTTAAAGATTTCATTTTAAATATTTTCTTTATATTCTCTCCATTATTTCTTTATCCGTATGTACATAAATTTAAAAACAACATTGTATTATACCGTATCATGCTGGGCTTTCTCTTTTCATTAATCTTAATCCTCGTTATGTCTCTGCCTATAGATATAAACGGGATAACCTATGATTTCCGGTCTATTCCAGTAATAATCGGGTCTTTATATGGAGGGGTGCCAGTCGCAATCACATTGTATTGTGTTCTTGTTTCATATCGGTTTATTTTGGGGAATCCAGATAATTTACTTTACCTCATGACCGTGTTGCCTAGTTTATTTATCGTTCTCTATGCTCTTAGAAGCTATGGCAATTTAAGAATTTATCAAAAAATAATCGTAGCAGTGATATTATGTTCGCTTATGAAACTGATCACAATTTCGTTATATCTTGCATATATTCAGCGGTTTGATCTGATGTTTAATCGTTTTATAGATACAATACAAACCTATCTAGTACAGGGGATTATTATTGGTGCTTGTGTTTACTTAATTGAATTTCTTAATAGATATTTTCATATGCAAGATGAAGTGTATAAAAGTGAAAAAATAAGAATGGTCAGTGAAATGGCTGCTTCCGTAGCCCATGAAGTACGAAACCCGCTAACATCTGTAAGAGGCTTTATACAATTATTGGGGGATACCGATCAGGATAAGGAAAAGAGAGAGTACTTTCAAAAAATATGTCTAGACGAATTGGACCGTGCAGATCTAATCATCTCGGATTATCTCTCTCTTGCAAAACCAGATAGCGAAATCATTGAAACAATCAACGTAATTGATGAAGTCATCCATATATCGAATGTTCTCCTGACCTATGCCAACTATAATAATATACAAATTAACACAGAGTGCCCTGACAATGGCGAATTATCCATCTTTGGAGATAAACAAAAGTTTCATCAGGCTTTAATAAATATCGGCAAAAATGCGATCGAGTCAATGCAACACGGTGGCATTTTAGAAATTACGGCAAAGCAGCTGAATGATACGGTTGTTATGAATATAAAAGATACTGGTATTGGAATGACACCTCAGCAAATCCAGAGACTTGGAACACCGTACTATTCAACAAAAGAAAAAGGTACGGGTCTCGGGACCATGGTTTCCTTTGCTATTATTAAAAAAATGAAAGGCAAAATGGAAATTAAAAGTGAAGTAGGCAAAGGAACAGATGTCATTATTTCTTTTCCTAAAATGAAATTAGAAGAGTAACATAATATGAATAACACTTTACATGACAAGAGGATAGGAGAGTTTTACCTCGATAGTGGAAACACGAATGCACAAAAGGTATGGAAAAAGAAAGCGACGAAAAAACAAACAGCGAAGAGCAAGCAGCCAGATCTGAACTAATACCTATAAAGATTTATTTTATAATCTAGGAAAACGCTTCATTGCATGTCTCTTTTTTAATTTCGTTCATACACTTTAGGTGGAGGTGATTTTATGGACGAGAAAAGAAGAGGCATGGCTGCGATTTTTATGGTGCTTTTTTTGTTGTCATTGAGTTTACATATCCAATTTCCCATTTTTACGCCTTATGCGGTAGCGCTTGGGGCCACAAGCTTTTTTGTAAGCATCATGATGAGTGTGTCTTCCTTTGCGAACATGTGCGGCAACTTGATTGCGGGTCCTTTGATTGATACATTCGGGAAGAAAAAGTTCATCGTAATTCCGTTATTTTTATCTGGATTTTTGATGATGGGGCATGGAATTGCCTCCAATCCTGACAGTTTACTAGTCTTACGTTTGTTCAATGGTCTTGTGCTTGCTTTTATGACACCAGCTTGTTTTGCTCTATTGTCAGGTTATGCGAAGAACAGCCATCAACAGGGGAAAAACATGGCATTTAATGGCCTGCTCATGACGATTGCGCATATCGTATCTCCTTTGATCGGTGGGTACTTGGTTGAAATTTTGAATTATAGAGGTGCTTATTTCATTATTGGAGCATCCATCCTTGTTACAGCCATCATCGCTCTATTATATATTAAAGAATTCGAACCAATCATCGTCTATAAAAAAGAGAAGGCTGGCGGCGGGTTAAAGCTTGATCAACAACTGTTGATGATCTATTTTGTCGGTTTTTCCTTGATGTACGCGCAAGGAACCCTCGGTTATGAGCTGCCTTTTTTAGTGGTGGAAGAAGGATTATCCACGAGTGAAGCAGGCAAGTTGTTCAGCTATATGGGTGTCGGGACGTTGCTTGTCGTCTGCATGACCTGGATCAACAGGATTTCGGCATTGATCCGGACGATGGTTGGCATGCTCATATTGGGGGTGTGTTTTTACCAGATGGTTGTCCCGTTCGTGCCTCTTGAACTCAGTCAAATGTTGTTCGTGGTAGGAATCGGTTTGGGTGTGCTGTTTCCTGCTATTACAACCTTGATTACAGAAAAAATTGATAAAAGTAAACACGGAACCGCCTTTGGTATTCTGTCTGCCGTATTTTCGTTAGGAATCATTACAAGCTCACTTACGGCTGGTGCGATTCGAGAGGTGATTTCACCTTACTTTATTGCTTTTGTTGTCATTGCGCTTTCCATCATGGTAATTGGGTGGCAGCGTATTAGCTACAATCGAAAGCCTGTTTTACAAAACCGATGAGGGCTAGAGGCACGTTATTGAAAATGCGATGGAACATGGTGTTGATCTGTTCGACCTGTAGGAAATCCTCTGAACTTGATATAAGGTATTCAACTGTTAACCATCCACGAAATGCTTTATTTTAAAATTATCCAAAAACATATGAAATAAGCTTATGGGAAAACGCTCTTAGCATCATACGGCTGAGGGCTTTTATTTGTCCGTTATTTTGTTTATCGGAGTTGAATTGTGCTACAATCAGATAAGAATTTTGAGAGCGGAAGAAGGAAACGATATGCCAAAACAAGCATTACCGGTTCAGAAAAACGAGATCATCGACGTTACATTTGAAGACTTATCCCATGACGGCGCAGGAGTTGCTAAAGTGGATGGCTACACACTCTTTGTACCAAGAGGACTTCCAGGTGAAGAAGCGAAAGTGAAAGTAACCAAGACGAAAAAGGGCTTTGGGTTTGGACGTTTATTGGAGGTTATGAAAGAAAGCGAGCACCGGACAACACCGCCATGCCCGATTTACAATCAATGCGGAGGCTGCCAGCTTCAGCATCTAACATATAAAGGACAGCTCGAATACAAACGAAAGCAAGTCCAAGACGTACTTGAACGAATCGGAAAACTAGATGATGTAACGGTTCACCCTGTCCTCGGAATGGACGACCCATGGCGTTACCGGAATAAAGCACAGGTCCCAGTTGGAGAGGAAGAAGGCGGCCTCATTACAGGCTTCTACCAGCAAGGAAGTCACCGAATCATCGATATGAAAGAATGCTTAATCCAACAGGAAGCGAATGACCTAGTCGTTCAAACGGTAAAAGAGATCGCAAACAAGTACGGAATCAGAGCATACGATGAACGTACCCATAAAGGAACCCTGCGACATGTCGTTGCAAAGTATGGACAAAACACGAAACAAATCATGGTCGTACTCGTTACGAAAGGGAAAGAACTGCCGAACAAGAAAAACATTATTTCTGATATCGTTGATCAGATTCCTAATGTGCGCTCAATCGTGCAAAACATTAACCCGAAGAAGACGAATGTCATTTTCGGTGACCAAACCCGGGTTCTTTGGGGAGAAGAATATATCTACGACTCAATCGGCGATATTCAATTTGCGATTTCAGCTCGATCCTTCTATCAAGTGAACCCAGCACAAACAAAAGTGCTTTACGAGAAAGCACTTGAATATGCACAGCTTGAAGGAAACGAAACAGTCATCGACGCTTATTGTGGAATTGGCACAATCTCACTCTTTTTAGCGCAACAAGCGAACAAAGTATACGGAGTTGAAATTGTCCCTGAAGCGATTGAAGATGCGAAACGGAATGCCGAATTGAACGGTATGACAAACGTAGAATTTGAAGTCGGGGAAGCGGAGAATGTGATCCCAGCCTGGTACGAAAAAGGAATTAAAGCAGACACAATCGTCGTCGACCCACCAAGGAAAGGCTGTGACGAGGCACTACTAAACACAATCCTAGATATGAAACCAAATAAAGTCGTTTACGTATCCTGTAACCCAGCAACACTCGCCCGTGACCTCCGCATTTTAGAAGACGGCGGCTACAAAACCCAACAAGTCCAACCTGTAGATATGTTTCCGCATACGACGCATGTGGAGTGTGTAGCACAACTCAGTTTATAATAAAACTTTTGATATACAAGCAGCATGGTATTCGTCTTGCTTGTTTTTTCATAGGAGGTGTCCATCATGGATAACAAAACCAGAAATATGCTTCTAAAAGGGATACAACTGGCTCATGAGGATCGTGAAGCGTTAGAAACGAAAAGGGAAAAACAACTATGGAAGGATGTAGAATGTCTTTGTAAGCTCCCTGATGTATTGGGCAAACTGACCAAAAGTGAAATGGATGTCATCCGCAAAATGCTGAACCTTAAAGGGTTAAGCTCACTGAAGAAAGCGGAGTTGGCTCTCCAGCTGGAGAAACTCATCCCTGATCATTTCGAAAGAGTTTTATTTACTTTGGATCAGGAGAGGTACAATTTAGTAAAAAGAATAGTGGAGAATTCGGGCAGGACAAAGGCAGGCCAATATCCGCGGGCGAAGATCGAGTCCCTTCAGCGATACGGTATTGCTTTTCCAAGTTACCAAAACGAACACAAAATGCTGGTGATGCCCGAAGAACTCATTGGGATTTTTCGAAAAACAGATGGGATTGATCTGAAAAACCAGGTTCGTCAAAACACGGAATGGATTACCTTGACACATGGGATGCTCTATTATTATGGAGTAATGGAAAGTCTTGCTCAATTTGATTATCTGGAAGAACTGACTGGAAAAGAAGTAGATATCCTACATTATATAGATGTAATGGCGGCTGCAAGTGACTATTATGAACAAGTAAGATTCACAGGATATGGGCTTGCAGATCACAGAGTATTTGATGTAGCCAAACTCAAGGACGAACATAAAGTGCGGGAGGATATTCCGTATTATCCATTTACGAAAAGTCAGTTGCTGAAAGCTGGGCAGGAAAATTACGTAGATCGCACTCCTGCGATGAACGACTTTCTTCAATTCTTAATGAAACAGTACGACCTTCATCCAGAGGAATTATACGAAACCGCTTTGCAATATACGAACATGATCCAGATGGATGCCGATACGAATATGATGATTCAATACTTCCAGAGTCAATTTGAAATTCCATCAATGGAGTTCATGCAACAATTAATGCAGAAGTTGGTCATTCTTCACAATAACAGTCGTATGTGGGTACTTAAAGGCAATATGCCAGATGAAGTGCTTAGGGCAAGTAATGGACAAACACTTACAGATAAGCCTAGTCCTGTAAAATCCAACGTGGTGGACATAAGAAATCGGGTGAAAGTAGGAAGAAATGAACCTTGCCCCTGTGGAAGCGGTAAGAAGTATAAGAAGTGTTGCGGGAAAGGATGAATGCTAAAGAACCTCTAGGATATTTGATGTATTCTGGTTAAGTAAAAACGGGACAAGGAACCTGCCTCCGTGTCCCGAGAAACAAGAGAACCGTCCTCGTATTTCTTTCGTTCTAATTAATCGAGATCGTCGATATACATTTTAATAGAATGAAAAAGTAGGAAGTTATCAAAATGGACGAGCAAAACTATCAAAATCATAGAAAGATTGATCCAATGTTCCATAGAGGTCTCTCACTTCTCACTCTCGTTACCCTCATTTTATCGGTTATCTACATTGTCCAAAATATAGAGAGTCAGATTCTGCTTAGCCTTGTCATATTAACAATGGTCCTCACGATTATCTTGATGGCAATGATGCTAAGATTTTATGTGCTTAAGCTTCAGGATCGGATCATTCGTAACGAGGAAAACTTTCGCTGTTATCGTTTAACAAAGAGGGATTTTACGCAGAATGCAGGGAACGATATTAAAAACATCCACCTTTATCACTGCCCAAATAACTGCGCGCCTACTCCTTAATGGAACCCAAGCATTGCAAGTCGTATGGATTGCGAACCTCATCTTTCATATTAATGTGGTCGGCTCTTGGCTCGCTTTAATCTTTTTCATCGCTTGCGGGAACACTTGCATTTATGTCCATTGGCTTCATTATTACGGGTATTTCGAAAAACCCTGAAAGTGCTGATCCTAGGTGCCTGGCTCATTGGAGGATTCGCACTAGCAAGTTATGTGTCTAAGTGGGAATAGTTGAAAACCATTAATTCGAAAAAAGTAAAAAGCTTATTAACGCTGAGTTGAGACAGGATGATGGAGATTCATCAAACTGATCTTTAAACTCAGTTTGTGTATTTTAAGGACACAAATCCTTTCGTCGAATGTGTTAGAGTATATGAAAATGGCAAAAGTAACACTAAAGGTACTCTAAAAGAAAAATGAGGATACATATCACAAATCACAGAAAAAGGAGAGAATGAAATGATAGAACAAGGATGGAACTTTGACAACAGTTATACACGGCTCCCGGAATCAATGTTTTCCACTCTTGACCCCAACCCTGTACGTTCGCCAAAATTGATTATTTTCAATAATTCGTTGGCAGAATATTTGGGATTAAATGGAAATGGACTCCGAAGTGAAGAGGGTGTAGCGGTCCTATCAGGTAACGAGATCCCAGAAGGTTCTTTACCTCTTGCTCAAGCATACGCGGGTCATCAATTCGGTGGTTTTACCATGTTAGGGGACGGCCGGGCAATGCTAATTGGTGAGCAGGTCACTCCTGCTGGTGAACGTGTTGACATTCAGCTTAAAGGCTCAGGAAGAACGCCATACTCCCGTGGGGGTGATGGTCGAGCGGCACTTGGACCGATGCTGCGCGAATATATCATCAGTGAAGCGATGCATGCACTTGGAATTCCTAGCACACGAAGCCTGGCAGTGTTGACAACTGGGGAATCAATCATCCGTGAAACCGAACTGCCTGGTGCCATTCTAACCCGCGTTGCTGCAAGTCATATTCGCGTGGGTACTTTTCAATACATTGCAAACTTTGGCACAGAGGAAGATCTCAGAGAGCTTGCCGACTATACACTTAAGCGCCACTTTCCTGATATAAAAGAAGATGAAAACCGATATCTTTCACTTCTTCAGGAAGTGATCAAGCGCCAAGCTTCTCTAATTGCCAAATGGCAGCTGGTTGGCTTCATACATGGAGTGATGAATACCGATAACATGACCATTAGTGGAGAAAAGATCGATTATGGGCCTTGTGCTTTCATGGATACCTATGACCCGGAAACGGTATTTAGTTCCATTGACATTAAAGGTCGATATGCTTATGGCAATCAACCGTATATGGCAGGGTGGAATCTCGCGCGATTTGCTGAAAGCCTATTGCCACTATTGCATGATGATGAGGAGCAGGCTTTGGAACTGGCCCAGGATGCGATTTCAGATTTTTCTATGTTGTATCACCGTCATTGGCTCGCGGGGATGAGAGAAAAACTAGGAATATTTAATGAAGAGAAACAGGATGAATCTCTTATTGAATACCTTCTCAGTATGATGAAGAAGTATCGTGCAGACTATACGAATACCTTCCGTGCATTAACTTTTGATAAGCTGGAGGATACAGTATTTTTTGGAACCGAAGAATTTGAACAGTGGTATAAATTATGGCAGGAGAGACTGGATAGACAGGAGGAATCAAGAGACTCATCGCAGCAGTTGATGAGAAACAGTAATCCTGCGGTGATTCCTCGTAATCACCGAGTAGAAGAGGCTTTAGAAGCGGCTGAGAAACAAGGAGACTATAGCGTAATGGAGCAGCTTCTTGATGTTCTATCAAACCCTTACGCTCACTCCCCCGACCAGGCTGATTACAGTAAACCACCTGAGCCGTCAACCCAGCCGTACCAAACCTACTGTGGTACCTAATATGGAAGCATTAGAACAATAACTTTATGCAATATTTATACGACAGTGTAGCATTCCCTCTGTTAAATCATTAAACAGGAGGTATTTGCTGCACTTTTAATTTTGTAATTTTCTCATCGATATTACTTGATAGCAACAATGAAAGTTCTACATTAGTTATTGGAATATGTTAAAGTTAATAGACATTAAATATGAAAGTCAGCGAGCATAATTGGTGTTTAAAAAACGAGGTAACTGCAAAGGATTTTCATTTTTAATAACGAATATTGATTTATAGTGAAAATTACGAACTTTTTATGAGTTAGAGGAGGAAACATATGGATCCTTTAAAAGATACTCGTTGGAGACAAAGGTTTGAAAACTTTGAAAAATCCTACAATCTTTTAGAAAAATATTCCCAGCATGAGATTAAAACAGATTTAGAAAGGGCGGGGATCATTCAAATATTTGAAATGACCTTTGAATTAGCTTGGAAGGTAATGAAGGATTATTTAGAATCTCAAGGTTACCTAGTAAAAAGTCCAAGGGAAACAATCAAACAGTCATTTCAATCAGGGTTAATTGAAGATGGCCACATTTGGATTGATGCATTGTCAAAACGGAACCTAACGACTCATACTTATGATGCAGCTTTTGCTGAAAAGTTTGTTGAGGAGATTCAAGCAGCATATTATCCTGCTTTTAAATTATTATATGAAAAATTCAAAAAGGAACTTTAAAATGTACGGATTAATGCAAACCGATATTGAATACATAAAACAAGCACTTAGTCAATTTACGGATATTAAGAAGGCGATTATATTTGGGAGTCGTGCTCATGGTAATTATAAAAAAGGTTCAGATGTTGATTTGGCTATTTGTGGTGAGGAAATTTCAGACAATACAGTCTATAACCTGAATGATTTATTAAATGAGGTCTACCCATTACCTTATTTTTTTGACCTTTTGCACTATGAACATATCAATAATGAGTATTTACTGGAGCATATTAATACAGAAGGTAAAGTAATTTATATAAGATGATGAGAAACCTTTTTAACACGTTAAGAAAGTATAGAGCGTCCGAGCATAGGTGATATTCCATAATGGGTGGGAACCCCATCAGGTAAGAACTAGCCATTCACCTGTAGCGAGTCTTGGAGGGTTGGAGGTAACTCCTATCTTTAAGCGTAGACAGCAAGACAGTGGGCCGAAAACCAAATGGCTGAAGGGATGGAGCCCCGAAAACTTATATACGGGA
>NZ_JANHJQ010000021.1 GCF_024609785.1 Pseudalkalibacillus decolorationis
TCTTACAGGCAGGTTGCCCACGTGTTACTCACCCGTCCGCCGCTAACCGCTGAGGAGCAAGCTCCTCGTTGGTTCGCTCGACTTGCATGTATTAGGCACGCCGCCAGCGTTCGTCCTGAGCCAGGATCAAACTCTCCAATAAAGTGTTTGTGACGCGCACGGATGCGCTAACTTCGGTGTTGTCACAGGACGTGACGAACTTAACCGAAGATCCTTAACTCGTTTAAATAAAAAATAATCAGGGTTCGTTAAAACCCGTTTCACGCTTGGCTTTTGTTCAGTTTTCAAAGAGCTTTAATGTCGATTTCGAATTCACAAAAAGTGAGGAATCTAATCGAAGTTTGTTTGTTGCTGTCTTGTTAACAGCGACTTTTATAGAATATCATCTGACGCCTAAACTGTCAACAACTTTTTTCGTGTTTGTGTCGGTGCATTTCGCAGCGACGAGATATAATATACCACGCATAAAAAATAGTGTCAACACGTTTAAAGCAATTTATTTACTCTATTTGCATATTAGGTACACAGCCATATAAAGACATCTTTGCCGAGGTTAGAGCGTAGAGATCTAGTTACTTGTATTGAAGCAAGTAGCACATAACAGCTTCAATACAAGTATCCGGAGGAAACCTATCTCACACACTTATACGTTCTATGATAGATCCCTTTTCCCTTTGTTTCATGACGGATGACTTGAATGTATTCTTTTTCTTTAAGATGTTCAATAAATGAACTTAGATCAATTTTATAATCGGATAGCTCCTTGTGTTCCATTAACTCGGAGAACGACCAGGGTTCTTCTTTTGCGTCCATAATCTCCTTAAGATGTCGTGAAGCAAGCTCAGTTTTGGATGACATAGAGAATTCATTAGCGATAATTAATAGTTCAATTCTCTTATGTATCGGTTCTTCACTTGATGATAGCTCTTCATAAAGCTTATAAATTTCTGGTTCAATTTGTTTGACTTGATTCCAGACAGTGACCTCCGGATAAAACCCATGCTCTATGACTGATAAACGAGCAAGATGATGGAGAGCGTGCATGATATTGTTATATGCGTCTAAATAGTGTCCTGCATAATAGAGTTCCTTTCCATCGGAAAACCTGCGAACAAGCTTAGCAAACTCAATCCCAATTTTCTTTTGTCGCTCTGCGATCGGAAAGTCATTGATTCGGGTTTTGAGTGAATCAACAAATTCGTTTCGATCGAAAAGGACCCTTCCATTAACGACCCAATCAACTACCCGTCGATGCGAACCAAGCATGAGCCATTCGTTCAACTGTTGGAGGTCAACAATATGTAACGCTGCTTTTTTTTCTTCAAATTCATAATGCTTAACCTGCCAGGAGGTTTCAGCTCGTTCCACAATAATAAACAAGATGACATCAAAGTGATCGGTGGATGGACTGTATTTTTTATTTTTTTCAACTAACAAAACCCCAAGCGTTTCATCATGACTTGCGCGTTCTTGGTATAGCGGTCGTAATATATCTTCCATTAGATTATCAGCTCCTGTAAATTGTCCGTACTTCCTATCCATAATTATTCCATATCCCATCCGCATTTCCTTTTCAAAACGAAAATGTTAATAGATTGTTCATGAATTCAATTTTCTTTTTTGCTATACTGTGTGCAGGAGGAATGTATATTATGGACATTAAATATACAAGTAAAATAAATAAAATCAGGACATTTGCCCTAAGTTTAGTTTTTATTGGAATCATCATTATGTATCTGGGGCTTTATTTTAAAGCAAGTTATATAGTCATGACAATCCTTATGTTGATTGGATTTCTTGCAACTCTTTCCAGTGCTGGCGTTTACATATGGATTGGAATGCTGTCAACGAAGGCGGTACAAGTAGAATGTCCGAATTGCCATAAGGTGACAAAGGTTCTTGGACGTGTAGATTCATGCATGTTCTGTAAACAACCATTAACTATGGATCCTGCACTTGAAGGCGTAGAGTTTGATGAAAAGTACAACAATAAAAGGAAAAGCAAAAAGGACTGACGTGGTGTCAGTCCTTTTTTACACGTTAAGAAAGTATAAAAATACTTTCTATAGTATAAAGCAAGGGCCTTTAGGTCATCCCTTTAGGGACTAAGGCGATCGCCAGCGCTAAGGCTTGGCGCTAACCAAGTTTTCTTTATATTAAAAAAGTTCTATAGTAGGAGCAGCAGGCGTATTCTTAAAGCTTGCCTACGCCATACCCCATTTAACTTTAATGAGCTTTAGCTTTCTGACAATCTGGGCAAGTACCGTATACTTCCATTCGATGATGGCCGATTCGGAAGCCCGTTACATGCTTTGCGACTTCTTCGACTTCATTAAGCCCTGGATAAGAAAAGTCAACCATTTTACCGCAATCCTCGCAAATAATGTGGTAGTGATCCGTTGTTACGCAATCAAATCGACTGGATGAATCACCATAGGTCAATTCTTTAACCAGTCCTACTTCGCGAAAAACACGGAGATTATTATATACTGTCGCTACACTCATGTTCGGAAACTTTGCTTCTAATGCTTTATAAATCTCATCAGCTGTTGGATGAGACAGCGTTTGAATTAAATACTCTAGAATCGCATGACGTTGTGGGGTAATGCGAACTCCCGCACCCTTCAACGTATCAACCGCTGTCTGCAAGCGATTTTCTTCTTGTAGCATCGTCATGCACCTCTCTTCCAAAAAACATTCTTACTTTATAATACTTATAATTAGTGTACACGGAATCAGTAAATGTTGTCAATCCTAAGCCTATTTATAGCATGTTCCAAAACCCATCAAAATATTGTAGCGAAGAAATAAACGTTGTGTGCCTTTTAATAACCCCTGTCTAGATCAATTACATTAATATAGTTTCCTTTGTTTGTTCGATACACGTGTAAGTTCTTTTCAAATTGTTCAAACGCACGGTGCTGGTACTGAGGTGTGATCCCAGAAATATGCGGCGTTATAGTAACGTTTTTTATATCCCATAGAGGACTTGTTTCAAGTAGAGGTTCTTCTTCCGTTACATCAAGTACGGCATGGGCAATTTGATTGTCCTGAAGCGCCTCGATTAATCCTGCTTCATCGACCGTCGTCCCTCTTCCAATATTGATAAAAACAGCGTGATCCTGCATCGTTTCAAAATGCTTTTTCTTTAAAAAGGACTCTGTTGAATCTGTTTTTGGAAGAACAGAAACGAGAAAATCGACCTTTGGTAAAAGCGAGTCAAGGTCTTTGGGTGTTACGATTTCATCAAAATACTCGACATGCTTTCCGCTGCTGTTCATGCCTACCGTTTTCATATTAAATGCTTTAGCGAGTCTTGCAACTTCTGAACCAATTGCACCAGCCCCAAGAACTCCAAGCGTTTTACCATGCAACTCATCCATCTTAATTCTCTGATTCCACACCCTATTCGCTTGACTTTCTAACATCAGCGGTATATTGCGGACAACCTGAAGCATCATTGCGATTGTGTACTCAGCCATTGGAATTTTGTGAATTTCTCTTGCATTTGTAACAAGAATTTCTTGCTTCTTGATCGCTTGAAAAGGCATTTTGTCTAGACCCGCTGAAATAACGTGGATCCATTTTAAATGATTGGCCGCCTCAATCAATTCCGGGGTAAGATCCTCACCATATGTAATAAGTATTTCTGCTTTTGCTAAATCTCCCTTCGCTTCCTCCATGTTCTTACAAAAATGAAACTGAAGTTCCGGGTACTTCCCTTTAAGATGATCCTGTATCGAATACCTTATTTTTGCTGAAGAAAGAATGTACATATAACTCCTCCTTGACCTATTTTTATATTCGTGTAAGAAAAGCGCAAGCGCCCTGTTCAGGTGCGATAAAGAAAACTAGGCCAGCGCCAAGCATTGTGAAGGCGGTTGCCTTAGTTGCACTTATGCTTGGGAGTGCAAGCGCTGGAAATTCTGCAACATAACACGCTTTTTGTGTTTGTGGAAGAATTGAAGCGACCTCGGGTACCTGGGTGCTGGAGCTAGACATTACATCTATGCAACTAAAATTTATACTTTCGTAACGTGTAAAAAAAGGAGACTCGTTTGTTCAGAGTCCCCTATCAATTTAGAAGAGATTCAGTTACTCCTTTTATATGCGGCAGTTGCTGGCTCCGTATAGACGAACGACCCTAGTAGGAGATGTTTATTTTAATTGTGCAGGGTTCAGCCATTCCAACTTTTTTGCGCCAATCCTTTTGTCGCGTATTTAAGTATTACTCAGCTTCGGTCGATTGTTTATGTAAAATTGTTGTTCCTTCAGTTCAATCGAATGATGTTGACGCTAATGTTTTTATTGATCTTTCAAAAGTAATCCCCTTTCTCTCGCAAAATTCTGACGACTTCATTTTATCACAAACTATAAAAAGAGGGAAAAAGGGGATTATGCCTCTTATCATCACTTATTCACCTGGATATTCTTTGCAACGTATGCCCAATTCTGTGGAAACTTGAAACGTAACCGCCAGTAAGTCGTTCCCAACAGGTTATACACTTCCATTAATTTGTATTTTGCAGTAACGCTTCGGATATCTTCGAACCAAACGACATGTTCGCTACCACCCTCTGAATAACGGTACCCTGGCGCTTGGGCCTGCCAGTCAAAATGAATTGGGATCCATTTTGAAATTGCTTGATTTTGTGCATTATTGACTGCAATCATCCTTGCATCTTCACTAGGTTCATCGGGCATCGTCCAGTCATAACCGTACAGATTGATCGCCATCATAATTTTTCGGCGGTTGACCTGACCAGTGGCATATTTCAACACCTGTTCGACCCACCAAACAGGAGAAACAGGGTTTGGCGGTCCGATTGCATATCCATAATCAATCGTCATGACCGACATGATATCAACAACTTTCCCAATCGCACTGTAATTAAGGAAACCGGTCAACCGATTCGTTGGAGCATCACTAGTTTTTGCATGGGCATTTATTTGCAAGATACGTTTACCAAGCTCCAACTTTAGTTCACGTAAAAATGCCGTAAAATCATTACGCCTTGTCGGAGGAACGAATTCAAAGTCGATACTCACGCCTGCATAGCCTTTGTTATCAACTGCGGCAATTATATTTTTGATAAGTGTACGCCGTACGGAGGGATTTAAGATTTGATCAGCCAATTCAGCACTGAACGTCCCTTTTTCATAATTGCTGACAACCATCAGCGGTTGAATATTGTTCTTTTTACTAGCTTGTATAATCGCTTCATCATTCGCTTCAATTAACGTACCTTCTCGATTAAAAGAATAAGTGAAAATGGCAAGATAGGTAATATTACCGGAAAGTTCCCTTAACAGATCAATATAGGGGGAAGGTTCAATCGCATCGATAAAAACAAGGGTCTGCATAATGTATTTTTGCCATGTAGGAATACGAATGCGTTGCCCAATCCTTAGTGCATTCGGATCAACCCCTGGATTTGCAGTAATGATTGCCTGAACGGAGGTACGGAATTGTTGCGAGAGCCTCCAGAAAGTATCTCCCGCCTTAACCTGATAAAATCTCTCTGGAGGCATTTGATCGGGAATATATAAATTCAAGCCCGGTACAAGAGCGTTAGAAACTAATCCGTTTACGTGCATAAGGGATGAGACGGGAACACTGTAAACTCTTGATAACCTCCACAATGTATCCCCCGATGAAACTGTATGAATCGCCATAATACTCCCCCATCAGCATAAGTCCTTAATATTTATACTTATTTTTCAAATACAGGAGAAATGAACGATTTTCGGAATAAAAATGTAAGAAAAGCGCAAGCGCCCTGCTTAGCCACGAAGGTCACTGGAAGACCGACGAGGAGGCTGTTGCCGCCGCAGGAGGCCTGAAGTGATCCAAGTGGTTGGGCGCTGAAGCTGGACATTACATCCATGCCGCAAACTTTTATACTTTCTTTACTCATAAAGAAAACTTGGCTAGCACCAAGCTTTAGCGCAGGTGATCGCCGTAGTTGCGCTTATACTATAGAAAGTATTTTTATACTTTCTTAACGTGTAAACAAAAAGGCTAGCTATAAAGTTCCTATGATGAACCTTCAGCCAGCCCCTTCATTGGGAATAAATTTAACTAATTAACTTCTTTTAAAGGTTTTCCTTAATGTATTCAAGCGCCTCAGTAACATGATCCTTCACACGAACTTTGCGCCATTCTTTCACTAGCTCCCCTTCTTTATTAATGATGAAGGTTGAGCGTACAATTCCCATATATTCTTTTCCAAAGTTTTTCTTTAATTGCCATACGTCATATTGTTCCGCAACCTTATTATCCACGTCCGCAAGCAATAAGAAAGGTAAGTCGTGTTTTTCAATAAACTTATTATGGCGGTCAACCGGATCTGGGCTCACCCCAAGTATCACTGTATCTAAGTTACCAAATTTCTCGTGGTTGTCTCGGAAATCACATGCTTCCGTTGTACAGCCAGGTGTCATGTCTTTTGGGTAAAAATACAACACTACATTCTTCCCTTTAAAGTCAGATAGACTTACATTTTCACCATTGTTTGCCGGCACCGTAAAATCCGGAGCCATTTCGCCTGTTTTTACAGCCATTTAATACCCTCCTATGTAATAGTTTGTCTACTATAAGGGTACCCAATCTATATAAAGGTTACAACTATTCTGACTTCCTACCCTTATCGGTAAAACTAGATAACACAAAGGCAGCAGGTAATAGGTAGCCGATTAGTGCCTCTATAATTGAAAGCCACCTCCCGATCCCAACAGGTGTTATGTCCCCATAACCAACTGAGAGCAGTGTTACCGCACTAAAATAAGAGACTGCTTCAATGAGTTCGATATAGGTTCCATTGACAGGAAATCCACCCTCTGAAAGCACAGGGATTCCTTGTACGAGTAAACATAAGTAGATTGTACCGAATCCTAATATAATGATCGAATAAACAATAAATAAAGACGTCAAATCTTCAAGTGAAATAAACCCCCTCGGAGGCTTTCGACGCACATTATTATGCACAAAAAATGAACGGAGACTCCTCTGTACGATGAAAAATACCGAGATCATGATAAACAGTAAAAAAAGAAGGTCCATCTTATCCACCTCATCTAAGCCTATGCAAAAATGGGCAAAGATAGGACAAGATCGACCTTACTTTTACAGATGGAAATTTCATTATAGAGGTTGTTCAAAAAGTATCCAAGGGGCTCCTGTACCTGCGTCTACAAGTGTAATCTGGGATGTAAGCTTCCTCGGTACAACTCGTAGCGGTCTTGCAAGTACCGCTCGTTGATAAACGGCGAATTTCTGCGTTCCTTGAAAAAGAAGTTCACTTTTCCTTCGTGCGAGGTACCGCTTCCGGAGAATACTCTTGTACTCGGTTTTTCCGGACTTGCACAGGGACCTCAACACAAAAATAAAATTATTTTCGTGTCTGCGATGATTATTCAGCGTAGCTATCCTTATGCTGACTTCGACGTTTTCACAGGACGTGAAGTACTTAGTCGAAGTTCTATATGTACCTGCGTCTACTAGTTCACCTTTGGAGTAAGCTTCCTCGGTACAACTCGTAGCCTTTTATGCAGGTACTGCTCGTCGCTCCGGTCCTCGAAACTGTCGTGCCTTGGGCTCACACGATGTGAGTCAGTTCAATGTTGTCACAGGATGTGACGTATTTAGTTGAACTTCATTAACAAGATTCGTCTATTTTTTGAACAGACACATATAAACAAACTCTAGTTTCCAGCACCACGGTACTTGGTCACACCGATATTCCAGAGGATGATCGAAAAGATAAAGAACGCGATCCCCATGACCGGAGTCAGAAATGCATATAGATACCAATCGGTTTTACCAAGGAAAAAGGCAGCTGGACACACGCCGACAAATGCGAACGGCAGAATCCATGTAAGGACAAATCGAATAATTTGATTGTATATATTAACCGGATAACGCCCGAAGTTTCCGATATTATACATCATTGGCATGATCGCAGTCCGACTGTCCGACCAAAAGCTTATCGTTGCAATGCTTATGAAGATCCCTGCATAGACAAGCGATCCACCAAGCACAAATAATAGGAACAATACTGGGTCATACCACTCAATGGTCAGCCCTAAATTTTGACCCGCATAAACCATTACAACGAGTCCAGTTATGACCCCAAACATTGACTCAAGCTCTAACCGTTCAAGAATGACTTGAAATAAGCTATGAATCGGACGTGTTAAGATTCGGTCCAGTTCACCTTTGACAATATACCGTTCGTTGAAGTCCCAAATGTTAAAAAAGGTCGAGAAGACGGCAAATGGGATGAGGAAAAATCCATAAATAAAGATGATCTCATCCTTTGTCCACCCACTTAATAACTTCGTATGTCCGAAAACGACTAGGATAAAGACAAGGTTAACCGCTTGAAAAAGCAAATCTGAGAATATTTCCACGATCATATCCGTTCGGTAGGTTAATCGCGTTTTCATATACTGCCCGACATATTGCATGAAGATTGAAACATAGGACATAGTCGATTACCCTCCCTGAATGACCATTTGTTTTTTCGCAAGCACCCATAGTATTTGAATCGGTATGAATAGGATGGCAACCCAGAGGAACTGCATCATAATCGCGTTCCAAACCTCTGAACCAGCAAAACCACCTGTGAAGATCATACTCGGTACATACGAGATATACTGAAATGGGAAATAGCCCATGATTGACTGAGCCCATAGTGGATAAAAGCTAATTGGTAAAAGCAATCCTGAAAAGAGATCAATAACCACTCGCTTTGCCCGAATTAAACCATCATTATTGAATAGGAAAAATGTTAGAATACCTGTCATCAAATTAATTTGTGTATTAATCATAAAACTAAACACGATCGATATCGCAAAGAATCCCCAGGTGGCTGGGTCCGCTGAAATTTTTAAAGGAAAAATAAGACTGACGATCACCATTCCAGGCACTGAGAAAAAGAGTAGACGGAAGATCCCTTCCCCTAGTGCTTGCATCGTTTTCATGCTCAAATAGTGGTACGGTCTTATCAATTCCACCGCAACTTTTCCCTCTTTAATTTCTAACGCGATTTCTCGATCGATATTGTTGAAATAAAAGGCACGTGCCATCCAAGCGACTGCAATATACGTCGTCATTTGAATGACTGATAGCCCTTCAATATCCTCTTTGCCCCCGTAGATCGCACTCCATAGAAAGTAATAAGCGGCGATATTAATGCTGTAAATGATGATCCCGCTGTAGTAATTCGTTCGGTACGCAAGCATCATTAGAAAGCGAATCCGGATCATTTCAATATACTTACCCATGGATAACGCCTTCCTCGTAAATATTACGGATGATCTCTTCCGTTGACGTTTCCAGAAGCTTAAGATCAAGAATTTTATGATCAGCTACAACATCTTTAATTAAAACAGATATAACCTCTTCATCATTCGTTACATTTGCCGTCCAACTGTTGGCATTTTCGCTTGGCTCCCAAACGACAAGCTCACTACCGGTGGTTTCCAGTAATTCTTCTCTCGTCTTTGGTGAAGTGAAATGAAATTGAATCTGCTTCCCTTCGCCCCAGCTCGTTTTCAATTGGCTAAGGGCTCCATCATAGATGATTTTCCCTTCATCAAGCATGATAACTCGCTCACAAAGCGCTTCGATGTCAGTTAGATCATGTGTCGTTAGTACAACGGTTGTTTGGTAGCGATCGTTTAATTCTTTGAGGAACTCGCGGATTTTCAGTTTTACGAGAACATCGAGTCCGATTGTAGGTTCATCAAGGAACAGCAAGGGTGGATTATGGATGAGCGCTGCTGCTAATTCACAACGCATTCGCTGACCAAGTGATAGCTTTCTAACAGGTTTATCGAGTAATGGAGCAATGTCCAGTGCTTCAATAACCAATCCCATGTGACTTTTATAGTCTTCATCAGAAACATTGTAAACTTTTTTCAGCAGTCGGAAAGATTCCTGTACCGCGATATCCCACCATAATTGAGACCGTTGCCCAAATACAACACCGATTGTTTTCACGAACCGCTCCCGCTCTTTATGTGGATTCATCCCATTGATCCTCACGTTACCTGCAGTCGGAGTTAGAATTCCAGTTAACATTTTGATCGTCGTCGATTTACCAGCTCCGTTTTCTCCGATATAACCGACCATTTCACCTGGCTTGATTTTAAGTGAAATCGAATCCACAGCCTGATGAACCGTATAATTCCGGGTGAGTAAGTCCCTGAAAGCCCCTTTCAGCCCGGAACGACTTGAATGAGACTTGAATTCCTTCGTTAAATTATCAACATCTATCATTAAATTACTCATAATTTTCTTCCCTCCAGTTACACCATTAATAGTTTATAGACCAATCAAAAAAAACACAACATAACCGCTTCAAACATTTCTAATACTCTGCGTAACTTTTTATAATTTGCTACAATAGGAAAGCAATCATTTTGAGGTCTGTTACCGAAATGAAAGTTGATATATCAAGGTTTATAGTTGGATTTGGCATCGCTTATTAATCCAGTTATATCGTAGCATGAATTCGGTACATGACCCCTTCATTAATAGGAGGTTACTATGAAACGGAATCAATCCAATGAGTTATATGAAGAGGCACTAGAACATATAGTAGGTGGGGTGAACAGTCCTTCACGTTCTTATAAGGCTGTTGACGGAGGTGCACCGACCTTCATGGAACGTGCTCAGGGTGCCTATTTCTGGGATGTTGATGGCAATCGGTACATAGATTACTTGGCAGCCTATGGTCCGATCATCACTGGACACGCCCACCCTCATATTACAAAAGCAATCACTCACGCAGCAGAAAACGGGGTCCTATATGGAACATCTACAAGACTTGAAAACAAGTTCGCAAAAATGCTCAAAGATGCTATGCCAGCTATGGAAAAAGTCCGTTTTGTCAATTCTGGAACAGAAGCAGTCATGACAACAATCCGTGTAGCTAGAGCCTACACTGGCCGGGATAAAATCATTAAATTTGCAGGCTGCTACCATGGCCACTCGGATCTCGTTTTAGTTGCAGCGGGATCAGGACCGTCAACCCTTGGTACGCCAGACTCTGCTGGAGTCCCGAAAAGCATTGCACAGGAAGTAATCACCGTTCCTTTCAATGATATCGACGCTTTTAAAGAAGCCATGGATCGTTGGGGAGATGAGATTGCAGGTGTTTTAGTGGAACCAATCGTCGGTAATTTCGGAATCGTAGAGCCTGGACCTGGTTTCCTCGAGGCGGTTAATGAGATTTCCCACAACGCCGGTTCACTAGTCATTTATGATGAAGTGATCACTGCATTTCGTTTTATGTATGGAGGCGCGCAAAACCTATTAGGTGTTGAACCAGATATGACCGCTTTAGGAAAAATTATCGGCGGCGGCTTACCGATCGGAGCATACGGGGGTAAAAAGGAAATCATGGAAAAGGTTGCACCACTTGGTCCCGCCTATCAAGCTGGCACGATGGCAGGAAACCCTGCATCGATTTCTGCTGGTATTGCCTGCCTTGAAGTCCTTCAACAAGATGGTGTTTATGAGCAGCTTGATGCACTAGGAGAAACGCTCGAGACTGAAATTGCAAAGCTTGCCGAACAATACACTGTACCACTTTCTATTAACCGACTAAAAGGCGCATTAACCATCTATTTCGGGACGGATATAAGAGTTGTGAACTATGATCAAGCGGAACAAAGTGACGGTAAAATGTTCGCACGCTTCTTCAATCTCATGTTGGCTCAGGGCATTAACCTAGCACCATCTAAATACGAAGCATGGTTCCTAACCACCGCACATACCCAATCTGATATAAAAGAAACACTAGCTGCAGTCGAACACGCATTTAAAAAACTTTAAAACAGGTAGTGGAAGTTTTTATGCACAGCTATAACGAAACAGAATCCAATTAAGTTTCGAATTTTTAGTAATTTATCTTGTTGTTTAAGGTTTTGTAACCCATCTTGCTTTATTGTGCAAATCGGTGTATAGTCCCTTTTATCATAAATGTTTATCATATGAACATTTTTAAAGGAAAGGAATTAATTATCCGCTATGAAATTAGGTGCACGAATATTTAAAACCGGTATAGCAATCGCGTTGTCACTATACATCAGTATGTGGCTGAATCTAGATTCCCCTTCTTTTGCTGCGATTGCTGCAGTGTTTGCTATTCAACCTACGATTTACCGTTCTTATCAAACGATTATTGACCAGGTTCAGGCCAACATCATCGGTGCTGTGTTTGCTATTATTGCAGTTATTACTCTCGGAAACGAGCCAATTATAGTAGGTCTTGTTGCACTTATCGTAATCGCAATTAACATCAAGCTGAAAATAGAAAAAACAATTCCACTCGCAATCGTTACGGTTATCATTCTAATGGTTAACCCGGGTGATCATTACATCTCTTTTGCAATTGAAAGATTCTCTGTCATTATGATTGGTGTATTGTGCTCGTTCCTTGTAAACCTTGCCTTTTTACCACCGAAATATGAGACACGGCTCTATCATAAAAATGTGAAAAATACCGAGCAAATTGCACAGTGGATTCGATTAGCCACTCGAAACGATGCTGAACGAAAGATTTTAAAAGAAGATCTCGCAAAGATTAACGAAAACATGATTAAGGCCGACAACTACTATTTGATGTTTAAAGAAGAACGGAACTACATGAAACGTTCCGAATATACGAAAAACAGAAAGCTCGTATTATTCCGTCACATGATCTCAACGACCAACAAAGCTGCTGCAATATTAAAAAGTCTTGACCAGCATGACCATAAAATCTATCAAATGCCTGAAATGATACAGAAGCGAATTCAGGATCAATTAGATCAACTTACAAATTATCATCAACGTATATTACTGAAATATATCGGAAAGGTTCGATACCAATCACCTGAGGAGATCTTGAACCAACTGGATCAGGATGAACAAGAACTTACGGAATACTTCATGGAGCTTTATGACAGTAAATTGGTAGATCGGGAGCAATGGATGAATGTGTTCCCACTAATCGGTCTGATCATTGATTATAACCATCTGCTTATTCATCTTGATAAACTGATTGAAAGCTTTCACACCTATCATACAGTTGAAAATGAAGTGAAAATTACTGACACTTATTCCACAGATGATTAAGAAAAGCGCAAGCGCCCTGTTCAGGTGCAACAAGCGCTGGAAATTCTGCAACATAACACGCTTTTTGTGTTTGTGGAAGAATTGAAGCGACCTCGAGTACCTGGGTGCTGGAGCTAGACATTACATCTATGCAACTAAAATTTATACTTTCTTATCTTTATAAGTAAAGCGCAAGCACCCTTAATCTATACAACAAAGTTTTATACTTTCTCACCTATAACCATCTAAGAAAGAACGGATCGGCCATCATGTGGAGATCCGTTCGTTTTCTTGTACACTAGGAGTTTAAAATTTTTCAATCAAGGGGCACAGTGAAATCGGGATCATTTTACTATTCGTGGCCGATATAATTCAATCCGCGACCGATATATTGGATTTCGTGGCCGAATTAATATTGGGGCGGAGGGAAAAGGTTATTAAATCCCCCAATAAGGCATCTCAACTCAATCGTTATTTGACTTTCCTACCTAAATGGGTTGCAACGGATGAACTTTACATCGTTAAGTGGACGTTCCTTCGATTTATTCCTCGTAATCGTCCAATACATCCTCAAAATGCCTACTACAAATCTCAAAAAGACAACACCTAGATCCAATTCAACTTATAAATTCTGATACTAATAAGAAAAGGTAAAAAAGAGATGTCCCGGCCTTTAACGGCTCTGAGACATCCCTTTCACTTTTTGATAACTACCAATGTTTCCTCAACTCTTCATCTTTGGATCCAATGCATCACGAAGGCCGTCCCCCATCAGATTAAAACCAAGAACGGTCAGCATAATTGCGAGTCCTGGAAAAATCATTGTATATGGTGCGTCTGTAATAAATTGTCTTGAATCTGCAAGCATCGTACCCCACTCAGGAGTAGGTGCTTTTGCACCTAGTCCAAGGAACCCAAGTGCGGCTGTTTCAATAATCGCAGTTGCAATCGCAAGAGTACCTTGAACGATAATCGGTGCGAAGCTGTTAGGTAGGATATGTTGGAATAGAATCCTGCTATCCTTCATCCCCACTGCCTTTGCTGCCATTATATACTCTTCTTCCTTAATACTTAACACCTTAGATCGAACGAGCCGTCCAAAGTTCGGAATATTAATAATCGCAATCGCTATTAATGCATTTTTAAGAGATGGACCGAGAACAGCAACAATTGCAATCGCGAGCAAGATACTTGGGAAGGCAAGCATTATATCAAATATTCTCGAAATAATCGTATCAACCCAACGCCCGTAATAACCAGCAACAATCCCAAGGATGGAACCAACAATTACTGACCCCATAACCGCAAAGAATCCAACAGTTAATGAGATACGTGCTCCGTAAATAACCCGACTTAAAATATCTCTACCAAAATCATCTGTCCCGAACCAATATTCACTTGAAGGAGATTCGAGTTTTGCATAATTTTCAGTTGAAATCTTTTGATCGTCGATTCCCTCTGGTGCTATGACTGGTGCAAAAACGGCTAGTATGATAAAAAAGGTAACGATACCAAGGCCAATCAATGCTAACTTGTTTTTTCGGAAATTCCTCCAAGCATCTCTCCATGGAGAAGCTGGCTTTTCATCTTGTTGATTAGGTTGAATAGGATTATCATTTCGTGCTAGTTCCGCCATTATCTTCACTTCCCCTATTGGTATTTAATTCTTGGATCGATAGCTGCGTATAAGAGGTCGACCAATAAGTTAATCATTACGAATACAAATGCGACAACGAGGATACCGGATTGAATGACAGGATAGTCACGAAAACCGATTGCATCATAAATATATCGCCCTATTCCTGGCCAACTGAAGATCGTTTCAGTCAGGATTGCCCCCCCTAATAAAAGGCCCATTTGTAAACCAATTACCGTGAGGACGGGAACAAACGCATTCTTTAATGAGTGTTTATAAACAACCCAGAACATACGTAAACCCTTTGCTCTTGCTGTTCGGATATAATCAGAGCGCATAACCTCAAGCATGCTGGAACGGGTCATACGAGCGATAATCGCCATCGGAATCGTTGCTAGAGCAACTCCTGGTAATATTAAATGTTTAAGGACTACTGCAAGTTGATCAAAGCGTCCCTGGATAATCGTATCAATTATGAACAAATGCGTAATTGGATCTACTGGATTCAAAATACTTTCACGGCCGGACGTTGGAAAGATTTCAAATTCAACTGCAAATGCCCACTGTTCCATTAATCCTAACCAGAAGATTGGCATTGAGACACCGATAAGTGCAAGCAGCATTGCAATATAGTCAAACCATGAATTTTGAAACCATGCGCTGATGATTCCAGCATTCACCCCAACGACAATCGCAATAATCATTGCAAAAAGGGACAATTCTAAAGTAGCCGCAAAGTAAGGCCAAATTTCTTCATTGATCGGTGAATTTGTTCGAATCGACTCACCTAGGTCACCTGTAAAGAGGTCTCCTATGTAAAGAAAGTATTGAGTGTACCATGCTTCATCTAGTCCAAGGCTATCCCGCAATGCAGCCACTGCTTCTTGTGTTGCCTGCTGACCCAAAATAACCTGGGCTGGATCACCAGGAATCGCACGGATTAGCAAAAAAACAATAAGCGTCATCCCGAACAGAACTGGAATTAACATAAGTATTCTTCGGATCGTGTATGCAAACATTCTTTATCACCTCTTGAGACTGGCTTATACCAGAAATATCTAGCTGCTTATGTAAATAAGCCAAGCTGCACAACCTGATCTGAATCACCGTTATGAACAATTTATTTCTAGGGTTGTACATTATAATTACACTGTTGAAAAAAGATAGAAAAGGGGAGCGATTCACCCCCCACATTACCATTTACTCAAAATAAACGTTTGTTAACTTATCAGAGCCTGTAGGGTGTGGTTTAAACCCTTTAAGATCAGCGCGTCCTGCAAGTGCTGGTTCTGAGTGTACAAGCGGAACCCAAGGAGCGTCTTCATGGATAATAACTTGTGCTTTCTTATAAAGCTCGGCGCGTTTTTCTTTATCAGGAGTTGATTGTGCCTCGATTAAAATTTTATGAAGCTCGTCATTTGCATATCTAGAGTAGTTGTTTGAACCAATGTTGTCTTTATCAAGTAACGTATATAAGAAGTTATCAGCATCACCATTGTCACCCGTCCAGCCTAATAGGAACATTGGAGACTCACCTGCTTGTGTTTTTTCAAGATAAGTTGCCCATTCGTACGTTACGATTTCAACATCGACACCAATCTTTTCAAAGTTAGATGCGATCGCTTCCGCAATTTTCTTTCCATCTGGCATGTATGGACGCGGTACTGGCATTGCCCATAGTTCTGTTTTGAATCCATCAGGATATCCAGCTTCTGCTAACATTTTCTTTGCCTTTTCAAGATCAAATTCATAAGGCTCAATTTCATCATTGTATCCATCAATTACCGGAGGCAGTGGGTTCTTCGCTGGTTCTGCTTGCCCAGAATAGAACGCCTTGATAAGAGCCTCTTTGTCAACAGCATGGTTTAATGCTTGACGAACTTTTTTATTATTGAACGGTTCCATCTCAGTGTTGAATCCAAGGTAGCCAACATTCATTGATGGACGGAAGAATGTTTGCAATTCTTCAACCTTTTCGATTTCTGCAACATCACTTGGGTTTACACCATCCATAAGGTGAATTTCACCCGTTTTTAAAGCGTTCAAACGGTTAGAGTTATCGGGAATCGAACGGAAAATGACTTTATCAAGCTTCGGAAGTCCATCTCTCCAATAATCCTCATTCTTTACAATAGTAATTCTGTCCTTACGTTTCCATTCTTCAAATACGAATGGTCCAGTACCTACAGGTTCTGTTGCTAGGTTTTCAAACTCACTAGGTGCCGCGATTGAGAATGGCGTCATAGCAAGGTTCTTAAGGAATGGTGCTTGAGGACGATTAAGAGTAAATACGACAGTGTAATCATCTTTTGCTTCAACACTTTTGATTACATGTCCTTCGTCACCTTTAAATCCACCGAACATAGAGGCATAGTAAGCAAATTTTCCTGCGTCACCACTCGTCATCCAGCGTTCGAAGTTTTTCACAACAGCATCTGCATTGAAATCATCACCATTGTGGAATTTAATACCTTCTTCTAGTTTAAACGTATACGTTAAACCGTCATCAGAAACGGTCCATTCTTTCGCAAGTCCCGGATTAATGCTTGTATCCTGTTCACCATATTCTACTAACGTGTCATAGATATTTTTAATAACTTTAAATGATTCACCATCGGTTACAATAGCAGGGTCAAGAGCAACAGAGTCTCCACCACGACCAAAAATCAATACTTGTTCCTTGTCGCCTTCTCCTTCTCCTCCACCGCCTTCTCCACCACTTGAACTAGAGTTACACCCAGCAAGTGCCACGGATAAAAGCATAATAACGGCTAAAGCCCACAGAAATCCTTTTTTCATTTGTACTCCCCCTTGTAATAGTTTAAAGCGCTTTCAAAAACATCCTTTATCAATGAACATCCTTTTTTAATACAAGTTCAAAATGTCGACGAATCAGAAACAAGAAGTTCAAGACACGACAGTTTTGAGGACCGGAGCGTATTTGATAATACGTGAGGACCGTAAAAACCGAGTAACGTAGAAATTCGCCGTTTATCATTTGGTGACATTTTGAACATCCTCTATATAGACTTGTTATCCTCATATAGATGACAAGCTACATAATGATCTTGTTCAACCTCTTGAAACTTAGGTACGACTTGCTTACATACATCCATAGCTTCTGGACATCTTGTATGGAACGGACACCCTTTAGGCGGGTTGGACGGACTCGGAACATCTCCTTGAAGTACAATACGTTCCTTCTTGTGTTCAACATCTGGAACAGGTACAGCTGATAACAATGCCTGTGTATATGGGTGTAGCGGTTTTTCATAAAGCTTTTCACTGCCTGCGAGCTCGACCAATTTACCTAAATACATCACACCTACACGATCACTGATATGACGAACAACACCAAGGTCATGAGCGATAAATAAGAACGTTAAATCGAACTCTTTTTGCAAGTCCTGCAGCAAGTTCAACACTTGTGCCTGCACAGATACATCCAGAGCTGACACTGGTTCATCAGCAACAATTAATTTTGGTTTAACCGCAAGTGCTCTGGCGATACCGATACGTTGACGCTGGCCGCCACTGAACTGATGCGGATACCGCTTTGCGTGATAACTGCTTAAGCCGACTTTTTCAAGCAGTTCCCTTACCTTTTGCTTACGTTTTTTCGAGTTTTTCTCAATGCCGTGTACAATCATCGGTTCTTCAAGAATCTTTTCAACCGTATGTCTTGGATTTAAGGAAGCGTAAGGATCTTGGAAAACCATCTGTATGTCTCGTCGCATTTTACGCATTTCAGATCCAGATATGCTGGTAATCTTTTTGCCGTTAAAGGTTACCTCACCCTCTGTTGGTTCAATCAACCTAAGCAACATGCGGCCTGTTGTTGATTTACCGCAGCCACTCTCACCAACTAAACCGAGAGTTTCACCTTCACGAATGAAAAAGGTTACACCATCAACCGCTTTAACTTGTCCAACTTCTTTGCCCAGAACACCGCCCGTTATCGGGAAATGTTTTTTTAGTTCTTTTACTTCTAGTAATGGTTGTGACATCTCTTGACCCCCTTCTAGCTGTGATGGAGCCAGCATCGAACCCGACTTCCATTATCCGTTTTCTCCAATGTTGGTGTCTCAGCAAAACAACGGTCAAAAGCATGTTCACATCGTGGTGCAAATTGACAGCCTTGTTTGATCGAGCCTGGCTTCGGTACTGTTCCGGGTATCGAATATAATCTTTGTTTCTTTGATCTCATATCAGGTACAGATTGTATTAAACCAACCGTATAAGGATGTTTCGGATCTTTAAAAATCGTTTCGACGTTTGCCTCTTCGACGACCTTTCCCGCATACATGACAATGATTCGTTCACACATTTCTGAGACAACTCCAAGATCATGCGTAATCATAATGATTGACGTTTGTGTTTCAGTGTTAAGCCTCTTCATCAAGTCTAATATTTGAGCTTGAATAGTGACGTCAAGTGCAGTAGTTGGCTCATCAGCAATTAATACTTCAGGATTACATACCATCGCCATTGCGATCATAACCCTTTGACGCATCCCTCCGGATAACTGATGGGGGTAGCTGTCCATCAACTCTTCTGCGCGTGGAAGTCCGACCTGCGTCATAATATCTACTGCTCGTTCCCACGCTTGTTTCTTACTCCATGGATTATGTAATCGAATTGCTTCGATCAGCTGATTACCGATCTTATAAACTGGATTTAAGGATGTCATAGGTTCTTGGAAAATCATCGCGATGTCGTTTCCACGAATCTGACGCATTCTCTTATCATTGGCCTTCGTTAAATCCTCTCCCTTGTAAAGGATTTCTCCTCCTACAATTTTCCCCGGTGGAGAAGGAACGAGTCCCATTACCGAGAGAGAAGTAACGCTTTTCCCACATCCCGATTCTCCAACGATTCCGAGAACTTCACCACGTTTGACGTGAAAATCAATATCATCGACAGCAGGGACTTCGCCATCGTCTGTCAAAAAGTAGGTCTTTAAACCCTTAACGTCCAAAACTGGAGCATCCATTCGCCCCACCTCTCTTTCTGTCAATTGATCTTGATGTTAAAAACTTTACAATCTTGTTACGGCCCTGAACGTTTGTTCATATTATCCCATCGATGCACTTGTTTGACAACACAAAAAATTTAGAAAGTTGCAAATATAATACTTATGTACTATTCCACAAAACTACATTTATCTCCTTCTTTTTACCTATATTTATTTACTCCAGAAATTAAAATTCTCTCTTTTTACGATTGGATAATTCACTTTAAAGTGGATAAGAGTCCACTTTTTATTCTTTTTTAGAGTAACGAAAACAAAAAGACTGGCCCGCAAAGTATTGATCACTTTTGGCCAGTCCTTTCATACTAGTTCATAGAATTATGTGATAAGGAAAGTTGAAAATTCCTATTAACCTTCTAAAATTTGAACCGTAAACAAATTGTAATAACTCCCCTTTTGTTTCATAAGTTGCTCATGGGTTCCTATTTCCGCAATCCTTCCGTTTTCTATAACGACAATTCGATCAGCATGTGTGATTGTTGCCAAGCGATGGGCAACGATGAATGTAGTCCGATCTCTGGCTAACGTTTCAAGCGATTCTTGGATAAGGTGTTCACTCTCTAAATCCAAAGCTGAAGTAGCTTCATCAAGTATGAGAACCGGTGGGTTTTTCAGAAAGACTCTGGCAATTGCAAGTCGTTGCTTTTGACCACCCGAAAGTTTTACTCCCCGTTCTCCAATTTTTGTATTATATCCTTGAGATAATCCTTTAATAAAATCATGAGCATTGGCTGCTTTAGCTGCTTTGATCACTTCTTCATCTGTTGCATCTGGATTTCCCATTTTAATGTTCATTTTGACCGATTCACTGAAAAGAATATTATCTTGAAGCACCATACCTATCTGATCTCTTAGAGTACGCACTTTGAAATTTCGAATGTCCTCGCCATCAAGGAGAATCTTACCCGCTGTAACATCATAAAATCTCGAAATTAAACTGATAAGTGTTGATTTTCCTCCACCACTCATTCCAACTAATGCAATCGTTTCTCCTTCATGTACATCTAGGTTAATATTATTTAAGACATCACGTTCCTCATCATTATAGCGAAACGAGACGTTATCAAATGTAATCATTCCGTCAACATGCTCAAGCTTTTTTGCTCCCTTTTTATCTTCAATATCATACGTTTCATCCATAAACTCGAAAACGCGGTCCATTGAAGCAATCGCTTGAGTTAAAGTTGTTGAAGAGTTGACTAAGCGGCGTAGAGGACCATACAAACGGTCCATGTATGCCGCAAACGCAGCCATCGCACCAATTGTTATTTGCCCATTGATTGCAAAATAACCGGCCACACCAATAACAAGCAGTGGAGCAATATCTGTGATCGTGTTTACAACAGCAAAAGTTCTCGCATTCCAAGATGTATGGTCTAAAGCCTTATCCAAAAATTTCGTATTCCGTACATTGAATTGATCTTGTTCATAATCTTCAAGTGCAAAGCTTCGGATCACTGTTACACCTTGCACTCTCTCGTAGAGATGCCCCTGTACTTCCGCAAGTGCTTGAGAGCGATCTTTCGTTAACTGCCGCAACCGACTATAGAAATATTTTATCGACAATCCATAAAAAGGAAGTAACGAAATCGCAACAAGTGTTAACCAGACATTCATCGTCATCATAATGACAATTGCAATTACAATTGTGAACATATCAAGCCAAATATTCATAAGGCCAGTAATAACAAAAGATTTCGTTTGTTCAACATCATGAATAACTCGAGAAATAACCTCGCCGACTTTCGTATTCGAGTAAAATTTTAAGCTTAACCGCTGAATATGACTGAAGAGCTTATCACGGATATCATATAAAATCTTACTCCCTGTCCATTGTGCATAGTATTGGCGATAATATTCAATTGGTGGTCTTAGTATTACAAATACAAAAAAGGCGCCCCCAAGTACCCAAGACATGCGGCTCACCTTTTCGTCCATACTAATATCCGCGTTTACGACATCGTCGATTATATATTTTAAGATCAAAGGAATTAATAAAGGAATACCAAACTTAAAAATCCCAATAAAAATGGTAATGATGATTTGTTTCCGATATGGGCCAACGAATTTCAAGTATCTTTTAATGCTATCCGTTGTCCTCACCTCCTGAGGCTTCTCCTTCATCTGGGTTCTCCCATTGTTACCGATATTCTAAAAACCGTTCATACCAATTTTCTACAAAAAAAGGTTCAAAAGGACCTTTCCGTTGATTAATTAATGAATACAATTGATCAAGGTTTCGGCGCATGATGTCATTAATCTCTCTCGGATAATCCATTTCTCTACGATGTAGGACAAATTCATCTTCATCAAGCAACGTATAGGTCATATCAGGGAAAATTTTCACATCTAAGTCATAATCGATATACTTCAAGGCCTCTTCATCATAAGTAAAAGGAGTTCCAAGGTTACAGTAATAATGGATTCCATTTTCACGAAGCATTGCAATGACATTAAACCATTGATCAGAACTAAAATAGCAAATGGCTGGTTCTCTCGTGCGCCATTCTCTTCCATCTGACTCAGTAACGATGATACGGTCATTTCCGCCAATTACAACAGAGGAAGTTCCTTTCAGGATAATGGTTTCTTCCCAAACCCGGTGCAGCTGTCCGTTATGTTTATAACTATGAATTTGTATTGAACTTCCTGTGGTCGGAAAAGACATAATAATCTCCTTTCTTTTTTTCACGTTAAGAAAGTATAAAAATACTTTCTATAGTATAAGCGCAACTACGGCGATCACCTGCGCTAAGGAATGGTGCTAGCCAAGTTTTCTTTAGCCTGTATATTTATCGTATCAATGTATTAATAATTTACTGCTTTCATCCCTGTCTAATCCAACAGCGAAATGAAATGCAAACTCCTTTTATTATATCCCTTCTTCATATAAATGAAAATGAATGTGCACGAGATTACACTTCTTCGATACAATCAGCAATATCGTTTAATGGTGAATTAACGAGCGTTGAAACGTTGTGTGCGGTCATTTCTGAAGTGTTATATGGATGTAGTAAATCATCTAATCCCTCTGCAGAACCACCCCATTCAAGCCATGTAGAATAGTCCTCTTTTGGAAGTATGACCGGCATCCGATTATGTATGTCTTCCATCAGTTCATTTGGTTTTGTAGTTAAAATCGTACACGTATGAAGGCTTTTTCCATTTTCATCCGACCACTTTTCCCACAATCCTGCAAAAGCAAACAGGTTCTTATTCTTCATCTGGATATACTTCGGTTGTTTCTGCTTCCCCTCCTTTTTCCATTCATAAAAGCCATCTGCAGGTATGAGACACCTTCTCCTTTTAAACGCATTTCGAAAACTAGGCTTTTCCATAACTGTTTCAGCACGGGAATTAATCATTTTGTTACCAATTGAAGGATCTTTCGCCCAAGTCGGAACCAATCCCCATTTTAAAAAACCAGCACGACGTTTCCCATGATTCGATACGATTGCTAAAAGGTCTTGCGACGGCGCAATATTAAACCTCGGTTGTAGATTATTATCTGCCCATTCATCAATTTCAAACCAATCCATAAGAAGGTCAATTTCTGCTGTCAGTGTAAATCGACCACACATTGAGTAATCACCACCCTTTCTACTTACTTCATTGTTTTCGTCACACTTAAATTGTTTCCTTCAACAGAATATTGAAACATACAAGAAATACTGTACGTGCAGAAAAGCGGAAGCGCCTTGACCAGGTGCGACAAGCGCTGGAGATTCTGTAACATAACATGCTTTTTGTGTTTGTGGAAGAATCGAAGCGACCTCGAGTACCTAGGCGCTGAAGCTAGAGACAACGCATCTCTGCAGCAAAATTTTATCTTTTTTTTGCGTGCAAAGGAAAACACCCCTGACAGTGGATGCCAAGGGTGCTTTAGGAAGTGTGGTTATTACTTTTTGCGTTGTTGGGACTGCTGGTTTTGCTGACGTACTTCTTGAGCGTTTGTTTGTTCGCTACCAAATTCAGCAGCGAATTGACCAGCTTGTTGTTGTTGACCAGCTTGTTGTTGACCAGCTTGAGCGTTCTTTTGTTTTACCTGTTGAACGTTTGTCCCAGCTTGAGTTTTTTGTTGTTGGCCTGGTTGTTGTTGTTTAGCCATGTGTCTCACCTCCACACAAATAATTTAACCAACAGATACATGTACTATCCGCATTTTTGAAATGTACCATTTTCCAGTCATAAACCAAGTGAAAAAGGTAAGATTAAAATCAGTGTGGGCGGGTACAGTAGTTATAATGAAAGGTTCAAAAAAAGTGCAAGTTAATGGCGTTTTTTGACCACCTTATGAGGAGGTATGACAGATATGTATGTAGGGAGAGATATGACGGAGCTTTCGATGATGTCCAAAACCGAATGGTCGGATAAGGAATTAGCATTTTTTCATCACTCACTACAACAAATGACACCTTATTTAAATAGTGAGGGAGTATCCATTCATCGTGAAATCATTGAAGAAATTGAACATCGTGGTGGATTACATCGGGAAGAAGCAGATTGGAACCATGGCACAAGGCCTAAATACGATTAATTACTTATGAGGGGTTGACCGATTAGATCTGGTAGTGCCAGATCTAATCGGTCAACCCTTTTTCACATGTTAAGTTATTCCCATTTCCAGAGGGCGGCAACCTTTTGATGGGATACTGGGAATGGATACTTTTCCATTTCCTTTTTACTAACTACTTTCGGTCCATTTATAGTTCCATTTTCCTTAAACGATCCAGAATAAACAGCTAGCTTCCATGTTAAATGTGAAAAAACGTGCTGAAAGTTTATCAAATGCTCGTCCAACTCGACTGTGATCGGATAGCGTTTTTCTAACTCATTTTTTAATTGTTCAGCCTGATCCCCCTTATCGCTCTCTGTTTCGTGGTATGGAAATTGCCAAAGGTTTGCTAGGAGTCCTTTTTCAGGTCTTTTTTCTATAATGGTATGACCATTTTCATTTGTAAGTAAGGCGACCGCTATCGGGACTGTTTTTTTCTTAATCTTCTTCTTTTTAACAGGCAGCTCATCCTGAATCCCTTCATCAAAGGCTTTACAATGCTCTTGAACTGGACAAAGCAAACAAGACGGAGATTTTGGAGTACAAACCATCGCTCCGAGTTCCATTAGCCCTTGATTAAAATGAGAAGGATTCTCCTGAGAAATCAGTAACCTAACTGCTTCTTCAAACTTTTTTCGTGTTTGTGGTTTGGCTATATCGTCTTCAATTAGTAAAATCCTTGATAATACTCGCATAACATTGCCATCTACTGCTGGTTCTGGCAATCCAAAAGCAATACTTGAAATTGCTCCTGCCGTATACGGGCCTACACCTTTTAACGAAAGAATTTCCACTGGGTCATCTGGAATAACACCGTTGTAGGACTCCTTTACCTCACGTACTGCTGCTTGAAGATTTCGAGCCCTCGAATAATAGCCAAGACCTTCCCATGCCTTCAATACCTTCTCTTCTTCTGCCTCAGCAAGAGCAACCGGAGACGGAAACAACTCCATAAATCGTTCATAATATGGAATTACTGTATCAACCCTTGTTTGCTGGAGCATAATTTCCGAAACCCAAATCTTATACGGATCCCGTACTTTTCTCCATGGAAGATTCCTATGGTTAGCGCTGTACCAGGATAATAAATCTGATTGAAATCCTTCTATATTTATTGAAAGTTTAAGTTTCTGACAAACTTTTTTATTCAACATTAAACCCCCGTCGTGATAAAATAATGTATAGCAATAAATAAAACCGCACAAATTTGATTGATTTAGTTAAGAAGACCAAACCATACAACGTAACCACTATACTATAAACTAAATGCACTTTTAAGACATAAATTAAATCGCTACCCATCGAACTACAGTTTATTGGATACAATATAAATACGTATACCTTTTGAGCATATTCTAAACCGAATCCGAATTTGAACCGCTAACCAAGGAGGCTCTACAATTAATGGATACCGGTACACATATAGTTATGGGTATTGCACTGGGCGGACTCGCCACCATTGATCCTGTACTTGCACAGGATTCAGTTACAACTCAAGCTGTTTTAGTCGGGACGATCATAGGGTCAAACGCCCCAGACTTTGATACGATACTTAAATTAAGAAACAATGCTGTATATATTCGTAACCACCGCGGCATCACTCATTCAATACCAGCTGTAATTTTATGGCCATTTTTGATTGCTGGCGTTCTCGGAATGATTTTTCCTGGGGCAGACTTACTACATGTGTGGTTATGGACGTTTTTATCTGTCTTTTTACACGTATTTGTTGACATATTTAATGCGTATGGAACACAAGCACTTCATCCTTTTAAGAGGAAATGGGTTGCACTCGGGATGATTAATATATTCGATCCGTTTATTTTCTTTGCTCATATTTTCGGGTTTGTACTATGGTTCATAGGCTACGACCCCGGGTACACATTCCTGTCAATATACGGTATATTGATTGGTTATTATATATGGCGATACTTTTCAAAACAACATACGATACACATGATAAAAAAGGAAATTCCAAATGCTGAAAATGTGATTGTTTGTCCCACAATGCGCTGGAGTCAAAAGCATGTGGCAGTCATGAGCGAAAAGGAGTTTCATGTCGTGGAAGTGAAGGGCGATGAATTGACAGTACATGACGTTTATGATCGTATTCCTGTTCCTGACGATCCAATTATTAACGCAGCTAAAAAGGATTCCAACCTTGCAGCATTCCTATCCTTTTCGCCAGTTTATCGGTGGGAAGTTGAGGAGTTTGAAGACGGATATGAAGTTCGATTCATCGATTTAAGATACCGCTCAAAGGGACACTATCCATTCGTTGCAGTTGTCCGGCTAGATAAGGGATTAAGGAACCTAAGCTCCTTTACCGGTTGGGTTTATAGTGAAAAAACACTTAAACGGAAGCTTGAGCTTGTGACATCGAATTAACTAATGAAAAAATGAAACCTATGTCAATAATTCACAAACATATCCGATGTACTTTCACATCATACTAAGGGTACCGATTAGAAGGGAGATGTTACGAATGCGTAATAAAGCAAAAAACTTTCCTAATCGGATTTCCCCATCGGGCGAACCCCGAGCTAAAGAAGAATATGCGTCTAAACGAGCCAATGGAACGACACAAACTCATCCTGATGAACGGATGAGACGTTCCAATCAAAACTGATCCGGATGATACTTTGTCAGGAGTTGTCTACTATGGAAAAAGGGAATCAAAACCGTCTATTTCCGATGTATGAAGATCCTTTCCAATCACCACGTGCAAACCCGAAGCACTCCTACCAACAGGTAAACGGAGAAACGCAACGGAGTTTACACAATCACGTTTTGAAAGTTGAAACACGTAAACGCTCTTAGCTCATATTATTTTGCAACAAACAAGGCTGACTCTACCAATAGGATGTGTAATGGCTATGCCCATGTCTCACATTTTAGGTAGAGTCAGTCCTTTTTTTTACTATTTTGAACGAAGCATTGAAATAGGAAATGCTTCTAGCTCATTCTCTCCACTTCTATATCCCCAAGCGAAAACTCCATTCATGTAATCAATGGTGAAATCACGGCCAGGATCGTTGATAAGCTCATAAACCTCACCTGGCTTATAATGGGATGGGTCTAGTAAATAACAGCGAGCCATCGCTATTTTCCGCTCAAGAACAGCCAACTCATTTACAATTCCAAGCTGTTCTGATTTCCTCGCTTTTTCAGTAAGCGAACTAATTTCCTCATGTAATTCATGCTCACTCATATCACTATATCGTTTTTCCATTAATTAAAACCTCCAAATTCTCTTTAATTATAGAGGAATAAACATTTCTATGCCATATGAAAAGCAGAAGCGCCCTGGTTAGCCACGAAGGTCACTGAAAGGCCACTGAGGAGGCTGTCGCCGCCGGAAGGGGACGAAGTGATCCAAGTGGTTGGGCGCTGGAGCTAGACATCATGGAAAAGCGGAAGCGCCCTGCTTAGCCACGAAGGTCACTGGAAGGCCACTGAGGAGGCTGTCGCCGCCGGAAGGGGACTGAAGTGATCCAAGTGGTTGGGCGCTGGAGCTAGACATCATGGAAAAGCGGAAGCGCCCTGCTTAGCCACGAAGGTCACTGGAAGGCCACTGAGGAGGCTGTCGCCGCCGGAAGGGGACTGAAGTGATCCAAGTGGTTGGGCGCTGGAGCTAGACATCGCATCGATAAAGCAAATTTTTATACTTACTTAAAAGAAAAGCGCATGCAACCGTTTAATGTATGACAGCGCAACTGGTTAATTGTCGAGGCTTTAGGTAAATGAAGAGATATGCTAGCATTATGATACGTGTAGAAAAACAGATTCGAATTTTTTTACCGTTAACATCTAATGAATAGAATATTTGGAGTGATTACAATGAAAAATGTCATCATTACAGGTGCTGGAACGGGACTAGGTCGAAGCCTTGCCATCCAGCATGGAATGAGGGGCTACCATATCTATCTTATCGGCCGAAGGGTTGAACCATTGAATATCGTAAAAAATGAAGTGGAAAACTCGGGAGGTAGCGCAACACCGGTTGTTTGTGACATAACGAATAGTGAAGAGGTACAAGAAACGATCCAGGTACTATTAAATGAAAAGCGTATCGATCTCCTCATCAACAATGCTGGTACCGGTTGTTTTGGCCCGCTTAATACTTACTCCGATGGGGAAATCGATCAGGTTTTAGCTACAAATGTTAAAGGAACGATCAACCTGACCAAAAAGGTACTCCCTTCGCTTATTGAGCAAGGTCAAGGACAGGTAATGAACATCATCTCCACTGCCGGACTTCGTGGTAAGAAAAATGAATCGGTTTATGTTGCAAGCAAATATGCTGTACGAGGTTTTACAGAAAGCTTAATTAAAGAACTAGAAGGTACGTCAATACGAATTACTGCCGTATATATGGGTGGAATGAACACCCCATTTTGGGATGAAACGGAACATGTTAAGGACCCTTCCCGTTTGAAAAGCTCGGATCATGTGGCGGAGCTAATTGTTGAACAGAATAATGGACAAGCCGAAATATTTATTGATCGTTAAGTTCGTTGTTATTTAGCCATTCATCGATTAACTCTAATGGAAATCCCTTTCTGTACAAATACTGTTTCATTTTTTGTTTGTATTCTCGACCAGAGAATTTGCTATACTTCCGATTGGCTTTTTGAGCTTGTATATCCAATGCCTCCCTTTCTTCATCTTCATTTTTTTCAAGGGAGGCTTTTTCTAATGCTTGTTCAATAATGTTCCATGCAAAGCCTTTTTGTTGTAAAATTTGCCCGACCTTTTGTTTCACAGCTACCTCACTCAGTTTCTGGCTCTGTTTTGCTTTTTTGATGGCAAGCTTTGTCGCTGATTCAATTTGCTCCTCTTGAGGATAAACAGGAATTGCCTCTTCAATGATCGTTTGTGGTACACCCTTTAATTTCAATTCCTGTACAAGAGCTTTTGGACCTTTTTGGGACGTGGCAACTTTACTACGTATAAACATTTTTGCAAATTCAAGATCGTCTATGTAATTGAATCCTTGCAGTCGTTCCATAATTGCTTCAATTGCCACTGCGGGGACTTCCTTCTTTTTTAAATAATCAACAATCTCCTTATAGGACCTCATCCTGTACGATAAATAATTCACAGCTAGGTTAAAGCCTTTTCGGACCTCATCTTCTGCCTCCAATTCGGAAACATCCTTCGCCGTAAGCTCCATCCCTTTTTGGATACCTGATTTAATATAAACATCTTCATCAATCGCAAATCCGAATTCCTCACCATTTCCACGATCGACAAAAACATTATATCGACTTTTGTTCTTCTTCTGAACCGTGATCTTCGTAATTTTCATTATGAACACCTCTTCCCCAGTTTAGCATACCTTCTGAGCTTACTTTGAATATTTAAAAAGCTGATCCAAACCACAAAGCCGAACTTTTCAATCTGGATATTAAAGGGAAAAGGGATTGTAGAGCGAATACAAAAATAAGCATAGCAAGTACAGGGAGGAAACAAACATGAATATCGCCATTTCTGGAGGTACGGGATTTGTCGGCCAAGCATTAACCTACCACCTTACCAGTCAGGGACATAAAGTATATATCTTAACCCGAAATCCTATTGGAAAACCCGAAATAAATAACGTAACCTATATAAAATGGCTAACGGATGATAGTGATCCAGTCTCTGACCTGCCTCAAATGACTGCTCTCATTAATTTAGCTGGCGAAACGATTAACGGCCGCTGGACTGAAGCAAAAAAGGAAAAGATCCTCGCAAGCAGAATAAGTGCAACTCAGGAAATTTTTAGAATAATTAAAGCTCAGCGAAACAAGCCGTCTGTATTAGTAAATGCTTCGGCTATCGGTTACTATGGAACATCCCAAACAAAAACGTTCGATGAATCAGTCACAGAACCAGGCGACGACTTCCTAGCCCATGTTACTAGCAAATGGGAAAGGGAAGCAGCTGAATCGACTGAGCTTGGAGTTCGAGTTGTATATACTCGATTTGGTTTAATACTTGACCGCGATGAGGGCGCGTTGCCCAAAATGGTTTTGCCTTACAAACTTTTTGCCGGCGGGCCTATCGGTTCAGGTGAGCAATGGTACTCATGGATTCATATAAATGATATTGTCGGATTAATTGAATTCGCAATAAAGAATGATTTTATAAAAGGACCATTAAATGCCACTTCTCCTCACCCAGTGCAAATGAATGATTTCGGAAAAATACTCGGACGAACGTTACACCGACCCCATTGGTTCCCTACGCCAGATTTTTTGATGAGAGGTGCTCTTGGTGAAGTGAGTACGTTAATATTAGATGGTCAAAAGGTTTATCCACAAAAAGCACTAGACTATGAATACAAATTTCAATATCCCACCCTTACATCTGCCTTAAATGCAATTTATAATTAGAGGTACTATAGAACGTATTTTTATACTTTCTTAACATGCTAAAAAAGTATGTTTTCTTTTTGAAAAAAATCGATTATGATTAGCTTATAAAATTCGTTCAAAAAGTCGACGAGGAACAACATCGGCTCAAATGTCACATTCTGACATAGCCGACTTATACACATACCGTTTCGCTGGTCACTTTTTGAAAATCCCTATTTAAAATTCAATAAATTGCTAGGGAAGGCAATTGGTGCGCCACCAGTACATCTGGTCTTAGTGGGTTCGATTCCCACCCCGAATTAGAACTTTTAATTCGAGGGTGGAATAGATCTACCCTCTAGGAAAGGATGTTGAGCGTGTTAAAGAAGCGTGATCTTTCTGAGTGTCATGTTCTGTTCGACTTAATGGTGGATCCGGAGGTCTTCCCTTTTGTACGCCAAAAGGCAAGCTCTCTAGAGGAATTTATGTTTTTAACAAAGCAAACAATTGAAGCAGAAGACCGTGGCGAAATCATTTCAAGAACAATTTTAGATGAATGGCAAAATCCAATTGGGACGAATAATCTTTTTGATGTTCAGGATCAGTGCGGCTTTTTAGGAACTTGGCTCGGAAAACCTTATCATGGAAAAGGCTACAATCAGCCTGCTAAAGAGGATTTCTTCCACGAACTCTTTTTCGAAAAAGGAATACAAACCATTTTTATGCGTATTCGCAAAACAAATCTTCGCTCTCAGCGTGCGGCTCAAAAGATTCAATACATTTCGATCGCTAATGAAGCGAGACCAGATATTTATCAACAACTAAATAACACTGAGGAAATTTATGATTTGTTCCAGATCGAGCGTGACACGTATCATCTATACACATTACGCGAAGCCGCCACAGAAGAGATTATTCGCGAAGCTTAATACATTGAAGGGTGTTGGGGTGACTCATTCTCTCGGTTTGACAGAACATTTAGCAACAAGTAGGTTTGTTGCGACCAAATGTGGTGTCGGAGGTGCCTGACTCCGTACTCCCTTCTTTATGGAGTTTTTAGCATAGCTTTACGGTAAATGTGGTCCCGAGTTCACTAAATTCGGGACCTTATTACTATGCGTGGTCGATATAATGATCTGTGATCGATATAATGTTTGTGGAAAGCCCTAACCACATATTCACACCATTTCCCATTCTTTCCTCTTATAGTTCCGGCGTTTATGTACATCATAATAAGCGAGAGGTCATCCTCTCACCAAGCGTCTAAGGAGGGTTTACTCATGGGAAAAGATAAACGTGCTCGTGAAAACGCACAAAACAAGCAAAACATGGCTCCTCAGAACGGCCGTGATGTGGAATTTTCCCGAGAACTTGCTGACTCAAACGATCTGCAAGCTCAAGAAAGAGCCGCTGCGGCAAATCGTCGAGAAAGAAAGTAACAACCTCTGTTAAGACTGAACGAAGAGACTTGTCCCTTCCCCGGCAAGTCTCTTTTAATTTGTGGAAAACTTCATACGTTGTGTATAACTTTATCCACAAACGGTGATTAATGTGCATAACTATGTTGAAACACAGTTATGTAAATGTGTATAACTATCTCCAATTGTGGACTTATTAACAAATTCTGTGGATGAACTGGGGATAAACTATAACTCAATGTTTTAACTGATAAAGAAAACTTGGTAATGCCAAGCCTTTGGCGCCGGCTGAGCCTTAGTTGCGCTTATACTATAGAAAGTATTTTTATACTTTCTTAACGTGCAAAAACCCCTCGAAACACTTCTTCTATTTGAAGAGTCCGAAGGGTCATTCTTATTTATACTTTTTTAAACATTTAGGTTTGAATCATCGTTTACGGCGTATCCCAATCTTTCTGCCCGCTTGATCGGGAATCGGCACTCCCTCATTTGCTTTAGCCAATTCCGAGACCTTCTCTTCAATAGCTTCGGGAAATGGAGCAGGCCGTCCTTCTTTCATATCCATTCCCATCAGCATTTGTTCACTAGTTGCTAGAGATTCTCCTTCGTTGTTCTCCATGACAAAAAATAAATGCAATCGTTTTGAATCGTGATCCAGCAGTTGCACTTGTATCCGAATAAGTTGATCTTCATGAGCTTCAGCCAGATAACACAAATGTGTCTCAAGCGTGTACATAGAATATTGATAATGATTGCGGTAAGCCTCATCGATACCAATATCCTCTATTAAACGATCTACAGCCATACTAAATACACGTGCATACTCAGCATCGTTCATATGACCATTATAATCAACCCATTCCGAACGGACACGGCCTTCTAACAGTGGTTTTCCAGTGTGATTCATGTCTGGTTCTCCTTTTTATTGTTGATTACCTATTTTTTATAACTTTCCGTTTAAATTTGCTGCTGGCCAATACTTCTCGAGTAATTCCAGTAACTCAATTAGAAAATCATCTCTTCGTTGGTTGAGTTCAGCCACTGAATGGCCTTCAGTCTGATGTTCACAGCCTTCAATGACCTTTTCGGAAAGTTCATCTGTAAGCTCAGGTGCCTCGAGTTTTGTCCAAGGAAGCTTTAAAGCAGGACCGAATTGTTCGAGCATATGGCGCATCCCTTTTTCGCCACCCGCTAGGTGAAGTGTTAGGAACGGACCCATTAACGCCCAACGTAAACCTGGTCCATAAACGATTGAAGCATCGACCTCTTCAGTTGTTGCTACTCCGTCATTAACAAGGTGTAATGCTTCTCGCCAAATGGCTTCCATTAGCCTGTCGGTTACATGTCCTTCAATTTCTCTTGTAACAACCAATGGCTTCATTTGTATTGATTCAAAAAATATTCTTGCTCTTTCTATCGTATCTGGTGCAGTATCCTTCCCACCCACAAGTTCGACGAGTGGAATTAAATAGACCGGATTAAATGGATGAGCCACAATGATACGATCCGGATTATTACAATCTGCCTGCAACGTACTTGGCATATATCCTGAAGTACTAGAAGCAATAATAGCATTCGGCTTTGCAATTCGATCGATATCGGATAATAGTTTGCGTTTCAATTCCTCACGTTCTGGTGCATTTTCCTGTATGAAATCAGCATCTGCTATAGCTTTCTCAAGATTGGGTTCAAAACGCAATCGCTCCCGTGAGGCACCTTCGGAAAGACCAAGCTTTTCAAGGGCCGGCCAAGCATTATCCACGGCCATACGCATTCGCGATTCCGCTCCTTCTGCAGGGTCTGTAGCAATTACATCGTATCCTTGTGAAAGAAAGCGGGCAATCCAGCCGTTTCCAATTACACCTGTACCGACAACCGTTATCTGTTTAATTGCATGTTTCATATCGCTCATAATTACTTAACCCCTTTATGTGGGTTTCTCAATTCAAGATGTTCACGTGCTTCTTGGGGTGTCATCGGCTTTGCTCCCAAACCTTCTATCATTGTTACCGCTCTTTCAACTAATTGACCATTAGTAGCTAGAACACCTTTGTCTAAGTAAATATTATCCTCCAAACCTACGCGGACATTGCCGCCTAGAAGTGCGGATTGTGCTGCTATTGGCATTTGCATGCGGCCAATTCCAAAGGCTGACCAACTGGCGTTTTCCGGAATTTTATTACGCATATAAAGCATCGTTTCAGCATCCGCATCCGCTCCCCACGGTATGCCGAGGCAAAATTGGAACATCGGATTACCATCGATGAGACCTTCGTCAATCAGTTGTTTAGCAAAACGAACTTGTCCGGTGTCAAAACACTCAAGTTCCGCTTTTACTCCGCTTTTTTGAATGAGACTTGCTTGTTTGCGTAACCACTCTGTCGGACTAATATAAATTTGTTCTCCAAAGTTGAGGCTGCCACAGTCAAGAGTACAAATTTCCGGTAATAAATCTGCTACAGGTGCATGACGTTCTTCAGGTGTCTGGATGTCAGTACCAGGTCCACCCACGGTAGGATCATTATCACTAGGTATCCAGTCACCGCCACCCCCTGCGGTAATGTTAAGGACTACATCTGTATCGGATTCGCGGACACGTTCCACTACTTCACGAAACAGTGCCTTGTCATGACTAATCCCACCTGTTTTTGGATCACGGACATGAATGTGTGCTATGGCGGCACCGGCTTTTGCAGCCTCAATACATGAATCAGCAATTTCCTTTGGTGTTACTGGAACATGTGAACTTTTCTTAGTCGTTTCTCCTGCGCCTGTTACCGCACAGGTAATGATTACATTTTTGTTCATGTTGACTCCTCCTGTCTAATCCTTCTTCGTTGTATGTTTCGGAACATGCTCAAAGATTTCTCCGCTCTCAAAGAAATCAATTAACCGACTTATCCAGTGATAGTATTCCACCCATTCTTTTGTTTCTATTAGTAGTTCATTTATTTTTTGTTCCATTTCTTCGTTAACCATTTCATCCTCTTGCAAGTCTACTAATTCACGATGCAGCTTTTGTTCGAACATTTTGCTTTTGTTAATGGCTTTGTGCCAATTAGAAGTGAACAATGAAATAAAGGTTTGATAGTAGTCACGCTCGACGTTGTATAAATCTTTTCGTACACCTCTTTCAAAAACCTTCTCGGCGATATTAAGATCAAGCATTTCACGAACAACTTGGCTCATACGAGTTTTGCTCATTCCTAGATTCTCTGATAATTCATCCAATGTCATCGGCTCCCTGTTCATATAAATCGTACCGAGGACACGACCGACCGTTGATGAAACACCAAACGTCTGCATATTATCAGCAATTTTTTCGACAAATTGGTCTTCAGCTTTTCTTAATTTATCAAACGTTTTCCCTTCCATACGTGGACTCCTCCCACTTCATGTACCAATATAAAACAATGTAACATACCACAATAAAAATCGAAAACGAGTATTTCTAAGTATTCCGGAGAAATTAAGAGGGATTTTAAATAAACCCCTTTATAACCTTTGTACAATATAAAGTTTACAAACTTTATGGATTATATGTACAGTACATAAGGTTTATACTTTTCGTCTTTTACTCTATACTTTAATCATTGCTAAAAAGTTCGGGGGATTCTAAAAGTGTGTGTTCAAAAAGTAGACGAATCAGAAACAAGAAGTTCAAGGCGCGACAGTTTTGAGGACCGGAATGTATGATGTTAATACATGAGGACCGGAAAAACCGAGTAACGCAGAAATTCGCCGTTTATCATTTGGATCCTTTTTGAACATCCTCTAAAAAGCAAAATACAAAATTCGGAATTTAATGGAGGTGCTTTTGTTTGCTGAAATTCGACCATGTAACAAAAGTGTACGATGGAGGAAAAAAGGCAGTAGATAATATGATGTTAGAAGTAGAAAAAGGGGAATTTGTTGTTTTTATTGGGCCTAGTGGTTGCGGTAAAACGACGACTATGAAAATGATCAATCGCTTAATTGAGCCTTCGGATGGAAGCATTTATATAGAAGGAGAGAACATTTTAGAAAAAAACTTGGTACAGCTTAGACGTGAAATCGGTTATGTCATCCAACAAATTGGATTATTTCCTCATATGACGATTCAAGAAAACATCTCACTTGTACCAAAGCTATTGAAATGGACAGAAGAACGACGTCGATCCCGTGCAGAAGAATTATTACGGCTTGTTGATATGGATCCAGAATACTTAGACCGTTACCCTCATGAACTAAGTGGAGGACAGCAACAACGAATCGGCGTTCTACGAGCACTTGCCGCTGACCCACCACTTATCTTGATGGACGAGCCGTTTGGAGCACTTGACCCGATTACGAGAGATTCTTTGCAGGAAGAGTTTAAGAAATTACAACAATCGCTTGGCAAGACTATTGTTTTTGTTACACATGATATGGATGAGGCGCTGAAATTAGCTGATCGAATTGTAATCATGCGCGACGGAAAACTGGTACAAGTCGGTACCCCTGATGATATCCTACGAAACCCTGCAGATGATTTTGTCGAGGAATTTATCGGTAAAGAGCGATTGGTTCAGGCTAGACCGAATATTCAAACCGTCGAACAGATTATGAGTTTAGAACCAGCAACAATAGGTGAGGACAAAACGTTGTCAGAGGCAATCCAACTAATGAAAAACCGTCGAGTCGATTCACTGCTTGTTGTTGATGAACAGCAAATTCTGAAAGGATTTATCGATATTGAAATCATTGACCGGAATCGTAAAAAGGAAGTGCAAGTCGGCGACGTTATGGAAACGAACGTATATACGGTTGAAAAGGAAACACTTTTACGAGATACAATCCACAAGATTCTGAAGAGGGGAATGAAGTACGTTCCTGTTGTCGAAGCAAACCACCGATTAATTGGTATCGTAACAAGAGCAAATCTTGCCGATGTTGTCTACGATACGATCTGGGGCGATGAAGAAAATCTCTCTATGAACCATCAATAGAAAGGAGCTGATTGATTTGATGGAGTTTTTGACAAATAATGGAGCACAATTGTTACTTAAAACGTGGGAACACTTTTATATTTCATTGATTGCCGTCTCACTCGGTGTTATTGTTGCGATTCCACTAGGTGTTGCGCTAACACGCATTCCAAAGGTTGCCGCTTTTGTCATTGGAACGGTTGGAGTTGTTCAGACGTTTCCGAGTCTTGCCATTCTCGCCTTTTTCATCCCACTTCTTGGAGTCGGTAAAGTCCCCGCTATTGCAGCGTTGTTCTTCTATTCAATGTTGCCAATCTTAAGAAACACATATACCGGTGTCAAAGATGTCAATCAAAGTCTATTAGAAGCTGGACGCGGCATGGGAATGAGCAGCTGGCAGCGCGTCTGGAACGTTGAAATCCCATTGGCAGTTCCGATAATTATGGCAGGGATTCGTGTATCAACTGTCTATCTGATCGGTTGGGCCACACTTGCTTCGTTTATCGGTGCTGGAGGTCTCGGTGATTATATCTTTAATGGATTGAACCTATATCGTCCGGATCTAATTATTGCAGGTGCTGTTCCAGTAACTCTATTAGCACTTATTACTGATTTACTTCTCGGTCGTCTTGAGGTTCGAGCAACACCTAAAGGCCTTAGGGATTCACAAGAAGCGATTTAGAAAGGAGGAATACTTAATTGTTTAAAATAAATAGAAAATCATTGATTGCGGTCGTGCTTTCTCTGACTTTACTCAGTGGTTGTTCACTTCCAGGATTGAGCGGGCCTGCAGAAAAAACGATAACGATCGGAACGTTGGGCACAGCCGAATCGGCGATCATGGGTAATATCGTTAGCTTGATGGTGGAACATTACACTGACCTTCAGACTGAGATGATAACAAACATGGGCTCTTCTACTGTTCAGCATGAAGCCATGACAGCGGGTGAAGTTGATATAACAGCAACAAGATACACAGGAACGGATCTCGTTGGTGCACTTGGAATGGAGCCAATCAAAGATCCTAAGAAGGCTCTCGAAATCGTAAAAAGAGAATTCCAAGAACAGTTTAATCAAACCTGGTTTGATTCATACGGTTTTGCTAACTCATACGCTTTTACAGTAACAAGTGAACTTGCAGAAAAGAAAAACTTGAAAACTGTTTCAGACCTTAAACCAATATCTTCAGAACTGAGACTAGGTGTAGACAGTGCGTGGATCAAACGTCCTGGAGTCGGATATGATTCATTCAAGGAGACTTATGGATATGAATTTGGACGCGTGTTTCCAATGTCAATCGGGTTAGTGTATAAGGCGGTCGAGAGCAATGAAATGGATGTTGTACTAGCCTATACAACCGACGGGCGCCTTGAGGCATTCGATCTAGTCACATTAGAAGACGATAAACATCTCTTCCCACCATATGATAGTTCACCGGTTGCCCGAAATGAAGTACTTAAGAAGCATCCTGAACTTCGTGACATTATTAAGAAGTTGGCAGACACAATAGATACTAAACAAATGCGAAAGATGAACTATCAGGCTAATGTAAAAATGAAAGAACCCTCAATCGTCGCACAAGAGTTTTTAGAGAAGAATAATTACTTTGAACAAACTAACTAGGAGGTGATGACCCTTGGATATCATAGAGGATTTGTGGTATTACTATTCACAAAATATTGGGTATGTATGGGAAGAAGTTTCACGACATTTTCTAATGTCTGCTTATGGTGTTTTATTTGCCGCATTGGTGGCAATTCCCGTCGGCATTTTTATTGCCCGAAACGCTCGATTAAGCGCGGTAGTCATTTCACTAACGAACATCATCCAAACAATACCTGCTCTTGCAATGCTCGCGGTACTCATGCTCGTAATGGGTCTTGGGGCAAATACGGTTGTTTTTGGACTTTTCCTATATTCCCTTTTGCCTATTCTGAGAAATACGTATACCGGGATTCGTAACGTAGATAACGCCCTGCTTGAATCTGGCCGTGGGATGGGGATGACCAAATTCCAAGTGTTGCGAATGGTGGAATTACCTTTAGCATTATCGGTCATTATGGCTGGTCTCAGAACTGCCCTAGTCATTGCGATTGGTATTGCAACTATTGGAACATTTATCGGTGCTGGTGGCTTAGGTGATATTATCATCCGTGGTACAAACGCTACCAATGGAACAGCTATTATTCTCGCCGGTGCAATCCCAACAGCTCTAATGGCGGTCATAGCTGATATCGGTATGGGTTGGCTAGAACGTATACTTTCACCGGTAAACAACAAAGGTCTAAAACAAGATAAAAAGCCAGCTTGATAGAAAAGCGTAAGCGCCCTGTTCAGCCACGAAGGTCACTGGAAGACCGACGAGGAGGCTGTTGCCGCCGCAGGAGGCCTGAAGTGATCCAAGTGGTTGGGCGCTGAAGCTGGACATTACATCCATGCCGCCAAACTTTTATACTTTCTTTACTTATAAAGAAAAATTGACTAGCGCCAAGCCTTAGCGCAGGTGATCGCCATAGTTGCGCTTATACTATAGAAAGTATTTTTTATACTTTCTTAACATGCAAGAAAAGCGAAAGCGCCCTGGGTATCCCCGAAGGTCACTGGGCTGGAGCTAGACATTACATCTATGCTAAAATTATACATTTTGTCGAAGTCCATTTGGTAAAACCCGAATGGATTTCGATAATATTTACTAAAGGGGACGGTTGAATTGAAATCAACACAAATTTTATTAGAAAAGAATGTACCATGTACGTTACGGGATGGTACTGTGCTGTATGCAGATATTTACCGACCTAACATAGATGGGAAGTTCCCGGTATTGATCACTCGCCTTCCTTATGGCAAAGACCTTCCGTTTTATTCACATCGTTACATAGATACGAATCGTCTTGTAAGCAATGGTTACGTCGTGATTATACAAGATGTTCGTGGTCGTTATGAATCTGAAGGTGATTTTCAACCCTTTGTGAACGAGGCTAAAGATGGTTATGATACTGTCGAATGGGCGGCTTCTTTACCTTATTCCTCTGGTAAAGTCGGCATGTTTGGTCTCTCCTACTACGGTTTCACACAACTTCTCGCTGCGACTGAACGGCCTCCACATTTGAATGCGATCTTCCCTGCTCAGGCACTGAATGATCCACGAAGAGGAAGCAGTTATCAAAACGGAGCTTATGGATTGGGGCTTTCTGAAACCTGGTATCTAGAATCGATCGTACCTGATCTTTTAAAAAGAGCCTACAAAGATGACTCTGTATCTTATAAGCAGGCTATGAAAAGGTTAGCAGAAAATATTAACCAAATAGAAGAATGGTACAGATTTTTCCCCATTAAAAAATGGCCTCCAATCAAAGAACTCGGCATAGCTGAATTTTTCTTTGAATTACTAAATTATGACCTAGAGGATAATTTTTGGGAAAGAGCGAGTATTGTTCATAAATATAGCGAAATAGATGTTCCTGCGTATCATGTCGGTGGATGGTACGATTCCTTACTCCTATCTACGATTGAAAATTATACTGAAATGTGCAAGAAAGCCAGCAGTGAAAAGGCAAGAAAACATCAAAAGATCATAATTGGTCCTTGGGCTCATGGTGATTTTGGTTCGGTGATTGGTGACCGGAAATTCGGTGCACACGCATCAGAAGACTGGATTGATTTGCGTGAAGATTTGACAAACCTCCACTTGCGTTGGTTCAATCATTGGCTTAAAGGAGAAGAAACACACATTACCGATGAGGCACCTGTAAAAATATTTGTTATGGGTGTAAATCAGTGGCGTAACGAACAAGAATGGCCACTTGCACGTACATCCTACACCCCGTACTACCTACATAGTGCTGGTGGGGCAAATACGCGATTTGGTGATGGAAGGCTATCCACTGAAAATCCAACTGAAGATCATGTTGATCAATTCGTATATGACCCCGAACATCCGGTACCATCTAATGGCGGCGGCACATTACATGATGGCGTAAACACAACTGGACCTCGTGACCAGAAAGTGCTCGAGGAGAGAGAAGATGTATTAGTCTATACTTCAGAACCTATTAAGGAGCCAATTGAGGTTACAGGATTAGTGAAGGTTAAGCTTTGGGCTTCTACAGATGCGAAGGATACTGATTTTACCGCCAAGCTGGTCGATGTCATGCCCAATGGGACTGCTTATAATTTGACCGATGGCATTGTTAGAGCCCGATATCGAAACGGTTACCACCCAGAGACGGATTTATGTGGAGAAGTAATTGAGTATGAAATTGATTTATGGGCAACTAGTAACGTTTTTCTTCCTGGCCACTGCATCCGTGTTGAAGTTTCCTCAAGTAATTTTCCGAGGTTTGACGCGAATCCGAATACAGGTTTAACAATGAAGGATAGTACGGATGTTCAGAAAGCGAATCAACTCATTTATCATAGCAAAAAATATCCATCACATATCCTGCTGCCCATTATTCCGAGCGATAATTTATAATACCAAACTTGAATGTGTTTCGAAGATCTCTGATTCACGGGATCCTCGAAACGCTTTTTTCTTTTTATTTCAAAGTTAAAGAAGCTACAACTTCAACATGTGAAGTATGTGGAAACATGTCTACAGGCTGTAACCGCTCTACTTTAAATCCTGCTTTCGATAAGAAGTTTACGTCCTTTGCCAGAGTCGATGGATTACATGAAACATAGACCAATTTCTTCGGTTTGATTTTTTTGACTGTATCTAAAAACGTCTGATCACAGCCTGTTCTCGGAGGATCGACCACGATAACATCAGGTTTCCAGCCTTCTTTTAACCATTTAGGGAGCCAATACTCTGCTTTTCCCGTCTCATATTGAACATTTGTAAATCCGTGTTTTATTGCATTCTCTGTGGCATCATCAATCGAATCTTCAATGACATCCATCCCGCGAACTTCTTTTGCATCCTTTGCGAGCCAAAGACCAATCGTTCCTACTCCGCAATACGCATCGACGACTTTTTCTTCACCCGTAAGTTTAGCTGCTTTACGAACTTGATTATATAATTTGACTGTTTGAACCGGATTTAATTGAAAGAATGCTCGAGCTGATAACTCAAAAGACAGATCCCCTAGCGTTTCTTGAATCGTTTCCGCACCTTCAAGATGAATCGTTTCCTCACCAAAAATAACAGACGTCTTTTGACCGTTGATATTTTGTAAAAGCGAAACGACTAGTGGCAAGCGTTTTTTGATTTCACCTATTAAAAGATCTTTTTTAGGAATATCACGCTGAGTTGTAACCAGAACAACTTGAACCTGCTTCGTTTGAAAACTTACTCTCGTCACAATGGTTCGCACAATACCCGAGCGCTTTCGTTCATTATAAATGGAAATGTTCAGGTCCTCTAGAATCGACTTAATCTCATTCGTGACACTTGTTGTTTCGGGATGCTGAACCATGCAATTCGTTAGATCGATCAGCTTGTGAGAACCAATTCCATATAGACCCGCGATCACTGAGGCATCTCGTTTTGCAACCTGAAGTTGACTTTTGTTTCGGTAATTCCATGGATCTTCCATGCCGATCGTATCTTTCAACGGAAGGTGATGCGCATTGTAATTCGTATACCGATCAAAAGCCTGGCGTACAATATCCTTCTTTTCACGCAACTGAGCCTCATATTGAAGATGCTGGAGCTGACAGCCTCCGCATTCTTCGTAGATCGGGCATGGCGGTTTCACCCTGTCTTCTGATCGTTTCTTTATTGACTTTACACTCGCTTCAATGCGATTAGGAAAGGCTTTCGTAACTTCGGCAAGTATCTCTTCACCCGGGAGGGCTCCCGGGATGAATGTTACTTTTCTTTTATAAAATCCGACCCCTTCTCCATTTATTCCGAGTCTTTTTATTGTAACAGGGATTGTTTCCCCAACTTTTACGTGTACATCTTTTGTGTTCATCCTAACACTCCGTCTTTGTAGAATCGGATTCATTATATCACATGAAGGCCCATTAACATCAAAGGGGTCAGGTAGATGTAAAGAACCGCTTTAATTTTGCGATCCTTTACCGAACCTGACCCTCCATAACAGTCATTTCAACACGTATTTTCGTCTATTAGCTTTAAGGTTAATTCCCCTTCAATCGTTCCGTTTTAATCTTGAGATTGAAGGTTTGTTCTCCTTCAATCTAGGGGTTGGAGATTACCCTGTCCAATCTTATTTGCGCCGAGAAGGTTTTCATCTGCTACAAGGGTGTTAAGGCTTTTAAATGTGTAGCCTTGTTTACGTAAGTCATCGATGACGCGGGCTAGAGCTTCTGCGTTGTCCTTAGAAACAGTATGGAGCAGCATGATCGCTCCTGGATGAACTTGTTTCATGATATTACGGTAGGCATAATCTGAACCCTTTTGTTGATCCGTCATCCAATCCATGTAGGCCAGTGACCAAAACACGTTGATGTAACCTTCTTGTTCAGATAAAGCAAGAGTTCGTTCGCTAAATACTCCCCTTGGTGGTCGCAAAAACATCATATCATCGCGTCCCGTTAATTTTCGGTATGCTTCTTCCACCTTTTGAAGTTCCTCTTTTAAACGATCATTGCTAACTGTTGTTAAGTCCGGATGGTGCCACGAGTGATTCCCAACAATATGCCCTTCTTTTACCATCCGTTGAACCAGTTCTGGTTGGTCCTTTAAGTAATGCCCCGTAACAAAAAATGCTGCTGGGACCTTCTTTTCTTTTAAAACATCTAGAACTTGTTTTGTGTATCCATTCTCATAGCCATTATCAAATGTTAAATAAAGATTTTTTTCACTTGTGTCCCCAATAAAAAATCCATTGTACTTTTTTAAAAGCTCAATAAATTCCGATTCTGTTGTTGCTGGTTGATGATCCTTGCTCCGTTTAAAAAACCAATCATGCTTTTCGTTCGAATAAGCATTTCCGTTCAGTGGAACCATTAATACCAACACAACTGCAAGGAATGCGGCAATAAAATGTTTTAGCACAGAAATCTTCTCCCTCTGTATGTCCTTACATTTAGTTTGAATATTGTTCAGCTATACATACGAGGAATCGATTTCCAATACAGAAAAGCGGAAGCGCCCGTTTAGGTGCGATAAAGAAAACTTGGTAAACGCCACGCTTTTTAGGCGATTACCTTAGTTGAACTTATGCTAGTGCAAGCGCTGGAGATTTCTGGACAAGAACGCGCTTTCCAGCGTGATGCCAGAAATCGAAGCGACCTCGAGCAACTGGGCGCTAAAGCTAGACATTACATCTTTGCATCAAATTTTATACTTTCCTATTAAAAAAACGGAGGACTCCTATACTTAGAGTCCTCCGCTTTTCCAAACATTCATTTTATTTAAATACCGGTTCTTTAAACTGGGCTAGTTTCTCTAACGAAGATTTTTCAACATCCTGATGGAGGCTTTTCCCGTGGGAGTCCATCGTAACAACCGCTGTAAATCCTTCTACTTGAAGATGCCACATTGCTTCTGGAATACCGAAATCGAGTAAATCGACACCATCCACTTTTTTAATACACTCCGCATAGTACTGTGCAGCACCGCCAATTGCGTTCAGGTAAATGCCGCCGTGTTCTTCAAGTGCTTTCAGCGTTTTCGGACCCATTCCACCTTTACCGATCACAGCACGGATTCCGAATTTTTTCATGATGTCCCCTTGATATGGTTCCTCACGAATACTTGTTGTCGGACCTGCTGCCATTACGTGGTACTCACCAGATTCATCCTTCCTCATAACCGGACCGCAGTGATAAATGATCTGACCATTCAGATCGACTGGCGCGTCGTTAGACATTAAATGCTTATGAATCGCGTCACGACCAGTGTGCATAACACCGTTAATTCGCACTACATCCCCAACTCGAAGCTCTCGAATCTTCTCCTCAGTGATTGGTGCCTCAAGAACGACTTCACGTACTTCATCCTGTCCTTCAAGAGTTGCAGCCGCTTTTTCCATTTCCTTTTTAAAATCAATCTTTTCCCCATCCTGATAGAACCACTCTTGAATCTCACCTGTTTCACCATCTAACTTAAATCCAAGACGACGATAGGCCCAGCAATTGTAAGCGACAGAAACGAAAAAGCTTGCAGGAATCCGGTTCATGACACCAACCTTACAACCTAACAACGTCGTTTCACCGCCAAAGCCCATTGAACCTATTCCGAGTTCGTTCACATTATCCATTACATACTCTTCAAGCTTACGAAGGTCATCATTTGTGTTTGTATCTTCAACGGAACGGAACAACTGCTCTTTAGCCAGCTCATAGCCTGATGTACGATCCCCGCCGATTCCTACTCCGATAAATCCTGCACTACAGCCTTGACCCTGAGCTTGATAAACGGAATGCATGATACACTTTCGGATTCCGTCAAGATCACGCCCGGCTCTTCCAAGTCCATCTAGCTCCGCTGGAAGGCTATATTGAATGTTTTTATTTTCACAACCGCCGCCTTTTAGGATAAGACGAGCATCTATATAGTCTTTCTCCCATTGTTCAAACTTAATGACAGGTGTGCCATCGCCAAGATTATCACCGCTATTGGCACCAGTTAATGAATCAACCGAATTCGGCCGTAATTTACTGTTTGCAGTTGCCTCAGTAATAGCTTCCTTAATTGCCTTTTTGATTTCAAGTTGGTTCACTCCAACAGGCACTTTAATTTTAAAAGTAGGTAGTCCTGTGTCCTGACAAATTGGCAATACATTTTCGTCTGCCTTTAAAATATTGTCACTGATTGTATCTAAAGACATCGCTGCACGAGTGCCAGCGTTTTCCTGAGCCTTTGCCTTCGCGATCGCTCTACGGACATCCTTTGGAAGGTTAGTCGACGTTTCAACGATCAACTTATACATACTATCTTTTAATTTCTCCATTCCCCAATGACCCCTTTTCAAGAATTGTCGCCCTTTTTTTATGCACTAATTGAAACTATTCTATAAAAATAATACTTATTTGTAAGCGAAATTAAATTACTGGTTACACTATAATTAATCTATTTTTATTATAACAAATTAACTATAAAATTTGTCATAATTACTCTTCCCAATCATGTCGAAACTGCTTACACTTTAGTTCAAGTTCATCAAGCATTCCGATAATACGGTCAATCTCTTCAACGCCAGCTGTTTTTGGATCTATCGCATCAAGAACTTTTAAGAGCATATCCATACGGTTTTGTATATAGTGCATTTGTGTCTCTTTATCATTAATCGCATTTCCCATCTTGCAAAAAACTCCTTTCTATCCGTATCCATCATACCAGAATGATTTGCTGGGGACATCCATATCATAATGGTATTGCTTTACAAAAGTAAGTCGAAACCGTACACTAAAGAAAACTTACATGTAAACTCGAGTCAATCTCAGCAACAAATATGAGGTGATGAATTGTGAACTATGAAAGCATGTGCCCAAAATACGAAGCTGCGATAGAAATTATTGGTAAAAAATGGACAGGGCTTATCATACGTGTGTTACTTTCTGGACCTAAACGATTTAAAGATATTAAAAAGCAAATCCCCGATATGAGTGATCGAATGCTTACAGAACGGATGAAGGAACTTGAATCACTCGGCATCGTTAAGCGCGATGTTTACCCTGAAACACCAGTACGTATTGAATATGAACTAACTGATAAAGGGTCTTCACTAAAGGATGTCATAGGTGAAATTCAACGTTGGAGTGACCATTGGGTCGAAGCTAAAAATAAATAAGGAAGAGACTGGCCTCGTGGTCAGTCTCCATTTTTTATGTGGATTAGTATTATGAATCACCCTCGATCTCACAAAATCAGTTTGTCATGTTAAAGCGGAGAGTAATATAATCCTGAACAGGGATCCAAGCACCAATTCCTTGGTGGGTAACGTTTTTCACTTCAATCATCTTCTTACTTCCTTTTAAAACAATGTATACCTCACCGTATGTGACACGACCTTTTTCGTTAACGGCTGGAATATATCCGTATAAATAGCCTGCCTTCTTCGGTTGAATATTATAAACATTATCTTTCTTTGTTCCTTTTCCAATAATCGTAGTAAAGGACAATGGAAGAGCTGTCTTTTTCGAAGCAGTAATCATCATCATTTTTTTCACATCGTCACTACTTGGAATTTCAGCAGTTAATCCTCCGCTCACCTTCTCCTCGTTTTCCTGTACGAACTTCAGTTGTTGAACCGCCTGTCCACCACGATTGTCCACTTGATTGATATTCACTTTCTTGTACTCCCAATTGACATTTGTTTCTGCAGATTCATAATTCAATGGCCACTCACCTAAGTAGATCTTAGCTCGATATCCGACAGCAGTTTTTGTTGGAGCAATAGTGGATTCATTAAAGAGACGGATAAGTTCCGGGTTCTCAATCTTGATGTCAGTTGTTGAAAACATATCCCTCGTGAGCTCACTAGGCTGAAGGTCTGGTAAATCCTGCGTGGCATTCGGATACGTGTTTTCCTTTGATATGGAAACAGTTGAATTTGGAATTGAAACCTTATCACTTTGCTTCTCTTTTGCTGAAAAAACTTGGTTAGGTACAAGTAATAAGCATAAACAGAAAATCAAAATACTTATCTTTCTCATAAGCGCACATACCCCTTTCATATACTTATTTTTTTCCACTAAAGCTAAAATGTGCATGCCAATTTTTTCATATGTTTATTTTTCAACTTAAACAAACGTTTGATTGAGACGATTAGCCTTAGAACCATAAGGAAACGAACGATTAAATCAAACGTTTGAATAATAAGAAACAGTGGAAAAAATTAGTTAAATTGATTTCAGCGTTCATTTTCAAACAAACGTTTGATTGATAATCTTGCCGCATTAAACAAACGTTTGATTGAGTCTCATAATCCGTGAAAGATTAAGGGAAAAGTGACTGCACGAGCGCTTCACAGTCATTTTTAGGCATTTAAAACGGACGTTTGATCCAATTACGCCTCTTCAATTAAACGCCATGATAAAACCGAAATATCTTCAGGATAATTTTTGTGTTCAAGTACATCACGCATCTTTTTTAGAAACGGATCGGGGACGACAATCGCGGCAATATCCTTCTTTTTAAAATGAAAGTCACCAATATGTCGCCATTCCCGTTCTCGGTAAAAGGTATGTCCTTTTTCAGGTTGAAAGTCGGTTAGCTTAATGAAATCTTTTAATGGATGGTCTCTATTCACAAATTCTTTACGTTTCGTATGGTCAGAGGACAAATAAAGAACAGGCAAAAACAAATCATGGATGACATTTGCCTTGAATCCGATTGCTGCTCTTCCATAATATAGTGAGTGATCCACTAGATCTTTAATCGGAATATCGGTTGTGCTGCAAAAGGCTTTTGTTTGGTATATTCCAACCTCGTCTCCCCCTGTTGCTTTCAACACTCCGGATTCAACAATTGATTGTACGAGATCAACAGAATCGTGATCCGATTTAGGGTGGCTTTTCTGGAGAAGTTCATCAGGACACAAGGCACCAGAAAAGTTTCCTTTTGGTGAGCCTGTAAAATGCCAATAAATTCTCGAGTAGTATCTTTGCATAAGAAAACACCCTTTCGTCAGATCTATCTAACAGAGAGGGTGCTCATCTTCCCACTATTTATGTGTAGCAGGGTCGTTTATGGAGTTACATATGGAAAGCTTTCCGCAATTTCACATTGATGAAATTGCCTTTGTAGACGATGTCTAACATTTTCGTACCGATCAATTGGGTACAAAACGCGAATAGGAAGATCCACCAGCCAACGACAAATGCGGTAATAAAAAAGATAATTCCATTGATCCAAAACATCACTTTACCAGGAGAACGATCCAACGCTTTTGAGAGAATTTGTGCAAGAATCGCCATACCACCTGAGGATGCACCATTTCGAAATAGAATTCCAACACCAATTCCAAAAAGACATCCGCCAAAAATCAAATCAACCCATGGGACAGATAGAGGTTTTGTCATCGATAATCCGATTATATCAACTGTTAAGGACGTAATTGTGACTGCGAAAATGGTCTTAACAGCGGAACCCGCACCTAGAAAACGAACAGCAGCAAACAGTAATGGGACATTTACAAGCCACAATGACCAACCAAGGGGAATGTTCCAAAAGTACTCATTTATAATCGCAATCCCGGCAGCACCGCCAGAAGGGATGTGATGAGGAAACAAGAAGATTCCCATTCCGATTCCTTGAATGAGTGCACCAAGTACGAGAAACACAAACTGCTTCACACCCTGACCCATTCTGCCTCCTCCACTACTTCAATACTAGCTTGAACTGATTGCACCATCGAACAATTTTTACGGGTTAGCTTCATTGCTTTTTCGATTTTTTTCTCGTCCCACTGACTCGTTTCAATGTAAAAACGTAGCGAAATCTTTTCCACGCGATCCGCCTCTGATTCATTTCGTTGAACATCAGCTTTTACCGTAATATTCTCAAAGGGATATCGCATTTTCGTCAAGACCTTCCTTAATACGCCACCACTGCATACAGCAACCGAAGAAACCAACAATTGATACGGACGAAACCCATATTGCTCATCTCCAGAAATATTCAATGTTCCATATTCGAGATCTGTTGTAAATCCTCCGTCTTTCATTCTAAATTCCATCTGTTCTCACCTTTTCTATCCTACTTATAATGACAAACTTTGGTATAATACTTTAGAAGTTTGTGTTTTATAGCTTATAAACTCAGTATGACATAACTATCAAAATGTAACAGCAATCGGGGGGAAGTACAAGTTATGCGTTCTGGTCGTTTCCGATTTAATGTGTTAATTATCGTTGTATTCGTTTCTGGATTTGCACAAGGTATGCTATTGCCCTTGCTTGCGATTTTATTAGAAAATGCAGGTGTTTCCTCGGGTTTAAATGGGCTGAGTGCCTCTGCCTTTTATATTGGAATTGTGCTGATTTCTCCTTTCTTGGAAAAACCTTTACATAAGTTTGGGTATAAAAAATTAATCCTTACCGGTATTGCATTAACCTGTGTATCCATTCTTTTCATACCACTCTGGCAAGCAATCTGGTTCTGGTCCATCCTCCGTCTAATTATCGGAATGGGCGACAATATCTTTCATTTCGCAACACAAGTTTGGCTAACCTCAATGAGCAATGAAGGAAATCGCGGGAAAAACATTTCAATTTATGGAGTTTCGTTTGGAGTAGGATTTGGTGTTGGTCCAACTATGATCAGCTTAATTGAAATACACATCGTTCTACCATTTGCGATTGCAGCTCTATTATGTTTGATATCACTATTACTTTTACTTCGAATCGAAAACGAATATCCTGAAAACATTCAAACGATGGCTGGCCAAAGCACTTGGAAGCGTTACGGGGCTGTTTTTCGTTTATCATGGGTCGGTTTAATTGCTGCATTCGGCTATGGATTCCTGGAAACCGCTGTCCACAGCAACTTTCCAGTATATGCTTTGAGACAAGGGCTTGGAATAGAGGCCGTTACGATACTCTTACCTGCGTTTGTTGTGGGAGGATTAATTTTTCAAGTACCGCTCGGGTTGCTAAGTGACCGAGTTGGTAGAAAACCCGTACTTGTTGTTTGTCTTTTTATTGGTGGAATGAGCTTTATTATGATGAGTTTCGTTGAATCACTTCTTCTATTAGCTGGATTATTTGTTATTGCGGGATTGTTTCTAGGATCTCTGTTCTCAATGGGGATCACTTATATGGCGGATCTCCTGCCAAAGGCCCTTCTACCAGCAGGTAATATCTTAGCAGGGATTTTCTTTAGTATGGGAAGTATTTTAGGGCCAATCATTGGTGGATTCTCGATTGAATATTTTGCAGAAGGAAGCATTTATTACACAATCGGCGGAGTTATGCTGCTATTGTTCGTAATCGTATCCTTTTACCGGAAAAAATCTTCTAGTGCAAATTCCCGTATATACACAGGTTGAATTTTACGAAAAGCCCTGTCAACTTATCTGAACAAGAATAAGATTACATTAGAGCTATACTCGGATGTTAATCACACCACAACCCTAACCCTTTCGATGGTCGAACGAATTGTGGACTGGCTAGAAGACACGTTTAATCCCTGTAACTCAAAGGAATACTAAGTTTGAGACTAATAAATTGACGTCCGTACACATTCGTTTTAAAATTGTGATTAGGTGATAATGATTACAAAGAAAACTAGGCAATGCAAGGCTGAGCCTTAGTTTTACTTGTACTCTAGGTGCGTGTTCAAAAAGGAGGACAAAAAGAGCCGAGAAGTTCGAGGCGTGAAAATCTCGAGGACCAGAACGTATGCTATTAATACGTGAGGACCGGAGAGATCGAACAACGAAGAAATTCGACAGCTATTTTTACCGGACTTTTTGAACAACCTCTATAGAAAGTTTTATTACTTTCTAAACGTGTAAATTAGAATTAACATGGAAAAAGGAGTCGATATACAAATGAGATTACGTACTGAAATGCCTGAATNGAAAGTTTTATTACTTTCTAAACGTGTAAATTAGAATTAACATGGAAAAAGGAGTCGATATACAAATGAGATTACGTACTGAAATGCCTGAATTCGCAGGTGCTACTGAATGGCTAAATGGTGAAGTATCAAAGGATGAACTTATCGGGGGCAAACCCACTCTTGTTCACTTCTGGTCTGTTAGTTGCCAGCTTTGTAAAGATGCTATGCCAAACATTAACGAATTCAGAGATGATTATAAAGACGAACTAAACGTTATCGCCGTTCATATGCCTCGCTCTGAAAAGGATCTTGATATCGATCAGATTAAGGAAGTAGCCGCAGAACATGGAATTTCACAACCCATTTTCGTAGACAACCAGCATAAATTAACGGATGCCTATGAAAATCAATATGTTCCTGCCTACTATGTATTTGATAATGAAGGAAAGCTGCGCCACTTCCAAGCAGGCGGCGATGGCATGAAAATGCTAACAAAACGGGTTAACCGCGTACTCGGCAAATAATAGAAATGAAAGGGCTAACTGCCTGCGCAGTTAGCCCTTTCATTTTACACGTTAAGAAAGTATAAAAATACTTTCTATAGTATGTCTATTTCCGTTTCACATTCCGCTCATAAAGCCGGTACATAAACGCACATATTTTAAAAAATAGGAGTCCGATTAAACCGCCAACCCCATTTAGAAAGATATCATCTATATCAAAAATCCGATTTGCATACATGAACTGCGAGTATTCAATCACTGTACTCGTCCCAAATGTAATCCAAAACATATATTTAAATCGTGACAATCTTCGAAAGATCAACGGAAGTAAGAACCCAAGCGGCATAAACAGCAGTATATTTCCTATGATATTCTTAAACATCAGCCAATAGTTTCCGCTATTCCACATTAATTCAATACTTTCGAATAAGACAAGGTTAAAGGACTTCCCGTACACATAATAATTGAACGTCAGTAAGGTGGAATAGATCAGCACAGTAATATAACCAAGAAAAAGCACTGTTCCAATCCATTTCCACTTTCTACGCGCATAACTACGATGAGTGGGTGTATTCTGAATTTGCATCCGGACGTGCTTCCTCTCTTTACGACTTCAAAACTAAGGATAGTGTAACATACTGAAAGGACTTGCTGTAACCAGTTTATGACTGCCTTTATATGGTTATCACTACTTCTATCTCAATATTAATAGAATTCTATTTAGACCATAAGGAAAAAGAGCCAGACATCCCGTTCCCCAACAAATTGTAAATTGTTGAGAAAAATACGTAGTAGCAGTCTGGCTCTAGCTAACGAACTATTTGAATTAGCCTTAGGTCCTTTAGTTATTACAAATAATATTCCCTAAACGTTCTGACAGTTGGACGTTTTCCTTGTAATCGACTGGACAATCAATCACAACAGGCTTTTTCATTTTGAAGGCTTCTTTCATCAATGGTTTAAATTCTTCTGCTCGTAATACCTTCATCCCTTCAGCACCAAATGATTTGGCAAGTTGAACGAAATCAGGGTTGCCAAATTTGATGCCTGAGCTACGTTCGAAGTGGTTCATTTGCTTCCACTCAATGAGGCCATATCGGTTATCGGTCCATACAACAATCACAATTGGCAGATTTAAGCGGACGATTGTCTCAAGCTCCTGAACGGTCATAAGGAAGCCGCCATCACCTGCAACTGCAACGACTTTTTTATCCGGAGAAGCCAGTTTCGCGCCAATTGCTCCGGGCATTGCAATCCCCATCGAAGCAAATCCGTTAGAAATTAAGCATGTGTTAGGTTTGATACAATGGAAGAAACGTGCAATCCACATTTTGTGAGCACCGACATCTGAGATCAAGATGTCTTCATCGTCAAGAACATCTCGAAGGTCAGCTACAATCTTTTGTGGTTTCATCGGATAAGACAGATCTTCGTTATGCTCGTGAAGATCATCCAAAATTTGCTCGCGAAGTTTTTGTATGAAACCGTTTGTTTTTTCGCGCTTATTAATCTTTGCTGTTAATGCATTTAAATTTTCATCAATATTCCCAACGAGGCCTGCCTTTATAGGATAGTGCGAATCCACTTCCGTCATCTTTGTGTCAATATGGATGATTGGCTTATCACCCTTAGGATTCCATGCAGCTGGTGCGTATTCAACCATGTCGTACCCAACTGTAATGATCAAATCAGAGTCATCGATTCCACATGAAATATGATCTTTATCCTGTAACCCAGTTGTCTGTAGGTTTAAGGGGTGCTCCCATGTAATCGAGCCTTTTCCCATAAAAGTACTAGTAAATGGGGCATTCAGCTTCTCAACAAATTGAAGTAGCGATTCAGATGCTTTCATTCTAGTTACACCGTTACCGACCAGTATTATTGGTTTCTTCGATTTATTAATTATCGAAGCAGCTTTTTCAACTGTTTCTTCAACAGCCTTTGGTAGCAACCCATTTGGCATCGCTTCGAGTGGTTTTTGATCGACTTCCATAGCCGCAATGTCTTCCGGGAGCTCAATATGGGTCGCTCCGGGCTTTTCACTTGTTGCAAGCTGAAATGCCTTCCGAACAACCTCTGGAACGATATCTTTGTCCCGAATTGAAGTATTCCACTTCGTCACTGGCTTAAACATTGAGACAATATCGTAATATTGATGAGACTCTTTATGTTGTCTCTCCAACCCTGCTTGTCCTGTTATAGCTACTACTGGTGCCATGTCCATGTTTGCGTCTGCAACACCGGTGACAAGGTTGGTTGCCCCCGGGCCGAGAGTAGCAAGACATACACCTGGTTTACCTGTTAGCTTCCCATATAACCCTGCCATAAAGGCAGCTCCAGTTTCATGCCTGGTTGTAATAAAGTTGATTTGAGATTCCTTCATTGCATCAAGGAAGTCGATATTTTCTTCACCAGGTACTCCAAATACATATTCAACCCCTTCATTTTCTAAGCACTTTACAAATAATTCTGATACGCGCATTAACTAGTCCCTCCATATTTTCGAATGAAAACCTTTTGCACACTAATAGGAATACTTTTTCTTCTAGGTCGTTTAAATAAAAGTATGTAATTAGAGACATAAGAAAAAAGGCTGACTCGGAATCATCTTAATGACTGAGTCACGGATCAGCCTTAGCTCATATTCAATGATAATTATTCTTTTTATTAGCAGAACCACTTGTCTTATGCTTGCTGTCACTCTTGTGTTTCTTATTGTTTTTCACATTATGGTTTTGCTTATTGTTACTCATAAATATCTACCCCTTTAGTTAAGAGTAGAATTAGTTTTTCCTTGATAAAAATTTATATTCTTAAAAAGTATTTGTACGACGCCGAAACTTATTTAAGGTCGCATTAAGTTCTCCACCTATAATCAACATCATTCCGGATATGTAAAACCAAAGCATTAATACTATAATTCCGCCAAGACTTCCGTATGTTGCATTATAATTGGAAAAGCTGTTTACATAAAAGGCAAATCCCCATGAAACAAGCTGCCAGCCAATTGTCGCAACGACAGCACCAATCCATACGTCATGAACTACTAGTTTTTTATTCGGTGCAGCTACATAAATCATTGTTATTACGCCTGCAATTAGGATTGTACTGATGACCCATCTCAACGCATTCCAAACTGGTTCAAAGTGAGATAAGCCTATGTAAATGAAGAAGTTCCCAATCATTTCTCCAAAAATAGGAAGCAACATTGCTACAACGATCATAAATAGCATCCCAAAGGTTAATGAAATTGCTACCCCCCTGGCGACGATAAAGTTTCGATTTTCAGGTACATCATACGCCTTATTCAATGCACGAATAACAGCATTCATCCCATTCGATGCGGTCCAAAGTGTTACGATAATCCCCACCGAGAGGATCGTACCACCACCTTGGTTAATAACATTCATATTTTCCTTGATGATTTCCATCAGCTCTGGAGGTCCATAAGCATCAATCAATCTGAAAAGTTGCTGGGGATCAACGATAGCTGTTACTAATGTTATTGAAACAATTAAAAAGGGGAAAAGAGACAGCAGGAAATAATAAGCCAGTTGTGCTGACAAGTCCATCACACCATCTTCCTGAACCCGTTTGAAAAACTCTTTCCAAAAAAGTTTTGTGTTGGACTTTGTTATCGTTCCCATAGCGCCTCTCCTCCCCTAATGTTCAATTTGTACTAGTTTGTATCTAGTTTATTGGTTGAACCTGTATTCATGTCTGAAAATTCTTTCCCTGCTTCTTTTACCTTACCTGATACATCTTTTAGTTCGTGCCCAACATCTTTTACACTCGAGTATGTTTCCATTGAATTTTCACGAACCTCATCCACTTTTTTCATAACATCTCTTACCTCTGTCGCCAGTTCGTTTAGTGCCTTTGAAGTTGTATTCATTGTATTTTTCAACGTATTCATAATTACTTTCGGATCATCCTTTACGTACTGGAATACGTTGGACGTTTGATCCTTTAATTTCACAGAGCGTTGCTGGACATTTTGTCGAGTATTTTTATCAATTAATGCAGCAAGCCCTCCAACTGCAGCACCAATCAAAATTCCTTTCAATAAAAAGGTTTTGTCCTTACTCTTTTGAATCTGTGGCTGTGTTTGAATACCATTGGCTTGTGTTTTATATACAGATTGAGTCATACTATCTCTCCTTTTATAATATCGTTTACTATTATGTAACTTCCCCAGTTATGTATCCCGTCAAACATAAAGGTTCTTAGGTTTACTGGTGGATTATGATGGGTAAAGTACCGATACATTCCGAATTAACTAGAAAAGCGCAAGCGGCCTGGGTAGCCACGAAGGACACTGGAAGGCCATCGAGGAGGCTGTCGCCGCCGCAGATGGACTGAAGTGATCCGAGGGGCTGGGCGCTGTAGCTAGACATCATTGAAAAGCGCAAGCGCCCTGTTCAGGTGTGATAAAGAAAACTTGGTAAACGCCAAGGCGATTACCTTAGTTGCCCTTATGCCTGTGGTGCAAGCGCTGGAGATTCTGCAACATAACACGCTTTTTGTGTTTGTGGAAGAATCGAAGCGACCTCGAACACCTGGGGTGCTGGAGCTAGATATCACATCTAGGCAGAAAATTTTTTACATTCTTGCAAAAAGGAGGCAATTTAGATGCATATTATTTGGGCTTTAATCGTTGGTGGAATCATCGGTTGGCTTGCTGGTTTGATTGTAGGAAGAGATGTTCCAGGCGGAATTATAGGAAATATTGTGGCAGGATTTATAGGAGCATGGCTTGGTACTGCGATACTCGGCTCGTTTGGACCAATGATTGGTGGATTTGCAATCATACCCGCATTGATTGGAGCGATAATTATTGTTCTCCTTATTAGCTTTATCATGAAAAGAACAAGAAAAAGCAAAACATATTAAGAAAAGTGCAAGCGCCCTGTTTAGGTGCGACAAGCGCTGGAGATTTCTGGACAGGAACGCGTTTTCCAGCGTGATGCCCATAAATCGAAGCGACCTCGAGCACCTGGGCGCTGCAACTAGACATCACATCTATGCAGCAAATTTTTAGATAATTTAGCTTTCAAGGGCTGTCCAACTCGGGCAGCTCTTTTTTACACGTTAAGAACGTAAAAAAGAATGCACATAGATGCGATGTTTGACGACTTATGTTGATATATGCTGTCAAATAATGATTTTTCTTAAATTTTTCTGAAGAAAAAGGTATTTTCAATATTTTTCAGAATATTAAATAGATAACCTATAAAGGAGGAATCAACCTTGGAAGATATACTTGGACAAATTAGTAGCTGGGTATGGGGGCCATGGCTGCTAATACTTTTAGTCGGTACAGGCATTTACTTAACAATCCGACTTGGCTTTTTACAGTTCTCATTACTTCCTTATTCATTAAAATTAGCATTTAGTAAGAATCAGGACAAAAAATCTGAGGGAGACATCTCCCACTTTCAAGCCTTGATGACTGCGCTTGCTGCGACAATTGGAACTGGTAACATCGCAGGAGTTGCGACAGCCGTATTTATTGGTGGTCCCGGAGCTGTCCTGTGGATGTGGCTCAGTGCTTTATTTGGAATGGCAACGAAATATGCTGAGGCAATCCTTGCTGTTAAGTATCGTGTCAAAAACAAAGACGGCGAAATGTCTGGCGGTCCGATGTACTACCTCGATAAAGGGCTAAAAGCAAAATGGCTCGGAGTGCTTTTCGCATTTTTCGGTGCCTTTGCAGCGTTCGGAATCGGAAACATGGTACAGTCCAACTCGGTTGCCCTTGCAGTTGAAACGTTTGGTGTCCCAACCTGGATTACCGGCTTAGTATTGATGGTATTAACAGGTCTCGTTATTCTTGGCGGAATTAAAAGCATTGGACGTGTTACAGCATATCTCGTTCCTTTCATGGCAGCGTTCTATGTCATCGGAGGACTCATTATTTTAATAATGAACATCGAATTAGTTCCAAGTGCAGTAGGACTCATTTTTTCTGATGCATTTACAGGTGATGCAGTTGCTGGTGGTGCAATCGGAACTGTTATTCGATACGGGGTTGCACGTGGTGTATTCTCGAACGAAGCTGGTCTTGGTTCTGCACCTATTGCCGCTGCTGCTGCAAAAACAGATTATCCTGCTCGCCAAGCACTTGTATCTATGACTCAAGTATTTATCGATACAATTGTTGTTTGTTCAATTACAGGAATTACACTCGTAATGGGTGGTATGTACGATGGAGATTTGAATGGAGCAGCACTTACGACTGAAACCTTCGAAAGCTTTTTAGGTACACCTGGAGCACTAATCGTAACAGTAGGCTTGATCTTATTCGCTTACTCTACAGTACTTGGGTGGTCTTATTATGGAGAAAAATGCTTCTCTTACCTATTCGGGGACAATTCTGTAAAGTATTATCGATTGTTGTTTGTTATTGCCGTATTCGTTGGTACAACTGTATCGCTTGGAACCGTTTGGAAGCTTGCTGATATCTTTAACGGATTGATGGCGGTACCAAACCTAATTGGACTCCTTGGTCTTTCCGGAGTCGTTGTTGCAGAAACTAAACGATTCCTTGCTGTCAAAAAAGAAGAAAAACAAAAGGAAAAATCAATTTCAGCTTAATTGTGCCTGTTCAAAAATGAAGAAAAATGGAGGAATTTCCAGTTAAAAGTGTCACGTCGAAGAAATTCCTTAGTTACTTTTACCGACCTTTTTAAACAACCTCTAATAGTAGAATAGGGAAGAACCTGATCTGGGAGAATCCAATCAGGTTCTTTATTTTTAATAAGAGGATGATTGATTCTTTATCCATTTAATACTTTCAAATAATACGATCTGGTTCGAGGCCCATCAAATTCACAAAAATAAATTCCCTGCCACGTACCAAGCACAAGCTCACCATTATTAATGATAATTATCTGCGAGCTTCCTACCGTACTTGCTTTTAAATGAGAAGCAGAATTCCCTTCCGCATGACGATACTTTTCATGTTCCCATGGATATATTTCATCAAGTCGCATTAACATATCATACTTCACATCCGGATCCGCGTTTTCATTAATCGTAATTCCAGCTGTTGTATGTGGACAATATACATACACAATTCCGCTTTGGATGTCACTCTTTTTCAAAAGTGACTTGACGGTAGAAGTGACATCGATCATTTCATCCCTTTTTGTCGTTTTCAGTGTTTCTTCAAATACCATTGTTACCTCCTCATGCTCTTTGTGATCTTCTTCCACTTTGCCTTTTCTTGTTGCTGTGCCCTTTGATTGTTTTTTCGCTCTAAATAGGCAAGCTCCCGTTGTAATTTTTTATACGCATTATAACGATCATTCGAGAGTTCACCTGTGGCAATCGATTCTTGAACTGCACAGCCTGGCTCTTCTACATGCTGACAATCACGGAATTTACATAGTTCTGAAAGGTTCTCAACATCTTGAAAGCTTTCGGATAATCCCTCACTCGAATTCCACAATTGAAGCTCTCGCATTCCAGGGGTATCAATCAAGAGCCCGCCCTGCGGCATTAGAAATAATTCGCGGTGAGTGGTTGTATGTTTCCCTTTATCATCACCTTCCCTGATTTCTTTTACCTTCTGTATCTCTTGCCCGTATAATCGGTTCACTAATGTTGATTTACCTGCACCAGATGAACCTAATAATGCTCCTGTTTTACCTTCAGCAAGATAGGGCAACAGTTCATCAATACCTACTTCTTTTTCAGAGCTAATGATATGGATGGGTAGCCCGAATGCAACCGTTTCTACTTCCCTTACCCGTTCTTCCACATCCTCACACAAGTCACTCTTACTGAGGACTAATACAGGGTTCGCTCCGCTTTCCCATGCCATAAGTAGGTAACGTTCAATGCGTCGGACATTAAAATCACGATTTAGTGCATTAACCAGAAATACGGTATCGATGTTTGTAGCTATGATTTGTTCCTCGGTTGTTACACCGGCCATTTTACGAGAGAACTTACTTGAACGTGGTAAAATCGAGTGGATCGTCGCTGACTGCTCATTTTCCCGGACCTGACACATTACCCAATCGCCAACAGCTGGATAATCCTCTCGTGTTGAAGCTTCAAACCGCATTTTACCAGAGATTTCACCTTTTAATTCGCCAGATTCCGTTAATAAAGTGTACATACCCTTGTGCTCTAAAGCTACTCTGCCTGGTACATATTCTTTTGCTAACCATTCGCCAGCCTGTTCAATTCGTTCATTGCTAAAACCTAATTGAGTTAAATTCAATTCTAATTCCTCCTGTTTTTGATTCGAAAAGCGGAAGCGCCCTGTTCAGGTGCGATAAAGAAAACTAGGTCAGCGCCAAGCATAGCGAAGGCGATTGCCTAAGTTGCGCTTATGCTTGGGAGTGCAAGCGCTGGAGATTCTGCAACATAACACGCTTTTTGTGTTTGTGGAAGAATCGAAGCGACGATCTGCGCACCTGGGCGCTGAAGCTAGACATTACATCAATGCTAAAAAACTTTCTCTCACGCAAAAAACCATCGGTAATGGTACCCGATGGCCTTTAACTATTGTTTCGGTATAGAGAACGTTGCGGACACAGACTGTTCACACAGGCTATCGCAATGGGTCCTTCATACGTTCTAAATGTAAAAAAACCATGGGCGTGTGCACAGCCCATGGTTAAGATGTATAGATCAATAAACAGAGATAAACAGAGAATTAGAATTAACTCTTTATGCCGATCATCTTAAAGGGCTGTGCAGAATATACAATTAATGAGTCATTCATTTCGATGATTGCATACATAACACATACCTCCTTAAGATTCCTTTGATTTGTTACTATTATATGCTTTTCAATTCGCGTTGTAAATATAAATCAAAGAATTTTTTGATTAGAATAAAAGTTCTATATTCTTAACTTTTCACCCTCGGTTTTGTCGGGTCACAGTCAGGAAGTTCAATGCCGCTGGATTCCGCAAGCTTGATTAAATAATAGCATTCTTCCCTTGCCATATGGTCAGCCATTAACGGTGTAAAAATGCTCAGCACTTCAACGGAAAGCTCCATCTCCTCTAATTCTCGTAAAAAGTTCTTGAAAAGAGCTAATTCGATATCCACCTGGTTATTAAATCGTTTTAATGCTGGAAATTCTTTTACCCCAGTTCTTAAATAACCCGCCATTTCGACTGCTTTCATATAAAAATGTTCAAAAATCTTTCGGTATTCATTGCTTTTGTCTCTGATTTCCCGTTCAATGGGATCCATCGTGTCATTAATTGCCCCGGCATGGCCTGCTGCATCTGCTAACCATAATTTATGGTGGTGGACCTCATGGTATATAGGCGGTACCTTCCCTGCCGTTAAATCTTTTAAGATCAGTAGATACTCCTCCAACTCATTCACCATATGATTCATAAACGTTGGTGTTAAATGGATGGCAATCGTTCCTTTCAACTGCTTTTCAATAATGTTCAACTTAAAATTACGTAAGTTTTTCGCTTGTTTTTCAGCTTCTTTACTTAACTGTATAAGCTGATCCTTGGATAGTTGCTTGCGGGATTGGTTAAGAAGCTCATCAAATATTTTAATAAATTCATTTGCCTTTCTAATTGCCGCTGTTTCTTTTGGGGAAAGTGCGTTAAAGATAAAACGTGCATGGTCCCCTAATATTTGTAGCCAAAAACGATGTTCGAAGGCTGCTGCTGTTTCATAATTTTTCCGCTCCATTATAAAACCTCCTTTGCCAACACTAAGATATGTTCGATGGCGTTAGAACATTCCATTGATAGGTGCAGACAAGCTAGATTTTATAAGTAGCTTGCGAATTTCGATCATTATTCCTTCCACTTGCAACTTGAATTTTATTTGGTTTGGAGCGAATAAAGGTAAAATACATAATCGGTTGGCACACCTGCATGACCCATTTGACGGAGCATGGCGGTGACGTTTCCACGGTGGTATGTACCATGATTAACGACATGTTGAATGAGTTCAGAAAGTGAGACTTCCAATTGTCCATAATGCGGGTGTTCAATTGTCATAGGACGATCTAAATCGCCTTGTTTGTGTAAAAATCCGACGAACCTCTCCGTTAACTCTAAATACATTGCTTCCATTTCTACGAGGGTTCTCCCTTTTGTTTCCTCTGTTATACGTTGTACGGAAGACATAATCTGATCAAAACCCTCTTCAGCCATGACGCTTAGCCATAGATGATCGGTAATATAGATATGATTAATCACCTCTGAAATCGAAGGAAAAACACTTTGAATTTCCTTATTAAAGACCTCGTTTGGAAGCACCTTTATATGCTCCATTACCCTCTTGTTGGACCAAATATGATACTCATAAAGCCTTTTGGCATTCTGTTGCATGTTAATTCCTCCTATACCCGTTTTTTATTCATTGACAAGGATATCTTGTTCCATCAGCAATAATTTCACCACTCACCTCATTCTAAGCAAAACATTGATACAACGCTGTTGAATTTCGTCAGGTAATAATTGCTTTAGGGCTTTTTCCAATAGAAAAGGGTTCTCTAAACCATGTTCTTTCCAATAGTATTCGATAAGCTCTGCTTTTTCCCTTTTTTTAGGAATAAGTTGATTAAGAAAAACCTGAGTGAAGGAAGAACACCTCCACTCAGGTCCTTTTTTGTTCAAAGCACATCCGATAGCTTGTAATCTACGCCATGTTTTCCTTTGTAGTACTCAGAACATTTCGCCTCCACAGATTTCGCAGGAAAACTTCGGAGGTACAGAGGGATCTCCTCCTCCATCCATCAATACTCATACCGTGACCGAGGGCTGTATTCTTGTGCTGCATCTTGTACTAAAAGGGGATGAATCCTCCTTATTCGTGCCCCTGAGCTGCAGCTTGTGCTCAAAAAGGGAACGATTCCTCCTTATTCGTGCCCACGAGCTGCTTCTTGCGCACAAAAAGGGAACGATTCCTCCTTATTCGTGCCATCTATCTTCTTTCATTCAAAAAAATTCGTCTAAGAAGTACCTTCCACCTAAAAAGGTTCATTTAGTTTTTGTTGACAAAAGATTGATTGTGATTTAAATTTTGTATAAGGGAAACTTTTTTATAATGAGGCATATATTATGAATGACACTAAAAGTCATTTTCTTTTTTGTTTAAAAGTTGCATAAGGTAAACTTTTGTTTATCCAGTTAATGTTTTTAGTTTAATGCAGGAGGAAGGAGTGTTTTCTTAATGAGTACAGTGCTTTCCGTGAACGATTTAAATGTATCTTATCTTGGAAATCAAGCACTAACAGGAATTTCATTTGACCTTGATCAAGGCAGCCTGGCTGGGATCATCGGACCGAATGGAGCAGGGAAATCCACACTAATTAAATCGATGATAGGACTTATTCCCTCTGATCAGGGTAATGTGAGAATTTTGGGCGAGTCTGTTAACAAGATTCGAAGACGGATCGCCTATGTTCCACAACGAAATGACATTGATTGGGATTTTCCAATTCACGTTCTTGACGCCGTCCTAATAGGAACCTATCCTAGCCTTGGATTGTTCAAAAAACCGCGAAAAAAGGATCGTGAATGGGCTTATGAATGCCTCAGACGTGTTGGTATGCACGACTTCAGTAACCGTCAAATCGGAGAGCTATCTGGAGGCCAGCAGCAGCGTGTTTTTCTTGCCCGAGCACTCGCCCAGAAAGCGGAGCTATTCTTTTTAGATGAACCATTTGTCGGTGTAGATATTCAAAGTGAAGAAACCATTATTCAAATATTAAAAGAGCTGCAGTCAGAGGGAAAAACGATACTGGTTGTCCATCATGATTTGAGTAAAGCAAATGTTTATTTCGATGAATTGGTTTTGTTAAATAAAGAACTTATTGCGAAAGGTAAAGTTTCTGACGTATTAAGTTCTAAGCTTATTTCAAAGGCGTATGGGAACCCGCTTGCTTTTATGAATGAACGAGAGGTGAATCAGCTATGAACTTTGTCGACGCAATCATCCAATATGAATTCTTACAAAAAGCACTCATTACCTCGGTTATGGTCGGAATCATCTGCGGAGTGATCGGCTGTTTTATCATTTTAAGGGGGATGGCGTTGATGGGGGATGCCATTTCACACGCCGTGTTACCTGGGGTTGCAATTTCCTATATGCTCGGCATCAACTTCTTTTTCGGCGCTGTTGCTTCAGGTGTACTCACCTCAATCGCAATCGGCTTTGTCAGCCAAAATAGCCGTTTGAAAAATGATACCTCTATTGGAATTATGTTCACTTCAGCATTCGCTGCAGGAATTATTTTGATTACTTTTATGAAGAGTAGCACGGACCTTTATCATATTTTGTTCGGAAATGTTCTCGCCGTTAGACCTTCTGATATGTGGGTGACACTCGGTATCGGATTGCTCGTTATTACGGTCGTTTACTTTTTCTATAAAGAATTATTGGTGACGTCATTCGACCCTACAATGGCATCAGCCTACGGATTGTCGACGAAACTCATTCACTATTTATTAATGACAATGCTTACGATGGTCACTGTCGCCTCGTTACAAACTGTAGGAATCGTACTTGTTGTCGCGATGCTAATTACGCCAGCTGCTACTGCTTATTTGCTGACGGATCGACTCACGTTAATGATTTATCTCGCCTCAGGTTTTGGTGCCGTAGCTGCATTTATTGGTCTTTATTTCAGCTTCACATATAACCTGTCCTCCGGTGCAACGATTGTACTCGTTTCCACAGTGATGTTCATTGCTGTATTTTTAATGTCGCCGAAGTACGGGTTTATTCAAAGGTTTATCCGATCTCGGAAAATACGATCGTTAGAGGGAGAGATGTAAAGCAATGAAAACGACTTATTTGATTTTTCTTGGAGGATTATTGACATTGTTACTTGTTGCCTGTGGCGGTAAAGATGTAGCGGACAACGACTCGGAAAAGGTTCAAGTCGTAACGACCTACTCTATCCTTTATGACATCGTAAAAAATGTAGGGGGAGATCAAGTTGAGGTACACAGCATGGTCGCGATTGGTGCAAACCCACATGAATACGACCCTTTACCTGAAGATGTGAAAAAGACGGCTGACGCTGACGTTGTTTTTTACAATGGACTAAATTTGGAAGCAGGAAATTCGTGGTTCGAAAAGTTACTTGGAACAACCGGTAAATCCGGCGATGATGCTCCTGTTTTTCAATTAAGTAAAGGTGTTGAACCGATGTACTTAACGACTGAAGGAAATGAAGGGCAAGAGGATCCGCATGCTTGGTTGGATATTGAAAATGGTATCAAATATGCCGAAAATGCACGTGATGCCTTAATTAAGGTCGATCCTGAAAATAAGGACATTTATGAGAAAAACACAAAAGAATATATTAATAATTTGAGTGACTTACACAAGAAGGCGAAAAAGGCATTTGCTGATATCCCAGAGGATGAGCGCTATTTAATCACAAGTGAAGGGGCATTCAAATACTTTAGTGATGCCTATAAAATTAAGGCAGGATACATTTGGGAAATCAATGCCGAAAATCAGGGATCACCTGAACAAGTGAGGCAGGTTATCGATTTAATTAATGAAAAAGACATTAATGTACTTTTCGTGGAAACAAGTATTGATCCAAGGAGCATGGAAACCGTCTCCCGGGAAACGGGTGTGCCCATTGGTGGCGAGGTCTTTACCGACTCACTCGGTAAACCTGGTAAGGAAGGCGACACGTATCTCGGAATGATGAAGTGGAACATCGAAACCATCGCTGAACAGATTAAGGAGCACAGCAAATAATCAGCTTACTTAATATTAACCCTTAGGTAGTTAAGAGGGTGGGATAACTTTTTATCCCACCCGCTTTTTAATCCTTTAAATAGCCTTTTTCCACCGCATCTTCAATGACGGATTGGGTATATTCCCAGAGGTCTTGCGAGCCTTCAGCAATGTGGGCATTTCGAGCTAAGACTTGCTCTTTTCGAATATCGTGCTTTTTCCAGGATACACCTTCCGTCATATAATTCAACAACATCGGCTGCAAACGGTCTAATGCAGCACAAAACCTTGATTCAGGAGTTTCACGCACTTCAAACTCATCCCATAATTCGAAAATGTGCTGCGCTTGGTCTTCCGGTAATAAGTTGAAAATACGATCTGCTGCAGCCTTTTCACGTTTTTCTTTATCTTCATTTCCTTTTATATCATAAGCAAACGTGTCCCCTGCATCAATTTCGACAAGATCATGGATGAGCAACATTTTAATGACGTGAAGAAGGTCAATCTCCTGCTCATTTGCATATTCTTTGAGCGTCAGTGCCATCATCGCTAAATGCCAAGTATGCTCTGCATCATTTTCTTGACGTGACCGGTCCGAGATATAGGTCTGACGCAATATCGTTTTTAATTGGTCGATTTCGAGTAAAAAGGACATCTGCTGCTGTAAACGATCTAAATCCACTTGTACCACTCCTGATTCGATTTTATAACCTTAATCATCATACCACGCACGTCTCGAAAATCGTCCACTCGTTACTACATTTTTATTTTAATAACATAACCGTTCACAATTCGAAAACACTTCTACGTACTGATCACGATCATTTGCATCAAATTCGGTATTTTTGAAACAGAGAATCCCATCTCTATTAACTAAGAATACGGATCGCTTGGCTGTTTCATTCTTCTCATCAAATACCCCGTAATCCTTCGCCGTTTTCTTATGCCAATCCGAAAGCAATGGATACGGCAGGGTTCCAAGACTAGCAGCAAACACATTATGTGCATAAATATGGTCCACGCTGATCGCCAGCACTTCTGTCTCACTATTTTCAAACTGTTTAAAGTCCTCTTTCCAAGAGGTGATTTCCTTTATTCAGCCAGGGGTAAAATCCAGTGGATAAAATGCGACCAAGACGTGTTTCTTCCCTTTGTAATCGGACAATGAAATCTTTTCTCCCGTTGTGGATGAGAGCGAAAAATTTGGTGCAGGTTGTCCGACTTCTAATTGAGTATTGATCGTAAACGCCTCCTCTCAATTGATTCTTTTTAGAGGGTGTTCAAAAAGTCCGGTAAAAATAACGATCTTTGAACACGCACTTCTAAAAGTATTCCTTTAATACGATTGAATAAACATCACTGGTGAAGTTTCTATTGATAATAGGATCCTATTTCTACTTATTATGATTCTCTGGTCCAAATTGCTGGAATACCGTGCTTTTTGAAATTGGGAAAATTTCCTTATCCGCAATTGAGTTAATGATCTTCTGATTTCGATAAACGGAAAGCCCCAGGTTGGTCGCCCCTGCACCATGAGAATGCTCTAGATTAGTCAACGTAAAGAATTGATTTTTACGATTATCATTAAAAAGCAGCCTATAGTCCTCTGTAACTTTATATCGTTTCTTATCTTCCCACTCGATTGATTCGCTAAATTTCTGAAACCAGTCAGGCAAATGTGGCTTATAGCCCGTTGCTAGAATTACTATTTCCGATGAATCAGTAAATGCTTCGTCTTTTTGCCATTGATTACAATTAAGTTTATAGGCTCCCTCAGTTTGTTCCCGTTCGATCGATGTCACTTCGGTTAACGGTTGTATGGTCACCTGTCTGGTATTCTGATCAACCGAGCGATGATAAAGCAGATCATAAATTGGCCTTAATGTTTCCGGATCGATCCCTTTACGTAGCTGTCCTAGATTGGATAATGCCTCTTTTCGGCTATCAAACGAGAGTTCATTGAAATACGCTACATAATCCGGTGAGAAAACCTCCTGTCCTAGCTTTGCTGATTCAAGCTGGAGGAATCCGGCTGACCGTGTATACCAAGTGAGCTCATAATCATAATGCTTCTGATCAAGCAACAAGTCATAAAATACTTCAGCTGCACTTTGACCTGAACCTACAACCGTCACAGAATTCGTTTCTTTCGCACTTTTTTCATAAAACCGATACTGACTTGAATGAAACACATCCTCTGAAGAGCATCCGTCGGTTTCCATCGGGATCATTGGAATAGTTCCAGTCCCAAGAACGATATGGCGCGCTTGAAACCGTTCAGTTCCCTGTGTTTCAGTATCGTGAATGGTAATTTCGTAGACAGGATTATCATTTTTTACAAAATCAACATCCACAACCCGCTTGCCAAATCTGCACGTATCCAATTGAGAAGCAACCCACGCAGCATAATCATTGTATTCACGCCTCGGAATATCGAATCGGTTGAAAAAATAAAACTTATAAAGTCGCCCTTGTTCATGTAAATAATTTAAAAACGAATAAGGGCTTGTTGGATCTGCAAGGGTGACAAGATCCGCCAAGAATGGAACCTGAAGATCGGTCCCTTCAATTAACATCCCTGGATGCCATTCAAAATGAGATGATTGTTCCAAAAACAAGCCATCTATCTCAGGAACTCGATCAAGTAATGCGGCAAGGCTTAAATTAAATGGTCCAACTCCAATCCCTATTACATCGTAAACTTTATTGTTTTCTGTCATGTGCTTCACATCCTTTACTTGTCCTAACTTATCAAGTTTAATAACCATTCTAAGGTAAAATCAACTGGAACACATTCTTTTTGTCTAAATGGTTTTACCTCTTTTAATAAGAAAAGCGCAAGCGCCCTGCTTAGCCACGAAGGTCACTGGAAGACCGACGAGGAGGCTCGGCCCAAACGAGTTCGGCCCTGCGTGGGAACATACATGAAGTACTTCAGTGTGTTGTCGCCGCAGGAGGCCTGAAGTGATCCAAGTGGTTGGGCGCTGAAGCTGGACATTACATCCATGCCGCAAACTTTTATACTTTCTTAACGTGTGAAAAAAAGAGCGACCCCGTTTTTATGAGTCACTCTTAGCTTATTCTTTTTCCTTATCTTTATCTGAACCTGGAGTCTTACTATCTTGATAAGCCTCCATAATTTCTTTAGCGATTTCTACGTTAACATGGCCATCATTCAGGTTTGGAACGATGACGGAAAATGCAACCTCTGGATCGTCATAAGGTGCATAACCAACGAACGTTAAATTGTATTTTCCACGTCCATCAATCTGTGCAGTTCCTGTCTTCCCGGCAATCATTGTATCACTAAGATCATCAGCAGTTCCTTGACTCCCATGTGTCACTAAGTAAAATCCTCTTTGTACCCGCTCAATCTCTTCTGTTGTATTATCTACCCGATTGAATACGTTTGTCTCAAACTCCGAAATTAACGGTCCTAACTCTTCATCAGTTCCCGTCGAATAATGGACTTCTTTTAACAAATGAGGCTGAACCCGGTAGCCACCATTAGCAATTGTTGAGACATATTGGGCCATTTGAATTGGCGTGTACGTATCATACTGACCAATTGTGTAATAGAGTAATTTTCCTGGATTATCTGCAATTGCTCCCTCATAGCCTAGTGCTTCTTCAGGTAGGTCAATCCCAGTCTTCACTCCAAGTCCAACCTGTGCGTAAACGTTACGCAAATTTTGGAATGTCGTTTGGTATCGTTCATTATTAATGACTCTTGCCTTATAAGCACCACCGATATTGGCGAATTCGAATCCCGCAATACGACCGATCGCCATACCCATGTATACGTTCGACGATTGTTCAAGTGCTTGCAAGTCATTTACTGAACCAATACCTGGCGTATAAGAGCTGAAGTCAGGTGCACCCGGAAGTTTGATCGTTTTATCGTTAATGTATGGAATGTTATCTCCAAGCTGATAGATGCCAAGAACCGTTGCTCCCTTAACAGTGGATCCAACTTCAAACGCTTTTTGTAAAGTTGCATACGAGTCATCGACAAATTTCCCGTCTTCCGTTTTACGACCAACCATTGCGAGAACTTCACCTGTATTCGGGTCCATCATTACAGCATATGCACTTGAAACCGGCCCTTCTCCCTTACTTCTCGCTTCAACAATATTTTTTTCAAGGATTTCACCGATTCTTTTTTGAAGCGCAATATCGATTGATAATACTAAATCATAACCACGGCTACCAGTGGAGACTTCTGGGCTACCAACAGGCTGTCCGCTTTTTGTTGTTGTAAAAGTGAAGGTCTTTTCTTTTCCGCTTAAAAGCCCTTCGTATTTTTTCTCAATGTAGCTTGTACCTACTTCGTTATTTTGAGCATAGCCCTTCAGTAAATAATGATCGAGTCTCTCAGCTGGGATTGCCCCCATTTGTCCGAAAAAGAAGGTGTATCCACTAGGGTAGGTACGCTCAGATGTTGATGCAATACTGAAACGCCCTTCTAATTCTCCAAGATGCTCCCCAATTTTAGCAACCTCTTCAGTCGTTAGTCCCTTTTTTACAAAAGCAATGTTGAGATTAGTTGCCTGATCTAATTCACGCTTAATCGCAACGACTTCCATTTCTAGTTTATCTTTTTTAATCGGAGCGAGGTCTTCTTCTGTAATCCGCTCACGTAATAGATCATACTGTTCGTCATCACTCAGATTATCGGGTTCGAGCTCTTTTTCGGTTAATTTTAGAGCAAATGCTTCTTCCAACCCTTCTTTTGCAATCCAATAATCCTTTAGGTCTGATTGCGTGACTTTATCTGTTGGCATCGTAATGAATTCAGAAATTTTCTGGGCGTAGTGTATATGGTCTTCAGCATTGGTTCCTTGAACTCTTATGTAAGTAAGTGCGAATGAGGGTTCATTTCCAACAAGGAGCCTTCCATGTCGGTCAAACATTTTCCCTCTTTCGGTCTGAACCGATGCCTCAATCGTTTTTGTAAGCTCAGATTGCGACCGGAAGTAATCCCCATTGACAATCTGGACGAAACCGAGTCTTATGATGAGCAGTCCGAACAATAAAAAGACAAACAAGAACAGTAGATTCAATCTCAGGGGTAGAAAATTCTTCATCTTTTTCTTCGGCTCTAACTGTTCCATTACCCATAATCTCTCCTTTATTTCACTTGTTATATCTAGTATATAGTATAAACGTTTTAAAGGGAGAATTGTTCCATTATTTACATTCTTTTTCTGCTTTTTAAGAAAAACGCAAGCGCCCTGCTTAGCCACGAAGGTTACTGGAAGACCGACGAGGAGGCTCGGCCCAAACAAGTTCGGCCCTGCGTGGGAATATACATGGAGTACTTCAGTGTGTTGCCGCCGGAGGAGGCCTGAAGTGATCCAAGTGGTTGGGCGCTGAAGCTGGACATTACATCCATGCCGCAAACTTTTATACTTTCTTTACTTGAAATAAAAAAAGCAGGGAGTCCCCTGCTTATCCTAATTTCCCTTTACTACCGCCTTTTGCACCGCCGCCGTGCATAGAGAATAAGTTTGTATCGACGGAGAATGTTAATGATTCACGCTCGCGATGGCGCTTCAATGCGATTTGAACCAAATCCGTTGTTAACTGCGTAAAGGACTTTCCTGTAGGCTCCCATAAATAAAAAGACAGAGATCCAGGAATGGTATTAATTTCGTTCACATAGACTGAATCAGTGGTATTATCGATCAAAAAGTCAATTCGTGACACACCAGCACAACCCAGGATTTGGAACGTATCCTTTGCAAGACCCTGAACCTGAGCAGTTACATCATCAGAAAGTTCAGCTGGGATTTTACGATTCGTACTTTCCATCCCTTTCGAACCGCCGCCATCTTTAGAGCCTCCGCCGCTTTGATACTTATCCTGATACGTTAAAATATCTGTGCTGCTTAGGACTTCCTCACACACTGAGCTTTCGGCCTCTTCATAATCACCGACAACCGAACAGTTCACTTCCTTCAAATTAACAACCATCTTTTCAACAACAAGCTTAGTCGCAAATCCCATCGCAAGCTCGACCGCTTCTTCTAGCTCAGCCCGATCCGTCGCTTTACTGATCCCTACACTTGAACCGAGGTTTGCTGGTTTTACAATGACAGGATATCTTAATTCCTGCTCAACTTTTGCCACCAATTCATCCTGCCGATTCAACCACCCAGAGGAATAAAACCAGACGTAATCCAATATTGGTACTCCTGAATCACGGAGGATCTGTTTCATCATCACTTTATCCATACCGACTGCAGACGAGAATACATCACAGCCGACATAAGGAATGCCATGCAGCTCTAGAAATCCTTGAAGAACACCATCTTCACCATACGTACCGTGAATGACTGGGAATGCAACATCGATTTCTGATATCAATTTTTTACCGAACATGCCTGTTGTATGCTTCTGGATGACTGGGCGTCCGTTTTCATCAGTAGTAATAATGACCCGCTGACATTGCTTCAAAAGCTCGTTCATGTTTTTATAGTTATCAATTTCAAAGAGGGCTTCACCTGTGTACCAGTTTTTATTTTTACTGATATAGATCGGAATCGGTTCATATTGATCTCGGTCCATCGCATTAATTGCTTGAAGTGCAGATATTACGGAGACCTCGTGTTCGACTGATACGCCTCCAAAAAAGACACCAACTTTAATTTTCATACTGCCATCCCCTATTCATTAAATGTATCTGGAAGGTCATTTTCAATTAGAACGACCGTTTTCTCTTTAGCAATCTCATTCATTTTTGCAATTGCATCATCAAGGTTTTGAGCTACATAATATTGAGCTTCAGGGTATTGTGCTTCTGCCAATCCGTCCTGAAGTGGCTTTGTTTGGTTTTTACCGACTAGAATTACATAATCGCAAGCCTTAGCAGCGTGTTGTCCAAGCTTTTTATTGAGGGCATATTCTTCATCACCGAGCTCAATCATACCAGGTGTAATCAGAACTTTATATCCGTCCATCTGCCCCAACACATCAAGTGCCATTTTCGAGCCGACTGGATTCGAGTTAAATGCGTCATCAATAATTGTAATGTTCGATGAATGTTTACGAATCTCCATTCTGTGCGGCACCGGTGTAATCTTTTTCGCTGCAACTGCCATTTTTTCATTCGGAACACCGAGTTCAGATGCTACTGCAATGGCCGATAAAATGTTGTAAATGTTATGTTCACCAAGCAGCTTCGTTTGAATCTCAATCGTTGTTCCATCTGCTTTTACAACTCTGAATGAGGTTCCTTTTGCCGAAAACATGATGTTCTCTGCCTTGTAATCAAGGCCATCAGCATGTATGCCATAATAAACGACTCGGCAATTGCTTTTCGGTGTCATCGACATGATGTTTGCGTCATCTTTATTTAAAAAGGCAACTCCATCATCCGGAAGTGTATCAACAATCTCAAATTTCGTTTTCTTAATGTTATCAAGAGTTTTAAATGTTTCGAGATGCTGTTCGCCAATTGCAGTAATAACAGCATATTTATGATGGACAAGGTCACAGATTTCCTTAATATCGTTTTCCTGCTTTGCGCCCATTTCCGCAATAAAATAATCATGAAATGGACGGAGCATATTTCGAATCGTAATTGTAACCCCGAGTTTTGTATTATAACTCTCAGGAGTCATCAATCCATTACGGTGAGATGACAGAATCGTATTCAAGACGTGCTTTGTACTCGTTTTCCCATAGCTCCCGGTTATTCCGATAACTTCAAGGTTGCGAGACTCTTTAATAATTCGTTCTGCATCGTTAAAATAACCCTGATTGATTTGCTTCTCAATCGGTTGGTTAATCGTGTTTGCTAAAAGTACAATGTAAAAGCTCAAGATATTTAGTAAAACAAACGTTGCAAGTAAAGGCACGAGTGCTTTGTTTTGTATTGATTCAAAGTAAAAGCTTAATCCACCGAGGACCAAGACCACGATCGCCGTAGTCGTTATAAGACGCTTCACACGAGCAGTAACCGCAAGCTTTTTCTTCTCTTTACCTGTGTCTCGAACTAAATATAAAATCAAATAAAATGCAATAAACAAAAGAATGGCTACATTATCTAGAATATCAACAAACGCGACAATGAAAGTTAGAATTGGAATGAAGTCGCGAATTTGAAAAACCCTTCTGCGGTTCTCCTTCATCCAACGCAAAAATCGCTCGTTTCGATACGAGTTTTGCTGAAGCATATGGATCGCCCTGCGCAATCTTGATGCGGTATAAAGACCCCAGAAAACAATACCAACCAAAAACAACAGACTAAGCATCTTTCCACTCCTTATCTTTTTCAAGGAAGTTATCAATAATAACAAGGAATTCGTTCAACTTTTCAAGAAATGAATAATGCCCGACATTTTTCAATACAACAAGCCCTGCATTCGGAATCAGCTTCTCCATAATCTGGGCGTCCGCGACGGGGGTAGCTGTATCGTTTTCACCCCAAACAAGCAGTGTCGGTGCTTTGATTTCAGGCATAAATCTTTGCAAATCTTCATTTACAACTTTTACAAGCGTTTGCTGCATCGTACCTGATACATTTTTATAATCGGCAGAACCGATCTTTCCTTTTACCTTACCCAGAATGTCTTCCTTATAGTTTCGGAGAATCGGCAAATTAAGTAGATTTTTGAAAAACTTATACGTGTAAACCTTCACATAGTAGTCCATCTTCCGTTTCGGCTTGATGCCTGCACTGTCCACCAAAATAATTTTATGAACAGGATGATTTGAAGCATACCGAATGGAAACTCTTCCGCCGAAAGAATGACCGACAAGAATTGGATCATATATTTTTAATTTACTTATAAACGTTGTCAGCATATCCGTATAATCTTTGACATCCCAAGGCTCAGGCGGGTCTGGACTATCACCGAAACCAGGAAAATCAATCGAATATACTTTAAAATTCTTTTCTAAGAAATTATGAACAGGTTCAAAGCTCTGCAAACTCGTACCCCAACCGTGCAGTAAAAGGATGCTTCTCCCTTCACCTGAGACACGGTAATTAACGTTAACGCCCCCAAGATCAATCTTCATCTATATAAACGCTCCTTACAACAAAATTTATAATCTGTTTTTCTAAGTTGTTTTATCTACGTAGTTGTTATATTAATTTAATTTGTGTTTATCAATTAATATTATCATACCTTTAGGCTTCTGGGCATTCCCCACACTGTTTTTTTCGCCTAAAAACAGTGTATTCCGCTAGCCTATATTATGGGAATCATAAAAGCAATATGTAAAAAAACCGAAATATTGATCTACTCTCATTCTATAGTATTCGAACCTGAAAATTCTTTTAAGGAGTATGTAATCATACCATTTCATTTTCGGGTTCGGGTTCTACAGATGGTTTCTTATCTTCTTAGTATAGTTAAAAACTTTGTTGCTTGTGGGTTTTTCTACATACAATACAGTAATACCATGGTACAATTGGGGGAATTTAAAAAGGGAGGGATTGCTCAATGGCAAAAAGCCGAGCACTAAAAATCCGTCAGAAAAGAATTCAAGAGGGCAAGCTAAACCCTGAACAAAGTCGAGGCACATATGCATTAGCAGATTTACGAACACGCACAACAAAAACAAAAAAAGACAAATTGAATCAGAACAAACATAAAGGACGATTATCTAATCAAAGGATTGATCAGGATAATGGTCTTTTTATATGCAATAAAAAATATAACGAATATTCTCCTCCAGGAATGGTTCAGTATAAATCAGCGGTATTTCACTTTACAAATTCAAATTTATGTTATAATACTATAAACCATTTTATTTTTACTGCAATATATAGGGTTGATTCATGAGTGCCTTTTTTTCCCACTCTTGAGTCAACCCTTCTTTATTAGTAACGATAAAGAAAACTTGGCTAGCGCCAAGCCTTAGCGCTGGCGATCGCCTTAGTTGCACTTATACTATAGAAAGTATTTTTATACTTTCTTAACGTGTAAAAAAAGCTTATGCGCCCTGGATAACCCCGAAGGTCACTGGAAGGTCGCCAAGAGGTGATCGCCTAGCCTTAACGCTGGCGAGCGCCTTATTATACTATAGAAAGCTTTCTTACCGTGCAAATGAAAAAATCATCCGGGTTGATCCTGAGACTACAAGATTAGACGTATATATTCTATTTCTCGAGTTGTGCATGTATTTTCTGAGTTGCGCTAAAATTTTCCAAGTTACGATCGTATTTCTCGAGTTGTGCTCGTATTTTCCGAGTTGCGCTCGTATTTCCCGAGTTGTGCTCGTATTTCTCGAGTTGTGCTCGTATTTTTCCAATTGCGACCGTATTTCTCGAGTTACGATCGTATTTTCCAGATACACGATTAGGAAACCATTACATACTAACAATATTGAGGATTGAGACCGTCAATCTTCCTTTTTAGAGCCCTTTTTATAAATTTTGATTCGATTTTTTGAAAAAAACGCTTTTATTGGAGGAATTTTATTATTCAATTTAGTTATCGGGGAGATAAGAAAGTGGGTTATCGGCGGGTTCCTCACTCTATGCCCTGTGGAACCGCTTCTTAATTCATCTTGAATTACCTGAACTACTTCAATTTTATATCAAAGTTATCCACAGCTTTAAGATTTTATATTTTCTTAACGTATAAAAAAAACAGACCCTGCGAACAGAGCCTGCCTTCAATACTATATATGACTTATGCTTTAGTTACGTTAGTCGCTTGTGGTCCACGTTGACCTTGTTCAACTTCAAATGTAACTTCTTCGCCTTCGTCTAAAGACTTGAAACCTTCGCTTTGGATTGCTGAGAAGTGTACGAATACATCGTCTGCGCCTTCACGTTCGATAAATCCAAAACCTTTTTCTGCGTTAAACCATTTTACTTTACCATGTTCCATTTTTGTTGCCTCCTAGTGCTTTTGCACAAATGTAGTACTATTCTTGCTCACTAAGATATCAAGCTTTTCACTTAAACTATCCTTTATCGAACAAAAATAATTCTTTCTCATAATACCAACAAAAGAATGGGATTGCAACATAAGCAGTCAAACAGTTTGTTTTTTCCTTCAAAAGAACCATATAAAGCCTCATTTTTTGATCAATGTTAATATTTTTCGGATGTAGTAAGTACACGATTCTATTTTCCTAATTTATTTCGTTCTTCGTCAATGCTACTCACATCAATTCGTTCAAAAAGTGGTTCCACCTTTTTTATTTTTCGGGATGAAATTTGAAGATAATTCCAACTCATTTCTTTCAGATCTAATTGGTCCCGGATTTTTTCTGCGGTAAAAGGAAGGAAGGGTGCTAATAAATTAGCTAGATTGGCGATTATTTGAGTACATGTATTCAGTGTTTTTGCACATTCTTTCCGATCCTCTCTCAGCTGTTTCCACGGCTGTTGTTCATCAAAATATTTATTGCTTGAACGAACAAGCTCAAAAATAGCTTCCAAACCCGCTTTAAATTCCCCATTTTCTATTTTCTCCCCAGTTGTTTCATATAACGCTGACACCTTGTCAAACATTGTAGAATCAGATTCTGTTTCAGGCACAACACCATCGAACGATTTTTCTATAAATTTGAGTGTTCGATTCACAAAGTTCCCAAATGCCCCAAGCAATTCACTATTGTGACTATAAATAAACTCCCTCCAAGAAAAATCAGCATCCCTTTTCTCGGGTCCATTAATGATAAGGAAATACCGAATAGAATCCGGATGATACTTGTTAATCATATCAGTTACCCAAACAGCCCAGTTCCCACTTGTCGAAAGCTTTTTCTTTTCAATCGTCAAATATTCACTCGAAATAATATGGTCTGGTAGTTTAAGGTTTCCGAGCCCTTGAAGAATCGCTGGCCAAATGATCGAATGGAAAGGAATGTTGTCTTTTCCATGAACATAGTATGTTTTCGATTCCGGGCTCCAAAACGGCTTCCACTCCTGGTTATATTCTTCTGCCCATTGCTTACTTGCTGTTAAATATCCAGATACAGCTTCAATCCATACATAAATTTTTTTGCCTTCAAAACCTTCGATCGGAACATCGACACCTAATTCAAGATCACGTGTTGCGGCACGGTCACGAAGTCCTTCCTGTAAATAACGCTTCGTTAAGTGGATTGCATTCTCCCTCCATAGATTCCGAGAATCTGCTTCAATTACCAAATTCTCGAGCTCTGTATGAAATTTTTTCAATGCAAAATAAAAGTGCTCTGTTGGACGAATAATTGGCGGATTACCGCACATTTCACACGTTCTATCAATTAGATCTACTGGGTCGAGAAGGGTTGAACAATGATCACACTGATCCCCCTTGCAGCATTACCGCATACTGGACATGTCCCTTCCACATAGCGATCCGGCAAAAATTGTTGATCGGTTTCGCAATACGTTTGCTCGACGGTGTTTTTGTAAATGTAACCTTTCTCTAAAAGCGTTTTGAAAATCTGTTGAACTTCCTTGTGATGGAAATCTCCATTAGTCCGACTGTAAAAATCATATGAAAAACCAAGCTGAGTAAAGCAATCTGTAAATTCCTTGTGATACCGATCAGCTATTTCATTGGGCGTAACTCCCTCTTGCTTTGCACGGATCGCAATCGGCGTACCATTGCAATCACTCCCAGAAACATATAGTACTTTCTCTCCTTTTTGACGATAGTACCTAGCTAAAATATCACCTGGCAACAAGCTCGCAACATGACCGAGATGCATAGACCCATTCGCATAAGGCCAAGCCCCTCCAATAAAAATGTTCACTCTAACTCCTCCTTCTAGTTCCTAAAATTAAAGAAAATTTGGCTCAGCCAAGCCTTTGGCGCCGGCTGAGCCTTAGCTGCGCTTATACTATAGAAAATATTTTTATACTTTCTTAACGCGCAATAAAAAATCCCCGCCCCTAGACAAAATGCCTAAGGACGAGGAATTATTCTCGTGGTACCACCTTATTTCACTGACAGCTCACACTATCAGTCTCATGAAGTACGGAGCAGTGAAGAAACTACTCTTATACTCTGACATTGTTAACGGATGCCAACTCCCGTCACAGCCTACTCTTTAAAAGTAAATTTCGGTGTGAAGTTCAGAGGCCATTTTCAATCCCTTGTCCTTCGCTTCTTTTCAGCAATCTGAAGCTCTCTGTAGAAGAACGGCAGGATTTACTTTCCTCATCGTTACTATTCTCACGTATGTTTTAAGATAGTATCCCAGATTATGGTTAGGATGTAAAGTGATTTTTCATCTATTTATAAGTAAGTTTACGGTAAGTTTATAATCGTTATTATTGCAATTTACGAATTGTTATTGTTAGTACCACTACTCTTAAAAAGCACCTCATTAGCGAATTACTTCAACACATTCTTTTATTAAATACTCCATATATCACAATTCTGCATAATCCATTAATTGGTTTCTTAATATAATATTTTTACTTAAAAACCTTTATTACAAAAGGAAAATACCCTTAATTTAATTAATTTTTACTAGGTCAATTATAGTACTATCATTCTATATAAATATAATATTTACCAGTCTTTGTAATACTAATAGATTAACTTTTCCTAAAAGTGTTTATTTTGTGAATTATTTTGGTATTGTGTTAACCACATCCACAAGGAGGTTAATATTATGAACAAAACGTTTTTTGGAGTCATAGGAAGTATTGCTTTATCCGCTTCACTAGTAGCAGCTGGTCTTCCACAAGACGCATCTGCTGCCACATCATGGAAAATGAACTCAGGAGCACAAATCCAATGGGACAAGATTAGTAAGAATGTAAAGAACCCATCCTTCATCCGAGGGAACTTATCCTCTGTAAAAGTGAACAATGAAAATGAAGTAAAAAAATTCATTACAGAAAATAAAGACATTTTCCAAATAAAAAATGAAGAGCATTTAAAATTAATAGATCAAACGAAAGACGATCTCGGGATCACTCATTATGTCTTCCAACCTACGATCCAAGGTGTACCGATAAGTAATTCACAATACATGGTTCATGTTGATAAAGATGGTACTGTGTTAGCTACAAATGGCGAATTACATGCGGACGCCCCTGAAAAAGTAGAGCAATCCAAGAAACTATCAAGTAAAGAGGCAATTCAGTCTGCATGGAGCCAAATTGATGTGGATCAAAAAGATGTTAAAGAAACAATAAAAACGAAAAAGGGTAGTATTGATGTTCTTGCTGAAAAAAGTGATCTAGTAGTCTACCATGAAAATGGGACGTACACACTCGCGTATCATGTACAGTTACAATTTGCGAATCCCGAGCCTGGTAATTGGCAAGTTTGGGTCAATGCCGCAAATGGAAAAGTACTTAAAGCTGTGAACCAGGTTCATGAGGCAACAGGCACTGGAACCGGTGTATTGGGAGATACGAAAACTATTAATACGACTTTATCAGATAATCAATATCAATTAATTGATTCTACTAAGCCAATGAATGGATCGATTTATACGATGGATAATGAAAATGGGACTCAGGCAAACTTGCCAGGAAAAATCGTAACAGATGCTGACAACAACTTTAATTCAGAAAGACACAAGGCGGCTGTAGATGCGCATTATTATGCAGGCGAGGTTTTTGATTATTACTATGAAACTTTTGATCGAGTAAGCTATGATAACCAAGGTGCAGATATTATCTCAAGTGTCCATTTCGGAAACGATTACAATAATGCTGCATGGGTTGGGAATCAAATGATTTACGGGGATGGAGATGGACAAACCTTTGCCCCTCTCTCTGGTTCATTAGACGTTATTGCCCATGAGTTAACACATGCAGTCACTTCTACTGAAGCAGACCTTGTCTATCAATCACAACCAGGAGCTCTTAACGAATCATTTTCTGATGTATTCGGATATTTCCTTGATACAGAGGATTGGTTACTTGGTGAAGATGTTTACACACCGGGCGTTGAGGGTGATGCTTTAAGAAGTCTGTCGGACCCAACTAAATACAACCAGCCCGATCATATGAGTGAATATCAAGATTTACCTGTCACTAGAGAAGGTGACTGGGGTGGTGTACACATTAACAGTGGTATTCCGAATAAGGCAGCTTACCACACGATTAATGACCTAGGGGTTGAAAAGTCTCAACAGGTTTATTACAGAGCGCTTACCGAATATCTAACTCCAAATAGTAACTTTGCAGATGCAAAACAAGCACTCATGCAATCCGCTACTGATTTGTATGGTTCCTCAGCAGCTAAAACAATCGAGACAGCATGGGGTAAGGTTGGATTGTAATAATAAAAAGCGTTCTATCTAACTAATAAAAAATCTATCTTCTGATGTATGTGATTGAATGTAAAAGGACCGGGAAGATCCGGTCCTTTTACTATATAATTAATCCCTCTATCTTACTTCCAATCCTTCGTACCCTTTACTCCAAACCCAAATTTTTTACGAATCAATATGGTTCGCTCTACTTTTAAAGTTCCCTTGGTACTCGGTAAACTGTTGTTTCTGATCCTGACTAACCAATGAAACAACCACCATCACAACAACACTAGTTGCAATTCCATAAAGAATAGGATTAGTCGATGTTATACCTTCGATAGCGAGACCGATAAGGATCGTAATGGTACTGACGATAATCGAGTAAAAAGCGGCTTTTGGTGTAGCCTTCTTCCAGAAGAATCCAAGAATAATCGGTACAAAGACTGCTCCTGACAATACTGCATATGCCACATCAAGGGCAACAAGTACGTCTTGGATCCAAAGCGCAAAGATGATCGCAGCAATACCAATGATTGAAGTAACAGTTCTTGAAAGAATCAAGAATTGTTTTTCATTGATGTCTTTGAAAAAGTAGGTTTTTAGTATATCATTCGTAATTAATGTTGAAGAAGCGAGTAACGTTCCTGATGCTGTTGACATTAAGGCCGATACGACGCCTGCGAGTACAAAACCAAGAACCCCGGGTGGTAGCGTTTCCAACGCCATGCTTGCAAAAGCATTTTGTGTATCTTGGAGATTCGGAAGGACAATAAATGCGCACATTCCGATTACACTTACAGCTAATCCATACAACAAGCTATAAATTCCGGCAAAGACCGTTCCGGTACGGGCAATTTTGAGTGTTTTTGCAGTAAAGACACGCTGCCAAATGTCTTGAGCAACCACCATACCAAGGGCAAACAATAGAAAGTAGTGAAAAATTTGGCTTATTCCGATTCCAGATAAACTAAAATGTGTTTCAGGCAATTGAAGGGACAGTTGATTCCAACCTCCCGCACTTGATATGCTCATCGGTACCATGATGAAGAAAATTCCGATGGTCATCACTATAAATTGAATGATATCAGTCATGGTAACTGACCACATTCCCCCGAGTATCGTATAGAACAGAACAATACCTCCGCCGACAAGCATCGATGTAGTCAAATTCCAGCCGAGTAATACGTTTAAAATTGTTCCCATTCCTATAACTTGAGTCACTGTCACCATCATCGCATAAATCGAAGCGACAAGCGCGCTGATTAACTGCGTCTGTGTGTTGAAACGTTTCCCTAAAAATTCACTAATAGTCATTACTTTGAACTTCGTGATTCGCTTAATTAGAAAGATACCGAGAAGCATGATTCCAAAGCCAAGCATGAATACAAGCCACATACCGGATAATCCATATTCATAACCAAGCTGCGTCGTTCCGATTGTGGAGGCGCCTCCAAGAATGACGGCCGCAAGACAACCGAAATACATAATGAACCCTAGGTTTCTCCCAGCTAATATATAGTCCTCCGAGGTCTTTGCCCTCCTGGACCCAATTACACCGACAACAACCAACACAGCAAAGTATCCAATCATAATCAAAATGTCAATTATATTCACTGATTTACCTACCTCCATATAATAGACTTTCGGCAATTCCGAGTTAGATGGTTTTAAAGAAAACTTGGCTAGCGGCAAGCTTTAGCGCAGGCGATCGCCTTAGTTGCGCTTATACTATAGAAAGTATTTTTTATACTTTCTTAACGTGTAAGAAAAGCGTAAGCGCCTTGACCAGGTGCGACAAGCGCTGGAGATTCTGTAACATAACACGCTTTTTGTGTTTGCGGAAGAATCGAAGCGACGATCTGCGTACCTGGGCGTTGGAACTGGACATTACATCTATGCAGCAAAATTTTATACTTTCTTAACGTGTAAGAAAATCTTCATCTATTTTTCCATAACACTTTTTCACAAGTCTGAGAGTCAAATAAGTAATTTATTTTTTATCAAGAGAATCAATTTCATAATTCCATAATTTAAATAGACACAGACTTACAGAAATCAATTTTTTCATAATTTTTTTCAGTTTATGCTGCTGCTTGTTGTTGATTTAAACTGGCATTGATACGGTCTACAGCTAGTTTTGAAGCATTATAAACTAAAGTCACCAGGTCAAAATGGACTTTCGCACGTT
>NZ_JANHJQ010000022.1 GCF_024609785.1 Pseudalkalibacillus decolorationis
GAAAAAGGGGATTTCTATTTACTTTTCACACCCTTATGCTTCGTATGAACGTGGCACGAATGAGCGCCACAATGGAATCATTCGCAGGTTTATAAAGAAAGGACAACCGATTCACTCCTACTCAGATGAGACACTACAAGAAGTAGAAACATGGATGAATGAATTACCGCGGAAAATTTTAGACTACCAGACACCGGATGAATTTTTCGAAAGTTGTGTAGCTTTGGTGGCCTAGGCCACCAAAGCTACACAACGGAGGTTCTCCCTATGGCCTTATAGGGTGTTGCATTTAATATTGCAATTCACGTAAATTTTCATTTTAAACTCTATGCGGTTTCGACAATTTACGCTATTATTATTAAGTATTTAACTTGGATTTATTTCATGTAGGAATAGTGGAGGTATGGATATGTTCAAAAAAAAGGATCAGTTCGCAATTCAGTTGAGTAATATTTCTTCAAATTTAAAAGAAAGTGCTACCTTTTTCGCTGATTATAAGCTAACTAATACCAGCGATCTAAAAATTTTTTCTGAGAAAATGAAGGATTATGAAACAAAGGGGGATACACTGGTCCACGATGTCATTAAGGATCTGAATAACGCTTTCATTACTCCAATTGAACGTGAGGATATTTTATCTCTAGCGATGAGTATGGACGATGTGCTAGATGGTTTAGAACATACAGCAGCACTATTTGAAATGTATTCGATCACTGATGCTGACGAATACATGCTTAAGTTTGTTGATGCTATACGCAATTGTACTAGTGAAATCGAAAAGGCAGTAGAGTTGCTATCAACAAAGAAATTACTTAAATTGAGAGACCATGCAATTTTGATTAAAGATTACGAGTCGAAATGTGACGATGTTCACCGTCAATCTATTAAGCATTTATTTCAGGTTGAAAAAGATCCGATCCGTATTATTCAATATAAAGAAATTTATGAAGAGCTTGAGGATATCGCTGACTCTTGTCAGAATGTAGCAAACACATTTGAAACAATTATTATGAAGAACGCTTAAGGAGCAATAAACTAAATGGATATAGTACTAATTTTAACAATTTTAATTGTAGTTGGTGCCCTGGCGTTCGACTTTATTAATGGGTTTCATGACACAGCTAATTCAATTGCGACTTCTGTTTCCACTAAGGCATTGAAACCAAGACATGCCATCATTCTAGCTGCCACTATGAACTTCGTGGGGGCTTTGGCCTTTACAGGAGTAGCCAAGACAATCACTAAAGACATTGTTGATCCCTTTAAACTTGAAAATGGCTCAGTCGTAATTCTTGCTGCCTTACTAGCAGCCATCACCTGGAACTTGCTAACTTGGTATTTCGGGATTCCAAGTAGTTCCTCGCACGCGCTCATCGGTTCAATTGCCGGTGCTGCCATTGCTGGTGCAGGTTTTGAATCATTAGATTACAATGGGTTCTTAAACATACTCAAGGCACTTATTATTTCACCAATTTTAGCTTTTGTCGTTGGATTTCTAGTTTACGGTGTTTTTAAAGTAGTATTTAAAAACAATAATCTTTCAAAAACGAACAAGAATTTCCGAACGATACAGATTGCAACAGCTGCTTTACAGTCTTTCTCACATGGTACAAATGATGCTCAAAAAGCGATGGGGATCATTACTATGGCATTGATTGTTAATAATTATCAAACATCTGCTGACATTCAATTATGGGTTCAAGTTTCCTGTGCTATTGCGATGGGGTTAGGTACTTCAGTCGGAGGATGGAAAATAATAAAAACAGTCGGTGGAAAGATCATGAAAATCCGACCAGTAAATGGAGTAGCTGCTGACCTTACAGGAGCCGCAATTATATTCGGAGCCACTTATATTCACTTACCGGTCAGTACAACACATGTTATTTCTTCATCAATTCTTGGGGTAGGAGCATCACACCGGTTAAAAGGTGTTAAGTGGGGTACTGCACAAAGAATGTTGATTACTTGGGTCATTACATTACCTATCTCTGCTACTTTAGCTGCAATATTTTACTTTATACTAAATACTTTCTTTTAACGAAAAGAGTCGGTTATCAAATCCGACTCTTTTTCATATGTTACAAGAAATGGTCCGATCTACAGAATAGAACAGAAAATTACAGGAGGTTATTGATATATGACCTTCATTGAGGTTTTCGGATGGACTATGACTGGGATATTAGGAATAATGTTTATTTGTTCATTAGTAGCAGTTTCAAAAAAACCGAAAGCAATTACAAAAAGGAATGAGGAAGAGGGCGAAGATTAATTTTCACTTTGTTATCGTAGGTAGATAGCTCCTTTCTCATTTCATAACCAACAAAAAACACCGACTATCGGTGTTTTTCTGTTAAGATAGGGCATATGAAATTTGGTTGCATAGATAGTTTCAAATCAAATACTAAACTGGCATAAGGCTCGTATTCGAATAATTCACTTGAAATTTTCTGATTGTTGTGTATAATTCGAAACAATCCATTTTCTCAGAAATAATCCATTCACTAGTCAACTAAGGGAGAGATACATATGAACACGCCGGTCAACAATCTATTCAATGAACTTAAGAAATTTTTAAAAGATGATCAAGTAACCATGAATGAAACGCAACTCAAGCAGCACAGCAAAGATGAATCGTACCATAAGGCAAGTTCACCTGATATCGTTGTTTTTCCAGATAGTGCTGAGGAAGTAAGTGCCATTGTCAAACTAGCAGATGCGCATAATACTCCGATCATTCCGTTTGGATTAGGGACTAGCTTGGAAGGGCATGTGATTCCTTATGACCGTGGCATTACAATTGATTTCTCTCTTATGAATAAGGTGCTTGAGGTGAGGGAGAAGGATTTCCTTGTCAAAGTTCAACCTGGTGTTACGCGTTCACAATTGAATAAAGAACTCAAAAAATATGGACTCTTTTTCTCTGTCGATCCAGGAGCAGATGCGACACTCGGTGGAATGGCTGCAACAAATGCAAGTGGTACTACTTCGGTGAAATACGGGGTTATGCGAGATCAAGTTCGTGATTTAGAAGTGGTACTTGCGGATGGAGAGATCATTCATACAGGGAACTTAGCACAAAAATCGTCGTCGGGTTACAACTTAAATAGTCTTTATGTTGGTTCGGAGGGAACGTTAGGTTGCATCACTGAATTGACGTTGAGAGTATATGGGGTTCCTGAGCATGTTGTTGCTGCGAGAGCTTCTTTTCAAACTATTGATGATGCGGTAGAAGCGGTTGTATCGATTTTACAAGCAGGGGTACCGATTGCAAGGGTTGAGCTAGTAGATGAAGCTTCGATTGAACAAGTAAACCAATACAATGAAACCAATTATAAAGTAAAGCCTACGTTATTCTTAGAGTTCCATGGAAATGAAGCGGGTCTTAATCATGATGTCGAGTTCACAAAAGAAATCGTATCGGATCACGGCTGCAAAGAAATTCATTTTGAAGAGGATAATGCAGCACGAAATAAGTTATGGGATGCAAGACATAATCTTGCGTATGCCTTCATTCATGGAAGTCCTGGTAAGAAACAAATGGTCACAGATGTTTGTGTACCTATTTCAGAACTGGCAGGTGCCATTGAACATGCGAGAAAAAAGGTAGATGAATTAGGTCTGGATGGAGGAATACTCGGACATGTCGGAGATGGAAACTACCACGTATTATTAATGATCGATACGAGTGATCCAGAAGAGATGGAGAGAGCTGACCAATTCAATGAGTATATTGTAGAATACGCTCTACAACGAGGTGGAACCTGTACAGGCGAACATGGAGTAGGGGTTGGGAAAATGAAATATCAACAACGAGAACACGGCCATGCGTTACAGGTAATGGAAAAAATCAAGTTAGCCCTTGATCCAAAAGAGATTTTGAATCCCCATAAACTAGTGCATAAGAAAAGGAGGATCCTATGAAAATATTAGAAGCAATCAGCAGTATAGCAGGGAAATATTTTGCAATTTGGGTAATTGGTGTTGCGGTAGTAGCTTATCTCATACCGGATCCTTTTGTATGATTGGGCAGCTATATCACGATTCTGTTGGGTGTCGTCATGTTTGGAATGGGTCTAACATTGAAACCAATTGATTTTAAATTGGTCGTCCGTAAACCGATTCCAGTCATTATTGGCGTAGCAGCTCAATTTCTAATCATGCCACTCGGAGCACTATTACTTGCATATGTATTTAATTTACCGAACGAATTGGCAGCTGGATTAGTGTTGCTTGGCTCAGTGCCTGGGGGGACCGCATCTAATGTGATGGTTTACTTAGCCAAAGGGAATCTCGCTCTCTCAGTTGCAATGACATCACTGTCTACAATGCTTTCGCCAATATTGACACCACTAATCTTATTAGGGTTAGCTGGTCAATGGTTACCAGTAAATCCGGTTGCAATGTTTCTTTCGATTGTTCAAGTCATCATTGTACCGATTACACTTGGTATCATTATTAAGAGGTTTTTTCCCTCGACTGTCGAGAAAAGTGCCACGGCTATTCCTTTGATTTCTGTTGTAGCGATTATTATCATTGTATCTGCGGTAGTGTCAGCTAATGTTGAGAGCATTGCTACCTCTGGTTTACTGGTCTTTTCAGCGGTAATGCTTCATAATCTATTTGGGCTATTTCTTGGATATATGGCAGCTTTATTGATGAGGTTAGATGAAAGTAAACGCCGTGCGATCTCGATTGAAGTCGGGATGCAAAACTCTGGACTTGGCGTCGCATTAGCAACAGCTCATTTTGGTCCGCTCGCTGCATTGCCTAATGTAATTGCGGCAGTCTGGCATAATATCTCTGGACCGATTCTAGCAACATTCTGGTCTAAAAAGCCAGTAGGACTTGAAGAAGATGATGCAACCACTCATGTCGAACCACGTTTTCAAAAAACCGGTAATTAATATTAATAATGATGTTTCTTGATAAAGTGAGGGAGGTTGTTATTTAGTGAGTCTATCATTAACCGAAAAAAGAAAATTGAGCCCTTATCAAGAACTTCGATCATTATATGAGCAAACTATTAATGTAAACCATATATCGGAGAAATTAGACATATGTCATCCTGATGACGATGCGAAAATAATTAAGAAACAAATGGAATTGAAAGATTTTGATGTAATGGGGATTGAAGAGAACGGTATTGTAATAGGTTATGTAAAGAAAGAGGACTTAAGAGAGGGAATGTGTAAGGAGTACTTTAAGAATTTAAGCCCCAGAGAGATTGTTTCGGAGTCAACCCCGCTAATTCAAATACTATTTTTGTTTAAAAAGACGGAAAGGATATTTGTCTTAGAAGGAAATAGAGTAACCAAATTAGTTACTCTTGCAGATCTACAAAAACCACCGATTAGAATGTTGTTATTTGGATTAATTACTCTTTTAGAGATGCACCTTCTAAGAGTTATTAATTACTATTTGTCGAAAGATGCTTGGAAAGAGAATTTAGGTTATCAAAGAATCGAAAAAGCAAAGGAATTATATAATGAAAGAAAAGCGAGAAATGAAGCCATTGAGCTAAGTGACTGTTTACAACTATGTGATAAAAGAGATATTATCCTAAATGACATTGAATTAAGACATTACTTTAATTTTACTTCAAAGACCAAGGGGAAAGATTATTTTAAGAAATTAGAAGGGTTAAGAAATAACCTCGCACATGCTCAAGTGCTTAATACACGACATTCTTGGGATGAAATTATTTCTTTAGTAAAAGAAACAGAAGAATTATTGGCAACGTGTGAACAAATTTATTAAATGAAAAATTGTAGACTCAATAAATTAAGCAATAGGCTATCGAGTAACCCTCGATAGCCTATTTTACTACTATTAAATTCTTTAATATACCGTGTTAATTGGTTGTTTTTTCAATTACTATTTCAATAAAAATCCATCTTTTAACGGATCGTCACGGTCCACCACAAATCGATGAAATCCTGTGATATACCCTTTTCCTTCAACTGAAACGTTAAAAACCGAATGATTATTTTCTGTTGTTAGCTCCCTTATTTTTGCAGTGATTGAGTGGTCCAAGAAGTTCGTTAACTGGACCGTTTCAGCATGTGTATTCTCATACAAGAATGCGGCAAAGGCCCAAGCTCCAGTATATGGAGAACGATCGATATGATTGTTTCGATCGATTGTTAGATACTTATAGTGCCCATTCTCGTCTTTATTGTAAAATAGTAAATGACTGATTTGTTCCTCTATGTTGTCACGTTGTGATACGTCTAGGAACAATTGATGGGCTTTTTCCTTTAATGCATTTAGATCGGCTATTGTTATATCCAAATCAATATCCTCTACATTACATAGTGCAGAAATACGTTGCCTGGTACCAATCACATCTATTTTCAAAGTCTCGATCTGCAAGTGTTTATGGAGAATACGTACTTGTTGTTCCAATTCGAATTGATTTACCTCTTCATTTGCTTCGTCAAAGCAAACCTTCAGTACGTACTGCCCGTCCAAGCAATCAAAATGTATTTGTTCCTTTTGAAAGTTGCCAGTTTCATAAAGTATAGTAGCAACGCCGATCAATCCATGTTCCAATAAAGGGACGTAACCGGTTGTATCTTTAAATAGAACGCCTGCATCACCCTTTAAACTAACCGGTGGTGTAACGATACAAGTTCGCATGTCCAGGTGGCCGCGAGGTTCTTCCATAATTCGTTTCAAAATCTGTTTCTGCTGTTGTTCATTAAACGCCTTTTGGTACTCTTCCATAGTTTCTTTTCTTCGGGCGACTCCACTATCATTCAAGAGTCTGATTGGTTCCCCTGCAACATGGGCATCAATTGTTGTGACTACATTTTTTGTTAGCAATCCTGTTCACCTTCCTTTAATGTTCTTCCATTTCTGGAATCAGAAGAAATCCGGTTAATAGTGGGTCATTTTTATTTAAAACAAATTGATGAAATCCGGTGACCGATGCTGAACCGCCTATATAGTTAATGGTAGCGATAAGTCCACCCACCTTAGTGATTTCAACGACTTTCCCTTTGAAAATCGAGCCAACAATGCTTTCATGAACAAACCACTCGTCCTTTTTTAGCTCTCCTTTGGAAAAAAGTGTTGCCATTTTAGCGGATGTTCCGGTACCACAGGGGGAACGATCAATACCCCCAGGAGGAACAACAACGGTATTTTTTATATCTGCTTCTGGATGTTCTGGTTTTGTATAAAACTCGATATGTGTCAGTCCTTTGATGAAGTGATTTTCTGGATGGATGATTTCGAATTGTTGGTTAATGGTTTTCCGGATTTTTATCGCTGTCTCAATGATTTGTATCGAATTGTTTCTCTTTAAGGGTAGCGCAAGTTCATCGGCACAGATGATGCCATAAAAGTTTCCGCCGTAGGCAATATCGCAGGGGACGGCACCGATTCCATCGACATCAACGATGATACTTTTGTAAAAAAAAGATGGAACATTTTTAAACGAGACGGATTTCACTTTCCCATCTTCAATCTCAATGTCTACTGTAACAAGACCTGCTGGTGTATCTAGGGTTAGTTCAGTGAATGGTTCATTGTACGCTATAATACCGCCTTCAATTAGAGCTGTGCAAAATCCGATCGTATCGTGACCGCACATTGGTAAATAACCGCCTGTCTCAATATAAATGACACCGACATCGGCATCAGGGTGGCACGGCTCTAGAAGGATGGCGCCGGACATCACATCATGACCGCGTGGTTCGTTCATTAAAGCTTGTCGAAACCAGTCACAGTGTTTTTTCATGTACAGCATGCGTTCACTCATTGTTTTTCCCTTTAAGTTCGGAGCTCCACTTAGGATTGTCCGGGTCGGATTACCACCGGTGTGTGTATCAATGGTAGTTACAAGTTGATCAAATTTCATACACGGACTCCTTTCTGATTGAAGCGTTCATAACGCAATGGCTCTGTTTCAATAGATGTTGGATCTTCATTAATCATTTCTGAAATGATTTTACCCGTAATTGCTGCAAGACTGATCCCATCTCCTTCATGTCCGGCGGCAATATAGTAACCTGGGTATTCGTCAACCTTGGAAACAATTGGGAGGTGATCTTCCGTCCATGGTCTCATTCCCGCATACATGCGAATCAGGCTCATGTCGCTTAATTTTGGGTAAAATCGCATGCATCGTCTTGCAATGGATTTAACGACATCCCAGTCTACACTTGTATCAAAGCCTGTGAACTCACGGCTTGAACCGAGTAAGAAATTCTGGCTTTGGGTTGGTTCGAAGACGAGTGCAACCCCATATTTTTCAGTTGCTTCATCAACGTGTCTTTTACCGCCGAACTTTGAAATTAAGTAGCCAAACTCCATGACTTTGCGAGGAGAAACAGGCACTTGTCTGGAGGCAACCAAAATGTGTCCTTTTCTTGGGTGAATCGGGATATCCAGATCTAGCATTCTGCCAATCCTTGGTGCCCAGACGCCGCCGCAGTTTACAACGTACTTAGCGGTGAACGTATGCTGATCTGTTTCAATCGTGTATTGCTCATTATCGTAGTGCATTCCTGTTACAGTTGTGTGATTCAAAAGTTCGGCCCCGTATCGTCTCGCCCCCTCATACAAAGCATAAGTGAGTAGGTATGGATTGACGGTTGAATCTGAGGCACACTCTAATCCGCCGTGTAAATCATCTGCAAGATACTTGGACTCTTCTCTTAAGTCCGAACGGTCAAGCATTCGAAAAGGCAGTCCGGCCTCTTTTTGCAAGTTAACCCATCGTTCTGCTGCTTGCATTTCATCTTCTGTTTCACAAACTAGGATACTTCCAGGCTTTCGATATTCGAATGCCATTGGCAATTCTCCCGTTAATGCTAAAACAAGTTCCTGGCTTTTAAGTGACATTTGGCTGTCAAACCCGGGGTCTTTATCAATAGCTAAAATATTTCCATCGCAATGGGAGCTTGTTCCGCTTGCAAGTTCGTTTTTTTCAATGATTGTCACATCATAACCGAGTTTTGCGGTATAATACGCAACCGCACAACCGATAATTCCACCGCCGATGACAGCAATTTCTGTATGTTTTAAGGCCATCGTTCTTCCTCCTTATGATTACTTAAAAAGTTAAGAAAAACATCTAGCTTTTTTGCATAGATGTAATGTCTAGCTCCAGCGCCCAGGTGCTCGAGGTCGCTTCGATTTCTGGGATCACGCTGGAAAACGCGTTCTCGTCCAGAGACCTCCAGCGCTTGCACTAAAGCATAAGTGCAACTAAGGTAATCACCTAAAAAGCTTGGCGTTTACCAAGTTTTCTTTATCGCACCTGAACAGGGCGCTTACGCTTTTCTTACACGTTAAGAAAGTATAAAAATACTTTCTATAGTATAAGTGCAGCTAAGGCTCAGCCTGCACCAAGGCTTGGCATCGCCAAGTTTTCTTTATTATGTTGCAAGAAACGTGCCAGTTATTGAATTAATCTCTCAAGGGAACCGATATTGAGTTTCTAACAAATTTGACACTAATGTGGTTGAAGTGTATAAGAATTTATAAGGGTAGGCGCAATGATTCCTTCGCGTTTATGTAAATTTCATGGGCTAATTATCCCTAGTATGGTTAGAGGAGGATATTTATTGAAACATAAACTGCCTAAGATTACTGAACTAATAAAGAAAGACTTTTTATACAGCGAAAATGAAAGCGATCTCAAAAAGTCACAATTGAATTCTGAGCACGAAAATTGGTTGTTTGTTAAACAAGACGATAAGAATGCGCGGTGCATCCAATCTGAGACTTATGTGACACTGGATAAATATAATGTTCCTGCAAAAGACATGCCGTGGGAACAAGCATGGATTATTAATGTTATAGATGATTGGCAGGACATTCGATCAAAAGCCGGTGGGGGAGGCCAAACTCTTGTAGTTAAGGAAGGGAGGCCGGTCGGTTATTTACAAGAAAAACACCTATTAGAACATGTTTTAGAGTCTTACATTTACCTTGAAGCCTATTATGATGCCATCCTTAATACAACTGAAGGGAGTATTTCGGCCATTGATGAAGATAAAAACACGGTTGTTTGGACAAGCGGGGCTGAAAAGATTTTCTCAGTTAAAAAGGAGGACATTATCGGTAAGCCAATGGCAGACTTTTTCCCTGAGAAGATGCTTGAATGTTTTAGTGCTTTAACTACTGGAGAGCCGGTTTATCGAAAACAGCACCAACCACGTGAAGACCTCTTTGTTTTGATTAATACAAGCCCAGTTAAGATAGGGGAAAGGATTGTAGGGGTTGCTGTCGCTGAATTGGATGTCACGAAACAACTTCAATTAAACAAAGAGTTAAGTAACGCCAATAAGACGATTAGCCATCTCCGAGATGAAGTCTCAAGGATGACGCCTTATCACGATCCTTTTTATACAATCAAAGGTTCAAGTAAACGTATTCGAAAAACGATTGATAAGATCAAACAGGTTGGTTCAACTCAAGCAAGGGTGCTCATTCTTGGCGAGTCTGGAGTGGGAAAGGAGCTTTTCGCCAAAGCGCTGCATGATATCAGGGAAAAGTCAGAGGCTCCCTTTATTGCGGTGAACTGTGGTGCCATTCCTCAATCCTTATTTGAAAGCGAGTTATTCGGCTATGAGAAAGGCGCTTTTTCCGGTGCGGATTCACAAGGAAAGAAAGGAAAAATTGATTTGGCCAGAGGCGGGACACTTTTTCTCGATGAAATCGGTGAACTTCCATTTGATATGCAAGTGAAACTATTGAGAGTGTTGCAAGAAAACAAGTATTATCGTGTTGGCGGTACAAAACTGCAACAAACTGATTGTCGAATTATTGCTGCAACGAATAAGGATTTAAAACAATTGGTACGAGGAGGCAAGTTCAGGGATGATCTTTATTACCGTTTGAACATAATCAGCATTTATATTCCCCCTTTACGAGAACGCATCGAGGACGTTGTTGAGCTAAGTCATATGTTCTTATATGAGTATGCTTCAAAATACAATCGTCCAGTTAATGAAATTCCGAAAAGTATGATGAGTGCACTGCTGAACTACAGCTGGCCAGGAAATATCCGTGAGCTTCGGAGTACGATTGAGCGCCTTGTTGTTTTTTCAATGGATGGAAATTTAGATTTATCGGACCTTCCTTTTGAACCACAGGTGGATGATCAACCATCCATCAATTATTCTGTCCCACCTGCTGGAAGATCGAATCATTCTAACATGACATTGAAAGAGTCATTACAGGTACATGAAAAAGAAATCATCCTGCAGACGATAGAAGAGGCAAGGGGAAATAAGGCGGAAGCGGCTAAAAGCCTTGGCGTTTCTAGAGCTACATTGTATAACAGAATGAACAAGTTAGGGATTCAAGAAGGTTAGTTTGCAAAGACTTTGTTAATCATAAAGACCGTCCATACTGGGTTAGATCCCGGTCGGTGGACGGTCTTTTTTAAGAGTAAAGAAAGTATAAAAGTTTGCGGCATGGATGTAATGTCCAGCTTCAGCGCCCAGGTGCTCGAGGTCGCTTTGATTCTTCCACAAACACAAAAAGCGTGTTATGTTGCTTCTTAAAACGATGTAGATTGTTTTTCGATACTGCTTTTCTTTTCATCTGTTTTCCAGAAGAACCAACCCATATAACCATAAATAATGGTGATGATAATGCCTACAAAGTTCAGCCACATAAATGGCAAGTAGGATAGAGTGGATACCCCTAGAACAGTTGACATATAGACTCCAGCATCAGACCAAGGAACCATTGGAGCAGTGACCGTTCCACCGCCTTCTGTGTTTCGTGATAATACGCGCCGGTCAATGTTTCTATCATCGTACATATCTTCAGTTATTTTGGTACCTGTGATCAGGGACACGTAAGCAGCACTGCCAAATAAGTTGCCGAAAAATGATGCCAGGACAGTAGATACTGTAAGCCTGCCGTTACTATTTTTTGCCCATTTATTAAATAGATTACTAAAGGCTCTTAGTACACCTACACGATCAAGCAGTCCCCCTAAACCAAGGGCTAATATAATAAGAGCAATCACACCAAGCATCGCTTCGATACCACCGGCGTTCAGTAAAGTGTCCAAAAATTCAATGCCGGAGTCAATTTTAAAGCCTGTGTAAGCTGTTCGGATCGCTTCAACCACAACCATATCCTGGAATAAAGCAGCCCATACAATACCCAAAAAAGCACCAAAAGCAATGGTGGGAATCGCCGGTTTTTTCATCGTTAATAAGGCAATAACAATCACAGCAGGGATCAAGGTATACCAATGAATGTTAAAAGTATCATCCAAGGCAGTAGCCACATTTTCAGCTTGGGATAAATCTGCTTGACCATTAACATAGAAAAAACCTGCGATTGTAAAAAGGAATGCTGTAATGATATATGTTGGTATACTGACAACCAGCATACCTTTGACGTGTTCAATGACATCTACTTTTGAAAGAGAAGCGGTCATAACCGTAGTGTCCGATAATGGCGATAGTTTGTCCCCAAAATAGGCTCCAGAAATGACGGCACCGGCTACTAATGGTAATGGAATTCCAAAGCTTGCACCTATACCCATCATGGCAATGCCGGCTGTACCAACTGTTCCAAACGATGTTCCAGTCGCTAAAGAGGTTATTGAACAAATGATCATAGCCGCCAAAAGGAAAATAGAGGGGTGCAAAATTTGCAAACCGTAATAAATAAGCGAAGGGACAACACCACCCGCAATCCAGGTACCAATCAGAGCACCAACGGTAAATAAAACTAGGGTCGCTTCCAGACCATTATATATTCCCGTTAATATAGAATCTTGAAGTTCCTTATAGGTATGTTTTAATTTTAATCCCAAACCGATAATCAAAAACCATGATGCAAGCAAAGCCAATTGAATCGGTAGATGGAAAACGGCTACGGATAACGACATAATAGCCAGAAAAATGATCAAAACAAGATAAACCTCAACCATTTTTGGTTTTTGCACCTGTGTCATTAATAAAATTCCCCCTTTATTATTTTGTTAATCCTATACCAATAGACAACGCTTTCAAAACAATACACCTATAGTGTGTGTTCAAAAAGTAGACGAATCAGAAACAAGAAGTTCAAGGCACGACAGTTTTGAGGACTGGAGCGACGAGCGGTACTTGCATAAAAGCTACGAGTTGTACCGAGGAAGCTTACTTCAAAGGTGAACTAGTAGACGCAGGTACATATGGAACTTCGACTAAGTACTTCACGTCCTGTGAATACGTCGAAGTCAGCATAAGGATAGCTACGCTGAATAATCATCGCAGACACGAAAATAATTCTATTTTTGTGTTGACGTCCCTGTGCAAGTCCGGAAAAAGCCGAGAACGCAGAAATTCGCCGTTTATCATATGGATACTTTTTGAACATCCTTTTACACACCTCCTGTTGGTTTTATATACTTGCAAGACACATGCCAAAAATATTTTCACTAAATTCAAAAGATTATAATTTTAAATGTGAAGAATTCTTATTTTTTAGACACATAATCTTTTACATGTTAAAAGAATTTTACAACTAAATAGAGGTTCCTATTTGAGAGGTTTTAATAGAGAGACTTTGTTTCTACGATTCTAAAATTGGCATATTTCTTGCACTAGTTTCTTATGAGGATAATGTTCTTATAAGGAGGGAGATGATGAGGGAAGACATGATCATTTGTCGTTGTGAAGAAGTCACGTATAAAGATATTTATCAAACTGTCGAACATCATCAATGTTCATCACGTGAAACCAAACTTCGTACTCGAGCAGGTATGGGCTACTGTGGAGGAAGAACATGCCGCACCTTTGTAGATCAAATCGTTGCAGAGGTATACGGTGAACCTTCTGGTGATGCTATTCCTTTAAAATACCGACCGCCAGTGAGGCCGATTCCATTTAAAACAATGGGAGGAAAATAAATTGGACGCTTTCCGTGTAACAAAACACCCAGTTCTTAAGCTTAAACAGAATCGTAAGGAAATAGCGTTTGTCTTTGAGGATCAACCTTATAAAGCTTATGAAGAAGATACGATAGCTAGCGCCTTGTTGGCAAACGGTATTCGAATGTTACGGCGGCATGAAGAAAGCGGATCGCCAAGAGGTGTTTACTGCAATATCGGCCACTGTTTTGAATGTCGTGTAACGGCCAGGGGAGAGGAAGGGGTCCGTGCTTGTTTGACACCAGTAGAGGACGGTATGGTCGTGTCCTCAGGTAAGCAGTTGCCGACCCCTTTTAAAGAAGGTGATCAATGATGAAAGATTGTTTGATCATCGGGGCAGGTCCTGCAGGGCTTTCAGCTGCTATTTCCGCTGCACAAAACGGTGTCGATGTGACAGTTATCGATGAATTTATGAAGCCTGGTGGCCGTTTGCTCGGTCAACTCCATGAAGAACCGGACCATGTATGGTGGAATGGAATTGAAGAAGCACAAAAGCTTTTTGATGAAGTATTGAATCAATCTATAGATTTAAAACTAGGAACAAGCGTGTACCATATTGAAAAAGCGAATGATAATTGGTTGGTTCATACAAATGAAGGAATTTATCGAGGAAAAACATTGTTGGTTGCTGCTGGTGCTGCCGAGCGCAGCATTCCGATTCCGGGTTGGACATTGCCTGGGGTGATGTCAATCGGGGCTGCCCAAGTGATGACTAATGTTCATCAGGTGAAACCCGGACATAACGGTATTGTGATTGGTATTAACGTGTTGTCATTGGCCATCGCTCGTGAGTTGCAACTGGCAGGTGTTCATTTACAGGGAATTGTTTTACCCCCTGAGCACCTTTTAACCAAAGGGGTTAGTCATCCTATGGATGTTTTTCAGTCATTGCTGCATTTGACCCACTTAGCCCCATCACCGCTTTTGAAGTGGGGTGGCCTTTTAGCTGGAAAATCAGCATTTATTCAAAGATTATCCCTTCAAATGTATCCGAAAAATGGATTTAAATTATGGAACATTTCAGTACAGATGAAACGTGTCGTGACTGAGATCGTAGGGCACGAGCAGGTACAAGGAGTTAAAACCGCAGATTTAACAGCATCAGGGGACATTGTTCCAGGAAGTGAGCGAACCATTCCAGTAGATTTTGTCTGTATAGCGGGGGGGCTATATCCACTTGTTGAGCTTGTAGGTGTTGCCGGTTGTCCTTTTAAATACATTCCGTCTCTCGGGGGACATGTTCCAATTCATGATGAAAGAATGAAAACACCAGTAGATGGTCTGTTTGTTGCAGGGAACATCACGGGTATCGAAAGTGCGAAGGTTGCTAAAGCACAGGGTCATCTCGCGGGATTATCAATTTCTGAAGCACTTGGAAAATTAACAGAGAATGCAGAAATAAAACGAGCAATTGAACATATAGAGAAAACGCGAGAAAAGGCACTTATTCAATTTCATCCCGATATTAAAAAGGGACGAAAGCACATGGAAACAATCGCAGCAGACTTTCAAAAAAAGGAGGTTAGTGGACAATAAACTGCAAATAAAACTGTCTAATAATTTTAACACATGTAAAACTTATTATATTTATAACGCTCGAACTCAGCCCCCCGCATGAAGTAGTTCAAAGGCGCTGTCCTAACATTCAACTTGAAAATCAAGCATATTTAATTCTGGCATCATTATTGCATGTATATCTATGAATCTAAAAAAGGAGTGTTTAATATGTCAAAGTTTGAAGGTGTTCATGTAGCATTAGTTACGCCAATGACGAACGATTACGAAGTCAATTACCAGCGATTGTACGAAATTTGCGAGTGGCTCATTAGCGAAGGTGTTAATGGACTCATTCCTGCAGGATCACTTGGAGAATACGCCACATTATCCAATGAGGAACGTAGAAAAGTTGTTGAAACCGTCATTGAAGCGAGTAAAGGGCATGTTCCTGTCACAGTAGGAACGGGAGCACCGGCAACCAAAGATGTAGTGTATTGGGCAGAACATGCGAAGAACAGTGGGGCATCAGGGGTTATGGCATTGCCTCCTATTAATTATAATCCACTTGAAAATGAAGTGATTGCTCATTATGAAGCTTTGTCGAAGGTCGGAATACCGATCATTGCCTATAACAACCCGAGAGATTACGCGGTTGATTTAACTCCTGATTTACTAGCTAAGATTTCTAAGCTCGACAATATAGTGGGAGTAAAGGAATTTAGCGGAGATATACGCCGAGTACATGATATTTTGGAGAAAACGGATTTAGAAGTCCTTATCGGAGTGGACGATTTAGCGATGGAAGGTCCTTTATGCGGGGCGACAGGGTGGATTTCCGGTGTTCCGAACGCACTTCCAGCTGAGGGTGTGAAACTCTTTCAATTAGCTAGAGCAGGAAAAGTGGATGAGGCAATTCAACTTTACCGGAAACTGATTCCGCTCTTTCATTATGATGCCGAACCACAGCTCGTTCAAGCTATTAAATATATGATGGAATTAGCCGGACAGCCAGTCGGACCAACACGACCGCCTCGTTTAGCTTTAACGGACGAAGTGTATGTTGCCATTAAGGAACAATTTCAGAAAGCGATCAACAGTCCGGTTACAAAAGGATAAATAGGATTATGAAAGGAGCTGGAAAAATGGCAAACTCTCCAATCGTTGCCCAAATTGAAACTAAAAACTGGATAGATGGTGAATGGACTAAAGGTAAAGGTAACACGATTACAGTAAAGAATCCTTCTGATTTGTCTGAAACTGTTGGTGAAATCACCTTGTCTACGGTTGATCAGGCTAGTATAGCGGCAGATGCTGCCCATGCAGCTCTTACAACATGGAAAGATATCACTGGAAATGAACGTGGTCAATACCTATATGCTATGGCCAACGCGCTTGAGAAACATCATGAAGAACTCGCAACATTAGCTAGCAAAGAAATGGGGAAACCTTTCGGAGAAATGAAAGGTGAAGTAACTAGGGGTATCCAGTTATTAAGGTATTACGCATCTGAAGGAGTTCGTTCGGATGGTGATGTCATTCCTTCAGCTGCTAAAAACGTTTTACAGTACACAAAACGTGCACCTTTAGGTGTTATCGCATTGATAACGCCATGGAATTTTCCTGTTGCAATTCCAATCTGGAAACTTGCGCCTGCATTGATCTGCGGCAATACTGTATTATGGAAGCCGGCTGAGAATGGATCATTAACAGCTTACAAGCTTTGTACGATTTTCGAGGAAGCGGGACTTCCAAAAGGCGTTTTAAATCTTATCATCGGTAAAGGCCGTGAAATTGGTACCTTTTTAACGGAAAAGGCAGATATTAAAGGCTTATCATTTACTGGTTCGACCTCAACTGGACTTTCACTAGCAGAAGTATGTGCAAAGCGAAATATTAAATATCAAACCGAGATGGGCGGCAAAAACGCTGCTGTGGTATTAAATGACGCGGATTTGCAGAAAAGTTTACCGCCAATCATAAGTGGGGCTTTTCGCTCAGCAGGACAAAAATGTACGGCAACCAGCCGTATTATTGTAGAGGAAGGCATCTATGACCAATTCATCGATGCTTTAAAAGAGGAAATGGAGAACGTAAAGCTTGGACATGCACTTGAGGCAGGATCGTATTTAGGACCCGTTGCATCGTTAGAACAATTTAAAAAAATGAATCGTTATATTGCACTCGCTCAAAAAGAAGCCGAAATCGTTTATGAAAGCAAGGATCAAACGACCTACGACGGCTATTATATTAAACCGCTGGTTGCTACTGGCGTATCCAGTAACCATGCTTTATTTCAGGAGGAAACATTTGGACCGTTGGCTGTAATTATTAAAGTAAAAGACTATGATGAGGCGATCGACATTCTTAATGATACCGATTACGGTTTAAGCGCATCCATCTTTACCAATGATTTACACAGAGCACATCGCTTCTTAGATGATGCTGAAATCGGCATGGTCCGGGTTAATCAAGAAACTGCTGGTGTAGAATATCAAGCCCCTTTCGGAGGTATGAAACAATCAAGTTCACATACCCGTGAACAAGGTCAGGCTGCCTTAGACTTTTACTCAATTATTAAAACCTGTGCTGTTCATTACGGTTAAAGAATTAAAGTAGATTATTAATACTTGAATCGGGTCCTTTTATCCAAAAGGCGTTCTTTTTGAATTCAATCAGATTTTCGAAAAGTAACAGGTATTTGAGAAAAGGGATATAGTTAGACTCAGGATCCTTTTCTTCAGTAACCTCGGATTTGCTCCACTTACGATGTATTTTTACAAAAATAAAAAATAACAAAACAAGTTAAATGTAATCCACCCGAATGAGTCGCGTCTCAGGGTGGATTTTATTTGCACGTTAAGAAAGTATAAATACTTTCTATAGTATAAGTTCAACTACGGCTCTGACTTCGCCTAAGGCTCGGCAATCGCCGAGTTTTCTTTACACGTTAAGAAAGTATAAAAATACTTTCTATAGTATAAGCGCAACTACGGCGATCACCTGCGCTAAGGCTTGGCGCTAGCCAAGTTTTCTTTATCCTTTGACGCTACTATAATCATCAAACTTGTAAACGAACATAGTATTATAAGGTATCTGACCCCTTCCTTTTGTTCCACATACAACAATTGGTGGAATAAACGGTTTAAAAAAAACACTTCGGGCGCTCTTCTTTAGTAATTAAAAGAGGTCTTTTTGCAGGAACTGTAATTATGTTAATAGAAACTATTAATTAGGTTATCGTAGGAGGTTTTTATGGGCTATTTATTTCTTTCCGATAGCGGAGATGCAGAACAATTTAACAAGTATTTTGTTGTTTTAAGACCCGATTATTGAATAGGAAATGCAAAGGCTCACAAAGCAAGCTAGGAATTATTTTTCAAAAAAGTGTTGGTCCGAAATATAATGTAGGAAGGAGAAAGGGAATGAATTCAGTTGAACTGCTTATTTTGAACTTTGAAGAGGTTCGACGACGAAGTATAAAAATATGGAAGTCCATTCCTAAAGAAAAATTGAATTGGCGTCCAGACCCAAATGCTATGACATGTCTAGAAATGATAAGGCATGTCTTGGAGGCTGAATATTTTTATCTGCAGGTAATAGAAAATCGGGGCAGTGTCACAAACCCTGATGCTCCATACGACTCCAAAGACCTTACAACTGTAGAAAAGGAACTTGAATTTGCCCAGCCGTACAGAGAAGCGTTTATTAACCTGGTAAAATCATTTTCAAAAGAAGATTTACAAGCAATAAAAATAGATCGATCGGATCTAAGTGACGAAGGCTATTCTGGTTATATTCGTCCATTGGGCGATATGTTACTGCGGTATGCCTATCATGAAGCAATACATAGTGGACAATTATTAGATTATATGAGAACAGCGGGAGTTGAATGTCCGGATATATGGGATTAATTTAAAAGGAACCACTTTGCATTACTTCAAAAAAGAAGTAGTGCTTTTTATTATTGAAGTAAAGGTTTAGTTTGAATAAATAGAAACCTGGCGACCTTTAGAAGATTGGGAACTACCAATATTCAACTAAAGGTAAAAGGACCCTACCAAACAATAAATGAGCAAGTACTTAAAAATCTATGCTTAAACATATATAACAATCACTATAAACTTCTATACATAAGTGACTTTGGTCGGATTTTTAGATAATTACCACAAAAATCGAACAATTTTGTCGAACTGTGTTTAAGAGAAACTACTAAAGGAAGGTGAATCTATGAAAAACTGGATACGATTTTCAGTGATTTTCAGTTTAATTTTGGTTTTATTTGTACCATCCATTTCTGCATCGGCCCATTCAATCACAAAAACAGACGAAACGATGACCATGTCTGCGTCGATCGGGAACATTCGCAACGGTCCAAGCACGGATCACGAGGTCATTCTTAAATATCGTCGAGGTACCCAGTTTCACGTAATCGGATATACGACTAACTCGAAGGGTGAAAAGTGGTATCAGATTAAGTTTTCTAGTGGCCAAATAGGTTGGGCAAGTTCAACGATCTTAAAAGAAAATGATGGAGTACTGTTGGATGTCCCACTCATCTCTCAACAACCAGAACTTGCAAGAGGATGTGAGGTCACTTCATTAGCGATGATGCTTCAATACGCTGGGGTCAATGTAGATAAGATGACCCTTGCTGAACAAGTAAAAAAAGATCCAACTCCGTATTCAGAGAAAGACGGAAATGTGTACTTCGGTAATCCGAACACTGGTTTTGTAGGAAACATGTACACGTTCAGTGAAGAAGGCTATGGGGTTTATCATGGACCGATTGCACAACTGGCAGAACAGTACTTACCGAACCGAGTAGTTGATTTTACAGGTTCTTCATTTGAAACGATTTATCAATACTTAGACGAAGGCAAACCAGTTTGGGTAATTAATAACACATGGTTCGACATCGTACCATCAGAATATTGGCAAACGTGGCAAACACCAGCTGGTCCTATTGAGGTAACGATGAAGGAGCATAGTGTACTTGTGACCGGATATGATGATGAGTACATTTATTTCAACGACCCGTTAGCAAACATGAAAAATCGAAAAATTTCAAAGGAAAAATTCAAACGCGGTTGGGAGCAAATGGGAAGTCAAGCCATTACTTATAAGAAATAAAATAGTACTTTTAATTCGACGGGCATTATCATTTAAAGGTAATGCCCTTTATTATGGAAATCGTCCCCTGTCACGAGTCAGATTCAATCCCGGAACAGCGAAAAAAAATTAGTTTTACGATTAATCATTTTTACGTTTTTTTTAAAATTTACAAACTATTCATCGTTAATTAACATCTTTTTTTTATTATTAGTTATGAAGGCAACGAAAAACATAACAAAACAAGCAAAAAGGAGATGGTATACCAATAAAAAACACTCATTGTTTTATTTCTCATCATTTTTATGGAAAAAATAAGGAGGACAAGTATGAAACAATCTAAGAAACTTACATTAATGATTACGGCAGTCACTTTAAGCTTGACATGCTTCCTACCAAACGCGATTGCTGCTTCTGAAAAATCAGATTCTAACAAAAAACGGCAACCTGAGCTTGTGTTTCCAGTAATTAGCGATGTACATATTGACAACTCGTCCGCTACTGATATGGATAAGTTCAAGACAGCAATGGATCAATTAAATGAGGCTGCTCCTAAACAAGATGCTTTCGTTGTAGTAGGAGATTTAACCGATTACGGATACGAATCGGAATATGATAATTTCTTTTCAATTTATAACGAAAAGAAGCAGGACCATGCTGTTTCCATGTTTACAATGGGGAACCACGATTATTGGAATGGTCTATCTGTTCAAGATGCCCAAAAACGTTTTTTAGAGAAAACGGGTATGGACTCAATTTATTATCATAAAAGGGTAAAAGGCTATCATTTTATTGCGCTAAGTCCGGAAAACGGCACCACTCATGGACTATATACAGTAGAGCAAATTAATTGGCTTGGCGAGAAGCTTAAACAAGCACAGACTGATAAACCCGGTCATCCAATTTTTGTCTTCCTGCACCAGCATATTAAGGACACAGTCTATGGAAGTGATGATTGGGGTACACAGGAGAATGTAAAGTTGCTTTATGATACATTAAAAAAGTATCCTCAAGTCATCACATTTTCCGGGCACTCCCATTACCCACTGGAAGACCCAAGATCAATTCATCAAAAAGATTTCACATCTGTAGGTACTTCTTCGGTAAGTTATATTGAATTAGAAAAAGGAAAGCTTCAAGGCATTCACCCTCCTGGAACTCGTGAACTTAGTCAAGGATTAGTTGTTGAAGTTTACAATAACGAGGTTATCATTAATAAGCATGACTTTCACCAGAACAAACTGACTTCAAAACCATGGAAAGTAAAATATCCTGCTAATACCCGAAAATTTAAATATATAGAAAATCGTGACGATAAACAACCGAAGTTTAAACAACATGATAAACTTTCAATAATAGAAAAAGAATCTCAACTAAGAAGTTTAACTGTTCAATTTCCACAAGCAAAAGATAACTTGAATGTGCACTCTTACCGGATTAAAGCTAAAAATCTAAAAACAGGTGAGATTGATGCAGACTTTAAGGCTTTCTCTGATTTTTATTTAGATCCAATTCCAAAAACACTGAAGTTCCCAGTGGAAGGACTAAAACCTGGAACTGCCTATGAAATTGAAGTACAAGCAATTGATTCTTTTAACAATACAAGCAAGAAAACATTAAAAGCTGTAGGAAGAACAAAAGCAGTAGAGTTGGTTTCAGCTGCCGTAAATCCTTCATTGGTTCAACATGGTGAAACGACTTCTGTTAACGTAAAGATGAAAAACTATGGAACTAACAAAACAGAAGGCAAAATAAACCTAGACACTCCGAATGGATGGGAGTTAGAAAAAAATGAGATCACTTATGAGCTTAATGGCAATCAAGAAAAAACGCTTAGCGTGAAGGCTACTCCAAATAAAGAATTGTCAGGCCAATTTGAACTAACCGTAACAGCATATGAACAAGATCAACCGATTGGTTCTAAAAAGGTTCAAGTGTTTGTAGATATGCTACTAGGACAGAGCTTTGATCAACTTCAATCTTCTTTAAAACCAGCTGTTGATGAAAACATTCCTTCTTCTATACTTGGCTGGACTCAAACACCCCCAAGCGGCTGGAACATTACAAACAGCTCAAATATGCCCCAGGGAACAACAGAATGGCAAGGCTGGAGTTTTACAACAAAAGATTTCTGGTCAAAAGCCGATGGGCAAAACCGAGGAGATTTCAATCTTGGACAAGGTGTTATCGCTGTTGCTGATCCTGACGAATGGGATGATACGGGCAGCCCTGCTTCAACAGGACTTTTTGATAGTACGTTGACATCTCCTAAAATAGAGGTTAAAGGCGGACAAGATCTTAATTTAGGATTTGCCTCTCATTACAAGCAAGAAGGAGCACAAACCGCTGAAGTAACCGCAACTTTTGATAATGGCGAAAAGCAGCAAGTTCTTATCTATAATGGCAATTCTGCTTCTGACAATGCTGGTGGACACGTTCTTAACAAGTGCGAAATGAAAAAAATCCGAGTGCCAGATAATGCAAAAACAATGCAGCTAAACTGGAGAATGTATAATGCAGGAAACAACTGGTACTGGGCGGTTGACGATATCCGATTAGATGATTAAGTGATTTCGTATCCTTTAAAGTAAAACTTCCATGTAAAAAGACAAGCCTTCCTCATTAGAACATGAAGAAGGCTTGTTTTTTGATGTTAAAACTATTCCCCCCTTATCAAGCAGGAGATAGCGTAATAAAGGGACCTCTAAACAAAACGACAAATTCATTTTCATGACCCTAAGAATATACATATAAAAAATGATTCTAGAGGGAATGTGATGGCGTTGTATGTCAATATGTTTAACAAACTTAGTTTCAGTACTTTATGTATAATTGTACCAACAACGGTCTAATTGTGGCGTTTGAAGACGAATAGTAGTATTAAGAGACAGAATAAGGTTTAAACCCCATTTGAATTATCGAATAATTCTGTCGATTTTTAAAATGAAAATACCGTATATAAAGAAAACTTGGCAAAGCCAAGCCTTTTGCGCCGGCTGAGCCTTAGTTGCACTTATACTATAGAAAGTATTTTTATACTTTCTTAACGTGAAATAAAGAGGTGATATGGGCTTGGGAACGAATTATTTTTACAGGTTAGATGTAGCTAGAATAATGATTCAAAAACAACTTCAAGAATCGGCTGAGAATCTTGGCCGGACTCATACTCGGACCATCCACCTAAGTGAAAAACTTGATAAAATAATTATAAAGATGATGAAATATAGTACAAGCAATTAGTGATCAAATAGTGCAAGGGGATGATTCAGATTGGTCTTTTCTAAGGTCTTTTGAGTCATCCTCTTCTTACATGTTAAGAAAGGAAAAAATGCTTTCTGTAGAGGATATAAGGTGTTTCCTTATTTCCTGTAGACATGTTTTCTTTATTTCTTTTCATCTAATAGTGAGACGATTTCTTTTTCGATTTTGACAGGACTTGTTTGGGGTGAGAAACGCTTGTAGACAGTACCTGAACGGTTCACTAGGAACTTTGTGAAATTCCACTTTATTTCTGCACCTAAAAGACCTTTCTTCTCTGTTGTTAAAAACTTAAATAATGGATCTGCATGTTTTCCTTTTACATCGATTTTCGAAAACATCGGAAACATTACGCCATAGTTTAGCTGACAATATTCCAAAATTTCTTTATCATTATCGAATTCTTGGTTCATAAATTGGTCGCTTGGAAAACCTAATACCGTCAATCCTTTATCTTGATATTTTTCATATAATGATTGCAGTTCTTTAAATTGGGGTGTAAAACCACATTTGCTAGCTGTATTTACTATGAGCAGCACGTCATTTTGATAGTCTTTAAGTGATACTTCTTCATTATCCATCTTACAAACTGAAAAATCATAAGCAGTTCCCATATGAAACACTCCTGGTTAGGTTATTAGAATAAGAATATTCCTATTACAAATCAATATCAAGTTCAAGACCCTAGCCAGCTAAATGCTGAAGATTGAGATGGGAGCGTTATAGAAGTGAGAGTAACGAAGATTTGGGATTGAGCGCTGAAGATTGGAAGTGAGGTGCTAAAGAAAACTGATCAGGGTGTTACTCAAATAGTAATGCTCTTTATTAATTTTATGAAGATTCTTTATTAATTGTAAATATAGCATGGTAAATCAGCAAAAAAGGCAGGGGATTATTGTAAAATATGTTAAAATAGGCTTGTGAGGCGTATGAATTTTAAAGATCTGGCGCTCATTCCGCTGGTTTAATTTTTTTTGTATATATTAGTCTGAATGGTGGATTCGGGCCCTTATAAATGCTAGTGAATTAGCCTAATACATGGAGGATTTGATTATGAATCAAGCAACCGAACAAATAAAAATTGTAGAATACGATCCGAGCTATGCTGCAGCAGTTGCAGAAATGTGGAACAATAGCCAAGATGGCTGGGGTGGGGGAAATACAGTCCAAACCGCAGAGCAAGTAATAAAGCAAGAGGCAAATTCAACAAACCTACACTTATTTCTTGCACTGGATGGGGAAAAAGTGGTGGGGTATTGCAGTCTAGGTGAATATCGTGAGGACGAAGGAGCCTTATATATCCCTTTATTGAATGTCCGAGGCGATTATCACGGTAAGAAAGTTGGTAAAAAGCTTGTATTAACAGCCTTAGAACGTGCGATTGATATGAAATGGCCCCGTTTAGATCTGTATACATGGCCGGGCAATACAAAAGCAGTGCCCCTTTACAAAAAATGCGGATTCTTTTGGGAAGAACGTGATGATGCAACCCATTTAATGAACTTTATGCCAACAGTATTACATACGGAAGCAGTTCAAGACTTTTTTAAGGATCTAAATTGGTATGAAGCAAGTACAAGGGTAATTGAGGTAAAACCAGATGGAAGTAAGGACAATGATTACCGTGATTACGAATATTCTTGGTCCAATGAAGAACGAATGTTGAAAATGCAATTTGAGCGATTTGGCAGAGGCCTTCGCTTAATTGAGACAGACGATTATTATATCTCTGCAACGATTGAAGACTTCAAACTCGTATTTGGGTCCGAATACAAAATTCTTTATAGCCTAAAAAATAAAACAGGAAAGCCATTAAGGGTTTCGCTTAAAGGTGAAGACAATAAAAACATCCAGTTCTCGCTCGACAAAGATTCAGTCGAGGTAAAGGATGAAGTGACCATTGAAGCTCCATTTTATGTAGACCGAATAGAAGAAGAACAGAGCATATGGAGAACGCATCCGACGGTTAATACGATGTTAACAATTAATGGAAAAGACGCTTTATTTAAGGTTGGTCTATTGCCGAAATTTCCAGCTAATGTTACTTGCCATACTCCGGGGAATTTGTCTTACATCGGAAGTTCAACTACTTTGTTTGTTGATATCGAAAATAACTATAAAGAGACTATTACGTTCTCATTCTCTTTACCAGAAAGTGATTTATTGGAGTTAGAGAGCAACAACATAGAAGTTACTTTAGAACCGAAATCCAGGTGTTCAATCCCGGTCCCATTCACCTTAAAACAGCATGGTTTTTATTCACCTGAAGTGACAATTACAGCAACGAAGCAAGATGGATCTGCTGTAACGTATTCGAAAAAAATCGGTGTCGCTTTTAAAGGGATTGGCGCAAAATTTTCAGGAGAATGTGAGGAAACCTATCACGTATATAATGGTCAGTATCATTTGTGGCTACAGAAATTCGATAACTGGCTAGTACCCGGAAAAACAAAGACTGAAGATCAAGATTCTGCTTTCATGTATCCGAAATTAGGGAAACCTTTTTCCGAGGAGTTCTCAAAGGTCCGTGCAGAAAAGGTAGAGTTTATTGAAGATGCTAGTTCAATAGGTTACCGGGCTACCTATCAATCAAAAGCGTTTCCGGATGTTAAATTACACGCGGTTGCGAAATTATATAGTGAAGGTTTAATTGAGCATCATTATGAGGTGGAAAATACACAAATCAACACTTTACAGGAAGATATTTGGTTAAACAATCCAATCTACCATACGCTTGAGAGAGCGGTTATACCTTATGAAAATAAGATTGTAGAAATGAAGGATTCCATTGGTTCATTCCATGAGTATTGGAAGGGCGATTCAGTAACTGAGAACTGGATTTTTTCAAGGGATAATTTAACCCCAAGGGGAATCTGTTGGTCTAAGGATGAAAAGATTAATTTCGGCGGTTGGTTTGTTTATTTTGAAAACCATATTGGACGATTACAAGGGAAAGAAATTGTTAAAACAAAACCAGTTTACATGACAATTGGTGCTTTTCAAGACTGGGATTCGTTTCGAGAGTTTTCAATGCAACAAACCGTCGAACAAAAAGCGTTGACCGAACATCTTGAGTTTGTTGTAAATAATCACAATCCATTTATTTCTGGGTATACCATTCCTGTTAGTGTTATAGATTACAAGGCGGCCTATTTTAATGGAACAATCTATATTCTTTTAGGAGATAAAGTACTAAACAGTAAACAATTTAAAACGGAAGATGCTGTTAAAACAGGGGATTTTGATGTCAATGTCGATAATGCTGAAAACATAGGAGTATTATCTTCTAAACTAAAACTGGATTCAATTGAAACGAAAAAGGAATCTCTTTTTGTAAGAAAAGGGAGCAACCCGATTCGATATAAATCTCTACTAGACAAAGGGTTAGAAACGTTATCGTGCAGCAATGGACTGTTAGAGATTTCTGTCGCACCCGACTTCTATCCGAGTCTCTACTCACTGAAAGCGAATGGTAGGGAATGGTTAGACTCTTCCTTCCCGAAAGTACAACCAAAATCCTGGTGGAACCCTTGGCCAGGTGGTGTCCAAAGCACAGTACGCGAGGTTAGTCCGAATTCAATTTTAAAAGAAAAACGACATGCTGAGTTCGTGACACTAAACGATACGAAAGGGAATAAATGGGAAGGATTGAAGGTAGTCGTTAAACTCGATGAACATGAAAAATATAAAGGGTTTGAATACCATCAGTATTTCTTACTCCTGGCTGGTTCATCTGTTCTTTGCCAAACAACGGAAATTATTCAAAATGCAAATCGTTACATCCACATGAAAAAATGGGATACGAATTGTTTCTTTAGACCAAGTCAAGATATAGCAAATGGCTGGGGGAGTTTTCAAAATACAAACGGTGATTGGCATAAGATCCATGGGGGTAAAGGGGAGCAACAGATAATAGTTGGCCGTAATGTTGTCTTTGGTTCAGAGGATCATGATGATCAGCTCCAGGTCATAACCGATCTAAATGATACCGAACTTAACTCCTACATTAATAAAGAAATAATGATGTTTGGAATTCATTCAACACTAAATATTGACCACGGAAAACGCTTCTTCACAACACCAGTCTTCTTTATGTTGAATAAAGAGTGGGTACCTGATAGTGCATTGTCCAGCTTAAAATCAATCCGTTTTTGAGGGGTAGTTCGAAGAGTCTGGGAAACATTGCTGGCAAATTTCTTCGTTGCGTTGTCATTTCAGATACTCACGTACTAATTAAGTACGTTCCGTTCTTCAAGACTGCCGCGCCTCGAACTTCTTGGCCCTGTTTGTCCTCCTCTTCGAACATCTATTAATGGTAGTTCGAAGAGTCTGGGAGGCCAACACGATGTTGGTCAGTCCGACGTCATCACAGGACGTGATACATTTAGTCGGACTTCAATATAGGCTGAACATCTGAACAGAAAGAAGGAAATACATGAAGATTATTGACGCACATATGCATTTTTCAAATATTGAGAGCTTTAAAGAAACGGCTATTGAAAAGTCTAAGTTAGACTATTCTTATGATGGTATTGTAAAAGAGTACGAGGAGTCCAACGTCGTATTAGGAATTGGAATGGGATTAGTTGAAAAAGAAAAAGAAGGGTTTCCGGATCCTTCTTCTCCTACACCAATGGGATTGGATCTGGATCAACGAATTCCATCTTCAGTTGTCTATTGCGTTGGTGTCAATCCGTATCAACTTCAAAAACAGGATCTAGAAGAACTGGATAAGTCATTGCATGATCCAAAGGTAGTTGGAATTAAAATCTATTTAGGCTATTATCCTTTTTACGCGTATGATGAGGTGTACCAGCCTGTATACAAGCTTGCTAAAAAGTATAAACTTCCAGTCGTATTCCACACAGGAGATACGTATTCTGAAAGAGGATTATTGAAATACGCACATCCTTTAACGCTAGACGAAGTAGCTGTCCAACACCGTGATATTAACTTTATGATGGCACACTTTGGTGATCCTTGGACATTGGATGGAGCAGAAGTGGTTTATAAAAATCGCAATATGTTTGCTGACTTATCAGGATTAATAGTGGGTACGGCTACTGATATTAAACGATATCAGGATTCACCACGCTTCTTTAATCACTTGAAACATGCGTTAACCTTTACAGACAATTATCCAAAGTTTCTATTTGGAACGGATTGGCCACTTGTTCCTGTCCAACCGTATATCGACTTTGTGAAAGAGATCATCCCAAAGAGATATCATGAAGATGTGTTTTACAATACGGCTTTGAAAGTGTTTCCTAAAATAAAAATATACTTATAATTTAGAGTAATGTTGAGGATTGAATTTGTCAGGAATAAATATAACTAGGTTACGAGTAATTCTTTAAGGGATGACTCAGAAGGCAGATTGTTAGGATCTTTTGAGTCATCTGTACTTGGTAGTTGAGGTGAAAAAATTGTCGAGTTATGAAGTGGTAAATACAACGGTGTTCGCTTTAGAAGATGGTGGAGGTAACCCATGCCCTGTTGTATTGAACGCAGACAGTCTGACAACAGATAAAATGCAGAGGATAACAAAGGATATTGGTCATGAATCAGCATTTGTTTTAAAACCAACCCGTTCTGATTGTGATGTGAGGCTTCGTTTCTTTGTTCCATTAAATGAGATGGAAATGTGTATTCATGCAACGATAGGTAGCATAACAACTCTTGTTAACCGAGGTATGATAAAACAATCACCAACTATTGTGGAGACAATATTAGGTCTAATTAAAGTTGAATGGGAAGTAAGCGGATCAAATGTAAATGTTAATGTGGAACAATTTCAACCTAGTTTCATGAATGTAAACCCGACAAAAGGAAATGTGTGTAGAGCATTAAATATTGGTATTGAGGAAATAGATGACTCTCCAATTCAATCTGTTTCTACGTCACGTTACAAGCTAATTATTCCCTTAAGAAGTATTGAATCGCTTAACAATCTTAACCCTAATTTCAACTACCTTTGGCAATTGTGTGATGAATTTAACATAACCGGGCTTTATCCTTTTGCTATTGAAAAGAAAAACAAGCCATTTGTCCAAGCACGACAATTTCCAAAGAGAGCAGGATATAACGAAGATCCAGCAACTGGTGTAGCTGCATCTGCTCTAGGGGTATATTTAGCCGAACATAAGCTATTGAACCCCGTAATAAATGGTTGGGCTAGTTATCAGGTTATTCAGGGAGTTGCTATGGGTCGGCCAAGTATTATCAAATCCGAGGTGTTAATACAAGAAAATAAAATCGTTAGAACGCGGATTAATGGAAACGCGGTAATAAATTAACTCATATGAATAATTAAAGTTTTAACTTGCTAAAGTTCTGGAATTATTTACGACTAGTAACAGAGTTAAAAATTAATCTCTTTAAAAAGGAGAGCAATATGGAGATTCGAAAGTTGAGCCCGTGTGAGAACTATCCCATGGACTTGCTAGTATCAGCTGATCCGTCAAGGAAGTTGGTTGAAGGGTATCTAAAAAGAGGAGAATGTTTTGTAGCAGTAATAGATAAGCAGGTAATAGGGGTATATGTGTTGCTATCAACCAGACCTGAAACAGTGGAGTTAGTAAATATCGCGGTAGAGGAAAAGCAGCAGCGTAAAGGAATCGGAAAACAATTAGTTATAGACGCTATTCGAAATGCAAGGTTACAAGGCTATAAGACAATCGAGATAGGGACTGGCAATTCTGGAGTAGGTCAACTGGCACTCTATCAAAAATGCGGTTTTAGAATAATTGGGGTTGATAAAGACTTCTTCCTCAGGCATTATACTGAAGAAATTTTCGAAAATGGTATACAGGTGACTGACATGATACGCTTATCACAAGATATTTGAACAGGAGGTGCTCAGTAAATATGTTTAACATATTAGTTAGTGATCCGTTAAGCAATTCAGGAATACAGGCATTGCTTAATGCGGATGATGTTCATGTTGACCAAAAAACCGATATGGACGAAGCTGAATTGATAAAGGTTATTCCTAATTATGACGCGCTGTTGGTCAGAAGTCAGACAAAGGTTAACAGTGATGTGTTGAGAGCAGCGACTAATTTGAAAGTGATCGGTCGTGCAGGCGTCGGTGTTGATAATATTGATATCGCTGCCGCTACTGAAAAGGGTATACTTGTTGTGAATGCACCTGATGGCAACACGATTTCCGCAGCGGAGCACGCCATGGCAATGATGATGTCACTTGCCCGAAATATTCCCCGTGCTTATCAGTCTATGGTGGCTGGCGAATGGAACCGGACTGCTTTCCGGGGTGTTGAATTAAACAAAAAAACATTAGGCATTATTGGCATGGGTAGGATCGGGACTGAGGTTTCGTATCGGGCAAAAGGATTTCAAATGCACGTTATCGCTTTTGACCCGTTTTTATCAGAAGAACGCGCGAAAAAACTCGGGGTTGAAAAAGGGTCGGTTGAGGATGTTGTTAAAGTTGCTGACTTTATTACTGTGCACACACCTCTGACCAAAGAAACACACCATCTTCTTAGTACGGATGAATTTAATCTTATGAGACCCGGTGTACGCCTTATTAACTGTGCACGCGGCGGTATCATTGATGAACAGGCACTTTATAAAGCGATTCATGAAGGCAAGGTTGCTGGTGCGGCGCTCGATGTCTTTGAAACAGAGCCACCGATTAACAATCCGCTTGTCACCTTACCTCAAGTCATTGTCACGCCACACCTTGGCGCATCAACGGAAGAAGCACAGGAACTTGTTGCTCGTGATGTGAGTGAAGAGGTACTTCACATTTTGAACAATAAAGCATTTAAAAATGCCGTTAATCTACCGGCGATGTCTTCTGAAACGATGGCTAAATTGGAGCCATACTCATTGCTCGGCACGAAACTTGGCGAGATGATCATACAAATTACTGAGGGCACACCGGAAGATATTCAGATTACTTATTCCGGAGAGCTGACTGAACTTGATACCGCTCATTTGACCCGCATGATTTTAAAAGGAATGTTATCCTATCATCTTGGTTCCCAAGTTAACCTTGTCAACGCGACACACCTAGCGAAGGCACATGGCCTGTCTTATACTGTGAAAAATTCAGCTCATGATCGCGGCTTTACTAGCTTAATCAATGTATCGATAAAAACTGAAAATCAAGAACGAAGCGTCTCTGGCACATTGTTAAACGGGTACGGTCCGCGGATTATTAAAATTGACGATTATACCATTGATATTTCACCAGAAGATCACCTCTTGCTTATTCATCATATAGACCGTCCCGGATTGATCGGGCATGTTGGCTCGGTTCTTGGTGAAACTGCTATCAACATTGGCTCAATGCAAGTTGCCCGCCAAAACATCGGCGGTCGTGCAATCATGATGCTCTCGATTGACAAGAAAGCAGAAGAAAGCGTAGTTGAAAAACTGGAACAGATCCAGGATATTATTAGTGTCAAAGAGATTGAAATTGTGAGCCGCTGAACGAAAACGAGACCACAATGGAAGTGCTTCCTAGAGGGAAAGCTAATAAATTTAAAGAAAACTTGGCAAAGCCAAGCCTTTGGCGCTGGCTGAGCTTTAGTTGCGCTTATACTATAGAAAGTATTTTTATACTTTCTTAACGTGTAAAGAAAACTTGGCAAAGCCAAGCCTTTGGCGCCGGCTGAGCTTTAGTCCCTAAAGGGATGACCTAAAGGCACTTGCTTTATACTATAGAAAGTATTTTTATACTTTCTTACCGTGTAAAAAAGCCATCCCGGTATGTTGTCAGGATGGCTTTACAATTAAATATACAATTTTCTCATCCGAATTCTAAAAAATATCAATTACTTCTCGTACGTCATTTAAAATGTAATCAGCTTCTAATTTTTCAAACTCTCCTCGAGCATCCTGTCCAGATAGTCCAGTCAGAACAGCTGCAAAACGGCAACCAATACTTCTCGCCGCCATAAAGTCAGCTATTGAGTCTCCGACGACGAGAATGTCATCTGCATCTGCCAATGGGAGGCGGTGGTTAATAGCTTCCTCTGGATCTGCCTGTTTGCCGAGCCAACCGTACACATACGTGAATGGTTGGGGTTTAGCAAGCGGAGCTTTGTCCGGATATTTTTGCTCTGCTTTTAAGACATCACTTGCTGATACTATGCGATTATGATCAACATGTTCAAGTACGTCCATAGCTCGGAGCGGCTCAAGTGTTTCGATTTCAGGTCTTCCTGTACCGATTCCGATCGTAATGCCTTTATCGCTTAATTTTTTGAACAACGTTTTAATCTCTTCAGGCGGCACGATAGGAATTTCATTAGCCAGGAATCCTTTCTTACCAGTTTGGAAAGGAGGTTTGCCATTCGACAATTCCGCTTTATCATCTCCAACATACCACTCTTGGAAAACTTCCCGGCATACGTCCCATAATTGACTATTACGCGTAAAGCTCTTTGTAGCCACACCGATTTTTTCTTCCGCAATCGTATTTAAATAAAGAAACAGTTGTTGTTTCCTTGCATCGCCTTTTTCAAAATCAGCGACAAACCCCGCATAATCCAAACGCACACTATTTTTAGAAGCAAGGGTCTTTATCTCATGAAGTGTATCGCGGTTAATCTCAGCTTGAATGATGGTTTTCACTTTTTCGGGATGTTCACTTTTAAGTTGATCCAAAATGCATATAATTTGATAGGAAAATGCGAGATAGACCATATCCCAGTTCGCATTGATACCGCGTGCTTTAATCAACTTCAGAACCTGGTCTTGATCGAATACATCACCGCGTACCCGGCGGATTACATCTTCATCAGGACCCGGTGTAAAGTTATCAGGGTCTAGCCCTATGTAATTATTACTGTGAAGCAGTTCCCAAACGGTTAGTGCCGAAGCGTCGAAATAGCGTTCCTCGCTCAACAATACCCCGTCAACATCAAATAAAATCACGTTGCCTGCCACCTCCTGGATGTTCAAAGCCATCCGTTTTAGAATATTTTAGCATAGTTAAGACCGATCATGACTAATAATCGACATTGTTCATTACAATTTAACATAAAAAAATTAAGCTGTAATTAAAAATAGAATATTTACTTAATTTTCTTTTTTAACTGGACTTTAATGTTAAAATTCATTTAATAGATTTATAACGGAAAGGGTGTCTCATATGAATAATCCAGACTTAAAGGCTCGATCACCTTGGTCAAAATTAAATGATGTTCAAACTGTAAGAATTTCACCAATACAAAACCAGCAGATTAATAGTGACATAAGGATTCCTGGTAGTAAGAGTTTTACAAATAGAGCGTTAATTTTGGCTGCCCTGGCAAAAGGGACCTCTACTTTATCTGGAATTTTAAAAAGTGATGATTCCTATTGGTGTATTGACGCCTTAAAAAAACTTGGCATTAACACCGAGTTAGAAGGAGATGTCGTTACGGTTCACGGCCGCAATTCAAAATGGTCAGAACAAGCAGATTTATACATAGGTGCTGCGGGTACCATTGCTCGTTTTCTTCCAGGTGCATTAGCTGCAGGTAAAGAAGGAAATTGGGTATTAGAGGCAAGTAATAGAATGAGTGAACGTCCTATCAAGCCTTTAATAAAAGCTCTTTCCGATCTGGGGGCTAATATTGAATATCTGAATAATGAAGGATTTTTGCCTATACGTATAAAAGGAGGAGGACTTGACGGTGGCTTAGTGAGTATATCAGGGAAAACATCCAGTCAATTTATAAGTGGGTTACTTATGGCGAGTCCCTATGCAAACGAAGAAGTGACCATTACAATTCCAGACCATATTGTCCAACACGATTATGTGAAAATTACTTTGAGTTTAATGGAGCAGTTCGGTGTTAAAGCACGCTCTTCAGATAATCTTACGGAAATAGTTGTTCCTAAATCAGAGTATGTTGGTCGTAATCTCGAATTAGAGGCAGATGCCTCAACAGCGAGTTATTTTTTAGCTTTAGCAGCTATTACAAATGGTCGAATTAGAATAAACAATCTTTCAGTAGAAACAAACCAACCCGACATAAAGATGGTTGATGTTTATGAAAGAATGGGCTGTAAGGTGGTAAGAGGTAAAGGTTACATTGAATTAACAGGAACCCCTGCCTTACAAGGGGGATTCGAAATTAGTATGAAAGAAATGTCTGATCAGACTCTAACGCTAGCGTCAATCGCACCATTTTCATCAGGGGCTATAACGATGAGGGGTGTTGAGCATATACGTCATCATGAATCGGATCGTATTCATGCTATTTGTACAGAACTCAAAAAGCTGGGGATAGATGTAGAAGAATATGAAGATGGGTTAACCGTTTATCCTGGAAATCCAAAAGCTGCAATTTTGGATTCGTACGATGACCATAGAGTAGCCATGTCATTAGCATTAATCGGTGCTAAAGTACCAGGTATTATCATCACTGATCCCGGGTGCGTATCTAAAACATGCCCATCTTATTTTCAATTATTGGAGCAATTAGGTGTAAATGTTGAGTATGATTTAAAGTTATAGTATCTAACACTTTTTAGTTCTTTCTTGTTCGAAGGGGGACACTCCCAGGGGTTGAGAGAAAAATTCAGAACACTTAGCGGGAAAATTGAGCGTATCGCGTAAAAATTGAATTTATCGCGTGAAAAATGAAATTCCCGCGGCATAAAAGTATTTTCCGCGTGAAACAGTCAAAATCATATCTAGATTATCCATACTGTCAAAACAAAGCATAGAATGACAGGATTAAATAAAGAAGCCTTGATAGTATCTAATTAAGGGAGTGAGCGATATGGCGTGGATCGAATCACTACAAAAGGCGATTGACTATATGGAAGAACATTTACTAGATGATTTAACGATCGAGAATATTTCTAAACAGGCGAATTCATCGGTATTCCACTTTCAACGTACATTTGCAATATTGACTGATATATCTGTTGGTGATTACATTAGACGAAGACGTTTAACCTTAGCCGCACATGAGCTATCCAGGACAAACTGCAAGATTATTGATCTCGCCTTCAAATATGGCTATGACACTCCTGAAGCTTTCTCAAAAGCTTTTCGTAGGCAACATGGTGTATCGCCGAGTGGAGCACGAAAGTACAACGGAAAGCTTAAATCTTATAACCGCCTGGTCATACAGGTGAGTCTGAAAGGGGCAGATCCGATGCAGTACAAAGTTGTTGAAAAGGATGGTTTTCAAATCGTAGGAATCAAGCGAGAGTTTTCGTTATGCAATGAGGAGAATCTTGTTGGTATTCCAAAAATGTGGAGTGAAGTTACTACGGATGGAACGAGTGACATATTAATTAAGTCGAACAATGATCAGCTTAAAGGCTTACTAGGTGTATGTGTCGATAAAAGTGATTCAAAGTCCGAACATATGGACTACTGGATAGCCACAGCACATGATGGTGACACACCTGTCGGATTGCTGAAACTTGATATCCCCGCATCGAAATGGGCTATATTTGAAGTTCACGGCCCGATGCCAGATGCGATGCCGAAAGTATGGAAACAAATTTTTTCGGAATGGTTTCCATCTAGTGGTTATGAGTTTGCAGGGACACCTGAATTAGAAGTATATACAGACGGAGATGTGTCTGCCCCTGATTATTATTCTGAGATCTGGATCCCGGTAAAATAAAAGGGAGTACGGTTAGTGGTATTAGATAACACCAGAACATGCTTAAAGTTGTGTTAACTACAAAAGGGACTATAAAAGCATTATGGTTTCATGTTGTGAAATCATACTGCTTTTTAATGTTTTAAGATGTGGATAACTGTTAATGGAAAAAAGTCTTCAGATTGAATGATTGTACATATTAGAGACCTGTATGAGGCCAATTTACCGTGAAAGTAGCAATACCTTTTCTATATGGGTAAAAAAATAACATATTTGATGAAAAGCATTCAGGTTTAACATTCTTTTTCAAAATAATTTATCCGAAAAATCTAGAATCCATCCGAACAGAGGCTAATTCATCCGAATTTAGAACCATGAAAAAATTCTAGATATCAGTAGAAGGCATATTTGTAGTTTTTTCATGCATATTTTTGAACGAATTATTTTCAGTAAATTATGAATATTATTGTTTTTGGAAAAATACTAGATTACTGAATATTCATACTCTATAATCCAAATCAAGGCATACATAAATTCGTTTCACATGAGTAGTTCACGATCCAAGGAGGGATTGAACTTGAAATACCTGAATATTGATAGAAAAAGAAATGATTTGACAATCCGAAATGTTTGGGACGCGAAAAAACGAATTGCTTCTTTAATAAATAAAACACCGTTAATCGAATCGTTTATTCTATCAGAAAGAATGGGCAGACCTGTTTATCTAAAGCTTGAAAATGTTCATGATATTGGGGCATTTAAAGTAAGAGGAGCGGCTAATAAATTATTAACCTTAAGTGAAGATGAGAAAAAAAGAGGGGTTGTAACGTTTTCAACGGGCAACCATGGGATGGCTGTGGCTTACGTGGCAAAAAAGCTTGGTATCGAAGTTGTTATTTGTATTTCCAACCGAGTACCGAGTGGGAAAGTAGATTCATTAAAACGATTAGGAGCTCAAATTGAAATTTGCGGTGATAGTCAAGATGCTGCAGGAGAACGTTGTTATGAAATGGAGAAGGAAAAAGGAATGACTGTAATTCAGCCGTTTGATGATCCGTATGTCATTGCTGGGCAAGGAACTATAGGGCTGGAGCTGTTGGAAGAAGTTCCTGATTTAACAGATGTGGTTGTACCGCTTTCAGGTGGTGGATTACTTTCCGGAATTGGTCTATCTTTGAAATCAAACGATCCAGAGATAAGGGTGACAGGTGTTTCAATGGAGCATTCAGCAGTTATGTATGAAAGTTTAAAAGCTGGAGAACCTGTAAAGTTAGAGGAACGGGATACCCTTGCCGATAGTTTACTAGGAGGGATTGGACTCGATAACCAATACACATTCGGAATGGTCCAGCAATATATGGATCATGTTGTACTTATTCCAGAGGAGGAAATCGCCTATAGTATGGCCTTTATGATGGATAAACATCGTATGATTATGGAAGGAGCTGCTGCTACGGGAATCGCAGCACTGCTAGGAAATAAAATTGCGCATCAAGAAGGGTCCATTGCCGTTATTATAAGTGGTCACAATGTTGACCTCTCTGTACTGCTACAATTACTTCAAAATTATAAAAGGGAGCAACTCATTACTAAACACTAGTGAAAACGGCTTGATGCTCGCTCAGGAAAGTAGTGTTTGTCAAGTTTGAATTCTTTAGCAGGCAGAGGAGGACAAGGTAATGGGGTTGACAACAAGGGACTTTCTACAACTCGATATCATGAAAAGTGCAAGGGTAAGAACAGGGAGAAATATACTTAACGAAAGTTATGTTCAATGGATTTCTGTAATTGAAATGCCTGTGGAGAATTTTGTACGCAAAAATGAAGTCGTGTTGAGCACAGCAATTGGATGCGGTCATGATCTGGATTTATTTAAAAAATTTGTACACGATATAATTGAATCAGAGGCGTCAGCGTTAGTAGTCGCATTAGGCCGGCATATATTTGATATTCCAAAAGAAGTAATTGAATTGGCAGAGAAGAGAAATTTCGTTGTGATCGAAATTCCATGGGAAGTTCGTTTTGCAAATATAATAGAAGATGTCATGGGGAAATTGAATGGAATTGATTATAACGAACGTGAAAAATCAGAGAAAGTCCAACAAGAGCTTTTAAAATTGATTTTACAAGAGACGGACCTTAACTCTATTTTGAACTCGGTACAAAAACATATTGGTTGCCCGATCATAATTACGGATGAATCAGGAGGCGTCCAAGGGAAAAGCAGTAGGTTCCAAGGTTTATCCGAAAAATGGAGAGTTGATTTTTTGCCAGAAGGTATACCTGAAGAAAAGGCAACATCATTATTAACGCATGACCCTATATTTCAGAAATTTCAAGTACTTAAAATAGAGGGTCAGTCTGTATTGCAACTACCAATTCTTAAGGTTTCTGGTAACACACAGGGTTATTTATCTGTTATTTTACCGCCTCATAAACCAGTAGATACCTTTTTAACAAACTATAGAGCCAACGTGTTGGATCATTCGGCTACAACAATAGCAGTATGGCACGCTCGCAAGAATGCTATTGAAGACACAAAAATGCGCCTTCGAATTGATTTTGTACAAGAACTTGCAAAAGGTGAATTTCATTCTTTCGATCAAACAAATTCAAGAGCAAAGTTACTTGGATACAACCTGAATCTTCCATATATATGTATGGTTGGGTTCCCAGAAAACTTAAAAACACTGTTTAAAAAAAGTGAACAAGACTATCAATCATATGATCATTGGCTTGAAAGTATGCTTCGCTACATTGAGGAAGAAATTGTTTATGCCGGACAATCGCTTGGTAGAGAAGTGATGATGACCTATCAGGCAGAACAACTGCTTATTTTCCTTGAGAATCCATTGGATAAGCGAAGTGAAAACTCTTGTGACTTCTTGGACCTTGTAGAGCGACGTTTACGTAACCTTCTACCAGGTGTTGTTATCTCATGGGGGAGTGGAGACTATCATGAAGGTCTTAGGGGGTTTAAAGAAAGCTATCAAAATGCACAAGTAGCCTTAAATATTTGCAGGGGCAAAAAGGGAATCGGGGACCGTATGAGATATGAGAATACTCGTGTTGACCGAGTACTTTTAAGCCTTGCTCAGAGTAAGGATATGAAAAAGGTCATTATGTCAACAATTGATCCATTAGTTCAATATGACGAGCAACGTAACATGGATTTAATCGGTACATTCAGTGCCTATAATCGATTTCATGGAAATGTAAGTAAAACATCACGGTCATTGAACCTACACAGACAGTCTCTATTGTACCGTTTACGAAAAATCGAATCGTTAACAGGGCTATCACTCATAGATCCGGATGATTTATTTTTACTGGATTTGAGTATTAAGACCTGGAAAATGGGCTTGTCAAAAGAAAAAGCAGAACAACGATAAAGATTTTGCCTTATATTTATGAAATCAAAATGTACCTCACCTAAGAAAAGCGCAAGCGCCCTGCCTAGCCACGAAGGTCACTGGAAGACCGACGAGGAGGCTGTTGCCGCCGCAGGAGGCCTGAAGTGATCCAAGTGGTTGGGCGCTGAAGCTGGACATTACATCCATGCCGCAAACTTTTATACTTTCTTTACTCACAATAAGCACCTGAATGGATATTACCCGTTCAGGCTTTTTCACGTAAGTAAGGATTCAATCATTCAACCATTGCTGTCTTTAGAATTTGTTGTCATTTTGNAATAAGCACCTGAATGGATATTACCCGTTCAGGCTTTTTCACGTAAGTAAGGATTCAATCATTCAACCATTGCTGTCTTTAGAATTTGTTGTCATTTTGACTAAAAGATAACTAAAAATTCATACATTTTTGCAGATGAAAGATTAGCTCTCCTTTCACTATAATTAGAACATAGTTTAAAAATTCAAAATATTTCAAAGGCAAAATAGCACTGTAATAGGAGGGGACGTCCCTATGTCATTTGGAACAGCAGAATATCGAGAAAGAATCCGTAAAACAAAGGAAAGAATGGCAGTCAAAGGAATCGAAGTACTACTTATTACTGACCCGGCCAATATGAGCTATTTATCCGGTTATGACGGGTGGTCTTTTTATGTACACCAAATGTTAGTGATTATTGAGGATGAGGATCAACCAATTTGGATTGGGCGCGGACAAGACGCAAATGGAGCCAAAGTAACGACATGGCTTTACCATGAAAACATTATTCCGTACCCAGATGATTATGTCCAATCCGAATCAAAACACCCAATGGATTTTGTAGCCGACATTTTAAAACAAATCGGACAGGATCGACGTGCAATTGGTGTGGAAATGGAAAACTACTATTTCACTGCAAAGTGTTACGAGCAATTGAAAATGAATTTACCGAATGCCTCATTTAAAGATGCCACATTACTTGTCAACTGGGTACGAATTGTGAAATCGGATACAGAGATTGAATATATGAAACGTGCAGCTAAGATCGTAGAAAAGGCGATGATGGCGGGAATTGAACTGGTTGATGAAGGTGTTCGGGAATGTGATGTTGCGGCTAAAATATTCCATACACAAATTACTGGTACCGAGGAATTTGGGGGTGATTATCCGGCGATTGTGCCGTTATTACCTTCTGGTGAAAAAACCTCAACCCCCCATTTAACTTGGACAGATGAGTGTTACAAAAAAGGCGATGCCGTCATTTTAGAGTTGGCTGGGTGCTATAAACGATACCATTCACCGCTAGCAAGAACATTAAATATTGGGCAGCCACAAGTAAAGGTTAAGACGCTTTCGGATGTTGTAGTTGAAGGTTTGAATGCATGCCTCGAAATGATTAAACCAGGTATTGCTTGTGAAGAAATTGAAGAAACCTGGAGAAAAACAATTGTGAAAAGCGGCATCATAAAAGAGTCACGTCTCGGTTATTCAATGGGACTGAACTATCCTCCTGATTGGGGTGAGCATACAGCAAGCATTCGTAAAGGAGACAAGACGATCCTGCAGCCAAACATGACATTCCACTTAATACCAGGTATTTGGTTGGACAATTATGGATTTGAAGCAAGTGAGTCATTCCGGGTTACAGAAAAGGGATGTGAGACATTTGCATCGCTCCCACGTCAGTTATTCATCAAAGACGGAGTACTGACAAACTAATATTCGGTACAAGGAGATGAAGAAATTCATGCTTTTCTTTACAGAACAGGAGCTTAAACAATATGTTCAATTGAACCTGGAGGCAATTTCTATTGTCGAAGAAGGGTTTACAAAATTGGTAAACAATGAAGTCACAATGCCCCCAATTATGCGAGTAGACGTTCATGACCAAAATGGAGAAGTGGATGTCAAGACTGCCTATGTCAAAGGTAAAGAAATGTTTGCAATTAAAGTTTCTTCTGGATTCTTTAATAACTATAAGCTTGGCCTGCCAAGTGGGAATGGTTTAATGATGTTAATCAGTGCACAAACAGGTATTCCTCAAGCCATTCTTTTAGATAACGGTTATTTGACAGACATCCGAACCGCAGCAGCTGGAGCAATTGCGGCTAAGTACCTCACAAAGGAAAACATTGAAACAGTCGGTGTCATTGGGTCAGGAGCACAAGCAAGATTTCAGATTAGAGCGTTAAAACTAGTACGTGATTTTAATAAAGTCCTTGTGTATTCCCGTTCAGGTGAACATGCAAAAAAGTATGCAGAAGAAATGACTGCGGAGTTTGATATAGAAGTCCAGCCGGTTGATAACGCTGAAACGGTTGTGCGTAATAGTGACGCCGTCATTACGACAACACCGGCAAAAGAGCCAGTTATTAAAGCAGAATGGCTACACCCTGGCCTTCATATTACGGCAATGGGATCTGATGCCGAGCATAAGCAGGAATTAGAGTCTGAAGTACTGGCACGGGCTGATAAGCTAGTATGTGATACAAAAGCACAATGCGCTAGATTAGGAGAATTGCATCACGCACTGGACGGCGGGGTACTTACAAATAACGCGTCCGTGTTTGAACTTGGACAAATAACGTCTAAACAAATTAAAGGACGTGAAGATGACAATCAAATTACTGTTTGTGATTTAACTGGAACAGGGGTTCAAGATACGGTGATTGCCCTGTATGCGTACAACGAATTGGTGAAACGGAATTTAGGGTTGGCTATTGAAAATAAAACCTTTGCGATACAAAACTAATGGAGAGTGATCTTATGACAAACAAAGATGTTCAGTTAGGTACAAAAGCCGTTTGGGCTGGTGAAAAAGAGTATTTGGTACATGGAGCCACACAGGTACCCGTCGTACTTAGTGTAGCCTATGGTTATGATGATATGGATGAGTGGTATGATGTCGCGATTGGTAAGAAAAAAGGTCATATTTATGGGCGGAATACAAATCCGACCGTTCAAGCTTTCGAAGACAAGGTGAAAATTCTCGAAGGTGCAGAATCAGCAACAAGTTTTTCAACAGGCATGGCAGCGATAAGCAACACATTAGCTACGTTTTTAGTTCCAGGGGATCGCATTGTATCGATTAAAGACACATATGGCGGAACGAATAAAATCTTTACAGAGTTCCTTCCGAGGCAACAGATTGAAGTAGTACTTTGCGAAACGGGAAACCATGAGCAAATTGAGTCAGAAGTAGCAAAAGGTTGCAAGATTTTATATTTGGAAACACCGACAAATCCAACGGTGAAAATAACAGACATTGAGCGTATGGCTAAAGCTGGCCACAGTGCAGGGGCACTAGTAATTGTTGACAATACATTTGCAACTCCAATCAACCAGAATCCGATTTCATTAGGGGTAGATCTTGTCATTCATAGCGCGACGAAGTTCTTAGGGGGTCATGCAGACGCTTTAGGTGGTGTCGTATGTGGTGCAAAAGAGCATATCGAAAAAATCTATCACTACCGTGAAATCAATGGGGCGACAATGGACCCGATGGCAGCTTACTTGATGTTACGAGGTATGAAAACACTTCATCTCCGTGTTCGTCAGCAATGTAAAAATGCGCTTGCTCTTGCAAACTTCTTACAAACAAAAGAAATCGTTGAAGGCGTTTATTACCCAGGTCTCGAAACGCACCCGCTTCATGAAATAGCAAAAAAGCAAATGAAAGATTTTGGTGGCATGCTGAGTTTTGCAGTTAAAGGGGGCGTTGATACGGTAAGGGATCTTCTTCCGAAATTACAATTCGCTCACCGCGCTGCTAATCTCGGTGCGGTTGAAACAACGGTCGGTCCAGCCCGAACGACGAGCCACGTTGAATGTACACCGGAAGAGCGGGCTGCAATGGGTATCCCTGAAGGACTTATTCGTATTTCTTGCGGTATAGAGGATATTGAAGATATCATCGCAGATTTCGAGCAAGCTTTTGACCAGGTAGGGAGTCCTTTACAAGTTTAATAGATGACGAGCAATTTGTTGGAGGTGAATCCTGATTGTCTAATTTTCATCCAATGGTTAAACGAGTAAACAGCCTGTTTGATAAACTGATTGAATGGCGTCGCATGTTTCATCAACATCCAGAACTCAGCTTTCATGAGTTCTGGACCTCCGAATTTGTTGCGGAAACGTTACGAACAATTGACGGAATGAAAGTAGAAAGAGGGATTGGAGTAGAAACGAGCGTTGTTGGAACATTAACTTCTGAAGAAGGTCCAACCATCGCATTAAGGGCAGATATAGACGCATTGCCAATTAACGAAGCAAACAAAACGAGTTATACCTCAAGGAATGAAGGTGTGATGCATGCGTGTGGTCATGATGCTCACACGGCCATTTTACTAAGTGTAGCGACTATGCTTTCAGATCTCCTTAAAGAAGGAGAGCTGAAAGGAACAGTGAAATTCATATTCCAGCCTGCAGAGGAAAGTACGAATGAATACGGGCTTTCAGGATCTCCTTATATGGTGAATGCCGGAGCTTATGACAAGGTAGATGTAGCGGTGGCACTTCATATGTGTCCATGGCTTCCTGTTGGTAGCATACAAATGAATAATGGTTATAGTATGGCAAACGTTGATGTATTTAAAGCGAAAATTTTTGGAACAGGCGGCCATGGGGCTTATCCTGAACTCGGTACAGATCCGATTTGGATGCTTGGACCTGTTATGCAAGCACTACACGGGATTGTCCCACGTAAAGTCTCTGCATTAGATGGTGCAGTTGTTAGTATAGGAGAATTACATGCTGGAACAGCAAGTAATATTATCCCGACGGAGGTATCGATCACCGGAACATTACGCAGTTATACACCTGAAATCCGTGATCTCTTGGGCACGGAACTTAAGAAGGCGTTTTCGATCGTTGAACCTCTTGGTGGAAAATACTCACTTAATATCGAACAAGGGGAACCGGCCTTAAATAATAACGCGCTTGTCAATGAAATGATTAGTGAGGTTATTGCAGAGATTTATCCTGAATTCAATATTACAGAAAACCCATTCGGACTAGGAGGAGAGGACTTCGGCTATGTAACACAAACCATTCCGGGTTCCATGTTTTTTCTAGGATGTGCACAAAAAGACGGAGTTCAAAGAGATTTACACACACCGTGTTTTGATATTGATGAAACGTGCTTGCCGATAGGAGCTGCGATACTTACACAATTTACTGTAAAGTTTTTGAAAGACAAGGGGAACTTACAAATTCCACGTAATTTGGAGGTACAAACAAATGGTGCATAAACTGGCATTTATCGGATTTGGTGTAGTTGGGCAAGGATTAGCAGAAATTCTTCGTGATAAAAAAGAAGCATTAAGACAAGATGAAGGTTTTGAGCCTGTGATTGTCGGAATTTCTGATTTGATGAAAGGTTCGATCTATCATCCAAATGGCCTTGATATTGATACAGTTTTACAAGTGTTAAAAGAAACGGGCAGTCTTGAAAATTATCCACAAACACCAGGGCTTGTGACGGGTTGGGATAGTCTCAAAACCATTCGTGAATCAAACGCGGATACGATTATCGAGGTTTCTTACACAGATGTTAAAACAGGGCAGCCTGCAATTGATCATTGTAAGACTGCATTTGCAAATGGAAAAAATGTCGTTATGACGAATAAAGGTCCTGTTGCACTGGCTTACGGCGAACTTTCTAAAATGGCTGAAGAACGGAATGTCCACTGGGGATTTGAAGGAACGGTGATGAGTGGAACCCCTGCATTAAGAATGCCGATCACGACGCTGGCAGGAAATGAGATAACAGAAATACGTGGAATTTTAAATGGGACCACCAATTTCATTCTAACGAAGATGGAAGAAGAAGGTGTTTCTTATGATAAAGCCCTTAAAGAGGCCCAAGAGCTTGGTTATGCAGAAGCCGATCCGACAAGTGATGTAGAAGGCTTTGATGTTAGATATAAGATTGTCATTTTGGCGAATTACATCATGGGCGTTCCTCTGACCGTAGAAGAAGTAGCATGCAAAGGAATTACAGACATTACTTTAAATGATATTGAAGAAGCAAAACAAGAGGGGAAGCGATGGAAGCTGTTGGCAAAACTCCGCAATGAAGAAGGCAAAGTGATTGCCTCAATTGCTCCGGAAAAAATTGCGGTTACGGATCCGCTTGCTTCAATCAATGGTGCAATTAACGCGATAACGTACAATTGTGATCTTCTAGGTACTGTTATGTTAAGCGGTGCCGGTGCTGGGAAGGTTGAGACAGGATTTTCACTTTTAATAGATTTGCTCACTATTAATCGTACAAAAAAGGTCGTTAATATTTAATTATAGAGAGGCGGTAATGTTGATGAAAACTCAATTAGCTGGTCGAAAGATGTTTTTTGCGGGTCAATGGATAAATCGTGATCGAGTCATTGAAGTTCGTGATCCACAGGATAACCACATAATTGATACAGTACCTGCTGCTTCGGTAGAAGACATGCTCAATTGTATTGGTGAAGCAAAAGAAGGAGCAAAAATTGCGGCTTCTATGCCTGTGCATGAACGAATGGCAGTGATTAGTAAAGCTGCGGATTATATTGAAGCGAATAAAGAAATATACGCACGTACGATTTCACGAGAAGGTAGCAAAACAATTCGTGAAGCGACAAGTGAAGTAACAAGATGCATTCAAACCCTTCGAATTAGTGCAGAAGAAGCAAGAAGAATCCATGGAGAGACGATTGCTTTTGATCAAGTGCCTGGAACTGAGAACCGAGTCGGGTATTATTACCAGGTTCCAATCGGTATTATCGGTGCCATTACACCGTTCAATGATCCGTTAAACCTAGTTGCACACAAGGTAGGACCCGCAATTGCCTCTGGAAATGCAATTATCGTAAAACCTGCAACTGTGACACCTTTAAGCGCCCTTTTACTTGCGGAAGCCTTTGTGGAAGCCGGACTACCTTCGAAAGTGCTGTCGGTTATCACAGGTTACGGAAGTGAGATTGGCGATCCCCTTGTCACACATCCTGCCATTCGAATGATTTCTTTTACCGGAGGGCTTGAAGCAGGAGAAGAGATTACCAGGAAAGCAGGTTTGAAAAAAATCAGTATGGAGCTTGGTTCCAATTCACCAGTGATCGTATTAGAGGATGCTGATTTACATGAGGCGATTGGATCAACGGTTTCTGGAGCGTTTTCGGCGGCTGGCCAAAACTGTCTAGGTGTTCAGCGAGTGTATATTCAAGAACATATTATGGATTCTTTCAAAGAAGGTTTTGTAGAACGCACAAAACAATATTGCGTTGGTGACAAGCAATCAGAGCAGACTGATATGGGACCGCTAATCAATGAAAAAGAAGCAATCCGTGTTGAAAACCTGGTTCAAGAAGCCATCGAAAAAGGGGCTGTTTTATTGGAAGGTGGAAAGCGTGATGGCGCATTCTATACACCAACGGTCTTAACGAACGTACCAGAGGATTGTACCATTGCAAACGAAGAAATATTTGGTCCGGTCGTTCTCCTTTATCCAGTTGTTGATCTAGAGGAAGCCATCCAAAAATCGAATGATGTAAGGTATGGATTACAGGCAGGTATTTTTACAAATGATGTAAGGAAAGCTCATAAAGCGATTGAGAGGATGGATGTTGGTGGCATTATGATCAATGATAGCAGTGACTATAGGATTGATGCTATGCCATTCGGAGGTATGAAAAAATCAGGATTGGGACGTGAAGGTGTGAAATTTACCATTCAGGAGATGACGGAGCCAAAAGTGGTTTGTTATAAATTGTCTGACGGTTAAAATATTCTCCGACTCTATCAATTGCTTTCATTGATTTGAAAATAATAACTGAGAAAGGGAATAATTCACAAAGAATTCTATTCCCTTTTTCAAATAAAGGGTGGATTTATTTGAAGAAAACAAAGGAAAAAGCGTCTTACAACAATTCCGTATTTAAAATTTCTGCCGTCATCATTGCACTTTTCACAATATGGGGAGCCCTTTCTCCAAAGAGCCTCGCCAAAAATGCTTCTGCGGTCTTTGATTTTACAAGTTACTCCTTCGGTTGGTTTTATTTGTTTTCCGTTGCATGTTTTGTTGCATTTTGTCTATACCTCGCTTTTAGTAAATATGGAAAAATCAAACTAGGACCAGATAATGAGAAACCGGACTTTTCTCTTTTTACATGGATAAGCATGTTGTTCAGTGCAGGCTTCGGCGTTGGAATTGTATTTTGGGGTGTTGCCGAGCCGTTGACCCATTTTGCCAATCCTCCTTTCGATGATATTGAACCTCAATCTGTGGAAGCAGCACGCCTTGCAATGCGTTATTCCTTTTTTAACTGGGGAATTCATCAATGGTCTGTCTTCACAATTGTAGGGTTGGCCCTTGCCTATTTTCAGTTCCGAAAAAAGAGCAAATCACTTGTAAGTGAAACTCTTACGGGTATTCATATAAAAAGAGGAAGGAAATCTATAAAAAAGACAGTCAATATTCTTGCTGTGATCGCCACTGTCATAGGGGTGTCCACATCATTAGGCATGGGAGTATTACAAATCAATGGTGGGCTGAACTATGTATATTCATTACCGAATAACGCTTGGATGCAAACGGTGATTGTGCTTGTGCTGCTTGCCCTTTACCTTACATCGGCTACTACGGGTCTGAATAAAGGGATTAAAATTTTGAGTAATACCAATATGACACTGGTCATCCTTTTAATGATCTATTTCCTTTTTCAAGGGCCTACGGTATTCATTTTAGAAAGCTTTGTAGTTGGAATCGGTGATTACCTTCAACACTTTACGGAAATGAGTCTTTATTTAACACCCTACAGCGGTGACTCCTGGGTTCATGATTGGACAGTCTTTTATTGGGCATGGGTTATTGCTTGGTCACCGTTTGTAGGTTCTTTTGTTGCTCGTATATCAAGAGGAAGAACGATCCGAGAGTTTGTGATCGGGGTAATGATAGTGCCTCCAGTAATTGCGTTTATGTGGATGGCGATTTTCGGTGGTACAGGATTGTATTTGGATTTGTTTCAAAACACAGCAATTGCCGACGCGGTTTCCAAAGATGTCACGACAGCAATATTTGTTCTTCTGAATGAATTCCCGCTTTACACTTTGTTCTCGGTCATCATAATGGTTCTAATCGCTATATTTCTAGTCACATCAGCTGACTCTGCCGTATTTGTACTTGGTATGATGACATCGGATGGAAATTTAAATCCATCAAATATGGTTAAAATCATATGGGGTGTACTACTGGCAGGAATTACAATTGTTCTGATTATCAGCAGCGGACTAACAGGATTGCAGGCCGCATCATTAGTCTCCGCACTTCCATTTACAATAATCCTGATTTTGATAAGTATATCACTTTATAGATCATTATCTAATGATCGGAAAATTGAGCGTACCAATCTTCAGAAGGTGCAAAAGAAGGCGCAATAAAAGTTCAACCCTTTATCACTTACACGTTGTGAGATTAAACAAAACCCGGGTTATCTTTTGGAATGTAAGCGCTATCTAAAAAGGTTATTTTTATCCTTAACAAATATACCTTCTAAGTTTAGGTTCATACTTCAATTAATGGGTGGCATTACTTTGTATAAGTGATGCTATCCACTACCATGAAGAAAATGGTTGGATTCACAAACATCTATCATAGGTTACTATTTGCTTTTCTATTTCTTCGCAAACAAATAGAGTGCGGCCATTAACAAGCAAAACGCAACGATTCGCTTCCCGTCGATCGGTATTTGTTTCATGCCTATCCAGCCAAAATGGTCAATAATTGAACTCATAATAATTTGACCCGCAATAACTGTGATTAATGAGGCTGCAACTCCAATCTTCGGGACGGCTAATACCATGGCAAATACATAGAACGCTCCGAGGATCCCCCCGATCAATTGCCACTTTGGAACAGATAATGCAGTTAACAAGTTTCCTTTACCAAAAAACAGCATCATTAGAAATAGCACGACCGTACCAATCAGAAATGAGAGAAACGCACCTTCAACGACACCGATCCGCCTGCCAAGTCCGCCATTTATCCCAGCCTGGACAGCTATTGCAACGCCCCCTAGAAAAACTAGAAATACCATTACCACATTCATTGATTTGACTCCTTCTAACAATCTATGTATCAATCTACTTTATCATAAACGGAACGATTGCAATCAATTCTTCAAAAGTATTAAAAAACCGACAAAAGAACAAAATCTTTCCGTTATGTTTCTACAATCTTTTTATGTGCAATGTGTTATGTTTTGGACAAACTTGCAAAAATTCACAACTGTTTTCCACTAATAAAAGGAAGGAGGGCTGAATAAGTTTACTGAAATTTTCCGACATTGCTTATGAAGCATTTTACCCCAGAACAATATGTTCAGTAGAAATGATCACTTCTTCCTTACATTAACCTCACATTGTTAATACGCAAACCATTCTATGAAAGCGCTTCCGTAGTCTATAGCTACATACTAGTTGAAGGAGGTAAATCTATGTCTGACCTAGTTAAAATCGGACTTATTCAAGCGACTCATGATGTGGATGGTAATGAACCGGTTGACGTCCATAAAGAAAACGCGATTGAAAAGCATTTAGAACTTGTAAAAGAGGCTGCTCAAAAGGGTGCGCAGATTATTTGTTTGCAAGAGATCTTCTATGGGCCTTATTTTTGCGCGGAACAAAATTCAAAATGGTATGACTCAGCGGAAGAGATTCCGAATGGCCCCACGACTTCTCAGTTCCAGGCCCTAGCAAGAGAACTCGGGGTTGTTATCGTCCTGCCAATCTATGAACGAGAGGGGATCGCTACCTATTATAATACGGCGGCAGTTATTGATGCAGATGGCTCTTATTTAGGAAAATACCGAAAACAACACATCCCGCATGTGAAAGTTGGTGATCAAGGCTGTGGGTTCTGGGAGAAATATTACTTTAAGCCAGGGAACATGGGCTATCCCGTTTTTGACACTGCTTTTGCCAAAGTCGGAGTTTACATCTGTTATGACCGACACTTCCCAGAAGGCGCAAGATTGTTAGGTTTGAGCGGAGCAGAGGTTGTCTTTAATCCTTCGGCAACGGTTGCTGGCCTTTCTGAGTATTTATGGAAACTGGAACAGCCAGCCCATGCGGTTGCGAATGGTTACTATTTAGGTGCAATCAATCGGGTAGGGACTGAGGCACCGTGGAACATGGGTGAGTTTTATGGGCAATCGTACTTGGTTGATCCGAGGGGAAGTTTTGTCGCAACAGCTAGCCGTGACCAAGACGAGGTTATTATCGGTGAAATGAATAAGAAAATGATACGTGAAGTCCGTGATGTCTGGCAGTTTTACCGGGATCGTCGTCCTGAGACATATGGTGATATGACTGCATTACTTCCTTAGAAAACAACGGGTTTTGTACAGCGATAGTATGTAAGACCTGTTTTCATTCGAAGCTTCGCTGAAAATTGGTACTCAAGCGCTGAATAATGCTTTCCAAGCGCCAAATAACGCGGTTTGAGCGCTGAATAACGCAGCTTGAACGCATAACACCGGTTCATCACTGCTAAAGGTGGAGCGATTACCGTATAAAGCAGGTCTGCTATTACTTGATATAAAGGAGGCTTAGAGACTTGGCTAAATCGGAAATGGCACGTATTTCATTAACGGATTTGAAGAGGAATTTTCAGGAGGTTGAACCAGGACTTACAGGCCGTGAAGCGGTTGAGGAGGCGAATCGTTGTCTTTATTGCTATGATGCGCCCTGTATACAGGCATGTCCGACAGGGATCGATATCCCCACATTTATTAAAAAAATTGCTTCTGGAAACTTGAAGGGTTCAGCTACGACGATTATGTCTGCTAATCCTGTAGGAGCAAGTTGTGCACGGGTATGCCCGACTGAAGAATTGTGTGAAGGAGCATGTGTACTCAATCATTCGACGAAACCGATCATGATTGGAGATTTACAACGCCATGCGACGAATTGGGCGATTCAAAATGAACAGGTTCTCTTTCATAAAGGGGCATCGAATGGACGAACGGTTGCAATCATTGGAAGTGGCCCTGCTGGGTTATCAGCAGCGCGTGAGTTAGCGCTTCTCGGGTACAAGGTGACAATCTTTGAGGCATCGGACAAAGCTGGAGGGCTGAATACGTATGGAATCGTCTCTTTTCGTTTGCCGCAACAAATCTCGTTCTGGGAAGTCGAACAGGTAAAGAGCCTTGATGTCGAGATTCTTACAAATACAACGGTCGGCAAGGATATTTCAGCTGAAGAGTTGCAGAATTCTTATGACTTTATCGTTCTTGCTGCTGGGATGGCACATGTACCAAACCTCGGCATAGAAGGCGAAGAGCTTGATGGTGTATATGATGCAATCGAATTTGTAAAAGAAACGAAGACAAAGCAATTGACTAACGAATTTGTTGGGAAAAATGTTGTGGTAATTGGGGCTGGGAATACCGCGATCGATGGCGCAACGTGTTCCGTTCGTTTAGGTGCTGAAAATGTGAAAATCTTATACCGTCGGACTCAAGTTGAAATGTCTGCCTATGATTTCGAATATGAATTTGCCAAACAAGATGGGGTTGAATTCCGCTGGCTTACCCAACCTACGAAAATCATTGGTGATGAGAATGGGCGTGTGAAAGCAATCGAATGCCTCAAGATGGAACTTGGTGAACCTAATGAAGATGGAAGAAGACGACCTGCCCCTGTAAATGGCACTGAGTTTATGATACCTGTCGATGCGGTAATTAAAGCGATCGGCCAGACTCGACACCAAAGCCTTATCGATCAGTTTAACCTTGAACAGATCAACGGGGTTGTTCAAATATCTGAAACGTATCAAACATCTGATCCGAACGTGTACGCCTGTGGCGATGTTGTATTCGGAAAAGGAAAAGGAGAAGCGATGGTCGTAACCGCGGCTCAACAAGGGAAAAACGTTGCCTATGCTATCCACCACCAATATGAGAAGAACTCAGTAACTGCCTGATAGAGGTTGTTCAAAAAGTCTTGTAAAAATAGCTGTCGAAATTCTTCGTTACTCGCTCTTTTTGTCCTCCTTTTTGAACACAAACTAAAAGCAGATTAAGTACACGTCTTGAAAGGAGAAGTCGACATGGCCGATTTAAGTACGAACGTTGCTGGAATTAAGTCACCAAATCCATTTTGGTTAGCATCAGCACCACCGACTAACTCCGGGTACCAGGTTCAACGAGCCTTTGAAGCAGGTTGGGGCGGGGCAGTCTGGAAAACGCTTGGTGATCCGATTTTGAATGTAACCTCACGCTTTGCGGCGGTAAGCTTTAACGGTCAACGAGTAGCTGGATTCAATAATATAGAGTTGATCACTGACCGTCCACTCGAGGTTAATCTTAAAGAAATTTATGAAACGAAAAAGAAGTTTCCAAATCATGCAGTTGTCGCTTCATTAATGGTCGAGCCGAAACAAGAAAAGTGGCATGAGATTGTCAAAAGAGTGGAGGAAGTCGGGGTAGATGGGCTTGAACTGAACTTTGGTTGTCCACACGGGATGGCAGAACGTGGCATGGGTTCTGCGTCAGGTCAGGTTCCCGAGCTTGTTGAAAAACAAACGTATTGGGTAAAAGAAGCCGCACAAACTCCAGTTATTGTAAAATTGACCCCGAACATCACCGATATTACATCAACAGCAGAAGCGGCCGTTCGTGGTGGAGCAGATGCGGTCAGTATGATCAACACCATTAACAGTTTAGCGGGAGTCGATCTTGACTCGTGGAACACAATCCCGCATGTCGGTGGGAAAGGTGCTCATGGTGGGTATTGCGGACCAGCAGTTAAACCGATTGCGCTTAATATGGTTGCCGATTGTGCCCGTCACCCGAATATCAATGTGCCAATCTCCGGGATAGGAGGCATATCTGATTGGAAGAACGCGGTTGAATTCATGCTAATGGGAGCATCTGGTGTTCAAGTTTGTACGGCAGCAATGCACCATGGCTTCCGTATAGTCGAAGATATGATCGAGGGATTGAACAATTATCTCGATGGAAAAGGAATTGCCTCCCTAAGTGAAATTATTGGAGCGGCTGTTCCAAAATATTCAGAGTGGGGCAACCTCGATCTTAATTACAAAATTGTCGCAAAGATTAACAATGATGTCTGTATTAACTGCAACAAATGCCATATTGCATGTGAAGATACATCGCATCAATGTATTGACATGTTGAAAGACGGATCTGGCAACTCGTATTTGGAGGTTCGTGAGGAGGATTGCGTTGGTTGCAACCTTTGTTCAATTGTCTGTCCAGTAGATGGGGCGATTGACATGATCGAGATTGAAAGCGAACACCCACCAATGAGTTGGAACGAACGGCAAGCGGCTTTTACTTCCAACCAATCCTATAATCCTGATCCGGTAAAATAGCTTGCAACTTTATTAAAGGAAAGGAGCACAGTATTTATGAAAAAGCTAATCATAAACGGAATCATTGTCACTGCTGCTGAGACGTTTTCAGCAGATCTCCTCATCGATGGCGAACGCATTATTGCGATGGGAGAAAACCTCGATCCTCAAGGAGCTGAGGTTATTGATGCAAAGGGCTGCTACGTCTTCCCTGGTGGAATCGACCCGCATACCCACCTGGAAATGCCGTTTGGAGGCACCGTTTCGAAAGATGATTTTGAAACAGGTACAATCGCTGCTGCATATGGGGGAACGACAACAGTTATTGATTTTTGTTTAACGAATAAAGGGGAGCCGTTACAAAATGCCATTGATGTGTGGCATAAGAAATCAAAGGATAAAGCGGTTATCGACTACAGCTTTCACTTAATGATTTCAGAGCTGAATGAAGCGGTTCTTAACCAGCTCCCTAGGGTTATGGACGATGAGGGAATAACATCTTTTAAAGTGTTTATGGCGTATAAAAATGTCTTCCAGGCTGACGATGAAACGCTGTTCCGAACATTAGTGACCGCAAAAGAGCTTGGTGGGCTTGTAATGGTGCATGCGGAGAATGGGGACGTGATCGATTATCTTGTTAAGAAGGCATTGGATGAAGGGAAAACAGATCCAATCTACCACGCCTTGACCCGGCCACCTGAGGTAGAAGGGGAAGCAACTGGTCGGGCAGCCCAATTAACCGGTCTAGCAAACTCACAATTATATGTCGTCCATGTTTCCTGTGCGGACGCAGTAAATCGAATCGTAGAAGCGCGTAACAAGGGATTTGAAGTATGGGGTGAAACGTGCCCGCAATACTTAATGCTCGATAAATCACATCTCGAAAAACCGAACTTTGAAGGTGCAAAATACGTTTGGTCTCCTCCGCTCCGTGATAAGTGGCACCAGGATGTCTTATGGAATGCACTGAAAACCGGCCAACTGCAAACGCTCGGATCAGACCAGTGTTCGTTTGATTTTAAAGGGCAAAAGGATCTTGGAAAGGATGACTTCTCAAAGATTCCAAACGGTGGACCGATGATCGAAGACCGTGTGAGCATTTTGTTCTCTGAAGGCGTTAAGAAAGGTAGAATTACACTGAATCAATTCGTAGACATCATGTCAACCCGCGTTGCGAAGCTATTCGGTTTATACCCGAAAAAAGGAACAATCACGGTTGGGGTAGATGCCGACCTCGTCATTTTTGATCCAACTGTTGAACGAACGATTTCGGCGAAAACGCATCACATGGCTGTCGATTACAATGCCTTTGAAGGAATGAAAGTAACGGGAGAAGCAATTTCTGTTCTTTCCCGGGGTGAATTTGTCATTCGTGATAAACAATTTGTTGGTACAAAAGGTAAAGGGAACTATTTAAAGCGTGCCAAGTACAACGAATTTTTGCAGGAAGTGAATGAAACATTAACGATCTAACCAGTACTGCACGTACACGAAAACACCAATTGCGAATACTCAACCTTTAAGAATAAAGGAGTGATTTTATGAGGAAGAAAACAAGCTATTTGAAATCTCCTGACTTGCTTCCAATCGGTCAAGCAGGGAGAAAGATTACCACACTTGGCTTTTCATTCATGTGGATCGGCATGTGTGTCGTTCTCGCAACATTCGCAATTGGTGGGGCCGGTGTTATCTCGTTACCGCTGCCCATGGTTATTCTCGCAACGATCATCGGTTCGATTGCTATTGGATTGACGATTTCGTTGATTGCTGATATCGGCATTGAGCATGGACTGTCCTTTCCGGTCTATATGCGTGCACCGTTCGGAACGATTGGTACACACATTCCTTCACTCGTACGTGGTGTTGCCGCTTCGATGTGGTTTGGGATCAATACGTATTTTGGTGCAACCGCGATGAACGGAATTCTGAATATTTTATATGGATTCGATAACTGGCTCGTCTGTTTCTTCATATTTGCATCTCTCCAATTGATTAATACGGCTCTTGGAATTAAAGCGGTTGAACGGTTTGCCGATCTTGCTGCCCCGACGATCATTCTCATTTCAATCTGGATGTATGCCGAACTGTCCAACACAGCTTCTGCGGAAGGTCGTGATGTGTGGACGTGGGCAGAAAATCCAGCCACAGGTGCAGCTGCATTTACAGCCTTTCTTGTTGTGATTTTCAGTAATATGGGGTTCTGGGCAACCCTTGCTGCGGATATTCCAACGATCTCAAGGTATATTAAAGCCCCGAAATTTGAGCGGAATTGGTTTAAGCGTAATAAAGGTGCCTTGATTGGAAGTTTAGTTGCCTTACCGGTTACACAAACCTTTATGATCATTATCGGGGCTGTTGCGTACATTGCCGTACAAAATTATGATCCTGTTGTGGCCCTGCAGGAAACCGCGACTGGTTGGGTTCTTGGTGTCCTTTTGCTCATGATTGTACTTGCCCAATGGTCAACGAACATTGCAGCAAATGTTGTCCCCGCTGCAACCATCTTTTCAAATGTCGGCGGTCCGAAGTTTCCGTTCTGGATGGGTGTATTTGCAGCAGGAATTGTTGGAACCATTGTCCAGCCATGGAACCTGTTCGATGTGATCATTCCAGTCTTGCTGTTTATCGGAGGAATTCTATCCGCAATTGTCGGCATCCTTTTTGCAGATTATTACTTGCTACGAAAACGTCGTGTTAATGTGTATGATCTCTATAAAAATGACGGTCAATACAAATATGCAGGTGGGGTAAATGTTGCAGGATTTATATCGTGGATTATCGGTGCTGTTGCATCTTATTTACTCCCAAGCTATTCGTTCTTAGTCGGATTCGTTTTGGGAGGAGCCTGTTATTACTTCCTTTCTAAATACTGGTACTTTCAAAAATATAAACAGGCAGAAATAGAGGACCCGTGTGATGAAAAGTATCTTGGCATTACCGTAGGAAGAGACTGGGACCTGGATGCTGAAGGCTCTCCAGCAGCTTTAAAGGAAGTTTCGGGTGCACCGAACATCACCGTTGATTCTTAATTGTGCAGCGGAGGGTAGCAGAAATTGTACAGAAATATTTGGGAGGTCAGTTACGATGTCAGATTACAAGGAATATATGAGCGAACGTGAACATATCGATTACTTGAGTGTAAAAGGATTTGTTATAAAAGAAATGCATGAAAACTTAAGCGGAGCTTTTGTGACATTCGAAGGCTCAAAAGATAAAAACGAAACGCTACACATAAAGACTGCAGAGGGTCGTAAGTATGTTTCAAACTTGTTCATAAAGCAACGAATCAAGGTTTAGCTGGTATTTTACAAAAAGAAAATAGGAAGAAGGGGAGCGTCGATGGAATTTTCATTAAAGTGTAAAGCGAGTGTCTTTCCGTGTGAAGTGACGATTGATGAAGATAATGGTCGGTACATGCTTCGAAAGGCTGATTCCAGTGGAGAGTACTTTAATACACCTGAGGAACTAGCAAGATGGGTGTTTACGAATTGGTCCTTAGATGACTTTGATGAAATCGACTCCTTTCAAAAAATGCTGAAAATATTGGAATCCTATCTAAACACCAAAAGCTCTACTAAATCCTTATCTGATAATGGAGGTTCTACTAATGACAGTTACGAAAAGGGAAACGACGAATCTTAAAAACTACATTAATGGTAAATGGGTTGAAGCAACGAGTAACGAATCGTTGGAAGTACCGAACCCAGCAACAAATGAGGTGTTGGCACGAGTTCCAATATCAACAAAGGGAGATCTTGATCAAGCGGTTAAGGCTGCGAATCTTGCTTTCCAAACATGGAAGAACGTCCCTGTACCGAAACGGGCACGAATTATGTATAAGTATCACCATCTCATATCCGAGCAACATGAAGAGCTAGCTAGGTTAGTTGTTCAAGAGAATGGTAAGGCCTATAAAGAAGCATACGGGGAAGTTCAGCGTGGTATCGAATGTATCGAATTCGCTGCAGGTGCTCCAACACATTTAATGGGAGAAACATTGGCTAATATTGCAGAGGATATTGATTCCGAAATGTTCCGGTATCCGCTCGGTGTGGTTGGTGGAGTAACACCATTTAATTTTCCGATGATGGTCCCGCTTTGGATGTTCCCGCTTGCGATTGTTTGCGGAAATACATTCGTATTAAAGCCTTCAGAACGAACACCGATTCTTGCAAACCGGCTGGCAGAATTGTTTACCGAAGCTGGATTGCCCGAAGGTGTGTTCAATGTCGTTCATGGGGCACATGATGTCGTAAATGGTTTGCTCGAGCATAACGACATTAAGGCTGTTTCATTCGTCGGATCACAGCCTGTTGCGAAGTATGTTTATGAAAAAGCCGCTGGTGCCGGAAAACGCGTACAAGCATTGTCTGGTGCGAAAAATCACCATTTCGTGATGCCAGATGCGGATATGGATAAAGCGGTTCAACATATAATCAGTTCCACATTCGGCAGTGCGGGACAGCGTTGTATGGCATGTAGTGCGGTTGTCGTAATCGATGACAATGATCAATTTGTTGAGGCGTTACGAAAGAATGCCGACAACCTTACAATCGGAAACGGTATGGATGAGGAAGTCCTTTTGACACCAATAATCCGTGATTCACACAGACAAAAAGTACTTGGCTACATTGAAAAAGGGATGGAAGAGGGCGCTGATCTCATTCGGGATGGACGCCGAGAGATGTCTGAAATGAAAGACGGTACATTCCTTGGACCAACGATTTTTGACCATGTCACCCCAGAAATGACGATCGCAAAGGATGAAATTTTCGCACCAGTACTTAGTCTTTTACGTGCAAAAGATCTTGATGAGGGGCTTGAATACCTTCGGAAATCACGTTTCGGAAACGGGGCAACGATTTATACGAAAGATGCAAGGGCTGTCCGTCAATTTCGTGAAGAAGCGGATGCAGGTATGATTGGAATTAACGTCGGGGTTCCTGCAACAATGGCGTTCTTCCCATTTTCAGGCTGGAAGGATTCGTTCTATGGTGATCTGCACGTAAACGGAAAAGATGGCATTAACTTTTATACACGCAAAAAAATGATCACTTCTCGTTACGACTACTAAATAGTTCAGTTTATGAATCTCAACTAATTAAGGGGGAGAACAATGGTCCAGGTCGATCAGTCTCAAGAAATTTTAAAAAAGGATGAACAATATGTTTGGCATTCGATGAAACCGTACAATCCGAATGCAACGCTTTTAGCGACGAAGGCTAAAGGAGCCTGGGTAACTGACATTGATGGGAAGAATTACTTGGATGCAATGGCAGGACTGTGGTGTGTGAACGTTGGCTATGGTCGAACGGAGCTAGCAGAAGCAGCTTATGAACAATTAAAGGAGTTGGCATACTTTCCGTTAGCCCAAGGCCATCTTCCAGCTGTAAAACTTGCTGAAAAATTAAACGAAATGCTTGGCGGGGATTACGTCATCTTCTTTTCTAATAGTGGATCGGAAGCAAATGAGACGGCCTTCAAGATCGCTAGACAGTACCATCAGCAGAAAGGGGAACATAGCCGGTACAAAATTGTTTCCCGTTATCGGGCTTATCATGGTAATTCGATGGGGGCTCTTGCTGCCACAGGTCAAGCCCAGCGCAAGTATAAGTATGAGCCTCTTGCTCCAGGCTTTCTCCATGTCTCACCGCCTGATTCGTACCGGATGGAGAATTCTGATAACACCAATGCTGATGAGCTAGCGTGTGTTCAGGAAATTGATCGTACGATGACTTGGGAAATGAGTGAAACGATCGCGGCTATGATTATGGAACCGATCATCACAGGTGGAGGGGTTCTTATGCCGCCTGACGGATATATGAAAGCCGCGAAAGAGATATGTGAGAAGCATGGCGCATTGTTGATTGTCGATGAGGTCATCTGCGGATTCGGCCGTACAGGAAAAGCTTTTGGCCACCAGAATTACGATGTCAAACCCGATATTGTAACGATGGCAAAAGGAATCACAAGTGCATACTTACCGCTATCAGCTACAGCGGTTCGAAGAGAAATCTACGAGGCTTTTAATGGAAGTGAAGAGTATGAGTTTTTCCGCCATATCAATACGTTCGGGGGTAATCCAGCTGCCTGTGCACTTGCTTTGAAAAATCTAGAGATAATGGAGGACGAAAAGCTTTACGAACGTTCAGAGGAATTAGGCAACCAGTTACGTAATGAGCTTCAGGCCAAACTACAGGAACATCCTTACGTCGGTGATATCCGTGGAAAAGGGCTGCTGGTCGGAATCGAGTTGGTAGAGGATAAGAGTACAAAAGAACCACTCCCAGCCGATCAAGTGAACGAGGTCATCGTAACTTGTAAAAAGAATGGACTAATCATCGGAAAGAACGGGGTAACGGTAGCAGGCTATAACAACGTCCTGACCCTCGCCCCGCCTTTAAATATAGAGGAAGAAGAACTAAGGTTTATCATTACGACCTTGACCGAAGCGATGAATAACCTAAAAGGCTGAGATTCCATACAAACAAGCATGTGGTGATGTAATACTGCCATATGCTTATTTTTTGTAGGAAAAAATCAAGACTATTAAAAAATGTATTGATATAAAAATAATACTAATCTTATTCCTAAGTTTGTTAAGCACAAAGGAACCTATGACTTTTGGGCTGTGATATTTGAACTTTCGGTTAATTATACGGTTCAAGAGCTTAATACATTTTTGAGATACATAATGAATGTCTTCATCAGGAGGGGGTACAGCCTGAATTTGATGAACTTATCTTTATCTCATTAGAAAAAGAAAGTATAGAATCATTTATTCAAAATGGAAAAGCTCCGATGGTTGATTACTTAGCTCCCATTCTATTAAAGTATTTGGAAAGGTAGTGAAGGATTTAAAAGAGGTAATTAAAAGGGCTATTACAAACAAAAAGATGAGCAAGTACTAAAGTACCTCGCTCATCTGACTGTATATTTACCAACGACTGTTTCTTTAATTCCAAAATAATTCAAATTCTAATAAACCTTATCTCCGTTAAAGATGGAATTCTTTACAACGACATAGTCGACATTCCGGATTGATTCTAGTTTGTTTCCACCTGCATAAGAAATAGAGGATTGAAGATCTTGTTCCATTTCTCTTAACGTGTCTTTTAAAGAACCTTTGTGTTCAACAAACATTTTCTTGCCTTCTACATTTTTCTTTTCACCTTTTTGGTATTCCGAAGCTGAACCAAAGTATTCTTTATGAAGCTTTCCGCCTTTATCAATTGTTTCTCCAGGAGATTCCTCATGTCCGGCAAATAATGAACCGATCATAACCATAGATGCGCCAAATCTGATTGATTTCGCTATATCTCCATGTGTACGTATTCCTCCGTCAGCTATGATCGGCTTACTTGCTGCCTTTGCACACCAACGTAGTGCAGCTAATTGCCAGCCGCCTGTACCAAATCCAGTTTTGATTTTAGTGATACATACTTTTCCTGGTCCAATGCCTACCTTTGTTGCATCTGCACCCGCATTTTCCAATTCTCTTACTGCTTCTGGTGTTCCAACATTTCCTGCAATAACGAAACTGTCCGGTAAATGCTTCTTAATATACTGAATCATCTCGATCACTGCATTGGAATGCCCATGTGCGATATCGATCGTAATGAATTCCGGTGAAAGCTTTTCTTCGGATAATTGTTTTACGAAACCATACTCTTCAGCCTTGACTCCGACACTAATCGATGCGATTAAGCCTCGGGATTTCATATCTTTAATGAAAGATCGTCGCTTCTCTGGCTGAAACCGATGCATAATGTAGAAGTAACCATTTTCCGCTAAGTAAATCGCAATCTTTTCATCTATAATCGTCTGCATATTTGCAGGCACCACTGGCAGCTTGAAGGTATGTCCTCCGAATGTTACCGTTGTATCACATTCTGATCGGCTGTTTACCACACATTTTGCGGGAATCAATTGAATATCTTCGTAATCAAACACATTTTCCATGATCCACACTCCTAAACGCGAATATTAATAATTGTTATAAACTTAAACGTTCGCCATTTTGTAATGTACAATATTTTTATGAATATGTCAATTTTACACATTCAGGGATTAATCATTAATCAAAGTGGTTACTAGATACTGTTTAGCGATATTGCTTTTTTCGCTGATAGGTAGATAGCACGACTCCTCCAACGATAAACAGAGATCCGAGAATTTCACACCGGTTATTGGTTTGTACAACAATATCAATCCTATGAGCATGGCTACAAAAGGTTCTAAATTAGATATAACCGAAGCCTTTTGTATCTACATATCTAATATTGTTATTCCAAATCAGTGCGGCTATACCATGGACCACAACAGCGGTACCAATCAAGAGAGCCCAATCTGAAATAGAAGAGGTTATACGTATAGGGGTCTCTAAGGAAAATGCAAACGGAATCGTGTAATTTCGCTGTATACTTGTTTCATTCTGATCATCCTTGTTTGTCTTTTCCTATCACTATTCTACTGGAATCATTCATAAATAAAAAATAAACCGGGTTACGAACTCTACATTAACGCAACATATCCGATTTTCGATTTTTTGGGCATAGAAAAGGGGCCGCGCTCAAACAATATTAGGAAAAAAGGGATGGAAGGGATCTTATGAAATTTGGCTGCCACGTAAGTATTAGGGAAGGATATTTCGGTGCTGCCAAGCATGCTTTGAAGATTGGCGGACAGGCTTATCAATATTTTCCTAAAAACCCTAGAAGCTTAACTATCAAAGAATATGATCGTGAGGACGCTAAACGATGTAAGGAATACTGTCAGGAGCACGGCCTTGATTCCGTTGCCCATACACCCTATCCAACGAACTTGACACCACCAGCTAAGAAAAAAGAACTCGTAATTACGTCCATTCTAAATGATTTAGAAATTGCCGATGCATGCGGTTCAGTTGGAGTCGTTGTTCATTTTGGCAGTCAAATCAGTAACACGGATCCTCTTGCAAGCTATCACGTAATGATTGACATGCTGAACACAGTGCTCAAACAATGGGACGGTCAATGTAAAATACTGCTTGAAAATAATGCAGGAAAACCAGGCACAATGGGAACAACATTAGAAGAGCTTGTTCAAGTTCGAAGTCTAATCGACGATCCAAAGAAGGTGGGGTTTTGTTTCGATACATGTCATGCCTTCGCCAGCGGGCTTTGGATTGGAGAAAATGAAACTGAATTTTGGGAGAAGGGGCGGGAGTTAGGATATTTTCAGGAACTAAAAATCATTCATTTAAATAATTCTAAATATCCTTTCAGTTCCGGAAAAGATCGACACGCCAATATATTTACAGGGGGCTTTATAGAGGAAAAACATATAAAACAATTTGTACAATCTTCACTTTTATCAGATGTTCCATTCATTTTGGAAACCCCTTCTGATAAAGGAACTTCACATGAAGAAGAATTAAAAATGCTGAAACATAAAATGGGGACAGGTCCAAATGGCAGTGAAAGATAATTATTTCATTGCACGTTAAGAAAGTATAAAATTTTGCTGCATAGATGCAATGTCTAGCTCCAACGCCCAGGTACTCGAGGTCGCTTCGATTCTTCCACAAACACAAAAAGCGTGTTGTGCTGCAGAATCTCCAGCGCTTGCACTCGCAAGCATAAGCGCAACTTAGGCAATCGCCTTCGCTATGCTTGGCGCTGACCTAGTTTTCTTTATCATACCTGAACAGGGCGTTTACGCTTTTCTTATGCCCATCCATTTATACTAAGAGCAAAAAGTTTAACGTCTTGATTCTTTTTCCGGTTCTTCTTTTATATCAAGGCTTTTATAAAATTGATTAAGACCAAGGGCACTAAACAGAAGCAAAACCACTCCTCCAAAGATGGATCCAAACCACATTACCCGAGTTTCCCGACTCATTATCATCACCTCAGATATACTTTTCCCATTACAAGAAAAAACATGAATGGGTAACAGGTTGTATTGACATTATTTTAAGCAAACCATACTATTTTTGTTAAGAATCCAACATAACAAACTTTTAGAGAAGGTGATTTTATGGGCATTTATGTAAAAATGATGGATATTGTCAATGATTTGGATATGCAATTTGATGGATACAGTTCATTCTTGAATTCCAAAACAGGGGAGGTCATTTCAGTTTCTGACGATGACCTAAGAGCTGCTGAAGAGATAGATTCAATCGATAAATTACCTGAGTGGAAGCAAAAAGATTTTAAGACAGCTATTGACGTTGTTGAAAATTATGAAGATTACATAGCACTTCCTAATCAATATGAAATCAATGAATATGATATGGTGGAAGAATTTTGTTTAAACATTCAAGATGAAGATACTCGAGTAAAATTGTTACGTACAATAAGAGGAAAGGGTGCCTTCAGAAGATTCAAAGACAATATAAGCAGTTTTGGAATTGAAGATGAGTGGTATGCATACCGCAATGAATGTTATAAGCAATTAGCAAAAGAATGGTGTATTGACAATAAAATAAGTTTTATAGAGGAAAGCTGACCCGTTTATTGAGCTAGCTTTTGTGTTGTTTAGGGGATCGTGAGTAGAATTTTTAAGCGGTTACCGGATACAAAACTCATCGATAATCTGTTCTTTTATCTCCTGAACAGTAGACTGTTTCGTGGAGGTAGTACACATAGTGCCGGAGAGATGTAGAGAGACATATAACGAACGTTGTGTCGTTTCCGCTATTTTCAAGTTAAGAGTCTGTAATTTTATTGTTTATCCTATTAAGCTCATTATTTCGATCATATCAGCTATGCTTTTCCCATTTTTATCAAGGAAACGAATGAAATTGTCTAATTATGCCGCATATTCGTACTGCATAGTCTTTTTTTACTAAGCCTTATCTACTTTCTTTGTTTACATTGAGTGCTTTTGATGTAAAACAAGATTTTCAATGGATTCATACTCCTTTCATAGTCATTTTATATAATGACAAGAGATTGTTAAAAGATGTTTGAAAAATAGGAGGGAATTTTTCAGATGAGTAACAGACGTGAACAGAGTATGGATCAAATGCTAAGGTCTGAAACAGAAAAATTGCTAAAGAATCCAATGAATCGGAAAAGCTTTTTGTCAAAAACGGGTAAAGTAGCTGGACTTGCACTTGGAATGACATTAGCGAATCAATTCAATGGATTGAAAGTTGAAGCTTCTCCACAGTTCACAAACTATCCATTCCAATTAGGTGTGACATCAGGAGATCCGCTTGCAGACAGCGTGGTACTTTGGACAAGACTTGCACCCGAACCACTTAATGGTGGTGGTATGCCAAATTATAATGTTCCCGTGCAATGGGAAATCGCTGAAGATGAGAAATTTCATAAAGTACTTGATCAAGGAACAGAGGTTGCTCGTCCAGAACTTGGTCACTCCGTTCATGTCGAAGTATTCGGCTTGAAACCGAATCGTAAATATTATTATCGCTTCAAATCTGGGAATGAAACCAGCCCGATTGGAAAAACGAAGACCTTACCTGCCCCAGGAGACAAACTTTCGAAGCTTACGTTCGCTTTTGCTTCTTGCCAACAATTTGAACACGGTTATTACACAGCCTATCGCCACATGGCAGAAGAGGATCTAGACCTTGTGATACACCTAGGAGACTATATATATGAATACGGGCCAAATGAATATGTCGCAAAAACTGGGAATGTTCGTACTCATAGTGGTCCGGAGATCATAACGCTCGATGATTATCGAAACCGATTGGCCCAATATAAAAGTGACAAAGATCTTCAAGCAGCCCATGCTGCATTCCCATGGATTGTAACTTGGGATGATCATGAGGTCGAAAACAATTATGCGGATGAGATTCCTGAAAGAGGTCAATCCGTTGAGGATTTCATTCAACGGCGAGCAAATGCATATCAAGCTTATTACGAGCATATGCCTCTACGTAAGTCATCAATTCCTCATGGGCCAGATATGAATCTTTACCGCCGTTTCACCTATGGAGACCTTGTCGAGTTTAACGTACTTGACACACGTCAATATCGTGACAACCAAGCAAATGGAGACGGTATTAAGGCTCCAAGCAGGGAATCAATGGACCCGAACCGCTCATTATTAGGAGCAGAACAAGAACAGTGGCTCCTTGAAGGCCTTGGTCGGTCCCAGACACAGTGGAATGTGCTTGCACAACAAATCTTCTTCAACCAACTTAACTTTGATACAAATGGTGACGTGAAATATAATATGGATGCTTGGGATGGCTACTCAGCGAGCCGAGATCGAATCATTGACTTCATCAGTGAAAACCAAGTGGAAAATCTAGTCGTCCTTACAGGTGATGTCCACGCAAGCTGGGCAGGGGACATTAAGAAAAGTTACAATGGACCTAATTCTGAAATCCTTGGATCTGAGTTTGTTGGAACATCGATAACATCCGGTGGTGACGGTGCTGATAAACGGAAAGATACAGATGCGATCCTTACAGAAAATCCGCACATCAAATTTTTCAATGATTATCGCGGCTATGTAAGCTGTACGATCACACGTGAAAAATGGATGGCTGAGTATAAGGTTGTTCCTTATGTTAGTCAGCCTGGTGCTCCGATTCACACACGAGCAACATTTGAGATTAAGAACAATCAGCCTGGATTACATTTGAAAAAAGATAAGCCATTATCTACTAAAATCCAAAAGTCCAATGAGGTTGAAGGTGAAAGAATCGAAGCACAAGACAAAGCACATGAAAAACAGGCAAAGAAGAAAGAACAGAAAATCAGATCTAATTAATTTCATCTATTACAAAAAGTCCTTTCTGAACGGAGAGGACTTTTTTTGTACGTTAAGAAAGTATAAAGTTTAGCTGCATTGATGCAATGTCTAGCTCCAGCGCCCAACCCCTTGGTTCACTTCAGTCCTCTTGCGGCGGCAACAGCCTCCTCGTTGGCCTTCCAGTGACCTTCGGGGCTGAACAGGGCGCTTGCGCTTTTCTTGTTGAGATATTTTTTGTAACAAGGAATTTGGATTTTTCTGTTTAATTATATGAAATAGATACTTTACTAAAGCTTTGGTTAGAAGAATTAGGTCGGTCTATACAAATGAAAATTCTAGTAGTTTTATGGGAACATTTGTTCTATACTAAATAGGAAGGTAAAGGAACACGTTTTTAACTTATAAAGGGAGCACCAAGTCCACTTCACAAATTAAATTGCAGCTAGGTAAAGCTCTGGTAATTATCATGAAGCCATTAAGCACTTAGGTAAAGGAAGGTGTACAAATGATTTCTAACCGGTATTCAGAAATAGACGAAGTGATCGAATATATTCATCAACATATTTATGATCCGCTTCCGCTTTCTCGGTTGGCTAGCCACGTTGCCTATAGTCCGTACCATTTCGCACGCATTTTTAAAGAAAGAATCGGTCTCTCGCCCCTATATTATGTTTCTTCACTTAGATTGCAAAAAGCAAAAGATCTGTTGTTACGCACGAATATGAGTATTCGTGATATCGGATTGGAGATTGGACAACAGAGTCTAGGGACCTTTACCACCCGATTTACCGAAAGGGTAGGCGTAACGCCATCGCACTTTCGGAACTCGACACTACAAGCGGATAATCTCTTTCGTTCATTGCAGAACCTTAATCATTGGTCAGAATCATATCTGACTGCAAATCAATACGCCAGAATAGAAGGGACCGTTCAAGCAACGATTCCTTTTGAGGGTGTCATTCTGATTGGGTTATTTGTTAAGCCGATTCCTGAAGGACTCCCCCTATACGGTACACTTCTTTCTTCTTTGGGAGATTTTTGTTTTACGGACGTCAAACCGGGCACTTATTACTTAATGGCTACATCGGTTCCTTGGGGGACGCAAGCAAAGGATATTTTGCTTCCGCAGGCAACTTTACGGACCAGATCGAAGGAGCCGATTATAGTTGAACCCTATTCCTCCATCCCACATCAGCAAATTACGCTCCATCCTCCCCGTCTGGACGACCCTCCAATCCTGATTTCTCTACCCTTGTTGATGAACAATTTCCTAGAACGGGTTGCCCAACATAGCAATCGATAAGAAACTGCTTGAACTGGTAAATGGTAGTGTAAAGGTATCTGACAATTATTCATGGTTTTTATACTTCACTTTTTGACCAATCTAAAATAAATAGTATTACTCGTTAGCATCAAATCTTAAACAATTGAAAAGAAATTAAAAAGACTGCCGAGGTTTCATTCCCGGCAGTCTTCAAATTTCTATGAAGCAAGGTGTTGTTGCTTTTTCTTATTTTTTGATGGATTCAATTTATCAATGATGATGGCAATCGCACCGTCACCTGTTACATTTGTTGCTGTGCCGAAGCTGTCTTGAGCTAGATATAACGCAATCATTAGAGAAAGTAATGTTTGATCAAAGCCAAGCATTGTTTCCAGCAAACCGATTGCTGCCATGACTGCACCTCCAGGGACACCAGGAGCAGCTACCATCGTTATCCCTAACATTAAAATGAATGGGAACAGAATTGAAAACGATGTTTCCATACCATTTAACATCATGACTGCCATCGAACAACAGACTAGTGTAATCGTGCTGCCCGATAAATGAATGGTCGCACATAGTGGAATAACAAAATCAGTAATTTTTTCATTCACTTTATTTTTCTTCGTTTGTCGAACAGTTACTGGAATGGTTGCTGCAGACGACTGTGTTCCGATTGCAGTGAAATAGGCGGGAACCATATTTTTGATTAAGCGGAACGGGTTTTTCCGTGAAATTTGCCCGGCAACGGTATATTGGAAAATTAGATATAAGAGATGAAGGGCGATAATGATCACAAACACTTTTACGAAAACGGACAAAATCATTTTCACTTGTCCACCATAAGTTAAGTTCGCAAATACAGATAAAATATGAAAAGGCAGTAATGGAATAATAATAGCTGAAATCATTTTTTCAACAATATCACGAAAATCAATCATACCTTTTTGTAACGTTTCACCTTTTATAACAGCAGCACCTAAACCTATTGTAAATGCCAATAAAAGCGCTGTCATAACTCCCATGATCGGTGGCATATCGACCGTGAAGTAAGCAGATGTTAAAGCCTCTTCCGGATTGTCGAAATTGTCTGCTAGTTGTCCCACCTTAAGAATATTTGGAAAAAGTATCGTGCTGACATAATAAGCAATTACACCGGCGATGATTGTCGAAGCATATGCAACTGCGGTTGTTGCCCCTAAGAGTTTTCCGGCGCCTTTTCCAAGTTCCCCAATTCCTGGAGCTATGAAACCAATAATGATTAATGGAATCGCGAATCCAAGGAAGTTTCCGAAAATACCACTAAAAGTAGCAAATCCTTTAATTACCCATTCTGGGAAAACAGAACCTATTAATACCCCAATAACGATAGCCAATATAATCTTGGGAAGTAATCCTAACTTTTTCATGTATTATCACTCCTATCGTTCGTTTTCTAAAGTATACACCATAATTCGACATATTCTATTTAATTTAAATATTAGAATTATTTTAATAATTTAGATTTTCTAGCATGAATTAGTTGTACAGTCCGTGAGTATACATGGCAGAAAGATTATGGACAATTTCTTCTACAGATGCTTGATTTTCCCCCCGAACGATTTCCCATAAGTACATTTCGTTGGAATAAAACCAGCCTCTAGCTACGAGTTCATTATTAACATCCTTCCGTGCGAGATTGGATTTTTGAGCATAATCAATATCCTCTGCAATTCCTTGAATGAAGCGTTCACGGATTTCACTCCATTTTCTTCGTACTTCCTCCGATAACCCGATCGCTTCTTCAATCACCTTCATCATTTTCTTTTCTTGATCTGCCATTTCTAGAAACAGATGAACTTGTTTTTGGATCAAATGAGAAGCTTGTTCTACAGTATTCGGTTGAAATGATTGTTCGGCAATTTCATAAAAACGTTGCATAACACCCTCCATTAGTTCGATGAAAATTTCATCCTTGTTGCTAAAATGAACATAGGCAGTTCCGTATCCTGTACTTGCCTTTTTAATGATCTGAGTTACGGTTGTTTTTTGAAAGCCAAATTCACTAAAAATATCTTGTGCCGCATCGAGTAGTTTTTCTCGGGTTTGCATCGAGCGCTGTTTTCGTGTGGAAGGCTGCTGTTTCTTCATATCAATTCATTCCTTTATTTTTCGGTCAAGTTCCTTTTATCTATTTTAAAAAAACAATAAAGCTCTGTCAACGATATAATGTCATTGACACTGTATCACTTAAAATAGTATAGTAGATTTATCAACAGATTACTAACAATGAAGGGGACGATAGAATGAGTACGAATGTAGTAGATCCTTCTCGTGATTACGCACTTCAATTAGATGAAAAAGATGAACTAGCATCTTTTCAAAACGAATTTTACCTTAAGGAAGATTGGATTTATCTAGATGGAAATTCTCTTGGATTACTTTCAAAACGTGCAGAAACAGCATTGCTTGAAATATTGAATTCATGGAAACAGCTTGGGATCGATGGATGGACAGAAGGGAAGCACCCGTGGTTTTATCTTTCGGAACAATTGGGAGAGATGTCTGCTCCACTTGTCGGTGCAAAGTCTGAGGAAGTTGTTGTAACCGGTTCCACTACAATTAACTTACATCAGCTTGTCTCTACATTTTATAAGCCAGAAGGAAAGAGGACGAAGATTTTAGCGGACTCATTAACATTTCCATCTGATATTTATGCATTACAAAGTCAAGTTAAGTTGAAAGGCTATGATCCTGAAGAGCACCTGATTCAAGTGAAAAGCAGGGACGGCCGAATCGTCGAGGAAGAGGATATCATTGCCGCAATGACTGATGAAGTGGCATTAATCATGCTTCCAGGTGTTATGTATCGTAGCGGTCAAGTACTTGATATGAAACGATTAACTGAAGAAGCACACAAGCGAAACATTGTGATCGGATTTGACCTTTGCCACTCGATCGGGGCTATCCCACATTCATTAAGTGATTGGGAAGTAGACTTTGCTTTCTGGTGTAATTATAAACATTTAAATGGTGGACCAGGCGGAGTTGCCGGGCTATATGTGAACGAGAAACACTTCGGCAAAAACCCAGGACTTGCAGGATGGTTCAGTTCCAACAAACAGAAACAGTTTGACATGGAACATCAATTGACACCAGCAAACAATGCAGGTGCTTTTCAAATCGGTACACCGCATATGTTAAGTGTTGCACCTCTAATTGGATCGCTTGAAATTTTTAAAGAAGCGGGTATGGAGCGTATTAGGGAAAAGTCGTTACGGATCACACGGTACTTCATGGATTTGATCAACTACGAACTTAAAGATTATAATTTTACTATCGGAAATCCGCTTGAAGACGATCGTCGTGGAGGTCACATTTACCTCGAACATAAAGAAGCAGCACGAATTTGCAAAGCATTAAAAGCAAATAGTATCGTCCCAGACTTCCGAAATCCAAATGGAATCCGACTGGCTCCAGTTGCCCTTTATAATTCATATGAAGACGTTTGGAAGGCCGTTCAGATTTTAAAACGAATTATGGAAGAAGAACAGTATAAACAATTTGAAAATAAACGCGGAGTCGTTGCTTAAATAAAGGAGTGGACATATATGGGAAACAACAATGAACCTAAGAAAGAAAAGTACGTGACTGAAAAAGGAATTCATACTGATTTTGTTGAAAACATGACTTATGGCGAGTACCTGCATCTCGATAGTCTTTTGTCCAGTCAGAAACGTTTGTCTGGCCATCACGACGAAATGCTTTTTATCATTATTCATCAAGTCAGCGAATTATGGATGAAAATGATTCTTCACGAATTAAATTCAGCGATTGACTCAATTAAAAAAGGGGAGCTGCAGCCAGCATTCAAGATGCTTGCTCGTGTATCCAAGGTTCAATCGCAAATTATTCAAGCGTGGGACGTGCTTTCAACATTAACGCCAGCTGAGTATTTAGAGTTTCGCGATAAGCTCGGTCAGGCTTCTGGCTTCCAATCCTATCAGTATCGAATGATTGAGTTCGCACTTGGTTACAAAACGCCGCATGTATTGGAAATTTATAAAAAAGACCCTGAATTGCATGGGCGATTGAAGGAAGCATTTGAAGCACCAAGTATTTATGATGTTGCGATTCAAGCGCTTGCTGATGCTGGTTTTGAAATAAATCCAGAATTGATAAAACGGGATTTCTCTGAAACATACGAAGGGGATGAAACCGTTAAAGACGCTTGGGTAGAAGTGTACCGTAACGTGGAAAAGTACTGGGATTTGTATCAGCTGGCAGAAAAGCTTGTTGATATTGAAGATTGGCTACAGCAGTGGCGATTCCGTCATATGAAAACAGTTGAACGGATCATCGGACACAAAATGGGGACCGGTGGATCATCTGGAGTATCGTATCTAAAGCGTGTACTCGATCACCGATTCTTTCCAGAGCTTTGGGACATTCGTACAGAACTTTAAATCTAATAAGATCCACTTAAAGAAAACTTAGCAAAGCCAAGCCTTTGGCGCCGGCTGAGCTTTAGTTGCGCTTATACTATAGAAAGTATTTTTATACTTTCTTAACGTATTAAAAAGCATGTGAATTCAAAAACAATTCACATGCTTTTTTACAGTTGGGTAATTTGTTGTCGATGCAAGGTACTTTGCCTTATTGAACCCTTATGGATTTTGGCAGGTTAGTTTTTCCAACATTGCTCGCCGTACGAACTCTAATTTTTTCTATGATAGACTAGGAGGTAGCGTAAATAGTTAGTAAAAGGAGAAGAAAATGTCCAAACAAAGAGGAGAACACTTACTTCAAGGAAAGTATAATACAAAGAAAAGGGCAGCCTCTTTTTATAATAATCAAATGATCGATTATCTTAACTCGGTCATGCAAGATTTTATATGTAAGCAGGAAATGGTCTTCATTTCGACTTCCGATTCTGATGGTCACTGTGATTCTTCATTCCGTGCTGGGATGGAAGGCTTTATAAGAGTCATTGATGAGAGTACCCTGCTTTACCCGGAATATAGAGGGAATGGGATTATGGCCAGCTTAGGAAATATCGTTGAAAATCCACATATCGGCTTAATGTTCATTGATTTTATAGAGGATTCCATTGGTTTACACGTTAACGGTCAGGCATCAATTTTAGACAATGAACAATTAAATACATTGATGTTATCAGAAGAAATATTAGAAGATATTGAAAGAGAAGGGGACAAGCCAGAACGTTGGGTTGTAATCAACGTAGATGAAGCATATATTCACTGTTCCAAACACATCCCGAAATTTTATAAACGAGAGAAAGACATTGAATGGGGAACAGATGATGAAAGACAAAAAGGCGGCGATTACTTTAAGGTCAAACAAAAGGGTAATGATCGGCCGTTTACGTAACTGAATAACGGTAAACAAGTTAGATGCATTTAAGCAAGTGATTGATGGTTGCTCCGAAAAGGAAAAAAGCATGTAATTCCATGATAAAAATCACATGCTTTTTCTTATAATTGTTGTTCTTTACTATTATGAAGTTGTAATTCCAGACTTTGTTTTGTATTAATTTTTTTCGTATAGTAGCTGTGGAGGAGCATTCCTAGAACAATAACGAACAGTCCAACAAATGCCAAACCGCTTGGAAGTGGGGTGGTTAGAAGGAGTACCTCACCTACCACGACAAATAACACTTGCGTTGACTGGGTAGCCTCGACTGCCGCCAATTTCCCTTGGTGGTCTCTGACTCGATCGGTAGCAATAAAAAACAAAATGGTGGCGATTACCCCTGAACAGATCGCAACAATAAAACATTGCACTATTTGGTCTGCAGAAGGTGCACCGACTTGTATAAAGCCGACAGCACTTATCACTAACCAAATTGGAAGACTAGCTAATGTCATCCCAAAGACTCTTTGAAACGTATCTAATCTACCTCCGCAAAGTTCCATCATTTTACGATTTCCTAATGGATAAGCAAATGCAGCAATAATAACGGGCAGAACACCAAGAACTACTGAATGAAAGGTTAAACCATCGAATCTTGGAACTTGAATAAGAACAATACCGACAAGTATAAGTGACGAAATATAAAGAGACTTCAACGGGAGTTTATTCCTGACTCTCAACTGCCCATCCCTTGTCTGAATGGTTTTAAAGAATAATGGTGCTAATAAGGTCCCAGCGACAATAGTTATTTGCCAAGTTCCAGCAACCAGCCAACCTGGACCATAAGCGGCTGCATAGGTTATTGGCGCGTAAAATAAAACGAAACCGACAGAGCTCCAGATGAACCATTCCACTGGTTGCTTTACCATTTCAGTCAGTACTTGTTTTATATTTTTCCTAACAAGTACAATCAATAACAAAAAAGGGAGCATAAAGAGAAATCTTAAAGATGAACTCCACATCCAGCTACCTCCGGAAAGTTCCATTGAACGGTTTAAAATAAACGTGACGGCAAAGAACATAGAAGCTAGGATACCGATTAGTATTTCCTTCATATACGCCCCATCCTATCTCTCGCAAATAAAATATAGTATAATGTATTTGATATAAATTATATTATACTTTCTGCTTATTAAAATTACCACAAAAATAACTACATCGTAAAGGGGATGTTTCTTGTGGATAACAATCACAAAATGAATGACGCTGAAAGATTAGCAAAACATGTAGGATCAACGGTGAGGAAAATCAGACAAGAACGGGGCATTAGCATACAAGACTTAGCTGAAATGACAGAAGTAAGTAAGCTTACGTTAGGGAATATCGAAAGGGGAGAGGCAAACCCATCCCTTACTGTTATTTGGAAAATAGCGAACGGCCTATCGATTCCTATTTCTGCTTTGCTTAATGAAAATCAAGAAGTAGAAATTTCACGTAAAAACAAAGGGAATAAAGTGTTAAGTGCCAATGAAGCCTGTACACTTGAACCGATGTTTGAGGTTTCTAATTATGGGTCAAGTGAGATTCACAGGGCTTTTCTGAAACCAAATAGTGAATACTGCCCAGGTTCCCACCAGTCAGGTGTTATCGAATATGTGACGGTTATGGCTGGAGAGCTGAAAGTTAAGATAGAAGATGATTATTACCATCTTAATGAATATGATTCGATAAAGTTTAACGGTGATAAAGAACATGCATACATTAATCCGACTGCATCCACTACCGTTTTACACTTTGTGATGACATATACGAACTCTTGAAAAGGATGAGTTTAATATTGTGGGATGTACTGTTTTGTAACGTTTGTTTGGAAATTTTAACAGGGAATAATGTCATTGCTTCAAGAAGGAAGTCATGCTCTTTTGTTGAAGTAAGGTGTTAGTTAGTTTAGATCATATAAATAAAATGTACTTTTAAGGATGTGTAGTTCTTGTCTATCAATCACAAGATTATCGGAGAAGGGCATCCGGTAGTTATTTTGCATGGATGGTCTTTGGATCATCAGGTAATGGTTAACTGCCTAGAGCCTGTATTCACGAATTACAATGATTTAAAAAGGATCTATATTGACTTGCCAGGCATGGGGCAGTCCAAATCTCCGGAAACGATTCAAAACTCGGATGATATGCTGAAAGCTTTCTTGAAGTTTATTGATGGGCTTATTCCAAACGAACCGTTCTTGGTTTGCGGATACTCATATGGAGGATATATAGCTCGTGGTATCACTCGGTTTCGAAGAGATTTGGTTAAAGGAATACTATTAATTGCTCCTGGAGTTAATATGGATTTCGATAAAAGGTGTTTACCTGAGAAAAAGGTATTAATTGAGGATCCAAATCTATTATCTCGGTTATCACCCGAAGAGGCTGAAGAATTTGAATCAATGGCTGTGGTACAGGGTGAGCAGCAATGGCAAAGATTCCGTGAAGAAATTTTAATTCCTTCAAATAATGCTAATCCTGGGTTTATGGAGCAAATTCGTGAAAATGGCTATAATTTTACATTTGATGTCGATGCGGACATACCACCTTTTGAGCACCCGACGTTAATAATTACGGGACGACAGGACCATGCGGTTGGATATAAGGATGCTTGGAGTTTGATTGATCAATACCCTAGGGCAACTTATGCAGTACTCGATATGGGTGGTCATAACTTGCAAATTGAGCAACCTGATCTATTTGAATCTTTAATTGCTAATTGGTTAGATAGACTTAGGTATTAAACCCCTTTTTCAATAGGATTACATACTTTTATAAGTGTTAGGCACCTTCTTTACCATAAGCCCATACATATATTGAAAAAGGATATGGGGTTGATGTTAGATGGCGCTTTGGATAGATGTTTCGGTAACACAGCATAGGTTGAAACTTTACAATGCTAGTCAATTATTAAAAACGTACCCGATTGCAGTTGGGAAAATCCTTACACCAACACCAACTGGTGAATATTTGATTGTGAATAAAGAGCTGAATCCGGGCGGGCCATATGGTGCAAGGTGGATGGGGTTATCGAAGCCGCACTATGGTATCCATGGAACCAATGATCCTTCCTCTATTGGTAAGGATGTTTCTCAGGGTTGTATTCGTATGTATAACAAAGATGTTATTGAATTGTTCTCACTCGTTAATGTAGGGACGCATGTATGGATTCATAAGTAAAAACGTGGCTGACTAGTGTAGTCAACCACGTTTGTGTTTTAACCAGCAATCACTTTGTTGATGATTTTAGATGGTTCGATTTTCCCTGGGTTCTTGCCGACCTTTTTGGTTTCATTTTCGGATAAATGGTTCTCAAATTCGCTGAGGGAGCTTTTTTCACCCATCAAATAGGTTTCTTTCCAGCTGTTTTTCTTTGCTTTTTTGGAAATCTTTGTGCCGAGGTCTTTGAGCCACCGTTGTTGATTCGCTTCGAACCGTTCTTGGAATTCATCCTTTTTATTCGTTTCGGAACCAGTAATGGAAGCGGCAAGCGGTCTTGATGTTCACGCCAATCCTCTATGTCAGGGTCAAAGGAGTAGTGGAATTCATTTACGAGGACACCCATTTCGGTTTCGAGTACGGTTGCGTCTTCCTTATTGATGACAATTATACCACTGTAAGGATATTTAGATTGTATGTCTTCAAGCTGATCAAGAACGGGGTATTCTTCCCAGTGAAAGGAAGTTTCCACTGGTACTTGCAGGTCTTCAATTATCCATAAACGTTTATCCGGGGTCGCAAATAGGACAACACTTTTCTTCAATTCGCGTTCACGACCTGTAATTGTTTTGTGCACACGATCCTTTAATTCTCGATAACCTTTCAATTCATCTTGTCTGCCCATTTCATCGATGTATTCTTCAAATTTCTTCAGTCCATTTTTCAGCTTGATCTTCCATTCTCCACCTTGCTGGTTCATATTACTTGGGTCGGTATTTAAATACAGAGACAAAATTTTTTGAGGACGGTCAGCACGCTTTCCTTTCAAATCTTTTAGTTTTTCGGAGAATTTCATTAAATAAAGCCTCCTTAAAAAATGAGATCTATTAATCTGTACCGCGAATTGTATTCATTTAAACATCGTAATGAGGAGATTACATATTTTTAAGATGTTAAAAAACCTCTATCTCTATATTAAAGGGGTTGTTTTTTGTTTAAACAAGGAAAAAGAGTAGATCTGATCGTTACTAATTTTTTTCTTCGATACAATAAATGGAGTGGACTAAGCGATGTTATATCAATGTGGATTCTCATTCTCAACACCTCAATGTACATAATACGAAAAACTAAGATTGAAAATTCACCAATGGAAAGATTATAGCTTTCTTGGGCATGCTCATTTATAATGGAATACAAAATACAATCGACTTGGTGATCCCTATGAAATATCTATTTATTAGTACAATCTTTTTATATTTATTTTCTGAACTTTACAAGGGCATTCATTTGAACTTTATAATTTCTATATGTTGCCTTAGTATTGTAGGAATTGCGATTTGGAAGATAAGTAGGACAGCGAAATGGATTTCAGGTGTCTTTCTTGTTCTAGGGTTTATTTTATTATTTAGAACAGGGACAAACCCTGGTGATTATATCTCATCATTTGGTCCAATGCTGAACTTGCTTAGTTTGTTTGCGCTTGTTCCGATCCTTGCATTGCCAATCCGGCTAGGCAATTACGCTAAAGGGATTCAGCGTGTTATTAAAAAGAGGGTGCAGAACTCTAGGGATCTCTATTTTATGACCTCAGGGATTTCTTATTTTTTCAGTTGTTTTATGAACCTAGCAACACTCCCGATGACCTATTACTCCATCCGCCCTTCATTGGGGGATTTTTCAATTAACAACAAGGAACGCTTTATGAGTAGAGCGGTGACTCATGGGTTTGCAATGCCATTGCTCTGGACACCTGTAACGCCTATAGTCGGGATTGTTATTGAAATGAACGGGGTGAACTGGGCATCAATGCTTCCGTATTTAATTCCATTAAGTTTTCTTGGATTGGCACTGGATTGGATATTAGCAGGTTATGCCCACAAAAAGTATAAAACATCGATGAATCCATTAGGAGGAGAAACAGCTGCTACGCTCGAAGAAACAGGTGAGAATTCAAGAGGTGGGAAGTTAATTCATATATTACTAGCAATTCTTTTGTTCAATGGGATTGTAAGTGTAATCGAATTCACTACTACTTATGATTTTGTATTGATCGTCACGTTACTCGTCATCCCATTTGCATTCTTATGGTGTACGTCAATCGGATTAATAGGAAGCTTTTTTGGCGGATTACAAGATCATTTTAACAGTCATTTAAACAAGATGAAGGATCAATTTGTCATCTTCCTTACAGCAGGTTTTTTCATTTCTGCTATGAAATTATCTCACGCTGATCACCTAGTAAACTTATGGATAACGGGATTTAAAGATGTTGTTGGAATTCAAATCTTTCTAGTGGTGCTCCCACTTGTACCTTTGATCCTCGCGTTTATGGGGATCCATCCGGTTGTGGGTCTAGCTTTAATGGCAGAAACACTTGATCCTGCTGGTTTAAATATTTCATCCCAATTATTAACTTTATCAATGCTAGGTGGTGCAGTGTCTGCATTCTTAATGGGACCATTTAATGCAACACTTGGGCTTATGTCTAGTATTGTTGAAGAAAGTCCATACCGTATTTCCAATTGGAATGCAGTATTTACGTTTTCATACATGGTTGTGCTAATGATCGTATTGGCTTTACTACAGGCTTTCATGTGAACAACTAATCTTAAATTGAACAGTAAAAAGACCTTTGTCCATTAATCTGGCAAAGGTCTTTATTACACGTTAAGAAAGTATAAATACTTTCTATAGTATAAGTTATCATGAACGAAACTAGCCCCTGTTCGTAACAACGTAGGTTAATTTGGTAATACTGTGTTTAAGGCAACAACATACCAAATCAGAGCTATAATTACGAAAGGAGCTAGTTAGTATGAAGGATACCACAAAGTACGTAGGTTTAGACGTCTCAAAGAAAAATATTGCGGTGGCTGTAGCGGATGAGGGGCGC
>NZ_JANHJQ010000023.1 GCF_024609785.1 Pseudalkalibacillus decolorationis
AAGGCAAGATTCACAATCGTATGGCTCGCTTTATGAAACAAATCTTTGAGTTTTCGGTATCGGATTTGGTGTAAGCGTTCCAATCGTCTTGAGGTGTGGGCTCCTTCTTTCGGGGCTTTTCCATGACGAAGAATGGCTCTGTAATGAGCTACTTGCTTATTGTAATAGTGGTTGATCGATTTGATCCGATTCCCCTTTATGAGGAAGGGTGATGCACCTGTATTGGTCACCCCGGAAACGAGATTGGTGATCCCCAGGTCAAGGGCCATGATGTTACCAGTTGGGGATGGCTTGGACTGGTTCACTTCTTCTCTTCTGAACACGAGTTCCACAACATATTGACCATACTTCGGGATCACCCGAACCTGCATCAGTTTTCCAAATCCGCCTAGCTTCCCGATATTCAATCGGTCTTTGGTTTTCGGGAACTTTAAGTATTTGGACGCTTTAATGACACAGTCTTGGTTGGTAAAAAGGACTTCTTTTTCTAAAGAACGACAGTAGTTGGGAATGCGTGGTCTCGCCTTGTACTTTTCAGGATGAAGTTTGTAGTCTTTCAAACTGGCATAAAAACTTTTCCAGTTTTGAAACACCGTTTTCATGACCCATTGACTGCTTTGGGTGGGCAAAGCAAGATAATCGGGCTGTTTAATGACAAGAAATAAGCTATTTAAGAAGTTATAATGGACATAGGGGCGTTCCCTAGTAGGAGCTTGAAACAGATGACAAGTTACCTTTTTCTGCTGATCAACAGGTTTTGTCTTTTCTTTTACGAGTCTCCCCTGAAAGGCGTTCCGTTGTTGGTTATTCATCTTGTCCAAATTTCGATGAATGGTTTCCAGTACTTCTGTTTGGAGTGGATGCAACGCTTTTTCATTTGTTAGGCCGGTATACACTTGGCGGATAAAAAAATGGACCACATTATGCATGTTCTTGGCGTTTTGGCAGGACGCTTGAAAATAGCGATACAACCGATGCCCTGGCTTTATCCAGATTTGTTGCGTGGTGTATGCCACTGTGGGACATTGTATTGCCATTTGAATCACCTCCTTTTCGAATCAGAACGTTCGTTCCCCTTGATTGTATCACAGAATCGAGAACAGTGGAAGTCGGATTTAAGGATGGTAGACACCAACTCGGGTCGAAGTCGATTCACCCCCGCCCTACTCATTGGGCACTGTCTTTTCGTTCCTTGAGGATGGGGTACTCTCGACTTTATTGATAGATTCCATCCTGATACTTTTGAATTCTTTAATTGAACTAGAATTCAAAGTTTGAAATGTAAAAGAAAGTGTGGTTTACTTTCTACAACTTCTTTTTCAAGCTTTTTATGGACAGTGACTATTTCATCATGTACATCAAATTCATGTGCTCTAAGAAATTGATCAATTTCGTCAGGAAACTTATCATTTACTTTGATGTTTACGTTAGGAATGTTCACATAAGCAGGCTCCTCAATTATGTTAGAAATCAGCTCCTTCATTTCCTCAGTTGTTAGTTTATTTGTATCTTCTATCGTTACGAATTTTTCACCATTCACTACTTTCACCTTGTTATAAAGATCAAGGCTTTTATCCTCATTAGAAGAATGTACCTTTTGGTTATCCGAAGCTTTCACATCTTGAGAATAATCCATAATATGTCCTCCGTCTCACGTGAAAATAAATCAAGTCCGTTACAAGGTTCGTCTAAAATTAATATATGTGGATCTGCCATTAATCCTCTTGCGATTAGTAGTTTTTGTTTTATGATTACTTCTTGCGCAAGATCTGTCTTATATAGTTTCTCTTGCAAAGATGAACTAACCCAACCAATTGATTTCCTTAATTCTAGTAAGCTTGTAGCACCAAAACGTTCACCGAGGACATTTACAGTTCCAGTTGTCGGCCATACGTACCCGTTAATGATATTAAGTAACGTCGTCTTTCCTGAACCATTCAATCCTAATAATGCCCAATGCTCCCCCTTTCTGACTTGCTAGTTTACGTTTGTAAGTAATTTCGCATTTCCCCGTTGCCATGATATATTTTTTAAGTCAATTACGTATTCCATGGTAGTGTCTCCCTTTATCCTAAAATACCTGGCTGTCCTAAGCAATAATCATGTATCACGCATCTTTTGAAATTACTTCCTCGTTATTCAATCCGTATTTGTGTAATTTTCGTATAATCGTCGTCTGGTTTACTTCCAGTGCTGTTGCCATCTTCCGTGAGGTCCTATATTTTTCCCTGGCTGTACAAAGAAGTTGCCTTTCAATGCGTTCGACAGCTTCTTTAAGAGGCATAATGCCTTGAATAGCTAAATGAGAAGTATCATCTTCATTTTTCATTTGGGCCGGAAGTTGGCTGACAAACACCATTTCCTCATTCGAAGTTACAACAAGCTGCTCAATCATATTTTCAAGCTCCCGCACATTTCCTGGCCAATCATATGACTGAAAGGAAGCGATAACTCCATCTGATAAGAGCAATCTGTGGTTGTATTTTTTATTAAAATGCACGAGAAATTTTTCTGCTAAAACGAGGATATCTTCCCGACGACTGCGTAGGGGTGGTATGTTAAGCGGTACCACATGAAGACGGTAATATAAATCCTCCCGGAAAAGGTTTTTTCCCACTAGTTCCTTCAGGTTCCTATTAGTAGCAGAAATAATACGGGTGTTCACTCGCTTCAAATGATGGCTACCAACCCTCTTGAAAACTTTATCTTGAACGAGCTGCAGCAGCTTGACTTGAAGGTCCATTGGAAGCTCACCGATCTCATCGAGAAACAAGGTTCCCCCATCAGCCGCTTCAACCAAACCGGTTTTTCCTTTCGAATGAGCCCCTGTAAAAGAACCTGCTTCATACCCAAACAGCTCCGCTTCGATAAGGGAAGCAGGTATCGCCCCACAATTCACATGTATGAATTCCTTATCCTTTCTTAAGCTGGTTTCGTGAATTAGCTTCGCGATAAGCCCTTTTCCCACGCCTGATTCTCCCTGAATCAGGACAGTGGAGTCAGTAGGAGCGATTTTCTCTGCCATGTCAATAAGTTCAAGCATCTTATGCGATTCGGTAAATAAAATTCCGTTCTTTAATTTTTTTTGCTTTGACTTCGCCTGACCCAGCAGAGACTGTGCTTCTGCCAGCTTATACTTCAGCTCAACAAGTTCTGTAATGTCCCGTGAATTGGTAATTACCTTGATAATACAGCCTTCACTGCCAAAAATCGGGGTACCGGTAGCAACTATTTTCGCACCGCCTGGATAATTTTGCTGAGCAGAGACCGTTTTGCGCTTTTTGAGAACTTCAATCGTTACGCTATTATTAATTAGTCCTTTTTTCTCAAGGTCATAAATACTCTTTCCTATAAAGCGCTCTTTCGGAAGACCTGTCATTTTTTTGCACGCCTCTGAAACAAACAGTACATGGCCTTTTCCATCCGTGACAAAAATTTCATCGTGAGAGGAATGAAGAATCTGTTCTAATCCTTTTGCCTTTTCTTCCATCCTGTTAACTTCCTCTTTTAGTAGATTGTTCAAGTTCGCTAAGCTTTCGACCTGCTTTTCTTTCCGCAGTATTTCTATGTCACAACTTGAAAAGACGTAGAAAACGTCCTGCTCCGAATAAATATAGTAGGCCGTTTCTGACAGATGGATGGATTCAACCTCCGCCATGGTTGACAATCGTCGGCAATTAGAATTCATAGACATACCAACCGGGGAATTTCCCCCGTATAGAGTCGTTCCCCGCCAGTACTCCGCTTCAGTAATGATGCCAACAGCCCTTCTTAGACTGTCGACAATAACCGCCGGCAGCTTGTTTAAATCAACCAGGCTTCTTACTTCCTTAAGAGGCATATCGCTTATTATCGTTGGTGTTTCCTGCTTATTCACTTTCCTGACCTCCTTCTTTTCTTAGAGGCTGGCTGCATATTCGAAGCCTTCTAGAATGGCTTCCTCTACCGTTCTTGGAACCATACAATCTCCAATCCTACTAAGGTTGGGAAGTTCTTCGCGGATCTTTTCATACAACCCTATATTCTGGATATGACCTACAGCCAGTATCAGCGTATCAGCCTCTTTTTCAAGTTCCTGACCAGTAAAAATGTTTTCAAACACTGCTTTGTCCGGTTCTGCTCTTAATAGTTTATTTTGGGGCACGACCGAAACCCCCTTAAGCGCTAACCGGGTAAGCAGCATATCCCGTACATACTGTTGAAGGGAATAACCCGCATGAATGGAATTCGTTACCAGCTCCACTTGATGGCCTTTTTCCGCAAGGTAGAGAGCAGTTCCAATACCCGGCATATCCCCTTTCCAATCCGCAATGATCACTTTTTTTCCCGGTTCAAATTTCTGATCAAGTACGTCCCACACTGTTGTGACATGCGCTAGGCCGAGCCCTTCAGCCTCAGGATAGTAGGGAATGGCTCCCGTTGCCAAAATCACTTCATCCGCTTCTGCTTCTCTCAATAGAGCAGGGGTCACTTCTGTATTCAACTGAACATTCACCCGATAATAATCGAGTTCTCTTTTTAAATTCGGAATAAGCTCGCCGAATTCCTCTCTCATAGGGATCTTTCGCGCTATCTTGACCTGACCGCCAAGCTCATCCGTTTTTTCATACAATGTAACACTATGGCCCCGTTCTGCCGCAATAACAGCCGCTTTCATTCCTGCTGGTCCTCCACCGACGATAACTACCTTTTTTCGTTTTTCGGCTTTCGGCATAACAGAATATTCCTGCTCTCTCCCAGTGACAGGATTCTGGAGGCAGCTTATTGGGATATTCAGATGCATATGTCCTATGCACGCTTGATTACAACCGATACAGACTCTGATCCTGTCAAATTCCTCCCGGAAGGCTTTATTCGGAAGATGTGGGTCACAAATCATCGCACGAGTCATCGCTACCATATCAGCCTGACCGTTAGCTAAAACCTTTTCTCCGATAACGGGGTCGTTAATTCGTGAACCAACCATTACCGGAATGGATACTGCTTCCCGGACTCTTCCTGCATACGGTGCAAAATGTGCAGGTGGGATTGTCGCAGGTGGAACGATAAAGATCGAGCTTGCGAGTGTTGCAGAGCTTCCTCCGATTAAATTGAAATAATCCAGCCCTCCAATCTCCGTATCAATGTATTTCAAGATTTCGATAACTTCATCGAAAGTGGCTCCTTCTTTCTCAAAGTCGTCCACGCTCAACCGTAATCCCACTGTAAAATCCGAACCTGTCTTGCTGCGCACAGCCGCAACTGTCTCCGCTAAAAAACGAAGGCGATTTTCTAAAGATCCTCCGTATTCATCTTCCCTGTGGTTTAAGCGCGGTGACCAGAATTGGCTCGGAAGGTATCCGTGTGAAGCGACTATTTCGGCTCCGTCAAGCCCGCCATTTTTTACCCGTAAAGCCGTAGCCGCATACCCCTCGATAATGTCCCTGATCTCCATTTTTTCAAGGGCTTTCGGCATGACGCCGAATCGGTCCGCCGGAACCGTTGACGGCGCTACAGCCACCGATGTTCCAGAAGGAAAGATTTCCCTGCCTGGATGAAATAATTGAACGAACATTTTACTACCGAAATCATGTACAGCCTTCCCCAGTTTTTTGTAATAAGGAATGATGTCATCTGTATAGGCACTAACCGTATTGGAAGTAAACGCCGCTGATGGATGGACGGCGTTCGCTTCCATGATGATTAAACCTGCTCCACCCTTTGCCCGCTCCCGGTGATAAGCAATCATTTGATCAGTCGGGAGCCCGTCTTTCACATACGTGGTCATATGGCCGGTACTTAAGATTCGATTTTTCACAACTGTATTTCCAATCTTCTGTGGTTTAAATAAATAGTTGAACGTTCCCATGGGTTATTTTCGCTCCTCTGTTAAATCGTTGACGATTTCGGCGATATCACGCGAAAAATAATTCGTCCCTTTTTCCTGATTAATCGCACCGATTGCTTCTTCCATCATGACGAGACAGAACGGGCAGCCGGTAGCAGTGGTGGACGCTCCAGTCGCCACCGCTTCCTTTGCTCTGAGATTGTTAATTTTCTCACCCCGACTCACATCTTGAAACATCATCCCTCCGCCTGCTCCGCAGCAGAGCGACTGGTCTTTCGTATGCTCCATTTCCTTAATCTCATAACCAAGAATTTCAAGAATGCTGCGCGGCTCTTCATAAATCCCGTTCTGACGGCCAAGATAACACGGGTCATGGTAAGTAATAATTTCACACCGCTCAGCCTGTGGGGCTATTAACCGCCCTGACTGAATCAATCTGTATATAAATGTGGTATAATGGGTCACCTCAAATTGCCCGCCAAGCTTTGGATATTCATTTTTAAACATATTGAAGCAGTGCGGACACGTTGTTACGATCGAGGTAACTCCGTGTTCATTTAACGTTTGAATATTGGATGATGCTAGATTTTGATAAAGGTCCTCATCTCCCATCCTCCGGGCAATATCGCCCGTACATTTCTCTTCATTTCCCAGAATAGCAAAGCTGACGTTTGCTTTTTTCATAATCTCGGAAAATGCAACCGCAATTCGTTTTAATCTCATATCGTAAGACGCTGCGCAGCCTACCCAAAATAAAACTTCCATTAGTTTGCCTCCTTCTTTTTGCTTTGACGGGGCTGTAAAACCGGGATATCCAACCCATTTGTCCAATTTTCTCTTGATGACCAAGGGGAACCCCAGATGTTATGGTCATTTTCTGTGTGAATCAGTGCTTCTTCTGCATTTGGATTCAAAAGCTCTTCTGGTAGAGCACCTCGCCTCATCGCAAGGATTAAGTCAATATGATTAATGGATACCGGACAGGCTTCCACACACGCTCCGCAAGTCGTGCACGCTTTAAGTTCTTCAGATGAGATAAAAGAAGCAATGACTTTGTTTTCTTCCATATTGTCACGAATTTTCATTATGATATTGCGAGGCGCCAACTCTTTGCCACTGAGATGGGCCGGGCACAAATTGTCGCATCTGCCGCATTCAGTACAGGCATCTGTGCTTAAAAGTTGCAAATTAGTGAAATCATACAGTTTGCTGACTGACTTAGATTCTCCAACGGATATTGCCCCGTTCACTTCCGCCTCAAAATCGCCAGTACGTTTAACGGGAGAGATCAAAATATTTACCGGAGCTGTAAAAATATGAAACAGCTTTGTATAAGGCATAATTGCTATGAAAGCAAATACGAGTATGGCATGACTCATCCACCATACTAAATACGTATCACGGTTAAATAACAGACTCCCTTCAAACCCCTTGCTCAGTAAATAGCCAACAGGAGACCAGTGGCCATAGGTAATATTGGTTTCACTTATTCGAATTCCTTCAATGACATAACCACCTGCAGCAATTAATAAAAATAGAATCAATAGAGCGTAATCTGTTCTCTTCTGGAGCATCCGTGTTCGTTGCCTTTTTCCACGAATATAAAGAAAAGCTAACAGCCCGATGATAAACACCATACCGAACACATCAAGAACAAGCTCATAGATTAAATAAAATACTCCTTGCAAAATGGGAATGCCAAAATCATGATCAATAAAAACAAGCACTGTTCCAATAAATAAAACGACAAAACCATAGGCCATCATCTTATGCATCGTGCCTGTCAACTTATCCCTTTGAAGCTTTGTCTGGCGGATGGCGATACGGATGAAATAAGCAAAATTATTTTTAACCGTATCCCAGCTAATTTTTTCTTTCCTTCCCTTATTCCAAAGACGGTACCGTCGATAGAATCCGTAACAGAAAATAAGGATCGCTATTCCCGCAAGTACATACAGCAGCAACTGCATGGTAAACGTAATGTTCCAGAATGTGTCTCTTCTAATTTCCATCGTTCACTACTCCTTCAACCACTTTACGAGCCGTTCTGCCGTGAAATAAAGGTGTGCCTTCGACAGATGATCCGTTTGTTTTTGTAAATTGTTTGAATTATTGGATTGGCTGGCAAAGCCCATGATATTCAATAAACGTAATTGAGGTATCTCTTCTGATGGCGTATCAGCGTACCAAATATTCGGTTCAGGAGCCTCTATTCTCCGAACTGCCTCAGGTTTGCTCAGCTGTCGTTTTACTTCAATCATTGTGAAATCAGGAGCAGATCTTCCCCGGTGATATCTTAGCTTGCTGATATGTGAGGTGACACTTACAGCCGCTGGAAGCTGAATCGTAAACTCCTGTAACGAGCCACGCTCTTCCTTCCGTAAGGCGGTCAGCTGTCCATTTGGCTTCCCTTCTAGTTGATAAACTGCTGTTAAAACCCCAATCCCAAGCTCATAAGAAAGCAAAGGCAGCAATGCGCAGCTATGTTCATCTTCCGTTTCATAACCGGATAGAATTAAGCTGTACGATTCATTTTTTAGTAAATCCGAAATAAACGCTGCATCTTCTTTCTCGGACCCGTTAGATGGAATCCTGAAGCAACGTTGAATTCCAAAATTCGCAAGCTTATTCTCTTCGGACGCTTCCTCTTCCTTTTTTAGAATCAGCACATCTACTAGTGCATCGGCTTTCAGCTTGTATTCCCGTGTCCATTGAAGAGCGTGTAAATCCGATTTGTTATAGGAGTTCCTCTGATAAATTAGCTTCCTGTCTTCATAACTCCATTGGATTGATTTCTGCTCATACACCTGCCGCAGTATAACCAATATCCTCAATATTCTTCACCCCGTCTCCGTTCTTCAAAGCTGCTATTAGCTGTGGCAGTACATTCTCATACCGGCTGATAATGCCAATATCGCACCGTTTAAAGATTGGAGCTGCCGCATCATTATTAATGGCCAGCACATGTTTGACGTTTTTTATCCCTTCAAGATGCTGGGAGGAACCCGAAATTCCGATGGCAATATAAATATCCGCTTCAGCGATTGTAATGCCGCTCGATCCGATCCGCCTCTCTCTCGGGATTAACTGAAGTTCATCAGCGACCTTGCTTCCCCCAATCGGTGCGTTCAGTACTTCTGCCAGTATCTCGATTTGATCGAGAGCTGGGGTTTGATATACGCCTCGGCCAATGCCAATTACACAGGAAGCTTCAGTCAAACCGATTTCTTTCCAGCTCAATTGTTTATTTTTGATAAACTGAATGGAATCGTTTTTCGGAACATTTAAATCCAGATGCCTTATCGATACCGGTCTTTTTGAAGACGTCTTGTAATAATTGAGAAAGGCTGGATCGATTGAAATGTAATTTGAACAGGAAGCATACTCATACGTACAGGCCTTTCCTCCATATAGTTCCCGCTTAACAATGAGCCGGTCGTTATCCATGGTTATATCCATGGCCTGGTTAATAATCGTGCTACCTGAACGCGCGGCAAGTCCAACGGTGATTTCATTTGTAAGCGGTGAACTAGTGAATAAAAAAGGACCTTCCTTAGATAATTCCCTTTGAAACGAACTTATCGCTTGAATATGGCAGGACGAAACGGGCCACTCTCGCTCAGATAAACGGATCATGACCATTTCATCGCAATCCAATCGAATGTCTTCTTCTTGTATCCCGCAGTGAACTACCAGCGCTGTAACTTGAGAGCTCAACTTTCTTGCCTTCGCCAGCAACCCGTGTGCTGAATGTTTTACAGCTAGTCCCTCTTTTAGTGGAATATAGCAGATAACCAATTGTCTCTCCTCCTTACAAAGCCAGGGTTACCGGCCAATAATAGAAAATCAGCGTCAGTGCAATGACAACAACACCGCTCCCTATCAATAAATAGGGATAACGTTCCGTTACTTTCTGATCGGTTGAATCAAGCTCTTCTTCCGGAAGCTGTCTAATTTTCATATAAAATAAGCGCTCTTCCTGAGAGACACTGCTAAATTTCGAAATAATGATGATCGTAACAATACTAAGGATAAACCCAATGATCGCGGGATGAAGATAAACTGGCAGTGTGACACCTACAGCATTTATCGATTCCCCAAATACGACTCCCATAAAGCCAAGAATGATGCTCCAGAACGCTGCTGTTTTTGTAACCGTTTTCGAATAGACGCTAAAAAAAGCAACAGGTCCCCAAGAAGCTGCAAAGAGAGTTGCGGCAAAATAACCGATCCACATAACGGCTGGTGGCTGCCAGAATGTGATAAGCAGAATAATCACGCTTACTCCCATCATTGATAAACGGCTGATTCTCAAAATTTGTTTATTGGATATCTGTCCATCCCTTGCTTTTGGCAGTAAATCCTGCGTCACACTGTTACCTATAAGCTGCAGAAAGGTAGAACAGGAAGATATCGCGGCGGCTAAAATCCCGCTGACTGCAATGACGCCAATCCAGGTTGGGATCAGGTTCTGTGCTGCCCAGATAAAGACTTTCTCCGAAGGAACAATATCTGGATTTTTAATCGCCACAAGGGACGTGCCGATTTGTAGAAATAAATAAAGGACAATTAAAGAGATCATAGCGATAATACCTGAGCGGATGGCAACGTGTTCATTTTTCGCCATTAAATATCTGCTCGTCTGCCAAGGTGAGACTGCAATGACAAATCCCCAAACAACGCCCATAATAATTGCCCAGGCAAGCGCTTCACCTGGAGTTCCCATATAAGCTTCGGCTCCAGTTAATCCGTGCCAGCTGAGCATGTCAGGCCGGGATTCAAGTGAAGATCCCTCGATAATAGCGCCTGGCCAACCACCCACGCTTTTAATAATCAAAGGAATCGATATAAACGTTGCAATTGAAAACAGAAGGAACATAAAGGTATCTGTTACCAATACGCCTCGTGCACCTGATAATATCGTAAAAGAAGAATAAACGATCCACATTATAACCAGCGCAATCCAATACTTGATACCGAGAATTTCAGATAATAGCACGGCTCCACCCTGTGTAACCGCTATAAGATAGGCAGAAACGCCAATAATTGTGGTAATAGCAGTCAAACTTCTTACTTTATTCGAATTAAAGCGCTTACCAAAATATTCAGGAACCGTAAGCGCCTTGCTCCGCCTTAAATACCTTCCAAAGAACAGCACACCGAATACATAACCACTTGCGTTAAAAATCGTCAGAATTAGTAGTAAAATCGGATAGCCGTCATAGGAAAAGCCCACTTCCCCCATAAACGCTACCGTACTTAAAAAGGAAGCGACAAGTGACCCTGTAATCAAGAAGGTCCCGGCATTTCTACCGCTGACATAATACTCTTCAACATTGGAAACTTTTTTAGACAACCCGATACCAATTAACACAAATATAAGAAAGGAAATTAAAATACCAATTGAAAAAGCCATTAGTTCACCTCTTTCTTATTTAACATTTTGAATTCGCTCGTTTGTTGTGTTAAAGAACGGGTAGATTTTGATACCATCACTTTTGACACAACTCCTGCAATAATTAGAGCTCCCCCATAACTGATTGAAAAAATTAATTCACCCATACATATCCCCCTTTTTGTATTGATGTGACTATGTACTGCAATAATTATGCCAATTCAATTTACATGGAATACATTGAATATTCAAAAATCATATTTTTTATTACGAACACATTTCGCATCATTTTTGCTTGGAATTTATTATTTACCTGGTTTCAACTGAACACATATTGCATCAAGAGATGCAATATGTGTTCAGTTATAGGAAGCTTGTTGAGATAAGGTCCACTAATGGATTTTAAAGTCGTTTTACTTCGGAGGGGAAGGAGTTAGGGTTTGATTAAGTATCACAATTGTATTTTCTTTATCATACAAAAGCATTTGAGCTCTATATTCCACTATTGCGCTAAAATTTTTAATATTATAATATTGGTATACACAAATTTATGAAGGAGTAGCAAGGAATGTGGGGGTTTTTTCGGAAATTGATGTTTTTTGTTACTCTCTGTTTTTAAAAATGAAGGAGGATTTTTTGATGGATGTAAAACGGCCGACTTTTCTTCAAGCGCTCATTCCGCTTTTGATTTTGACTGTTGCGGCGGCATTGTCAATTTTTGTGTGGAAGGCAGGAATGTTTGTACCGTTATTTGCAGGGGTAACAGCAACGGCAATTCTCGGTGTTTTCCTTGGTTTTAAATGGAGTGAACTTGAAAAGTTTCTGATGGAAGGTGTGTCTCGGGCACTTACCTCAGTATTTATTTTGATGCTTATCGGAACCATTGTCGGGACATGGATTCTAAGTGGTGTGATCCCAACATTAATCTATTACGGTCTATCATTAATTAGCCCCGAAGTCTTTGTACCAACAGTTGCTCTTGCGACTGGAATTCTATCAATGGCGCTCGGAAGTTCTTTCACATCAATCGCTACATTAGGGCTCGCTTTTATGGCGGTCGGCCAAAGCATGGGTTTTCCTCCCGCCCTTGTTGCAGGGGCTGTTATTTCGGGAGCCTTTCTAGGAGATAAATTATCTCCTCTCTCAGATACGACGAATGTAGCTCCGGCTATGGTAGATACAGATTTGTTCAGCCATGTTCGGCACATGATGTGGGATACAATTCCGGCGTTTCTCATTTCGCTCATACTCTATTGGTTTTTAGGGCTCCGGTTTACAGCTGTTACGGAGGGGATTCAAGATGTACAAGTTGTGATGAATGCATTGGATAAGACGTTTACAATTCACCCATTATTATTAATCTTGCCTTTATTCACCATCATTGTCATGGTCAAACGATGGCCTGCTACTCCTTCTTTGATGCTAATTAGCTTTCTAGGCGGAATAACGGCGGTCATTGTTCAAGGCAGTACATTGACCGAAATGGTTGTTGCCATGACAAGTGGATACTCGGGAGAAACCGGGGTCAAATCAATTGATACGCTTTTGCAGCGCGGCGGGATTATTTCGATGTTGAATACGGTCGGTTTAGTAATCGCTGCAACTGCTCTTGGTGGCATTCTCGAGGGGACGGGGGCTTTTAAAGCGATAACAGGCGTATTTATCACCAAAGTTCAGAGAACCGGATCTTTGATTTTATCGACGCTTGTCTCGACGTTTGTCATTGGTTTCGCCAGTGGCGCACAATTCTTGGCCGTGATTCTCCCGGCACGTTCTTTTGTACAAACATACAAAGAACGGGGTTTGGACACGAAGAATTTGTCGCGATGTGTAGAAGCGGCAGGAACCGTTGGCATAAACTTAATCCCCTGGAGTGTGCCAGCAGTGTTTGCGGCAGGAATGTTGAACGTTTCTCCTCACCAGTTTATTCCGTATATCTTTTTCGCTTTTCTTGTACCTTTGATTAATGCCATATACGGTTACACTGGCTTTACCATTGCTAAAAAAACGTATGACATAAAAACGTCCAATCAATCATTGCCATCCACACGGGATGTATCGATGTAGGTGGATTTAGAAAAACGCTTGTGTGTCTATCTAAGGGATGAGAAGGGAGCGCTTAGGTTTTATAAAATTGACAGAAGTGCAATTTATGCTTAAGTTACAAAAAAGGAGTGGTTCTGTTAGATGCAAACGAAAGTTATTGTAAAAGTATTAGGAACAGCACAGGACGGGGGAGTTCCGCATCCAAATTGTTCTTGTGAGCACTGTCAACTTTCTGATCACCGACCGGAGCTAAGACGGTTGGCAAGCTCTTTAGCGATAATTCTTCCAGATTTGAAGAAATGGCATCTTGTTGATGCAACCCCGGATATGCGCGAGCAACTGACATTTCTTAAGAGAAGTCACCCTGAATTAGGATTAATGGACAGTGTGCTCTTGACCCACGCACACATTGGGCATTATACAGGGTTAATGTTTCTTGGGAAGGAGGTTATTTCGACGAAACATTTACCCGTTTATGCTGGGCAGGAGATGCAAGACTTTCTTGCAAGCCATGCCCCATGGAAACAGCTTGTAGACTTGCAAAATATCAACCTCGAATCGATTTGGCCGGATGAAGTACTGGTACTCGATAACGCGGTGAAGGTTACACCACTTCAAGTACCTCATCGTAATGAGTATGCGAAAACGTTTGGATTTGTGATCTCGGGAAAAGTAAAGAAATTATTATACATACCCGATATCGATCGATGGGAACAATGGGATCGAGATTTACAGGAAATTTCCTCAAGTGTGGATTATTGTTTGGTGGATGGGACCTTTTTTTCAGAACAAGAGCTGACAGATGCGGGACGAGATTACAAGCATATTCCGCACCCACTGATGTCGACGACAATGGATTTGCTAGCCAATCTTGTTCAAAATAGTAAAACAAAAGTATATTTTACTCACTTCAATCATACAAACCCGGCCGTGAATCCAGATAGCGATGTAACAGCCATGATTAGGAGTAAAGGATTTGAGATAGCCGAAGAGGGCATGGAATTTCAGCTGTCTTGATTGACCAGCATGGGGAAATAGCAGTATGCAAATTATTCATCTAAAAAAGTCAAAACTCATAAAAGACCCTTATGTAGCGTAGACTCATAAGGGCTTGTAAATCAAAAACAGTATATTTAAAAAAAGACTACTGTTTTATTTTTGTGTGTAATTACTCGATCTTCTAAATGCCAAGCTACAGCTCTTGCTAAGACACTTCGTTCAATGGATCTTCCCAATCTTTTTAAATCCTCAGCATTGTGTTTATGGTTCACACGTAGAACGTCCTGTTCGATGATAGGCCCTTCGTCTAAATCATTTGTCACATAATGTGAGGTTGCTCCAATAATTTTTACTCCTCTTTCGTAGGCTCTCTCATAAGGTTTAGCACCTACAAAAGCAGGTAAAAATGAATGATGAATATTGATAATTCGCTCGGGTTGACTACTGACAAACGTCGGTGAAAGGATTTGCATGTAGCGTGCCAACACAGAAACATCTATCTCATGTTCCTCAAGAAGTTTTAATTGTTTTTGTTCTGCCTCGTTTTTAGTTTCCTTTGTCACAGGAATATGATAAAAAGGGATGCCTAATTGTTCTACTGTTGGACCAAGGTCAGGATGGTTGCTGATAACTACGGCAATATCAGCTACTAGCTCTCCTGCTTGCCATTGCCACAAAAGTTCCATTAGACAATGGTCTTGACGAGAAACGAATATAGCCATTTTTTTGATATCATAAGCATATGCAAAATGCCAATCCATCCTGAACCGGTCGCCGATAACAGAAAAGTCCTCTTCTAGTTTTTCCTCTTCCAGAAGATTAGGCAAAGTAAATTCTATTCGCATAAAAAAGAGCCCGCCTTCTGGATCCATCGTATATTGATCAGATTGTACGATATTCGCACCATGCTCATAGAGAAATTTCGAAACGGCTGCGACGATACCTTTCTGGTCTGGACAAGATATCAACAGTCTTGCACGGTCTTGGTTATTTTGTCGAAATAATTCTATTTTTCTATGTCTTAAATCATTCATGTTTACCTCCAACGGATTTATGTTCTTTTAAATACTATACTTACTTTGATTGTTAAATTCAATTTATACTATAAGTGTGTGTTCAAAAGGAGGACAAAAAGAGCCGAGAAGTTCGAGACGCGAAAATCTCAAGGACCGGAACGTATGCTATTAATACGTGAGGACCGGAGAGATCGAGCAACGAAGAAATTCGACAGCTATTTTTACCGGACTTTTTGAACATCCTCTATAACTAAGAAGGAAGAGTTCTTACATCAAGCCTACGGTCATCTTGTTAATATGTAGCTTTAGCAACTGTAGCTCTAATCTCCTTTTGCAGAATAAATAACCGAAAGCGTTAAACCAACGCATCCCGGTTATTTGTACTTCTAATCGTTATCAGCCTCTACAGTATTCTTTAGGAAGGGGTCTACAATAATTTATTACGAGTCTTTTATTCTACCAAAAACCTGAACATGAATTTTTCCCTTATATAGAAACTAATTCTTTCTCCAAAGCCTTCTCCACAGCCACATACTCGTTACCAAGGTCTTTAGCCACGGTTTCATATGTAATTTCACCATTTGCTGTGTTTACTCCAAGTTTTAAGGCTTCATTTTCGGAGATCGCCTTGAAAACACCTTTGTTTGCTATTTGTAATCCATAAGGAATAGTTACATTTGTTAGTGCAATGGTAGAAGTTCTTGGAACCGCCCCAGGCATGTTGGCGACTGCGTAATGAACGACACCGTATTTTTCATATGTTGGACTGTCATGTGTGGTAATATGATTGATCGTCTCGACTATTCCGCCTTGATCTATCGCCACGTCAATGATGACAGAACCTGGTTTCATTGTTTTGACCATTTCTTCTGTTACAAGTTTAGGAGCTTTTGCACCAGGAATTAATACCGCACCGACTAAAAGATCTGCTTCTTCAACTGCTTCTGCAATGTTGAATGGATTTGACATTAACGTTTTGATTTGGTTGCTGAAAATATCGTCTAATTGACGTAAACGGTCGGCACTTAAGTCGATGATCGTAACATCTGCACCTACTTAGTCTAGATTTACCCATACACTTTTCACTTCAGTATAACTTTCTAAAGCATAGGCACTTAAATCTCTGCCAAATCCCGACTGTTTATATCCCCCAAATGGAGAAGCTGGGTCGAGTGCATCATAACAATTAATCCATACACTTCCTGATTTTAATTGATTAGCAACTTTGTGTGCCGTTTTCACATTCTCTGTCCAGATACCTGCACCTAATCCATATGGCGAGTTATTCGACCGTTCAATTACTTCTTCTACCGTATTGTAAGGCATAACTACAACCACTGGACCGAAGATTTCTTCTTTTGCAATCGTCATATGCTCTTTGACATCGACAAATATGGTTGGCTCAATAAAGAAACCTGTATCCAATTTTCCACCACCAGTTACTACCTTTGCTCCTTCTTTTTTACCAATATTAATATATTCAAACACGCGATCTTGCTGTCTTTTAGACACAAGCGGACCCATTCCGGTCTGTTCATCCAATCCATTTCCAAGCTTAAGGTTTCGAGCAAGAGAAACCATTCCATTAACCACATCATTAAATTGGTCTTTATGAACGTAAACTCTTGAACCGGCACTGCAAACTTCCCCTTGATTAAACATGATGCCGTTAAACACGCCAGGAATCGCTTTTGATAGGTCCGCATCTGGGAGGACAATATTAGGAGACTTTCCGCCGAGTTCAAGTGTCAAACGTTTCATTGTGTCAGCGGCTTTTTTCATTATTTGTTTCCCGATAGCCGTGGAACCGGTGAACGAAATTTTATCTACATCTGGATGTTCCACTATAGCATTACCAGCCGTTGCTCCATATCCAGGAACAATGTTAACGACACCAGGTGGAAAACCTGCTTTTTCAACAAGTTCTGCAAAATATAAAGCGGATAACGGAGTCTGTTCAGCTGGCTTTAAAACAACAGTACAGCCGGCAGCTAACGCGGGAGCAACTTTCCATGAAACCATATTGATTGGGAAGTTCCAAGGGATTATTTGTCCAACTACTCCAACTGGTTCATGACGTGTATAATTTAAGAAAGGCCCTGAAACAGGAATGGTTTGTCCCATATTCTTCGTTGCCCAGCCTGCAAAATAACGAAACTGTTCGATTGTACCAGGTAAATCAACGGCTCGTGCTTCATTTATGGGCTTCCCATTGTCTAAAGAATCTAACTGAGCCAGCGCTTCTTGATGTTCTTCTATGAGATCAGCTAGTTTATAAATTAATCTTGCTCTTTCTGCAGCGCTCATTTTTGACCATGGTCCATCTTCAAAAGCTTTTTTTGCCGCCTTTACTGCCAGATTAATATCTATTTCTTCTGCTTCATAGACGCTGGCTAATACATCGCCTGTAGCTGGATTGTAAGTATCTAACGTTTTAGATGAAAAGGATTCTACAAATTCTCCATTTATATACAGTTTTTTGGTTCCCTTTAAAAACTCACTAACCTTACTGTTTAATTCAAGCAATTGGCTCGCCAATAAAATCCCTCCAAGTCTAAAAATAACATGTCAGAGATCTAGCTAAAATCCAAAAAGTTCTCTGACATGCTGATATTCATGTACTTACTTTACTGTTTTTTCAAATGCAGTAACTGCATCATCAATAATATTGATCATTTCTTGAATTTCTTCTTTATTGATGATAAGCGGTGGAGCAATGGCAACAATATCTTTACCTTTTTCAAAATCAGCTGCTCTTAAAATTAATTTGCTCTTGAAGCACTGATCTACAACAAACGAAGCTGGTTTGACTGACTCAGCGAATGGTAAATCTGCATCACGGTCTTGCTGAAGTTCAAATCCGGCGAGCAAGCCCACTGCTCTGGTTTTTGTGAAATAACGGTGTTTATCTGTTAAATAGTCAAAGCCTTTTTTCAACTCTTTTTCCATGTTGTTAACGTTATTTAGAATTTTGTCGCGTTCGAGAATTTCAATCGTCTTTAATCCAACGGCACAAGCGGTAGGATGTCCGCTATATGTAAATCCATGACCTAAAATCTGATCATATTGAACGATTGCATCTCTGATTTCTTTATTAATTAGAACTCCGCCCAGTTGAGCATAACCACTTGTAATTCCTTTTGCTACACACATGATATCTGGTACAATATCCCAGTTATCTACACCGAACATTTTTCCAGTACGTCCAAATCCGCAAATGACTTCATCAGAAATCATTAGGATATCATTTTCTTCACAGAGAGCTTTTACGGCTTTTAAATAACCGTCTGGTGAGACATGAATTCCTCCTGCACCTTGGATTGGTTCAAGGATGACGGCAGCGATAGTTTCTGCTCCCTCTTTCTCGATAACGTCACGAATACATCCTTCATAGTTCGGATCATTCTTATCGCCCAACTCACAATTTGTTAAATGGGACTTTGCTCTTACCATGTCTGCATCCCTTGAGCCTGCAAAGCTATGGAAAGCATCGATACCTGTAGCTGTTCCGGCTGAAACCGTTGCACCATGGTAGCTACGGCTAATCGAAACAATTTTTTTCTTTGTTGGACGATCCTTTAACTTCCAATAGAAACGTGCCAATTTAAATGCTGTATCATTTGATTCTGAGCCCCCAGATGTAAAGAAAACTGCACTTAAATCTCCAGGCGCGACGGAAACTACTTTTTCTGCTAAGCGCACAGCTTTTTCATTGGAGTATCCATAAAATGAGGAGCTGTAAGCAAGGGTAGACATTTGGTCATAAGCAGCCTGTGCAAGTTCCTTGTTTCCGTGTCCTAAGTTGACGTTCCAAAGCATGGAAGCGCCATCAATATACGTATCACCCTTAATGTCTGTTACACGGATCCCTTTTCCTCCATGAAAAATAATTTTTGGACCGTTTTCGATGAATTCTTTAGGTACAGTTGTTGGATGCAAGTAATGCGATTTGTCTGCTTCAATTAAACGTTCAATCTTTGATAATGTTTGAGAGAAAACCATGATCACATACCTCCTAATTTAATAAATTGTAACAAGACGAACTGTTTCTGCTTTTTAAACTAATGTATTATATATAAGGAACACTTAAAGAAATATTCCTTATATATAAGGTACAAAATATTTTGACTTTTGTCAATAATATAATACTTGTTTTTTTGTTTCTGTTAATAAAAAGTCATTCGTCTTTTCATTACTCGCCTAAGACCATTACATATTTCAGGTAAGTGAGTGTTCAGAGTTACTTTCTGCTTTAATAATCTTTAAGTACATAGACTTTTTCATCGGATAGTAATAAAGCAACAACGGAACTGTCAATCCCACGACCCAGGCTATATCCACCCCATTTAAAGCTTGGGCAATCGGGCCAATGTATAATTCAGAATTAATAAATGGAATTTCGACAAGGACAGAAACAGTGTAGGCAAAAATAGCGATCCAATTATATTTTCCGTATTCTCCATTTAAATCAAAGAGTGCCTTTATATCATATTTTCCATGGCGAAGAAGATAATAATCTATTAAATTAATCGTAGTCCATGGGAACATCAGGTACGAGAGAAATAGAATAAAGATCGTAAAGTTGTGTAAAAATTCACCATTCCCCCAAATTGCTAAAATTGTTCCAATGGTTAAACTAGCAAACAGCAGTAAGAATCGGTTTTTGAATGATCCCTTTATATGGATAAAAGTATCCAATATCGTAGTAATAGACATAAACGCACCATAAAGGTTAAAGACATTTGTTGCTAATATACCTAGAATAATTATGACATATATAAGAATGGAATATTGAGCACTAACTAATTGTGCGATATTGAGACTCGCATTATCCAAAAAATTAGGTATTCCAACTGCTAATACACAACCTAATATCATCATCCACACAGTGCTGAGTACAGTTCCAGCATACGTGTAAAAAAAGGTTTTAGTAGATGAAGTTTCTTTTGGGAGATACCGAGAATAATCTGCAACATATGGTGCATACACCAATTGCCATGCCGCAAAAATGCTTACACTTAATAAAAAGACAGGGAGGTCAACTGGACTCGGGGACCAACTATCGACAGGCAGAGGGAGCCTAAATGCAATGACGGATACAAATAGGTACACAACGGCAAACAAGATTGACAAATACTTTTCTAAACTGTGAATCAAATCATATCCAATAAGGGCAATGACGAATGATCCAATGCTTATTAAGAGAATTCCCCAGTTCATTGGAAGGGAAAATGCACCAACTGCAGCTTGAGCACCTAAGACTGCATTACTGGCAAAGAAGCCGACATACATAAAAATGACGATAATAATAGGAATGATCGCACCAATTGTACCAAATTGTGCGCGGCTCTGAATCATCTGAGGTATACCTAGCACAGGCCCTTGTGCGGAATGGGAAGCCATGAAAATTGCACCGACCAGGTTTCCTAAAAGAATGGCTGCAACACTCCAAAATAGATTTAGACCGAACACAACGGCAAGAGCACCAGTCACAACCGTAAGAATTTGCATATTAGCACCGAACCAAATTGTAAACAAGCTACGAGCATTGCCATGTCTTTCATTCTCTGGAATATGTTCTATAAAATGTTTTTCAACCTTCATAGGTTCTCCCCTTTTCATATATGATTGCTGAAAATTGCAAAATTTCAGTACACCTTATGTCGTACAAAACCTACTACTTAGTGCATGTACAAAAGCTAATCCATGTAAAGATGTGGACCTCTTTTTATAAATCAGCTGAGCATTCAGACCGGTATTCTTTTTCCAGAGACATTTTGTTCATGAACAACCTCTCCATCAACAATGGTTAATTTTACTTTTGTATTTAAAATCTCTTCAGCATTTATCTTAAATAAATTGTTATTAAGTACAACGATATCTGCTAGCTTGCCAACCTCAAGCGTTCCTAATTCATCCTCCCTAAAATTCCCGTAAGCACCGCCAAGTGTGTACGCACGTAAAGCTTCTGCGAGAGAAATTTTTTCTTCTGGAAACCATCCACCCTCAGGTTCACCATCACTATGAACTCTAGTAACCGCTCGGTACAAACCGTACATTGGATTTAAACTCACCACTGGAAAATCACTTCCAAACGCTATGGTTGCACCGCGATTCATCAGTGTTTTAATCGGCCAATAGGGGGCTCTTTCTGGTCCTAATCGGGAAGGATACGTGTTTTCTGCAAATGTTTTAAATAAGGCAATATGTTCCGGTTGCATTGAGGGAAGAACTCCAAGCTTAGAAAACCTATCCAAATCATTTGGAGTAACCGTTTCGACATGCTCAATTGTATGTCTTGAATTTCTTGTTCCATTTGAGTACTGTGCCGCTTCATAACAATCTAACCCCAAACGTATAGCTCCGTCCCCACAAGCATGGAGCCTAATCCTAAATCCTTCTTTATCTGCTTCTGTCACCCACCTTTTTACAACCTCTGGAGGTATTAAAGTATCTCCATTTGTTGTAGGATCATCATAGTACGGATCAACAAAATAAGCTGTGTATGTTGCAGGAATTCCATCTAAAAATTGTTTCAAACCAGAGAATCTTATCTTCCCAGAGTTATATTTCTCACGTAGTTTTTTAACATTATCCAATTTGCCATTTAATGCAGAAATGATGTCTATCCTTACAGATAACTTCCCATCATTCTCAAATTTTTCGTAAGTATCCAAATATCCCATATCGTATCCCGGAAGATATAATATATCACTGACAGAGGTTACTCCATATTTGGCTGCTTTTTCTAAGAAACCTTGGAAAATATTTGTACGTTTTTCCAAGGGAATATTAAAAGCGGTTTTTGCTAATCCGACTGCTGTTTCATCTAGTACTCCAGTTGGTTCTCCATTTTCATCCTTTATTATTTTTCCAAAAGGCGGATCTTGCGTATCGCGATTTATTCCTAATACTTCAAGCGCCTTACTGTTTAACCAAGCCGCATGTAAATCCGAATTTAGTAAGCAAACAGGTTGATCTGGGAATACTCTATCCAACGAAGAACGATGCGGCAACTCTGAACTTAGCCAAAACACATGATACCAACTAAACCCTAAAATCCATTGACTTTTATCATTTTCCTCAACAAAATTTTTGAGAATTTCTACTGCTTCGTGTTCCGAGGTAGCATAGCTTAAATCGGCATAATGTTGAAACAGACTCCCCATTGATAGATGAATGTGAAAATCATTAAAACCTGCCATAATGAGTTCATCCTCAAAATCATATCTTTTTGTTTCAATACCAATAAATTGTTCGATCTCTTTTTCTGAGCCAATTGCAACAATTCTATTCCCTTTAATGGCAATCGTTGCTTTTTTTGGCTCTTCCTCTATTCCAGTGAATACTGAGTTACTTGAAAGTACAATATCTGCTCGTATTGAAGGCATCATAAGCTCCCTTTCTAGATTTTCATATAATTAAAGCTAAACTTGCTTATTCTTGAAAATAACGATTGAAAGGTAAATAGTTTAACTGCTTATTTTTTCCTTTGTTTGAGGGGATTCATTGTCTGTTTGATCAAGAAGATCTTCTATCGGAGTAGTTTCAAATAATTTCTTTTTCATAATAAACTTTACCCAACATACAGAATAAACGATTGTTAATCCTAAAAATATAAAGGTGAATTTGTATATTTCAGCTTTAATTATCGGATCCGGATAGATGTTGAACATGATGTAAAGCATTCCTAAAATACCTATTATTTGAAATGTATATCCAAAAGGCGATTTGAACCCCCTTTTCGCATTTGGGTATTTTATTCGTAAAATAATAACATTTAAGTGAGCTACAATATAAGCAATCATCCAGCATATACAACCAGCTAAAATAAAGGTTGTTAAGGAGGAGCTGTTTGTAATCCCCATTAGTAAGAAAGCAACGAAGAGAACACACAAGAATAGGATTGCTGCCCAAGGAGTTCCCCAACGGTTAAGTTTGCCAAACACCTTGGGCATTTGTCCTTCCAGAGCCATTGCATAAAGCATCCGTGCTATTGAACTGATTAAGGTATTTAAAGTACTTGAAGTTGCAAGGATGGTAACGATCCCCATCCAAATCAGCCCTTTTTCACCTAAAATCGCTTTTGCTGCATCTACATGAGGTGAGGCTGATCCCGCTAAACGATCTAATGGTGCATGCTTGATAGAAGCATACCCAAAAACCATATCTGCAATAAAAATGATAACCAAACCTAAAATCATTGATAACGGAATGTAGACTTTTGGCTTTTTAATTTCTTCTGCCAAAGGGGTTACAAATTCGACTCCGACAAAAAGCCAAAAAGCAAGCGCCGTCAAACTTAGTACACCCCAGCCCATAGGGTTAAATTCTATTGGATTTGATACTGCTTCTCCTCCACCGACCCCTGATAGTCCGATAATTCCAAGAACCACTGTAGAGGCAATCAAAAGGGTAGTTAATACCATTTGCGTCCAGCTAAATATTTGTATCCCAAACAAGTTTAAAAAACCAAGAAGAGTCACGACAATTATGGCTATGACAATGGGGTTAACCCCGACAGAAAATACTTCATTGAATACAATTCCCGATATGGCGGCTTCTGCGCTACCCGCAAAAATAGTAACGAGCACATAGCCAGTGATAACCGCCACCATCCCGACAAATGGTCCCATTGCAGGAAGTGTATAGTGATTTAACCCCCCAGCCCGAGGAACCATTCCTGACAGTTCGGCAAAAGAAAACGCAACACAAAAATTTAGAAATAGTGCAAAAACCATAGCAATAACAAACCCTTTACCACCAATACCAAATCCTTGCCCCAAAGACACCATAGCACTTGAACTTACTACAATACCGACAGCCGTTGCAACTGCTCCCCATAGCCCTATAGATCTTATTAACTGTTTAGCCAATGTTTAAATCCTCCCTTTTTAAAAATCTTATCAATCCATTGAAAACGCTTTCAATTTAAATTGTCTATCAGTATAAAACACCTCTTATATTTCGTGAATCTTATTAGTCATCCTCCTCTCCGATGAACCTTCTTTATACACTTTCCCACTGTTCTAATTTCTATCGGTAAATATCCTTAAGTATTCCTTAAATGAAATATACAAATAATCCTTTAGGATGTCAATTATATTTTTGAATATTTAGAAACTTAAAATTACTCTCTATCTAAAAGAGTAGCGCCAGCTATCCCCGGCTGGGTCATCACATATGGATTTAAAATAAGATCTAATTCTTCTTCTCTTAAAACATCATACTTTATGCATAATTTACGAACAGATTTTCCACTTATATATGCTTCTCTTGCAATTCGGGCAACAATATCGTAGCCGAGGTGAGGATTTACTGCTGTGATAATTCCTACGCTCCTTTCTACATATTCTTTTAGGAGCGCTTCATTTGCTTCAATACCTGCCAAACAATACTCAGTAAAGGAGCGGAATCCGTTATTCATCATACTGATGGATTGAAGCAGGTTAAAGACTAATACGGGCTCCATTACATTCAATTCAAATTGGCCCGTTTCAGAAGCAAGACAGATTGTATGGTCGTTTCCAATTACCTGGAATGCAATTTGATTGATAAGCTCTGCCATGACAGGATTTACTTTTCCAGGCATGATAGATGAACCTGGCTGACGAGCAGGGAGAGTAATCTCGGCTAACCCGGTACGTGGACCTGACGCCATTAATCGCAGGTCATTGGCAATTTTCGACATATTGATCATACAAACTTTTAATACAGCTGAAACTTCGACATACGCGTCCGTGTTCTGCGTCGCATCGACAAGGTGTTCTGCATTTACCAATGGTAATCCACTAAGTTCTGCTAGGTATTTTACTACTCCCTTAATATAATGTGGGTCTGCGTTTAATCCTGTCCCCACGGCAGTTGCACCCATATTGACTTCATATAAATGCTTGCGCGATTGCTGTATACGTTTTATATCCCGTTCAAGGACCCTGCTGTACGCTTCAAATTCTTGTCCCAGTCGAATCGGTACGGCATCTTGGAGATGGGTACGCCCCATTTTGATAACGTGTTCAAACTGCCCCGCTTTTGTTTTGAATACCTTGTGCATATCATTCATCGTCTCAAGTAACTTTGCCATTAACTTCAATGCTGAAATATGGATGGCCGTTGGGAATACATCGTTGGTGGATTGTGACATATTCACATGATTATTTGGACTTAAATGATTATAAGAGCCCTTTTCATAGCCAAGTAATTCAAGAGCACGATTAGCAATTACTTCATTTGCATTCATATTCATCGACGTCCCTGCTCCACCTTGGATTGGATCAACAATGAACTGATCATTCCATCTACCTTCAATCATTTCGTCCGCTGCTTGACAGATAGCATTACCAATTCCATTGTACAAGCGTTTCGTATCCATATTGGCTAAAGCAGCTGCTTTTTTCACCATAGCTAATGCTTGAATTAAGTCTTCATGGATACGATATCCTGTAATAGGAAAGTTCTCGACAGCACGTAATGTTTGAATACCATAATAGGCGTCAGACGGTACTTCTTTTTCTCCTAAGAAATCTTTTTCGATTCGTAATTTATCCTTTATCAAGTTCATTTCACCTTCTTTATTAAAAACAGGCATCTATTTACGAAAACCAAGCTAAGATAGGAAATGTGGCGTACAAGATTCTAACATTTTCACCGTAGGGACTATGGGCAGAGCCTGCTAAATAACTGGAGGTTACGTGGTGTTCGCAGGAATTCCCCACTTCAAGCTTTTGCTAAGTGAAGGGTAGTTCAATAGCTTGTAATACCCTTGTCTTTAATTTTTGATCCATTTTAACAATTCCTTGCAATATAAGGTTTCCAGCTTTTTCAATATCATTGGGGGGACTATATTCTTCAGGACAATGACTTTTACCATCAATGCTTTTCACAAATACCATGCATGACTTTGTGACCTTTGTCATATGAGCGGCATCATGAACCGCCATACTAGATAGTGTCATATAGGGCTCATCCATTTCAGCAGCTGTTTTTTGGAAAACATCAACCAAATCCTTATCTAAAACAACTGGTTTTTGATCAAGAAATACCTCTTGTTGGAATTTAACTTTCCTTTTGTTCGTGATATCTTTCCAAACTTCCTGAATAGAGTTTACAACACTTGAAATTTGCTCCTCTGTTTCGCCTCTTACTTCAAAGATAAACTCAATCTGACCCGGGATAATATTCGCAGCATTCGGCAATACATCCAGTTTTCCAACTGTCCCAACTACATCGCTTCGATCTCCTTTACATTGGCGTTCAACCTCAAGGATCATTTCTGCTGCCGCTGTTAATGCATCCCTTCTATGGTCCATCATGGTAGTACCGGAATGGTTGGGTTGACCGATCACCTTTACCTTGGTGCGATAAGTACCCACCACTCTATCGATGATCGCGATAGGAATATTCTTACTTTCCAATCGCTTGCCTTGCTCGATATGAAGTTCAATGAAGGCTTTCTTGTCCTTCCTCATTTCTTCTATCATAGGAAATTTATCAAGTCCTCCCCCGACTTTCTCTAGTTCTTCACTAAGCTGTGTACCTTGTGAATCAACAACCTCTTTCAACATCTCCGGATTCAATCGACCAACAAAGGCTCGGCTGCCGAACGTTGACAAATTGAAATCATTAGACTCTTCAGCCGTAAATGAGACAATCTCAATATCATGATCGAGAGTAACGTTATTTTCGATTAGTGTTTTGACGATTTCTTTTGCCATTAGAACACCTAATGGACCATCATATTTCCCACCATTCGGAACAGAATCTAAATGAGAGCCAATTACAATACTACCTTGCTTTTTCCCTGTTCCTGTTCGCCTCCCCCAAATATTAGCGGCTCCATCTGTATACACTTTTAAACCCATGTCCTCTAATTCTTCGATAAACAATGCACGTACTGCATGATCAGTTTGCGAAAAACTTGGTCTCGTCACACCGCCACTTTCATTTTTCCCGTACTTTGAATATTTTTCTATATCTATCAGTAATCGATCAATATTAATCTGCATGCCCTTTAAGCGCCTCCTTTCTCGTTAACCAAGCTTCCATTTCCTATCTATGTTGAAACGATGATCCTACTTTTCTATTCGTCCCCTTTAACACCGTAGGAAGAGGCATGCTCGGGCTCAATTGCTCGAATTTTATAATTCTCAGCCTGAGGACTATAAATTTGCCAAAGTTGTTTCAACTCATTAAGAGGATTATCGCTATAATCTACACGAAGATCTACATAAGCAAAAGGTACATCAGGATGATAGACTAGGAGTGCGATAGAATGTTCATCATCTAACTCTCCTCCCATTTCAAAACCAAACTCAAGTGCTGAAATTAAACGTTCCGCCAGTGGAAGACCCTCCTCTTTAATAAATCGCCCACCCATTGCTCTTGGAATCGTAGGATCGCTAAGAAGATTACCTACACAGGCAACATTACTTTCGTTAAATTCTCCGTGAATCCCAAGTGCTTTCTCTCCGGTAAATACACCAGACCCACCTGTAGCGTCTACAACCGCTAGTTGCCGATACTCCGGGTAATCTGAAGCCGAAACCATCGTCCGTAACGCCGCTTGTGAAACGTACCCTTTTTCTAAAGTGGAAATTCCTATGTCAGCTAATCTCGGATCTGTTACATTTTGTGTAAGAATTACTCCTACATTCGACTTGATCCAAGGACATCTCGCGCCTACAGCCGGACTACTAGAAGTTACAATCGCTCCTAGTGCGCCCGTCGATGAGCAACGTCCTGCCACGGAAAATGTCATATAAATCCCTCCTCTTTTATTAGGCTTATAGATTATTCTTTATCACTAATTACTGCTTCCACATCGATTTCTACAAGCATTTCAGGAAGAGCAAGGCCTCTAACGACAAGACCCGTGCTGACAGGATAAACCCCTTTGAAATGTTTGGCAATTACTGCATAAGCTTCTTGTCGATAAGAACGATCTGTTAAATACGTTGTAATTTTGCAAACGTCTTCTATTTTTCCACCTGCTTCTTCAAGTAACTGCTTAATGCAACGGCAAGCGTTTTCAGTTTGCGCAGTTACATCATTCTCTCCGTGAAAGTTGCCTTCCAAATCAAAGGCCGTTTGCCCTCTCATATAAATATGGTTACCAGCACGAATAACCATCGAAAACTCATTAGCGATGTGATGAGAGTCTTCTCCCATGTCACTTGGATAAAACTTGTTGGTTTCAAATTTACGGTATCTTGTAATTTCCATGGATATGATTCTCCTTTTGCCTTATGGATTTGATCAATAAGTCAGACTTTATTTGAAAATAGGTTTAAATGGCATACGAATTTTCTAGTATCAGAGACATATGACGGACATCTCCAAGCAACTTTTTCGCCTGAGGATAATTTCCCTGTTGTACAAGTTGGCGAATTCGCGAAGAAGAGATAGTTTCTCCTTGTTCACATTTCATAGGATTTAAAACTCCTACATTAAAATACCGGCGTAGAACTTCGACATTGCCTTTTCTATTTTTTCCAAAAAGGAAGTTGGGACCTTCCCATATTTCAATCGGATTTAATTCTTTTAACTCCTCAATGAAAATGGGAACTTCTTGTTTCGTAAATGTTTCATCAAATTTGCCGACTACTACGTGTTCAACGCCTAGCATATTAAGACGCTGTAGCTTTTCATCTAATGAAGTTAACATTAAGCAATCTTTAAAAAAGACTTTCGGAGGCGGATCAAAGGTATATACAACAAAAGGAACTTCAAGCTTCTCCGCCCGTTCTTTTGTTTTTAATAACAGTGCTTGATGACCTAAATGGACTCCGTCAAGAGCACCAATCGTTAGAGCTGATGCTGGAAGCTTTAAAGCGCCTGGTGTATAAATTTCCAATGATATGACTCCTTTCTCCTTACAAAATTTAAACCTGGGTAATAGGTTCAGACGACTTTAAGTTTGCTGCTTTTCGAACCAATTCACGCTGTCCCTCCATGTCAAAACTATGGAAAGCTGCTAATTGTTGTGCAAATGGCGGACTTTGTGCAAACAGTTCAAAAGTCTGTCTATGTCCCGCAGAAGAGGAATTCAATAGATCTCTTGCAAAGTACAATAATTTCGCTCTATCCTTAGTACCCCATTCACCAACAGAATAGTATTTATCAACATATTCTTGGATGGCTGGATCTGAAATAGTGACAGAATCTGGAGTTACAGCTAACTGGCCACCTACAAGCTCTCTTGTCAAATGTGCCATAGCCGCAAAATTAGATAGTGCAAATACACGGCCGGTATAAAGGAGGGATTGGTTTGGCATCATCAAACCACCTGGGCTTCGTTCAGCATTGGCAACAGCAGCCGTTAAATGAGCATTAATTCCTTCTCTGTAACTAATGAGTTGAGAAATTTTTTCTTTCACTGCCTGAAGTGCTGTAAGACCTGTTTGTTCAACGTTCAATAACGCTGTTCCAAGCAAATAGTCAGCTCGGCGTAATACCCTGAGTGTATAGTTAAAAGCTGAATAGCGGTGAAGGGTTGAGCGAATATAAGCAGCCGATTTCAATGAACGATGAAATAACACGTTCTCCCATGGAATTAAGACATTATCAAAAATTAGTAATGTATCAATCTCCTCAAATTTAGTGGAAATCGGATAATCCTCTTCATTTTTACCAGTACCAAGAGATGTACGGCAAATATGCTTTAAACCAGGTGAACCCATGTCACAGATGAATCCGCAAGCGAATGGAGCCATGCTTTCTTCTCCAGCGTCCCAGTTTAAAATAGTCGGTTTAACAAATGCTTGGTGGGCATAGGCCGCAGCCGTTTCAAACTTAGCACCCTTTACGACAATACCTTTATCGTTTTCTTCAACGACATGCAGTAATGTCCCACCGTCCTTTCCGCTGAATAATTTACTGCGATCACCTTTTGGATCGGTATTTGCTGAAACATGGAACAAGTCTTCTCTAGCAACACGATCAATATGAAACTGTATATTTTTTGCATAAGCAGGATCAATTGCATTTAATTTGTCCTGTGCGTCATATAAGGACCACATTTCACCGATTGTTTCATCCCCTACTCGGTAAACAACACCACCAAGATCGTCAAGGACAGTTTCTACGTGATTGCGAATAGCTGTCAAATCTTCTTTTTGTTCTGGCATTTTATAAGCTCGGGAAACAATCTCCCCGTCATTCAATCTTGTTGTTAATTTTTCTGCATATTGTGCTTCATGTGCCATATCGTACATTCTCGCTTTTACATCAACGATCGGTTTAAATGATGGATGCTCCGCAACTTTCTTGACCTGCTCCCCATCAATATACACTTCGCGGCCATCATTCAATGATTCACGATACTGTTTACCTGTCATTAAAGCCATAAGCTTTCCTCCTATTAAATTTCTATTTTAATTAAGCTTCCTTAAATTGACCAAACTTCCCATTAAAGTACACCAAAGGATCTCCAGTAGCTGCATGTGCTTTGCTAACCTCTGCTAGAAATACGGAATGAGTACCTCCTTTCACTTCTTCAACTACTCGACATTCAATCTGGGCAAGAGTGTTATTTAGCAGAGCGTTTCCAAGTTCCCCATATGAAAGGTCAACTCCACTAAATTTGTCGGTGTTTGCCCTCGCAAATTGTAATCCCAGCTCTTTTTGGTTTTCACTTAAAATATTTACAGTAAAGGTTCCAGCTTCCGAAATTGCATGGCATGTGCCCGTACTTTTATTAACGCAAACTAGCAACATTGGCGGCTCAAGTGAGACTGAACTAACTGCGCTAGCTGTGATACCAAAATCCACATCATTATTTCTGACAGTGATGATGGATACACCACTAGCAAAATGACCAATAACATTTCTAAATACTTCTGGATCCACTAAAGGCTTTGTCTCCTTTAAGGTATTTGTATTCATTTATGGTCCTCCTTTTTAGAAATCATTTAGGGAATTATTCTTAATGTGTTCCCTAAATAAAATATACAAACAAATAAAAGTAATGTCAACATAATTTTCTAAAAATTTGTATTATTCATTAAAAATTTGTCCAACTTCGAATTTGTTTACTGTTATTGATATAATAATAAGGATGGAAAAAATATATAATTGATCATTTAAATTTTAAAGTTTTGAAATTCTTAGAAAACAAAATATCTTTCGTTATGATCTAGAAACTTAAAATGCGCATTTTAGAACTTTTATTTCAACTTCGAATTTGGTGGTGGTAACAATGAAAATTAGAGCTGGAATTGTTGGACCGAGTGACTCTGTCCACCTTATAGGCGATATCGCGAAGGAATATAGTGACAGATTACTTCCTGTCCCGTTTGTCTATCAAAATACTGAAGAAGCAACTAGTATCATGCAACAGAATCAAAGCTCTGTGGATCTTTGGGTTTTTGCAGGGCCTGCTCTTTACAACCCCGCTCAAAAAAGTGGATCTAAGCAACCGTTTTATTATCTCCGTTTAGATGCAGCAAGTTTAACAAAAACTCTAGCAGAAATCGGATATAAAGGCGGATTCAGCCTTGAACGCATGAGTATTGATATGCTTACAGAGCGCGATGTGTATGAGACATATCGGGATCTCAATATTCCGAGTGAACAAGTGTATGTACATGAATACTCTCATGATACTCCCATCGAAGATCTTCTTTCTTTTCATATAACTCTATTCAAAAGAGGAAAAGTCGATATTTGCGTCACTTGTCTGTATTCAATATATGAGGAGCTGGTCTCACAAGGTATAACTGCCTATTGGGTTTCTCCAACTAGAAGTAACATTCGCGAGACTCTATCAACGGCAATCCAACAGTGGGAAACGATGCATTTTAAACAATCACAAATTGCTGCCTTACTTGTCAAAGTAGAAAAGATGGAGAAAAAAACAGATTATAACATGGTGTCATACGATTTGCATCGATTGAACTTAGAGATACAATCAGCGGTAATATCCTTTTCAGAATCGATTTCAGGATCCTTTATGACTCTGGGAGTTGGAACATTTATTATTTTTTCCACGAGAGGTTCTATACAAGAAACAGGGATGCAAGTCGGATCTCTCCTTGAAACACTAGCTCTGATTACTGAATCACCATCAAACGTTGGAATCGGCTATGGAGAAACTGCATTGGCAGCTGAAGAAAACGCTCGACTAGCTTTGAATCATGCACAAAATTATGATGCTTTTTGTGCTTTTCTTGTTGATGCTGGTGGAACCATTGAAGGACCTCTTAAAGAAGAAGAGATTATTTCTTTTGGCTATCGAACAGAGAATAAGGAAATCAGTGAGAAACTAAAACAGTGCGGTGTAACGATCACAACATTTAATAAGATTCTGTCGGTTCAAAAAAGAATGGGAAGTCATTCTATAACTGCTTCCAATATTGCAGAATGGCTGAAAATGACGCCAAGGAATGCACGTCGTATTCTCAACAGCTTGGTGGAAGAAGGAATTGCGGAGATAATTGGAGAAGAAGCACCTACCTCTAAAGGACGTCCTAGAAAAATCTATCGAGTTAAAACTGATGCCGTCCAACAGTCTACTTAACATGAATATCCTATTTATCATGTTAGATAAGAGGCCTTTGCAAAAAAGAAAAACAAGGCCTCTTTAGTAATATGAACAAACACCCTTAATTTCTTCTTAAAGTTTCGTTCTATGATGAACCCATCACATTATGTAACAAATAACTTCATAATGAAAATACCCAAATAATTAAGGATTTTGAATATTACAATATTATATTGACAAATTGAAATTTTTGGTTATATAATAGTTTATAAATAATAAAGAACTTACTTAAAGAAAGACAGCCTCTTTCTTAAAACACGGTAAGTATTTATTATAAAAAGTATCGTTAATATAATAATATTAAATAACTGTAGAATCTATAGAACTTCTATTCTAGAAGCAAAATATGTAGATCGAAGCCAGTTATATCATGAATTTTTATTTTATGATATAGCTGGCTTTTATTTTTGGTTATTTTAAATTTTTAATTTTTAAATACGTTAAAGGAAGGTGATGGTGTGACAAAAGCTTTAAATAATATACAGGTTTTAGATTTGACAAGGGTATTAGCCGGGCCGTTTTGCACAATGATTCTTGGTGATTTAGGGGCAGATGTCATTAAGGTCGAAGCTCCAGGTGGAAGTGATGAGACAAGACAATGGGGCCCTCCCTATGCTAGCAGTGAAAGCGCTTATTTTTTATGTGCAAACCGCAATAAACGGGCAATTACTCTAGATTTGAAATCAGAAGATGGCCAGAGAATTTTAAAAGAACTTATTGTTAAATCAGATGTGGTAATTGAAAATTTTAAACATGGTACGATGGAAAAATGGGGTTTGGGCAATGAGAGCTTAAAAGAGTTGAACCCGAAAATCATTCAATGTTCGATTACCGGATTTGGTCAAAATGGACCGTATAAACATCTTCCAGGCTATGATTTTATTATTCAGGCCCTTGGGGGATTGATGAGTATTACCGGAAGTGAAGAAAGCGGTCCTATGAAAGTAGGTGTAGCAATATCTGATATTTTAACAGGATTATATTCAGCTATCGGAATTCTTGCTGCAATCAATGAAAGAAATCAATCAAATGAGGGACAAAGCATTGATATTTCATTGTTCGATTCACAAGTAAGCGCTCTTGTAAATGTGGCAAGCAATTATTTAATTTCAAACGAGATTCCAAAACGATTAGGCAATGAGCATCCAAATATTGTTCCTTATCAATTGTTTAAAACACAAGATGGAGAAATGGTGATTGCTGTGGGGAATGATCGCCAATTCACACGACTTTGCAATGTGTTGGAATTACTTGAGATTTCATCTATCCCAAAGTTTTCAACAAATCCAAACCGGCTTGAAAATCGCGATGAACTCATAGAATTGCTTTCAGAAAAGATCAAAAGGAAGACAACAAAGGAATGGACACAAGTATTGAATGAAAATGGAATTCCGTGCGGGCCGATTAACAGTATAAATGAGGTCTTTGAAGATCCACAATTGAAAGCGAGAGAAATGGTTATTGAAATGGAACATCCGAAAGCAGGAAACATTAAGCTTGTTGGAAGTCCATTAAAACTTTCGCGAACCCCTATAGAAGTAAGAAGACATCCACCTCTTCCCGGTGAACATACAGAAGAAGTCTTGAAAGAAATAGGTTACACGCACAACCACATAAAGGATTTAAGAAATAAAAACATTATTTAGGAGGTTACTAGAATATGATGAACTTTGGGTTTACTGAAGAACAAAGTATGGTTAGAAAAATGGTGCGAGATTTTGTTGACAAGGAAATTATGCCTTATATTTCCGAGTGGGATGCAAAAGGTCACTCTGAGCCTCGGATATTAGAGCGATTAGCGGAGTTAGATTTAATGGGAGTTTGCATTCCCGAAGAATATGGTGGAAGTGGAATGGATTATAATACACTTGCGATTGTATGTGAAGAACTGGAAAGAGGAGACACCGCATTTCGAACTGCCGTTTCCGTTCACACGGGTCTAAACAGCATGACGCTTCTTCAATGGGGAAATGAAGAACAAAAACAAAAATATTTAGTCCCGCAAGCAAAAGGGGAAAAACTGGCAGCATTCGGTTTAACAGAACCAAATGCCGGATCGGATGTTGCAGCATTACAGACTACAGCTGTAAAAGATGGAGATCATTATATACTGAACGGATCGAAAACATGGATCTCGCTTTGTGATACTGCTGATCACTTCTTAGTTTTTGCCTATACAGATAAAAGTAAAAATCACCATGGGATATCATGCTTTATCGTTGAAAGGGATATGCCGGGCTTTTCGTCCAAAGCAATCAAGGGGAAGCTCGGGATTCGTGCGGGAAATACAGGTGAAATCTTTTTTGATAGTATAAGAGTCCCTAAAGAAAATCTACTTGGTAAAGAGGGTGAAGGATTTAAAATCGCAATGGCAGCATTAGATAATGGAAGGTTTACGGTTGCGGCAGGAGCGTGCGGTACGACTATGGCATGTTTGGAAGCGTCTATAAAGTATTGCGAAGAAAGAAAAACATTTGGAAAAGAAATCGGCAAGCATCAACTTGTGCAGCAAATGATTGCGAAAATGGAAGCTGGTCTAGAAATGTCAAGACTTCTCGTGTTTCGGGCAGGCTGGTTAAAAAATCAAGGAAAACGGAATACGAGGGAAACTTCGCTAGCAAAATGGCAAGCTTGTGATTTTGCAAATGATGCAGCGAATGATGCAGTTCAGATTCATGGTGCATATGGTTATTCCAATGAATACCCTGTGGAGCGTTACTTGCGTAATTCAAAAGCTCCTGTTATCTACGAAGGGACAAGAGAAATTCATACGATTATGCAAGCAGAATACGTACTAGGTTATCGGCAAGATAAGCCTCTTAGAAACACATTGCCAGCATGGCCATTTGAAGAGGCCTTAAATAAAATATAAAAAGGCGGTTGCTATGTACAATAACGGACTCACCGATAGCGGGTGAGTCCGTTTAATCTATACAACAAAGTTTCATACTTTCTCACCTATAACCACCTAAGAAAGAACGGATCTGCCATCGTGTGGAAATCCGTTCGTTTTCTTGTATATTAGGCCGATTAAATTTTTTCATCAAGGGAGACAGTGAAATCGGGCCTATTTTACTATTCGTGGTCGATATAACTCAATCCGTGGCCGAAATTTCAGATTTACGTGGCCGATATAATTCAATCCGCGACCGATATATTGGATTTCGTGGCCAAACTTCTATACTTTCTTAACGTGTTAGAAAAACCACATTCGTCCTACAAAGCCTTTTTGATCAGCTCATGGAAATAGACTGCAGCATGTTCAGTAGGTGAAAATATGCCATTCACAAATGCCTTGGAATCCAAACCTTTTTGCAATTTTTCCACCAGTTCGAAATCCTCTCTTCGTACTTGGTCAACAAATTTAAAATATTCTTCTTTTTCCTTCGTTATCGTTTCATCGACTGAATAATCACGATAGATGCCTAACGACGTGTTGGCATCAACAGGCACAACTTGAATCGTATTCACATTCCCATCTCCCGGGTAAACGTTAATCATCATATTTGGCCAGATCCAATAAAAGCGTGCACGATCACTTTCAGCCTCTTTGCTTGCTGTCATATATTGATAAGTAAATTTGTCGTGTGTCGTTGTGCAAAAGTTCGATAAATCAAAAGATTTTGCAAACCCTGGATGAGCAATGGAACAATGATCACATTCAAGATAGTTGTCAACAACTGATTTCCAATTAGCTTTAACTACGCGTTGGGTTTCCCTAACCAGTTTTACAGAGTCAAAGAAAGAATACTCTTGCATCTCCTCTAAAAATTCCTGATATGCTTCTGAAAGAGACGCTGCATTGTTGTCTAGATTAACAAAAATCATAGAATGCTGAACTTCTAATCGAATTGATTTCATACAGCTGTGTTCACCCAGTTCATTCGTTTTAAAGTTAGGCGCTCTATTTACATTTCCATCTAATTTAAATGTCCATCCATGGTATCCACACTGCAACACCTTTTTATTTCCCTGATCACTTTGTTCAACTTTCATTCCACGATGCGGACAGATATTGTAGAAAGCCCGAAGTTCACCATCAGTACCATGAGTAATGATAATAGGTTCACCGGCGACATCAAGAGTTAAGAAGTCGCCCACTTTTTCAACTTGACTCGTATGGCCTACAAATATCCAGTTTTTCTCGAAAATCTTTTTTCTTTCTTCATTAAATATCTCCGGATCTACATATCGTGAATAAGGTTGTGTTGGGCTAAACTGTACATTTTCTTTCGTAGTCATAATGAAAATCCCTCCCGATAATTTATGTTTTTAAAAGGTCTCAAATGTAAAGGAATCCCCCACATTATTGATCTGATAACCTGTCAATATCCCGTTTTAGAAAACAACCTACTTGGTTTCTCCCTAAAAGTGTAGATCAACAAGTATGCTCGAATGGTTACACGTTTTCTTTTTTGAAGCCATAAGAATCGCACCTCCTTTTTGGAATCCATAATAGCTTTCTATTGAATGGATTCATCACGCTGTTCATTTGTTAAAGTAGGCACGTCTTCCTTTCTTTTCGTATATCTAAAATAGTAAAATAAATAGCAAGCAGCGACGAAACTGAATCCCCAATATAAAGAAGTCCGCTGTGTCGGGTCATAAGCGGTGAACACGAAAATGCCTAGACACATGATGATGCAGAGAATTGGAATAAACGGAAATAGGGGTACTTTAAATTTCAGATCCTCAACCTTTCCACCATCTCTGACAAACTGCTTACGGAATCTGTACTGTGCGAACGCAATCGTCATCCAAGTAAGCACCCCTCCAACCCCGCTTATAGCAAGTAAAACAACAAATAGCGTTTCTTCTGCTACTATACTAGTAAGTAAAGACAGCAGAGCAAATGCAAGGGTGACCAGTAAGGCGTTAATAGGTACACCACGCCGATTGAGCTTTCCGAAAAAAGGATGTGCCATTCCGCTCTGCGAAAGGGAGAAAAGGATCCTGGTACATGCAAAAAGACCTGTGTTGCCTACAGAAAGGATCGCCGTCAAGATTACGAAATTCATAATGTCAGCTGCATACGGAATACCTACCATGTCAAACACAGTAACAAACGGGCTTTCCAGTACTCCAGCTTCTTGCCACGGAACGATAGCCGACAAGACGAAAATGGCTAGAACATAGAAAAGCAGCACACGTATTACGATGTTTCGAATCGCCCTCGGAATACTTTTTTGCGGATTTTCCGTCTCCCCTGCTGCAACTCCCATGATTTCCGATCCTTGGAATGCGTATACGACCGTCATCATCGATATAAAGACACCTGTGAACCCTGTGGGAAATAGTCCATCACCAGTGAAATTAGTAAAAAATGGAGCGGGTTGTTCCTCCATCCCAATCAATCCAAACATCGCTGCCGCACCGATACATATGAAAAGAATAACGGCAAGTACTTTAATCCCTGCGAACCAGTACTCAGTCTCAGCGAAACTCTTCGTTGTCAACGCATTTATAGAAAACAAAAGTACGGCAAATATTGTGCACCATACCCACACCGGTATATCGGGAAACCACCTGGCCATGAGTAAACCAGCCGCTACAAATTCTAAGCCTACGTAAAGGGCCCAGCTAAGCCAGTAAATCCATCCGATGACAAATCCAGTGGCTGGTCCAATAAATTTCGTTGCATGGGCCTGAAAGGAACCCGACACCGGCATCACAACTGATAATTCGCCGAGACAAATCATCGCCAAGTACATTAATAAACCACCGACCAAATAAGCAACAATCGCTCCTACGGGTCCGGCTTCACCGATCGCATAACCTGATCCTAGGAAAAGACCTGTTCCAATGACCCCACCTAAGGAAAGCATAAATAAATGTCTACTTTTCATCGAACGCTTTAATTCTTTTGGCTGATTTTCACCTTCTGCATGCATTAATTTCCCCCCGTTTCAAATCGATAGATTGCTCGGTACTCTTTCATGATTAATTACAGATGAAGAAGATTCCCATTATTCTGAAATTACATCACATTATTGTATAGGTAACGCTTCAGAAGGCTCATCATATTCTAATAAATCGCTGATTGTCGGTTTAAATATTTCATAAGCTACATCTCTTTGATATTTATTTTGTTTTTTTGCTTCTGCAAACAAGTGAGATGTATTTTTCCGACATAGTTTTTCAATATCATCAACTACAGCTTGTGGATTTGGTCTAACTAATCCGAAAATAACCGCATCATAAAATCTGATCGCCCCCAGGTTGGCAACAAAATCATTGACCACATCAATTCCTCTTTGCTTTATGATTTCGTCTCCCTCGGAAGAAATCGGAATGTTTGCAGCTTCCACAATTAAGCTTGCCTTTACGCTTTTAGCATTTGATTTGTGGATGACATCCTCTAGTGCAGATGGAATTAATATATCGCAATCTATATTGAGCCATTCCGTGTTTGATCTAACATTATAATGACTTTCAAAACTGGCTTGATCCATTTCTCCGTACACATTCTTATGATCAATAAGCTTTTGGACATTTAATCCTTCTTCACACGTTACCAAAAGGTTTGCATCAGAAATTCCAACGACTTTATAACCTAACTGGGACATTTTCAAAGCGCAGCTTGCTCCTACGCAGCCGAATCCTTGAATGACAACTCTCGCTCCATCGTTCCCGCTTTTAAACTTCCAAGCCTCATCTGCTGAAAATGCTACACCATAGCCTGTTACGACATCGTTTAAAAGCAACCCGTCAATTTTTGTCGCCAACAATTCATTAAAGTACTTTATCCCTTGTAGAACATTTGAATTCACCTTCATTGATTTCGTAAGCGGGATATCAATACCGAACTCATTAAATATTTTGAGCACATCTTCATATTTGGTACCTAAATCACTTCCTAAAGATACCCCAACGTCTATATAAGGCATCATCGCAATCAGAAATCTTCTTAATACGGCATACGCATCTGGTAATTTAAAATCATAGGCAATGCCTGCTTTACAACCGCCAGTCGTTACACACTCACAGGCTGCATACTTATAAGCCATTGCCTCGGATAACCTTTCGACCTCTTCTCTTGTAACCGTTGGATGCATCCTTGTACCCCCACCTACGTAGCCTTTCACAAAGTTATGCACGACCAACCAACCTTTTGCATCTGTTTCCGTATCATTCCATTCCACAACTAAATATGGTTTTAACATCTGCGAAACCTCCCAATAATCTTCATTTTAAAATAGTTGTGCCTACTGACTTCTCATGTAAAATCAATTAATGCAAGACTTCCTATGATTACATGGGTTCATAGAACTTCCTCCTTTTCCCACTCATAAATGGAGTCTTTGCGAACTACATTCGGTCCAAATAAATCGTCTTGACCTGTGTATAGAACTCGATAGCGGTCTTGCCTTGTTCGCGTGAGCCGGTACTGGAACTTTTGCAGCCGCCGAACGGGACTTGTGGTTCTGTACCTGCCGTTTCCGAGTTGACATGTACGAGCCCCACTTCGATATCTTCAATGAAACGCTGCGCCAGCGTCAGGTTATTCGTACAAATCGCTGCGCTTAAGCCGTATTCCGTATCGTTGGCCATCTCCACTGCTTCCTCGTAATTTTTGACCTTAAAGAGTGCAATGACCGGTCCGAAAATTTCCTCGCGTGCAAGACGGGCATCGTGAGATACATTCTCGAAAACCGTCGGCTTTACATAAAAGCCGTTCGCCAGCTCTTCTTCTGAAGGAGCTTCACCCCCGCACAATAGAGTTGCTTCTTCCTTTCCTACTTCAATCATTTTAATTACACCATCACATTGTGTTTTAGAAACAGCCGGACCGACGAAGGTATCACCATCCAACGGATTACCCACTTTCAGCTCTTTAGTGCGGTTGACAAGACGGTCACGGAACACTTCATAAATCCCTTCTTCAACGATTATCCGACTTGTTGCCGTACATTTTTGCCCAGTAGATTTAAATGCTCCCCCAACCGCAATTTCAACTGCCTTGTCTACGTCCGCATCCGAAAGTACAATTAATGGGTTTTTACCGCCCATTTCTAATTGCACCTTTTTTCCATTAGCCGTCGTAGCTCTGTTCTGAATTTGAATGCCTACCTGATTGGAACCAGTGAACGAAATTGCTTTAATATCCGGATGCTCGACCATTTCTGCACCGATAACAGATCCCTTACCGAATACGCAGTTTAAGACACCCGCGGGGAGCCCTGCTTCATCAAATGCTTTCATGACATGGTACACCGATTTCGGCGTAAGATCAGCCGGCTTAATCACTACCGTATTCCCATATATGAGTGCTGGAGCTAACTTCCATACGGGGATCGCGATCGGAAAATTCCATGGCGTTATTAATCCAACCAGCCCCAGTGGCGTACGAGTAGTGTACAAAAATGTCTCCGCATTTGCCGAGGGGATCACTTCTCCAAGCGGCTGCCGTGCTTCAGCTGCATAATATTCGAGGATGCTGACTGCACGATTGACTTCCCCCATACCTTCCGCTAATGGTTTCCCCTCTTCCTTAATCAGGTCTTGACCTATTTCCTGAACATTCTTTTTCAAATGATCTGCTGCTTTCTGCAAATACGATGCCCGCTGTTGAAACGAGAGTTTTTTCCAGGCAGGAAATGAACGTTTTCCGGCTGCCACCGCGTCATGTAAATCAGCTGCCACACTGGATGGAAATTCCCCCAGGTTTTCTCCATTATGTGGACTCAGGTTTTCCTTGTACTCTCTTGAAGTTGGTTCTTTCCATAGTCCATTAATGTAATTTAAATAACGCATATCTTCTCCTCCAGTTATCTTCATTTTTTTAAGAAAAGCGCAAGCGCCCTGCTTAGCCACGAAGGTCACTGGAAGACCGACGAGGAGGCTGTTGCCGCCGCAGGAGGCCTGAAGTGATCCAAGTGGTTGGGCGCTGAAGCTGGACATTACATCCATGCCGCAAACTTTTATACTTTCTTTACTCATAAAAAAATATCTACCCGCAATTATTTGTTGGACACTAACCTTTCCTGTACCTTCTTCTTATCTTGGCCTACAGATAAAACTTCTGGATTGACTGTAACTTCAATGATAGCCGGAAGACCTGAGGCGATCGCCCTTTGTAACGCTGGCGCAAAATCACTATTTTTTTGAACTTTTTCACCATGCGCCCCAAATAAGCGAGCTAATTCTGCAAAATCTGGATTGGACAAGTCTGTTCCAATTACCCGGTTTGGAAAATGAGTTTCCTGATGCGCACGAATGGTCCCGTAACTATTGTTATTCACCACAATTGATATAGTTGGAATTCTGTTTCGTACGGCTGTCTCAATCTCTTGGACTGTCATCATAAAACCGCCATCCCCTGAAAATGAAACGACATGCCTATGAGGCTGAGCCAGCTTCGCCCCAATCGCTGCAGGAAGTCCATATCCCATCGCTCCCGACGTTGGCCCTACATACGTATTTTCCTGTTCAAAACGATAATATCGAGAAAGCCATCCGAAGAAGTTGCCGGCATCATTGGTAATAATGGAATCCTTCGGAAGCTGGGTAACAATGTCATGCATTAATCCATCCATATCTACAAAGTCTTCTGTGTAGTCAGCCTTTGATTCAGAAAACTCCATATAATTGGCGTGTAATTCCCTTACTCTCTCATTACTTGAAACAGAAGATGGTGAGCCTGCCGCTTGCAATGCTTGTTCTAAGAAACTCTTGGCGTCTGCTTCAATGGCAAGAGAAGGAGCATAGACTTTTCCAAAAATATCAGGACAAATATCTACATGGATCAGTTGTGTTTGTTTAGATAGCAAGGTGTAATCTTGTGTTCCCACCTGAGAAAATCGTGTCCCCAATGCCACAACTACATCTGCATCCCGAATCGAATCAAGTAAATATTGAGGCATTCCGAATCCGAGCCATCCTGCATAGTAAGCATGTGAGTTAGGAAAAGCATCGAATCGGCGAAAAGCGGTGACAACAGGAAGAGTCATCACTTCCGCAAACTGCACAAGCAGTGTGTTAGCCTTAGCATGGATCACACCACCACCAGCAATTAGAATGGGGCGCTCCGCGTTTCGTATCGCCTCTATCGCCTGCTTCACATTTCCCATATGTGGTTGAGGAGGGAGCGATCGATAAGAAGGATAACTGATCATCTCGGCTTCATCTTCTAGCATGTCATGCGGCAGAGCAACTAAAACGGGGCCCGGACGTCCCGAACGCGCTAAATGAAATGCCCGATGCAATAATTCAGGAATCCTCTCTACACGATCAATTTCTACCGTCCATTTACATAAATGACTGAAAAAATTCGCCAAGTCTACTTCCTGAAAGGCTTCCTTTTCTTTAAAAGGCCGTTCAACTTGGCCAATTAAGGCGACCATAGGAGTTGAATCTTGAGCAGCAGTATGAATACCGATAGCTAAATTTGTAGCACCTACTCCACGGGTGGCCATACAAACTCCTACTCCACCGGACGCTTTGGCATACCCTTCCGCCATAAATGAAGCTCCACCTTCATGACGGGCAGAAATAAGTTCAATTTCAGGATGTTGGTACAGTGCATCCATTACTCCGAGATAACTTTCACCTGGTACACAAAAGGCTTTCTTTATCCCCTCTTTCACCAGGACATCAACAACTGCTTTACCTCCACTGACTTTCATAAATAAGCCTCCTGTTTTCAAGAACATGTTTTCATTTCTAGTGATTTATGCTTATACTGATTTCAAGTTTTTTCCATATGTTATTTAACTAGTTTGCCAAGCTAAGAAACTTGGCTATCTCCCTCTTCCATTTCAATTGCAGGTTTCCTTGAGGCGGCACTTACTCCCAATGTCACAGCAATATTGATAAGCAATACGGATAACCCCACATCAAGATCTTTTATTACGTGTGGAAGGGATGGAAATAATGTGGCAAGTGTCGTATCAGAAGTAGTCGAGTATATGACGAGTAAAATCCCAACAATCATTCCGGCAAAAGCTCCCTGTACAGTAACTGGATTCTTTTTCCACAGACTGAAAAACAGTGCCGGGAACAACTGTGCCATGAAACTATAAGCCATAAGATACAACGTAAAAATTGAATTCCCGCCATTAAACGTAAAGTAAAGAGTCACTAAAGCTATGACAGGAACCAACATTCGGCTCAATTTCGCCAGCTGATCATCTGATGTATTTGGCTTCCATACCTTATATACATTTTTAGAAAGAATTGTAGCCATAGCCGTCAACACCAGTGAGCTAGGTATAAGGGCTGCCATAGCCCCTGCTGCCCCAATAACTCCAACGAACCAGGGATCGAATGACATCTTAGCCATCTTAAATAAAGCTAAATCCACGTCTGGCCCTTTTAAATTCGGAACTTGAAGAATGGCGGAAAAACCAATAAACAGTGAAAAAATGATGATCACTTGATAAATCGGCATAATCCCAGCATTCCAACGAAGCGATTTTGGACTTTTTGCAGAGAAAACTCCCGCAAGCATATGAGGGAACATATAGAATGCCAGTGCTGTCATGATCGTAGCGGAAATAAACCATGAGATACTCAATCCTTGTTCAGGAAATATCAAAAACCCTTGTTTAGCTGTATCGATCGCTTCAAACATTGGTTGCAAACCTCCGTAATAATGAAGCGGAAAATAAATCCCCATAAAGACGACAACTGCCAAAATCATGATATCTTTCATTACTGCCGTCCATGCTGCGCCATGCATACCCGAAGCCGTTACATAAATTGTGATCGCAATTACACCTACAACTATGGCTACATTTGGAGAGATAGAGCCATAGGAAGTCTCCGATACGATAATTCCTAATCCCTTTAACTGCATGACCAAATAAGGAATAATCGAAATAACACTAATCACCGCCACAAGAACACCTAAAGCTGAGCTATTATACTTTTTCGTATAAAAATCAGATTGAGATATAACATTATTTGCTTTAGCGTACTTCCAAATTGGCGGCAAGAGCCAGTAAGCGATTACAAAATAGAAACAATTGAAAGCGTATAAAGCAGTAGGAATACCAGATGAATAAGCGCCACCACTCGCTCCGAGAAAAGTATAGGTCGTAAACATTTCCCCGGCTATCAAAAAGAAGATCAAGACACTGCCGAAACCTCGTCCACCTACAGCCCACTGTTCCAAGCTCATAACCTTACCTTTGCGGGCCCGGACCCCTAACCAAGTACACAAAACAAGAAAGAAAAGAATAACAAGAAGGGCTGCATTCATTATTCCTCCCCACCTCTGTTTTCAGGATCAATTTTATTAGTAATGATCAAGAACATAGATGTAAGACAAACCCATAATATGGCCCAAAAAAGAACAAATGGCATCCCTAAAACATAAGGTTCCACTCGATTGATCACGACAAGCGAGCCAATTGCTGGTACTACACTTAGCACATAAACAACTTTCTTCATTTGTTCACCATCCTTATTCTTTGTCTCGTGGATACACCAATAAATTACAAATAAATTTTTCTTTACCTGTTTATCAAAATAATCAGATAATTTGATGTGTTATTATTACATCGACAGCCCTTTAGTTATTGGATCGTTAACCGCCCAATTCGGTTTTACACCAGTGAGCACTTGATGAACCTGCATTGCTGCATGGACAGCCATGCGTATCGAACCTTCCTTCGTCAAAGCTGCATTATGTGGACTGACAATTACATTATCCAATTTAAAAAGAGGATTCCGTTTTTCGGGAGGTTCAACTTCAAATACATCTACTCCGGCTCCGGCAATTTTGCCCGCTTGCAAAACTTCTACTAAATCATTTTCTTTCACGATTCCACCCCTGGAAGCGTTAACAAAATAAGCTGAGGATTTCATCCAGGAAAACTCCTTGCTTCCTATTAAACCTTTTGTTGTTTTCGTTAACGGAAGATGAAGGCTGATAATATCAGAATTTCTGAATAACCATTCTAAATCTGTTACTATGTCTATCTCCTGGTTCGAGCTTGCTGCCACATAAGGATCGTAACCAATGACTTTCATGTCAAAGCCTTTAGAAGCCTTTTTTGCCAATATATTTCCGATTCTCCCGAGCCCGATAATGCCCAAAGTCTTGCCCTCCAAGTCCATGCCAAAGAGTTGATTACGGATAGCAAAGTTTCCGTTACGCAGCTCTCTGTCAGCTAAGTGTAAGTTTTTGGACAAGGATAGAATCAATGCCATTACATGTTCGGCAACAACATTCGCATTTGCCTCTGGCGTATTCGTTACATAAATGCCTCGGTCTGTGGCCGCTTCGATATTAATATTATCCAAGCCCACTCCATACTTAGCTATTACCTTAAGATTTTCACCTGCTTGAATAACTCTTTTATTGATAACAGCCGTTGATCTCGTTAATACTGCGTCACATTCCTTAATTTCTTCCATAAGAGTTTCTTCAGCCAAATCAGAGCCTATTTTAACCTTGTATCCTTTCCCTAATAAATAATTTTTCCCCTCTTCCTCAATATCTTGTGGTATATACACTAAATAACTCACATAACCCCCTCTTTCATTTAAACTGCTATCCAACCTTTAACGAAAAATCAATCCCAGCTCTTTGTCTATATGATTGCAATAATCGTGCCAACATTAAGAAATATCAGTCTACTAAGAAAAAAGCCAGTTTGTTCTCAATTGAGCCTTAAATAAAGTTAACAATTTGTTTCGTAATGAAACGAATTGTTCCATAGTGTTTCATTTAGTTTCAATATCCCATTTTTTTATTTTTCTCCATAAAGTTGTGCGGCTTATTCCTAACTTAGAGGCAGCTTTTCCCATGTTATAGTTAACCTCTTTTAATGTCTGGAGAATTCTTTCACGTTCGGATACTCCATGTGATAGATTCCCTTCTACCTCTTGATTCAGCCATATCTTTTCTTCACTCTTATTCGGAAAATATTTTTCGATATCATACACATCAATAATCTTGTCTTTATAGAGAACGCTCAATCGCTCACAGAAGTTTTGTAATTGGCGAACATTTCCTTCCCAATTTTCTTCACTCAGTTTTTTCTTGGCAGCATCCGTAATCATAATGTGTTTTGGACCTGAAATACCGTTCTGAATAAAGGCATTCACCAATAGCGGAATGTCTTCTCTACGTTCCCGAAGTGGAGGCAATACAAGGTCCAGTACACTTAGGCGGTAATACAAATCCTCCCGAAAGTCAGTGCTTTTGACCATTTGAATGAGGTTTTTGTTCGTTGCCGCTATGATCCTCACATCGACCGGAATAACCTTATCATCACCGATGCGCATAATTTCCCGCTCCTGCAGGACCCGAAGCAGCCGGCTTTGCAATTTCGGCGAGATTTCTCCGATTTCATCTAAAAAAATCGTACCTCTATGCGCCAGTTCAAAAAACCCTGGCTTTCCTCCTTTCATTGCTCCCGTGAAAGCTCCTTCAACGTAACCGAAAAGCTCACTTTCCAATAAATCTTCAGGGAGCGCAGCACAATTAATGGCTACAAACGGGTTGTTTTTCCGCTTGCTCTGATTATGTATGCTCTGAGCGAATATTTCCTTGCCAGTCCCAGTTTCTCCAATAATAAGAATGTTTGAATCTACTTCACTATATCGTTTAGCCATTTCAATCGTCTTTTTAATTTCAGAACTACGAAACAAGATATCATCAAATGTGTACTTAGTCACGTGTCCACGTAAATGAATCTTCTTTCGGATTTTCCCTTCCATCTCCTGAATACCTGTGATATCTTGAAAGGCTACCATATCCCCCACTTTTTTACTCTTCAAAAACACTCCAACTTTTTTTACGGATAATTGAATGGATTTGTAGGCAACAATATCTTCCTGATATTCATCGTCACTTAGCAGCATATTACGAAATTTCCCTTGTTTAACTATGTCGTATATAGAATTTCCAATTAAACTCCCCTTTGAAATGGATAATATCTCCCGAGCGGCCGTATTAAATACAGAAACTTGCCCATTTAAATCTACGGCTATAACTCCTTCATAGGCATAATTAAGAAGCGTTTGGTAGCGCTCAGCCTTCTCCTGCTCCCTTCTGCTGACAAGAGCTACTCTCTTCGCCTCGATCAACGCCTGGCGAAATGATTCCTTTCCAGTCTCAACTAGAATGGCTCCTAATCCTATCTCATCGGCATATTTACACGTACTCAATCCACTTAGTACCACCTCACAGCCATCATTGGCAGCTAAATCTACTAAACTAGCTGAAGACTCGATATCATTTAAAATATAGGACTGGATAGGAAAATCAACGATGTCCGCAAGATTTTCTACTCCATAAATCATATTTGAAGCTCCTATAACAGCGACTTTTTTTCTACCAAAACGTGCTTTACAATCATACAAACACCGAATGAGATCAATTCCTTGTACAGGTATATCAACAACAGGAATATTTTCATTGCTTTCTTTTAAAAGTTTGGTAACCAATCCTCTTGAGATGATCACATCGGCATCGAGCTTTAGCTTCCCAATCTGATCAGCGGCTACCACCACTTCTTCTAATTCAAACTTCACCGATTCATTATTCTTATTCTCCATTTCTTCTAACAAAATGAAATTTTCAAATCTTTCAAAAGCATCGGTAATATACCCTTTGATCGGAACAACGAGTTTAATTTGAATCAAAACAATCACCTCCAACGACATTAAAATCATTTTGGTTTATATACAAGGGTTTGCTTAAAGAAAACTTGGCAAAACCAAGCCTTTGGCGCCGGCTGAGCCTTAGTTGCGCTTATACTATAGAAAGTATTTTTATACTTTCTTAACGTGTAAACAAAAGTGACAGAGGGGATTATGTTTTCATCGACAGGATACACAACTAAACTTGTAAAGTTGTTAATAGAAATAAACATCATCACTTTTCGAGATGTCTCTTCATAAAGTGGAGTAAAGTTTGTCCTTGTGATGTTAAAATAACACCTTTTCCAGAACAACTATCACATTTGTTATCTTTTATGACTCTTTCCCCTTTGCAGGTAGGACAGGTTATTTCTAAATCATCCGTAGCTATAATCATCATCGCTTGCTCCTCCTTCTTTAATATCCAAGAACCTCCAAACAATATTTTTCAAATAAGAAAAGCACAAGCGCCCTGGTTAGCCCCGAAGGTCACTGGAAGGCCAACGAGGAGGCTGTCGCCGCCGCAGGAGGACTGAAGTGATCAAGGGGTTGGGCGCTGGAGCTAGACATTGCATCTATGCATCCGAATTTTATACTTTCTTAACGTGTAAAGAAAACTTGGCTCAGCCAAGCCTTGGCGCTGGCTGAGCCCTAGCTGCACTTATACTTAGGACTTAAACTTTTCCTCAACGTCGATTTACTTCCAGCTGAAAAGTTATCCTTTCTTAACGTATAAACAAAAAGGGTCCCTCGTCCAAAAAAGGACGAGAAACCCGTGGTGCCACCTTCATTCATTTACCGATAGTAAACGCACTTAACCGTACAGAAACTAGTTTTGTTTCGATACTTTGTCTCTTTTATCGGTAAGACTCTCCGCCAGAACCTACTAAAAATTGTTCAGTTTGGTAGCTCAGAAGCCCATTCAACATTAGTTTCACACTGATTTCCACCATCCATCAGCTCTCTGGAGTGTTCCTAAAATTTACTCTTCTTCATCATTGCATTCGTTTATTAGTTTTTACCATTCTAAAATATGGATAGAAAAAGGTCAAGATAGTTGTAAATTATTCTTAGAATGCACCCTTTTTAGGATTATCTATGATTCATTTCGCTAGGTATGGGACCTTTACGTTCGTTACGGTCGAGTGAATCAATCTTCTCCATTTCCTTCTGATTGAGTTCGAAGTCAAACACATCAAAGTTTTCTTCAATACGTGAAGGAGTTACTGATTTTGGAATGACGATTGTCTCGTTTTGGAGATGCCAACGAATAATGACCTGTGCAGGAGTCTTCCCATGATCCTTCGCAATAGCCTGGATGTCGTCGTTTTTCAAAACTTCGCCACCTTGCATGAGTGGACTCCATGCTTCCACATAAATGTCATTTTTACCACCGAAGTGTTTGAGTTCTTGCTGGGCCAAAAATGGATGACACTCGATTTGGTTCAGGACTGGTGTTATCTCACATTCATCAAGTAAACGTTGTAAATGATCCTGGTCAAAATTACAGACACCAATCGCTTTTACACGACCATCATGATACAGTTTTTCAAGCGCTTTATAGGTTTCAACATACTCGTCATATTCGGGAGTAGGCCAATGAACCAAGTACAAATCGACATAATCGAGGCCTAGCTTTTCCAGACTTTCATCAAATGCTTTCAGTGTATTTTCATAGCCCTGGTCTGTATTCCAAACCTTCGTGGTAATAAACAATTCATCACGGGGAACACTGCTTTGTTTAAGCGCTTCACCTACTCCGCGTTCATTGCCATAGATTGCAGCAGTATCAATCGAACGATAACCAACCTCAAGCGCTTTCTTTACCACAGATATGGCGTCTTCTTCCTCAACCTGCCAAACACCAAAACCTAATTGTGGCATCTTTAGTCCATTATTTAGCGTTACAAATTGCACGATTAATCGCTCCTTTTCCCATTTAAGATTACAAGTAGTTTATCATAGTAAAGTCTTAATCCTCCTTCCAGACGACTTGATTATAGAGGTTGTTCAAAAAGTCCGGGAAAAATTACTGTCGAATTTCTTCGTTTCTGGACCTCTCCGGACTTGCACACGGACGTGCTGACTTCGACGTTTTCACAGGACGTGAAGTAGTTAGTCGAAGTTCCATATGTACCTGCGTCTACTAGTTGAGGCTAGCAGATAGCTTCCTCGGTACAACTCGTAGCTTTTAAGCAGGTATCGCTCGTCGTTCCGCTCCTCAAGACTTTCGCGCCTCGGCCTCACACGATGTGAGTCAGTTCAACGTTGTCACAGGACGTGACGAATTTAGTTGAACTTCAGATTTTACGGCTCTTTTTATCCTCCTTTTTATACGCACTTATATGTATTTATTTTGACTTGAATGAATAACACGATTCTTAGATAAACTCTTTAAAGTAACCCCTGATATGTTCAAAAGCATAAGGGAATAATCATAAAATACATAAAGATGATCGATCAAATAGGAGACTCCGAATGAGCAGAATAAAGGTAATGAAAAAAGTTGTAGAGCGTCTGTCACGCTGGGAAAAACCCTTGAGTTTCACACCCCTGTCGAAAAGACCCCAGATATCAAAGCATACTTAGATTACTATGGCTTTAACTTAGAAAGTGTTGACCTTCATTTTGGAAAGATTGAGATTGACGGGACCAAAATAATGGTACAAATTTATTCGCCAAAAGAGAGTAAAGGCACCGTTTTTTTATTGCACGGTTATTTAGACCATGTCGGAAGTTTAAGAAACATGATTCAATATTTAAATACACTTAATTATACCGTGATCAGTTATGATTCACAGGGCCACGGACTTTCAGAGGGAGAATCGGCTTCAGTCGATGATTTTTCCGATTATGTTTTTACGTTGGAACAATTAGTGCAGAGGGCAAGGGATGAAATGTCTGCTCCATTTTATGTTATCGGTCACAGTACTGGTGGCGCCATAGCAATCAATTATGTGTTAAAACACCGCAATCATCATTTCAATAAAATTGTGTTGGTCGCACCACTTATAAGATCAAATCATTGGTATTTGACAAAATTAGGTTTTTATCTTGCGAGACCATTTCCATTTCTTGATGACATTCACAGAAACTTTCGAGAGAATTCTTCCAACAAAAAATACCTGACTTTTACAAAAAAAGACCCTTTGCAACCAAATGCGATTCCCCTAGAATGGCTAGAATCACTGATTGAATGGAACGTAAAAATACAAACATATAGTCCGACAAACGCTGATACATGTATCATCCAAGGAAACAAGGATAAGACCGTAGATTGGAAATATAATCTTGCATTTATCAAAGAAAAGTTCCATCTCTTACAAGTATTTCATATCAAAAACGGCAGGCATGCATTGTTTAATGAGAAGAAACAAATTCAAGAAGAAGTCTTTGCAAAGATTCGTCAATTCATCCATTCTTGAAAGGGGAGTTATTTCCAAAAGATGAATTTCACTTAGAAATATTATGGCTTATCTGGGGAGAACGAAACTTCACTTCATAGAATCTCATTGCTTTAGGCACACCTTTTATATCAAGGATCCCGTTTACGATGAGCTGTCTCATTCTATATTCAATACTACAAGGAAAAAAGGATAGTTTTTTTAAACAGCGAGAAACCACATTTTTTGTTGATAAATTGCGGCTGGTTCAAAAATGTTGTTTTCTTTCAATAATTTGTTCATGGTTGAACCAAAAATAGATTATAAAAAAGGTGATTCAATCTTCAACAATCGCACCCTATAGTTGAAGAAGGGTTCACCTTATTTTCAATGCCTCTTTCAAAACTAATATAGAAAGTTCATGGTCATTAATTACATATGGTACTTCCTCAGGTTCAACCCAAATTCGGGAAGTAGTTTCATTTTCACGACGGAAGGGTAGACACTCTTCTATAGCCATTCTATAAAACACTTGATAGCCAATAAAAGGATATTTCCCACCAGGAACAAATAAAGGATTATTTTCGTGGCTTACTTCAATGGCTCCTATATACTGAACTTTTCCCTTTACATATCCCTCTTCAAGTGCTTCTCTGTGAAAAGCTTCCTCTTGAGTTTCCCCTTTGTCTATATGCCCTCCTGGAATATTAAAACCCCTTCCATTTACATGTACTAAAAGAATGTTTCCTTGACTAAAACAAAATCCATGAACACTTGTAACATTTTTAGAATCGGATAAATCTTTCATTGGATACCATGTAAGTTTGACATTATGTCCACCCCAGCTCACATAAATCTGGTTGTTCATATAATCTTCCTTTCAATTCACACAAAACTTTTTGTATATAAAATTACTTATTTCTTCAGCAAAATCTTAGCTTTTCAATTATATTTAATTCTACTTTCTTTATAAATCCCCCCTTTAGCTCATATAAATGTTTTTATGGTTTGGAACATAAAACCTCCCATTTATTAATTTTGATAGTCGATACAACTCTTTTAGACAATAATTCAACTAGTACGCTTAATAGAACTTATTCTATAAATCAACTCATGGGACTACTACACGTTTCCGATTTTCGACTATTAAAGATCTACTTTCAGCACATCATCTATGATCATCTGTGGCTTAAATTCGATACCCGATTCCACGTGCCAGTCGTGCCAATCCCCCGAATACTGTCCTTTGTAAGAAGATTGGAGGACCTGCTATATATCCGTCTATACACTCCCATGCTATCCCCAACCATAATGGATTCAGAGGTACTCCTTTGGAATTTACTCTGTTTTCTTCTGTTAATTTATGTATGAGCTTGAACATGTTCCAATGACTCCCTGGTGGTCGAATTTCATGAATAGCTATTAACCGATCTTTACTGTCGTTCCAGAATTGATGCACCTGCTTGGGAAGAATCTTAATATGCTGACCAGGACCAAGAAGCTCCTCCTTTCCATCTACTTTGAAGCGCATTTTACCTTCCTTAACCGTGAATGATTCCGTGAGAATCGGATGCCAATGGGGACCGTTTATAGCCCCCTGTTTCATCAGCAAATGTTCAACTATTAAATACTCCCCGTGTTTGTCTGTGCCTCGGTCCAGAAGAGTAATTGTTGTTCCATCCGGATGAACTAATACCTCTTCGATAGAGCTAGACATTTGAATCACCCCTTAAGTCTAGTAGATGTTGATACTGCTAAGTTCGTTCATTTTCCTTAAATTGTTTTTGTATGGTATTGTCGACTTGCATCCCCTCCTGCTCTATTCTTTTGTTAGTAATAATCAGTATTACTTTGTTATCATCTCCAACATTTCTTTTATTGAATTTATAACTGCTTCTGGAGAGTCAATGTGAATGGCATGTCCAGCATTTTCAACAATTATATGTTTACTACGGGTAGATAAATTAGCAAGGTCCTTTTGAAAGGACATCCAAGCATTCATAGATTCATCAGTATGATGGGGTTGGTTACCACCTGTTACAACAATAAGTGGAATATGACCAAGGGAGCCGGACCTGCGAACTTGTTCAAGACTTTCTTCAAACTCACTAAGTGAACCTTCGGCAGCAAAACCACTAAAATAATCGTCTCGAACTTTATCCGAAAACAATGGAGGCAATACTTTGTTTTGGTCCTCGTGACAAGAATCCAATAAGATGACTCCTGCTATCTCTTCAGGATATGTATTTGCGAATAGCCTTACATTTAATCCTCCAAAAGAGTGTCCAACTAGCACATAAGGGGGTTTAACATTAGCATTTTGAAGTAATGTATGAAGGTTTTCGACTGACTGTTTGCTATGTCTGTATCTTTGATCTTTTTCACTTTTTCCAATTCCTGCTCTGTCATAAATAAACATCCTAGCAAACTCTGAAACTTCATCTCTAATAGAGTTCCAATTAAATAATGACCAAGCATAACCAGAATCAAATACGAAAGTAGGTCCGTCGTTTTTATCACCTAATAGCTCACAATAGAGCTTAATACTTCCAATATCTACTTTATGACCGGCTTCACTCACTGTGGTTTTACTCATATCCATTCCCTCCGAATCGGTTATAAAATTATTTTCTTACCTTTACTTCAATACTGGAGGAAAATTACCTGCTACAAAAAAAAATCGGTAGATGTAAAACTGTCAACCTGACTCGATTCCTTATTAAAATAATGGTCATTATTTGCAGCACATAAATATCAAAACCCCCGAATTTAGACAGATACCTTTGATTTTGAACCTTTTTTCATCGATTGACAAAAAAGGATTCCGTTATTGAACATTATCGCCCGTTAGTTAATTTTAGCAATTATATAAACTACGCTTCCTTTTGACTTAAATGGGTAAGTACATCATCAATAAGGAAATTATTTTCTAGAGTAGCTTCTTCTACCTTTACTATCTTTCTATCAATGTAGTAGTTAACTTTTGATAATGGGTCATTTTCTACATATTCCTTAGCTTTATCATAAGTTGGTGCATCAACAATCATTAACGCTTTACCATTCACACAAGGACCACAAAATGGTAAAACCCCTATTTCATCTTGTACCTCTCCAAAGTTGTGCTCGATCATCTTGCGGGTCATTGTTTCCAATTGCGATTTTTTCTAACTCATTAACGAATTTTGCTCCATATGAAGAACTTTTTCGAACTCATTTACACGATTTTGGCTTTCATCAACCGTATGAAGGACTTTTCTTCAACTTACTTACGGAATTTTGGCCTTCATTACCCACATGAAGGTCTTTTCTCCAACTCATTTACGCAATTTTGGCCGTCATCAAACGCATGAAGGTCTTTTCTCCAACTTATTTATGCGATTTTAGCTTTCATCAACCCGAATGAAGGACTTTTTTCCAACCCTCTTATGAGATTTGTTTTTTATATTTTAGTACATTGCTTAAAAACCTCATTGACTTATGATACGGTTCGCCTTAGCCCCTCTAACTGCGAATTTCAAAAAAAGAACCTTCAATCCAAAGATAGATCAAAGGTTCTGGGTTTTCTATTTTTTTTCAATCATTGTCTTTTCAATCTCATCATCATAGAAACGATTGTCCATTAATGAAAAATATTATTTAAACTTGTCATTCAATACGTTGGTTTCTCATCCAAAGAATTAATGAAAGACGGCTCCTCTTCGTTTAGACCAAGCATCTGCGCTGTTGAAGTAAGAATTTCTTGGAATAGCTCTGGGTTGTCCACTAGAGACACGTCATAAGAAGGAATCATTTCTTTTACTTTCGGCTCCCACTCATTCATATGTTGCGGGAAGCATCTTTCTAGTACCTCAAGCATGACGTGAACGGCAGTAGAAGCACCCGGAGAAGCGCCGAGCAATGCAGCAATAGAACCGTCAGCGGCACTCACAACTTCCGTACCAAACTGTAGTGTCCCTTTCCCACCAGACTCAGTATCTTTGATAATTTGAACACGTTGGCCCGCTGCCACGATATCCCAATCCTCGCTTTTGGCGTTCGGAATAAACTCGCGTAATTCTTCCATGCGCTTTTTCTTCGATAACATAACTTGCTGGATCAGATATTTTGTCAATCCCATCTCTTTTGCGCCTGCAGCTAACATTGTGAAGACATTATTCGGTTTTACAGAACCTATCAAATCAAAATTCGAACCAGTTTTTAAAAACTTAGGTGAAAATCCAGCGAACGGTCCAAACAGCAATGATTTTTTGTTGTCGATATATCTTGTATCAAGATGTGGAACAGACATTGGAGGCGCACCGACCTTCGCTTTACCGTACACTTTTGCCTGATGCTGCGCCACGACTTCCGGATTGTTACATACCATGAATAGTCCGCTTACCGGGAATCCACCAATATGCTTTGATTCAGGAATACCGGTTTTTTGTAGTAAAGGCAGACTTCCACCTCCGCCGCCGAGAAAGACGAATTTTGCAGTATGGTATTCGATTTTACCGCTATCGATATCAAGTACTTTCACTTGCCAAGAGCCGTCGCTATTACGTTTAATATCCTGAACACTATGCTTGTAGTTGATCTCGACAACTGTATTCTTTAAGTGGCTAAACAATAAGCGTGTCAATGCCCCAAAATTGACATCCGTTCCAGAGTCGATTTTTGTTGCTGCGATCGGTTCATTCATTGTACGGCCTTCCATGATAAGCGGAAGCCATTCGATCAGTTTTTCAGGGTCATCGGAATATTCCATCCCTTGAAACAGGGGATTGTTTGTAAGCGCTTTAAAACGTTTTTTCAAAAACGTTACATTTTCTTCCCCTTGTACTAAACTCATATGTGGTAATGACATGATAAAGTCCTGCGGATTACGAATCAGATTTCTGTTTACAAGATACGACCAAAACTGTCTTGAAAGCTGAAACTGTTCATTGATTTTGATCGCTTTACTAATATCGATTGATCCGTCAGGTTTTTCGGATGTATAGTTAAGCTCGCATAGTGCAGCATGGCCCGTACCCGCATTATTCCATTCGTTAGAGCTTTCTTCTCCTCCTTTTGCGAGTTTTTCAAACACTTTGATTTCCCATTCCGGTGCTAATTCTTTCAAGAGTGTCCCTAAAGTCGCACTCATGATTCCGGCGCCAATTAAAATGACATCTGTTTTCATTTCTCTGTTGCTCATTTTTACCAACCTTTTCCCCTGGAAATTTGCAAAAAAAAGATATAGCATCACACAAAATTAAAGTGCGACCTAGTCACACACATTTTCTGTCCCAATATAACCATTCCATAGTATAGTACAATTATTTATAAATTACTCTATCTACTATTATATGATAATTATACGTTATTTTAAAGCTGTTAAAAAGTAGAAGACGTTCCTAAAGTGCTGCATGTCATAATTAATACTCCACAGAAATTATAAATATAATGAATACCGTTACCATAAGCAGGTAGAAAACAATGGGGGAGATTAAAAAATGAAAGCACATTTAGCTTTTGGGACAGTATAAAGAAGCAGTTGAAATACTTAAACGTGGTGTGACAAAGTTTCCTGAACATCGTGGTCTACAAATCTTTTATTCTATGGCTCTGTATACAGAGAACTATAATGAAGCAATGAAGATCGTTTTGATGAATTTGATAGAAACCACGACTGATGAAACACTTCAATACTTCAAACGAGGGATTTCTTACTATGCACAGCACCTCGATGAAACTTGGGATTCTTAAAGGAATAATAATTAGTAAGTAAAACCAATATTTAAAAGCAGTGGTATTCTTCAAGGAACTCCACTGCTTTTTTCAATTTAACCAATGTTGTTCAACTAACCTCCCCTTAGCTTAAGTGTAATTCTTCACAATCTCCTGTTGTATGGTTTGTTGGTAAAAACTAATTCCTTGAAATTAAACATGAAGCTTTTTTAAAAGCTGCGTTTCCCAGGCCAAGCTCCTTGCATTTTACTAAGGAATACAATTTGCCCAATATGATATGCGTCGTGCATTGCTAAACTCTTCAGTTCAAGCACTAATGAATTATCTTCTCCTGGGATCTGTCTATACAAATCTTCATGTTCTGATTTTGCTAGTATTTTTCCAAGTTCACGATGAACATAAAAGTATTCTTGTTTTGTTTCCTTCCAATTTTCTAACGTCTCAGTTGGTAATCGAAATGTAGATTCATTATTTTCTGCCTGTGGTTCATTCGCTGTTTCACCAAGAAATCGCATCAGAAATCTCTTTTCATAGAAAAGTAAATGACAAACTAATTCCCAAATGGAATTCATTGTCCCATCAGCTGGTTTCCAAATTGCCTGTTCAAAAGTAATATCCTCTAGCACTTTTTCAAGTGGTAGAAACCAGTCTTCTTCATCTAAGCAGCTTGCCCATTGTTGTAACAAAAGTGTCTTTACATCCATTTTCTATTCCCTCCAATTTAATCCCTTTAATAGATAATCCCTTTGGTCAAAATTCATTTGCGGCGTGTTGTTCTGGCATAACTTACAATTTCAAGATGAACCATCTAATTACCTTCCTTACTCCACAATCGGACAGTTATATATAGTATCAGTAACAAAACATTGATATGGTGCACCCTTTATCATTGTTTACATGTATTCATAGAATAGGCGTTTAAGGACTTGACTTGGAGCCTCTGTGGGTACGATTTGTCTTGAAAGGCTGAAGCTAAGGTTTCATCAGGCAAACGAGCCTATCATACCCACCTCTCCAAGTAAAGTCCTATCGTTGTTTACGTTGAAAACTATAATTATTTACTATATATAATGCTTCTACAAAGATACAAATTTGGCATTTTTCATATCTTTACTTACGTTGAATACGGTGGAAAATCATACTACATATAATGGTCCTTTAATGGAATAACTTTATTATCACTTAACAAGTTCTTAATCCACAAGAAAAACCGAAATCCCTTCTTTATAGAGATAGGAAATCCGGTTAAACTTTTTTATAAACAGTTCAACTTTATTTCAAAGCCACATCTTTCTCTTTTTATATTAATGAAATGCCCTTAAGAGCATTGTAAATTCCATGTTCATTGCAACTATCTGTGATTAAATCGGCTTTCTCTTTAACTACTGTTTCAGCATTTCCCATTGCAACCCCAATTCCTGAAAGTTCCATTAGTTCAATGTCGTTGAGTCCATCTCCGAAAAAGACAATATCTTCGCGCTTAATTCCATTTTCTTCGGCGATTTTCAAAATGGTTTTTGCTTTCGATCCTTCTATAGGAATGACATCTACACCAAATTTGTGCCAACTCACATATCTGAATTCTTTGATAGCGTATTTTTGAAGATCTTCTGGCTTGCAGAAAAGCATAGCTTGAATAACTGGGTTTTGTTTCCAATACATTTCATCAAAGTCAGGGAGGGTCCATCCTAAACTATCGTAAGCTTTAGTTAACGACTCTCCAGGTTCTTCGAAATGTCTTTTTAATCCGTTCGCTGTTTGAAACACAATCTGATCATTGTTTTCCGTTACAATTTCAATTAGTTTCATAATAGATTCTTTTGATAATATTACCTCATGCTCTAATTCATGACGGACATATCCTACTGATCCATTACATAAAACGTAGGTATCAATTTCAAGCTCGTCAACGATCGATTTTGCTGTTGCGTAGTTCCTTCCTGTCGCAATGCCGATGGCTTCCATGTTTCAAAAACACAAATTTTATCTATGTTAAACACCACCAAAGATGGGGCTTTAAACAGAATCTCTTTCCACAATGCGATAAGGTATTTTTACTTTTTCTCTAGATTTCTTTATCACTAGGCTACAAGCTTGTTCACCGATTTTCGTTAACTGGTGATCCACTGTAGAAATCCCCATACCGATACCAATTGGTTGATTTTCTTGACCAATGATTGCTAAATCAGTAGGGATTTTCAATTGTTGCGACTTAGCATATAAATACATACCACCAGCCACTTCATCTCCATTCGCATAGATAGCTGTTGGTCTTTCCAGTAAATGCAGGAATTGCCCCGCTGCTTCATATCCGTCTTCTAAGCAGTGACAACCTGAAATATGATATTCAGGTTGAAGTTCACCAAAAATCTCATTATAAGCATCAATCATTTGCCTCGTGCTATTGCTTTCTAGCCTAGCTGTTGTGAAAGCTACCGTATAATGCCCTTTGTTTTTAAATAATTGAAAGGCATCTAGATAAGAAGAATAGCGGTCCATATAGGAACATCCAATTTCCTTGTGCTGCGTATATTCACAAGATACGATTGAACCATAATCGCTATACGAAATGATCGTTTCCCAATCATTTGCTCTTGAAGTGATAATGATGCCATCATACAGCTTGCTTTTTAATTTTTGCAAATACTCCACTTCTTTTTCTTTACTATAATTTGAAGGAAGTACCGTAATCGAAAAATCATTCTCTATTGCCTTGTTCAGTATACCGTTTAATATTTGATCAAATGCTGGGTTGTTGTTATATGGGAGAATAACGCCTATTGTTCTTGTTTCTCCTCGAATTAAATCAATCGCATTTTTATTTGGTGTATATTTCATTTCTTCAATAACTTTAAGAACAGACTCTCTTTTATCTCTAGCAACATACTTATAATTGTTTAGAACTCTAGAAACAGTAGAGACGGATACACCTGCTAATCTTGCAATATCGTGAATATTTGTCATAACATAGCTCCTACATATACTTGATGTCAAGGAACCCTACTCATTTACACTCAATTGTTGAAATTTATTCATAAAATTAAAGAGGTTTCCATTGTATGTCCATCTTACCGTAATCCTATGTTTTCCTACAATGAGTGTAGAATGTCCAATATCTCTCAATTCTTCTTCAAACCAGAAAGATTCTTCCACATTTATTAGTCTATTGGTTACTAAATATATTCTTTTATTGGTTAAATACAACTCTCCAAAGTAGACATTCTGTGTTCCATCAAAGCATTCAAATAATCCTGTAAGGGTAGATAGTACATGTTCATCTTGTTGAAGGCTAATTTTTCTGTTCATCTTTCTTCCTCCTTTAGTTGAAAAATGAGATTACTTTCACTCTAATTTATGAAATGCATTTCAAGTCAAGGGAAAAAAATTAAACATAACCTCGTTTTTAAAAGCAGATACACTGAAGCTGAATAAACTTTGGTTAAGTACTAAATTATCCATTCTTCAACTAACCCGTTAGCTCAATAAAGAAAAAGAACCACCGAAGCCAATTGTTTTACTCTTGCCTTCAATAGTAAGTTAGGTGTTACATTCTACTGTCTTATTTCCCCAAAAGTGATTTTCATACTGGGGACGTATATTAAAGAGGAATCCATGTTAAATACTTGTGAAAGGATACTGGTAAAACCTTTATTATGAAAATGTGCAAGCAGATCCAAACGATATTTTTGAGAGCAATTGGAGTTACAAAGAATGAGATGAAAATTAGTCTGATTAACAGCATAATCAACAATTGTTTGGGTGATGGCGTACTTGATAGTATTAGGCCCTTGTTTTGGTAGTAAGGTTTTGTAAAAGGTGTTGATGAATTCTGCATGGTTATCTTGGTCAATTACAAGTGAGTTGTTCAACTGCTGTTCTAAAGATTTAGCAAATATAGTTTTCCCGCTGTGGGTTTTACCGACTGTAATAATCACTAACCTTTCATCAACGCACCTCCATACTCAAAAGTTCAGATTGATCTTTGGTGTATGCGTTGTTACTATACATTCAACTGTTCGTATAACAAAGCTATTGACCAGCAAATAAATTATACCGCCAATCATTACACCGCATAAAGTTACCTGGAGGGTATTCGAATTCGCATTCTGAGATTAATTTGAAACCAAGCTTCCGACAAATTGCGTGGATGTAGCTATGCTGGTTCTCTCCAGATGCCTCATCTATTGCCAACTTCACTGCAGTTGTCGCTATTCCATTCCCTTGAAATGAAGGAAGGACACTCCAGCCAGTTTCATATACACTCTCATCATTCCAAATCGTTTGCCAATAGCCGACAGAACCTACTGATTCTTGCTCTGGTAACAAAGAAATGCTGAACATACATCCTTTACTACCCAGTTCAAGATACCGCTTGTGTCGTTTCAAAATCTGTTTATTACTCTCCGGACCTCCAATATGTTGCATCATCTTCGGAGCATTAATACGAAACAGCAAATCAAGGTCTTTATCTTCCCAAGGCTTAATCTGAATAATACGGTTGATACGTTCTGAAATTTTCATCATCCCCCTTACTAATTCCATTAAAACTTACAATACATTAGGAATTCTAGGAGAGAATGCTTGAACCTTTATTTGTATGTTATCCCCAAAGGTTACACAATAAAGAAAAAAGAACGCCGCAGCCGCTCGCAATTTTTTACTCTTGCCCCAATAGTGAGTAAAGGTTCAAATTTTTACTTTCTTATTTCCCTATACTTCTAACTACTCATAGATTTTGGTAAATATTAACAATTATTCGAGTCACGGGTTGAGCTCCATCACTGTTTTTAATTTCAAATAAGTGATCTGCCTCGCCATCTATTGGTGCTTTTACGTCACTTTTAAGGGACCCCACTTGTTGACGATTAAGCACTTCCTCAAAAGTAGAAGCACTCCTAAATATTGTTGTACTTCGATGACTGTTAACAACTCGCCCTTGAAGAATATGTTCTGGAATATCAAAATTAACAAGAATACTGATAAATCCTTTATTATGAAAATGTGAAAGCAGATCCAAACGGTATTTACGAGAGCGATTTGAGTTGCAAAGTATGAGATGTAAATTGGTCCGATTAACAGCATAATCAACAATTGTTTGGGTGATGGCGTACTTGATAGTATTAGGCCCTTGTTTTGGTAGTAAGGTTTTGTAAAAGGTGTTGATAAATTCTGCATGGTTATCTTGGTCAATTACAAGTGAGTTGTTCAACTGCTGTTCTAAAGATTTAGCAAATATAGTTTTCCCGCTATGGGTTTTACCAACTGTAATAATCACTAACCTTTTCATTAGTATAATTCCATTATTAAAACTTATGGTTTTAATTTTTCTTGTTCAACATATTCCCAAAGTCCTAACTGTCCTTTAGCAGATATTGGCTTGATCTGTATTACATCCTGTAGTTCCCAAGCAAATCTTCCCTCACTAAAATTTCCAAATGTATATTCATCGGCACTTACCATTTTTCCATTATCTAATAAAGAGCCTGTACCCATATCTTCAGCAACATTTAAACAATCCGACAAGTTAGATGTTGCTATAATGCCACCTACTGGAAGATTATTTTCAGTAAATCCATGCTTTTTTAATATAGAGCGAAAAGGTTCTATCCTACAAATCTTTTTGTCTATCTTTTTGCTTGCATGAATAGCCAATTCTCCACGATGTTTTGTCCTCCAAGACCTCGTTTCAAACCGCTTCTCACCAATACTAATGAGAGTAGCCCACGGCTGTATGATTGAAAGCACTTTCATTTCTCACTCACCTTTCCAACTCAATATATTCTCTTAACAATTTCCACCGGTTTTCTTCTTTTCTCCACACGAACATACATTGAGCGGAAAAAGGTTCTCCATTAATTACATTGGTTTCCCTTCCTAAAACTACGCATTCCACTCCGTTTTTTCGTTTCGTAATCGAAACAGGTTCAAACGTTTTTTCCGCATTATCCATCTGCTTAATACATTACTAAGATCATAGTCATAATAATACGGGTCAGGCTTCTCAATGCTAGAATGTGCCCAATATCCTACAAATTTTTCAGACATATGAGCCCTGATCCCGTCACCATTTTTGCTGACAAAACCTTTATTCCAAGCCTTAAAATAATCATTCAATACTTCTTGTATACCATTCATTTTCCATGCCTCCACATCATTCAATTTCTCTTTACAATTAATCTAGTCAGTAGGTAATAAACAGGAATCAAAATTATTATGTAGATGCCAAAATTAAACAAGAACAACCATAAATTAAAATCACTTTCGAATAAACTGTAATCCAAATTGATCATTTTATAAACAAGCTCTGATAAGGCGTTTGCGATAAACATGGAAATAACCAAAACTAAAAACTCCCTCAAATAAGCACCTCACTTACTCAGCCATTTTGGCCAAATTATGTTTCGACCATCTTCTATATGTTCCATAGATTGATGACATTTCCTTTTAATGGTATAAAGGTATTAGAAAATTATAATTATTTTTAGGGGTTGAGGAGTTGAGATTTAATTTTAAAACCTCAAACAAGTGTACCCTCGTTCTAAATTTAGGACGAGGGTAAATTATAGTTGTTTAATTTTTGATCTAAGATACCTCACTGTACTTAAAAATATAACAATAATGTCGTTTAAATCTATATGTTACTCCGCACTAGCGTTCGTTAGTTGAACAAAAAAAACTTAAAACATAAAAATGATTATTCTTTAACAAAAGATTACTGTATGGTATTCAGCTATTACAATATTTCAATATACCCTTCTGTTCCATGCACGCGAATTCGTTGCCCGTCTCTTATCAGTTTGGTAGCATTTTCCACCCCGACAACTGCTGGTAAGCCATATTCACGTGCGATAACTGCTCCATGGGTCATCAGTCCACCAACTTCGGTGACTAAGCCTTTTATGGATACAAACAATGGTGTCCAGCTAGGGTCAGTAAAGGCTGTGACTAATATACCTCCATCTCCTAGATCAGCATCTTCCATGTTTAAGATGACACGTGCTCGTCCCTCTATAACTCCGGAAGAAACAGGCAGACCTGCAATAGCTTCGGCTGGGAGATCTTCTCGTTTGTACTCACCTACAATGATTTCACCATCAGATGTAATAACACGTGGGGGAGTTAGTTTTTCATATAATTTGTATTCGTCTTTTCGTTTGCTGATGATCTGGAAATCTAGTTTATTTGTGCGTACCACTTCGTGGAGTTCTTCAAAAGTGAGATAGTATATATCTTCTTTTTCATGAATAACGTTTGCTTGTACGAGTTGTTCGGCTTCTTTCAGTAAAGCTTGCTTATAGACGAAGTAGCGATTAACCATGCCGTATTTTGGATATTCCCTAAACCCGCTGAAATTCCGGATTAGGTCGATCATTCGTTTTGTTTCTTTGGCTTTTTGTTCACCATCCGGTAATTGCTTCAATCGATCTAATAACTCTTGTTCTTTTTTAAAAGCTTCCTGTCGCCCTTGCTCAAATTTCCGATTGCTGGCATGAGGCTCAAAGTTTTTGATATTACTAAGAATCACGGGGACAAGTGTAGTTGGTTTTTCGCTCCAACGAGTTTTAGTAATATCGATTTCTCCTGGACAACGCATTCCGTATTTGCTGAGATAATCATAGATAGCGTCTTGGGTTTCCTGTCCACCATCAAACTTAGCCAGTTCATCCAAAAAGTTATCATCTTTTACATGTTGTAAATAATCAATTACTTCTGGATAAGGACGAATCACATCTGCGACATCCAATAGCGCCAGACCCATTTCCGAAGTAATATTGTTTGGTACAGATTGTGAAAGCGTATCTGCTACGTTTTTTTCACCCAACCACTTGTTCATTTTTTCATTGATCCATGATGAAGCATCCATAGCAGCCATAATCACACCCAAACTTTGTGGGTCAAATAAAATCTTCTTTAATTGTTGGATATCTTCTATAATAAAATCAAATAAATCCGGTCCTGATTTCGTTTGGATATTATGCTTTAACTTTTCTATTGATGTTTGACTACTCTTAATCAAATCAGAAACGATTGTCGGATCGTTTTCGATTTGTGCTTGAAAACCCGCAGAAGACATACCTTTATTGCTTTTAACGGGACTCTGTTCTTTTTTATCATTTGGTAACGATTTTATAAAATCTTCTCGCTCTATTATGGTCATAAGTGCGTCTTTTATGAGCGGATCGGATTGTCCCAGGGTATCTAATAAAATTTCTCTGCTGTCAGGTGAAGCCAGCCTTTGTGTAACATCAACAAACAACCTTCCACCAGCTTTACGCATGGGTGCAGGAGTAGTTAACAGGAAAAAAGACAATCCCAATGGTTTCATGGGGTCGGTCATCATTTGTTGATGACCAACAGATACATAAACGTGATTTTCTTGATCATTCGCTTCAGGGATGGGGTATAAAGTAGTAATTGGACGACTCTGAACAATATAAAATGTATCATCAACCAAACACCATTCGATATCTTGTGGGCAACCAAAATAAGCTTCGATCTGTCTTCCGATGCGTGCCAGTTGTAAAATTTGTTGTTCAGTAAGTGTTTGAGTCTTTTGCTGATCCGGATCGATCAGCTTTGTCTCTGTTCCGCCTTCTTTTCGTCCATATATAGCCAACTTTTTGGTAGAAATCGTCTTCTCCACAATCCTACCTTCCCGCACTTTATAATTATCCGCAGACACTAAGCCAGAGACAAGTGCCTCACCCAGCCCAAAACTGGCATCGATTGATAGCAGACTTCGATTGGAAGTAATCGGGTCAGCAGTAAATAAAATTCCTGAAGCCTGTGGGAAAACCATCCTTTGAACGATGACAGATAAATAAACTTGACTGTGGTCGAATCCGTTTTGTATACGGTAGATTACCGCGCGATCCGTAAATAGGGAAGCCCAACATTTGCTGATGTACCGCAAAATGGCTTCTTTTCCGATGATATTTAAATAGGTGTCTTGTTGACCAGCAAAAGAGGCATGTGGTAAATCTTCAGCTGTCGCACTAGAACGCACTGCATAAGCATGTTCATCACCAAACTGGGAGAGATAGTGAGTAACTACTTTCACAACATCGGAAGGAATTTCTACTTCCACAATGATTTGTCGAATTCTCCTGCTGATTTTATCAATTTGATCTCGATCTTCTACTTTTAGCATTGTTAGTTGATTCAACAATGCGTGGAAGGCTTCGTTTTGTTCGAGGGCTTTTTGATAAACTTCTGTCGTCACACAAAATCCTTCTGGCATTTGTATTCCATGAATCTTCGAAAGTTCCCCTAAATTCAACCCTTTTCCTCCGACAAGCATAAGTTGCGTTCTATCAATCTCTCGAAACTCTAGTACAAATGGTTTCATTTCTTTCCCTCCCATTTATCGATCAATACCAAGACGAATCATATGACAAAAATTGTTCAGAAATTCCAATATTAAAAAGCCCAATTTCTTAAAATTGGGCTTTTTTCGTTACCCCATTAAAGCGCCGTTTAATGGAATAACCTTAATTCCGAAGCAATGCTCATTAACCGTTAGTTACTTCTGCGCTATCTGAATAAGGTTGCCGCATGTATCGTCGAAGACAGCTATTGTGATTTCGCCCATTTCTGTCGGCTCCATAGTAAACTTCACGCCGTGTTTCATTAATCGTTCGTACTCTTTGTGAACATTTGCAACGCCAAACATTGTTACTGGGATGCCTTCTGCAAATAACTTCTTTTGATACTCTTTGGCGGCCGGATGGTCATTCGGTTCGAGCAAAAGCTCGGTACCGTCTTCATCATCGGGAGAAACAAGCGTTATCCACCTAAATTCTCCGGTAGGAACGTCATGCTTTTTTATAAAGCCCAACGTTTCTGAATAAAACTCTAATGCCTTGTCTTGATCTTCTACGAATATACTGGTAACAATGATTTTCATATTACTTTTGCCTCCTTTGATATTTGCAACGTACAGTGCTCTACTAAAAATCTGGCTGCAAGCAGCAAAACAACCACACATTTCGTCAGAAGTCCTGTTCCGATTTTGTTACTTATTTTTTATAAAATTACTCTATCCATCTTTTCAGCAGGTTTTTAAGTGGTTCGTTGTTGAACATAAGTACTCGATATTTCCCCTTTCGTTTTGATTTTACGAGCCCTGCATCTTCCAATGCAGAAAGATGTTTAGCTATCGCTTGTCGCGAAATGGTAAGGTCGTGCTTCATAATGAGACGTGCCGTAAGTTCATACAACGTCAGCTCGTTTCGTTCGGATAGTTCGTCTAATATAATCCGCCGAGTCGAGTCGCCAAGTGCTTTGAATATAGCGTTTCTTTGTCCCAATTCATATATCTAGTATAAGCAACCCTGTGGTTCCTTCTCAACCAAAGCAATTGTAAGGTTGCGTGACAAGGGAACCATATCATGCAATCTTTTTCTTCAACAACCTAAGTTCACTTCATCAGCTCAAATAGGTTTGTTCAATTATCTGGCCCTTTAAAGCAAAAGTAGCGCAAGTCTTATTATAGTGATAGGTAGGCTTTTGAAGTTATCGCCAGCTTTTCCCCCACTTCACACCGTACAGGCGAGTTTCCCAGCATACGGCGTTCCAACTAATCCAACTCATTCAATATTTTTATGTAGATGCAGAGATGAAATGTAGGATCAGATTACTTCGTTCAGACATTGCTTGCGCAATTTATTAACTTCTATGAGTTGCTTTTCATTTAACTTGAGTAAGTTTAAAAGCACTTGTATTTTCTCATAATTTCTCATATGAATGAGGTGATGAACTGATTTTTGCAGTATCATTAAATTTCCGTATGAATCATCTTTTGTGAGATGGTATGGTGTTTTATGATGACAATGCCAATCGTTCAGTCCTAATTCAACTCCTGTAATAGAACATTTCCCGTATTGTGCGATAAACCGGCTAATACGATTATCGTTGTATTCGATGGAACGGCTCGGTATAAATTGTTTCATCACATGAGCGAGTGTTTGTTTATTAATCGCCCGCTGGTTTTGATGAATTTTATTTCTACCTACGGTAGTATAGTTACAGATAGTTTGAGAGAAGTTTAGATTCACCTTACAGCGTTGGGCATGAATTGGGACAAGTACCATTTCTTTTATTTTATAAAGCTTACATTCATATCCCTTATACCGTTTCTGTAAGGATTTTGCGAAGTCCTGAAACGTAGCTTCTTTTCTCATTTCTTTTAAACGATTGTATAATGCTCTATGGAGACGATAGCCCAGCTCATTTAAGTCTATTGTGATGTGTGACGCTGCAGAATAATAATTCTGTATACCCATTATGACCATATTAAATCGCCAAACGTTTTCGGCTTTTTGATGTTTCTGAATTAACTTTATAGCTTGTTTTACCTTTATTTGCGCATTTCTAAGTGCCTTTCTTGTCATATGTGAACGAGCTACATAGAGTGTTCTTTTATTCGTCTTCTTCCGATGTGCTTTAATGCGAAAGCCTAAAAACTCTGATGAGTTTTTCTTTAGGTTAACTACTTTCGATTTTTCCTCACTAATTTCAAGCTTAAGCCTTGTTTGAAGGAAATCTTTTACTGCATAATGCATTTTAATCGCTTGTGAACGAGTTCGACAAAGCATTTTAAAATCGTCTGCATATCTCACGATATAGCAATGTTTTAAATTCGATTGTTTCAATGCATTATATCTGCCAGTATGTGATTTATATAGCTTTCGAGTTTCGAAACTTTCCCATTGATTACTAACCCACCAATCTAGTTCATTTAGTACGATGTTAGATAAAAGGGGTGATAAAATCCCCCCTGGGGTGTTCCTTTCATTGGGAAGCCTTCCCCAATAATTTCAGCTTTTAAAAGACGCGAAATAATGGAAAGCAGTGCTTTATCACGAATGCCTAGTGACCACATTTGTTTTAATAATTTGGCATGATCTACATTGTCAAAGAATCCTTTTATGTCAACATCTACACAATGATATAAGCACGCTCGATTGATGAGCGTTTCAAACCTCGCTTTCGCATGATGTGTATTCCGATTTGGTCTAAAACCATAGTTATGTTTATAAAACCTTGACTCACAAATAGGCTCCAGCACTTGTAGGATACACTGTTGGAACAATCTATCCCAAATAGTCGGAATCCCTAGAGGACGTGTTTTTCCATTTGCCTTAGGAATGAATACCCGCCGAACAGCTTGGGGTGTATAGTGTTCAAACATTCGTTGTATCGTCGATATGACCTCTGACACAGGTAATCGCTTTATATCTTCAATCGTTAATCCATCATATCCAGCCGATTTACTGCCGGTATTTCGTTTAATATTGCGATAAGCTAACCGAATATTTTCATCGGATTGCATTAAATCGAGTAATCCATAAAAATTTTGACCATTAGCACTTTGAGCATATAAAGAATCAAAATGATATTGCATACCATAATACTCATTGTGCCTCAGCTTCTTTCGTTTTAACAAGTCGGTTGCTCCTTTCGGAGCTGAACCTCTATTAGTCTTACAAGAACCTTATTAATCGTTTAAGAACTGTCTTGCATGGTTGAATGAATCTTTTATTAGTCTAGTGGCTATCCCTCCACGTTCATTACACGCTTCGACGGTACTGTACCACCACTTTCACTGATATGAAGAAAAGTTATACAGTCGCTATTCTCACGATTATTTTCCTTTCCAACGCTTCACCGAGAGTAAGCTCTCCACGTTATCAGCTTACAACGTTGAGTTACATCTATTCTGAAACAAACTTAGGTGCTTCCTATGAGCCTGTTAGCATTGCATGTGCCTGTAACACAAGATGGACTTTTATATTATTGATTCTTACTCATCCACAGCTAACCCTACATTTGGTAGTAAATACATTTCTATATAATGCGCGTCTAGACCCGTACATTCAGAAGTTCGTCAGCAATACAGTATCTTATTGTATTTACATTGCATTCTCACCATATCTGTTCAACCCAAACACCATGATCTACACCACCCCATCAGGTAGGCTTTCGTCAGCCGGACTGTTACGGTAAATTCTCATGCCTATTAGCCGAGCTTATAACACACCCTTTTCTTACTAAATGGCGTGCTATTCGACGCAGGGAGAGCCTTTCGGAACGTTACCTCCTCATTCGACTCCTCGACATAACCCTTCAGTTTTAGAAATATAAAACTGCCTGACCTTTATCGAAATTGTGTGACCACATTTCATTTGAGTCAGGAACATTTCGCACCAATTCTTGCGCCCGATTGTTTAAAGAGGTATTATTCAATATCACTTTTATATTTTTCAGGTATTAACCCCATTACATTACACTTAATTAATTCACCGTTATAGGGAATGATTACATCAGTATCCTTTCCATAATCACTTATTAGCTCTCGACACATACCACAAGGTGCAACTACCCAACATTTTTCTATATCTTCGTCAGGATGTGGATGAGCCACCGCTACAATCGTTTCAAATTCGTGATCTCCTTCAGATATTGACTTCCCAATAGCCATTGCTTCTCCACATACCGTTATTCTTCCAACATTTGCTTCTACGTGTACTGCTGAAAAAATATTACCAGATGCTGTTCTAACTGCTGAACCAATGTGATGCCGACCATATTTATAATTTTTTTCAATTACTTTTTCTGCTTCCCTAATCAATTCAAAATCGCGGTCATCTAAAGGTCTCACTTCTAACATTACTATTAACCTCCTTGGCGGTTCACCTTTATCTATTTATTCAGTTAAATGACCCTTTAGCTGAATAAGAAAAAGAACTTTTGTAGTTAAAGCTTTTTAAAACTTGAAACTACTAAATTCCCAAAACTATGAATATCTTTTATATGGTCAAAGCCTTCATTTCTATATGAATATAAGCACAATTGTACATCCTAACAGCAACTGCGTTTAATTTAGGATTACTGTACAAACCAGAGATCCCATAATTTGGTATGATCCCTCTGGAAACTTTAACAAAAAGAGCGTCAATCCTCCTTCTTGGATCAACACCCCGATGCGAAGCTAATTTTTAACATCTTACATATTTACGTTTGAAACCAAGCCTCCCTCTATCAATTTCTTTTTGAATACTTTCGTAAGCGTTTAGGAAACTGCTTTTTTTCTTGTCCCGTTTGACTTCTACTATTCCTACTTCCTTTGCAGTCTCGACTGCCTTTTCATGTAGCGGCAAATATGAAATCCCCACGGTGTATAGAAAATTATTCATAGCGGATTTCGTTCGTTCTGGCGAATCATGAATCGTATTTTTCACAGTATCAAGCATATTGGAAATCTTGTTTTCAGAAAATTCATTGTCTAGACGATTCCCTAAAAGCCAGCAGTAGCAACTCCAGCCCGCTGACATTCTCAGCTCGTCACCGCTTGCAATCCATTTATCAGCAACATCTTGTGCAATATCTGACTCAGATAAAGTTACTGCCACTACAAAATCGGACAACATATAAAAATACGCTCCATCCATCCAGCGATCAAAATCCGACTCAGTCATGGCTTTTGGGTCTGCAATAATGCCTGCAAAGTACATTGCATCATAGTTACCTGTGGCATAAAGCTTTTCAGCTAAAGGTTGATTTATTTTTATTTTCTTTGCAATTGGTTTCATAGCACCTGTAGCCACGCCAAAAATCGGTTCGTGCGCTCCGTTGGATATGTGCATTTTTTTAGATCGTTCCTTACCGAGGGCTTCAAGCTCCTGTATAACTGTTTCGAAATCCATAGTTTTGCACTTCCTTCCTTAATATTACACCTATTTAATTGTAACCAACTAGTTTATATTCTTTATCAAGTCTTCCATACTTCTCAATTTTACCATTAATCTTATTCAAGTATTCTGCCACGTTACTTTAAGTACATAACTTCACAATCTCTATTTTCTGAATCCTCCCACGACTAAAGCCGTGGGGTTCGAATACGCAAGACCTTCTTCTAAACCGGCAGCTACAGTCCGCCCCGTACGGATGCTTAGCATTTAGGGAGTTAGACACTAGATCTCACTTCTATCCGAACGTTCGCAGTCCAAGCAACCTCTGTTGCCATTACCGACTGCTTCTTTCTGCTCTCACGAGCTCGGTGGGATCACACCGCTTCGTTGATCCTTGACTATGGATGGACGAGAATCCCTGAATTCATAATTATCTTGTTTTGGGTGAAAATCTGATTGACGATCTGATCATGGTTCCGCTTAAAGAGGGGATACGTTTCACGGCAGCGTTGTTGTACAGGTCGTGTCCCTGTTTGATTGGCATTCATCAAAAGAAAGGCGGCATACAAATCCCGTTGAACGCAGGAGCCGTCTTCAAACGGATGTCAACGTTGCGCTAATGGCTTTTTGATGTAGGTACAACGCTGATGGCAGTATTGACTGGCTTTGAAGGTGTGGGTTTGGACATGGGTAAACGTTCCTCCAAGCCGTTTAACTTTTTGCTCAATGATCTGGACGAACATGGCAGGTGCCCGGTGACCTATACTTTTTCCGAATCGTTTCTTCCGTTTCAATTTACCGGTTTTCTCCGAAACTTCTGTTTCCTTTTTCCGTTTTTGGAGGGCTTTAAAATGCATCGCCTCGATGTAGAAACAATGACCCAAGCTTAATAAAAAATTGGTTAACTGGTTATGGGACTGTTTCCGGACGACCCTTTGCTTCCGATTACACTCTCTTAATCGAGTGCGAAGATGGTGATAACGTTTGGAGTAGGTCCAGGTTTTCTTTCCTTTCTTGACCGTACCATTTTCATGGTAGTTTTCTGGATTGGTGGACCGTTTGGATCGGTCCATCCTGCGTTGAAGCAAACGAATCTGACGAGAGAGGGGTTGTACCTGATCCGCTAAATTCCATAAACCTGCCTTGGTTAGGGAGGAAACGGCTAGGCTTGAGGTTCCAATATCTAACCCCACGGGTCCCTTTCCAAGTGTTTTGGTTTTGGTCGGTGGATATCCACCAATGACAAGATCGGCAAAATAACGGTTCTTTCCACGGATCACTTTTTTAACTATACGGACGTATTTCACACGATACGGCTCAACCATTGTGATTGGTTTGCCCTTTTCCATTTTCGTGTAGGAGAAAGAGAGTTGGTTTTCAAGTTGAGAGAGAATGGTCAAGGCATACTCGTCGTTGGGTTGGATGCATAAAGGTGTGGAGAGGTCTTTGTAGACAAGGTGACGATCGACATATCGCCAGCCTGTCTTGTTCGTTTTTCCTTCCAGGCTCACCATCTCCCCTTTTCGAATGAATCGGACCTTGGTTGCTTTCCCGAAGAGCTTCTGACGAAAAGCGAGCCACGCACGGGAGGCGATTTTTTGGGCGACTGCGGCATTAACTTGATTGCCAAAGTGTTGTCGGATGGATTTAACCCATTGATGGGCGGCATATTCCGTGAGTTGGTGCTTTTCGCGAAGCTGGTTCAACTGCATGGATACGTTCTTTCGTTCTTCTATTAGAGTAGGATTGTATTGGTCCGAGCCAAGCTTTTGACGGATTCCTTTTAATTGACGTAGGCATCGTTTATACGCTTTTTCACGTTTGTACTGATGTTCTCGCTTGAGATACATTCCGAGTACCGTGTTATAGATGACACGACAAACTTCTAATTCCCTTTCAAGGATGGAAAATAATCGTGGGTCCCGTTCCAATTCAAGTGTGAAAACAAAGCTTGGAGATTGACCTTTCGCCATTTCTATCCCTCCTTAAAACGAACAAATGTTCCTANCCCGTTCCAATTCAAGTGTGAAAACAAAGCTTGGAGATTGACCTTTCGCCATTTCTATCCCTCCTTAAAACGAACAAATGTTCCTATAACCAGGATACTATAAGAGGGAGGAATTAACAATAGGTGGAGGTCATTTATTTTTAGAGAGATCGAATTCATCCCATCACAAAAGCGAATGGGCTATCTTCGATTAACTTCTGTAAAATAAATATCAAAATTAACTTCCGAGTGTTATTCAATTATCTGGCCCTATCCACAAAGGAAGAGCGCACTTCTTATTCCAGATTTGCGCCCTTCGTCAATTAAGTTAGGTTTAATAAGTTTTAACTAAAAATACTAATGAAATAGAAAAACCTCTTCCCGACAATCTAATTAAATCGCCTATTTACTTTTTAAGTATTTGCTTTTTTAAGGACAAACACGCCATGACTCTTCAATTATAACTTGTTGTCCTGTAAGCTCAACAACATCTTGTTTAGGTATTGCAATTTTTATCAATTCTGGGAAATGAGCATTCAGGCTTTTAACTGGTACCTGTGATCATTTCTCCCTTTTTTGCTTTGCTTAAAGCATCCAGGCACTGCAGAAGGGCAGAATATTGCTCCTTTTTTTGGTTGGGCCGCCCTATTGGATTTCCCAATTTGCGTGAAAAATGTACGGATCTGGGGACTCCCAACGCCATTGTGGTTTCCGGCAATAAAGTGACCGTTACCGTTGAAATCCCTGCCCTTTCTAACTCGCGTGCAACCAGTCCCACGGACCGGTGACAGTGGGTTCAGGCCGGGGTAAGAATAGCGAGGTCCACCTGATCTTCCGCCAGGCTTCGCGCTGCTTCCGGAGCGGTCATTTCTACCAGCGCAGTCGGATCGTGAATCCCCCCCTGAAAACTGAAATGACGAGGAGCCACGTTTCCTATCTTCCCCTCTTGCTCCAAGCGGTGAAGAGTGCCTAAGGGAAACATGACCTCCAAATCCATTTTTACATCACTATGATCATAAAATAAATGACTGATCACCGTTTCATCGGGGGATGCGTCGGAAGGGATGATACGATAGGAGCAATCCCCTTTGGGGTCACTCAAATCAAAGGGGGGTTGGCTTTTTAAGATAATCCCCCCGGAGGTGACAAGTGCAACCCGACTTTCCTCTACAGGCTTTTTCAACGGAGTCCAAGGTATTTCCCCATGCCATTCCCTGCCCAATTTCACGCTGATCCGATCCGCGAAGCCCGGATATTTTTCCGCCAGTCTATTGATTAATTTCGATTGGGCAAGATTAAATATGAGTCTTTTGCCAAGGCCAACTTTTGAAGAAGAATGTATTTTACCCATTCGTTCTGCCTCCTTTTTGTCTTTTCACCCTTATGACGAGATAAGCGAGAGTATTGTGACAAAAAAATACCGTATTCAATTGGAGAATCGCCAGTTATATGAATAGAACCATAACGATGTCATGTTCATTACTTTTCAGATAACACAAGAAAATTTTGGCACAAGAGAAAATGCCCCTATGTTATAGTAATAAATATGATGTTTCCCGTTTTATATAACATTTAAAGGAGGCCACGTCATGATTATCAAGTGGGTTCGACTACGATAATTAAAGGGGCAGGCCAATCATACTCCTGCAAGAGTTTATTGATCTGCGCCTTAGGAACGGCGATTTGATAATAAACGATACGGAGGTAAAAAAACATGAAAGAACAGATACTGAAAATAAATAAAGTGGATATATGTACAGAAAGTTTTGGGAATTCTAAGGATCCTGCTGTGCTTTTGATCATGGGATCAATGTCTTCATTAGATTGGTGGGATGAGGACTTCTGTCACCGACTCGCTGAGCAGGGGAGGTTTGTCATTCGGTACGATCATCGGGATCTGGGACGTTCAACCATTTATGATCCTGGTACTTCCAACTATACAATAACGGACATGGCTGACGATGCTGCAGGTGTCTTGGATGCTTATTCCATAGAGCAAGCTCATATCGTTGGAATGTCTCTAGGCGGTATGATCGGCCAGATTCTTGCCTTGAGATATCCGGAACGCGTGATGACTCTTACACTAATTGCATCTAGTGTATTCGGGACCGAGATGGAAAAACTGCCTCCAATGGATCAAAGAATACTAGATTACCATGTGAAGAGTTCTTCCATAGATTGGGCAAATCATGAGGCAGTCATTTCCTATCTTGCGGATGGATGGAAAACTTTAGCTGGTTCCAAACCTTATGAGCAGGAAAGAATGTATAAACTGGCGGAAAGGGAGGTTGACCGTGCCAAACAGCTACCGAGCAGATTTAATCATGCCATGCTGCAAGGCGGAGATGATTATTTCGATAGAATGGGTGAGATAAGCGTACCTGTACTCATTATTCACGGTACGGAAGATCCAGCTCTACCATTTGAGCACGGGCTTGCACTTGCGAAAGCCATCCCTCATGCTGAATTAGTGCCTCTTGATGGATCAGGGCATGAGATTCATAGCGAAGACTGGGAGCAAATTATAGATTCAGTTGTAATGCTTAGTTCACGATAAAAGAATATGTGGAAAGAAGCAGCCGTTACGTAAGACGGCTGCCTTTTTGTACCGTTTTCACTAATGTTAATAGCTCTGTTTAATTTAAGGAGAAACAATGATAGATAAATAATCCTAATGGGTTCTGGCGCTTGTTCTACTCCATGTGGAAATAATCTGCTGGAGTTGTCTATGTAATACTGGAGGAGCAGCACAAAAACTATACGTTTCTGTCGATTTCGTCAAAGGACTCCTATAGTCGATCGGATGGCCAAAAAAATCGGTATAGACAGCCCCTGCTTCTTCAATTAGTATCTGCTGTGCCACATTGTCCCAAATCTTGCAATTCTGATAAAGAAATCCGCCGTACACTCCCTTCACCATCATCGCGGCATCAAAAACACTACTGCTTGTTTGCACACCTCTGGAGGCTAAGATAATCTCTGCCAACAATTCACATTCTTTTCTCGTACTATTCGGATCTTCTTGATGCCCCTCTACTCCATAAGCAATCAAGACTGAAAGCAATTCCTCCTCATCTTGTACCTGCACGCGTTGCTGATTACAGTGCGCTCCTTTCCCTCTTTCAGCAGTATAGATTTCGTGAAAGGCAGGAAGCGCGAAACCACCAGCTATGGGTTCGTGGTCTTTGAGGAGTCCCAGCATACAGCCATAGAGCGGACTAGCCTGCGCAAAATTACTTGTTCCATCAACAGGGTCAATGACCCAGGTATAGGGTGAATGCTTATTAACGATACCTGTCTCTTCATCGAGAATATTGTGGGTCGGATACGTCCGTTTGATCTCCTCGCACATCAGCCTACCTATTTCTATATCAGCCTCAGTCACAACCTGGCGCGTGTCACCATCCTTTGTTGTTGATGTTACCCTTCCAAAATGATCAAGCGCCATTTTGGAAGCATCAGCGAGCGTCTTCATTAGAAACACTTGATAATCCATCCATTCCTTCCTTTCTACTTCCCCTACGTCACACTGGTAAGCATTGTTTCGCTGAGCGATTCCAACCCATCACGGGGATTCACGTTATCGGTTTACATATTGTACCAGACTCATAAAACCATTACTTTGTTTTCGAAATTGAAACCATAACATAAATCCAAAGGAGGAAGCTGGAGCCGGCTAACTTCCCCGAAACAATGAGAATCTAATTACTGCACTAAACCGCCCGATTGTTGAATAGCATGACTGGTATTGTTAATAAAACTAATTTATTGTTACTTAATACCTGCAACTGAATATGGGAGCTGACTATTCTTGTCAGCCCCCTAGGCGTAAAATGATAGTCGTTCAGTTTTCGGTTCTCCAATAGGTAAGCAATAGTAGAGCGTTAGTCCATCTATAAACGAATTATTTTCTTTCCATTACAGCAAAATAATTTTCTTCATTGTCTGCAAAGTTGAATACTCTACCAGTAGGCATATTTACAATTTCCCCGACTGTGATATTTTTATTTGACAAGTCGCTATATAATTCATCGAGATTTTCTGTAAAAAACATTAAAGAAGGTGTACCAAGATTTAATCCAGGTGACATTTTAGCGACGAATTCCTTATTGTGCAGAATAATGCTTGTTTCCGCACCCTTTGTTGGAGCTATTTCGATCCATCTCATTCCCTGTCCGTTATTTTCTTCAGCAATTACACTAAATCCTACTTTGTCTGTCCAAAAGTCCACTGCCTCATCTTGGTTATTGACATACAACATAATTTGACCGACTTTACTCATCATAGACTTTTCCACCCTTTTTATAGAATGTGATAAGTAATTATTCGAGTTCGTTGTTTCCAATTCCTTTTTGCAATTTAGAATATCTATACAATAATAGAAGGCTTCCAGTGCTAATAAATGATTTAACACAAGCACTTTTATGGTACTAAAAAGCCGATTGAATGTAATACCTTCTAGACCAATTTTTTTGTGAATTAATCCTGCTTTAGTAGGTTAAATATGGTCTCTTACATTTATTACCTAGTGAATAGTCAGTGGCCATTGATAAAAATAATCTTTATAAAATAAGTTAGCAATAGGTAAGCATTTGAAGTCATCTCCAGCTTTTCCCCTGCTCCGCACGAAGCATGCTAGTTTCCCGGCACTTCGCGGTCCATCTACCGATGTATAATAGATTATAAGTTCTTCGTTACTTTAGACGTGAGATGTTTCT
>NZ_JANHJQ010000024.1 GCF_024609785.1 Pseudalkalibacillus decolorationis
CTACAAAGCTCAACAGTATGGGGTTAACGTCATCACAACGGAAGAGTCGTACACGTCGAAAGCCAGTTTTTTAGATGATGATCCTATTCCTGTTTGGGATGAAGGGAAGCCTCCACCTGTATTTTCAGGAAGACGGGTGAAGCGGGGTTTGTATCGAGCATCTACGGGTGTACACGTGAATGCAGACCTCAACGGAGCAGCCAATATTTTAAAAAAGGCGATTCTCCAGTTTTTCAAAGAGCGAGCCGCTTCCCTCCGGTCGGTGAATGTGTGGCAACCCACTGTCTTCTAAAAAAGAAGTGCCAAAGGCAAGACCAATGGCATAGAGGGGCTGGGCGTAATCAGGTCGCCAATGTGTCAGCTCCACAAACGTTAAGCGTCCCTTTAGGTCGATACGTTAGAAACCCCCACTTCAAGGAAGCCCTATGGCAGAGTAAGTGGCGGGAGTATTCATGGTTCATTCACCAAATGCCCCTTCCTCATTAAATATCGATGAACATATGAAAAGTGTTGAAATAGAGTTAGGTCCAAGTTACATAAATTCTTGTATGATTGTGCTTGAAAAAACAAAACCAATTGGAGTCATTATGCCTCATATAGAACCTGGCACAAAGGAAGAAGGTAGGTTGTTCTATTTTGGGATTATTCCAAGTGAAAGGGGTAGGGGAAAAAGTAAGCAACTTCATAGGCAAGCTTTACAAGTCTTAAGGGATGACTTTCAAGCGTCGTACTATATTGGTAGTACAAGTCAAAACAATGAACCTATGCTCAAAACGTTTATGGCCAATGGATGTAAAGTAATAGAAAAAAGTAAAGTTTATAAAAAGAAAAGGGTATAAAGCAGCTGATAAACGATAGGGGTGGCTTAACTGAACAGATAATATTTATAAGCTATAAAAATGATTGACAATAAGGAATTTTATGATTATTCTAAAACAAATATAGCGGATGATGATTGTGGGAGAGTGTAAAGCAAAAAGCCGCCGAAGGAGCAAGTTCCAAAAAGGCCCTTGGAACCAATCTCTCAGGTAGAAGAACCACAATGGGACGCACCTCTGGAGAGCGCGTTTATAAAACGTCACCAAAGGGGAAGACTCTATTGATTGTAGAGTTAAACTCTCAGGTAAAAGGACAGAGAAGGGAAAATGCTACCCTTCTCTGTCCTTTTTTTACGTGCAGAAAAGGGTGGTGAAACGTTAAAACATAAAATATCAAGGAGGAGTTTGATGAGTTTACAGCAAAATGATCCAACCATTTTTGAAGCTATTAAAAAGGAAGAAAATCGCCAGCACCAAACATTAGAGTTAATTGCGTCAGAAAATTTTGTTAGTGACGATGTATTAGAAGCAATGGGTAACGTGATGACCAATAAATATGCAGAAGGTTATCCAGGCAAACGTTACTACGGAGGGTGCGAGTTTGTCGATATAGCCGAACGAACAGCCATTGAACGTCTAACACAGCTGTTTGGTGCAAAGTACGCGAATGTACAGCCGCATTCGGGTGCACAAGCAAACATGGCCGTCTTTTATTCACTGCTTCAGCCTGGTGATAAAGTGATGGGGATGAACCTTTCACACGGAGGGCACTTAACACACGGAAGTCCAGTCAGTATTTCAGGAAAATGGTTTGATGTGGTACCTTACGGAGTTCGAGAGGATAACCACTTGATTGACTATGATGAGCTTGAAGCGATAGCAAAAAAAGAAAAGCCGAAATTAATTATCGCAGGTGCGAGTGCTTATCCAAGAAAAATTGACTTTGCTCGTTTTAAAGAAATTGCCGATCAAGTCGGTGCGAAGCTCATGGTTGATATGGCTCATATTGCAGGTCTTGTAGCCGTAGGTCTTCACCCATCGCCAGTACCGTATGCCGATGTTGTGACAAGTACAACCCATAAAACACTACGGGGTCCGCGCGGCGGGCTCGTTTTAACAAACGATGAAGGGATGATTAAGAAAATCAATAAAGCGGTTTTCCCTGGCCTTCAAGGTGGACCACTCATGCACATTATTGCGGCAAAAGCGGTTTCCTTTAACGAAGCATTACAACCGAGCTTTAACGATTATGCGAAGCAGGTCATTGAAAATGCGTCAGCACTTGGTGAAACGTTAAGGAAAGAAGGCGCATCACTCGTATCAGGCGGAACAGACAACCACATCGTTCTTTTAGATGTACGTCCGTGGAACTTAACAGGAAAAGAGGCAGAGAAACTTCTTGAGGAAGCGGGAATTACAGTAAATAAAAACACGATTCCATATGATCCGGAAAGCCCATTTGTGACAAGTGGAATTCGTATGGGAACTGCAGCACTTACCACACGGGGCATGAGACAGGAAGACATGGTGAAAATCGGTGAAATAATTGCATCTGTTCTTAGGAGTAAAGCGGACGAAGCGGTGCTTGTAAAAGCAAAGGAAACGACCAAAATCATTTGTGGTTCATACCCATTGTTTGAACAGCCTATGACCGTTTAAGAGTTGTACGAATATTGACAATACTAAATCCCATGTTTAAAATAAAGTCAAAGTAAATACTAATGAGCAAAGAAGCTTCAGATAACTATGCGATTCGTATAGTTCTGGGGCTTCTTTTTTTTCTAAAAGGTAAGAAAGTATAAAATTTTGTAGGCATAGAAGTGATGTCTAGCTCCAGCGCCCAGCCACTTGGATCACTTCAGTCCTCCTGCGGCGGCAACAGCCTCCTCGTCGGTCTTCCAGTGACCTTCGTGGCTAAGCAGGGCGCTTGCGCTTTTCTTATTTAAAAAGGGGGAATTGAAAGTGGACTTTCTACAAATGGCAAAAGAGTTTCAAAGTAGAATAGTAGAAATAAGACGTCATCTNTTAAAAAGGGGGAATTGAAAGTGGACTTTCTACAAATGGCAAAAGAGTTTCAAAGTAGAATAGTAGAAATAAGACGTCATCTCCATCAAAATCCGGAGTTGAGTTTTGCGGAATATAGAACGTCCGAATTTGTTGCAAATATATTAGAAGATGCTGGTGTTGAAGTGGAAAGGAATGTCGCGGGAACAGGTGTAGTCGGGTTAATCAAAGGGAAATCGTCTGGGAAAACAATTGCTTTACGAGCGGATATGGATGCACTCCCAATCGAAGAGCAAACGGAACTTGAATTTGCTTCATGCAACAGGGGTGTCATGCACGCGTGTGGACACGATTTTCATACGTCCATCTTACTTGGCAGTGCGATTCTTCTAAACAAGTATAAGGAGAAGATTAATGGAACGATAAAACTCATTTTTCAACCGGGAGAAGAGAAATTGACAGGGGCGACGAAAATGATAGGAGCTGGTGTACTTGAAAATCCTTCGGTCGATGCCATTGTCGCCCTGCACTGTTGGCCGGAATTACCGGCCGGAACAATTGGTATAAGAAGGGGGCCGATTACAGCCGCAGCCGATTTTGTAAACATTGAAATTAAAGGTAAGGCAGGTCATGCGGCGCATCCTCACAAATGTGTGGATCCAATTGTGATTGCTGGTCATGTCGTATCGACGTTACAAACCGTCATTTCAAGAGAAACATCACCAACTGACCCTGCTGTTCTAACAATTGGTCAAATTATGGGCGGTACAGCACCAAATATAATTCCGTCGAGTGTAAAGCTTTCAGGAATGATTCGAACCGTTAATCCAGATCTTCAGAAAAGAATGCCTGAAATCGTTAACCGCATTGTAAGCAAAACAGCGGAAAGTATGAACGGAGAAGCGGAAATTGACTATACATCTGCTACACCCCCTTTAATTAGTGATGACAGCATGGTAGCGTTAATAGATAAGGTCGCTACTGATTGTCTAGGTGAAGAACGTTTAGTATACCTCGAAAATCCATCTTTGGGCAGTGAGGATTTTTCGTTTTATGTTGAAAATACGCCAGGTGTGTTATTTCGGTTAGGGACACATAATGAAAGGAAAGAATCGCTGCTTCCTTTACATAACTCCGGTGTTGTATTTGATGAAAAAGCACTTCCGATAGGGGTTGCGATCATGTGTGAATCGGCTGTCCGGTATTTAAGTTAAGCAATCGTCAATAAGAACTGTAAATGAATCCATTTTGGAAATATTTAAATAAGAAAACAGCGCGCTATCGGATGTTTCGCGCACTGTTTTTGGTTTCAGTCAATAGTTATTGATTTGACAACAAAACCTTTTCGTCTGTTCCTAGTTTAATTGTAGATTCAGTTGGAATCCATAAACCGGTGTTTTCATTTCGGCCTTGAAGGATAAACTTCGGATTGTTTTTACCGATACGTTCCGCTGCCGTTTTTGAAAGTTCCCCGATTTTTCCGTCACTCACGCGATTGATAATCAAGCGAAGTTTCGTATCTTTAAACTCGGTTAACATTTCATAATCCGAACTGCTGTCACCTGCGACAAATAAAGGCTCTTGACCGTCTCTTTTGCTGGCGATTTCGTTTAGAATACTTTCTGTTTTTCCGTGCCCCGCGGTAAATGGATAATTTTCCTCATAAGCTGATTGTATCTTTCCTTCTTCTTTCTTTAATCTCATCCCAAATACATTTTCCTTCGGGAGCTTATAACCATACTTAGGGTTTGTCGCAAAGACTTCGACAACTTCTTCCATTGAAGCGGATACCACAAATACATCAATACCATTCTTTTGGAAGGTGTGCATTAAATTAGAAATTTCCGGTGTTAAACGTAGACCGGTTGTATGGGAAACGCTTACTACACCGGCATCTCCAACAAGAGACTCCGGACTTGTCATTGTTACTTCTGAAATACGTGCACCTAAATTGAGATCATTGGACGTTTCCGCCATTTGTTGTACTTCTTCAACGGTCATGTTCGAAAATAAGTAGAGAACCCATGGATAACTGACGTCAGTGCTATACGTACCGCCAATCGCTTCATAGAGGAAATACAACTTCGCTTTAAAATCTTTAAATTGATCAGTCGTGTGTATCGCATCGAGAGACTGATTACCTTTTAATCCTTCGTAATGGTCATAAAGATACTCATAATCTCGTTTCAGATCATCCGTTATCTCTTCAAGAGTAATCGTGTCTCCCTTGTCGTTTTGATAGTCTTCTGAAAATGGACCTTTTGGAATGTTAGTTTGTATGACTTTGTAAAACTGCTCAGGTGTTAATTTGAATTTCAAATGTTCAATTTGATAGTAGAAAAGGGCTTCTTCTGTGTCATTCATAATACTTGTATTATCCCAATCGAAAATAACATACGGCTTCTTTTTCGGATTATAATCAGGGCTTTGGATACTGTGTTTTTTGATTAAACTTTGAATCGCTTCATATGTATCAGGGGCCCATTTTCCTTGATCCAACACATGAACAGTTTGTACATCACCCCCTTTTGTACCATTTTCCTGTTTTGTTTTCGTTACAGATGGAGCAGTTGACTGTGTACATCCAATTGTTCCGAAAAGAAACATGACAGCGATTAAAATTGTGGTAATGCCTTTCAAAAACATTCCTTTACCTAACATTATTCAAATTCCCCCTTAAAGTTTGTGTTCAAAAAGGAGGATAAAAAGAGCCGAGTAGTTCGAGGCGCGACAGTCTCGAGGACCGAAACGTATACTATTAATACGTGAGGACCGGAGAGACCGAGTAACGAAGAAATACGACAGCTATTTTTACCGGACTTTTTGAACAACCTCTTAAATAGCAAAAAAGCGCCTATTCCAACAGTTGCATAACCGTTGTAATAGGCGCCTTTGCCTTGTTATTATTTTGCAAAATAAGCGTACCATATATACAGAAAATTTGGAACAATTTATTTTTTCAAAAAATTACTGTTGATTAGTATGTCGGATCATTGATTTCCATTATAAGAATATTGACAAAAAACAAAAAACAATATAAACTATGCAATATAAGTAAATAACGAAAAAAGCTAAGGGGCTTTCAGTTTACTACACATTTGTGTAGAATTGAGCCCTTTTTTTGCTTTCTAAAAGCTCCAAAGAAGGAGAACACGCAGTCATGAGATCGATCGAACAATTATGTCAACAACACACAACGTTATCGAAAACCGATATTGAAATCATTTGCAAAATGTCGGAAACGTTGCAGCATACCGCTGATTTATCCCAAGCTAATTTGTTTATCGACTGTCCTGTGAAAGACGGCGAACATGCGATTGTAGTGGCGGAAGCGGCACCACAAACCGTACCTTCGCTTTATCAAACATCTGTAATTGGTAAGTTTGCATACCAATCTTTCGAGCCTGCTGTCGCTTACACACATCAAACGGGCAAACCGGCAACCCGTAAACGAGCGATTACGCAAGAAGGACAAGTCGTCAAACAAAGTGTCGTGCCGATCAAGAACAAAGAACGAAACGTAATCGGTTCCCTCATTCTAGAGCAAGATGTTAGTGAACAAGTTTATCATGAGAACAAATTGAAAGCGCTGTCTCAGACGACGGAACAATTAAGTGAGACGTTGCTTGGCCTTACGGAGAAAGACTCGATCATTTCAGACACGATTCAAGAATCTCTGTTTTTAATTGACCCAAATAGGACCGTCGTCTATGCCAATGTAAGAGGACTGCATTTGGCAGCCGAAATGGTAGGTGTGGAAGAGGTTATCGGAATCCCTATCACAACGATTTGTCCTTTTTTGGACGGCATAACGTTTTCAAACGAGATCGTGTCATTAAAAGAGGTAACCGTTGACAAAAAAGTGTTTGAGCTCAAGCGGATTTGTTTAAAGAAAAATCAAGGGATTTTGTTAATTATCCGTGATTTGACGGACTTACGAAATAAAGAACGGGAATTAATGGTTAAGTCGGCTGTCATAAAAGAAATGCATCATCGGGTCAAAAATAATCTTCAAACCGTCGCAAGTCTTTTGCGATTGCAAAAGCGAAATGTCCCGGGAGAAAGTCAAGGCTATTTTCAAGAAAGCTTAAACCGAATTTTAAGCATTGCCGCCGTTCACGAAGAACTCCTTGCGGCTGAGAACGACCTTGAAGAGATCGAAATTCAACAACTGTTAAAGCGGATTGGAAACATGTTAATCCGAAATAAGGGCTATCTCAACATTTCGATTGAATTTAGTGGCGAATCAATAGTATTAAAGTCTGATAAAGCGGTTTCACTTGCGTTAATTTTTAATGAGTTGATTCAAAATTGTGTTAAACACGCATTTAGCGGGAGTGTGGAAGGAATAGTTGTTGTACACTTTTCCGATTCCGACGGTTGGATTGAAATGGTTGTCCAAGATGATGGAATCGGATTTAACCCTAACGGGAACCAAACCCTTGGGTTAACAATCGTTGAAGAAATTACGAATCATGACTTAAAGGGCGGATTTTCGATTGCGAAAGGAACGGAAAAAGGAACGAGAGCATCAATCAGATTTCCAGTTAATGGGGTGAATGAATGTGACAGCAAAGATCTTACTTGTTGAAGATGAAGGGATTTTCCGGTTAGATGTCAAAAGAATGTTGGAAGATGCGGGTTATGAAGTCGTAGGAGAGGCAGGTGATGGTGAACAGGCCATTGAACTCGCTCATAAGCTCCTACCCGATTTGATTTTGATGGATATTAAAATGCCCAAATTAAACGGACTGAAGGCGAGTAAAATTCTTTCCACTTCATTAAACATTCCAATTTTGATGCTTTCAGCTTACAGTCAAAAAGAATTCATTGAAAAAGCGAAACAGAAAAACATTGTCGGGTACTTAGTAAAGCCAGTTTCTGAATCGAATCTAATTCCAGCAGTTGAAGTGGCACTATTTCAAGCAAGTCACATCCAAGAATGTGAAACAAAAATTGGGTCGTTGAACGACAAATTACAGTCACGGAAAATGATCGAACGAGCGAAGGGCATTTTAATGAAAGAAAAGAACTGGAATGAAGACCGTGCATACGAAAAAATGAGAACGATTAGTATGAATAATCAACTGTCGATGGAAAAGATCGCAAAAATGATCATTCAAAAGTATCAAAAACAAGTGAATTAAACAAGGCAAAGGCGCCTAAGCTGTGCAAACTCGATTTGCGTGGCTTAGGCAATTTTTATTAAGAAATCTTAATACAGGAGGGGAAACGTACTATGCTGCAAACGATGAATCATATGTGGATTAATGGAGAAAAAGTCGGTTTACAAAATACGATAGACGTCATAAACCCGGCAAACGGCAAGGTAATCGATCACGTACCCAATGCAGGTAAGAGCGAAACGAAACTAGCAGTGGATGCTGCATCAGAGGCGTTTAAAACGTGGAGCAAGCTTCCTCCAAAAGAGCGTTCGAAGTTTTTGCTCAAATGGGCTGATCATTTATTGAACAATCGGGACGAACTTGCTTTAATCCTGACGGAAGAACAAGGTAAGCCGCTTTCGGAATCAAAAGGCGAAATTGAAGGGTCAGCAGAGTTTATCCAGTGGTATGCAGAAGAAGGTAAACGAATATACGGGGAAGTTATCCCAGGGTCAAGTGAAGAACAACGTATTACGGTACTCCGTCAACCTGTCGGGGTATGCGGGATGATTACCCCTTGGAATTTTCCTGGGGCAATGATCGCAAGAAAAGTCGCACCAGCGCTTGCTACAGGTTGTACGGTCGTGTTGAAGCCCGCGTCACAAACGCCGAGAATTGCAATCGCGATGTTTGAACAGCTTATCGCAACAGGGATTCCAAGCGGTGTTGCCAATATCGTCACAGGGAATCCGAAAATGATCGGTGAAGCGCTTTTTGAAGATGAACGGGTACGAAAAATATCTTTTACTGGTTCAACAAATATCGGGAAACAGTTGATGAAGCAAGCTGCTGATCAAGTGAAGCGCATTTCATTAGAACTCGGGGGAAATGCTCCAGCGATCGTCTTCCCTGATGCCGATCTTGATAAAGCTGCAGAAGCCATTGTCGGGAACAAATTCGAAAATTGCGGTCAAATGTGTAACGGTATTAACGTCATTTTCGCTCACGAAGAAATTCAAGCCGATTTAACGGAAAAAGTCATTTCACTCGTCCAGGAGCTTCAGGTTGGTGACGGTAAGGATCCTGTCCAACTTGGCCCTCTCGTAAATGATGACGCAGTCAAAAATGTCGAGCGTTTGGTCAATGATGCGAAACAAAAAGGTGCTGAATTGCTAATTGGCGGTGAAAGGTTGAAGGACGGCTCTTATGCTTCAGGGTCATATTACGCGCCAACCGTTCTTTCAAACGTCACACTTAACATGGATCTAACGAAAGAAGAAATCTTCGGCCCTGTGGCACCGATTTTACCTTTTAAAGAAGAAGAGGAAGTCCTGCAATTTTCAAAACAAAATCAATGTGGACTTGCGGCATATTTCTTCACCCGGGATATTGGCCGGGTATACCGTTTGGCGGAGCAGCTCGATGTCGGAATGGTCGGCGTCAATGGGACGCAGCTAAGTGTTCCGCAAGCACCGTTTGGCGGAATTAAGGAAAGTGGCATGGGAAGAGAAGGTGGTCATTACGGGTTAGAAGAGTTCTTAGAAGTGAAATACATCTCGTTGACACTTGAAAACGAATAGAGGGGGAGTCCGAAAATGATCAAACAAAATATTGCCGAACCGACAGTCGGACAAAATCGTAAACAGTCAGGGTTGATTTCAAAGGAACAATTGATGGATGATTTACAATCAGGTCACGTAGATACGGTCCTTCTGGCATTTTGCGACATGCAAGGACGACTAATGGGGAAACGGTTAACAGCCGAATTCTGTTTAGAAAATAATATCGACAAAGGAACGCACTTCTGTAATTACTTAATGGGTACCGATTTCGAGATGAACACCCCACCTGGATATAAATTGATGAACTGGGAGAAAGGCTATGGGGATTGGACCGCGGTTCCGGATTGGACGACGCTCCGTATCGTACCTTGGTTGGATAAATCCGTGATGGTATTTTGTAATGTCGAAGACGCCAAAACCGGACAAGAGGTGGCGGTTGTTCCAAGAAATCTATTAAACAATCAATTGAAAAAGGCAAAACAAAAAGGGTACAGCTTCATGATGGCAAGTGAATTGGAGTTTTACATGTTTAATGAGACGTTTGAGTCGATTCATCAAAAAGACTATCAAAATATGGAGCTAGCAGGTCATTATAATGAGGATTATAACTTGCTTCAAGGAACGAGAAACGAACCGTTTTACCAAAAAATCAGACGAAATATGGCAGCAGCTGGCTTACCAGTAGAATCCTCAAAAGGTGAGTCCTGCTCAGGGCAGCATGAAATTAACTTGCGCTACGGTCAAGCCCTTACAGCAGCTGATAATCATATCATGTTTAAACACGGCATTAAAGAAATGGCCATTCAGGATGGTGTTTCGGTGACGTTTATGGCAAAACCGGATCACCAGTGGACAGGATCGAGCGGTCACATTCATCTTAGCCTTTGGGATACGAACGAAGACAACAATTTGTTTTATGATTCTGAAAACACGGACAATCACATGTCTCAAGAAATGCGCTCGTTTTTGGCTGGTGTTCTCGCATATACAAGAGACTTTTCGCTATTCTTTGCACCACATATTAATTCATACAAACGATTCCGTACCGAAAGTTGGGCACCGGTAAACATCGCTTGGAGCCATGACAACCGTTCATCAGGATATCGTATCGTCGGAGAAAATAAAAGCTTAAGACTTGAAACGCGGATTCCGGGTGCGGATGTCAATCCATATCTTGCCTACACTGCTTTAATCGCCTCAGGATTATATGGAATTGAACAAAGGCTTGAACTGCCGGATGAATGTAACGGCAATGCATACGAACTTGATGTACCGAAAATTCCGTCGTCTCTTTACGAAGCGATTCAATGCTGGAAAGATAGCGATATCGTGAAAACGGTATTAGGGGAAGAAACATTTGAGCATTATCTTTATGCTGCTGTTACAGAACAACAAATGTATGATGGCATTGTCACAGAATGGGAAAGAAAACGTTATTTTGAGCAAGGCTAATTCATTAAATCATTAAGAAGAAAAGACGATCAGGGAGGCATGAAAATGAGATTAGAAGAGAAAGTATGTATTATTACTGGAGCCGGTGGTGGTATGGGGAAAACAGCGGCGAAAATGTTTGCAAAAGAAGGCGGAAAAATTGCCGTGTTCGAACTGAATGAAGAACGCGGACAAGAAACGGTCGATGAAATAAAAAAAGAAGGAGGAGACGCCACCTTTTTCCAGTGCAATGTCACAGACGAAGAAAGTGTTAAACAAGCCGTCTCGCGTACTGTACAACAATACGGACAAATTGACGTTTTGTACAATAATGCCGGAATTATGATTGAAGAAGATCATTCTGTTATCGACACGACCGTCGATGTATGGAACAAAGTAATGGACGTTAATGTAAAAGGAATCTTCTTAACATCTAAATATACGATTCCAGAAATGCAGAAAAGGAAGTCAGGTTCGATCATTAACATTGCTTCATTTGTCGCACATATGGGCTGTAGTGTTCCACAAGATGCATACACCGCATCAAAAGGAGCGGTCGTGTCATTAACGAAGTCGCTTGCGATCCAGTTTCGTCCACAAGGGATTAGAACGAATGCGATTTGTCCGGGGCCAATTGAAACACCTTTATTAATGGAATGGCTTGTGAAGGATGAAGAAGCGAAAAAAACTCGGTTAAGCCGTCAACCGAGCGGCCGTTTCGGTAAACCGGAAGACATCGTTTATTGTGCAATGTATTTGGCGTCGGGTGAGTCAGATTGGACAAACGGTGCGATTCTAAATGTAGATGGCGGTATTACGGCGAACTATTTCTAAGGCTTTTTAGTCAAATGGGGTCGAACAATGGATGGTCGACACTTTGTTCGACCTCTTATACCAAATTGGGGGAGTGGTTCGATGGCAACGAATCAAGGTGAAAATCAAAGTTTAAAAAGAGCGTTGAAACCGATCCATCTATGGGCAATTTCAGTCGGAATGGTTATCTCTGGACAATATTTCGGCTGGAATTACGGGTTTGAGCAAGGTGGAACGATCGGTTTAATAATAGCGGCTATTTTTATCACGATTTTTTACACGGCATTTATTTTCAGTTACTCCGAATTATCGACGTCGATTCCGCATGCCGGTGGTCCGTCCGCATATGCCAGAAAAGCAATGGGTCCTTTTGCTGGTTTCATGACCGGAATGTCTGTATTGATCGAATTCGTTTTTGCACCGCCTGCGATAGCAGTAGCGACAGGAGCCTACATCAACTTTTTAATTCCTTCTATTAACCCCGTATATGCAACAGTCGCTGTATTTGTCTTTTTTATCCTTATCAACATGATCGGTGTCAAAGGTGCCGCATTAATCGAAATGACAGCGACCATCATCGCTTTAATTGGACTTGCAACGTACTATGCTGCAGGTGTTTCCCATGTAAAATGGGAGTACATTGTGAACTCAAATGCGTTTCCGAACGGATGGACAGGCGTTTTTATGGCGATGCCGTTTGCGATCTGGTTTTATCTAGCCGTTGAAGGCGGTGCGATGGCAGCTGAGGAAGTGGAAAACCCGAAAAAGGATATTCCAAAAGGATTTATCGCCGGCATTGCGACGCTTACGTTATGTACAATCGGAACATTGTTAATTACGGCAGGATTGGGAGGCGGAATTGGTCAACCGGCTGATAATCCGTTACCTGAGGCACTCGTTTCTGTATATGGAGACACACATTTCCTTCCAAAATTAGCTGCGATTATCGGCCTTGCAGGACTTATTGCGAGTTTGCACGGAATTATTATCGGTTACTCAAGACAGACGTTCGCACTTTCAAGAGCAGGCTATTTACCGAAATTTCTATCGAAGCTTTCCAAGAGACAAATTCCGACGTGGGGATTGATTCTTCCAGGTGCAATCGGTGTCATCGCCGCGGGGAACGCCACATTTGCAAACCAGTTAATTATTTTAGCCGTGTTCGGAGCGGCAATGATGTACTGTTTAAGCCTCATCTCGCTGTTCGTATTACGGATAAAAGAACCGGATTTAAAAAGACCATTTAAAGTTGCTTACCCTTGGGTACCCACGCTTGCCTTGATATTGGGGCTGTTCTCGTTATTCTGTGTTATCTATTACAGTATTCTAGGGTCAACGTTGCCGCTGTTTGGATTGGACGTACCGCTTTTAATAGTGTTAGCGGTTATATACGGCGGAGCGATTGTATACTATTTTACAGTTTCAAAACATAAGCTGTTGCCGATCGATCAAGAATTTGGCGTTCTTGATGAGTTGGATGAGTCTGGAGCCGAGGTGGGACAGAACCAAGGGAAAGACGCAGGTGTAGAAGTGATAGAACAGTGATATTGAAGTAAGCAATTTTAGAAACGCTTACTTTTTGAAAAAGTAGTGTAAAAAGAAAAAAGCGCTTGTGCTGGGAACTGGAGCTAGAGATTACGCCTATGTAACTAAAATATTTATAGTTTCTTCCGAAAAAGAACTAGAGTAGAGGCGTATTTTCTCTACTCTAGTTCTTTTTGATAATTACAACGGATCTTCTTGACAGTGATAATGATTATCAATTAGAATGTTTAATAGAGAATGAAAATCATTATCAATATGAATGGCTGATAACCCATAAAAACTATTCTTTTTGTGTGATGTAGATATAGCCCAAAGTTTACTATTTGAATTATGGAGGATAGATACATGCGTTCTTTACTTATCGTAGGTGCAGATCATTTAGGTGTTATTCCCGACAAATTAGTATCTGTTGGATTTGATAAAGTCGTACACATTAGTGGAAGAAAAGTACAAATGGTTAAAAAAGGTATACCAGAAAATATTAGTTCTATTCTTGTATTAACGGATTACGTTAATCATAATCTGTCAGCAGTTATAAAGCAGCGGGCTAAAAATCAAGCTATTCCCATTTTTTATGCTAAGCGTTCTTGGTGTTCGATATATCAAGCTATTAAAAATGTAGTATAGGATTAAATTTTTTCTTTTTGTTGAGAATGGTGATCATTATTTCGGAGGGGATATAAATGGCAAAGATAATTCTGATTTTTGCTAGCATGAGTGGTAATACAGAAATGATGGCAGAAGCCGTTGCTGAAGGTGTGCGAGAGGTGGGGGAGGACTTAGAAGTAATAGATATTATGAGTGGGCCAGAAGCGAATGAATTAGAAGGTTATGATGGGATTTTGTTAGGAGCTTATACTTGGGGAGACGGTGAATTACCTGATGATTTTTTGAATTTTTATGATGAAATGGAGAGCATTAATTTAACAGGAAAAAAAGCAGCCGTTTTTGGTTCGTGTGATTCAGCCTATCCACAATACGGTGCAGCAGTAGACATCATAATGGAAAGGCTTAGAGAGCGAGGGGCGGAGGTGTATCCTCATGGACTAAAAGTTGAATTAACACCAGAGAAGGAAGAAGAAGAAGCCTGCCGAACGTTCGGGAAGAAATTTGTTACATTCTTAAGAACCTTAATTGTTTAAAGGAAAGGGAGGATCAACTAAATGACAAGCAGGCACCCACTAGTCTCTGTGAAAACTATGACCGATTATCACTTAGAGTCGTTTATAAGGTGTCCTTATAAATATTATTATCAACATGTTTTATTGTTAAATCCCATCCAAGTAAAATGGAGACAGGTTATTCAATTTATAATTAATCAGGTGGTCCAGAACTTTTATCAACTTCCACTGGATGCACAAAACAAATTTAATGTATTGAAATTGATCGATAGGTATTGGAAAAACGTAAGTCCACAGTTATTCGAATCGAAGGTACACTACTACATGGTTTTAGCAAAGACAACAGATCATTTGCTTCAATTTTTATCTATGAAGAAAAAGCAGAAGCCACCGTTATTTTTGTATCAAAAATTGAATACCTATATTGAGGAACTGGAAACTCAACTTTCATTAACTATTGAATTAGCAGAATGGTCAACCTATTCTTTTACTGTAAAAAAATTCCTTGTGGAAGCAGACGAGGAAATGATCCAACTATATAATCACTTAATGGTTGTATTTTCGAATGAAGCATTTGGAAAACTTCCTGAAAAAATTGAAATCAACACTCTATTAGAGGGTAAAAAATATACTTTTTCACCAACAATGAACAATGTTGCTCAAGGAAACATGTACCTAAAGTATATGAAAGATCTTCTGCAACATCCAAATGACTATACAAAAACAAATTCACTAACAGAATGCAGGAGTTGTCCTTTTACACACAAATGTAAAGACAGTCCAAGCAGCTTTAAAGGGATTAACAGACGAAATGAGGATTTTTTGCACTGATCGTATCAAAAAGAAAAGTCCTTTTGATATGGAGTTTCAGTTCAAAATTTCGAAACTATACCATTAATGGGAGAGAAGAGAATGTTTGGACATTTAATCGCAGTAAAAACGTTTGAACATCAAATTGACTGTTTTTGTCCGGGTGGTGATCATGCGAATTTTTTAACAATTAATAAAGGAGATATAATCGAAGTCACTAATGAACGTAAATTCACGATGGCTAACGGATGGTATTTTTTAGTTGGGATCAATGACCTATGTATTTTCTACATAGCCCTCGAAGATTTGGAGCAGTATTTTATGAAAGAACGACTTTTATCTGTCTTGGAAATAGACTTAAAGATAAACTATTTCCAATTTAAGATAAATGAAACACTTGATACAGGGGATGAAGCGTCTTTTCTGAGTTATACAAACAAATTAATTGAATCAAGTGAACTTCAAGTGAAATTGGAGAATTATTTAAACAACGAAGCAGTAAACCATACCACATAAAATGTATTTAATGAGCAAAATTAAGAAACAAAAATTAGGTCATCGACGTAAAAATTCTAAAGGAGATTATGAAAATGGGTGATATTTTAAATAAAGTAAAAGTAATAATGAACCGAAAAGAACAGTTGATTCAACAAATGTTAAAATTGGAATCCTACAAATCAACGGACGATCGTCAGTTATATGAGTTAACATTAAGTGAATTAGAATATGAATATAAAAAGATGTGTAAATAATTATTCGAAAATTCGCTAAAAACCTATACTTGACATGGCATTTGGCCTAAAGTACTATACCGAGCACTTGATGAGGCTGGTTTTAAGCATGAGTATCAAATCTATAATGCGAAAGAAAGTCCAGACCACTTACACTGGTTACACACTGTTCTTTCGAATGCTAAAGCATTGTTGGTGGAACCTTCCACGGACTTGATTCTAAGTATCTCCAATCCTATTTAGACGAATTTTGCTATCGATTTAATCGAAGCAAATTCAAAGGAGAATGGTTTAGCCGTTCTGTTACATTGTGTGCATCAACAAAGACAATTACTTATACTGAGCTAGTTTAGATAATCATTTTTATTTATTATATAGGAATCGAAATAAGTAATATTATTGTTTTGGATATTAAATAATGAACCTGATTTCCTTAAACTAGATCGATATTCTTTTCATCATTTCTTTTAAAAAGATACTAATTAATTTATTCGGCCTTACCGATTATGGTTAGGCCGTTCTCAGTACCAATTAAAAAAATAGGCCAACTTCTCTCAGTTAAGAAGCGATAGAAGTTATTGTTCTTAAATCCAGCTTTGATAAGTGATTACATTATTCCAGCAAGCCAACGAAGAAAAATAATTATGTAGATTAATTAACAATATTGTAAAATCAACCATATTAATTTAAATTGATAATAATTATCATTATCATTTTAAGAAGAAAGGGTTGAATTTAACTTGTTTAATAGAAATCAGTTGTATAATATGGTTTTTCATATAGAAGAGGTTAGTTACAAAAAAATAGAAAAGTCTTTTTCTTTGAGACAGTTAAAAAAAGAACGAGAAAAAATAATTATGTATGTAGTAGATGGTAAAGCAGAATATATGACCAAGCAGGAAACGACTGCTATAAAAAAGAACGACTTCATTATACTTCCTTCTGAGGCAAAAGGAAGTATAAATCTCCTTACAGCTGTATCATTAAATATATTTTTGATACGCTTTCAATGTGCATATGTTTCTTGGGAAAAAGGCAACTGGATCTTAAAGGATAATAACCTATTAGATGTGTATCAAACAAATATCAGAATCGGTAGTATAGTACAGCAACAATTCGAAAAGCTTTGCGAAATAATTTTAAACGAAGAAAATGGTTATAGCCAACAAGGTACAACGAATTCCCATTTTATTAAACTTCTAAAATTGGTCTATAAAGAAGTTGAGACCCAAGCAAATTACTTCAAAAAAACAAATAATATTGCAGAATCAATTTCTCAGGTGAAACTTTATCTTGACGAAAATTATGCAGAAAAAATTCAAATTGAACAAATGGCACGACTAGCAGAAATGAATACATCTTCTTTTTATCACTACTTTAAAGAATATACAGGAATGACGCCGCTGCATTATTTAACGAATAAAAGACTGGATCAATCAAAAAAAACGCTCTTGTCAACTAATATTGAGATTTCTGAAGTTGCTAGAGGGGTTGGATATGAAGATGAGTATTATTTTAGTAGGGTATTTAAAAGGAATATAGGTATTTCCCCTATTATTTTTAGAAATTCATTAAGAAAGAAGGTAGTAATTTTGACTCCTGTTTTTATTGGTGACTTTTTAGCTCTAGGCGGTGAATTATCCAGTATTTGCGCTTTGTCATCAAATAAATCGAATCATAAAAGCTTGTTGAAAAAGGTCTCTAAAATTAAATTTGACTTAAATGAACTGCAATGTCTAGAGCCTGATTTGATTGTTGGTTCGAATGAATTCAACCATTATTATGAACACCTTACGCAAATTTCTCGCACTGCACTTATCCCAGTTAAAAATAACACATGGAAAGATCATCTTTATCAACTTGCTGAAAGTTTAGAAATCAGGGAAGCAGCACATTCTTGGCTTCGTCAATATGATCAAGAGGCAAAAATATTGCGAGATCAATTGAAGAAAAAACTAGCAGATCAGACCGTTCTTGCAATAAGACTAACAAATAATCATATTCGAATTTTTGGAGAAAAGAGAAGGAAAATAAGTGATGTACTCTACCGAGACTTAGAGCTAAATCCGCCCAAAAATATAAAAGGCATGCAGTTTAGAGATATTACGTGGGACGTATTAAATGAGTACCGAGCAAATCACATTCTCCTTTTTGCAGATCACGACACAAAGGTTGAAATCGATCAACTTCAAACACTATTTAATAGTAATATTTACCATTTTAGGGAATTTCCATTTCTCACAAACTCAGCGATGGGAAATGCTCGACTTCTATCAGAAGTAAGAATGCATTTATGTTAAGACATTTTGGAGAATTGTAAAATAAAAATAGAGTATTGTCCATTTTCAAGTGGATTTTTTTTTGTCATAATTCAATTGAAAATGATTATCATTATTGTTTGTTGGAGGTAAATGAATGAATAGAGTACCAGAAATGGCAGTCGCTAACATGATAAAAGAAAGGCGTTCCATTAAAAAGTTTAAAGAGGAACCCGTTCCACATGAGTTAATTTGTGAGTTGTTAAATATTGCTGTTTGGGCTCCCAATGATGGACTGAGAGAGCCTTGGCGTTTCATCTTATTCCTTGAAGAAGGAAAAAAGCAATTAGTGGACGCAATTGTTCAAGAATTAGGTAAAGGAAAGGTGAATGCGAAAAAGAGTCCTGAACAATAAAGGAATATATGGAACGGATCCCTGCTCATTTACTGGTTGTGATGAACGAAGATCCTCGGCAAAAAGAATGGGAGGAGGATTTCGCAGCTATGAGCGCACTGATTCAAAATTTTCAATTGGCAGCATGGGAACAAGGTATCGGTGTAATTTGGAAAACAAACCAATATATTTATTCACCAAATTTTCGTACCCATGTTGGTGTGAAACCTGGAGAAAAGATTGTGGGGCTCCTACATATTGGCTTTCCATATGCAATCCCAATAGCAAAACAAAGAACGGCTGCAGAAGAAAAGCTGACAGTGATAAAAGACTAGAGGAGCAATGGAGCATGGCGAGCATTCAGACGAAAAATAGCTATCAAGTTCGTGCAAGACCAAAAGCTGCAGCAGCTATTTTATTGATCGGTTTGATGGCGATTATTCTCGCAATGGCGGCCTCGATTATGATCGGTGTAAGAGAAATTTCCTTAAGCACATTATGGCATAGTCTCTTTTCCTTTAATCCCGAGGATGAATTGCATGAAATTATTAGGAGCATCCGGTTGCCAAGGGTGCTTGCTGGGGCATTGGTCGGGGCTGGATTTGCAGTGGCAGGGGCAATGATGCAAGGAATGACTAGAAATGGTTTAGCAGATCCCGGCCTGCTTGGAGTAAATGCAGGGTCAGGTTTTGTTTTAGTCCTGGTATTTGCTTTTTTCCCTAAACTGCCATTTGAAGCGATGATTATATTTTCATTTATTGGGGCTGCTCTAGGAGCAGGACTTGTTTATGGAGTTGCCTTTTTTGCAAAAGGAGGGCTTTCACCCGTAAGACTTGTTCTGGCAGGAGCAGTTATTGGATCTTTACTAACTGGTTTAAGTCAAGCGATCACTTTATTGTATCAAATTACCTATGATCTTACTTTTTGGTCAGCTGGCGGAGTATCGACGGCTGACTGGCTTCAAGTATCAGTTATGGCACCATGGATTGCAGGGGGAATCATTGCAGCTTTCATTCTATCTCGTTTTATTACAATTTTAAGTCTTGGTGAAGAGATTGCGATTGGATTAGGACAACGGACAAAGCTAATAAGGGGTTTAGCCACTTTAATCGTGTTAATTTTGTCAGGTGCAGCGGTCTCAACAGTTGGTGGGGTAGGATTTATAGGGCTTATCGTTCCACATATCGTTCGATACCTGGTTGGTGTAGACTACCGTTGGATTATTCCTTGTTCAGCAGTGATTGGGGCTTTGTTAGTTGTTCTTGCTGATATTGGGGCTAAAACAGTCAATATGCCTTATGAAACACCGCTTGGATCGATTATTGCTGTCATTGGTATTCCTTTCTTCCTTTACTTGGCGCGTAAAGAGAGGAGAGAGCTTGCATGAAGCCAGATATTTTTCAGCAAAATCGCAAAACTCACAGTATAAAAATGATGATTGTCTTTTCTGGTTTAGTGATCATTTCCTTTATTATAAGTATGAATTCTGGGACCTTCAGTATGTCCCCCATTGAAGTCATTCAAACTCTGGTTGGTGGTGGCACCCATCAACAAAACCTGGTTCTTTTTAACTTACGCCTGCCGAGAATGGTCATCGCCGTTTTAGTAGGAGCAGGGTTAGCGGTCTCCGGAGCTATTTTACAGGGGATTTCACGAAATGATCTATCCGACCCGGGCATTTTAGGGATCAATGCTGGAGCAAGCCTCGCTGTTCTTGTTTTTGTAGCTTTGTTTCCTAACCAAACACAGGGGTCTGCATTCTTAATGCCATTCTTAGCCTTAATCGGGGCTGGGTTCACTGCGATACTCATCTATCTTCTTTCTTTTAAAAAGAATAAGGGAATCGAACCTACAAGGTTATTGCTTGTTGGGATAGCGGTTGCAGCGGGAATTAGTGCCATTACGATCATCTTAACGTTAAAACTTAATCCTCGAAATCTAGAATTTGTCGTGATGTGGCAAATGGGAGATCTATGGGGATCCAATTGGAAGTTTGTGCTCGCCCTACTACCTTGGACGATCCTTTTACTGCCTTTTGTATATTACAAGTTTCCTATTTTAAACTTATTCAGTCTTAATGACCATCTTGCCGGTAGTTTAGGGGTTTCAATTGAAAAAGAGAGACTCATCTTACTTGGAGCAGCAGTTGGTCTAGCGGCTTCCAGTGTCGCAATAGGAGGAGGTATTGGCTTTATTGGGCTGCTAGGTCCACATATCGCCCGCAGGATTGTCGGACCGCAGCATCAGTTTATGCTTCCTATTTCAGCATTGGTCGGTTCTCTTATTGTCTTAACTTCAGATACGATTGCCAGAAGTATTATGGAAAACACAGAAATACCAGTTGGGGTTGTGATCTCCCTTTTAGGAGCTCCTTATTTTCTATATTTATTAATAAAATCAAAAGCATAATTGGAAGGATGAGAATGATGAAAAAGAAATTAATGGGGATATTTTCGGTTTTATTGTGTGTTTTGCTCGCAGCATGCGGAAGTACGGAAACGGAAGAAACGAGTCAAGCGGCAGCTGCTGAAGAGGATCAAAAGGAAGAAACAGAAGCAACATCTCAATTCCCAAGGACTATTCAGCATGTGAAAGGGGAATTTGAGTTAGAAAAGAAGCCAGATAGAATTGCAAGTGTTGACATTATGATAACAGATTACCTGCTTGTATTAGATGAAGCGCCTATTATGTCAGAAGGTATTAGCACAAAAGAAAGATCAGACATTTTTGCTAAATATGCAGAAGGAAAAGATATCGCTGATCTTGGTGGACATGTCAATTTGGAAACAATTGTAGCAAATGCTCCAGATGTCATGCTGATGAGTAGTGAAAGTAAAAAAGTCGATAAATATGATGATTTCAATAATCTTGCTCCAACGATCGTCATTGATTTTTCTAAGGGAGTTCGTTCTCGTCTTACACAAATAGCTGAAATTGTTGGGAAAGAGGATAAAGCAAAAGAACTGATTGCTGAATTTGATAAGCAAGTAGAGGAAGCAAGTGTCGTTGCAGCGGAACATAAAAATGAAACCATTCTTTTCCTCATTTCAAATGGGAAGGATTTCACAGTGATGAATCCGAAAGATTTTCCTGTTTATTATGATGAAATCGGTTTAACAGCTCCTGGAGGGTTGCCAGAAGAGAAGAATGGAAGAATCGGCGTGGAGGCATTGACGAAGATTAATCCGGATCATATCTTTATCGCAGAAAATAGAAGACAAATGAATGCAGACGATAAAAATGGGCTTATTCATATATGGAATGATAATCCAGTTTGGCAAGGGCTGCATGCTGTTGAAAACAACCAAGTATACACGATGGATACACTTGCTAGCGATACCTTTTTCTTAGGACAAATAGCTGGAGTGGAAGCGGTCATTCAAAATCTCGGAAAATAAGAGATTCATAAGAGGTGAAACGAAGTGTTTGTAACACAGGAGCTAAATATTGGTTATAGTGAAAACCTTATTGTTGAAAATCTAAACGTAACGATTCCAGTTGGGAAAATTACCGCATTAGTTGGAGCAAATGGGTCAGGCAAGTCCACGATTTTAAAGGCAATAGCCCGACTATTAAAACCGAAAAGAGGTTCGGTCTACCTTGACGGGAAATCGATCTACGAGGAAAAGACAAAAGAAGTAGCCAAAAGACTTGCAATTTTACCGCAAAATCCAGTGGCTCCAGAAGGATTAACGGTGTCTGAATTGGTAACCTATGGACGTTTCCCCCATCAAAAGGGTTTTGGGTCACTCACGAAGAAAGATAAAGAAATCATTGAATGGGCGATAGAAATGACGGGTATGTATGAATTTGTTTACCAAGCCGTTGATCATTTATCAGGAGGGCAACGGCAACGAGCATGGATTGCTATGGCGATCGCTCAAGATACCCCTGTTTTATTTTTAGATGAACCGACGACCTTTTTAGATATGGCTCATCAAATTGAAGTACTAAACTTATTGAAGAAACTTCATCATGAAGATAACAAAACGATAATTATGGTAGTCCATGATTTAAATCATGCAAGCCGCTATGCACATCATATGGTTGGAATTAAAAATGGAAAAGTCGTGAAAACGGGAACACCTGAAAAGGTTATGGTGCCTGATACTTTAGAAAATATATATGGTGTTAAAAGTGACATTATAAAAGACCCTCGCAGTAATCGGCCATTGTGCTTACCATATGGGCTATGCTCTAAAGATAAACTAAACCAAAAAATAAATCATGAGGTGTTAATCTAGCAGTCATTAAACCCCCGCTTAGCGGGGGTTTTCCATTTTGGAATTACTAAACCAGTCAATCATACTAAGTTTGATTGAACAGTGACTTTGTTTAATTCACTATTTGCGCGAGTCATATTCACAGCCAATTCCGGTCGAATTCCTGTCAAGATCACCTTTACGCCAAGTAATCCTAACGATTTCACTGATAAACATTTCGCACCTACTTGTGTCTTTAATCGCCAACATTCCTATCGATATGATCGTTTTGATCAGAAATATGAAACACTCAAATATACTCATCCAAGCGAGTGCAAAGACTTTCCTTTAGCTAACGAAGGTCTCTGTCAAAAGGTATACAAAGTGAAAATCACGACAGATCTTAGAAAATATACAGCACCAGCCCGAGGGTCCAAAGCTTGGAAAACCTTATTTAAACGTTGTACCGCGGTAGAACGTGTAAATGCGTATCTCAAGGAATATTTTCAACTAAACAATGTTCGTTATCGTACTGGAAAACGTGCCAAGGTTCACTTTGATCTAGTGACGTTAGTTTATAATGCATCAAAATTAGCTGTGGACCGTTTGGCTTGGCTATTTTTAATTTCGTAAGGTTGTTCATGCTAAATGCATGTCAAATCTCGATCGAATAATTTATCTTTTCTATCAATAAACCCAACTCTATTCTCATAGTCAATGGGCATCTTCAGTATTTCTTTTAGCAAAAGAGGTATTCTTATTTTCATAGAGAATATAAAGACTGAAATTGGAAATTCAGGTATCAATAACCCTTAAAAAAGGAGGATTTTGAATGCTGCATTCTGCATTAAAAATGTACGACTACCACGTATGGGCAAATGGCGTTATAATCGATCGTTTAAAGGAACTTCCAAAGGATATTTATCATAAGGAAATTCAGACTGGATTTTCTTCAGTATCGAAGGTGTTGTCTCACATTTATCTTGTAGATCGTGGATGGTTTGAGATTGTCTCAGGTAAAAGCATGAAGGAAGCAATGGCGTCCACAAATCAATTAAGAGAACAGGTGGAAACAAAAAGTATTGACGAAATGGAAACCATCTTTTTCGACCTATACAAAAGGTTTAAAGCCTATCTTGACCATCAAGAAGATGTAGAAAAGGAAATTGTAGTTGATAATCCATACGCTGGGATACTTGATACGTCTATTTCTGAATCGGTACTTCATGTTGTCACTCACGGATCCTATCACCGTGGCAATATAGCCACTATGTTGCGACAAATGGGGCACACCTCTGTTATGCAAGATTATGGTCTTTTTCTATATTCTAATAAGGAAACAGATAGTGAAAAGGTCGATAATCTGGAAACTAATTAAACAAAACTTTAGTAGTTTACAAATTAGAGTGATAGTTACGTTTGAAGAGCAATACAATAAAACCGTGCTCACCATGCGAATGATCTTCAAGTCTGAAGAAGAACTCGACAAAGTGGTAAAGGAGTATGGAGCCATTGAAGGTGCAAAATCAACGCTTGATCGACTTGAGGAACTATTGGTGACGTTTTAAGAACCTTCAACCTAAAGGAGGAGTAAGTATCATGAAAAAAATAAGGATTACCTACTGGATTTTCACAGGTCTCTTGTCAGCATTAATGCTCTTAGGTTCGATTCCTGATATCATGTCTACTCCCGAAGCAGTTGATTTATTCAATCATTTAGGTTACCCCTTGTATCTTCTTCCCTTTATTGGAATTGCCAAATTGTTAGGTGTGGTCGCGATACTGACCCCTGGCTTTCCTCGACTTAAGGAATGGGCTTATGCTGGATTTGTAATTGATTTGACGGGTGCTATGTATTCAAGCATATCAGTAGGTGACCCGGCCAGTGGATTGGTGATTTTCTTTTTTGGATACATTTTGATAGCTGGCTCCTATGTTTTCTACCATAAAAAACGAAAAGTATTTTCATCGAGTCATACGGAAAAACTTAACGACAGTGCAACAATTAATTAAAAACATCAAATGCATTAATGGCATTTATCAAAAAAACAAACAAAAAGACTCATACGTACGAGTCCTTTTGTTTGTTTTTTAAAGGAAGAAAGTTTTTAATTTACACGTTAAGAAAGTATAAAAAATACTTTCTATAGTATAAGCGCAACTAAGGCGATCACCTGCGCTAAGGCTTGGTGCTAGCCAAGTTTTCTTTATTTTTCTTTATATATCAATTGTACAATAATACGGATAAAGACCAATAGAATAAAGACGCTTGTAAACGTATATATCCATGTCCATGAGTTGTATTTAATTAAATCAGTATATCTTTCCAAAAGTACCTCAATGATCGTTAAAGCAGTGGTATATAATCCCCCTTGCAGAAGTATATTGAAATATCTTGAGTGATAGGTGGTTCGGTAAAAGTAAAGACAAACAACGGGGAACAAAAGGTATTCATAAAGCAGACTGGAATCAAAATGTTTATTTAGAAATTTTATAGGATAATCAAGCATATTTTCTTCTACAACAATAGTTCCAATTATAATTGAAAAATAAGTGGTCAATAAATAAACAAACAGCCATTCTTTAAACGGCAATTTTCTTAAACTATATAATAATAAAGCAATACCGATAATAAGTAAACCCCACAATATCACTCTTTCCATGCTCAATCCGGCTCCCTTTTCTAAATGGATTACTATATATAATAGCCAAGGTGAACACCTTTATTGCTTTCAGGAAGCAACCCGATTTCATTGGATAGAAAAATCTGTATCAAATGAAATTTTGAATTTTCTACAGTAGAGCAACGCAAAAACCAATCATTAGTGGTTTAGATTGTTTAAAAACAGTCTAAGGGAACGATCCAAATTACTTCGTTCGATTAATTACAAATAATCAAATACAATCAAGTAAAACAATGTGAGGAACAATGATAGCACTAATGCTCGAAATGGATATAGGAAATGTATTCTTAGCAATAAAAACATGACAATCACAAAGAGGGCTGACCAACCCATATTCCAATCTTTGTAATGATTTATACTTCCATTATGAACAGCAATCCATTCTAGGACCAAATAAATGAGTATCCACTTTGCGGTATGAAAAACTTGTGCTCCTTTTGTTTTTGGATAATTCGATAAGAAAAGAAAGGCTGAAAAAGGATTAATAATAAATACATGAAGAAAGTAAACACTTAATTTATCTAACAATAAAAAGTTTGGAAGAGCTTCCCAAAGATGAAAATATGTAAGGGCAAACAATTTATACAACAAATTAGATAGAGCTATAAATAACATAGTAGGATAATACCGCTTCCAGTTTTTCCAGTCTCCTAAATATATAGAAGCTATTACGACAAGTATTGATAACAAAATATGCACTCGTAATTTCGCCTTTCTGAAATATATTCTTTAATAACTATTATTTCCAGTTAAATCATAAATAAAAGGCGAATTACTTTTTTCTATTGCTAACAAAAGTATTAAAGTGTGTGTCTATCGCGGTGTCAATTTTGGCATGGATGTTGTGAACAACCTCTTAAAGATTTAGCAGAAAATCAATAGCTCTATTGTCATAGGAGACATTTTATCTGCACTTTATCACTTTTTTATGAAAAATGGGGGTGACTCCGTGCTTGGGGTCACCCCCATTATATTGAGATGGGAGATACCTTCAAATCCTATTGAACAGACTCGGTCGTTTTTGTAGCATCAAACAACGCTTTTTCAAGTTGCTTTGCAGCTTGTTGGAATGCTTCTATTTCGCCATCTTTCAGTGCTTTAGCAAGTGCTGGCAACGGCTGTGCCGCATAGCCGGTGGTCAGTCCTGGTGCCCATACTTGGTGTTTGAACCATGGACGTTCAGGTAGCCCTTTCTTTCGTGTCAAATCACGTTCCTGCTGAATCAGTGCATGATTAATATGTTTAAGTTGACGGCGTTCCTTACGAGTGATCTTACCATCTTCCAGGATCCCGTCCGCCTTTCTTTCGAGTGCTTCAGCTTCTGCTTTCCATTCCCTTGCTTGGTTAATAACATTAGACAGATCAACACCTGTAGTGTTCTTGTCTGCCATATCTTCGAGTAGTGATACAACGTTATCAGCATAATCTGAATATTGTAGAGGAATGACATCCGCATTTGCCAGTCTTAATGCTACTTTTCCTGTAACACGGGATGCAGCTGCATGGTGTTTATATCCAGGATCGAAAAAGCGCTCGATCGAATCTGAATTGTCATACGCGCTGTGGTATAATCCTCCAGGTGTACTGAATCCTATACCCGCTGAAGGGACACCAATATGATCGATAAATGCGGTATAATCAGAACCGCTTCCAAGCTGGCCGAGCTTTGGAATTTCCCTTCCGGATCTTATGAACCAGTCGTCATAGATTGACAGACCTGATCTTGGTTCTTCAACCGTTTTCGTTACGGCATGAATTAGATCTTGCATGGAAGGAACCCCTGAACTATTGAAAAATTGTCCAGCAACCCCATCCATATTCAAGTAGGCTACTGCATTTTTCGTCAGGTCCTTTCTATTTTCCTCTACCCATTCTGTAGAGCCGAGAAGGCCATATTCTTCACCGTCCCATCCTGCAATTACGATGGAACGTTCGGGCTGCCACCCTTTTTGATACATTTTACCGAGAACCCGGGCAATTTCCATCGCAGCCGTCCAACCGGAAATATTATCACTGGCTCCTTCGACCCATGTGTCGCGGTGGGCACCGATGACAATCGTTTGTTCTGGATACTTCGAACCCGGGATGCGTACGATAACGTCGTTTACCGGTTTCCGTTTGTAATCGATGTCTAGTGACAGACGAACTTTGGCCGGTCCTGGGCCTAGATTATACGTAAACGGAAGGGCACCTTGCCATGATTCAGGTGCTTCTTGCCCTTGCATGGATTCAAGAAGTGGACTTGCTTCCCCATATGACAACGGGGTCGTAGGTATTGTCGGTAAAGATTCCGCATCATCAGGATTGATTCGCTTTACCCCTGATATGGAAGGTTTACCAGGTGTAAGCGGATCACCTGGGTAACGGAAGATGTAGAGGATGCTTCCACGTTGGATGGCATCTGCAGGCCTCCAAGGACCTTCTGGATAAACCGCACCTTTGGTATATCCATCATCGGCGGGATCAGAATAAATAATCATACCAATCGCACCGCGTTTCGCTGCCTGTTCTGGTTTAACTCCACGGAAGTTTTTTCCGTATCGAACAATCACAATCTTGTCCTTTACGGAAATACCTCTTCGTTCAAGCTCTGCGAAATCTTCTGGTCTACCATAGTTTGCATAGACTAGTTCGGCTTCTACATTCCCAGCTGGAGAATAAGCGTTGTAACCGGGAACAACCTTTTTTGCGAACTCAGGAGGTAAATCTTCGATTACTTTTAGTTCTTGTTGCTGTGGAGCAGTCTGTGTTACGGATATGTTTTTCGGCTCTGACATGTATACGCTGTAGGATTTTACTTCTGGATCAAGTCCGGCTTTCCGAAGCTGTTTTAACTCATAATTGAGGGAGGACTCGTTTCCTTTCGTACCAACAAGTGGTATACGTTTACTCATTGTACGCGAATTTTGTTTGATTTCATCCGTACTGACTTTTTCAGAAAAAATCGCTTCAAACTGTTGCTGCCAATCTGATTTTTCCTCAGCAAATCCCGTAATTGAATTATTCTGTGTCTGTGCTTGAGACGGAAGGGCTGCAGAAGTTACAAGTGAAAGTGACAACAAACTTACAAATACTAAACCAAGACTTTTTCTTCTCTTTCTACGTCTAGATGTTGAATCTGAGGTGATGGATTTTCGACCTGAATCTATCAAACTACCACTCCTTTCGTAATATTGGTAAAAATTATAGCAAAATAATGTGCATTCACCATGATGTATTTGTCGGAATTATTATAAATTTGTCGGTAGGACAATAGGTGTATTTATTTCGTTAGTCGAAATAAATGGGGGTGCCGTTCAGGTAAAAAGCCTTAAAGCAATGATAAAATAGTATTGTGGCAAAAGTAATCCTATAAAGATAGACGGATTGCGTTCTTTATTTCATGCTCAGCATGTGACACCCCAGCTATTTGAATTACAGAAAGGGGAGCGAAGAAAGCCCATTACTTTAGCGATAGGATGAATTCGATCTCTCTAAAAAGAAATTGCGGTCAGAATCTTGTCATTTCTTCCTTAGTGCAGTTTAATTGAAAAGGAAGGTATTTTATTTAGAGACACTAAAGGAGTTTTATTTCTTGTGTAGAAACACATCATATTAAGGTTTACGGGGGGATTTAAGATGAAAGTTACAACGGAAAAGATCTTAGAATTAACAACTTCTGCACAGTGGAAAGAAGCCTTCCCCATTATGAATCAGCTTCGTTCTGATTTAGTGGAAAATACATATCTTGAATTGCTTAGTGAGATGAAAGAAGATGGATATCGACTATTTGCATTATTTGCTGAAGATAATATTGTAGCTTTGGCAGGCTTAAGCTTCAGAGTTAATTTTTATAGTAAACGTCATGTATTTATATATGATTTGGTAACAAATGCTTCACACCGTTCCCTTGGATATGGTGAAAAATTATTAAATTATATTCATGCTTGGGCAAAAGAAAACGGGGCAGAATATGTAGCCTTAGAATCGGGAATCCAAAGAATAGATGCTCACAGATTCTATGAAGAGAGGCTTAACTACGATAAGTGGTGCTTTTCATTTAGAAAAAAAATATAACATACTATTAGAATCACAATTTTATATCTGATTGTTCAATTATCAAATCCTTCACTTTGTTGAACTCGGCAAACTTTTCAAGTGCTTCACGGATGCTTCTGCGAAGTTTAGCTGTTTTTTTAACTCCAGGTTCAAGGTGCAGCTGGCGGACGTTCAGTACTTCCTTTTTACGATCAAGGAGTGGATCCATTCGTCCGATCAACCGGTCTCCATATAGAATCGGCATCGTGTAAGGTCCATATTTCCGTTTAGCTTGTGGGGTGTAAATCTCCCATTTATAGTCGAACTCAAATAGATCGCTGATTCGTTCACGTCGCCAAAGTAAATTATCGAGTGGAGGTAAGAAGATTATCGGTCCTTCTAGAGGCAAATACTCCTGTTTTGTTGATCGAATGAATTCTTCTAGCTCTTCCAAATCTTCAGCCATCATATAATACTGGCGTTTCACATTCTCAATCTGGAGTGGAAGCACAGTTTCATTTTGAACACGTTGCTCAATCTCCGTACGCCTCTCCGCAGCGATCATCTTTTGCCATCCAAAACGTGAATCCCGTGGATCAAATACTCGATAAGCACGGATGTACTTCTCGATTAAGGCTTCACGGGCAGCAGATTCTTCAATTGACTTTGCAGCATTCAAACTCTCCACACTGATTGTCCGTTCTGTCAGGTCAAAGAATCGTTCAGTTCGTTCCCTATGTACAACCCTGATTATTCCTGCATCAAGAAGTAGGTTAAGAGCAAGGGACGTTTCTTTCGTCTTTGGTATTTTATTGTCCCAGTAACCATGGACACGGTTTTCTGAAGTAAATGCACGTGAAGGGAGAGGACCTTCCGATTTCAAACGCTCTAAAACAGTTTCCGCTATAAGTTCTAATTTTTCCAATGGCTCTTGTACTTGCTTACGAATTCGATCCCGAATTGGTTCAAAAATAGGGTAGTCTTCAACCGGAATAGCACAAGCTGCATTGGCCCAATACTCGAAAACCTTTCCTTCTGAGAGAAGGTGATCTAAATGCTTAGGATTATATCCCGGAATCCGCGCTGCCAATACCAAGTGTTGATTCCGTTCCACGACAGAAACTGGATCAAGTTGAACACATTCAAGTTTCTCAACCATTCGTAATGTGTCTTCAGAGTCAGTTGATTCTGAAACAGAAGTGTTCTCTGCAGGTGTTAATAGAGATTGCTTATTTAATAGAAACCTACGTACGGATACTCGATCAACAGAAAAGGGAGTCGTCATGGATTGATCCACCTCGCATTATATTAAATATACCATCAACTCAATTAATACAATCATACCATTAAATAGGAAAAAAGCGAACGCGTGTTGGGTATTCATTTTTTGAATAAAATACAAAGTTACTTCGAAAATGCTTGTGATATTATTAAAGAAGAAGTGTATTCAGAGGGGGGAGAGAAATTGATTACTTCGTACAAACTAACCGTTAAGGATATACTTAACCACCCTTATTTTATAGAGTCGGAATTGAAAGCAGGGGTAAGTGGACTAGACAGAGAAATTAAATGGGTTCATATAATGGAGGTAACTCAGATAGGAAAGCTGTTGAATGGTAACGAGTTAATCTTAACAACTGGCGTCGGTTGGCAGGAAAAACAAACGAGTCTATCTTTTTTAAAACAGTTAATAGAGGCCAATGTTGCTGGGGTTTGTGTTGAACTTGATACATACATTTCAGATATCCCAGAGGAAATGATCCTTCTTGCTGAACAATATAACTTCCCTTTAATTATTTTCAAAAAAGAAGTACGTTTTATCGATATTACTCAGAATTTGAATACATCACTTATGAACTATCATTATAAAATGATCGCTGACCTGGAGATTATTTCAAATAAATTAAACGAAATTCTCCTATTACCTGATGCGTTTAAAAGAATTTTACGATTCTTAAGTAAGACTTTGCATGTACAGGTAGTCTATATCCCGACATCAGAAAAGGAAGCCCTTTTTACTCCGGAAATTCCAATGGAACAAAGGGAAATCTTACTAGATCGAGTTGAGGGGAATCTATCCAAAGAAAACTTGCAAAAGGTCCTCTTCCCAGACAAAAAAGAAAAAGCATTTGCCTATCAATCTATACAGGCTATGGGCCATAAATTTGCTGACCTATTGATTTTTTCTGAGACAGAAACATTCAATGAATATGAACAACTTGTATTAGATCGCTCTGCAACTGCATTGTCGCAAGACCTCTTAAGAATTCTATATGTTGAAGAGAGGAAAAAGGTCCGAGAAAATCAATGGGCAAAAGAATGGCTCGATGGTAAACATAGCAAAGAAGATATACAAAATTATTTTTCAGCACTTAATCCATCCTTTAAGCCAAACGGCGGTACGGTTTCCATTTGCACATTTGACACTCAGATAGATAATTCCAACATTACTTATTATTTAGCTGTATTACGTTCCATTTTTGAACAACATGGTTTCCATCCGGTTATTACGTTTGAAGCAAACCAAATCGTATCAATTTTAATAAATAAAAGAGGGAAGAATGATTGGAAGACTAGAGTTTGTAAGGCAATTGAACAACTAATAAAGACAGATCAAATTAGGGTGGAGGATTCATCTGCCCCTTTTGGGATTGGGAAACTGGTTGATGAATTAGATCAAGTTCATGAAAGTTATCGGATGGCAAAAGAAGTTTTGCTTATCCAAAAAAAGAAGAATCTAGTTAACACTCCATTTTACGAAGATTTACATGTATACCGCTTAATTTCACTAGTTAACAAACATAGTGATTTAGAGCAATTTATTATGGAATATCTAGGTGCAGTCATTGAGTATGACAAAAATAATAATGGGAACTTAATGGAGACGTTAAAGGTTCTTCTTGATTCTAGTGGGTCAAAAAAAGAAGCTTCGAAGAAACTATTTATCGTTCGACAAACATTATATCATCGAATTGATAAGCTTAAAGAGCTGTTAGGTGATGACTTTATGAATACCGAAAAGCGCCTTGCAATAGAGTTTTCACTATCTGCATGGAAGTATATGAATAAACAGTAGGAGTCATTTTGCATTTTAAAATTTGTAAGTTTTATGTTTGAATAAGTCAGCGTGAATTTCTTTTGGTTAAATCCCATAGACGGATTTAACCATTTTTTTTTGAGTTATTTACATAATGTTAAATTTCCACAAACTATCTTTTATGTTTTGTCCAATGATATGAAAACGGTTACATGATAAACTACGTTTGATAAAGTAATATTTGAATATTTAGAAAAGGGGGACGATTTAAGAGTGTAGGGAATATTATCATCAGCTAAATACTTAGCGTTTAGGAGGTTTTTGATGGGGTCGAATACAGATCTACAAAAAGGGTTAAAAAAGCGTCATATGACAATGATTGCTATAGCAGGTGTAATTGGGGCTGGACTTTTCATTGGTAGTGGAGCAGTAATCCACACTACAGGACCAGGGGCGATCGTTTCTTATGCACTAGCAGGTGGTCTTGTTATTCTCATTATGAGGATGCTAGGGGAAATGGCAGTGGCAAATCCTACTAGTGGTTCATTTGCCCACTATGCTCATTATCGTTGCCGGGACGTTTTTTTCTTATATTGCGGTAGTTATGAACTATATTTCTCCAGACAAAGTATTTTTATTTCTAGTTAATTCTTCAGGGGCAATCGCATTACTAGTTTATTTGGTTATTGCAGTATCCCAATTACGCATGAGGAGAAAATTGGAAAAGGAAAATCCAGAAGCCTTACAAATAAAAATGTGGTTATATCCGTATTTAACCTATTTTACCATTATAGGAATTACGGTAATATTAGTCGCTATGGTATTCATTGATTCGATGAGAAATCAACTAATTTTAACAGCAATTATCACAGCAATAGTGATTGCATCCTATTTTCTGTTTGTTAAAAAACAACCTGGAATTCAACAAACGAAACATAGTAATGTAACCAAGCCTTCTTCAAAAGTAAACTAGAATCGATGAACTGTTTCACATTTTGTCTAATGAATAAACCAATCAATCACGTTATACTCATTAAAATGCGTGTTCAAAAAGGAGGATCAAAAGAGCCGAGAAGTTCGAGGCACGATCGTCTTGAGGACCGGAACGTATGCTATTAATACGTGAGGACCGGAGAGACAGAGTAACGAAGAAATTCGACAGCTATTTTTACCGGACTTTTTGAACATCATCTTTAAATAAAGAATATTCTTAAAACCACTAGGAGGTCTTGACATATGACTGTCACAAAGCAAGAAACTACTACTCTTAAAAACTTTATTAACGGGAAATGGGTGGAAGCAAATACTGAGCAATATCAAGACGTGTTTAACCCAGCGACAGGTGAAGTGTTAGCACAGGTTCCGATTTCGTCTTATAGTGATGTCGATCAAGCGGTCGCTATTGCAAAGCAAGCTTTCAAAACTTGGGGTAAAACACCAGTTCCAAAAAGAGCTCGAATATTATTTAAATACCAGCAGTTGTTAAGTGAACATCATGAGGAGCTTGCGAAGTTGGTCACGCAAGAAAACGGAAAAAGCTATAAGGAAGCATATGGAGAGGTGCTGCGAGGGATTGAATGTGTGGAATTTGCAGCTGGTGCACCAAGTCTTTTAATGGGGGACTCCCTCTCAACTATTGCATCAGACATTGATTCCCAAATGTTTCGTTACCCGCTGGGGGTAGTAGGTGGTATTTCTCCATTTAACTTCCCGATGATGGTACCTTGTTGGATGTTCCCGTTAGCGATTGCTTGCGGAAATACGTTCGTATTGAAGCCATCTGAGCGTACGCCTGTCCTTGCTAATAGATTAGTAGAACTTTTCTCGGAAGCAGGCCTTCCAGATGGAGTGTTTAATGTCGTTCATGGTGCTCATGATGTAGTTAATGGTTTATTGGGTCATGAAAATGTAAAGGCGATTTCCTTTGTTGGCTCAGAGCCAGTCGGTAAGTATGTTTATGAAAAAGCCGCTGCGAATGGAAAACGCGTCCAAGCGTTAGCTGGAGCGAAGAATCATCACATCGTCATGCCTGATGCTGATAAGGATACAGCCGTTCAAAACATTATTAGCTCTGCATTTGGAAGCGCGGGCCAACGTTGCATGGCGTGTAGTGCGGTAGTAGTTGTTGGTGACGGAGGTGAGTTTGTTCAAGAATTAAAGCAAAAGGTTGATGAAGTGAAGGTAGGAAATGGGTTAGATGATGGTGTTATTTTAACTCCGATGATTCGCGATTCGAACCGTGAAAATGCCTTGAAATACATTGAAAAGGGAATTGAAGAGGGTGCTGAGCTAATCCGTGATGGACGAAAAGATAGTAATGACTTTGAAAGCGGATACTTTTTAGGAGCAACCATTTTTGATCATGTTAAGCCTGAGATGACAATTGCAAAAGAAGAAATCTTTGCACCAGTGTTAAGCATTTTACGTGCAGATGATCTAGACGCTGCTTTAGAAATCGTAAACAAGTCACGTTTTGGGAATTCAGCAACACTTTTCACCAATGATGCAAAAGCAGTTCGCCAATTCCGTGAAGATGCAGAGCCAGGTATGTTAGGTGTAAATATTGGAGTTCCTGCCCCAATGGCATTTTTCCCGTTTTCAGGTGCAAAAAACTCATTCTTCGGTGATTTGCATGCGAACGGAAAAGATGGTGTGGAATTCTATACACGAAAAAAGATGATCACTTCTCGTTTTTAAAAAAATCAGGGAGGGGTATAACCATGACTGTTAAGGAAGAGATGGACCTTGTCCAAAAGGATGAAAAATATATATGGCATTCAATGCGCCGATTTGACCCGAAAAGTACCATGATTGTGGAAGAGGCGGATGGAGCATGGGTGACAGATAATAATGGGAAACGTTATTTAGATGGAATGTCAGGTCTCTGGTGTGTGAATGTTGGATATGGTCGTGAAGAGCTTGCACAGGTTGCTTATGATCAATTGAAAAAGATGCCCTACTATCCATTGACACACAGTCACACCCCTGCGATAGAACTCGGCGAAAAGCTAAATGAGTGGCTAGGTGACGATTATATTATTTACTTTTCAAATAGTGGATCTGAAGCAAATGAAACAGCATTTAAAATTGCCCGTCAATACCATAAGCAGAATGGTAGTCCAGATCGATATAAATTTATTTCCCGCTATCGTTCGTACCACGGGAATTCAATGGGGGCATTGGCAGCTACTGGTCAAGCACAAAGAAAATATAAATACGAACCATTAGGGCAAGGATTTCTTCATGTCGCCCCACCGGATTGCTATAGAAGCCCATTTCCTTCAACGGATGGCTTATGCTGTTCACAAAGTGCTGATGAGATTGACCGTGTTATGACATGGGAATTGGATGAAACGATTGCCGGAGTCATTATGGAGCCGATTATTACCGGTGGGGGTGTACTAGTTCCACATGATAATTACTTAAAAAAGGTGAGAGAGAGTTGCGACCGGCATGGGGCACTTCTTATCAGTGATGAGGTAATATGTGGATTCGGTCGAACAGGTAAACCATTTGGATTTATGCATTATGGAATTAAACCGGATATTATAACGATGGCTAAAGGACTTACAAGTGCTTATTTACCCTTATCGGCAACGGCCGTTAGAAAAGACATCTTTGAAGTATTTAAAGGTACAGAGGAGTACGATCATTTTCGTCATGTGAATACCTTTGGAGGAAGTCCCGCCTCTTGTGCTGTTGCAATTAAAAATTTAGAGATCATGGAAAGAGAAAGTCTTGTAGAACGCTCTGAACGACTAGGACAGAAGCTGAAACATGAGATGCAAGAACTATATGACCATCCGAATGTAGGGGATATACGCTGTAAAGGCTTACTCATGGGAATCGAGCTTGTTGAAGATAAAAACACAAAAGAACCTGCCGTTCCAGAAAAAGTTAACAAAGTGATAGCTACCTGCAAAGAAAGAGGGCTAATTATAGGGAAAAACGGTGATACAGTTGCTGGGTTTAATAACATTTTAACGCTTAGTCCACCACTCAGCATGACAGATGAGGATTTAGAGTTCCTTATTAACACGGTTAAAGAAGGAATTTGGCAAATTTAGTATGTAACAGTGAAGAATGGCATCGTTTGCTTTTGCTTGATATTGTTAATTTTATAAGTGTTTATGCTTATTTGCATACCACATAAAAGAGGGTGATCGCTAGATTACCCTCTTTTATTGTGTGTTGAAGTAAAATTTTTATGTATTACAAATATAGTTAAAAATATGATATCTGCACGGTATAATAGATTTAGATAATTTTATGAATATTCAATCCCTTTTGCGAGGAGTGTGAAAATTGAAGATTATAACTTGGACAGAAGATAAATTACAAGATGTACTCTGTCTTTGGAATAAGGAAATCGGAGACCAGTTTCCTATGAGGGAAGAGCTTTTGAAACTAAATTGTTTTGAGGATGAAAATGTGCTTTTACAAGGTTCATTCTTAGCGGTCGACTCTGATGATAAACTGATCGGATTTGTCGTCTCAAAGCGTTGGCAAGAGAACTTGAACCTTCATATGGGGAAATCTATTGGATGGATCCAGGTTCTACTTGTAGATTCTGATTATCGTAATCTAGGGCTTGGCTCGCGGTTACTTGAAAAAGCAGAAACAGCTTTGATAGAGAGCGGCGCTACGAAGGTCTCTCTCGGAAGAGATCCTTGGTATTACTTCCCTGGAGTCCCAGGTGACTTTCACGAAACACGTAAGTGGTTTGAAAACAGAGGATATACATCATCCGGTCAGGATTTTGACCTCATATGTCATTACGATAAGGCAATAATATCGCCACCTCCTTCGTTTGATGAAGTTGAGTTTGCGATTTTGGAAAAGGGAGATCAAGAAGAATTTATTACGTTTTTACATCGTTGCTTTCCCGGAAGATGGGAATATGAAGCGATTCACTATTTTAAAAGAGGTGGCACTGGGAGGGAGTTCGTCGTTCTTAAAAAAGGACGAAAGATAATCGGCTTTTGCCGGATCAACGACCATCAATCCCCATTCATTGTACAAAATGTGTACTGGTCCCCATTGTTTTCAGAACCGCTTGGTGGGATAGGTCCCTTAGGAATCGACCCCAATGAGCGAAAAAAAGGGTACGGGATGGCTATTGTGGAAGCGGGGATCGCTATTTTACGAGAACGAGAGATTAATCGGATTGTCATTGATTGGACGGGACTTGTTGAGTTCTATGGAAAGCTAGGATACGACGTTTGGAAAGCCTATCATAAGTACGAAAAGCTAGTGTGAATAATACGTAGACAAATTAAGGACCACCCTTTCATCTCAGCTAAATGGTCATTTTTTTGTCCTTTTACATCATTCTGTTTACATCAACCCCATAACTTATATCCTTTACCGAAAAATACCGATATTGAAATTACCTATAATTTGTCCTGAAGTGTTTGCCCCATAACTGAAAAAAAGATTGTATCTTATCATCATTAATGGTAATATACTATTTAATTTAATAGTATAACATATTTATAGAAATTAAGGTTTTTAGAATAACATAATCACTTAATTAAACAACATCAAAAGGTGAACGAATAGGGGGATCGGTATTGAATAGTAAGGAAATTGTTTATGTTGTTTCTGATTCGGTTGGTGAAACAGCTGAGTTGATGGTAAAAGCAGTTGCAGCACAATTTAATGGGGGAGATGTTGAAATCAAACATATCTCTTATGTAGAGGATATTAAAGATCTTAATAATGTCTTTACTGCTGCGAAGTATAGTAATTCCATCATTGCCTATACCATCGTTATACCACCTTTAAAGAAATATCTTGACCAGCGGGCCCAAGAGGAAGGGATTATTGCAATTGATTTAATGAATCCGCTTATGGAAGCATTTAGTCAAAAATTTAATAAAGACCCCAAACGGCAACCACGGCTTATGAGGAAATTGGATGATAACTATTTCCGTAGGGTTGAAGCAATTGAGTTCGCAGTAAAATATGACGATGGACAAGATCTAAGAGGGGTTAATCGTGCAGATATTGTACTAATCGGAGTTTCTAGGACATCAAAGACACCGCTTTCTATGTATTTAGCCCATAAAAGATTTAAGGTGGCAAATGTACCTTTAGTACCTGAAATAACACCCCCTGAGGAACTTTTTGATATTCCAAAAAATAAATGTGTTGGTTTAGTAATATCACCAGATAAACTGAATGTAATTCGCAGGGAGCGATTGAAGAATTTAGGGTTAACAACCCAAGCGAATTATTCGAATTTGGATCGGATCCTTGAAGAATTAGATTATGCTGAAAAAATTATGAAACGAATCGGTTGTCCAGTCATTAATGTCTCAAATAAAGCAGTAGAAGAGACGGCGGATTTAATATTAGCAATGTTAAAAAAGAGAGGAATAGACTACCATGAATAAATTTGTCTATATGTTTGATGAGGGGAACAGTGAAAAAAAGGAACTTTTAGGAGGTAAGGGAGCTAATCTAGCAGAAATGACCCGAATTGGTTTGCCCGTTCCTTATGGGTTTACGATAACAACAGAGGCCTGTAATTCATATTATGATGAAGGAAAATCCATTTCAACAGAGATTGAATTTCAGGTTTTAGAAGTTCTTAAAAAACTTGAAGAAAAAACAGGTAAAAGACTTGGAGACCCATCAAATCCACTGCTTGTTTCCGTCCGTTCCGGTGCGGTGCATTCAATGCCAGGAATGATGGATACAGTATTAAACCTTGGAATGAATGATGAAACGGTGGAGGGGATGGCAAAGCTAACAAAAAATTCACGTTTCGCATATGACTCTTACCGTAGGTTCATTCAAATGTTTAGTGATGTTGTCCTTAAGGTAGATGGTTTTTATTTTGAACAATTTTTAGAAGAAGTCAGGGAAGAAAAGGGATATGATTCAGATCCTGAAATGTCTGCGGAAGATTGGAAAGAAGCTATTAAAGGATACAAAGATATTGTTAAGAGACATGCTAAAAGGGCTTTTCCTGAGAATCCAAAGGAGCAATTATTCCTTTCCATCAGTGCTGTTTTTGGATCGTGGAACAACCAACGTGCTATTGTATACCGCCGTCTGCAGAAAATTCCTGGTCATCTTGGAACTGCAGTGAACATTCAAAGCATGGTCTTTGGAAATATGGGTAACGATTCTGGTACTGGAGTGGCTTTTACAAGGAACCCATCTACAGGAGAAGCTAAGCTTTATGGTGAATATTTGATAAATGCTCAGGGAGAGGATGTTGTAGCTGGAATTCGTACCCCTCAACCTATTGTTACCCTCCAAGATGAAATGCCAGAAGTATATCAACAGTTTGTTGAGACGTGTCATCTTCTCGAAAAGCACTATCAAGACATGCAGGACATTGAGTTCACGGTAGAGTGTGGTGAACTATTTATTCTTCAAACAAGGACGGGGAAAAGAACAGCTCAAGCAGCAATTAGAATAGCGGTTGAATTAGTAAAGGAACAACTTATTAGTAAGAAAGAAGCGATTCTGCGTGTCGATCCTGATCAGCTAAATCAGCTGCTTCATCGTCGAATCGATGATTCATATGACCGGAAACCGTTAGCGAAAGGTTTACCAGCTTCGCCTGGGGCAGCAACAGGGCAAGTCATATTTGATGCAGATGAAGCCGAAAGAATAGCGAAAGATGGTAAAAAGGTTATTCTCGTTCGCCCAGAAACGACACCTGATGATATTCATGGAATTGTAGCTGCTCAAGCAACGATCACTAGCCGTGGAGGAATGACTAGTCATGCAGCAGTTGTTGCAAGAGGTATGGGGAAAGCTTGTATATGTGGCTGTGAATCACTAAATATTGATCTGAAATTAAAGCAGTTTAAGGTAGGAAATACGACCGTGACCCAAGGTGATCTTATTACTGTAGATGGTTCAACTGGTGAAATCATCTTAGGTGAAATTCCAATGATTGAGCCTCAACTTTCTGACCAGTTTCAAATGTTGCTTACTTGGGCAGATGAGGAAAGGAAACTTGGCGTAAGAGCAAATGCTGACAATCCAGAGGATGCTAAAAAAGCTTTTAAATTTGGAGCAGGTGGAATCGGCTTGTGCCGTACAGAACATATGTTTATGGATACCCATCGAATCCCAATTGTTCAGGATATGATACTTGCTGAAACATATGAGGAGCGTGAAATTGCTCTTACTAAGCTTTTACCTATGCAACAAGAGGATTTTGAGGGAATCTTTAAGGCGATGCAAGGGTCACCTGTAACGATTCGTTTATTAGATCCTCCTCTTCACGAATTCTTGCCGGATAAGGAAGAACTGCTGGTTGAAGTTACAAAGCTTCAGATGACAGATTCAAATTCCAAGGAATTAAAGGATAAAGAGCATCTTTTAAGAAAAGTACGTCAATTAGATGAATCAAACCCAATGTTAGGGCACCGTGGCTGCCGATTGGGAATGATTTTTCCAGAAATTTACCTCATGCAAGCAAAAGCAATCTTCTATGCAATTGCGAAGGTAATGGAAAAAGGAATAGACGTAAAACCAGAAATTATGATTCCTTTAGTTGGCCACGTAAATGAGTTGAAAGAAATGCGTCAATTAGTGATCGATGCTGGCTTGCAGGTTGAGAAAGAAACGGGACTGGGATTTGATTATCTTATTGGTACGATGGTTGAAGTTCCACGAGCAGCTTTAACTGCTGACCAAATTGCCGAAGAGGCGGACTTTTTCTCGTTTGGAACAAATGACCTGACTCAAACGACCTTTGGATATAGTCGTGATGATGCAGAGGGTAAATTCCTTCAAGCCTATATTGAAAACAAAGTTCTTCCAGAAAATCCATTCGTTTCTCTTGATCAAGAAGGTGTAGGAAAACTTGTTGAAACTGGAGTAAGGCTTGGTAGGGAAAAAAAGCCAGGGCTAAAAACAGGTATTTGCGGAGAACATGGAGGAGAAAAAAATTCAATACAATTCTGTCATGATATAGGACTGGATTACGTAAGCTGTTCACCATACCGTGTACCTCTTGCACGGCTTGCAGCGGCTCAAGCTACTATTAAACATGAACAAAAACAGTACGAACTTCAAGCTAAAATATAAAAATGAAAAGCTGCCTCTTTAGGCAGTTTCTTCATTTTTTGCGTACAGGTTTATAAATGTATCCTTCCAATTTGAAATGTCGAAAATGTCGAGACCAACATCAAATGAATACGGTTTGAATGCGAGAGCTCCTAGAACTAGATACCCACCATAGTTGCCAAATATGATTCCAATCTTCTTTTCATCGATATACCCGTTAGAAGCTTGGGAATTCTTTTCTTCAATGCAATCTGCGAGATCAACCACACCATGTTTTCGATCCGCCACTTTAAAAAATGATTTACCATATCGAGAGTTGCCTCGATTATTAACGGCAATTATCGCATAACCATTGTTGGAAAGATATTGAAACAGCGGATTATAGCTTATCCTCTTTTGACCTCCAGGACCTCCATGTACTTCTACTTATGCTGGCATTTCCCCCTTTCTAATATAAGGTAATAGTATCATAATTGTTAGGAAGGTTCCGAAATATCAAAAAAGTCCAGATTAAACTAAGAATATAATATACATGATTTACAATCGTACTAAGAAATAGTTACGGGTTTATTCATAGAGAATTAGGACTCGATCATGTAAATAAAGACTTGGAACCATATTTAATCGATATCGAACGGGCTCTGTTTTTTGATATTGAACATGACCCTAGTTTTCTACAGAATCGATTTGGAGAATACGATCGATATCTAAAGTGTAATACCTTTGATCCTATCAGAATGTTATTCTATAAATTACGCCACCATATTTCTTGCACCTAGGAGGATTGACATTACTTCATAGGGGTTTTCCAATCAAAAACTTGCTCACGATATTGTAATTCATAATTCTGAATGTGTATTTAGGTTGTGAACTTGCGAAACTTGCTCTTGGCAGACAAACAAAGGCTAATCCAGATAGTAGGAGCACCCGAGAAAATGGATGAAGTTTAAAAGAATCTAAAGAGTGTCTTGCTAGATTAAGGAGGAAATCGGTAATGAAACAGTGGTTTCGTCGGTCGTTGCAAAATCAGTTAACGGTATTTATACTGCTTGCTGTGCTGCTTCCGATTTGTTTACTTGGTGTGTTTTCCTATTTGACCGCTGTTCATCTATCAAAAGAGCGTGCTACGATTTCCGGTAAAAGCGCGTTGCAGCAATTGGAAACACAATTGGAAATTATTGTAAATGATGTGGAAAATATGTCGGTCTTCTTGATTGGTAATGAAGATGTGCAGCAATATTTGCAGATGGATCAAGATCCGTATCAACAACGCCGGGCTATTTATGGCTTTCTATCAAACTTGGCACTATCAAAACCGTATATTTCCAATGTTGTAATAGAGCCGATCAATGGCAATCCGGATATTTCGATCGTTCCGACTCTTACCTCTAATAGAGAGTCTAGCGACTTTCATAAAGCGGGTAAATGGTGGTCGTCACATCATGAAGACAAGACGACGCTAGGAACGCAAGAGATGATTACATTGTCGCGGCCGATTCGTAGTACAGACGGCTATGATTTAATTGGATACTTGTCTATTAGCTTGGATCAGCAGGTCATTGAGGAACATTTGGAGTCGATTAATTTTGAGTGGAATGGGTTTGTACTGCTTATGTATGAAGGGGATGTGTTGGCAGGACAATCCGAGAAGTTTGGCGGTGCTCACGAGCTAGCGAGCATTTATTCAATAGTGGATAGAGGCACTAGTAAACACGCGTTTACGTATCAAATGGATGGAGAAAAAAGTACGGTATTATCTACGACGCTATCGGATGTTGGTTGGAAGCTAGTCGGCATTATTCCATTTCAAGAGTATAGTGCACAAAACCGCTACTTCTTGTGGCTGACGGTTATTGCGGTAGCTATTGCAGGCCTTCTTGTTTCTGGACTTGTATTATTTTTTGTTCGTAAAGTGATTGGCCCGCTTTCATCGTTAACGACAGCGATTCGAACGTCGCATCCCGGTGACGGCATTGAACAGGTGGTCTTACATTCACAAGATGAGGTCGGTCAGTTGATTGTTAGCTACAATAATTTGAATGATCGTATTCGGTTGTTAATGGAGCGAGTGAAGAAAAATGAAGCCATTAAGCGAAAGGTTGATTTGCAGGCATTGCAAGCGCAAATCAATCCACACTTCTTATATAATACACTCGCTTCGGTACACTGGATGGCGCTTTCGGCACGAGAAACGAATATTTCGGAAATGGTCTCATCCCTTAGCGGCTTTTTGAGATTTAGTTTAAATAAGGGTAACGAGTACTGTACGGTGGAACAGGAGCTTGCGCATCTATCCCATTATGTGAGCATTCAGGAAATCCGTTATCCTGGTGCATTTCATCTAAAGGTTCATATTCCCGGTGATGTGAAGCAGATGTATATGCTGAAGCTTGTGCTGCAGCCACTTATTGAAAACAGTATTGTACACGGATTATTTCCAAAAAGTGTGAAAAACGGTGTCATCAAAGTCAATGGTGAATGGGATCAAACCTATTTACATATGACGGTTACGGATAACGGTGTCGGTATGACAGAGGAGATGGTACAACAGCTGCATCATCAATTTGCGCATGATGCGAGTGACGAAATTGTTGTTGGTAAAAGTTACGGGCTTCGGAATGTGAATCTTCGTCTCCTATTACATTATGGTCCGTCTGCAAGGCTCAGCATTACAAGTCATTTAGACCATGGTACGTCGGTGCAGTTTTCCATTCCATTAGAGAGAAGGTAAGTGTTATGAAAGTGTTGATTGTAGATGATGAGGTTATCATTCGAGAGGGCATGCGAAAGGTAGTTGCTTGGAGTGAGCACGGGTTTCAGCTTCTTGAGACGGCATCTTCAGCAGAAGAGGCGATGGAGCGCATTAATAAGGAAAGGCCGGATATTATACTAACGGATATACGAATGAAAGGGAAAAGCGGCCTTGACTTAGCGGAATACGTATACGATCTTGACCTAGCGATCGAAGTGATCGTATTAACTGGATATGATGAGTTTGCCTATGCTCAGGAGGCACTACGTCAAGGCGTTTGTGATTACTTGTTAAAAACGAGTGCTCCAGATGATATTTTGCGAGCGGTTCAGAAAGCGAAAGGCAGGCTTGAGCATACGAAGGAGCATGTTCAGTGGAAGCAGGGAGAACGTGAACGCATGATTTCATCGTTCGTGAAGCGGTTGCTCCACAAAAACGCTGGTCCCGCTGATGTCGATCGACTATACGAACTCGTGCCGGAGCTTGAGGAGGCGCCGTTTCAGATACTACTTATCGATGAGCCGTTGCAGCCAAGTCAGCTGGCAGAGAATGAGATGCTTTGGAATACGTATGTCTTTGGCAAATGGGTCCCATGCAACGAGAAAACCGTCATTATAGTTCAACGGGATCCCCGTTTAGAGGATGATTACCTATTACGCATGGCTGCCAAGAAAATCACTCAACAGTTACACCAACCTGTTTTTGCCGGATCGGTGGTGTCATCATTAACGGAACTTTCCTCATCTTATGAGCAAGCAACATCACTTATTTTATACAAATGGCTATTGCCAGATCATACGTTGATCGGCACCGAAGATATCAAGTCACGCATAGGCATTCCACATACAGAACGTTTGCCTGATCATGAGGCAGAGCTGCTTCATTATATGAAGATAGGTAACCACGATGATTTGAAGCGTTGGATGATGGAGCTTATTGGATGGCTGTTTGCGCACCCACAGGCGACACCAGGATCTGTCCATCTATATGTACAAACCTTATTTATTGCAACGATTCGCTTCGTCAACCGGGTAGCACTTTCGGCTGGACAAGAGGTGCGTAACTACAGATCACTACCCTCAGCTGCTGAGTGGTTTCCGTTACCGGAAGAAACACTGTCCCCTTTATTTTTACAGGTGTTGGACGATTTTCAGAAGCAGGCCAATCGGCAAAATAGGTACGTGCAAACTGCCATTTATTATATCGAACAGCAGATTGGTGAATCACTGACCTTGCATAAAGTCGCTGATCACGTACACATACACCCCAATTATTTAAGCGATATGATCCGTAAAGAAACTGGAAAATCATATATTGAACTCCTCACCGGTCTTCGGATGAAAAAAGCAGAAGAACTACTCCTCCACTCCGATGCTAAAGTAAAGGACATATCGAAATTAGTTGGATATGCGGACTGGAAATATTTCACCAACCAGTTTAAAAAGTATACGGGTATGACGCCATCTCAATACCGTCATCAGTATGAATAGGATGCTCGAGAAGTAGAGCTTCCTATTTTTATTACTAAAAAGTCGTAATATTCTATTTTTTTCTACCCTATGTCTGTGATTTGACCCCTTTAGTGAATGAAAACGCTACCATATAATGAGTCTATATTAAAAAAGGGGGGCTTCTTCAATGAGAAAATGGTTTGTAAGCATCGGGCTTCTGTTGTTGCTTATGTTAGCTGCATGCAGCGGCGATGAAAGTGGTTCTAGTGATTCTGATGATACAGAAGGTGAACATGGGGTTTCAATTTCGATTTGGCATAACTTTGCGGGCAATGATCTTCGTGCAAGAACCGTTCGTGGAATGATTGACCAGTTTCAGAAGGACCATCCGGAGATTAAAGTGGAAGCACAGGCGATACCGGTTGATGGCTACCGCCAGCGAATCAGTACGGTAGCAGCAGCTGATGAGCTTCCAGATGTTTTCTTGACGTATACTGGAAGCTTTACGGATGAGTTTTATGAAGGTGATTTGATTCAGCCAATTACTCCACTGTTGGAGAAACATCCAGAATGGCGTGATTCATTTTTACCTGGTGCGCTCGATGCGTTCGAGTATAGTGATGGAGAGATTTATTCAGCTCCAGTTGCGATGTCGGCTACTTCATTTTTGTACTACAATAAACAGTTGTTTAAAGAGAATAATCTTGAAGTTCCAAAAACATGGGATGAGTTCATGCAAGTGATTGATGTGTTTAATGAAAAGGGGATTACTCCGATTGCGATTGGTAACAAGGCGCCATGGGTCGCTCAGTCGACTACGTTCGGTGCTATTGCAGATCGCGTTACAGGTACGGAATGGTTTATAGATGCTGTTGCACAAGACGGAGCGTCTTTTACGGATCCTATTTTTATTGAAGCACTGGGATATTTCAAGCAGCTAGTGGATGCAAATGCTTACCAGGATGGAGCAAACGCGATTGATAATACACAAGCAGAGCAGTATTTTGCTCAAGGAAATGCAGCTATGATGATTAATGGATCGTGGACGATAAGCAGCTTAGCCGCTTCTGCATCGGAAGAAACATTGCAAAATATTGGGGTATCTGTAGTTCCGGCGATTCCAGACGGAAAAGGTCGTGCCAACACGATCACGGGTGGACCAGGTGGTGGCTTCTTACTTAGCAGTAAAACGGAAGGTGATGCGAAAGAGGCGGCTCTTGAGCTCATTTATGTTTTAAGTAATGCGGAGGCGCAAAAGGCGATTGCGGAAAGTAATTCTATGGTGATGTATGACGTGGAAATTGATCCAGAAAAAGTGAATCCGCTATTTTATGAAGCGTTTAAATTAGTACGTGAGGTTGAGTATGTACCAGTGTACGATTTGCATTTGTCAGCGGCAGCTGGTGAAGCGATCAATACAGGGCTGCAAGAAATCATGTTAGGTGGAGATGTGGAAGCCGTAGCGAAAAAGTTACAGCAGGCACAGGCTCGAGCGGTTGATGAATAAAGAAAGTATGTCATAAGCAAAAGGGGGAGAAGAACATGCAGTCAGTATTAAAAGTAAAGGGCATGCTTGCAGTCACACTGCTTCCAGCCCTTTTGCTTTATTCCTTTTTCGTTATTATTCCGATTTTTTGGTCTGCCTATTATGGATTCTTTGAGTGGTCTGGTGTTGGTGATGCGTCATTTATTGGTTGGGCAAATTATTTAGAGGTGATAAAGGATCCGATCTTTTGGCGGGCGTTGAAAAATAACATGATTATTGTCGGTGCCTCGGTATTTGGTCAGGTGCCAATTGCATTAGGTCTTGCCCTTATGCTTCGCAAAAGCTCGTTGTTTCAACGGTTTGTGCGTTCCGCTATCTTTTTACCGATGGTTATTTCTACCGTTGTGGTTGGTTTGATTTGGGGATATATTTACCATCCGCAATTTGGCATCATTAATTCGCTGCTTACTGCGGTTGGCTTAGAGTCGTGGACACGCCCGTGGTTAGCGGATCCAAGTATTAATATGTATGCCGTGGCGATTCCGATTATATGGAATTACATTGGTCCATATCTCATTATATTCATTGCTGCACTACAGAATATCCCGTCTGAATTAGATGATGCGGCCAAGATTGATGGTGCTGATGGATTCAAGAAGCTGATTCATGTGACACTGCCGATGATGTGGAAAACGATTATGGTCGCTGTTGTTTTGTGTATTTCTGGTAGCTTGAAGGCTTTTGACCAAGTGTTTGTAATGACGGGCGGCGGTCCAGCACAATCAACGGAGCTGTTGGCTACCTATATGTACAATAATACGTTTATGGTCTATCGCTACGGCTATGGTTCTGCCGTGTCAACCATGATTATTATTGTGAGCTTGATTTTAATTGTAATTAGTCAGCTGTTAATGAAGAGAAGAGATCAGGAAGGAAGGGGTATATGATGGAGCAGAAATTAGTACTTGAAAAGCAAGCACCTTCGATGACATTTCAAATCAAAAAAGTTGTGTTTCGTGTACTGAAAAATGGGTTCTTAGCTTTATTTTCTTTATTGATGATTTATCCGCTGTATTGGCTGATGATTAGTTCGTTTAAATCGAATGAAGAGTTTTTCCAGCATCCTTATTCTCTTCCTAAAGAGTGGACGTTCGATAACATCGTTCGTGCTTGGCAGATTGCTGACATGGGGCGGGCGATGGTGAACTCAACCATCGTAACCGTTGCAGCTACGTTATTAACCGTATTTCTCGGTGCGCTTACTGCATATGCCCTGTCGCGATTTACGTTTCGTTTAAAAGGATTTTTGATGATGTTCTTTTTACTCGGTATGCTGATTCCGATTCACAGTACGCTCGTGCCGCTCTTTACGTTAATGAATGAGGTTGGGCTGTTAAATACGTACTGGGCACTTATTTTGCCTTACACCGCGTTTGAACTGCCGATTGCGATCTTTTTAATTGTCGCTTATATGTCGTCGATTCCGAAAGAGATAGAAGAAGCAGCTGTAATGGATGGATCGGGCTATTGGGGCATCTTTTTTAGGATGATTCTTCCGTTGTCTGTTCCGGCTCTGACTACAGTGGCGATCCTCGCATTTTTACGATACTGGAACGAGTTCGTGTTTGCGCTTGTATTTATTAACGATTCGTCGTTAAAAACGTTACCGCTTAGTTTAGCGATCTTTTCTGATGGATTTAGTACCGATTACGGACTGACGATGGCAGCAATGACCATTGCTGTTATCCCGACAATCGTAATGTATGCCTTCTTCCAAGAGCAAATCATGAAAGGAATGGTAGCCGGATCTGTAAAAGGCTAGGACAGGGTAAACCGATAAAGGATTTAACGTATGAGGGGACCGAACCTTATAAACAGGGAGGTAGACCAATGGGAGATTTACTAGTGCCGCTGTATCGACTGAGACATGAGAAGTCATCTGAACAACAGTCGTGGTTGATTCGGAAGCCATTACCGCCAGAGAAACATATTGTAGTGGAATGGGTAAAAGAGCATTTTTCGGAAAAATGGGCAAGCGAATGTGATGTGGCATGTGCGCAAACACCCGCTTCTTGCCTCATTGCTGTTGAAGATGGGAAGCTGTTAGGATTTGCTTGCTATGACGTCACCTGTCTCAATTTCTTCGGTCCGACGGGTGTGCATGAAACGGCACGTGGAGAAGGGATTGGACATGCACTGTTAGTAGAAAGTTTGAAGGAAATGAAACATATGGGCTATGCGTATGCCATCATCGGAGGTGCCGGTCCCGTATCATTTTACAAACGGGCAGTTGGAGCGATTGACATACCAGGATCTGATAAAGGTGTGTACGAAGGGATACTACAAACAAAGGGGGAGTTAGAATGAATCGTATTCGAGTAGGAATTATTGGAACAGGTTCGATTTCGTATGAGCATCTTGAGGCTTATAAAAAGCAGCCGGATGCGGAGATTTTCGCGATTTGTGATCAACAAAAAGAGCGTGCGGAAGAGGTAGCAGCCAAATATGGCGTACCAAACGTATTCGATAATTATAAAGAGATGCTGGATCTTAAAGAATTAGATGCAGTAAGTATTTGCACGTGGAATTATACACATGCCGACATTACCATTTCCGCACTGCAGGCTGGAAAGAACATACTCGTGGAAAAGCCGCTCGCTATTCATGTAGAAGAGGCAGAGCGAATTCAAGATGCTGCTAAAAAAGCAGGTAAAATCGTACAAGTGGGCGTTGTGCGCCGCTTTGATCCGAATACGCAAATGATGAAGCAATTTGCCGATGGTGGAATGTTTGGGGAGTTTTACTACGCCAAAGCGTCTTATTTGCGCCGAGCTGGTAATCCAGGCGGCTGGTTTGCCGATAAACAGAAGTCTGGCGGAGGTCCATTGATCGATATCGGTGTGCATGTCATTGATTTATGCTGGTATATAATGGGCAAGCCAAAGCCAGTATCCATTAGCGCTAATACGTACCATGAGCTCGGAAACCGTTCTAATATTCAAAATGTATCTTTTTATAAAGCCGCTGATTATGATCCGAATCAAAATGACGTCGAGGATTTAGCAAATGCGATCATTCGCTTTGAAAATGGCGCCTCCTTAATGGTGGACGTGAGCTATACGCTACATGCATCAAAAGACGAAACGGCTGTGAAGCTCTACGGTACAAAAGGCGGTTTAGAAGTGGAGCCTGAGCTCAAAATAATTACCGAGCAGCACGATACGATGCTTAACATCCTCCCGCAAACTGATTCACCAACATTAGATGTGAAACAAGCATTCGCTGCAGAAATTGATCACTTTATTCAATGCTGTCAAACAGGACAAACACCGATTAGCTCGCTAGAAGATGGCGTACAAATGATGAGAATGCTGAATGGCATTTATGAATCTGCTGAAAAACATCAAGAGATTACATTAGAAAAGCAAAAAGGGGCTTCGGTCGAATGAACATTGGTGTAAGCTCCTACAGCCTATTGCAAACGCTACGGTCTAATGAAATAGCCGTAGAAGGGATGTTTCAATGGATCCAGCAAATAGGAGGTACGCACGTAGAAATCGTACCACACGGCTTTGATGTCACGTTAGATACCGCACCCGTCATTCGTGAGCAAGCGATACAGGAAGGTTTAGCCATTTCGAACTACGCAATCGGCGCTAATTTTGCGGTAGATGATGAAAAGCAGTACAAAGAAGAAATCGAACGAGTGAAGCGGCAAGTAGATGTGGCGGCGGCACTTGGTGTTAAACATATGAGACACGATGCAGCCACACGGCCGAACGGTACTATCACGACATTTATTAACGAGCTCGACCAATTAGCCTCTGCATGTAAAGAAATTACCGAATATGCATCATCGTACGGTATTGTGACATCGATTGAAAATCACGGACTATATTTACAAGGCAGTGATCGCGTCATTGCTTTATTGGATCGAGTAGACCATCCTAATTTTCGTTTTACATTAGACGTTGGCAATTTCGTTTGTGCGGATGAAGACCCAGCAATCGCAGTAGAAAAATGTTTGCCATATGCATCAATGGTGCATATCAAGGACTTTTACGTACGCGAAGCAAACGAGCTGCTACAAGACAGCTGGATCCAAACAGCAGGCGGCAAAAAAATAAGAGGCTCGGTCATTGGGCAAGGTGACCTGCCAATCGACCGTATCTTGCACACGATTCTTGAAAGCAGTTACGACAGCTGGCTTTCGATTGAATTTGAAGGAATAGAACATTGTTTGGATGGTACGGCGAAGGGCTTTCAATATGTCCAAAATCAAGTAAATAAGGAGTGTGCAACACATGCATAATCCAATAGGTGTTATTACAGACGGCTTTCAACGAGGACTTTGGGAGGGCTTGAGTTTAGCCGGAGAGCTGAACGTACAAGGTGTACAGCTGTATGCCGTTTCGGGAGAAATGAATCCAAAAACGATTACCGTTGACACAAAAAAACGGCTAAAAGAGGAGCTGCAAAGAAACAACTTAACCATATCCGCCCTATGCGGGGACTTAGGCGGTCACGGATTTCAAGATCGAAGTGTGAACCCCGAAAAGATCGATATGTCTAAGCGTATACTAGAGCTTGCTGTTGAGTTTGGTACACCGATCGTTACGACCCATATCGGTATTATCCCAGAAGAAGAAAATCACGTTTATGAGACAATGCTCAAGGCATGCGACGAGCTTGGAACATTTGCATCATCGTTGGATGCGTATTTTGCTGTAGAAACTGGACCAGAGCCGGCTACTCGTCTTAAATCGTTTCTTGATCAGCTATCAACGAACGGTGTATCTGTCAACTTTGACCCAGCCAACATGGTGATGGTCACAGGCGATGACCCTGTACAAGGCATCTATATACTTAAGGACTACATCGTGCATACACACGTCAAAGATGGAAGAAAACTCGGTCTTGTTGATCCACGAGACGTTTACGGGGAACTCGGATACGAGCCAATGAGTCACGCAGCCATTGCCGAAATGGTCGAAAACAGCACAGGTTTCAGAGAAACACCGCTCGGACAAGGCTCTGTTCCATTTGATAACTACTTTCAAGCACTCAAAGATATCGGCTACGACGGTTACTTAATTGTTGAACGCGAAGCAGGCACCAATGCTTTTCAAAACATTAAGCAAGCCGTACAGTTCTTACAAGCACGTCAAACCGCAAAGAACATCTAACAATGGGGTGGTGATACTTATGAATACGGTGCTAACTCAATATGCGAGCGTTCTTCAAAAAATATATTTGTACGCCTATGTACAAATACTATGGCTACTTTTTACACTAGCTGGGTTACTCATCTTTGGCCTATTTCCAGCAACGTATGCACTACTGACGGTGATGAAACAACAAGCAGACACATCGGCGGCCGCGATATTTCACACCTTTCGCGAAGCCTATCGTGACGCCTTCTTTGTCATTAATAAAGCATCGATCATTTGGATCACCATGCTCCTACTTATGATCACCAACTTACTGATCCTGCCAGACACGCAGCAAGTACTAAAACTCGCTGTTGTAAGCATGATAAGTTTCTTACTACTGTGCATCGTGCACTTCTTTAACTATTTTCAGGCAGATGAACACATGACGGTACAAATCAAACGATCCTTCGCACACGCCTGCCTACATCCAAAACAAAATGTAGGTTACGCATGCATCTTTCTCATGCTAGGGGCAGCCCTTTGGCTCATCCCCGGCATCACATGCTTCTTCGGCGTAAGCATTGCGGCAAAGGCAATCATATACCTGGCATCAAAATAAGAGGCGCTTACCAAAGTGTAGGTCGTAACCTATAGTGGGTGGAATTCTTTGTTCTGATGCAATAACCTTAACCTAATGGTAAGTAACCTATCAAACTGGAACATATCTTGTTAACGTGAATTTTAAAATAAAGATCACTGTTCAAAAGATTGCAAAATCCTGTATTATGCTTACAGGATTTTTGTTTTGATTACTTCGTTCTTAAAAGACTATATTGTGTAATAAGAGATTGTACTATCTCTGTAAGACTTTATGATAGAGGTCAAAATTTCATTATTTAGCTCAACCCCTAAAGCATACAAAGTAGAATCTAGCTCAAATCTTTTCATTTCGGCAACGACCAACCTAAAATGGAAGTAGAGTACAAGCATTGAAGAAATCAAATCTTAAAGAATTTTATATCGTCCGCTATGCGGAGGACTTCAAGATCTTATGTCGTACACGCTCCCAAGCGGTTCGAATGAATTATACCATAAAGGGTTTTCTCTATAAGACTACATCTTGAGACAAGTGAAAAAAATCGTTGAACTTCTATCTTCGTAAGAAATAATAATTTCTAATCAAAATTAATCCCGGAAAAAGGTGTGAGATTAGGACAACAAACATTATAATTCGGTAAATCTAGGAAAAAAGTTATTTGAAAAAAATATATAGTTATGTTTTACTAGAATTGGTAACAACGGGATGTAAAACCATATTTAACCTCGGGGGGATTTTTTATCATGTTTAAAAAGTTATTTGCAGTTGGTTTATTATCTGTGGGATTAATCGCAGGTGGTTTTCAAGTTGTTAATGCAGAATCTGATAAGGATTGTGGCGATTTTTCTAGCCATGAAGAAGTGATGGCATTTTGGTATGACAATGGATATTCTGCGGAAAATGATCCGCATCGTTTAGATGGTCGTGGAAATTCTGTCGATGATGGAATTCCTTGTGAAGTTTCAGCTGATGAATGGAATCAATATGTTGCTGATAAAAAAGCTGAGAAAAATTCAGATGCAGATTCAACAGAAGAAGAATCTACAACAACAGAATCCAATGATGATTCTTCTAACAAAAGTGACGATCAAAAAGGTGGAGAATTACCTGACACTGCAACAAATAATCCAATGATGATGTTGGTGGGGGCGATGGTGGTTGCTCTTGGTGGATTATTCTTTATTCGTAAAAAGCAAATCAATTAATTAATTGAATGCGTTTTTCATCCCGTTGGTTAATAGATTTCGGAGTAGGCGATTTTGCCTGCTCTTTATTTATAAAATAGGTGATTAAATGCGTAGAAAAATAGGATTTGTAATTATTCTAATCGGGTTAAGTGTGGTCGGTTATTATGGCTATGATTGGTGGGAACAAAGACAAGCCATTCAGGATATGAGCCATGAGGAATTGAATGAGTATCTAGGATATGATGATATCTATGAAACAGGTATCGATTTGAAAAATGAGAGTGAAGAAACTTACTTTTTTGAAAAAGGGGAAGAAGTTGGTGAATTGAATATCCCTGCCATTGAAAAAGAGTATCCGATATATTGGGGAACAGATGATGAAACCCTAACATCAGGTGTTGGGATGTATGATAGTAAATGGACAACTCAACCGAATCAATCAGGTCATGTATTTTTGGCAGGACATCGGGATACGGTGTTTGAAGAAATGGGAGAATTGAAAATCGGTGACTTAGTTTCGGTTGAATTCAAAGGAAAAGCGTATATCTATCAAGTAAGAAAAATATTTGTTACTCACAAGGATGATAGAACAGTGATTGTCGAAAAAGAAAGGCCTTTGCTTACTTTATCCACCTGTTATCCTTTTCAATTTTTAGGAGATGCTTTATACCGATATATTATTCAGAGCGAGTTGATCGAGGTCAAGTGACACATTACAATATAAAATGAAATATCTGCTTAAAAATGCTGGCGTTCAACGTGAAGCTCCAGTCAGCAGTTAAGTGAACATCAATGGGGAGTCGTATTCAATACGATGGTCCGTTATGTGGAGCCTTACCGGTGGCCGAAATTGAAATGCAAAAACTAGTTCCAATTTTAATATGTTTTATGTAGTGGGTAATAAGAAGAGGAACGACCGAAAAGCCAGGTAGGCTTTTAAAGGTCGTTCTTTCTTGATTTTGATTGTTCGCAAATTTCTAAAAAGTAATTGACGATTCATAATGATGATGGTAAGATAATCTTCTTTGACTGTTAAAAGTTAGGAGGAGATCATCATTGATAACAGTAGAAGGTTTAAGTAAATCTTTCAAGGTTCCAAAGCGTTCTTCCGGATTACGTCAAGCCACGAAGGCACTTTTTCATCGGGAGCATACGATTGTGGACGCGTTAAAAGATATCTCTTTTTCCATTGAACCGGGGGAGATTGTCGGTTATATCGGTCCGAATGGGGCAGGGAAGTCGACAACGATCAAAGTGATGAGTGGTATTTTGGTGCCTGACGCGGGGACTTGCACGATTATGGGTTACACGCCATGGAAAGATCGTGTGTCCTATGTCCAAAATATCGGGGTGGTGTTCGGGCAACGTTCCCAGCTTTGGTGGGATGTTCCGGTCATCGATTCCTTCGAACTTCTTCGCGATATTTATAAAATTCCAGAGGTAGAGTATAAAGATAATCTTGATCTGCTCGTTGAAACACTTGAACTTCAAAGCCTTCTTCACTCACCTGTCCGTCAATTAAGCTTAGGACAACGGATGCGCTGTGAAATTGCCGCTTCTCTCCTACCTAGCCCGAAAATATTATTTTTGGATGAGCCTACAATTGGACTCGATGCCGTTTCCAAAATTGCAGTCCGACAATTCATTAATACGATCAATAAAGAAAAGGGGGTCACGATCATTCTGACGACCCACGATATGTTTGATATCGAAGCGTTGGCAGACCGAGTGCTCTTGATCGGAAAGGGAAGCATATTGTACGACGGAAAACTGAATGAATTACGGAACAGATTTGGCACTCATAAGACGATTACAGTAGATTATCGTGAGCATGCGAAAAGGTTTGATATTCCGGGCACTTCACTTCTTTCGTGGTCATCTGAACGAGCGATCTTCAGTGTAGATACAGAACAAACGATGGTTTCTGAGGTCATCACGCAATTGTCAAATCAAGTTGAACTTATTGATATTTCCATTGATGCACAACCGATCGAAGACATTATCGTTCAGCTTTATAAGGAGTACCAAATATGAAGCCTTATTCTTCGGTATTAAAGTTAAGGTTGCTCAATGGCATGCAGTACAGGTCAGCCGCTTTGGCAGGAGTGGCGACGCAATTTTTCTGGGGATTCATGTACATCATGATCTTTGAAGCGTTCTATGATCAAGTCTTACATAACCCGCCGATTTCCTTGAAGGAATTGATTGTTTATCTTTGGCTCCAGCAGTCGTTTCTTGCTTTCATCATGCTTTGGTTCCGTGATAACGAACTGTTCGATCTGATCACAACCGGAAATATCGCCTATGAACTATGCAGGCCGTGTGGAATCTACGGTTACTGGTATGCCAAGCTTCTCGCACAACGTTTATCGAGTGCTTTGCTGCGATGTTTTCCAATCCTGATCGTCGCTTTCTTTTTACCGCAACCATACCGAATGACACTACCACCTAGCTTCACAACCTTCCTATTATTTCTAGTAACGTTGATGTTTGGGTTATTTCTTCTAGTGGCCATCTCCATGTTCATTTATATTTCTGTATTTATTACATTGTCCCCGGTTGGGTCGTTACTCGTGTTCGGGGTTATAGGAGAATTTTTCGCAGGATTAGTCATTCCGATTCCACTAATGCCTTCTTGGTTACAGGAGATTGCATACATGCTTCCGTTACGGTTGACGGCTGATTTTCCATTCAGGGTCTATTCGGGACATATTCCACAGGATGAAGCACTCATGGGTATACTCCTACAACTGGTTTGGCTAGCGATCCTTGTTTTGCTCGGTAGAATCGCACTGAACAAAGCGTTACAAAAAGTCGTCGTACAAGGAGGGTGAGAGAGTTTGAGCCTTTATTTCAACTATCTTTTCATTCTATTTAAATCACAAATGCAGTACCGGACATCGTTTTGGCTTTTAACAATCGGTCAGTTCTTAGTTCCGTTATCTCTCTTTGCTGGTTTGTATTTTTTGTTTGAGCGTTTCGGTCAGATCAAAGGCTGGGACTTTTACGAGGTTGCACTCTGTTTTGCCGTCATTCATATGGCCTTTGCGATCAGTGAATGCTTTGCACGTGGATTCGATGCCTTTTCGAGTCTTGTTCACAATGGTGATTTTGACCGGGTATTGGTACGTCCCAGGAGTACGATCGTTCAAGTGCTTGGCTCTAAATTCGAGTTTACGAGATTCGGGAGGCTGCTCCAAAGTGTGTTGGTTTTGGTCTGGGCATTGAACAATCTGGCCATCGAATGGAGTGTGATCAAAGCAATTACCTTATGTTTGATGATTATCAGCGGAGTGTCTATTTTCGCGGGGCTCTTTATACTGGCTGCAACATTATGCTTTTGGACGATCCAGGGTCTTGAAGTGGTCAACATCTTTACAGACGGGGGAAGGGAAATGGCCCAGTATCCGCTTAATATTTATCAGAAGTGGGTGACCCGCTTTTTTACATTTGTTATTCCGTTTGGAACTGTCAATTACTTGCCGTTGATGTACATTCTCGGTAAAAGTGAAGGTAACGACCTCCTTTATATGTTGACGCCAGTCGCGGGGATTGTTTTCCTCTTACCTTGTTTACTCGTTTGGCATATCGGAGTGAGGCATTACCGGTCAACGGGGTCTTGATTTACGGTTTTCCTTCACGTTTTTTGCTTTGGATTTTTGGAGTTTGTAATTATCTCCTCTGGAAGGTCTTCAGAGTTCATTTAGCAGTCAATGATTTTTACGCAGACCAACACAATGGTCAATTCTCGGAATAAACGATAGGGTAAACAGCAAAGGGCTCATTTCCATACCGAGATCGGTTTTCTTTTATTTTGTAGATTAAATTCAATGCCTTCCTATATAAAAGCAGCTGAAAAAGATATAATTGAATTATGGTGTCGGAATAGGAAGTTGAACAAGAAATATAAATTGAAAGATTAACAGAACTTCGCCATATTTTAGAGAAATATCGGGTAAGGGGATAGCATATGTCTGAAGAAAACATTACGAGAATCGATTTAGATGGTAAGGAAGTTATACTTATTGGCACTGCACATATATCCAAGCACAGTGCGGAACAAGTCAAGGAAGTGATTGAATCTGAACGACCAGACTCTGTTTGTATTGAGCTGGATAAACAAAGATACCAATCGATTATGGATGGTGATAAATGGAGGGAGATGGATATATTCAAGGTTATTAAAGAAAAGAAAGCGACTTTGCTTTTAATGAACCTTGTCATATCCTCTTTTCAAAAACGTATGGCTAAGCAATTCGGCATCAAACCTGGGCAAGAAATGATTCAGGGGATTGAATCGACTAATGAAATCGGTGCTGATCTAGTGCTAGCTGATCGGAATATTCAAGTTACCTTTTCTCGGATTTGGAATGGTATAGGATTAAGGGGAAAATGGAAGCTTCTTATGGAGATTTTTTATAGTATTTTCAGTAATGAGAGCATTTCCGAAGAGGAACTCGAAAAATTGAAATCTGAAGATATGCTGAATGCTTTGCTTAAGGAATTCACTGAAAGCTTCCCTGAATTGAAGATTCCGTTAATTGATGAGAGAGATCAGTATTTAGCCCAGAAAATAAAAGAGGCTCCGGGAAATAAAATTGTTGCGGTCTTAGGGGCTGCACATGTTCCTGGCATCAAAGAAGAAATAAGAAAAGAACATGACCTTGTGAAATTATCTCAGATTCCTGCGAAATCGAAGGTTCCTAAAATAATTACTTGGGCGATTCCACTGCTTATTCTTGTGATTATTGTATTTACTTTCTTGGCAAATCCTTCTGCAGGTCTCCAGCAAACAATCAGTTGGGTACTATGGCATGGAACGTTTTCAGCGATTGGAGCAGCTATTGCATTTGCACATCCACTTGCAATTGTTACTGCCTTTGCTGCAGCACCAATCACCGCATTACATCCCTTACTAGCAGCTGGGTGGTTTGCTGGAATTGTTCAAGCCTATTTTCGCAAACCAAGTGTACGAGACTTTGAAAGTCTTTCTCAGGATGTTTTCAGCGTGAAAGGTTTTTGGGGGAATAGGGTAACTCGGATTCTACTTATTGTTACGTTATCCAATTTAGGAAGCGCATTAGGGACATTTATTGGTGGAGCCGACGTAATCCGTTTGTTTTTAGAAAATTTTTAGTGAAGCGGAGTTTATCCAATTTAAATGTAACGGACTGTGTAAACGGGGACATAAATAGAGGTGAAAAATAGGGAATTCATTAGAAACCTATTCCTAAGGCTATGTCCTCCTCATTCCTTAAATATGTGGTTGGCAATTGCGGTGACCTATGAATACTATTAAACTAGTTAAGTTTCATCCGGAAATAGAGCACTTGGATCAAGTTGTTGAGATATTTTGTAAGGTCCATGATAGTAAGACCATTCTTAAAGTAAAGTATCATTCTTTATATCTTTAAAACTTTCAAATAACAAGGAAAGACATTGAATAGACCGAATAATTGGATTATTATGAATAGAACCAATGAATAGTGTCAATGAAGCTAACTTTGTATGTATGGCATCCTCCAATGAGTAAAAAACATAAGAAAGATGGAGGATGCACTAATGGGTGGTGATCTAATTACAAAACAATTAGGTTACCACCCTTATATTAAATCTAGAAAGTCTAAAAATAGGAGGTATTATAATGTGAAAACGTTCGAAAACAAATGATGATGGACCTTTAGAGACTATTTGCTTTTATGCTGCTAATAAGAAACTAACCTCGCATAGATGTTTCCTCACTACTCTTCTTATATTTGACTAATTTGCACTTCAACTATGACTGATAACGTCAAGCGATTTTACCTCTTTGTAGTTATGAAAAAAATGGACAACTAAATGATCATAAACTGACCTACTAAAAGGAATTCAATTAAATTAATTTTTAATTGGTATCGGAGGGATAATATGACTCAGTTATCAGAGATACAATCAATTGTTCAACAGGTTGCAGAAGCGATTTCAGCAGCTTTAAAAATTGAAACAGAAATTGTGGATGAAACGATGACGGTTGTTGCGGGAACAGGACAATTAAGAGAAAGGATCAATTCTAAAGAGGAGGGCGGAACCAAAGAAGCAGGTTTTTTATATGGTAGAGTACTGACAAAAAACCAGGCTTACATTATTGAAAATGCTCGTACAGATCCTACATATGATCCTTCCGTTTTGAAGGGAGAAACTGAAGAGATTGCGGAAATTTGCTGTCCGATCGGGTTTCAAGGAAAAGCAATCGGGGTAATCGGGCTAATTGCGTTCACGCAAAATCAACATATCAATCTCATAGAACACCAAGATCAAATGTTGACGTTTTTATACCGTATGGCGGAGTTACTTGCCACGAAAGTTTCGGAAACGGAAGCAATGAAACAATGGAACATCACGACGAATAAAATACATACAATCATCGAATCGATTCATGAAGGTATTATCGCCATCGATGAGCGTGGAATTCTTACTCATTGTAATCGTACCGGGGAATTGATACTACGAAGGAAAAAAGAAAAAATCATAGGGCAACCGCTAGAGAACATTTTGCCAAACTCACCAATGATGGATGTACTGAAAACAGGTAAGGGATATGTTGAAAAAGAAGAGTTTTATCCTTCTAACAACGGACAGATACACTTTATTGTCACAGCAAACCCTATCAAGATTAATAATAAAATTAACGGGGTCGTATCTTCGTTCCGTCGAATGTCGGATGTAAGACGCTTGGCATACTCTCTTACCAACCATCAAGATTCTTTTTCACTATCTGACATTAGGGGGGAATGTAATCGTTTGACAATCGTTAAAGAGCAAGCGCAACAGGTTGCGAAAAGTGATTCAAACATTTTGATAACAGGTGAAAGCGGAACGGGTAAAGGATTGTTTTCAAGAGCGATTCACTTCGCAAGCCCTCGTATGTCCGGCCCCTTTATTCTAGTTAATTGTGGTGCAATTCCAGAAACGTTATTGGAAAGTGAGTTATTTGGATATACAAAAGGTGCTTTTACCGGTGCAAACCGGGAGGGTAAAATTGGTAAATTCGAGATGGCTGATAACGGTACAATATTCCTTGATGAAATCGGGGACCTTCCATTGCATCTTCAAGTAAAACTATTGCATGTCATTCAAAATAAAGTAATTGAACGTGTAGGAAGCGGGCATCCGATTCCAGTAAATGTTAGATTGATAGCCGCCACGAACAAAAATCTTGAAGAAATGGTTACACAAGGCGAGTTTCGATCTGATTTGTTTTTTCGCTTGAATGTCATCCCACTCCATATTCCTCCCCTAAGAGAGCGAAAAACGGACATTCCAATGTTGATGGAACATTTTTTAATAGAGCATACCCAAAAGTTAGATAAAGAAATCGTCTCGTTTTCTTCTGAGGTCGTCAAGATATTTAAAAACTATCATTGGCCTGGTAATGTACGTGAACTTGAAAATGCGGTGGAATACGCAGTCAATATGGTAAGTGATAGTGTAATTCAAAAAGAAAATATACCACATCGTATGATTCAGACTAAACATAAAAAAGATAATTCGCTTTCGTTAAAGACGAGACTTCTCGAGTATGAAGGTGAGATTTTAAGAGAGATGTTAAAACGTTATGGAAACACAGTTGAGGATAAAAGTAGAATTGCTAGTGAATTAAAAATTAGCCTTGCAACCCTCTATAGAAAGATGGAAGAGAATAATCTTCTCAAATATAAGAATTTTTTCTGAAATATGAGAAATTTATTGAAACTATTTATTTTGTTATAGATTTTAAAAAATAAGTAAGACTAATAGACCTATTATTTCTTATTTTTGAGAAATACAAAGAGGTAAATGATAATCAAACAGTTGGTGTTTAAGCGTTTTCAAGTTGGCATGATACTTGCATTTATATAAATGAAATCTATTATATCAGAAAGGAATGAATGTTTTGAGAAAAAGTAAACAAGAAACCCTTCATGCCGCAAACGAAATTTTATCCATGATTGAATCGGAAACGCTTTCTGGGGAGCAAAAAGAGAAAATTGTCAAAGATTCAATTGATAACTTTACCAATTATGTCACTAAGGCAATTCTAGAACATCGTAAATCAGTATCAACGGATTATTCATTTGTTGAGTGGGAGGACGAAGGTGCCGTATTCCGAGACACCAAAGGAGACGAATTTATCGATTGTCTCGGAGGTTATGGCGTATACCTGTTAGGCCACCGTCATCCAAAAGTAGTGAAAGCCGTAGAAGCACAATTAAAACGTTATGCCTTGCACAGTCAAGAATTGGTTGACCCACTGCGTGGATATTTATCAAAGCTTGTTGCCTACATTACGCCTGGCGATCTTCAGCATACTTACCTAGTGAACTGTGGAACGGAAGCCAATGAAATGGCGCTGAAGCTGGCGAGATTGTCAACAGGAAAGAAGTGGTTCATTTCGACAATCGGCGGATTTCACGGTAAAACTTTCGGTTCATTATCCGCATCCGGAAAAGCAATGTTCCGTGAACCTTATTTGCCCCTTGTACCAGGGTTCCAACATGTGGAATATGGTGATGCGGATGCGGTAGAATCCGCAATAAAAAACTTGCAAACAGTAGGCGAAACCGTAGCAGGTATCATTGTCGAACCGATACAAGGTGAAGGTGGCGTCAATGTACCTCCAGCTGATTACTTCCCACGTTTACGAGAAATTTGTGACCAGTACGAGTGCCTTTTGATCGTTGATGAAATACAGACAGGTATGGGTAGAACAGGGGAACTATTTGGTGTCGATTTGTACGATGTTGTTCCGGATATCATGACGCTCGGAAAAGCATTTGGTGGAGGAGTTATGCCGATCGCTGCCATGGTCGCCAAACATAAACATTGGGATAAAATGGAGGAAAATCCGTTTCTCCTAGGGTCGTCCACGTTTGGTGGTAATCCGCTATGTTGTGCTGGTGCGATTGCGGGTATTAAGACGATTTTGGAAGAAGACATTACTTCCCAAGTGAAGGAAAAAGGAGAATATATTTTAACTGCTCTGAAAAAACTGCAGGAGAAATATCCTGACATTATGGTCGATGTGAGAGGCGTTGGCTTGTTAATTGGAATGGAATTTGCTGATAATGACCTTGGTTTCAATCTAGCAAAAAAATTGTTTACCGATAATATTCTTGTTGGAGGAACGATTAATAATGCCAGAGTTATTAGGATTGAGCCACCTGCCGTTATTTCGTATCAACAAATTGATACCGTTCTGAATGCAATTGATAAAAACCTTGCCTTGATGGCGAAATCTGGCGCTTCTGTCACCATTAGTTGACCATAAAGACTCATAATAGGCCATGGCTAATGAAATTGAGGGAACTGATATAAAAAAGTATGTTCTTTAACAAGAAAAAGCAACTGGAGGAGCTATTAAAATGGGGACAAAGAATCATCTTTACATTAACGGTAAGTGGACTTCCGCATTTGACGGTGGAGAGATGCCAGTACACAACCCATCGACAGGAGAAGAAATTGAGGTAGTTTCTGCTGGAAACCATAAAGATGCAGAGGCGTCGATCACAGCGGCAAGAATGGCTTTTGACCAAGGAAAGTGGAAGGAGTTTTCTGCTAACCGACGGGCTGGCTTGCTTCTGAAATTAGCCGACCAAATTGAGGGGCATACGGATGAGTTTGCTTCTATTGAAACTCAAAACAACGGAAAAACCTTACGAGAAAGTAAATTTGACGTTGCAGAGGCGGTAAAAACATTCCGATATTATGCAGGATTAGCGACCAAACCACTTGGGGAAACGTTCGAACTGGATTCTCCAATGACAGGTAAAGTTGTACGAGAGCCGGTTGGCGTTTGTGCGCAAATCATTCCATGGAATTATCCTTTGTTGATGGCGTCATGGAAGCTGGCACCAGCTTTGGCAGCTGGCAATACGTGCATTTTGAAGCCATCGGAAATGACGCCGCTATCAGCAATTCGTCTTTTCGAACTGATTGACGGATTAGATTTTCCTCCCGGGGTCGTAAATTTATTGCTCGGTTTTGGGGAAGCGGTTGGGCAACCTCTTGCAAAAAGTCCTCTTGTCGATAAAGTAGCTTTTACAGGGGGAACTGTTACTGGTAAGAAGATCATGCAGTATGCAGCCGATAATTTAAAAAAAGTATCCCTAGAACTCGGTGGAAAATCCCCAAACATTGTTTTTGCGGATGCGGACTTTGAAACTGCAGTTGATTATGCTATGTTTGCAATCTTCAACAATTCGGGACAAGTATGTTCCGCCGGATCGCGTTTATTGGTTGAAGAATCAATTTATGACCAGTTTCAAGAAGCGATTATCGAAAGAACGCAGCGAATACGAGTAGGAAGTGGATTTGATGCATCCTCACAAATGGGTCCGTTGATCAGCCCACAACATCTTTCAAAGGTTCAAGGGTACATCACACTTGGAGAAGAGGAAGGTGGAAAGGTTTGCTGTGGTGGGAAACGTCTCGTAGAAAATGACCTTAAGAAAGGGAATTTTATTGAGCCAACAATTTTCATAAATGTGAAACCGGAGATGAGGATTGCACAAGAAGAGATTTTCGGACCTGTCCTATGTCTAATACCGTTTAATACGGAAGCGGAAGCCATTGAAATAGCTAACGGTACACCATACGGTTTGGCGGCAGGGATCTTTACGACAGACGGAGCTAAAGCTGAACGGGTCGCAAGGAGTATACGTGCTGGAATTACTTGGATCAACACTTATGAACAAAATTTTGTTGAAGCGCCTTGGGGTGGGTATAAACAAAGTGGACTTGGCCGGGAGTTGGGAACATACGGATTAGAGGAATATATGGAGGTAAAGCAAATTATCAACAACTTAGAAGTGGAGCCAACGGGCTGGTTTGATTGATTTCGGTTGAGTAAACCATTTTGTTTTACGATAACCTTTTTCGCTATTAAACAAGGAGGTTATGTTCTCGTGACGAAAAGCCATTCATTAAAACGTACGCTTACTTTATTCCCAGTTGTTATTTTTGGCCTCGCCTATATGGCGCCGATGACTGTCTTTACCACGTACGGGGTTGCTGCAGAGAGTTCAAATGGAATGATCCCTGCAGCTTACCTGGCAGCCTTAATCACGATGTTATTTACGGCCTATAGCTATGGATTGATGGTAAAAGCTTATCCGGTGGCGGGGTCTGCGTACACATATGCACAAAAAACGATTAATCCACACGTTGGTTTTCTAGTTGGTTGGGCAATATTAATGGACTATTTGTTTTTACCGATGATCAATGTACTGGTCGCTGGTATTTATTTTCAAGCTGCGATCCCAGAAGTTCCATTATGGATATGGATGGTTTTATTTATTGGAGCTATAACGATCATCAATATACTAGGTATTAAAGTCACCACGAGAGTGAATAGTATTTTGATCACCTACCAGTTTTTAGTGATTGCGATATTTATTATCCTTTCGTTAAGAGGACTTGCAAATGGTATGGGAACCGGTACGTTCACTTCTGCTCTTCCTTTTTATAACCCGGAGGTTTCTTTCTCACTTGTACTTGCAGGTGCATCGATACTTTGCTTATCATTTTTGGGATTTGACTCGGTTACTATACTTTCGGAGGAAACGATCGAGCCAGAAAAGACGATTCCTAAGGCAGTTTTTCTAGTTGCTTTAATAGGTGGTGGCCTATTCATTTTAGTCTCATATGTAAGCTATTTGGTCTATCCTGATTTTACCGCATTTACAAATGCGGATTCAGCAGCATTCGAGATTGCAGCTTACATCGGTGGGAATCTGTTTAGCTCACTGTTTGCCTCGGGAATGATTGTTCTCTGCTTTGCATCTGGTCTTTCCTCCCATGCAAGCGTCTCTCGACTTTTGTATGCCATGGGCCGCGATTCTGTAATTCCTAAAAAAATATTTGGTTATATTCATCCTAAATTTAATACCCCTGTTTACAATATTCTTTTGGTCAGTCTGTTTGCTTTATCTGCCCTTGTGGTCGATCTGGTTACCGCTGCTTCCTTTATCAACTTTGGTGCATTAGTTGCTTTTACTTTCGTTAATTTATCCGTAATTGCTTATTATTTTTTAAGAAATAACAAGCGATCTCCTAAAGAAACCATCTTGTATCTCATTATACCTTTAATCGGTGCAAGTTTTAATTTATGGCTGTGGTCAAACCTTGACAAAAATTCCATGCTCCTAGGTGGTATTTGGGCCACTTGCGGGCTGATTTATCTATTGTTTTTAACCAAAATGTTTACACGAAGGCCTCCTGAATTAAATTTTGAAATCGATCAAAAGCCTTCTGCTTAAAGATTTATGTGGGGAGGGAAATATGGACGCATCTGTTGGGACACTTAGTCAAATCTATCGGTATCCTGTTAAATCACTAAGAGGTGAAAGTTTATTAGAATCCATTGTTGAGAACTATGGATTATATGGTGATAGAAGTCATGCTTTTCTTGATAAAACAAGACGAGGTGAATATTTAACAGCTAGACAAGCTCCGAATCTGCTTGGATACAAAGCGGAGTTTACTGAAGAAAGAAAGGGACCGACCTTTCCTAATGTGAAAATCACTTCTCCTGAAGGTCGTATCTTTAATTGGGATGATGAAGCTTTGGAGACAGAAATCGAAACTGTATCTGGGAGACGCGTTTCTAAGGTTAAGTATTCCCCAGATCGGGAGCTACTTGCTGTAGATGATGAACATATCCACATAATCACCGTTCAATCTTTACGAAAATTAGAATACTTAAATGGAGATACGTTAGAGCCTCGAAGGTTTCGTGCCAACTTTTTAATATCCTTAGAAAAGGACACACCATTTTTGGAAGATAACTGGTTAGGAAAACGAATGATGATTGGTGAAGTGGAATTAGAAATAAAAGGGCATTGTCCGCGATGTAACATAGTCAACATTGACCCAGATAAGTTGGAACTTAATTATACTCTATTGAAGACAATCGTCCAAAAAAGGAAAAGTAATTTTGGTATTTACGCATCCGTTGTTAAAAAAGGAACTGTTAAGGTTGGTGATGAAATTGTAATAAAATCGTAAATCAGATGGGTATAGATGTACTTATGATTATGTAGTTAAGGTTTAATATAACCACCAATATGATTGAAAAGGGAGAGGATATTTCAATGTCTAATCGGGCAGATTTTGTTTTATCAAGTAACACTGTTTTTACGGGTTTAGATAATGAACCAAAGCCTGCTTCAATTGCTATTTCCGGCAATCAAATATTAGCAATAGGTGATGATCAAGACGTTGCTCCATTTATTGATTCGGACACTAAAACCTATCAATTTAATAATCAACTGATTATGGCCGGATTTCATGATTTTCATATTCACTTAATGTTGAGCTGTATGTATGAGGATGGTGTGATTTTAGATAGTGCTGCCTCCGAAGAGGAAGCAGCTGAAATGGTTCGTGAATTTGCGGCTTCAAGACCAGAGGATCCTTGGATTTTGGGTTATAGGTGGTATCACGTTCATTGGAAAAATAAGAAACTTCCTCATAGGTACACGCTTGATCGTCTTATACCGGACCGTCCGGTGTTTCTCTTTAATTCTGAATGTCACGGTGCATGGGTTAATTCGAAAGCATTAGAAATGCTACATATTAACCGTGATACACCGGACCCGCCTTTCGGAGAGATTCATAGAGATGCCAACGGGGAACCAACCGGCTTTCTTTATGAGGCAGCCATGGGATTGGCAAAGGAAGTTCTAGAAATACCAAAAAGCCGTCGTAACAAGTTATTTGAAAGTTTTTTGTCGAAAGCGGCTAGTTATGGGATTACATCTGTGAGTGATTTTTTCCCACTTCCGGACATCGACTTAGGTGACCTTGAACTTTATCGACAGTTTGAGATGAATGGGAAATTAACGACTCGTATCAATTTTTTAACTGCTTTAAATGGGAATTTGGATGAGCCTAGACGTCTAAGAAATACTTACAAATCTGACAAACTTCGCTTCTCAGGTCTTAAACAATTTTTAGACGGAGTACCAATAACACATACTGCATATCTTGTTGATCCGTATAGTGATAATCCAAATACCCGGGGTTATACCCTGATTCCATCAGATGTTGCTAAACAATGGGTGACTGAAGCGGACCAGGCAGGTTTTCGTGTACGCCTTCATGCTTGTGGTGACGGGGCAGTAAGGTTGGGGCTAGATTGTGTGGAGGCAGCTTTTAAGGAAAACGGTGTAAGGGATGCAAGACATACGATTGAACATGTTGAGGTGATTCATCCTGATGACATTGATCGCTTTAAAAAATTAGGTATCATCGCTTCTATGCAGCCTGAACATATGGCAGTAGGTGAAAGTTTTATCGATAACCCTTACCATTCTCGTCTAGGCAAAGAACGTGATCATTTAACTTGGCCTATCAAAACACTGCTGGACAACGGTGCCCAGGTGGCATTTAGTACCGATTACCCAATTGTCCAATTTAATCCAATGGCTGAAATTTATCGTGCGGTTACTCGACTTCATGATGACGGGAGGCCAGAGGGCGGTTGGAATCCACAAGAGAGGATTTCCATGGCAGAAGCTTTGCGTGCATATACATGTTGTCCTGCTTATGGCGTTTTTAGCGAGGAAAAGTTGGGTACGTTAGAACGGGGAAAATTAGCAGACATCGTTGTGCTCGATCGTAATATTTTTGAATTATCTTCTCCGGAAGAACTATGGGATACAAAGGTTAAGCTAACTATAATGGATGGGGAAGTTGTATATGAAGATAAAAAACTGGCTCATTTAACAAGTTAATGGGTGTTTTGCGAATTTAATTTTCGCAATATTTAAAATGTTGTAAAGTTAATGATTGTAAATTGAAAAAATAGAGGGGGATTAACCATGGCTTTTAAGAGTCATGGTTGGAGAGCTGGTTTTCCCCGTTATCTTTTTTCTCGGTTAGCTTTAACATATGATTCGGTGGATAAAGCGATTACAGCAGTGCGTAACGTGCCAAGAGCCTCTTCTAGGAATCTTATTTTCCTTGACCGAAATGGTAAAGCAGCTGATCTTGAGACGACTCCTACCCAGGATGCTTTGATTGAGCCCGAAAATAGCCTCTTGGCACACTCGAACCACTTTATTGGAGAAAACTTGCTTGATGAGGAGAGGTCAACCGGGAGAAATCTAGAAAACTCTCGTGTCCGACTTCAGCGTATTCATCAGTTGCTAGAAGATTATCATGGCAATCTCAATGTACAGGTTATGCAAGATATTTTACGAGATCGAGGGAGTGGACCACATAGTTTGTGTGTGATGCCGGTTGATGATATGGAGGATAATATAACTTTTGCTTCTATTATTGCTGAACCGAGTAAAGGAAAACTTTGGATAGCCATCGGTCCACCTAACTTGTATGAATACAAATGCTATTCGTTTTCATCTTAAATCTGTCAGATACCATAGAAATATATTCATCTTGTGTTTGGGGAGGACATTGAACATCCGGTACATCCGAATAGTTACACTTGGCATTTATTCTGGATGACCTACCAGAAGTGAAATATGATTGTAAGAGTATAAAATCAAAAAGTTTTTCAATCAGTGTTATAAAGAAGATACTTAGAAAGGAACGGGTCAAATGGAACTGACGGAGAAAGTAATTTGTCCCTACCACGGTGTAATAAAAGAAGTATATATCCAAAAGCAGGATTTCGTAGCTGAAAAAGATGTACTCTTTAAAATTGAACTCAATCAAAACTGCGAACTTAAATGGATATATTCCGGAATTCAAGGAATTGTTTCTTCGTTAAATGTCAATATAGGAGGACGAGTAACTTCAGGCATGGTCATGGCTAGTATAAAGGCCCCTAATTCTAGAATTATTACATCGAACTTTGCACAAGAATAAAAACACCCGCCAGTTTAAATATGAACTGTATCCCGAATAATGGACACTTATAAAAAAAGTCCGTTATTCGGGATTTTTTGTGTTAACTTACACAGAAAATCCGTTATAATCAAAACAAATGGAGAGAACGGGGAATCAAGTATGAGTAAACGAATCTTTAACGAATTTCAACGTAGACAACTAGAGAATAATCCAAATGTCAGCCATGTTTCAGATCGCGCTATCGGTTATCAACCAGCATTCAAAGTAAAGGCTGTGAAGGAGAACCTGGAAGGAAAAGGTCCTAAAGCTATCTTCCTAGAA
>NZ_JANHJQ010000025.1 GCF_024609785.1 Pseudalkalibacillus decolorationis
TTTTTGATTTTGTTTATAATTCATGTATGTCCTCCTTGGTTTTAGTTAAGGGTCCGTTTTATCGCTGATTAGCTTTCCGGACACCTCGTATCATACCAAGGGGACTTTTTTTGTACAAACCTCATTTTGCTTTATTACAGGAATGCTTTCTTAACGTGTAAAAAAGGAACTAGAAAAAGCTATCACATACAGGGCGCAAGAAAGTGAGTTTCGTAATCAACTAATGTGAAAAAACACCCAGGTTTATACTGAGACTCCCAGATTAGACTTGTATATTCTGAATTGCAATCGTATTTTCTGAGTTACGATCGTATTTTTCGAATGGCGATCGTATTTTTCGAATGGCGATCGTATTTTCTGAGTTACGCTCGTATATTCTGAATTGCAATCGTATTTTCTGAGTTACGATCGTATTTTATGAATTACGATCGTATTTTTCGAAATATGTTCATATTTTTCGAGTTACATTAATAGAAAATCATTAAATACTAACAATATTGAGAGGGTTGTTTAGAAAGTCAGTGAAAATTGACTTTCTAAACAACCCCTTTTATTACAACCACACTGTTTTTTCGGTGTAACAGGTTCGGCTCGGAGATTTCATTTTCTCAAGCGCTTCAGCTTCTGGGTAACCGATAAAGATGGTACCAATGATTCTTTTATCCTGAGGTAACGTACCGACAAAGTCGTATAGCCGTTTGTCACGTACAAGCCCGACCCCTCTCGTCCTCCAGACAAATCCAAGACCGAGTTCTTTTGCTGCAAGCCACATCGAATGGATCGCACAACAGACAGCATATTCATTATCCTCAGAGGCAGCTTGATCGCCCGGAATGACATCGGCTGCTGCAACAATGATCAAAGGTGTGGATTGCACAACCTTTAAGGAACTCTCGATTAATTTAGGCTTAGCTGGAAATCGTACGTCTAAATATTCTCTAGCAAGTTGTTCATACGCTTGCTTCGCTTCACCTTTAATGACATAAAAGCTCCAAGGCTCCCTCATACGGTCATTCGGTGCCCATGTTGCTGCTTCTAATAACTGGTGGATCTTCCCTTCATCTACTTCGCGGTTTTCATAGTTTCGGATCGCTCTACGTTCTTTTAATTCTGCAATAATCGACATAACCAAAACTCTCCTTTAAACGTTAACCGTTTCTGTCTCTTGGATTGATTCAAACCATTTTATTTTATCCCTAAGTTGTACAACTTTTCCTACTAACACGATAGCGGGGTGTGTGATTTGTTCTTTTTCTGCAACAGCTTCAATCGTTTGGAGTTCTCCTGTAATCGTTCTTTGTATATTCGTCGTTCCCCACTGAATGATTGCTACAGGTGTGTCAGGAGCTTTTCCATATTCGATTAAACTCGAACATATATATGGAAGGTTTCCGATTCCCATATAAAAGGAAATTGTGTCTATCCCTTTCGCTAACGCCTCCCAATCAATCCGATCTTCCCCTTTGTCGACTCGACCATGTGCAGTGACAATCGCAAAAGATGAGGCGTGATCACGATGCGTTACAGGGATCCCTGCGAATTCAGGTGCGGCAATTCCAGCCGTAATGCCTGGAACGATTTCATATGGAATACCGGCATCTGCAAGTACCTCTGCCTCCTCTCCACCTCTTCCGAACACACAAGGATCCCCGCCTTTTAGCCGAGTGACAATCTTCCCCTCTAATGCCTTTTCTACTAAAAGCTGGTGAATTTGTTCTTGAATAAGTGCGTGTTTACCGGGGAGTTTCCCACAGTATATGAGTTCAGCATCCTGTTTAGCATGCTGCAGTAAGTCCTTGCTGATCAACCGATCGTACGCAATCACATCTGCCTTTTGAATACATTCTAATCCGTACACCGTAATAAGCTTCGGATGACCAGGTCCTGCTCCTACAAGATAGACGATTCCTCTATCCAAAATTAGTCCCCCTTTCATTGATAAGCGATTGAAAAAGTGCATCCCGTTCAGTTATTTCCCCTTCTCTCGTCAGGTCTAAAAAATGAACGGATGTCAGCTCTTTTAAAATGATAGATCGTTCCTGTTTATCAAGTATTTGTATCTTCAATTGTTTTCGACATGCATCTGTTCAACTCAACCAAGTAAATGTTTGTTCTATTGCCAATCGTTGGAGTTCATCCGTAATGGTAGGACTTATGACTGTGACACATGCCCCGGCACGGATTAGGGGCTGTACCTTCCGGGTTGCTATCTTACCTCCGCCGACGATAACGATTCGTTTCCCTTCAACCCTTAGCATAGCTGGATAAAAGGTTGTCACCTTAATTTCCACTCCTTACAAATATTAAGCCAGTTGGTCACCATTTCAGGGCAGGAGGCAAAATGGAAATGGGTATACCCTGCGATGAGGTTTCCATTCATATAACCCTCTTTCTTTGTACCTCGCATCCCTTTCGTATAATAAGCGAATGGTTGCTCGATGCTTGTTTCATAGGTTGAATAATGAAATTCGTGCCCTTTCGCTGTTATTCCTTCAGGAAGTAAATAGTTTCCAATCTCACCGATAACTTCGCGATAACCTAAGGCTGCACGCCGTTCCTGCATTTTTACCGTTCCAGGAATCACACCAGCCATGCTGTAAGAATCCCCATCCGTTGTTTGAATTTCCTCGGCTAAATACATGAAACCACCACATTCAGCTAAAGTCGGGAGCCCCTTTTCAATCGCTTCTTTGATTGATGCTTTTACCTTTCGTTGGGAAGCCAACTGTGAAGCAAATTCTTCTGGAAAACCTCCGCCTAAATATAGGCCATCTACATTTTTGGGGATTGTTTCTCCTTTTAACGGTGAAAAGAACTCAATGTTTGCCCCAAATGACTCCAAGAGCTCAAGATTTTCTCGATAATAAAAATTAAACGCAGCATCTTTTGCAACGGCGATCGTTACACCTTGTTTCAAGCGGGAGGTGAACAGATTGGTGCTAGGTGGAGTAAGCGTTGTAGCTTCAGCTATTTCGTATAACAAATCAACATCAACAGTATCTAACATGATTTCGCCAAGCTGATCAAAAAACGAATCGAGTTCCCCGCGTTCAATAGAAGGCACTAAGCCAAGATGACGCTCGGGAATGGTCAAGTCATCATTTCGCTTTATATAGCCGATGACAGGAATTCCGCACTCCTGTTCAATTGCTGTTTTCACTAATTTGAAATGCCCTTCACTTCCAACTTGATTCGCTAATACACCTATGATATTTGGCCCTTCGCTAAGCACTTGGAATCCTTTCACAATCGCAGCAGCACTTCTGGCCATTGATGCACAGTTTACGACTAATAGAACAGGACTTTCTGTGATCACACTAATTTCAGCAGTGCTACCGACATTTGTTTTCGGATCCTTCCCATCATAAAAGCCCATCACACCCTCAATGATTGAAATATCCGCATCTTGACTACCTCTCGCATAGATTTCTTTAACTAAATCGTAAGTAAGCATCCAGCTATCAAGATTTCGTGATGGTCTCCCTGTTACTGCGGTATGATACGTTGGATCAATATAATCCGGTCCGCACTTGAAACCTTGGACGCTATAACCTTTTTTCTTTAACGCAGACATTAATCCAATTGTAACGGTCGTCTTTCCAACACCACTTCCTGTACCCGCTATCACTAAGCGTCGGCTGCTCATCTATGCTCCCGCTCGATTCTCAATGAACGATTTAACTGCGACCGATATCGTTACATTTCCGGACTTTTTCTTCACTAACAATAGCTTATCGGCACCACTGTCTAACAGGGCAGCAGGTTCACTCACCGCATATGCGCCTGTATATTTGTAAACCATATTTGAAGGTTGTTCAATTGAAACCTGATTGAGCTCGTCCGGTGTGTAATAATGAAAGCCCCATTGATACTTTTGTGCGACCGTTAATAAACCTTCTTCGTCCTTTTTTAAATTGATCGTTGCAATCGCTTGGACACTTTTAATGGAAACGTTCAGCTCTTCTAAAGTCTTCTGAATAACGGCTTCAATTTCTTCTGAAGTAGTCCCTCGATTACAGCCAATTCCTAGCACTAATACCTTTGGACGATAAACAACTCCATTTTCAAGTAAAGGTGCTGCTTCTTCAGTTATGAGCCGGTGCGTAATGAGGAGCGTCGCATTCGGTTTAGCATCAATCGCACTTTGTATAGAGGGATATACGGTTAAATGAGCTGGCATAGGTCGACCATGATGCCACCAGTTTGTTTCCCCTGATTCTTGAACAATGGCAACTCTTTCCTCATTGACAACTGAAGCACTTACAGGTGTTAATTTGTCAGGTGAATCCCAAACCCAACCAAACCTTTTCCCAAAGAGATCAACTGGAATCGTTTTTTGTACATCGGAAGCGGTTGTTATGACTGGCGTAGCCTCGAGTGCCACAGCTAGTTCTTTCGTCAACTCGTTCGCTCCACCTAAATGACCCGATAGGACACTAATGACGTTCTCACCTTTATCATCAACGACAACAATCCCCGGGTCTGTTTTTTTATCTTTTAATAAGGGTGCGATCATCCGAACGACTGCACCTAGAGAAATAATCAGAATAATACCCGTATATACTTTAAAAAGAGATGGCAGAAGAAGACGGACACTTCCTTCGAAAAGTTGAATGTCCTTTTGTTCTTCATCTCCTCTAGCAAACTTGCTCATATAATAAAGATCGACTCCTGGAAACGTTGCGGCTACTTTTCGGCCAAGCTCTGCACCATGTTTCGTAATAGCGACAACTGCATATGGTTCCTGTTGTTGGATCGAAGCTTGTTTTCCTTCTTCTAAAGAAAGAATCACGACTTCACCCCTCGCCGATACCCATGGGTAAACTCTTTATCATAAAGCTTGGACCGATAATCTTTTTCGTGGATTGAAGGATCTAGTGCCCACCCTGCCAAAATCATCGCTTGCTTTCGAATCCCATTCTTTTTCATATCTTCATCAAGGTGCTCCAATGTGGAACGGACGATCTTTTGATCTGGCCATGTTGCCTTATAAACGACGGCAACAGGTGTTTCTTTACTCCATCCCGCATCCATTAATTCTTTCACGACTTTTTTCGTTAAAGTGGCACTTAAAAAGAGTGAAATTGTACAGTGATGCTTCGCCAAATCTTTTAATTGCTCGAATTCAGGTACAGGTGTACGACCTTCTGCACGAGTTAGGATGACCGTTTGTGTTAGGTCAGGAATCGTGAGCTCCGCCTGTAGCTCTGCGGCGGATGCAAAAACCGAGCTAACTCCTGGAACTATTTCAATTTCGACTCCAGCATTTTTCAGAAGACCGATTTGCTCCATGATTGCACCGTAGACAGCAGGGTCTCCTGTATGGACACGGACGACCTTTTTCCCCTCTTGTAACCGATTGACCATCATCTCGACCATCTCTTCTAAATGCATTCCAGCTGTTTTAACAACTTCAGCAGAAGGTTTTACGTCCGTCATCAACTCCTCGTTCACTAATGAATCTGCATAAAGCACCACATCCGCTTCTTGAATGAGTCGATATCCTCTTAGTGTAATTAAATCTGCTGCCCCTGGTCCTGCGCCAATAATATGTATTTTCATTTTCTCACCACCATTAATGACAAATATTCAAGTTCGACCCCATCAAGTTCATTGATGTCCCAAATGATTTCTTCCTCAGAAGTCACTTTCGTAACGACATGTGCGTTCGATAACAAATCTAACTCTCTTAATATATGAAGCATGTTATCTAATACCTTTGCCACCTTAAGGAAGACGACACAATCATGGTTGATGATCGCTTGTTCCATCGCTGCCAAGTCATCCGTTGCAGGAATAATAGCAACATGCTCATCCCCTTCCGCTAAAGGAATCCCTAACCTTGCTGCTGTACCGTTTAACGAGGAAATTCCCGGAATCACTTGAATGTCTACTTCTGGATAGCGTTCATTCATCACTTTCATCATGTGAATAAAGGTGCTATAAAGAAGGGGATCTCCTTCAGTCACAAAGGCAACATCTTTCCCTTCCGATAATTTCTCCCACACCTTTTCTACCGTCCGATTCCACTCACGGTTTAAAGTGTCAGGATCCTTTGTCATTGGAAAGACTAATCCGAGCATATCTTTTTCTAATGGATCTACATACACATCAATGATTTTATGTGCGTAACTTTTACTGCCTTTTCGCTTTTTCGGATAGGCAACCACTTCTGTTTCCTTTAAGGTTCGAAAGGCTTTGACCGTAATCAACTCTGGATCTCCTGGACCTACCCCTACCCCATACAATGTTCCGATCATGTTATTCCTCCTTCTTTCTCCAAGCAGTAATAATGTAAACTGGATTTAACGCATCAAACCTTGTCATCTTAAGGATTGGCTTACTTCTTGAAATCTGTGCCAAAAGAATTTCCGTCTCGAATCCCCTCTCCTTAAATGCTTGGACTGCTTTACTAAGTGATTCAATCGTTACAGCATTAAGTACGATTCGACCGTCCTCTCGGAGTTGATGACAACAAATATCTAAGATAGCTTCCATTCCTCCTGCTGTTCCGCCAATAAATACAGCATCAGGTCGGGGAAAAGACTCAAGTCCATCAGGGGCTTTACCATGAATGACCGTGATATCAGTACGGAACTTTTGAAGGTTTTCATAACAATTCACGAGATCTGGTTCATTTTTCTCGATCGCATAAACCTGTCCCTCACAAGCAAGCTTTGCAGATTCAATCGCAATTGCCCCTGTACACGTACCGATATCCCACACAATACTTTCTTTCTTTAAGTTCATCGAACTCAAGCTCAATGTACGTATCTCTTTCTTCGTAATCAGTCCTTTGTCAGGCTTACGTTGGGAGAACTCAGCATCCGCGATTCCTACGCCCCACCTTGGACCATCGCTTACCTTTTTCAAAATAACAACATTTAATTGTGAAAACTCGGTCTCTACCATTTCCGCAAGCTCCCACCATCCGCATCGTTCTGATGTGCTGCCTAAATTTTCAGCAACAAAAGCACGGTATTCCTTCATTCCATAAGTAAGTAAATAACGTGCAATAGCACCCGGGTGATTCTCTTGATCTGTTAAAATCGCAACCTTCTCTTTCCCGTCGATACGTTGGACAAGCCCTTTCATACTTCTACCATGGACACTTGTCATGTATGCATCGTGCCAACGCTCCCCCATCCGGGCAAATGCTAGCTGAACGGAACTCAAGTAAGGATAAATTTCTACATTAAGCTTCTTCGCTAGATAGCCTCCAAGACCATAAAAAAGTGGATCACCGGAAGCTAAAATGACGGTTTGCCTCGTTTCTTTCTTGAGCCGGGCAACTAAAGCAGTCAGTCCCTCTTTAACAACCACTTTTTCCCCGTCAAAGTCCGGAAAGAAAGCTAGTTGCCGCTCTCCCCCAACTAATACTTCACTTTCATTAATCCATTTTTCATAGATTGGAAGGAGACTTTCTTTTCCTTCATCTCCAATTCCAATAACCTTCATCGCTTCAGACATTTCGTTCCGCCTTTCCTAATTGTTCCCCTTTCATCGTATAAATCGATGTCGCGAGATCGACTCCTCCCTTTATTTCCATCAAAGCAGACCGACAGCAAAAATCACATAGCGTTTCGAAAAAAGAAGGATAGCCATTTTCAAGTAAAATCTCTCCTACCTGTGATGCGGTATTTGCTTCGCGAATCTGATCAAGAAGCGTCTCATCTGCCCCAGACTCTTTAGCAACATCCGCCAAAAAGTTAAAATCAACAGGTGCACTTTTCGAATGAACCATCATTACTCCTTGCGCAACCTTTGAGAATTTGCCCATCATACCGACCATGGATACCTTTTTTATTCCTAACCGCTTACACTGTTTTAATGTAAAACCGACGAAATCACCCATTTCAATAAAAGCTTCTTGCGGTAAGTGGGGGAGCTCTTTCATCGCAAACTTTTCACTTCTCCCACCAGTCGTAATCGCAACGTGCTCTACATTACTGGCACGAGCTACGTTAATCGCCTGTACAATACTCGCTTTATATGCAGACGACGAAAAAGGGACGACAATACCTCTTGTCCCTAAAATTGAAATCCCACCTAGAATCCCTAATCGGCCATTTAAGGTTTTCTTCGCCATCTCTTCTCCATCAGGCACAGAAATGACAACCTTTGCCCCTCTCTCAATTCCAAATTCTCGAAGGACCTCATAAACCGTTTCCGTTATCATTTTCCTAGGAACAGGATTAATCGCTGCTTCACCAACGGGAACCGGAAGGCCGGGCTTTGTCACTCGGCCAACCCCTTCACCTCCATCTAACACAAAGTCATCTGCATCATTCCAATGAACCGTTGATTTGATAATGGCTTGATGCGTAACGTCAGGATCATCTCCTGCATCCTTCCGAATTGATACCGTAACCGCTCCGCTTTCAAGGGTACATTGTTCAATTTCAAATGTTGCAAACTTTTTAATTGGAAGATATATCGTTGATTCCGTTTGTACTTCACCTGTAATTAATGCAGTTAAAGCAGCCTTTGTCGCAGCTGTCGCGCAAGCCCCTGTCGTATACCCTTGTCGTAAGGCTTTCTTATCAGCTTCTTTAGTTTCTTTCATTTTTTACACCTGATCTGCTAGTAATGAAATTGCATTCAGGGCTGCAACCGTGACGGTACTTCCACCTTTCCTACCGATATTGGTGATAAAAGGAATATCAAGCTTTGCGAGCTCCTCTTTCGATTCAGCTGCCGATACGAAACCAACAGGCATTCCGATGACGAGTCCTGGTTTTGCTTCTCCCTCTTTAACAAGACGAATGAGCTCAAGAAGTGCAGTAGGGGCATTCCCGATTGCATAAATCCCACCATCTGCTTCTTTAATCGCTTTTCTCATTGAGATGATCGACCTCGTCGTATCAAGGCGTTTCGCTTCCTCCATAACATCCGGATCAGAAATATATACCTTCACATCACAGCCATACTTTTCAAGGCGTGGCTTGCTAATCCCAGCCTGGATCATTTGCACGTCGGCAACCACTCTTTTCCCAGATTTTATCGCCTTGACTCCTGCTTGAATGGCATCAGGATGGAATTGGACACTCCTCCCTAGTTCAAAGTCAGCCGATGCATGGATTACCCGTTGGACGACTAAGTATTCTTCAGGTGTAAAAGGATGTTCGCCGATCTCCTCAGTAATCATTTCAAAGCTCTTTCCCTCGATTTGTTGTGGCTGAATCGTTAACGGTTTAAATTCTGTATTAAAGTTCACGTATTTATTCCTCCTTTTTATTAGAAAAGCGCAAGCGCCCTGAGTAGCTAGACATTACATCGATGCAAAACTTCTTCCTTTCATGTAACAACTAATGAATTCAGGTGTTCAACGACCTCGTCATACGTTGAAAAGACTGTATCGTATTGAATTCTTGGACGTCGTATCATGATCGTCTCAATTCCTAGTTCAAGCGCAGCATCCACCTTTTCATCAACCGAGCCTTGTTTACCGCTTTCCTTTGTGATCATATGGGTAACTCCAAATTGTTCATATAGTGCTTTGTTAAAAGGTTTTGTAAACGGACCCTGGATTGCGACGATGTTCTTCTGGGGAAATCCGAGTGTTTCACACTTTTCCATGTTGTCCTTTCTTGGCAGCATCCTAGCAATCAAACGAATATTATCCAAATGTAAAAGCTTACGAGTAAATGTTTGCAAGGTTTTACTTCCGGTCGTCAGCATGACAACACCTTGTTTCTCAGCAACAATGTCTGCAGCTTCCTCATAATCATCAACAAGGATCATTTTAGGGTGTTGATATTGTTGTGATTGTCGTTCATATCGAACGTAAGGGACACTCGCTCTACTGGCTGCTTTCATCGCATTGACAGAAGCTTCTTCCGCAAAAGGATGACTTGCATCAACAATTGCCTTTACTTGTTTTGTTTCGATAAGCTCGATCATTTCCTCCGCAGTCAGCCGTCCAACTCTCACATTTAACCTCACACGCTTTAGTTCCTCAGCTGCGTTTTCAGTCACGACCGTTGTTAGTATGTCCATTCCAGACTTTTGGAGTGTTAAGGCAAGCTCCCTAGCATCGCTCGTTCCCGCTAAAAAGAGTAGCATTAGGACCTACTCACCTCGACTTCATGGTCATGATGTTCATGGTCATGATCGTGGTCGTGGTCGTGATGATGGTGGTGATCGATATGCTCCATCGCATCTAGACGGTATTGGCATGTATCACAATTCATTTTCACTTCCCCTTGAAGTGCTTCTTCAGCACGGTCTAGTAAAATATCTTCCAGCTTTGGATGAAACCCAAAGTAACCTGCTAGTTTAAATTCAACATCCGGGTATTGTTGCTGAAACTGCTCTACCATCTTTTCAAGTCGTTTAATCAATATACCGGTAAACAAAAAGTATGGTAAGATGACAATTCGTTTCGCTCCAAGACGAATACTACGGTCGATGCCCTCAGCGATAAGCGGATCTGTTACACCCATGAATGCTGGTTCAACCAGTTTATATTCAACATCTTCCCACAATAATCTCGCAATCTTATACAGCTCACTATTCGCATCAGGGTCACTCCCACCCCTTCCAAGCAAAATGACAGATGTATGATCAATCGGGCTTTTAACCGATTCGCCAGCATCTTCTAATCTACTTTTACAGATTTCTATTGTCAGGTTATGAGCACCAATTGGTTTTCCATATGTAAATTCAATATGCGGATACTTTTCCTTCGCTTCATCAATGGCAGCAGGAATGTGAATTTTAGAATGTCCAGCTGGGAGCAACATTATTGGAATAACAACGATGTTCGTAGCTCCTTTGGTAACACATGTCTCCAACCCTTGTGGTACATCCGGCTTTTCAAATTCTAGAAAACACGTCTCAACAAGAAGTTGAGGGTCTAATTTTTCTTTTAATCCCTCCATAAACTGCAACACTTGTTCATTTCCTTCCGCATCACGACTACCATGTCCAACAAAAAGAATCGCGTTCATGTGATTCAGTCTCCTTTAATCGCCGCACGGAGCGGGTTCTACTTTGATTTTTGGTGCTACATCCTGGTACTGAAATCCTTTTACTCTTTTCACTCGTTTAAAATATTTAAAGAAGCGCTCGTTTGGGTGTCCGTTTTCCTTATATTCTTTGACAATCGATTCAACCAGATCAACAAGCTTATCTGGCTCTATCCCTTCCGAAACCGGCTGACCTGAATGTGCTGTTCGACCAACGGTTTTCGCTCCAAGAAACAAATCGAACTTCCCTTTACGGAATACGATTCCAATATCGTCTTGCACCGCACCGTAACAGGCCATTCCACATCCGTTAAAGCCAATCCTTAACTCTTTAGGAACGTCCAAACCACCTAAACGGTCTTGAATTTCGTCTGCATAAGGAATTGAGTCCTTTTTCTCTCCATCACAGAAATCACAAGCTTTAACTGAAATGACATCACCGATTGGAGATAATAGAAACCCTGCATCCTCCAGTTGTTCTGTCACTTGGCCAGGTTCAGAGGTGGGTATCTGTAAGAGAATTTGATGATGCGGTGTGTATTCCATCGTCCCTTTTTCCCCTATAACTTCAGCCAATATCAGCAACTGCTTTGGTGTGAATTTCTTATTCACAACTCCAGGACTAACCGCTAACTCAAAAATGGATTCAACCTTATTGGCGGTCGAAATGGTATCCACATTCTTCGAGGATATTCCGTTTCGTTCATCAATTCGTCTCAACGCATCTTCCGCTGTTTGAAGAGCAGTTAATCTGCTTTCTTCCTTATCGGTTTCAACAACAGTGGCACTTACCTCCTCCTGGACCGTTTGAACTGCTGTGGCACTTTTTTCCTTTTGTACTTTTTGTGAAGCAGTGTTAGTAACTTCTTCTTGACCACCGTGTAGCGCCCACGGTTCATTTTCACGTTTTAACCGTTCATGTGGTTTTAATCGTTGTTTTAATGTGTTTAACGTGTACTTTCGTTGATAGCCTCTTGGAGTGATCATTCTCTTTTCATAAAAGAATGTTGTGGAATTACCAATTATGACCGTCGTCAGCATTCCAATATCATGTTCCAGCATGTTTTCCAGTGTGGTTAAAACGACCTGCTCCCGTTCACGATAGGCACTTTTCACAAGACCTACAGGTGTATTAGGAGAACGATAGTTTAAAAGAATCTGCTGAGCTTCTACAATTTGCCTCGTTCTCTTTCCACTTTTCGGATTATAAAGACTGATGACAAAATCAGCTTGTCCAGCCGCATCAATCCGTTTCGCAATCAGTTCCCATGGTGTTAGATGATCACTCAAGCTAATTGTGCACGCATCATGCATGATCGGAGCCCCAAGTAATGAAGCACATGAATTGATCGCAGAAATACCTGGAATGACCTCGACTTCTACTCCATCCTGTTCTTTCCATCCACGTTCAACCAGAACTTCATAGACTAATCCCGCCATACCATAAACGCCTGCATCGCCACTCGAAATAACAGCGACCTTCTTTCCTTGTTCCGCTAAATCAACAGCTGCTTGTGCACGACTAACTTCTTCTGACATTCCAGTGCTGATAATTTTTTGATCGGTAATTAACTCTTGAATCAGTTCAACATACGTTTTGTAGCCAATAATACAATCACTTTCCACAATCGCTTCTTTACATCTTTCTGTCGTATGTTCATGATTTCCAGGACCGAATCCAAGTACGAGTAATTTCCCTTTCACGTTCATTCCTCCCTTAGCAGCTTGGTTCTTTTACTTTGTCGATTCCAACTGTTCGGTTATTCCGCGGCTCCATCCCTTTTTCGGTTGTCACATAACTAAGTGCATGCTCAACAACTTGTCCGTTCTCAAGGTGTTCTCCGACAATTTTTCTTGCTAAATCAACGTCAACTTCTTCATACCAAGCACCTTCTGGGTAAACAATAACAACACAAGCACCCTTGCATCTGCCATTACATCGTGTTCGACTCGTGTGAACAACCTCGTCCATGTTCCGTGCAGTTATTTCCTCCCGAATTGCTTGTGTAACCTCTTCTCCACCTTTTCTCATACAACTCGATCCGTTGCACATAAGAACATGATGTTGATTTCCTTCCAGGTTCCAAGTTGTCATCGATATCACTACTCCTTTTTTAAGAAAGTATTAAAACTTGCGTAGATGTAATGTCTAGCTTCAGCGCCCAGGTGGCTCGAGGTCGCTTCGATTCTTCCACAAACACATAAATACGTGTGTTATGCTCCAGAATCTCCAGCGCTTGTCGCACCTGAACAGGGCGCTTCCGCTTTTCTCATAAAAAAATCCCTAACTTCGAGTAGAAGTTAAGGATTCCAAAATTCGCATAATAAGGCATAGTAAAAGAATGCATGCCAGCTCAATTGACCTCCTATTCCTCCCACCGAAGAATAAAAATTCGGGTTTAAAAGCAGGTCTCCTGGCTTACGCATCTCTTTACTCTTGTCCCTTCCCAGTGCAGTAGCACCAGTGGTTCAATGACAATTTCATCCGCGTTTACAGTAACGGGGGCTGCATCGGACTCTCACCGATTTCCCTATTATCTCAAACTTTTAAATTTGAGCACTCTTAAACACTAACTATAAAATTATGTTTGCAAAAAAATAATTCGAATGATTAACTGTTATTAACTTAGCAAAGAATTCTACACCTTGACAAGGATTATTTTAGAATTTAAAAATAATAGAAGCCAATTGTTCAAAAAATTCACTAGATGCCATTCGCCTTTTTTACTTGAATTTTGTTGCCACAAAAGGCTTCAAACCAACTATTTCGGAAGATCCCTTGGTTATTACATACTTCACTACCATGGACATTTTACTGGCTATTTGTTTAAAGTTCTAAATATTCTTAATGGAGGTTGATCATGAAACAAAAGAAAAGTTTGCTTTTATTAATTGTACCACTCCTCACTTTGTTATTCTGGTATAGCAATTCCACCCCGGTTTATGCAATGCACATTATGGAGGGTTTCTTACCGTTCGGTTGGGCTATTTTCTGGTGGGCACTTGTCATCCCATTTCTAGCTATTGGACTTGTTTCGATTCGAAACAAGCTAGCTGAAAATCCAGAGGTGAAAATTTTACTCGGGTTAAGTACAGCGTTTGCATTTGTATTGTCTGCATTAAAACTGCCTTCTGTTACTGGAAGTAGTTCGCATGCGACTGGAGTTGGTTTAGGGGCTATGCTTTTTGGACCATTCGCGATGAGTATCGTCGGATTCATCGTCTTATTATTCCAAGCCCTCCTTTTGGCACACGGCGGAATCACCACTCTTGGAGCCAATGCATTTTCGATGGCTGTTTTCGGGCCATTTGTCGCCTACGGGATCTATTTATTAGCTCGACGGATGGAAATCTCCTTTACCATTTCCGCTTTTCTCGCAGCAGCATTTGGGAACTTGGCCACCTATGTCATGACCTCTTTTCAGCTGGCCCTCGCTTTTCCAGATGAAGCGTCAGGGATACTCGGATCTTTTACTAAATTTATAAGTATATTCGGCGTAACACAAATTCCCCTTGCCGTAATTGAAGGGGTATTTACCGTAATCGTATTAAACTATTTAACGAAATATAATGCTGAAGAACTACAATTACTTAAGATGCCAATAAGGGGGCTTTCAAAATGAAGAGAAACGCCTGGTTACTTGTCATTGTCCTACTCTTAGTTATCATTCCATTAGGATTGAAATCAACGTCTGAATTTGCTGGGACAGATGGACAGGCACTAGAAATAATTGAAAAGGTTTCTCCTACTTACGAACCATGGTTTTCGAATATTTGGGAACCGAATAGTGGTGAAATCGAAAGCTTGTTATTTGCACTGCAAGCCGCTTTGGGTGCCGGATTTATCGGCTATGTATTTGGATTTGCAAAAGCACGTCTAAAATTTTCTTCTAAGGAAAGTGAAAGGCGTCCATGATTTTAATAGATTCATTGGCTTATCAGAATAGGCTGCGAGGCATTCACCCAATTGAAAAGTTTCTTTTTTCAATTGGAACTTTATTAATACTTGTCGCTACACGGAACCCGATTTCAGCAATAACCGTCCTAGCCGCTATGAGTCTTTTGATTGTTTTAGTTGTAAAGATCCCGTTCCTTTATTATCTTAAAATATTGATGTATCCATTTACCTTTCTTCTACTTGGAGCGTTGCCGATCATCATAACCATTAGTCCTCAATTACATTTAGTTGGGAACGTTTTATGGTTCGCTGATGTCGGTCATTTACGATTTATGATTCTTACCGAAAGCTTAGAAAGAGCCCTCCATCTAGTAATTGTATCGATCAGCAGTGTTAGTTGTTTGTACTTTCTCTTGTTCACAACACCAATGAATGAAATTCTCTATTTATTATCAAAGTGGAAGGTGCCTAGCTTGTTGCTGGAGCTCATTGCCTTTTCCTACAGATATCTCTTTTTATTATTAGAGTCTGCTTATGAGATTCATCGTTCTCAGCAATCCCGGCTAGGCTATCAACGACTCTCAAACTCTTTGAAATCATTGGGTACATTAGCGACAATGCTGTTCATTCAATCCTTCAATCGGGCGAAAGCATTGTCAATGGCAATGGATTCTCGTGGAGGAGAACTCAGCAGCTTCCAATTAACGACTAATTACAAGCTAAATCTACTACATATCATAATGATTGCGATTTATGGGATGAGCTTATTCTTTATGTCTTTGGCCATAGGAGGAAGTTACTAAATGTTAATTGAACTTAAAAATGTATTTCATCAATATGCGGATGGGAATCTGGCACTTAAAGACATCTCAGTCACAATAAGGGAAGGAAAGAAAATTGCCATTTTAGGAAATAACGGAGCTGGAAAGTCGACATTGCTTTTTCATTTAAACGGGTTGCTAAAGCCTACCACTGGTCAATTGTTCATTGATAACAAACCATTAAATTATCGAAAAAAAACATTAATGGATTTACGAAAAAGGGTGGGACTTGTATTTCAAGACCCAGAATCTCAAGTGTTTTCCCCTACCGTTTTTGAAGATGTCGCCTATGGACCACGCAATTTAGGCCTTTCCCCCAACGATGTACAACGTGTTGTAGATGAAACCCTTACATGGCTTGGGATTGATAACATAAAGGATAAGCCTACCCATTTCTTAAGCGTGGGACAGAAAAAACGAGTAGCAATTGCGGGTGCCCTTGTAATGGAGCCTCAACTACTCGTTATGGATGAACCAACTGCAGGTCTCGATCCCTTTTACGTAAAAACGATTCGACAAATCCTGGGTGATATACACCAGAAAGGAACGACAATCCTCCTTTCTACCCACGACATAAACTTTGCTTACGAATGGGCAGATGAAATCATCATTATGAATGGCGGTGAGCTGCTGTGTCATACGACTCCCTATGAAGCGTTCCAAGATAAGAATCTCCTAAATAAATGTAACCTTGAACAACCGTGGATGATCGAGCTATATCATTCCATTTGTAAGCCTCGAGGAATCGAGATACCACCAAAAACAACTGATGAGCTTCAGAAGATGATTGAAGGATTGACCATGAATTCCTATCTGAATATAGATTCGTAGATACTTTTTTTATACCTACTAAAAGCAAAACTCCCTCCACAGATATGTAGAAGGAGCTTCGTACTTAAACAAACATATTTAATATTAAAACGGCCCCAAAAGCGATGAATGAAAGTAATGTTTCCAAGACCGTCCATGTTTTAAATGTTTCTTTTACCGTCAACCCTAGGTACTCTTTTACTAACCAGAATCCCGCATCGTTTACGTGGGAAAGCATAAGTGAACCTGCGCCTGTTGCGATGACAAGTAATTCTAAGTTTACACCTGGAATATGTGCAACAATTGGTGAAACGATACCAGCCGCTGTTGTTAATGCGACTGTTGCTGAACCTGTCGCAACCCGAATTAATCCGGCAACCAAAAATGCTAAAACAATTGGTGATAGGGATAAATGCTCGGACATTTGAGCAATCGAGGTACCCACACCGCTATCGATAAGGATTTGTTTAAATCCACCACCAGCACCGATGATTAAAATTATGGAACCGACCGGCAGTAAACATTCGTCTGTTAACTTCTTAATGATTTCTTTATCCAAACCTTGACGAATTCCAAGAAAATAGTAGGCTGCAAAACAAGAGATTAATAGTGCAATTACAGGACTACCAATGAGTAAGAAGAATTTCATCAAGCCACTAGGGAGTGACATATACGGTGCAACAACTGATAATAAGATTAATATGACAGGTAATAAGATGATAAAAAATGATACTCCTGTACTCGGTAATTTTTGTGATACCGTACTTACACGGATCAATTGTGGCTCCCCTTCAGGAATGACGCGTTTATGCACCACCTTTGCAAACAATGGCCCTGCGATAATGGCTGCAGGTAACGCTATGAGAAGTGAGTAGAGAAGTACCCTTCCTAGATTCGCATCATAGATACCTATTGCGGTCATCGCTCCTGGGTGTGGTGGCACAAGCCCATGCACAATCGATAATCCAGCAATAACAGGTAACGCGATTAACAAAATGTTTTGTTTCGTTGTTTTATGAATTGAAATGACGAGTGGTAATAAGATTACGATTCCTACTTCAAAGAATACTGGAATTCCAATGATAAAACCTGAAAACAACATGGCCCATGGTAATCTTTTTACACCGAAAAAGCGAACGAAGAAATCTGCCACTTGCATTCCAGCACCTGAATCTGACATCATCTTTCCTAAGATCGTACCTAGCGCCAAAATACCAACTAAATGGCCCAAAACGCTTCCTACCCCAGTTTCATAGGCTCCAGCGATCTTATCCATCGACAACCCGGACATAATCGCTAAGAACAAACTTGCGACGGTTAAACTAATGAACGCATGCCACTTCCACAACGATACTCCTAATATAACAATCACAACGGCTAATAAAGTAATGATTAATAGATACATATCCATATTCATATTCATATTCATATCCACCTTCCCCTTATATGGTAAACGCTTACAAAACCTTAGCGGAAAAAGAAGGTTTCGCTCTTCGCTGTTATTTATAGAGGTTGTTTAAAAGGTCTTCCTCCTTTTTAAACACGTACTTATACATCATAATTTACAACATATTGTTGCATATCTGTGTTGTAGTATCCTTCGCTGTATTCGATGACGCTACCCATTTCATCATAGGAATAACGCGATCGTTTTAATAAAGGTGTCCTCTCTTCAACACGTAATACATCCTCCACATAGGAAGGTGCAATAGCAACAGCAAACTCATCTCGAAACTTTTCTAAGGAAATCCCTTGCCCTTGAATCAAATCATAAAGAGATTGAACATTTAAATCCGAAGCTTCAGTATTTTCCATCTTTGCATTTAAATAATGCGTAAAATGGATATAGGGTATATCATCAAGGTAATAGGCCCGCTGGATACGGAGACATTGCTCTCCAAATAACCGATACGGTTGTGTACCTTTTTGATTGCATACAACTTCCGCTTGTAACCATTGTTTTTGGATTGTATGACCTGCTTCCACCAAAACTTCTGTAAAACGTTTCCCTTTGGATAGTTTTGAAGCAGAAGTATTTCGAATGACCTTCGTCCCTTTACCGCTCTTCGTTTCAAGATATCCTTCTTGAACCAGTTCCTTGATTGCATTACGGACTGTAATTTTGCTGACACCGAATTCATTTTCCAATTGCGGTTCAGAAGGTATATTCATCCCAATACGATATACACCATGCAATATTCGGTCTTTTAAGATATTCTTTACTTGCAAATATAAGGGTCCCTTTTTACGAGATATGTTCACTGTTACATCCTCTACCTTTCTACATCGCCCACTGTTTTTCTCATCGCTTGGAGTATATCACCCTCTGATGACATTGGGGTATCGCCTACAACCGTATGAGCAAGCATTCCTGCAGCAGCGGCAAATGCGACGGTCTTTTCTTGTGAAAAGCCTTCCATCTCACCATGTACGATACCACTTGTATAGGCATCACCCGCACCTATTCTATCATAGACGGAAAACGTGAGAGTTTCGGAAAATGTGAATGTTTGATTCTTAAACATAAATCCGCGTAATGAGTGGGTATTGTCACCATTGATCGCTCGATGTGTACCCGCTATGACAGTGATCGCGTATTTGCTCGCAACAGCTGGAATAAGATCCATAAGCTGTTCTGTACGTTCTTCCTTCCCTGTTTTCATACCAAGGATAAACTTTGCGTCTTTTTCATTCATCATAACGATATCAGCCAAGTGCAGCATTTCTTCATAATGTGGTTTCGCCTTTTCATAGCCGTCTTCTCCCCAGAGTGATGGACGGTAGTTGCAGTCGAAGACGACTGTGCCGCCATTTTCCTTGACAGCTTTCGCGAAGGAGTTCATTTCGTGACGGATCGAATCATTCACCGCGAGCGTTATTCCACAAAAATGAACGACATCAATTTTCTTTGCAATCTCTTCAAAATCATACGTTCCTTCAGGAGCTACATTGAAGCTGGTTTCTAGTCGACTGGAATTGGTAACACGACTAGGCCGTGCACCGAATCCGTTTTCTAAAAAGTACATCCTGATGTATTCTCCGCCTTTTTGGATGAAGGATTGTGTAATCCCTAATTTTTGAAGATGTGCTACGGCTGCACACCCGAGTGCGTTATCTGGTATTGTAGTCACGAGATGACCTGTATGACCGAAACGCGCTAAAGCTGATGTGACATTCACTCCTGTACCAGAAAAAGAATAGTTTAATGTGTTTGCTTGTGATAGAAGTTCATGTCCTGGTACTTGGAGGCGCATAACCACCTCTCCAAAAGCTGCTATTCGTTTAGTCATGGTGATCAGCTAATTTCTGCATTGTTGCTAGTAAGTTTTGCACATCCTCGACATTTGTTTTCCCAGTCACCTTGTCGATGATCGATGAATACACGTGAGGAATGACTTGTGGCACATTAGCTTCTAAAGAAATACGTAAGATTGCTTCGAAATTCTCTTTATCGATACCACCCGTTGGTTCTAATGCAAATCCTTCTTCCCCACATGCTTGTGCAACCGCACGGAACTCGTCTTCACGGCTTAGCCCTTTCATCGGGAAATATTTCAGTGCATTACCACCCATGTCACGTACAAGCGCAATCGCTGTTTTAATTGGTACAATTGCCTGTTCCTCCTGTCCAGCGCTTATTGGGCCTGTGGAAATATTCACATAGCCGACCCGGCCTGTCGGAGACACTAAACTATTAATCCAGCTTTCTTTTTCACCAAGGTTGGCTCGTGTTGCCCCAACAGACGGAAATACTTGGTTAATGTGACTACCTGGGTAGTGTTTTGCAATTTCTGCTACTACTGCAGCTTGGCGGTTGTCACCAGCACCTAGTCCAATCGATACCGCTTCATCAATTTCTTTTCCGTATTCTTTCATTGCTGCTACTGCTTCTTCCACCGTTGGATAATCTTTCGAAAGAACACCGACCAAAACATACCCTTCTGCCGCTTCAAATATCTCTTTGGCATTCTCTACATCATTTGCTAATACATTTAATGCGACACGGTTTTTGTAAAAGCGTTTAGTAATGTTTGACATATTATTTCCCTCCTACTACTTCACGTATTGTTGATTCTAAGACGTGAATATCATCCCCTTGAAGCGGCCTTGGATCGATATCGAAATAACCCTGTCTCACACCGTAATCCCGTGTGTAGATGGCTATTTCACCATCGCGTAATCTAGTCACGGCATCTTTTGCTGTAGTGTTTGCTTGTCGTGGGTCAATTTTAATACGTGCACGGAAAATCTCTCGACCTGCTTCATCCTGTACAATCGTTACGTTGACACCTTCGATTTCATTCAATGGCAGTAACACTTTTAATGCTTCTTTTTCTTGTTCACTTTTATTTTCTTTGACACCGTATTCATCGAGTGCTTGAAGTAACCCAAAAGTTGTTTCTTTACCGACCTTCATACTTCGTCCGATACAATGTAATTGTACTTTTACCCACTCGATATAGTTTCGTTTCCCACCTATGATCCCAGAAGTAGGCCCTTCAATCGCTTTTGAACCACTATAGATGGCGAGGTCTGCGTACTTGACATACTTTTGAAGGTCTTCCTCTGCCGCAGCATCTACGATGAGCGGAACATCATTACGTTGTGCAATCTCCCATGCTTCCACCACAGAAATCATATTTTTTTGGACAGCATGGTGTGATTTTACGTAAAGAATAGCTGTCGTGTTTTCAGAAATCGCGTCTTCAATATGTTCTGCCCTGCCTTCATTGGCGTAGCCAACTTCAACAAGCTTTCCACCACCCAAATAGATCATCGTTTCAACAGGTGCTCCGTATTGCACATTGTGACCTTTCAACATGATCACTTCATTCTTCAGAATGTCTTCTTGGTGTAGCCGTTCACTTTTACGGCGATCCCCTTTTGTTACAAGTGCTGCAACAGAAAGCACAATCCCACTAGATGCCGAGTTAACGACAACAGCTGCCTCTGAACCAAGGATACGTGCAACGTAATCCCCTGCTTTATCGACTAAATCTGCAATCTCTACATAATTTTGTCCGCCTTGTTTCATCGCATCCATCACCGTATCCGTCGGAGCTGATACACCTAGGATGCTCATTCGTCCACTTGCATTAATGACACGTTTAAGTCCATATTTAGCATTCAATGAGCTCGCCATTTACAATCACTCCTTTTGCTTCGATCCTTCTTTCTGCAACTCGCTTGTCCCCTTCAGAATCAATGAGGGTATTTGGATCATCTTGAACTGTAAACAGGGTTAAATTTGCCATGTCACCAACCTTTATACGGCCAAGCTCTGGTTTATCAAGCCAGTTCGCTGCATGTGTGGTAACTGCGGCAATTACCTCTTCCAGCGAATATCCTAAGTGAAGGAATTTCGAGAGTACATTTGCCATACTGTATACCGGACCGTTTAATCGATTTTTGCGGTATATGTCTGTGCTGATTGTATTTAACCCGATATGATTTCGTTTGGCTGCTTCAGCAACTTTGAATGAAAAACTTGCATTTCCATGACCAACATCCAAATGCACACCACGTTCAATTGCATCTATCAACACTTGAAGTGGTTTCCCTTCATCATCAAAAAGATTATTTTCTTTCCCGTTAAGATAATGAGTAATAACATCCCCTTTTTCTAAGAGCGGAACGACTTCCTCAATACTCGGTGGTGCAGAACCAATGTGCACCATTAACGGTAGGGATGTTTCACTAGAAAATTCCCGAGCAATACGTAAAGGTTCGAGACCGTTGTCACAAACGACACTTTTGCTGATCCGTGCTTTTAATCCAACAATTGTTTCTTTATATTCATTGACTGCCTGGATGACTTTCTCTTTATTGATCCAATCTAGATTGGATAATTCATCGACTCTTTGTAAACCGATTCGTGAAATGTTCAAAAAAGCGAACAGGTTTGTTTTCGCTCGTTCTTTACTTGTGACCAAATCTGCCATCCGATCGGCTCCGCAACTTCCAGCATCAACAATTGTTGTTACGCCAAGTTTAACTCCTATTTCATCTATTTCATCACCGTAGGGATCAAATTCAGGAAAAGCATGGACATGTAAATCAATCCAACCACTCGATACATAAACACCCGAGTAATCTATAACATGCTCGCCTTGTCCACTGCCAGCATTTGTAACTCCAGCAATACTACCTTCCTCGATCACGATATCGATAGCTTCTCCAGATACACGCTTTACATTACGTAATACGAATCGCTTTTTCATTCATTACACCTTCTTCCACAGCTCTTCATAATTCTCCGAATTACAATTAATTATGTCCTAATTGTTTTTTTATACATGTAAGATAGCGTAAAAACCTAACAAGACATTACAACGTTATAATGTTACGGTATCATAAAAAAACAATAAAGTAAATATAACGTTATAATGTTTGGTGATGAAATTCTTTTGAAAGTAACAAATTCAGATGCATTTTCTATAAGCCGTTCCGGATCAAATGCTGATTCTCCAATCTGTATCTTTATTGCTTCAGTTTCAACTCAAGAACATAAGCCCTGTAATCACTTTTCATCGTTTTGACCCGATTTCTCCATTAGAAAAAGTGACCGTGAAAAAAAATAATATTACTTTGACAGATAGAGTAATTTAGGTTAGTATTACTCTATCAGATAGAATAATCATTTATGGAAGGTGACCTATGATTCGAAGTGATATTATCCGTGGACATTTAGATTCGATTATTCTACGTTTGATCTTGGAAAAAGACCAGTATGGATACGAAATATCGAAACAAATCAGCTTAAAGACTAAAGATCGATTTCAAATTAAAGAAGCTACTCTCTATGCAGTGTTTCAAAGACTGGAGAAAAAAGAATTAATTGAATCCTATTTTGGGAACATCTCACACGGTGGGAAAAGAAAATATTACACAATTACAACTTTTGGTAAAGCCTATTTAAAAGAAACCGTTAAAGAGTGGCAGGAAACAAAGGAGATTATTGACCTATTTATGGAGGGATTAGATTGAGGGAAATAAAAAATCATGTAGATGAGTTATTTAAGAAAATCCCAGACAGCGAACAAAAAGAACTTATAAAACAAGAGATATTAGAAAACTTGGAAGAAAAAGTGGCCGATTTGATGGCACAGGGTAAAAAAGAGGAAGATGCGATTAATCGGACAATTGTTGAATTTGGCGATATCGAGGAAATAGAAAAAGAGTTAGGTGTATCACAACCAACAAAGAAAAATATGACTAAATTCGATTTAGGGTTTTCCATATTGGGGAGTGCACTCATCATTTCTTTATTTGTTTTTATAAACTTTTATTATACCCCAAAAACAATTTGGTTCGTTTACCCTACATTTGCTGTATTGTGGTGGCCTTTATCGATGTATTACAGGTGGTTACGCCAATAAGAAAACGTGAAATAAAGGAGGAATAGAGTATGCTTAGACATGATGTTCGTTTTGCTTGGGCCGGAAGTATTATGAGCATAATATTCTTTATCATTGTGAATTACTTGACGAGTCGCGATACTCTTTGGTTTATATATCCCTCTTTTATACTACTTTTATGGCCAGTTAGTTTACAGTCTATTAGGAAAGGTGAATATAAAATCCATTCTATTTTCTGTAGTATATGGATCATTTCTTTTCTATTACTTATAAATTATCTCTATAGCCCAAACCATCCATGGTTTTTATATGCATTTTACCCAGTGATTTGGTGGCCAATTCTTATGCTTTTAGAACAAAAGAGAAAAACAGTGACCATTGCAGTACTTGGAAGCATAATTACAATAATCTATTATTCCGTTTTGAACGCAACGCTTTCACCTGAGTATCCCTGGGCGATTTACCCTTCGTTCGCTGTCTTATGGTGGCCTATAGTGTTGTACTTTGCAAGAACAAGGCAGTTTTTTCAACTATCACTTTATGCTAGTTTACTAACGATTATCTTTTTTATAATCGTGAATGTTGTATCATCCCCAAACACTATTTGGGCAGTGTATCCAATTTTTTTAATCCTTTGGTGGCCATTAAGTATGTATTATTTCAAGTTTAAAAGGAAGAAAACAATCTATAAAATCAAAATAAGATGAGGTGTTTTACCCAGTGAGCGAATCAAAATATGATCTTCGAGAATGGAAGAAAAAGTTAGCATCATTTGAACGACCACGTATGTCAGCAAGTGTAGGACAGTTGATTAATTCCGTAGGGCCATTTCTATTATTATGGATCTTAGCCTATTTAAGTTTAGAAGTTTCCTATTGGTTAACTATATTATGTGCGATTCCAGCTGCAGGGTTCTTAGTCCGGACATTTATCATTTTTCATGATTGCACACACTATTCATTTTTTAAAAATCGGAAGGCGAATGAAATTGTCGGGATGTTTACAGGTTTATTTACATTTTGTTCATATGAACAGTGGAAGAACAGCCATGCAACGCATCACGCATCGAATGGAAACTTGGAAAAACGCGGAGTCGGTGACGTCTGGACGATGACGTTACAAGAATATGGAGATGCTTCTAAGTGGAAACGTTTCCGTTACCGTGTCTACCGAAACCCGATCGTGTTGTTTTTAATCGGCCCATTGTATATCTTTTTACTCGATTACCGCTTCAATACAAAAAATGCATCAAAGAAAGAAAAAAGACATGTATGGATGACGAACGTTATTCTGGGGTCTATTGTATTGTTGTTGGGTACTACACTGGGTTGGAAAGCATTTATCTTAGTTGAGTTGCCGATCTTCTATATCGCAACATTTTCAGGTGTGTGGTTATTCTATGTACAACATCAGTTTGAAGATGGTTACTTTGAAAATAACGACAATTGGAACTACGTTGAAGCAGCGTTAAAAGGAAGTTCTTTCTATAAACTTCCAAAAGTATTGCAATGGTTCTCTGGAAACATTGGCTTCCACCATGTACACCATCTTAATTCTCGTGTACCTAATTATCATCTTGAGAAAGCACACAAGAGCGATCCCCGACTCCAGGATGTACCGACGCTAACACTCTGGACAAGTTTGAAATCACTCTCCTTCAAGCTATGGGATGAGCAATCCAAGAAGTTTATTGTAAACCGCGACATTCACATTTACCTTCGAAAAAAGCAGCTGGAGTTGTAATAATGAAATGCGGAAGCGACCTCGAACACCTGGGCGCTACAGCTAGACATTGATGGAAAAGCGGAAGCGCCCTCTTCAGGTGCGATAGATTCTGCAACATAACACACTTTAATACTAGAAACATACAGAACACCGTTCGCAAAAGGAACGGTGTTCTAAAAATAGTTGTTTATTTTTCTTTAACCTTTTCATCTTTCTCAATTACTTTTTTAATAATTCATACTGACGAATAACTTCTTGCGTAATCTCACTGTTTTCATCGAGGTTGCTTACTTCCTTCAAAACATTAGCTATTCCATTTTCTTTAATCATAGCTTGGAGTTTAACAGCTTCTTCGTCCTCTTGATAATCAAATAATAACGCAGCCGCAATTGCCTTGGCTAAGTTGGTATAAGATAGTCCTACTTTTTGTGCTTCTATTGCAGGTCGAACCAATCTGTCCTCGGGTCCAAGTTTACGTATAGGTGCTCGTGCTACTCTTGTTACTCCATCATTTAAATATGGATTTTTGAATCGTTCGATAATTTTTTGAATATACTTCAAATGCTCTTTTTTATCTAAATGATACTGCTTAATTAAGTAATCTCCAGTCTCGTTCAATGTCTTTTGGACTTGATCGGCTATACTCTCATCCTCTAACGTCTTATCTATTGTCGATTTACCACCTAGGTATCCTAGATAAGCAATGATTGCATGGCCTGTATTTACTGTAAATAATTTCCTTTCAATAAATGGAGCTAAATCATCAACTATTTTCATTCCTTCAATTGAAGGAATACTTTCCTTTGTTTCAACAACCCATTCATAATAAGGTTCAACCAACACATCTAGTGATCCTTGATTATCCTGAATAGGAACAATACGATCAACAGCGGAATTAAAGAAATAGACTCTACCTTCTAATCTTTCCTTCGTATCTTCATCTAGGTTATCTAGAATATGTTTCTTTAAAATATCTGTTGCACCTATTTGATTCTCACAAGCAATCACATATAACTTCTCATCTGTTGCATAAACGCGCTCTGACAAGCCACGAGCAATTAGTGGTGCAATCCTCGGTAAGATGGTAGGACCAATAGCTGTTGTAAGATAGGTTGCATTTGTAATTTTATTAATCACTTCATTTGGTTGGGTCATATTATTTAAACCAGAAACATTATTGACAGTTGTTGTTTCTTCATTAACCGCAGCTAGTTTCACTTTATAGCTTTTTTCTTCATTTAATTGATTAATGATTTCCTCAGCAATATCAACAAAAGTTACATGATAAGCTGACTCGGAAAATAACGCTCCAATAAATCCTCTACCAATATTCCCTGCTCCAAAATGAACGGCTTGTTTCAAAAAGCATCATTCCTTTATCAAATTATTTTGAAGGTAATTTAAAAATAAATCTTCTAATTTCTTTCGAATCATTGCTTCATTAGAAGATGAAAAAATCATCATTGCAACATCATTCTCAATCAAGCTTGTACTAATGAGACTCAAAATTTCTTGTTCTCTCAAACTCAAGTTTTCTGGAGCAAGCATTAACAGAAGATTTTTCATGGGTACTTCATAACCATCCATCCCCTTAATAATACAAGGTTCATCTAAATGCGAAACTTGAAATATTAATCCCTTGATACTTTCGTCACGGCAATGATATAAACCCATGTTTGTTTTCGGGATACCAAGACCACCCTTTTTCTCCCGTTCTTGTAGTTGTCGCAATACTTTGGTTGCATCTGTTACTAATTGTTCTTGTTCTGCTTCCACAACCATTTCCCTCAAAACCTTGACATGATTCCCCATATTAGATTTTCGATAAACACGTAGATTATGTAAAATTGCCTCCATACTAATTTGTACATCTTTTATTTCATGTAAAACATCCTGTAGGTGTGATTGCTCTTTTCGAGAGACGACATCCTTCCTATTTATAAGACCAAAATACTGTTTCCTACTAGTCAATTGCTTTAGATTACTTTGTAAAAAGCTGCAGATCCTTGCTATATCTTCATCACTTAGTAGTGGTGTTACCAAGATATAATCAAAATCAGTAAAAGGTAGCCTTACGGTAGAAATAATAACATCATATTCATTAAGATTAGCCGTTTCAAAGTCTTTAATTGATTTAATTTCAACAGAATTGATTTCAATAATTTCCTTTTGAATACGGCTTGCTAACATTTTTGATGTTCCAATCCCTGTCGGACAAACGACAACTGCATGAATATTTGCTTTCTCTTCATTCATTAATAATGCAGAACCAAAATGGAGGACAATAAAGGCAACCTCGTCGTCAGGGAATGAGATGTCTTTAAACTCTTTATTCAGGCTATTATTAACTGCCATAAAAAGAATGGGGTATTTCGTTTTAATTTCCCCTGTTAATGGATTAAATAATCCCATCTGTTGCTTCAACCGAAATATAGAAGGCTCCATATGGGCAAGCAATCCTTGAAATAATGCAAAGTCTTTAGACAAGTCCATATGTAGTTGCGATGAAACATGTTGAATGACATTCTTAATAATCTGTCCTAGCATAATACTGTCATAACTGATCGCATCAGTATCCTGCAGCTTAGATCCTTTCAAAATAACCATCAAAAAGTGAATATCACTTGTATTTATTCGTATCAAGAGGGTCTTCTCTAAATCCTCACATAGCTGTTTCATCAACTGATATTCCTTTGTAGATTCATTTGCTATTTCGTCTGCATGTTGTAAGACAAAGTTATTTTCAGACCTCTGAATCGTAATACAAATGTGAACAATTAGTCCTATATAATCACTGTCAGCTAATCGTGTTTGCCCTATGTTTATCGTTTTATTAACTAAATTATCAATTTCTAAAAGGTAATGAGGGTTAAAATACCCGAGAACTGGTCCTTTTAATTGATTGTCCTTTTGTAATAAGTACAAGCTTTCCATTAATTCCTCATGAAAATGAACTAAGAAATAGTGAGCTAAAGCTTTTCGCTTATTAGCTTCCTCAGCAATGAGCTCTACACCGACTCCTCTTTTCCTCGTCAGTGTAATATTAATTTTTTCCAACCAGTTAGCTAAGTCATCCAAATAACCAGTTAGTGTTGTAATGCTAACTCCTAACTGCTTAGCTAGCACTTGAGTTTTAAAGAATGTTCCTTCATGTAACAATTTAATTAACAGTTGTAACTTTCTTTCTTCTGGAGTTTCATCGGTAGGGTCAACATCAGATAAATGCTGAATAAGTTTATAAATATGTTCATTTTTCCCATCAATAATAAGGCCATCATTCGAAGTGCGTTTAAATTGTAAATCAAACTGATTCAATATCTTTTCCACAGCCTTTAAATCTCGCTGTATGGTTCTTACACTTACATTGAGAAAAGCAGCAAGCGAATGTGCCGAGTGCTTTCCAGATATCTTAACAATTAAGTCAATGATGGATTTTTCCCTTGATGTAATGAACATACTATCCACTCATTCCATTATAAGATGTAGCTTTCTACCTTAAAGAGAAGGTAGAAGAATAGAAAGACAGTGAAACTGTCTTTCTATTCTTGCTTATTTACTATTAATAATATCCATCAATTCTTTTGCCGTTTTGGCTTGCACCATTTGTTCGATATTATCCATTTCTGAACAAATAACTGCTATTCCAGAAAGAATTTCTAAATGGGTACTATCTTTACCAGCAATACCAAAGATTAATTTGGTTTTTTCACCATCAAAATCAACACCATTTGGTACTTGAACAACCGTAAAGCCGGAGCGAACAACATCTTTTTTAGCCTGTTCAGTACCATGTGGAATAGCAACATGATTCCCCATATAAGTAGATGTCATATTATCACGTTCAACCATAGCATCTATATAACTTTCTTCTACATATCCGGCTTTAAATAGTGCTTCCCCAGCAAAACGGATCGCTTCTTCTTTAGTCGAGAAATCCTGATTAAGGAAGATATTTTCTTCCACCAATAAATCATCGGCATCATGACTATGATCTACTCCTGTTACATCCGCCTGAGTGTCTTCAACCATTTCAGTCAATTCTTCCGTTACACCATTTTGCAAACTATCGATCAACTTATCGTATTCCGGGCTTGATAAGAAGTTATCTACTGAGATGTGATATGCATTAGGTAATTTACCTTTAGCACGTGGTGTTAATTCTTCTTGCGTAATAATAATCTCTGCATCACTTGGTATATTACTAATTGCTGTATTTGTTACGGAAACATCTAACCCTGCTTCTTTCACCTTCTTACGAAGAAGAGAAGCTCCCATCGCACTGGAACCCATTCCAGCATCACAAGCAAAAACAATTTTTTTTACGTTTTCTGGTAAAGCACCTGGATTAGAATTGAATGATCCAACTACTGAACTTTTCTTCCCTTTCATTTCTTGCATTTTTTGAGTAGCTTCTTCAATATTTTCGTCTTTTTGTTTACCTGTTTTTAGTACTAGTGCTGAAATAACAAAGGACACAACTGTAGCTACTAGCACTGCAGCAAAGTTAGCTATATAAACACTCGCTTGAGGAGGAGTAACCGCCGTAATGGCTAAAATACTGCCTGGAGATGCTGGTGCAGACAAACCTCCACCTAAAAGTACTAAAGTAAATACTCCACTCATTCCCCCAAGTATAACTGCAAAAAATAGCATTGGACGCATCAATACATATGGGAAGTAAATCTCATGAATACCACCAAAGAAGTGAATGATTCCAGCTCCTGGAGCTGATTGCTTGGCTACACCTTTTCCAAATAGCGTAAATGCTAATAACACACCAAGACCCGGCCCTGGATTTGCTTCTAATAGGAATAGGATTGATTTACCGGCACTTTGAACCTGTTCCAAACCAATTGGTGATAGCACACCATGGTTGATTGCATTGTTTAAAAATAAAATCTTTGCAGGTTCGATCAGGATACTAGTTAATGGCAATAAACCCGCTTCAATTAACCAATCAACACCTGTCACTAACCAGTTCGTAAATTCATCAACAGCTGGGCCAATAGCTAAGAATGATAATATTGCAAGTATTCCACCAAGAATACCAGCCGAGAAATTATTAACGAGCATTTCAAATCCAGCTCTAATTTTCCCTTCAATTACTTGGTCAAACTTCTTGATTACATAACCACCAAGTGGTCCCATAATCATCGCACCTAAGAACATTGGTGTATCTGGGGCACCAATGATGACACCCATTGTCGCAATCGCACCTACTACCCCACCACGTTGATCATGAACAATTTTACCCCCAGTATAACCAATTAATAAAGGCAGTAAGTACGTCACCATTGGACCAACTAATTTGGCAAGGTTTTCATTTGGGAAAAACCCTGTTGGAATAAATAATGCAGTTATTAGTCCCCATGCAATGAAAGCACCAATGTTTGGTAGAACCATGGAACTAAGGAAGTTACCAAACTTCTGTATCGCAACTTTTATATTTGATTGAGCCATTTCTAACTTCCTTTCAATGAAATAAATGAACACCGATAAGACTTAGTCAATCATAAGATACGAACAGTACATACTTCAAGTTTCTTGAAAACCAACTTTGTCGCACGTATAAAGACAAACCTATTTTTTCTCATTAGCTGACTATTATTCTAATATATAATCGATTCCCTCCCCACAGGGCATGCGTACAAGCCATCTTGTCCCTTTCTTCATACGGTAGTACGAGGTGAAAATATGAAGAAAGTCATTCTTTTTGCAGACACAGGGATTGATGATGCGATTGCTATTATGTATGCGTTAAAGAATCCAGAAATCGATCTTCTAGCTGTTGTTAGTGGCTATGGGAATGTAGATCGGGAAAAAACATTACGAAATGTAGAGTATTTATTTGAGCTTGCCGGCAGAACGGATATACCAGTGATTGCGGGGGCTACACGTCCTCTCGATGGGGACGATCCTGTTTTTTTTCCAAATATTCATGGTGCTGAAGGATTGGGTCCAATCAGTCCACCAATTCCGGAAGAGCGATACGCCAACCGGACAAACTTTAGCAAACTGTTTCGATTAATCAAGAAAAATCGTCAGGAGGTTACCATCGTCAATGTCGGACGCTGCACTTCGCTTGCCATTGCCCATTATTTAAGTCCTGAAGTTATGCGGGAGGTAAGAGAAACGTTTGTAATGGGAGGAGCATTCCTTGTTCCCGGAAATGCAACGGAGGTAGCAGAAGCAAACTTTTTCGGAGATTCAATTGCTGCCAATTATATTGCCCAAAATGCACGTCATCTAACGATTGTTCCGTTAAATGCGACGCGGGATGCATTGTTGACTCCAGCAGATGTTAACTTTATCGATTCCCGAGCTGATACTCCATTGGAAGAAATCATAAAACCCATCTTAGACTTTTATTACGAAGTATACCAGGAGCTCGAACCCGGTATTGAAGGTACACCGCAGCATGACTTGGCTGGGTTGATGGCTACTCTTAATATTCCAGGATTGTTCAAATTTGTAAGGCGTGAAGTTCGTGTCCAGCATGAAGACAGCTATGCGGATGGACTGAGTATTGCTGATTTTCGTCCTGGAACAACAAACTGTTTCGGAATGGGTTGCGTGCGTATTGCCATCGATCTTGATCGAGATGTATTTGTGGCGAATGTTGTGGATATTTTAACCAATAACGTTGATGGTTAGAGATTATTCTTACCTTCACGCCAACTATTTTCCGAGTTTTCCACAAACACATTGAGGCTCCGTCATATCCGAACAGAGCCTCTTCAAAATTGTAACTATTTTTTGGTAGAGGACGACTTTGTTGATGGAGACCCAAGACTTCTCCACAGATAAAAAACAGCATAGGCTTCCCAGCCCTTCCAAGGATCAAAGAGCTGACGAATTTCTTCGAGAGCTGGTTTCTGTGCTCTATCCAGTAGTTGTTTCAACGCATTTTGGAGTCCAGCATCACCGATTGGAAATGCGGTAGCATCACGCAAACATCGCATGAGTACATAATGGGCTGTCCAAGGACCGATACCGCGGATAGACAGTAATTTTTGCTCAGCAGCCTTGAAATCATTTAATAACATTAGTGATTCCTTCGATAACTCTCCACTTCCCATAAGTTTTGCGATCCCTAGAATATACTCAGCCTTTTTGCTTGTGAACTGGAGTTTCCTCAATTCATCAACAGATATAGCTGAGATGTCACTCGGTTTTGGGAACGACCAGTATTGACGCCCGTTCCATTGAACCTGTTGTCCAAAGGATTCAACGAAACGTTTTTTTAACGTATAAGCAAACCTCAAGTTTACTTGCTGTCCCATTACCGCCCAACAGAGTGCCTCAAATAAATCAGGAATGCCGACAATTCGAAGACCATAGAAGTCCTTGGCTAGCTTGGATAATAAGAAATCATTTTTGGCCATTCGATAAAATGGAACTAAATCTGTTTGTAGATCGAACCACTCCGTTACGTAACCAGTAATTTTTTCACACACAGCATCGTTTCGAGATTTACCATCAACAAACCGAACTTGGATAGTGGCGCTTTCTTTTTCACTTATTTCAATGAGTATTTGATCCCCATCAATCTCGATCAGTTTAAAAACCTTTCCATTCTCAATATAATGCATACATTCCAGGGATGACCTTGAAAGATGCGTAAGTGCTTCTGTAAAGCTGAATTCTTTAGGTGTCGTAATGTCCAAACACCCTAAACATTCATCAAAACTGAAAGCGGGCGTGTCCTTCTTTGGTGTAATCATTAAATCCCTCCAATAGAAGTAGTGATTCCTTCACATTTAGTCCGCCTCTAAATCCTGTAAGTGCGGAACTTTTACCTATGACACGGTGACACGGCACGACAATCGGAATCGGGTTTGCTCCATTTGCAGTACCCACTGCCCGTACAGCCTTTGGGTTGTCCAGTGCCTCGGCGATGTCCGAATAACTTCGGGTTTGGCCAAAAGGAATTTGGGTTAATGCCTGCCATACCGAAGCCTGGAATAGCGTACCCCGCATATCCAAAGGAATTGTGAATGTATCCCTTTTCCCATCAAAATACTCTTGTAGTTGAAGAACATATTCTGCAAGAACATTATTATCCTGAATTAGTTGTGCGTTCGGTATTTGCTTATTCACCCATGTTTCTAATGTGTCCAATGATTCAGTCGGCCAAGTTATTCGGCATAACCCATGTTTCGTAGCTGCCAAATAAAGCGGCCGGTTCTGGAAAATGGAATGAGTGAAGGTTGTGAAGTATACCTTTGTGACAGCTCTGTCCATAAGACTTAATCCTCCTTGTTATTGGATTTTTCTGCGGTAATCGTTCGGGGTGCACCCTACCGTTTTTTTGAATACATCCGAAAAATGTGAAACGCTGCGGAAACCAACAACTTCAGCGATTTCTGCAATCGACTGTTCTTTTTGAGCAAGTAACTGTTCTGCCATTTCCAAACGGGTATGAAGTAATTGTTTCGAAGGAGTCTTACCTGTCGTTCTTTTAAATACACGTTGTAGGTGGTATGGACTTATATTTAACTCTGATGCCATTTTATCGAGAGTCAATGGTTCAGGGTACCGCTCTTGAATTAAGTCAATCACCGCTTGGGCCATTTTTGCATCAGGACCATGCTGATCTGGATTGTCCGGTTTGCATCTTTTACACGGACGAAATCCTGCTTCACGTGCCTCTTCAATACTTTTATAAACTTGGACATTCTCTGGTTTCGGTATGCGAGATCTACACGAAGGTCTGCAAAAAATACCTGTCGATCGAATGCCTACATAATACACACCATCATATCGGGTATCTCTTTGCAAAATCGTCTCATATACAGATTGAAAGATAGCATCATCCATCTCCAACCCCTCCTCTTGAACACATTATAAACCATCCTTATCCCCTTGATAACAAAGAAGAAATAGGATAGCAAGAATTCGAAACTGTAAGAAAAGCGTAAACGCCCTGTTCAGGTATGACAAGCGCTGGAGATTCTGCAGCACAACACGCTTTTTGTGTTTGTGGAAGAATCGAAGCGACGATCTGAGTACCTGGGCGTTGGAGCTGGACATTACATCTATGCAGCAAAATTTTATACTTTCTTAACGTGTAAAAAAGCCCCTCAGTGTTTAGAAACGCTGAGGGACTAGCTGCTATATCTTATTTTTTGATTAGTTCAAGTTCTACTGGAATGAATTCCTCCAGTTCTTCCCCGTCCAAATAATTGGATGCTGCATCAACTGCTTGTTGACCCATTAATTCAGGTTTTTGGGCAACCGTTGCAGCCATTTTTCCTTCTTCTACAGCCTTTACTGCATCATCGGTTGCGTCAAACCCAACCACGATAACATCTTCCATTCCAGCTGCTTTCAATGCTTGGACAGCACCTAGAGCCATTTCATCATTATGAGCAAAAACCGCCTCAAACTCATTTGTACTTTGGATGATATTCTCCATAACTGTCAAACCTTTAGCACGATCAAAGTTTGCTGCTTGTTTTGCAACAACTTCAAATCCTTCTGCTGCATCCATCGCTTCATTAAACCCTTTCCCTCTTTCACGAGCTGCAGAGGAACCAGGGATCCCTTCAAGTTCTACTACCTTGCCTGAATCACCAAGTTTGGAAACAATAAATTCTCCTGCCATTTTTCCGCCAGTTACATTATCTGATGCAATGTGGGAAATAACCTCTCCACCCTCTGCACTGCGGTCTACTGTAATAACAGGGATCTCCGCTTTATTTGCAGATTTAATGGCTGATGCAATCGCTGCAGAGTCAGTCGGATTGATCAATAGAATATCGACACCTTGTTGAATCAGGTCTTCAATATCACTTACTTGTTTGGCTGGATCATTCTGTGCATCTACAGTCGTGATCTCTACACCTAACTCCTTCGCTTTTGCCTCTGCCCCATCCCGTAGAGTGACAAAGAAAGGATTGTTTAATGTAGAAATAGATAGGCCGATCTTCTGTGTTCCATCTTTTTCTTTGCTTTGATCTTCCGACGAATCTTCATTGCCCCCACCTTGCTGAAGTGAACATGCACTTACAAGAACAGCCATAAGTGTAATGATGAAAAATTTCCACAGACTTTTCATTTAGAAACCTCCTAATTTTTTTAAAACTATTTATTGTTAAGCAGCTTTCTTTCGATCCAGCAATACAGCTAGTAAAATAACGCCGCCTTTAACCACTTGCTGATAAAATGAAGATACATTTAATAAATTCAAACCATTATTTAAGACCCCAATAATAAGTGCCCCAATTAGTGTTCCGAAAATCCATCCTCTTCCGCCGGATAAACTCGTTCCACCTAATACAACTGCTGCAATTGCATCCAATTCATAGCTTACACCCGCTGTCGGTTGAGCTGAATTCAATCGTGAGGTTAACGTTATTCCAGCTAATGCGGAAAGCAAGCCTGTAATTGAATAAACACCCATTTTCAATCGGTCAACCTTTAAACCTGAAAGTAAAGATGCTTCTTCATTTCCACCAATCGCATAAACACCACGTCCAAATGTTGTTTTTCTTAAGATGAAAAATAAAATGAAGTACGCTATTAACATTGTTACTACTGGGAATGGAATGCCGAAAAAGTAACCTTTCCCTATCATTTGGAAGCTAATAGAATCAGATAATCCTGTTATTGGACGACCATCTGTATAAACCAGCGTCAACCCTCTGAAAATTGTCATCGTTGCTAGTGTAGCGATAAATGGTGCTACTTTACCTTTTGTGATAATAACTCCATTAATTAATCCCATTATCGCCCCTGCCAAAAGCCCGATAAGTACGGCCAGAATAGGATCCATACCACTAGCTAACATCCCGGCAGTCAGAGCTGACCCTAGTGCCAGAATCGATCCAACTGATAGATCGATACCACCCGTTAAAATAACAAATGTCATCCCGAATGCGATAATAGCGTTAATCGATACCTGGCGTAACACATTAAGTATGTTATCAACTGTTAAGAAATTGGGACTCATGATCGCTAAAATAATCGTTATTAATACTAGTCCCAGCACCGGTCCTAACTTTTGGACGGACCCCAAACCTTTGCTTATTTTGTTCATGTTCTCACCCCTCCTGTTGCAGCTTCCATGATTTTCTCTTGATTGGCGTCCTCTCGATCGATAATCGCAGTAACCTTACCCTCATGGATGACCATGACTCTATCTGACATCCCTAGAATTTCAGGAAGTTCAGACGAGACCATAATGATTGAAAATCCCCGTTCAGTCAGTTCATTCATAATCGAGTAGATTTCCTTTTTTGCTCCTACATCTACTCCTCTAGTCGGTTCATCTAAAATTAATAGTTTCGGTTCGATTCCAAGCCATTTACCGAATACTACTTTTTGTTGGTTCCCTCCACTAAGTGATTTAACCTCTTGCTCTGGTCCAGACGTCTTGATTCTTAACTTCAAAATCATCTCCTCTGTCCACTGTTTTTCTTTCTTTTCCTTAACAATTCCTGTTTTTGAGAACGTTTTCAAATTAGGGATGACTAGGTTTTCACGTACAGATAACCCGAGAATTAGTCCCTCGTCCTTACGATCCTCTGTAATGAATCCAATTCCAGCTTTAATGGCATGATGGGGCTTTCGGATAGTAAGCTCTTTTCCATCAAGAGAGATCCGTCCTCCAGATTTTTTTCTCGCGCCAAAAATCGTTTCCATAATTTCCGTTCTTCCTGCACCCATCAATCCTGCTACTCCTAAAATTTCACCTTTTCTTACATTGAAGGTGATGTTTTCAAAAATGCCCTCATGACTAAGATTATCAACGACAAAGCGATTTTCACCGATCGTTGAAGTCCGTTTAGGAAACCTCTCCCCCAATTCGCGTCCGACCATCATTTTCACGATTTCTTCAAAATCAGTGGTTAACGTTTCCTTCGTTCCGATCGATTGACCATCCCTCAGAACGGTAATTCGATCACATATTTTGAATATCTCTTCCATACGATGAGAGATGTAAATGATCGCAACTCCATCTTTTCTCAACTGATTCATCACTTTGAAAAGCGTATCAATTTCTCGATCTGTTAAGGCAGCAGTAGGCTCGTCCATAATCAAGACCTCCGTGTCTGCTGCAATTGCTCTCGCAATCTCGATCATTTGCTGTTGTCCAACAGATAATTCACCTGCTGGCTTTATCGAATCAATCGTAATACCTAACCGATTCAAGTATTCTTGTGACTTCTTGTTCATTTCTTTATTTTTCAACAATCCGAATGGTCCGTGTTTCAGTTCTTTTCCGAGAAACATATTTTCTGCAACAGATAAATAGGGAATGATATTGAGTTCCTGATGAATGACCGCAATCCCATCTTTTTCTGCATCTTTTGGAGAAGTATACGTTACTTTCTCACCCTTATAATCGATCTCCCCCTCGTCACTCTTATGAATGCCCGTTAGAATTTTCATAAGGGTTGATTTCCCTGCACCATTCTCTCCCATTAGGGCATGGATCTCTCCAGGGTATAGGGAAAAGTCAACTCCTTTTAATACTTCTACATGGAAAAAGGATTTATGGATGTTTTTCATTTCAACAATTGGCGTATTTTTCATCAGAAGATCACCCCTGAGTGGAGGATAATATTCGCATAAGGGGTCGCTTCACCTGTACGAATAATTGCTTTTGCTTTACTCGTTACTATCTTGAAGTCATCATGGGGCAAATAGTCGATCGTTTCAAATCTATCTTTGAGCTCTAACCCTAGACTTTGGTTGTGTTCGGTAACTTCAGAAGCAAGAGTGACTTTTTCAATTTCCATATCCTTTTCAAGCTCTTCCAATACCTGTAATAAGGTGGGCATACCTTGTTTAACAGAAAGGTCTATTTTTATTACATCTCCAGGAATAGGAAGTCCACAATCGGCGATTACAATATAATCTGTATGCCCCATATCACTTAGAACTTTGGAAATTTCACTATTTATTATCCCATTTTTTTTCACTTGATTTCACCTCTTTTTCATTCAAGCATCTAGTTGATCATCCAGCTCCGTTCGATTTGGCATACCCAATTGGGCTCCGAGCTTTGTTACAGAGATCGCTGCAGCTCTAGCCGCAAATTGACAAGCTTCTCTTAATGATTTCCCCTCTGAGAGTCCAACCGCAAGTGCTCCGTTAAAAGTGTCACCTGCCCCCGTTGTATCAACTGCCTCTACTTTCAATGCAGGAATGGATTGTTCTTTATTCCCCTCAAAAATAACAACGCCTGCAGAACCTTTCGTTATCACAAGCTTTTCTTTTAAATTGTTCAGTAGTTTCTCATCTTTTTTGTAAAGATCGAGTAGCTGTGCTGCTTCGTATTGGTTTGGTGTTAAATAGGTAGCCATCTTTATCCAATCCTTAGGTATCTTATGAAAAGGTGCAGGATTTAAGATCACCTTCACCCCATTTTTATAAGCAATTTCTAAAGATTTTTCTACACTTTCTAGTGGGATTTCCAACTGAAGGAGCAACCAATCGCTCTTTATAATATCTTCTTTGTGATCATCAACAACTTCTGGAGTTAAAAAGTTATTAGCTCCAGGAACTACAATAATTTTATTATCGCCTTCATAAACAGTAATGCTGGCAATACCGGTTTTCTCATCTGTAACCGGTTCCACATTTTCCGTGCTAATACCCAATTTCATAAAATGATTCAAATATTCCTGACCGAACAAATCATCGCCGATCCGACCAATCATTTGGACATCTGCACCAAGCTTAGCGGCTGCCACCGCCTGATTGGCGCCCTTCCCTCCAGGAATAGTAGAGAACTGATCTCCTAACACGGTTTCACCTATTGAGGGATCTTTACGAGTAACCGTGACTAAATCCATATTTATGCTTCCCAGAACAGTAATCATATCGTGCTCCTCCCTATAAGGCATAATCTATTGTTTTTTCGTCGTCTCTCTTTCGATTAATTTCGTATCATAAACAACATGGTCGTCATTAATACCCTTTCCATCGATGAGTTCTAAAAGCATGGTTGCAGCCCTTTTACCCATTTCATAGATTGGTTGTTCCATAGTTGTTATTTCAGGAGATACCGTTTCAGTCCACTCAATTCCATCAAAGCCTACAATTGATAAGTCATCTGGAACTTTTAGTTCTAAACGGCTTGCTGCTTTCAATGCACCTACCGCCATCACATCGTTTCCGGCAAAAACACCATCAATTGTAGGGTACAGCATTAGGAGATCAATGAGAGCTTTCTCTGACTTTTTCAAATGATACTCTCCGTTACAAATGATTGAAGGGAGCATATTTTCCCTCATCTCATCCTCATATGCCATTTGTCTAAGCTTTGAGTTCTCAATATACTCAGGACCTTTAATGTGGGCAATTCGTTTACAACCGCGATCAAGCATGTAACGGACTGCTTTGCGTGCTTCATTATAGTTATCTATCGTTACAGAAGGAATGCGATCATGGAAAAAACGGTCCAATGCAACAATCGGTATATTTACGTTGTCCACATGCTGTAGTTGTAGTGTATTTGAAACAATAATCGCTCCGTCAATATGATTTTCCTGCATACTTTCTAAGTACATCAGTTCTTTCTTGAGATTTTCATCACTATTACACAAAAATGTTGTATACTGGGCTTTATTCGTTACATCTTCCACTGCTCTGACAAGCTGTGGAAAGTATGGGTTTGTAATATCAGGTACGATAAATCCGATCATTTTCGATCTTTTTTTGAATAGACTTCGTGCAACATTATTGGGTCGATATTGTAAATGTTTAATTGCACCCTCTACTTTCACCCTCGTATCTTCGTGTACATAGCCTTGATTATTCAAAACCCTTGAAACTGTTGCTACAGAAACTTGGGCTTCTCTTGCGACATCTTTAATTGTTACCATTATTTTTCTCTCCAGTCTTTCAATCAAGTAACCATAGGGCGTAACCGGTTACATATGTAGTGAAGAAAATTTTATGACCCATTAATTAATCCTTATCACTAAAGGGGTTTCAACTGAAAATCTTACTGCTACTTACCCTTAACCGGGACCGATCATGTGTAACCGGTTACACAAATTTTAATATGATGCTATGATTCTGTCAACCTTTTTTAAAAAGAAAAGCGGAAGCGCTCTTAATCTATCCAACAAAGTTTCATACTATCTCATCTATAACCAACTAAGAAAGAACGGATCGGCCATCGTATGGAGATCCGTTCGTTTTCTTGTACATTAGGAGTTTAGTGTTTAAGGGAGATAGTGAAATCGGGACCATTTTACTATTCGTGACCGATATAATTCAATCTGTGACCGAAATAACAGATTGCGTGACCGATATAATTCAATCCGCGACCGATATATTGGACTTCGTGGCCGAATTAATATTTGGGGCGGAGGTAAATTTATATTAATCCCCCAAAAAGGCATCTCAAATCAATAGTTATTTGACTTTCCCACCTAAATTGATTGCAACGGATGAACTTTACATCGTTGACGTTCCTTCGATTTATTCCTCGTAATAGTCCAATACGTCATCAAAATGCCCCCTACAAATCTCAAAAAGACAACACCTAAATTCAGTTATATGTATGGCGGTCTTTTGTATTTTGTGTGTTTTACCTTTGTTTAAATTTAATCTTGGTTAGACTTAAAAATAATATTATCTAATGCAAACAGGGATCTGTTAGCAATCGCAAGGTATATGGAGATTGCTAATAAAGCTACATCCAGTTCATAACCTCCCAAGAATCCCTTAGCAAGTTTCACCTTTATAATTGCTCCTACCATGAGAAGGGCTATTAATATTGAAACAACTCGTGTGCCAATACCCAATATCAAAGCAATACCACCAATCAACTCTATGACTACTACCACATAGGCTAAAAACCCTGGAAGTCCTAAACTATCAAAAAATCCAACAGTATTACTTATACCTCCTTGAAACTTATCCAAACCATGAATAAAAAAAGTAAATCCTAAAAATAATCTTAGAATTAGAGCTCCTATTTCATACCTTTTGATCATTGTTATCACCTCATAAGTTGAATTTTATGTAACTGATTATATTTTCAAAAGTTGTATATGTCAAATAAATTAGTTACTAAATAATATATAGTGATTAAATCACACTATAATACCTATAAAAATGGGGTTACGTGGAATCGATAAAACACTGCAAAACATAATTAAAGAGATGACTCCAACATCAGAGGCATCCCATGTCTTGCACGTTAAGAAAGTATAGAAATACTTTCTATAGTATAAGTTCAACTAAGGCGATCGCAAGCGCTAAGGCTTGGCGCTAGTCAAGTTTTCTTTATTATTATATTTGTGAAGCTTCTCCTGCAATGCTTGTTTGCTTTTTTCCTTTAAAGAACACAAAAGTGTACGTGAGAAGCAATACTACTAAGCACAAAATGGAAAAACCATAAATGAAATGGTATCCGGTATATGAAGCAAGTACGCCGAGACCGGTGGAACCGATTGCTACTCCAAGGTCCATAGAAGAGAAAAACATCGCATTCGCCGTCCCTTGTTTCTCCTTTTTAACAAAGCTGACAGCAAGAGCTTGGAGCGTAGGTGTAATAATACCATATGAAATTCCATAAAACACTGCAGCTATGAAGAATGTCAATGTATTTTGGGTGATCGCTATAAGAAACAACCCAATGACTCCACTTAAGGTAGCAGGAATTATGATTACTTTATGACCAACAGCGTCGAACAGGCGGCCCGATATAGGTCGAACAACGGTCATAACGATGGCTATGATTAGGAAGAATAATGGAACAGATCCCGCAATGCCCGCTTCCTTTCCTAACTCACTAAGAAAGCTGATCACTCCTCCTAAGGTAATAGTGAAAAAGGTTATTAATAGGCAAGGAAAAAATGCTTTTTTATCAAATGCATACTCCTTAAAAGTAGTCTTTTTCGTGTCTGAATCACTTGAAACTGCCATTTGAGGTGCTTTTACAAAAAAGCTGAGCACCAGTGTCGCTATCGTAAGAAGTATAGACAATATGATTAAAAGATTATAGGAAAAGTAATGAAGGAAAGATATGGCCAACATCGGAGCCAAACTTGTACCAACACTGGTAGCCAACCCATAATAACCGATGCCTTCCCCAAGTCGCTTTGTCGGAATAATAGTTGTCGCCATCGTTGATAAAATGGTGGAGATAATCCCAAATCCTATTCCATGTAAAACTCTTAAGAACAGCAGTAATGGTACAGACTCTTGACCGTACCCTAATCCTACTGTAAAACAAACAAAAACGAGAGAGAATATGCTCATTCTCTTGAGATTGACTTTATGCATAAAAGCTCCAATGAAGGGGCGTGTTACAATTGCTGCAACCATAAAGACAGTTGTCATCAACCCACCTTGTGCTGGGTTATTTTTCAGTTCCGTAATATATGCTGGAAAACCTGCCGTCAGTAGCTGTAAACAAAGAAAAAATAAAAAAGCCATCAGAACAATGGCCGTAAACTGTCGTGTCCATAACTTAGATGTCATAGTATTCCTTCTTTCTATTTTTGTGAATCCTCTATAAGTAAGTCAATGTTACTTTCCAATGAAAGCAACACTTCCTGATAAATTTTTAACCTGTCACTATCAATTTGATCGATAATTTTTGTGTAAATTTCCTCAAGGTATGGGAGCACTTTTTCTGTTAAATCTGTTCCCTTTTCGGTAATTTCAATAAGAAAAGAGCGTCGATCGGATGGGTTTGGTACCCTTTTTACAAAGTCATGTTTTGCAAGGAGGTCTAAGATTTTCGTTAGGGTCGCTTGATCTTTATCCGTTCTCTCAGACAATTGTTTTTGGGATATATGGTCTGCCTCGTTTAAAGTCCGGAGTACACTCCATTGTTCTGTTGTTATGTTATAAGGCTTTAAATAAAAGTTCACAATACGAGTGAGTTTTTTACTGAGACGGACCGTAGCAGATCCAATTGTTTTATCCTTTGACATAGCCATTAAGATGTTCCCCTTTCAAACAATACTTTTATATTATATACCAGAACACTATTTGTGTAAATATAATTTGTATACAAACTATATTCAGTAAAGATTCTAAATCGACAAGATTCAGTCTGGTTTCGAAATCATTTTCTGTAAAAGAAAAAAAGAACTTGCATAATAGCTAGTTCTTTAATGATTATATTTGATATATTACCTGCATCTTATTGAGCTTTTTGATATTTTTTTATTTAGCAAATTACAATACAAGTAATCCTGATGTTGCTTTTGAAAACTGTATAAACATATAGGCAAAGGTACGAGACGGCTATCAAAGAACTGGAAGTCGAACAATATAAACCACCATTATTTTGTTTGGTGGCTTCAGTCTATGTAAGCGATGACTATGCGCTTTTTCTCATTCTTTCTATCCAACTGGACATTAAAGAACAATAAAGTTTTAAATTCGAATGAATCTTAATGGAGATCTCTTCGTTGTAAGTGTGGACAGTTAGGTTTCGATCATTTACCATATTTAATGCTTGTATCGCTTCTTCATCAGTAAAAAGGTTAGTCTCCCTACTACTTCGAATAACACCCTTTGGAGAACTGACATCAATGCCTTCAATATCATAAAGAAATTGTTTTGCAGCTTTCCAACAAGCCTCAAAGGTAAATTCAAATCTCTGTATGGAAGCATCCCTTTCTACTGAATTAGGTTTTTCTATCTGAACTAGTTCTTGAAAAGCAGTTAAAGCTTTTTCTGCAGAAACTAACCGTTCTTGAAGTCTTTCCATAAAATTCCCTCCTCTTTAACACTTTTGATGAGCGTAGTACTAGCATTTTTTAAATTAACTATGTCTACATGATAGGGGATTGTTGATTCTTCAACGTTTTCAATGATTTCTGACCATTTGGATGAGGATAAATAATTGACTGGCTCAACGGCTATGTCTATATCTGAGCTTTGTTTTTCTTCTTTTCGTGCCCATGATCCAAACAAATATACCCTAACATCTTCTTCACTCAAAGTACCATTAATCAAGTCTTTTAGCTGGTTAAGTATATGTTCTCGTAATTCCATATGAGTAGCCATTCCTCTCCTCTTATTCCATCAATTATATCATAGGAGGTATATTTTTATTGTATTTCTCATTTGCTAACTATTTCGAAACAACTGGAAAAAATTATAAAATGAGTTAAAATTAAAATATAGATTATGCTTCGAGGAGGCATACATGGAAAATACCAATACTCTCAAATCACTAAATTGGACCGTTTTTGTAATTTTACTTGCTATAAGCATCATTACAGGATTATCTGCAATGAATGGGTTAGAACAAGCTGAACAATCAAGAGTTGCATTTCATTGGGGATCATTTCAGACATTAATCCTATGTTTAATTGTAGTCTTAACAAGTTTATTAACTTACTTTTGGAATCGGATTTTCCCATTCAATGTTCCTATCGCCTTAATACTGCTCGGTGGTTTATACCTCTTGTTTTTCTTGACGTTCACTATAGGATGGGTTGGACTTCTAGGGTTTATGGGTTTACTTGTTTCGCTGGTTGTAGGCGTGGGTTTGATTCTATTTCATTCTATTTACTTATATATTAAGAATCGAAATCCCTGATCGCAGCCCTTATCAAAGATAATCTAAATAGCTTTAAGTTCAAAATAATCCCCTTGTAAAGCATAAATAAAGGGTTTGACCCAATTAACAAAGTGGTCAAACCCATATGCATTACTAAAAATAGGTAAGGTATCCAACTCTAAACAACCGTACCATTCATCATTTCTAAGGCACACTCATATCGTACAAACCGTTCGAAATTGCTTACCATCCATATCCGTATCCATACGGGTAATATGGGTATGGTCGAAAAAGCGTTAAACCAGCTATCGTCCCAAGACCTAATCCAAACAGACCTGCACCCAACACCGGAAAGAATCGATCTTCTCTTTCTTGCATCGGTAGTAAATAGACATTCTCAGAGTCCACTTGTTTTATAATACCTTTGTAAACTCTATTGTCATACGTAGTGATTACAACCGGCTTTTCGATATATCTTATGCACAAATTATAGTAATACCCTTTCAAAAAAGGTGACCTCCCCCCATGCGTGCTCTTTAATCCTTCTATACTATGGTTTTCATTATTTATTTGACAACGTAAAAACTATTTACTGAACTTCGTGAATATTTTTTGCATCAATCCTGGCTTAGTAATCCTACTGTTATGAAAAGCAGCAATCTTCCACTGCCCATTTTGTTTAATAACTATATTGGTATTAATTGAATCCCTTTTATTTGGTGCCTGTCTTTGCCATCTTAATTTGACCACCCCATGACCATGAAAAATAGCAACATCTGGTTCGATGAAATTCAGCTTTTTGATTTCTCCTAAGAGAGTTGACCCTTTCAAAATGCCATTCCAAAGCTCTTGATGGGTTTCTGATATAGCTTTCTTCCCCTGCAAATGTTCGCCTTGAAAAGTTACATAGTCCGCATCATCCGTAAAACATGAACCATATGCTGTACCGTCCCCTTTATCCCATGCGATTGTGAGCTTCTCAAACAAATTCTCAATCTCTTTGACATCATTTGTATTGTCCATCAAATCACCCCTTCTACTTAATTTCATTGGTCACGACGCAAATTTAACGTGGTTTTTCCTGAAAACTTTGGTGCCACTGCCCTCAACTAAACGATGCAATCTTATACTTGTATTTTTCGGGCCTGCTGCCACATAAGAATACCTATGATGACCAGCCATAAATTAAGCAATAAGCCAAATCCTCCAAACACCATGTCTTCTGGTACAACCGGGTGATCTATGAACATAGTAACCCCCGCGATAAAATTGCCTAAACCACAGAGTGTCGCGATCCATCCAATCCAAGCAGGATATCTCTTGCTGAATACAACAGCCATTCCAGCCAGAAGGAACGGAAGACCGAGCATAAAGCTAATATAAAGGGGGAAGGTCGCCCCTAATTCGGAAAACAAGGCATAAAAAGCTCCATATATCATCTCTTTTTCAGTAGGAGAAGCTGCCTCATAAGCTTTTGCTAATGCCGGGAAGCTATACCCGTCGATCGAGTAATCAACTGCAAACAAAGTAACCCCGATCATGATACTAACGACGGACAAACGGCTCAGAAACCAAGCAGATGCTCTCTTATTGATCGAAAAAGCAAGACTTATAAAGGCCACCACCCAAAGGAATACCGAGAAAATTGTACTGATATGAATCAATTGCCAATTTGTATGATGCGCGACATGCTGCAACGCTTGATCTGGCTCACTTGGCATATCTCCATGAGCAAAGCCAAGTAATAAATAACCTAATCCTCCAAGAATGGCACAAAATGAACCAAATATCAGACTTACTTTTTCCCGCGAGGCTCTTTCTTGATTATCCATAAACCCATCATCCCTTCTAAACCATTTTATTTTTCAACTGGAACACAAACAATTTAATTAGACCAGTCTATATAATTAAAACAGAGTTATATTTTGTTTTGATTAATTACCCTATACATCCCTAGAGTCGGAAGAGCCTCTATTGGGTACATAAAATTGTGGATACTTTAATATCTTATATTAAAAATTATAACAATTGGTCTATATAAACAATAAAATATTTATATTGCTTTGTCAACCAAATCCCTAATAATTTTCCATGTTTTTCAATGATGAGAGCTTTCAACTTACTGAAGTCATTTGACATACAACCAAACGAAGATTATTTTATATATAGACCATTCATTATATTAAAACGGAGGAATCGCTGATGGAAAAGACCACTTCTGCTCGTACTCGTTTGATAGAAGCTACTTTCAATTTAATCGAACAACAAGGTTATCACGGTACAGGTTTGAACCAAATCATAAAAGAGAGCGGTGCTCCTAAAGGTTCACTCTACTATTATTTCCCTGATGGAAAAGAGCAACTGGTTTCTGAAGCCATAGAACTTTATGGACAGGCTTTAGCGGAACGTATACGAGGCGTCCTTAAAAACGCTGACAACCCAGCAGAAATCATTAAGTTGATCTTTACCAATTTCGCTAAAAAACTTGATGCATCTGGTTGCACAAAATCTGGATCTTTTGCGACAATTGTATTGGAAACCTCAAATACAAGTGAACGATTACGAAAGGCATGTAATCGAATGTACGATTCTTGTTCCGCTTCATATACAGAAATGTTCATGACTCATGGATTCTCTGAAAAACGCGCAACACAAATCGCTACTCTCATTACCACTTCGATGGAAGGGGCAATCATCTTGTGCCGGGCTAAGCAAAGTTCGGAACCATTGATCCAGATCGCAGAGGAACTGAAAAGCTATATCAATCATGCAAAGTCGGAAATGAGTAATTAGGAGATGTTAGGGAAAAATTATCAAAAGAATAGCCGGTTACCTGTGTGGAACCGGCAAAATAGATAGCTAATTTAAAGAAAACTTGGTTAGCACCAAGCCTTAGCGCTGGTGATCGCCATAGTTGCACTTATACTATAGAAAGTATTTTTATACTTTCTTAACGTGCAAGGCATGGTTGTTCGTAATGAGGATCGTTTCTCCTCTTTATCTTTTGTTTTCGCTGATACGTCACTTAATTATTATTATAAAACGAATGACATTTTCGTTTGCTCTTCACTTCTTGAAATTATTTACAGTACTCTTCTACAGCCATTTTATACCAGTCATTTCCTTCGATATCGTTAATGACTACGGCTGGAAAATCTTCTATTTCTATTTTCCGTATTGCTTCTGTTCCTAAATCCTCAAAAGCAACCATTTCAACCTTTTTAATTGCTCTTGAAATTAAAGCCGCGGAACCACCAACGGCACCAAAATAAACCGCTTTATTGACTTTAATAGAATCAACCACATCTTGGTTTCGATATCCTTTGCCTATCATTCCTTTTAAACCTAAATCCAATAAAGTTGGTGTATATTTATCCATGCGGGTACTAGTTGTTGGTCCTGCTGAACCAACAACCGCACCCGGTTTGGCTGGAGTTGGCCCCACATAATAAATCACTTGATTTTTGATATCGAATGGCAATTCTTTCCCTGCCTCCAAATGCTCTACCATACGTTTATGCGCCGCGTCCCTTGCTGTATAAATTGTACCCCAAATAGATACTTGATCACCCGCGTTTAAAGAAGTGATCTCGCTTTCATTTTTAAAAGGAACATCAATTTTTATTCTAGACATGGAATACCTCCATTACAGTATAGCTTTTTTATGTCGACTTGCATGGCAATTTAAATTCACCGCAACTGGGAGGGCCGCAATATGTGTAGGCGCTAATTCAACTTTGACATCAAGAGCCGTCGTACTTCCTCCCATACCTTGAGGTCCTATCCCAAGTTTATTAACATCATTCATAATTTCCTCTTCAAGTTTTGCCACGTGCTGCTGATCACTTCTTTCTCCTACCGGCCTGAATAATGACTTTTTGGCAAGATAGGCACAAATTTCAAAATTACCTCCGATTCCAACACCTACGACAAGGGGTGGGCAAGCATTCGGACCTGCAATTTGAACGGTTTCAAGAATGAAGTTTTTGATACCCTCAAGGCCATCACTTGGTTTCAGCATCTGTAGCCTACTCATATTTTCAGCACCTCCGCCTTTCGCGGACATATGAATTACGAGGTCATCCCCCGGTACAAGCTCAATATGAACAACTGAAGGGGTGTTATCACCTGTATTTTTCCGGTGGATCGGATCATCTACGATTGAATAGCGTAAATAGCCTTCTTCATATCCGTTCCGAACCCCTTCGTTAATCGCATCATATAAACTGCCTCCGACAATATGGCAATCCTGTCCCAATTCAACTATGAAGACTGAGACACCGGTATCCTGACACATCGGAACACGATCAGAAGAGGCAATATTGGCGTTTTCAATCAATTGATTCAATACTTCCTTTCCCATAAAAGAAACCTCTTGCTTGGCTGCATTTTTGAAGGCATTCATTACGTCCTCACCCAGTTCATAATTCGCGTCCTGGCACATGCTCGCAACACTATTCACAATATCTTGGTAGTGTACTTCTTTCACGTGAGCACCTCCTTATTACTAACAAAATTTTAAATTACTTTTTGATCGTGTCTTTATTTTTCAAAACTTTCGTCAATAATTCATTAGCTTGATCAGGAGCGTGATTACGCTTATACACCATAAACGTGCGTTTATATTTAATAACCACCTTTGCATGTTGGTTGTACCCTATTGTTTCCGCCCGAACAATACCAACGTTTGGACGAGATTTTGAATCTCTTTTTTCCAAAATTTCCGAATAAGAATAAATGGTATCTCCTTCAAAAACAGCATTCGGAAGACGAACTTCATCCCATCCTAGGTTTGCCATTACATTCTGGGATATATCTGTGACTGATTGCCCTGTAACTAAAGCAAGTGTAAAAGTTGAATCTACGAGCGGTTGACCGAATTCAGTTTGTTCCGAATAAACATCATCAAAGTGAATTGGATTTGTATTTTGAGTTAACAAAGTAAACCAAATATTATCTGTTTTTGTTACCGTTCTACCAAGAGGGTGGGGGTATATGTCCCCTATTTCCATATCCTCGTAAAATCGACCATTCCAACCTTTTTTCACAGTCATTTGTTTTCTTCCTCCCTAAAAAGTTCCATAATATAAAAGTAAGAGATTGAAAGTTATTTATTAAATTACACCCGTTTCTATCCATTTGTTTATTGTATCTCCCTGAAAGCCACACTCTTTTAAAATTTTCTCAGTATGCTCCCCAAGTTCCGGTATTGCGTTCATTACAGGTGTAAACCCTTCCATTATTACAGGAGGTTTTAATGATCTGATGTTGCCAACAGGTGAAGGTACTTCCTTCCAGCGATCTCTTGCTTCCAACTGAGGATGCTTAAAAAAATCCTGCATTGTATTTAATCTAGCATTTGCGATATCTGCTTTTTCAAGCCTTTCAATGGCTTCTGATGAATTTAAATCTTCAAAAACGCTTTCAATAAGCGATTTAAGCAATTTACGATTCGAATCTCTCATAGAATTATTTTTAAACCGTGAATCAGTAATGAGTTCCGGCCTTTCTAAAACGCTTTCACAAAAGCGTTTCCATTCACGCTCATTTTGCAAGCCGAGAAAAACGGTTTTTCCATCTCCACAATCGAAAGATCCATATGGATATATTGTAGCGTGACTTGCACCAGTTCTTTTCGGATCCTTCCCACTATAACCAGCATAATAAGCAGGATAACCCATCCATTCACCTAGTGCTTCAAGCATGGATATCTCAATTACTGTACTATTACCAGTTCTTTCACGAGTTAGTAGGGCTGTCAAAATGCCTGAATATACATACATACCGGCCGCGATATCTGCCGCTGAAATCCCTGTTTTAGACGGCGTTTCTTCTGTCCCCGTTACAGACACAAGTCCTGCTTCACATTGAACAAGAAGATCGTAAGCTTTTTTATCCTTATAAGGACCCGTCTCTCCATATCCCGATAAATTACAGATGATAAGCTCCGGAAATTTTTCTTTTAAAACTGCCGATCCATAACCCATTCTTTCCGCGGCACCTGGAGCTAGGTTTTGGACAAATACATCTGCCTTTTCTAACAATCTATCAACCACCTGCCTTGAATCAGGGTTCTTTAAATTGAGGGTGATTGATTCTTTTGAACGGTTACACCAAACAAAATGGCTTGACATCCCCTTTACTGTCGTATCATAATGCCTTGCAAAGTCACCCGACTCGGTTCGTTCTATTTTAATTACGCGTGCTCCCAAATCAGCTAGTTGTCGTGTTGCAAATGGCACAGCAACAGCCTGTTCGATTGAAACCACTGTAACTCCTTCTAATGGTAACATCAGGACCCTCCTACTTAAGATTTATCAATTAACAGCTTACGTGGCTTTCAATAGCTTCTAAGAACGGATATATCGTTTCAAGTTGATCAAGATCCATGACCTTCTCAATTAATGAATTTATTTGTTATTATACTAGGAATGAATCTCCGTCTTCGGGATATTGTATCCAATCAACTGTTGTAAAAATGAGCTTAAATGTATTAGTGGCAGATTTTTACTAACCCCTACTTTCAACAAGTGCCTTCCCAGTACGTTTAATATGATCAGAAATCAGTTCTGCAGCTTTGTCAGCATCACCATCTATTACAGCTTCCAATATTTGTCGGTGCTCCCTATTAGACTCATCTATCTGTCCTGGTAGTAATGTGGGAGTATGCTGAGGAAAACCATTCCACAAAGTTTCTATGAAAGATAGTAACCTACTCCAAGTACATCGTTTTATCAGCACATGATGAAAAGTTATGTTTGCATCAATAAATATGTCAGGATCATCAGCATTTTCCATCTTTTCAACTAGATTTTCAAGCTGCCTGATGTCTTCTTTATTTATTTTGGGCACACTGAGTTGTACTGCGAGTTTTTCTAAATTGGTTCTCAACTCATAAATTTCCTTTATATCCTCAACATTCATCGGTTTTACAATAGCCCCTCGGTGTGGTTCGAGTTTGACTAGACCTTCTGTCTCTAAGATCCGTAGCGATTCTCGAATCGGCATCCTGCTGACATTAAGGGACTCTGCAAGTTCCGATTGAATCAATCGTTCGCCTGGTTCGAACTCTCCCTGCAAAATCGCCTTTCTGAGGGCATTACAAACTTTTAATTGTAGAGTATTGCGATCTTCTATTTTTAAATTCAATTTTTTGCTCATAAATATCGCCTTCCATTGCTGTTTAGAATTTTTGATATATGCTTATAGAGTAGCAAATATTGGAATGGCAGTCTATACGGATTTCTAAACAGTTTCTAGGTGCTTGAATACTTCCAGTTGTTGAACTTCGTCTAATCTCAATAAATAATCAATCACTCTTTGCGTCTGATCTTTAAGTGAAGGATAAGCTAAATCTTTAAATTTAATGATTAAGTCCTCTTCGGTAACAGGATTCTCAGGGTCTCCTTTTGGATATTCGGTCCTTTTTTTTATACTCTTCCCATCAATTAAAGAAAACTCAACCTCTGCACCCCATTTTTCAGGATATTGTGATTCTATTACAGGTTCTATCGAGACGTTAATATGTTTCATCACCTCACGAATCTCTTGGTCGTGTAAGCTCCGTTCATCAAAATCGGATAAAGCTACTTTTCCACGTAAAAGTGCCAATGCTACGCAAAACTGAATACTAAATTTAGAAGTGTAGACCGTATCTGGGTTCAGATTATCAGTGATATCAAGCGCTGTCTTATATGTTCTTATTTGAATATTCGACACAATATCCTCATGAAGACCATGTTCATTTAACATCTCCAGTACCATATCCACTGCTGCATGAGTATGTCGACAAGAAGCATGGACCTTGAAGGAGTTCTCAGTTATTTTAAAAACCTCACCTAAACGATGGGTGATTTTCTTAGAGTCATAACAATCGGACATCGCTTTGAAAAATCCCCTATCCCCTTCAAGTATTTTTTTGGCGGAGGTAAAATCTTTCTGAGCCAAAAGAGCGGATATCGTACCGTTATAAGCTGCCTTTCCAGGATGCAGTTGTTTGGACATGGCTCCATCCTCAATGAATTCCCAAAGTCCTGCAGCCTGAGTACCTGCACTTCCTAGGGCATGAACGATTTGTCCTACTTCTAAATCAAGCAGTTTGGCTACAGCTGCAGCCGCACCGAACGTTCCACATGTAGCCGTGTTATGCCAATAGTAATAATGGGAAGGAGACACAGCTTCCCCAATTCTGTAACACACTTCATAACCAACCACTACAGCTGTGATAAGGTCCTTACCGTTTTTTTCTTTCCATTCCGATACTGCCAAAGCTGCAGGTATGACAACTGTAGCTGCGTGGATAATCGATGCTTTATGAATATCATCAAGTTCAACAACATGACTAGATGCACCGTTGACAAATGCAGCTTGAGCCACAGAGGTTATTTTCCCATTTACGGTTGTTGCTTGAGGGTTTCCACCCATTTCTTCAACTAGATCAGAGATCTTTTTTATCGGGACTTTTTCCTTTCCCGCCAGAGCTGAACCAAGCCAATCCAGAATGCATAGTTTTGTAAATTCCACGACGTCTTGAGGTAAATCATGATAATCGGTCCCCTTAATAAATCCCGCTAATGATTTACTTAATTCCATTAGATTTCCTCCTTAAAAGTTTAGAATGAGCGCGGAAGTCCTAGAACGTGTTGACCAACATAGCTTAAAACGAGATTGTTCGTTATTGGTGCTACAATATATAGACGAGCTTCCTTGAATTTCCGCTCAATGTTATATTCAGTTGCAAAGCCATAACCGCCGTAAGTAGTCATTGTCGCATTAGCTGCTTTCCATGTGGCTTCTGATGTCAGGTATTTTGCCATGTTTGCTTCTTCACCACAGTTCTCACCTGCATCAAATAACTCAGCAGCACGGTCTCTCATCAATTTGGCCGCCTGTATTTGCATATAGGATTCTGCTATAGGAAATTGCACACCTTGATTTTTACCAATTGGGCGATCAAACACAATTCGCTCATTCGCATAGTTAACAGCTTTATCAACAAAATACATGCCGTCACCCACACTTTCAGAAGCGATTAAAATCCGTTCAGCATTCATACCACCGAGTACATATCGGAACCCTTTTCCTTCCTCGCCAATCAGGTTCTCAACTGGTACCTTGGCTCCTTCAAAAAAGACTTCGGTTGTAGCATGATTGATCATCGTATCAATCGGACGAATCTCAATTTCATCTGCCTGATCTTCCATATCTAGGATAAACAGACTTAATCCATCTGTTTTTTTATCTACCTGCTCTTTTGGTGTTGTCCTTGCAAGCAACATCATTAAATCAGAATGTTCTGCTCTTGAAGTCCAGATTTTTTGACCATAGATTTCGTAATGATCTCCTACTCGTTTAGCTGTAGTAGTAATACTAGTTGTATCACTTCCAGCAGTAGGTTCAGTGATTCCGAAAGCTTGAAGGCGTTTAGCACCTGAAGCGATATCAGGTAACAGACGTTTTTTCTGTTCTTCGTTTCCGTGTCTGAGCAATGCACCCATTGTATACATTTGTGCGTGTCCCGCACCTGCATTTCCCCCAGATCGATTAATTTCCTCAAGTATGATACTTGCTTCCGTGATACCTAGACCCGCGCCTCCATATTCTGCAGGTATCAATACAGATAGCCATCCATCCTTTGTAAGGGCCTGAATGAATTTTTCTGGATAAGCCTTTTTCTTATCAAGCTCACTCCAATAAGATTCAGGAAATTTACTACATAGTGACTGAATACTATTACGAATAAGTTCATGTTCTTCCTTTTTCTCGGTTAACACTTCCATTAACGTCCCCTCCAAATACAAAATATTCAAATGTGTTTTCAATTCTAGGATACTGTATCCAATTTACTTTTGTCTATACCTTCAAAATATTCAGCAAAATACTTGCCAAATATTCCATGCTTTTTTCATAGAGTATGAAGGCTATAGAGATGTTCCAAACTTCACATCAGAAATTTGTTCTATAACCTTTGCAATGGCAGTGTGATCGATTATTTCTCCGTTTCCTTGTAATGAGGCATACTTCCATAATTGAAAAACTGAACTGGAAACAGAAGCAGGTACTTGTACTCTTTTAGATAGTTCAATAGCTGTGGTCAAGTCTTTATACATGAGATCCAAACTGAATCCAACTTCATACTTTCCTGACAAGATTTGTTGTGCTACTTTATTTTCACTCGAGTTATTCTTGCCTGTACTGTTATTGATTACATTAAGCATTTTGTACGGATCAAGGCCATATTTAATACCGACTGCCAAGGCTTCTAGCGTAATAGATAAGGTCGTAGCGGAGATTAAATTATTCAAGGCTTTGATAGCGTGGCCTGCCCCGCTCTCACCTACGTGGGTGATTTTCGATCCAATGTCCTCAAGAAACGGAAGAACCTCTGATAGAACAGATTCTTCACCGCCCACCATAACAGCAAGATCCCCTTCCTCTGCCCTTTTCACGCCTCCACTTATCGGTGCATCGAGCATTTTAATACCATGTTTCTCTAACACAGTACTGATTTCTTTGGTCACCTCTGGGGTTGAACTTGTCATATCAATTAATACACTATTAGGCTTAAGCCCAAAAATTAACCCTTCCTCACCTAAAACAACTTTTTTGACAATGTCAGCATTGGGTAGGACGGTTATCACGTATTCATTTTCGAAGGAAACCTCTTTAATTGAATCTGCTGTTTTTGCACCCATCATTTCAAAATCGTTAAGCACGTCAGCATTCACATCATACACATGGAGCTGATTTCCCCGTTCTAATAATCGTTTTGCAATGCGCCCTCCCATATTACCCAGGCCAATCAGGCCAAGTTTCATTTCCGTCACCCTTCCGATGATTTATGATTCATAAAGTTGTATGAGATTGCTCTTAAAATATGAATCTTATTCGTTTTCTTCAAACACCTCTTTAGCAATTTTAAAACTGTCAATGGCGGCAGGTACACCGCAATAAATGGCACTCTGTAATAAAACTTCTTGAATCTCTGCTTTGGTAACGCCGTTGTTCAAAGCTCCACGAAGATGAAGTTTAATCTCATGAGGACGATTAAGTGCCGTCAACATAGCAAGGTTGATCATACTACGTGTTTTCTTCGGTAGGCCTTCTCTAGTCCAAATTTCTCCCCAACAATATTCTGTCACCAGCTCTTGCATAGGACGGTTAAATTCATCAGCATTTTCTATTGATCTGTCAACATACTCCGAACCTAGTACGTTCCTGCGAACCTTAAGGCCTTCCTCAAATTTGCTTTTGTTCATCGTTATCTCCTCCACATTTTTTATTTAGAACAACGTTTTATGTTTTTCATCGGCTACTGAATACAGTAGCTTACGTAAACCTGATTTTGTTTCAAATCCAATTCCGGGTACATCCGGTAAACGAACATATCCGTCTTCAACCGGAATATCGTCTGCAAAACCACCAAATGGTTCAAAAACACCAGGATAAGACTCATTGCCTCCTAGTCCTAATCCTGCGGCAATATTTAATGACATTTGATGACCTCCATGCGGGATACACCGCCGAGAAGACCACCCATAATCGTTCAACATATCCAGAATACGCATATATTCAACGAGTCCATAACTTAATGCACAGTCGAATTGTAGATAATCTCGATCGGGTCTCATTCCGCCGTATCGAATAAGATTACGCGCATCTTGCATAGAGAAAAGATTTTCTCCTGTAGCCATCGGGTTTTTATAGTGTTTTGAAAGTTCTTCTTGAAGTGCATAGTCAAGAGGGTCTCCTGCCTCCTCATACCAGAATAAGTTATAAGGTTCTAGTTGTTCAGCGTATTGGACGGCCGTCTCTAAATCGAAGCGTCCATTAGCATCCACTGCAAGAGATTGACCATTTGGGACTACCTCCAATACGGCCTCGATCCTACGTAGATCGTCTTCCAAAGAAGTCCCTCCGATTTTCATCTTTACAATTGAATACCCGAGATCGAGATAGCCTCGCATTTCACTTTGAAGCTCAGCGAACCCTTTTTGTGGTTGATAATACCCGCCTGCTGCATATACAAATACTTTCTCATCCGGTTTTCCGTCCCGATAACGATCGGCAAGCAGTTGGTATAATGGTTTTTCTTCAATTTTCGCAACAACATCCCATACGGCCATATCGAGCGTACCCACAGCTACGGAACGTTCACCATGTCCTCCTGGTTTTTCTCCGGTCATTAACATATTCCAGATCTGATGTGGATCGAAATTGGTCCCCTGGTCATTTAAAATTTCATCCGGATCTGACTCTAGCAACCTCGGTATAAACCGCTCACGCAATAAACTTGTGGGAGCATAACGACCGTTCGAATTAAACCCATAGCCTATCACCTGTTTACCATCTCGAATGACATCCGTAATGATGGCAATCACTGAGGCTGTCATTTTATTAAAGTCGATGTATGCATTACTTATGCTTGATTTAATAGGTACTGTAACCACTTTAATTTCTAGTATTTTCAAATTAAAACACCTCATTTAGTTGCAAATTTTTTAAATGGAACCTATAAGTACGTGTTCAAAAAGTAGTCGAATCAGAAACAAGAAGTTTAAGGGACTAGTCCCAACCCTTTCCACCAAGTTAAGGCAATCAGTACAGTCAGCCCCATCATGAGTAACGTCATATAAAGTCCAGGTACTAGATACTCCCGTTGCGAGATTTGCCCGGAACTGTGAACAATAACATTAGGCATTGTTTCAACTACTAGAATATAACCGTGTAGACATGTGAGTGCAGCTGTAAAACAAATAAATGTCGGATTGATTCCCGCCTCGAGAGCAATTCCTATATATATTGGAATCAAAGTTACTACGGCAGTAGATACATTAGACATTATCAAATGAAAGATCTGTGTTGCTATCAGAATAAATATAACAGCGGATATTGGATCCTGTATTAGGGATAAAACCCACGGAGTTGCCATTACTTCCCCGACCTTTTTGGCTGCACCTGATTCAGTCAAGGCGTATCCCAATGATAGTGTTGCCCCTAGTAAAAATATCGTATCAAAGTTGATTTTTACTACATTAGACCAATTTGCACACCCGATTCTAGGAAGTGTCATCAATACAACGCCTAATATGGCTGGTATACTCAAATCTAACCCGTGAAGCGGTTCTGTCATCCAGAGAAGAACAGTCAGAGTTAAAATCACTAAACACTTTTTTTCCTTACTATTCAAAGGACCAAAATTCGATAGCTTTTTTTGCATTTCTTCCTTCACTAGCAGAAACGATCGTTCCTCTTTCTTCAAGGGAAAGCATTTCATTAAAACAAGCCATGCACCTGGAATTAAAGTCAGCCATAAAGGTAAGGCATAAAGAAACCATTCGAAATATGTGATGTTTATATTGAGAAATTGATTCAACATGTTTACCGTTAAGATGTTTCCGATAGCTGCTGTCATTACTGCAGTACCACTTATTGTTCCTCCAAACGCAACTCCCAGTAAAATCTGTTTCCTTAAATGGCTTTTTGGAGGGGCTCCAATCGTATCTAAAACATCTAATGCAACAGGTAACAACAATGTGGTTCGTACGGCCGCAGCAGGTATGAAAAATGACTGGACTTGAGGTATGACCAGAATACATGCTAACAATCCCTTTGATGTTCCTCCCCATTTAGCTAAAATATTATACGTAATTCTTTTAGCTAAACTTGTTTCATTCACAGCCCTTGCAAGCATCATTCCGCCAATTATCAAAAATACGGCGGAGGAGGAAAATCCGCTATATATCACGTCAATAGAAACCGGTTTCAACAAAAGCAATAAAAGAATAATTAAAGCTGCTGTCAACCCAAGAGGAAGGGATTCGAATACCCAGAGCACTACACCCACAGTTACAATCGCAATCATTTTTCTTGATGGCTCATCGAATGAAGGTGGTAATCCTGTTAAAATAATTACAAACAGAACAATGGCTAGCATTACCCCTGATAGTTGTCTTCTATTAATCTCATAATTCTTATCTGCTCTAGTAATTTCTTTAATCTTACTTTGACTTTCTTTCACTGAAATATTACTCATATTTGTTTCTCCATTTTATTACGCCATTGCTATAAGAGACTTCATAATGACTTGGGATGGGTCATTTTAGCTGGATCAACAATTTCGTCGAATTCTTCCTCAGTTAATAAGCCAATCCTGTTTGAGGCTTCTTTTAAAGTCAATCCTTCTTCATGAGCTTTCTTTGCAATTTTGGCTGCATTTTCATAGCCGATATGAGGATTAAGAACAGTAACAAGCATCAAGGAGTTTTTCAAATTCTTTTCAATCACTTCATAGTTCGGTTCGATACCAATTGCGCAATTATCATTAAAGGAAACCATCGCATCAGCTAATAATCTAGCTGATTGTAAGAAGTTATAGGCAATTACCGGTTTGAAAACATTCACCTGAAAATTCCCTTGACTAGCTGCTAGGCCAATCGTTACATCATTCCCCATGACTTGAGTCGTGACCATCGTTAAAGCTTCACACTGTGTCGGGTTTACTTTACCAGGCATCATCGAACTGCCTGGCTCATTTGCTGTAATGATAATTTCTCCTATTCCGCTTCTTGGACCACTGGCCAACCAACGAATATCATTGGCAATTTTCATCAAATCCGCCGCCAAGGCTTTTAATGCACCGTGAGTAAAGACAACCTCATCATAACTAGTAAGGGCATGAAACTTATTTGAAGCAGGGATAAACGTTTTGCCAGTGAAAGAACTTATTTTTTCAACGGAAATTTCTGCGAATTGTAAGTACGTATTGAGCCCAGTGCCTACAGCAGTGCCAGCAAATGCCAGTTCCTCCATCGTCACATAGCTTCCCTTAATCATTAACTCCGTTTTTTCTAACATACGGTGCCAACCACTGATTTCTTGACCAAGTGTAAGTGGAACGGCATCCTGAAGGTGTGTACGGCCAACTTTTATTACATTGTTAAATTCTTGGGATTTCTTGTAGAACGTTTCTTTTAATTTCAATAACGCTGGTAACACTTGATCTTCGATAGCGGTCACTGCAGCAATGTACATGGCTGTAGGATAATTACAGTTAGAACTTTGCGATAAGTTAACATCGTCGTTTGGATGAATCCGTATATCGCTTCCTGTTTCTTTTAAAAGTTGATTACCTCGATTGGCAATGACCTCGTTTATATTCATATGGGTTTGTGTTCCACTTCCGGTTTGCCAAACAACAAGTGGAAAATGATCCTTTAACTTGCCCTCAATGATTTCATCAGAGGCTTTCACAATCGCTTCAGCTTTTTCAGCACTTAAACGTCCCATTTCGAGATTAGCAAGAGCAGCACTTTTTTTTAATATAGCGAATCCTTTAATTACACCGTCCGGCATTTTTTCGCTGCCTATTCTAAAATTCTCACTACTCCGTTGTGTTTGTGCTGCCCAAAGCTTATCTGCCGGTACTCTCATTTCTCCAATGGTATCGCGTTCTATTCTGTATTCCATCTACTTTGTCTCCCTCAATGAAAACTTGGTAAAACCACGAACTAGTTCCAGATTCCAGTAGTGTGTAAAATAACCCAACTAAAGGTAAGTATTATGATTTTGATCCCTGAAGATTTCCAAAGTTCACTATTTCTTTAGCCTTTTTATATACCGGATAATCAACTAGCTTACCGTTGACCGATATTGAGGCCGACCCTTGTCGTTCAGCTTCTTCAAACTTCTTAACAATTTCTCTCGAATCTTCAATTTCTTTTTCTTTTGGTGAGAACACTTTGTTCACAATTTCAATCTGTTGCGGATGGATCGTAAGCTTTCCTTTAAATCCAAGCTTCTTTCCCTGAATGGCTTCCAACTCCAACTCCTTAGAGTTTCCTAATTCAGGAAAAACGGCATCAATCGGCCCACTTATGTCAGCCGCTCTTGATGCAACAACGATTCGTGAGAGAGCATATAAAAGTTCCCCCCTCCCTGATGTCAACTCACAGCCGATATCTAATGAGTAGTCGATTGAACCAAAAGCAAGTTTTGATATCAATGGATCGGCGCCAGCAATTTCGTATGCAAACTGGACCCCCTTTGCAGTCTCAATAAGAGGAATAACCTTAAATGGAATCGTCCTGTTTTTCGCTTGAATCAATTCTCTTACCTTTTCACAGATGTACGTGATCTGTTCTTTGTTTTCAGTTTTAGGAACAATAACCCCGCTTGCTCCATTTATTACAGAGCAGGCCAAGTCTTTTTCCCAGAATGGGGTAGTAAAGTTATTAATTCTAACGTATATCTGTTTTCTTTCATTCAACTCTTGCAATGCTTGTTTTACTAGTCCCCGTGCAGTATCTTTCTGATCAAAAGCAACGGAATCCTCTAAATCAATGATTACGCTATCAGCATTAGACATCACGGCTTTTTTTATGATAGACATTTCTTTTGCAGGTACAAACAAATATGAACGACATACATTCATGAAACCTTCTCCTTTTTAAGAGATCACTTTGTTAAGAACAAGGATATTTCAGGGAAAATAACTACAATCGCAAGCACTAACACCATCAAGAAGAAAAACGGTACAACACCTCGAACGACTTCACCAACTTTCTCCCTAGATATCCCGCTGACAACAAATAAGTTCAACCCAACAGGAGGTGTAATCATGGCAATTTCTAGGTTGATGGTAAGGATAATTGCAAAATGAATCGGATTGATATTAAACAGTGCCAAAATCGGTAAGAAGATTGGAACTGTAATGAGAATGATTGCAGCTGACTCTAAAAACATTCCCATAATGAAAATCAATAAATTGACAGCAATCAAGAAGATCCATTTATTGGCCACATTAGCATTCATCCAGGAAGCCAGATCCTGCGGTACCTGAGCAACTGTTAGGAACATACCGAAAACGACTGCAGAAGCGATAATCAAATAAATCATTGATGTAATATTAATAGATTCATTGACCATACTCCTAAACTTTTTGAAAGTAAGCTCTCGGTAAATGAACAAAGATACGACAACTGAATATAGACAGGCAAGAAAAGAGGCTTCAGTTGGGGTAACAACACCACCATAAATACCACCCAATATGAGTATTGGAAGTAGAAACCCCCATATGGCTTTAAGGCTTTTCTTCCACCGATTGGACCAGGTTTGTTTAGGTAAAGAGCCGTAGTTATTGATCCTTGCATAAATGATAGCTGTTAAAATTAAAGTCCCCCCTAAAAGAATACCTGGGATTACACCAGCCATAAATAACTGACTAATCGACTCTTCTGCTACAACACCATAAAGAATTAAAGGAATGGAGGGTGGAATTAGAATCCCTAATGTACCAGCACAAGCAATAAGTCCCATTGCATAACGTTTTTTATAGCCTGCATTTACAAGTCCTGGAATCATAATACTTCCGATCGCGGCGGCTGTAGCGGGACTTGAACCCGAAATCGCAGCAAAAATCATACATGCAAGAATCGTTACAACAGCAAGACCTCCACGCATATGGCCAACCCAAGCTTTCAAAGCTTCGATCAAATGCCGAGAGATCCCACCCTTTGACATGATAATTCCTGTAAATACGAATCCGGGTATAGCCATTAATGAAACGTGAGTTAACTGACTAAACATTTTCTGAATAATTGTATACATTGTAAAGTCAATCATATTCAATGCTAGAATACTGGATAAACCGAGGCTTATCGCCACAGGCACCCGAATGAGACAAAGAAAGATGAAAGCCAAGAATAACGCTAGTACCGGACTCATACGGACATTTCTCCTTTCTTATCATTTGAAACATACTCCTCATGCTCCAAATGAACTACGTCTCCAACTACTTCCTTTTCATCTCCGATAATAGCTTTATAGGTTTTGAAAGCAAAATAAATTCCGAGTAGAGCCATGGAAAAAGGCAAGATGAGATACGTCAGCCAAATAGGTATTCCGAGAGCAACTGTTACATACCCAGTCCCATATTCGTCAATCACCATTTTCACACTCGTAACCAGCATGAATATGGCAAAACCTAATCCGAATAGGTTGCTTATGACTGCCACTATTCTTTTTACTGGTAAAGGGAGTCGATCATAAACGACGTCAACCGCAATATGATGGTTTTCTTTGAGGGCTCTTCCGAAGCCTAAAAAAATTGCCCAAGGTAATAAAATGCTAACAATTTCAAGGATTCCGAATTGTGGAGAATTCAGGACATAGCGCATGAAAACTCCATATAAAATGATCACAACCGCACTCAAAAACAAAATAGCCGTGATGAACTCTTCTATATGATCTAGCCATTTTAATATTTTTTTCATATAATCCCCCTTAGAATTTTTTAATGCATTTCTCAGAACAGTACACACCCCTCCCGGTCAGTACTTACATTAAATGAAGGAAACCGCTTTCAAAAATTCATTTTTACTATTAACTTGTACCTCCTTTCTGAAATATTATAATTTTTTGAAAATTAATAATAGATTTAGTAGGTAAAGAAATGCTTTTGTAATTAAAATAATTAAGAAAAGCGCAAGCGCCCTGCTTAGCCACGAAGGTCACTGGAAGACCGACGAGGAGGCTGTTGCCGCCACAGGAGGACTGAAGTGATCCAAGTGGTTGGGCGCTGAAGCTGGACATTACATCCATGCCGCAAACTTTTATACTTTCTTAACGTGTAAGAAAAGCGCAAGCGACCGTTTAGGTCCGACGGGCGCTGGAGCTAGACATTACATAGATGTTGCTTTTAAGTATGGCTTAATTCGATCTGTATTTTCTTTATTAATGTAATAAGTATGGATGGGACGTCCTGTCTTTTTATAATTCATTTCAACGGAAACCATCTCTATTTCTGCTAAAAACTTCAGGTATTTACGCATTGATACTCTTGATACTCCAACTTGAGCCGCAAGGTTTTCAGTAGAGAATTTTTCTTTACTATCCATAAGAATTGTATCGACCACACGCTGAAGTGTCTGTTGTGTCAAACCCTTTGGAAGTACTGCACGCTGATTCACCACCATTTTATTCTGACGCAATAATTGATTGTCCAGCTCTTCCTGAGCAATACTACCTTTTTTGTTCATTAGCTCAAATTCTTCCTTGTATTTCATTAAAGCACTATTAAATCGCTCAAATTCGAATGGTTTAATCAAGTAATCTACCGAACCGAGTCGCAACGCGGATTTAATACTTTGAATATCACTAGCAGCAGATATCACAATCGCATCAATACTTTTATCCTTATTTCGAATTTCCACCAGCAATTCAATTCCGTTCTTACCTGGCATAAAGATATCTAATAATACAAGATCTACCTTGTATTTTTTAATAAAACCCATAGCTTCTTTAGCATTCTTAACAGCCCCGGCACAAGAAAAACCTTTAACAGAACATAAATATTTTTTATTGATTTCAGCAACCATCGGATCATCCTCAACAATCAATACTCTTATCACGATGCTTCCTCCTTACCCTTATATGGGATTTGTACTATAAACGTAGTGAAGTCGTTGTTTGTATTGAGGTGAATACTCCCCCCCATTTTTTCTGTACATTTTCTGACTAAAAACAATCCGAATCCACGATTTTCTCCTTTCGTCGAGAACCCTTTCTTAAAAATCTTTTCTCTTAACTCTGCTGGAATCCCACCATTATTGTTATCTCTAACAGCTAATGAAAATGCCGCTCTATCATACTTTAGCTCTACTTCAATCTTTGTGTTATCACAAACTTGCCCTGCTTCTATCGCATTATCGATTAAATTTCCGATAATTGTAATGATATCGTCCATGACCTCTTGATCTTTCGGTGGAGGCAACACGGTTTCCCCTTGAATGTTAAGTTTGACCCCCTGTTCCCGGGCATAGCTCATTTTACTTAATAAAAAACCCGCTAGAACTGGGTCTTTGACAAGACGTGACACAGTGCCAACCTCTATTTGATAGCTAGAAGTAATTTGTCGAATGTATAATGTAAGCTTATCGTATTCCCCTATATTGACCATTCCGAGAATGACATGTAGTTTGTTCATAAATTCATGGCTTTTTACACGTAACGCCTCAGCGTACATTTTTACGCCTGTCAACTTTTCTGCAAGTTGTTTTAACTCCGTTTTATCACGAAACGTTGCAATGGCCCCTACAACTTCATCATCAACCTTAACTGGTACGCGATTCACTACAAAAGTCATTCCCCCCATATCCCGTTCCTGATCGTGTTCTTCTTTACCATTCTCTAAGACACTAGTCAAATGGGAAACTGGCATATAATCTTCAACTTTTTGACCGATTGGATTACCTTGAATACCTGCTTTTTCAAACATACGTATCGCTTCAGCATTCGCTATCACAATTTTGCTTTCCTTATCAACGGCTATGATTCCTTCCCGAACGGACTCCAACATCGCGTCACGTTCCTGCCACAAATTTGCGATTTCAGATGGCTCCAGTCCAAATAAAATTTTTTTTACTCTTCCGGCTAGAAATAGCGCACCTATAATCCCTACTACGATTCCAAGTCCTACTCCTACATAGATAATTTGCTTACTTTTTGCTACTGCCATTTGTACCCTGTCCAATAATAACCCAACAGAAACTGCACCCACCTGTTTTCCTTCGCTGTTATAGATCGGTTCAAACGCCCGTAAAGACGAACCTAATGTCCCTTCTGCGATTGAGGTATACTCTTCTCCATTCAACGCCCTGATTTCATCTCCACCGACAAAGTGCTTTCCTATTTTCCACTCATCTGGATGGGATTTCCTTATACCTTTCATATCCATCACAACGACAAATCGGACATCGGTTAACTCGCGAAGTTTCTTTGCGAAAATCCTGATATCATCCTGGTCTCTCTTTTGCTCCAGGCCTTCAATAACGATAGGAGAATGACCGACCATCCTAGCAACATTCATCGTTTTTTGTTCTAACTCCTTTCTTGTTTGGTCTGTGACTTCTTCACTTATTAAAATGCCTGTTACTGAAAAAGCTAAAATAACAACAATACAAACAAACAATACAATGGCCGTATGCAAACTTAAATACTTTTTACCAAACTTCATAATACCTCCTTAAGTTTAAAAAATTTGAATTAATTACATAACGGATACTGTATCCAATCTAAAAAAACGGAACACCTTATCCAGATGAAAAATTGCACACTTCACTTACTTTAGTTACAAAAATATTTCTTTACCTACACAAGCTATGAACTCTTTTCAGAAAATTATAACATATTCAATATAAAGTTTGGGAGGTGTCCTTATTACTAAGTGTAAAGAATTCACTTCTTTTGTTTCCTTTGTCACTTAAACTTTGAAAGCGCTTACTACTCTTTCGGTTCATTACTAACCATCATCCTAAGGAATTACTAATCAACTTTTTAAAGGGGGATATATTGAAATGCAAAGTATTAAAAAGGGTTTTATAATATTGGTTGGCCTAATAATGGTTTTTACACTCACAGCCTGTGGTGGTTCCGAAGACGCGTCATCATCATCTGGGGGAAACGACAGCAGTGGGATTAAAGAAATGACAATCAAAATCTCTCACGTTGTTGCTGAAAATACTCCGAAACACAAAGGTGCCATGGCTATGGCGAAATATATTGAAAAAAACTCTGATGGAAAAATCAAGGTACAGGTATATCCAAACGGTCAACTCTTCGATGATAAAACTGAAGTCAAAAACCTTAGGGCTAACAATGTTCAATTCATTATTCCAGATATGTCAAAAATGGTCGGTATGAATCCAGCTTTCAACATTCCATCCCTTCCGTTTATATTTAGTAGTAATGAGGAAGCGTACGCTTTTTGGGATGGGGAAACAGGACAAGAAGTTCTTAAAAGCCTTGAAAGCGAAAAAATTATCGGTTTAAAAATGTGGCCAAATGGTCCAAAACAAATTACAAATACCGTTCGTCCCATTAAAACACCTGAGGATCTTGATGGCTTAAAAATTCGTGTGCAGGGAGGACAAGTGCTAGCTAACCTCTTTGAAACACTCGGCGCAGGGCCACTACAACTTCCTTTCGGTGAATTGTATACAGCACTGGAACAAGGTACCGTTGACGGGCAGGTGAACACATTTAGTAACATCTCAACTAAAAAACTTGGTGATGTGCAAAAGTATATTACGATCAATTGGGGAGCAGCAAGAGTTGATTATGCTCTTTTGACAAACGAAAAGTTTTGGAATGGACTGAACGATGAAACAAAAGAATTGATTCAAGCTGGAATTGATCATGGAACAAAACAGGCAAGGTCCCTTGCAGAACAACTTAATCAAGAAGGTTTCAAGAAAATCAAAGAACGAGGAAACATGGAAGTTTATGAGCTGTCTGATGAAGAACGAAAGGTTTTCCAAGAAACTTTACAACCGGTATACGATAAATTCGAGGAACAAATCGGAGCGGATGTTATTAAGGCCGCAACGGAAGCAACTGCTGAATAGAATATTACTTAATAGAAATGAAAAACGCCGTACAAAGCGTTTTTCATTTCTATAATACGAGGAGATATAATATGAAAAAATATGAAATTGCTGTACTTCCTGGGGATGGTATTGGAAAAGAGGTTGTACCACCCTCCCTTGAAGTTTTACATACCATTGCAGACGTACATGGGGGATTGTCTTTTGAATTTACGGAATTTCCATGGAATTGTGATTACTATCTTGAAACAGGTAAGATGATGCCTGAAAACGGATTAGAAATCTTACAAGGATTTGATGCGATTTTTCTCGGAGCTATTGGGAACCCACAACTTGTCCCTGATCACGTCTCATTATGGGGCTTGTTACTAAAAATACGCCGTTCATTCGAACAGTCGATTAATATACGGCCAGCAAAGTATTTTAAAGGCTTAAGATCCCCTCTTGCTAATCCAAATGACTTTGATCTTATCGTGGTCAGAGAAAATAGTGAAGGAGAATACAGTGAAATAGGTGGACGTATTCACAGTAACGAAAATGAAATGGCCATACAAAATGCCATATTCACACGTAGAGGTACAGAAGCAGTAATGCTTTACGCTTTTGAGTTAGCTGGGAGAAGAAGAGCCCATTTGACAAGTGCTACAAAGTCCAATGGTATTTTTCATACGATGCCATTTTGGGATTCTGTATTTAATGAAGTGAAAGAGGATTACCCGAACATCGATACTTCCTCTTATCACATTGATGCATTGTCAGCTTTCTTTGTCACAAAACCAGAAAGCTTCGACGTCATTGTGGCTAGTAATTTATTTGGTGATATTTTAACTGATATCGGCGGAGCAGTGATGGGAAGTATCGGAATCGCACCTGCTGCAAATATCAATTTAAATGGAAAATACCCTTCAATGTTTGAGCCAGTACATGGTTCCGCACCAGACATTTACGGTAAAGGTATTGCCAATCCAATCGGGCAAATATGGACAGCCAAAATGATGTTGGACCATTTTAACGAAGAAGAACTTGGACAAAAATTATTAAATGTTATTGAACATGTAACAGGAGACGATATCAAGACACCTGATATAGGTGGAACTGCAACCACAAAAGAAGTTTCAGATGAAATTTGTAAAAGGTTGAAGGAACTTTAAGAGTATCACTAGCATTGTTACTAACCGAGTTAAGAAGTGCACTAAGAAAAGCGCAAGCGCCCTGCTTAGCCCCGAAGGTCACTGGAAGATCGACGAGGAGGCTCGGCCCAAACAAGTTCGGCCCTGCGTGGGAATATTATACATGGAGTACTTCAGTGTGTTGCCGCCACAGGAGGCCTGAAGTGATCCAAGTGGTTGGGCGCTGAAGCTGGACATTACATCCATGCTGCAAACTTTTATACTTTCTTAACGTGTTAAAAAAGGACCCTCAATCTTTCAGTGAACCTTAAAAGAACAGACGTCCTGATTGACGTCTGTTCCTTTTAAGAATATTTAATTAGAAATCAAAATTGTCTGGATCTGGACTCACTCTCTTGTTTTGATTCAATTGATTAATTCGTTCCATATCTTCTGCTGATAATTCAAAATCATAAAGCTTAGAGTCTTCAATAATTCTGTATTCTTTATCGACTTAGAAAGAAAATAACTACCCGATTTTGTAAATTCCATTTCAGAATAACTTGGGACGTTGACTTCTTATACTTTGTGCGTGTTTATTCACTCTTTTGTTCTGGATTGACTTCACTTGAACTCATTATTTCAATTTCTTTTAATGCTTGGGATGCTAATTGGTCCGCTTCCCGATTCCTCTTTCGTGATACTAGTTCATAATTTGGATGAATACCTAACTGCTTCAGTTTATGATCAACTCGTTCAGCCCATTTTGATAATTCCTCTTCCAAACACGGCCATTCACCATTTAACTGATTGATGACAACCTGGGAATCGCCGACAAATTTAACTTGCAGATGATGGACATTTAATAGCTCTAATTCTTGCAATCCGAGGTAAAATGCAGCGTATTCTGCCTCGTTATTCGTGTTTAGTTCTTCGACCAAAGTATTTTTTCGAAGCCGCAATGATTTTCCATTTTGATCATAATAGATGGCACAGCCTAAGCCTGATCTTTTGGTTTCTAGATCAAAACCACCATCAAAATAGACGGTTACGTTGTGGGGCTCAGTCTCGATCCCCTTCAAAAATTTCTTTAATTCCTTCAAGTTCCATGTACTCTCAAGGCTATCAATGAACGTTATATTTTTTGCACGCCCTGTTCTCTCTAAATCCTCAGCTATTAGTATGCCGTCCTCAGCACTCATCCCATCTGAACTGAATGTTGTTACTTTTCCTTTTGGTGTTTTGTATGTTAATTCGATTCTGACAATCACAATAAGCCCTCTTTTCACACAAGTTTTATTTTTTGGGACAAATGGAAAATCAACATTATTATAGAGCTTTTTTTATTTCTTAATATGCCAAATCCAATGTCCATTTATAATCCAAAAACAATAACTATCATTCACTCGCTATTACAGTAATAATGTTTAATTTTTTTATTAAATGAATCAATTTCATAATTCCATAATTTAAATAGACACAGACTTACAGAAATCAATTTTTTCATAATTTTTTTCAGTTTATGCTGCTGCTTGTTGTTGATTTAAACTGGCATTGATACGGTCTACAGCTAGTTTTGAAGCATTATAAACTAAAGTCACCAGGTCAAAATGGACTTTC